>NZ_FCOE02000014.1 GCF_001544915.2 Caballeronia pedi | reverse complement strand
CTGTCGACGGGTCTGAACTCGCTGTCGACGTCCACCTCGACGGGCATCAGCTCGCTGTCGAGCGGCGTGAGCTCGCTGTCGGCTGGCGTGAGCTCGCTCTCCGCTGGCGTGAGCTCGCTGTCCACGGGTCTGAACTCGCTGTCGGTGTCGGCTTCGACGGGCATCAGCTCGCTGTCCACGGGTGTGAACTCGCTGTCGGCTTCGACCTCGACGGGCATCAGCTCGCTGTCCACGGGTCTGAACTCGCTGTCGGTGTCGACCTCCACGGGCATCAGCTCGCTGTCGACGGGGATGAACTCGCTGTCGGTGTCGGCTTCGACGGGCATCAGCTCGCTGTCGACGGGGATGAACTCGCTGTCGGCGTCGGCGTCCACGGGCATCAGCTCGCTGTCGACGGGCATGAACTCGCTGTCGGTGTCGGCGTCCACGGGCATCAGCTCGCTGTCGACGGGTCTGAACTCGCTGTCGGCGTCGGCGTCCACGGGCATCAGCTCGCTGTCGGCGTCGACCTCGACGGGCATCGCCTCGCTGTCCACGGGCGTGAACTCGCTGTCGACGGGGATGAACTCGCTGTCGGTGTCGGCTTCGACGGGCATCGGTTCGCTGTCGACGGGGATGAACTCGCTGTCGACCTCGGCCTCCACGGCGGTGAATTCGCTGTCCACGGGCCTGGCGAACGCGGTGTCGTACGACGACGCCTCGCACTCGAAGATCACGCTGGGCGGCTCGAACCATGCGCCGGTGAAGCTCACGAACGTGGCTGACGGCACGGAGAATCCGGATGCGGTGAACTTCGGCCAGTTGAGCTCGCTGTCGATGTCGACTTCGACGGGCCTCAACTCGCTGTCCACGGGTCTGAATTCGCTGTCGACCTCGACCTCGACGGGCATCAACTCGTTGTCCACGAGCGTGAGCTCGCTGTCGACCTCGACCTCCACGGCGATCAGTTCGCTGTCCACGGGCATCAGCTCGCTGTCGACGTCGACCTCCACGGCGATCAGCTCGCTGTCCACCGGTGTGAGTTCGCTGTCGGCAGGCATCAGTTCGCTGTCGACGTCGACCTCGACGGCGATCAGCTCGCTGTCCACCGGTGTGAGTTCGCTGTCGACGGGCCTCAGCTCGCTGTCGACGTCGACCTCCACGGCGATCAGCTCGCTGTCCACGGGTGTCGACTCGCTGTCCACGGGCGTGAGTTCGCTGTCGACGGGCCTCAGCTCGCTGTCGACGTCGACCTCCACGGCGATCAGCTCGCTGTCCTCGGGCGTGAGTTCGCTGTCGACGGGCCTCAGCTCGCTGTCGACCTCGACCTCCACGGCAATCAGCTCGCTGTCCACGGGTATCGACTCGCTGTCCACGGGCATGAGTTCGCTGTCGGCTTCGACCTCCACGGGCATCAGCTCGCTGTCGACGGGTATCAGCTCGCTGTCGACGTCGACCTCCACGGCGATCAGCTCGCTGTCCACCGGTGTGAGTTCGCTGTCGACGGGCCTCAGCTCGCTGTCGACGTCGACCTCGACGGCAATCAGCTCGCTGTCGACGGGTATCGATTCGCTGTCGACGGGTATCAGCTCGCTGTCCACGGGTATCGACTCGCTGTCGACCGGTTTCAACTCGCTGTCGACTTCGACGTCCACGAGCATCAGCTCGCTGTCCACGGGCGTGAGTTCGATGTCGACGACCGTCAGCTCGATGTCGACGACCATCAGCACGGTTGTCAGCGGTGTCACGAGCATGTCGACGACGTTGAGCAGCGTGGTCAACGGTGGCGGCATGAAGTACTTCCACGCCAACTCCGTCCTGATCGACTCGTCGGCGACCGGTAAGAACTCGATCGCGATCGGCGGCAACGCCAGTGCGACGGCTGAGAACGCGGTAGCACTCGCGACCAACGCCGTGGCGGATCAGGCGAACACCGTGTCCTTCGGTAATTCGAACGACAAACTGCGCATCACGAACATCGCCAACGGTGTTAACAACGACGACGTGGCGACGGTGGGTCAGTTGAAGGCTGTGAGCCCGAAGAGCACGGATGGCTTGCCGACGGCGGCCGTGACGTTCGACACGCTGAAGGATGGAAGCACCGACTACAGCAATATCACGCTGGGCGGCAAGGACGGTACGGTCATCCACGGCGTTTCCACCGGTATTGCGCCGACGGACCTGATCAATAAGGCGCAGCTCGACACATTGAGCGGCAAGATCGCTAACGTGACGGTCGCGGACGACCCGATGTTCGCAGCGGATGGTGATCGCGCTTCGGAAGCCGCAGTAGCAACCGGCACGCATGCAACGGCGAGCGGCGCGAGCGCCAAGGCAACGGGTGCAAACTCGGTTGCACAAGGTGCAAGCGCAGTCGCCAGCGGTGTCGGCGCAGCAGCGATCGGTGCGGGCAGCCATGCAACGGCGGATGACTCCGTTGCGCTGGGTGCGAGCTCGGTGGCGGATCGTTCGAACACCGTGTCGGTCGGCTCGGCAGGCAGCGAGCGTCAGATCACCAACGTGGCGCGCGGCGTGCAAGACACGGATCTGGTCAACGTCAACCAGTTGAACGATGCGGTCGCGCAGTCCAACAGCTACACGGACAGCGTGGTGAGCGGCATGCAAGGCGCCGTCACGGATATCGGCCGTAACGCCTACTCGGGCATCGCCGCGGCTACCGCTCTGGCGATGATCCCGAACATCGATTCGGACAAGACGGTGTCGGTCGGCGTCGGTGGGGCAACGTATCAGGGCTATGCGGCTGCAGCCGTCGCGTTGAACCTGCGCGTCACCCAGAACCTGGTGCTGAAGGCCGGCGCGGGTTCGACCCGTAGCGGCACGGTCTACGGTGCTAACGCGTCGTATCGGTGGTAAGGCAAACGTCTCGGGCTCACGCCCGGGACGACCCGGGCGACCGCAAAGCATCGAGGTCGCCCGTACGCCCAGCTCTTTGAACCGATTTAGGTAGCTAATCAAGATGTCTAAACTTCTTCTCACCGTTTTCACCGCCATCGGCGTGCTCTCTGCTTGCACGACCGATACGGGTATGACTTACACGGCGCAAAAACTGAATATCGCCGGACAGCCGCAGGCCTATCGCGTCACGTGCTCGAGCCTGCTCGGATCGCAGAAATCGTGCATGTCAGCGGCTTCCCGGATCTGCAAAGATCAGCAAGTCGTGGCCGTTCAGGCCTTCGATAGCAACAAGAGCGCATTCGATTTCACCTGCGCTGGCGGACCACCTGCGAAGCCGGCGGCCTGATGCCTGACGAATGATCGAGCCATCGCGGCTCGCGTTGTTCTTCCGTAAACCGACGTTCTATCGAACGTCGGTTTTTTTCGTTTTACGTGTCCCGCGCATCGATCAAACAAACCGCGCAAGTCGCGCATAATTCCGCATAGCCCAATTCCCGACCAATCTCCTCGCTTACGGATAAAATTCCGTTGCCTTGCGCCCTGTTTGCGCTTGCCGGGCGCCGCCGATGTGTGCAGTGCAGCGACGGCAAACGCATACATAGCGCAAAAACCTCAACAAAATCAAAGGAGGCGTTATGCCAGCCGTCCACGGGAGCATGCTGCTGCTCTACGCGGTGATCGCGATCGCGGTTCTGATCCTGATGATCGCCCGCTACAAGGTTTACCCGTTCCTCGTCCTCATGATCGTGTCCGTGTTGCTCGCCCTTGCGGTCGGCATGCCGATGGACAAAATCGTGAAGTCGTTCGAAACCGGCAACGGCAACACGCTCGGCCACATTGCGGTCGTGGTCGGTCTCGGCACGATGCTCGGCAAGATGATGGCCGAATCGGGCGGTGCCGAGCGCGTCGCCAATACGCTGATCAATCTGTTCGGCGAGAAGAACATTCACTGGGCGATGATGGTCGTCGCGATCATCGTCGGCTTGCCGGTGTTCTTCGAAGTCGGCTTCGTGCTGCTGATTCCAATCGCGTTCAATGTCGCGAAACGCACCGGCAAGTCGCTGCTGCTGATCGGTCTGCCGATGGTCGCTGGCCTTTCGGTCGTGCACGGTCTGATTCCGCCGCACCCGGCCGCGCTGCTCGCGGTGCAGCAGTATCACGCGGATATCGGCAAGACGATCGCCTACGGCCTGATCGTCGGCGTACCGACCGCGATCGTCGCGGGCCCGTTGTTTGCGCTGCTGATCCACAAATACATCAAGCTGCCGGACGCCAACGCGCTCGCCGACCAGTTCACGGAAAAGCACGGCGACACGGAAAAGAAGCGCGATCTGCCGAGCTTCGGCATCACGCTCTTCACCATTCTGCTGCCGGTCATTCTGATGCTGGTCGGAAGCTGGGCGGATCTGGTCTTCACGCCGAAGACGCTGCCGAACGATTTGCTGCGCTTCGTCGGCCAATCGGATATGGCGTTGCTGATCGCCGTGCTCGTCAGTTTCTGGACGTTCGGCGCGAAGCGCGGTTTCAACCGCGATCAGATCCAGAAGTTCTGCGGCGAGTGCCTTGCGCCGATCGCGGGCATTACGCTGATCGTGGGCGCGGGCGGCGGCTTCGGCCAGGTTCTGCGCGACAGCGGCATCTCGCAGCAGATCGTCGCCACCGCATCGCAGGCGAATCTGTCGCCGCTGTTGCTCGGCTGGTTCGTCGCCGCGCTGATTCGTCTGGCGACCGGCTCTGCCACAGTCGCGATGACGACCGCGTGCGGCATCGTCGCGCCGATCGCGGCAGCGGCGGGCGGTCATACGAGCCCGGAACTGCTGGTGCTCGCGACCGGCTCCGGCTCGCTGATCTTTTCGCATGTGAACGATGGCGGCTTCTGGCTGATCAAAGAGTATTTCGGGATGACGGTCGGACAGACCTTCAAGACCTGGTCGTTGCTCGAAACCCTCATTTCCCTGATGGGGCTCGGCTTGACTTTCGTGCTTGCGATGTTCGTGTAAGGAGATTTCGATGATTCTGATCGCAATGGGCGTGTCGGGCGCCGGCAAGTCTCTGATCGGAGAATTGCTGGCGGAGCGCTTGCAATGCTCGTTCACCGATGGCGACGCGTTCCACAGCGCCGCCAACAAGGAGAAGATGCACAAGGGCATCCCGCTGACCGACGACGACCGCTGGCCGTGGCTCAAGACGATTCGTGCTGCGATCGAGGAGAAGCAGCGCGCGGGCGAGACGGCGGTGTTCACGTGCTCGTCGCTTAAGCGCTCGTACCGCGACGTGTTGCGCGACGGCGACAAAGACGTCTGTTTCGTCTATCTCGAAGGCACGTTCGACGTGCTGCACGAACGGCTCGCGACGCGCACGGGACATTTCTTCGATCCGAAGCTGCTGCAGAGCCAGCTCGATACGCTCGAGGCGCCGGGCGCGGACGAGGCGATCGTGGTGAGCATCGAGCACACGCCCGAGGAAATCGTCGAGATCGTGATCGAGGAACTGAAGACGCGCTGATTTCGCGTTCGACGTTGCAGAAAAAAAGCCCCACGCCGCAAAGCGTGGGGCTTTTTCTTCGACCTTGCGTCGCGAATCAGGCGATACGCTTCGCCAGTTCGGCCGCCTTGCCGATATACGAACCCGGCGTCATGTCCAGCAGCAGCTTCTTCGCGTCGGCGGGAATCGCCAGACCGCCGATGAACGTCTGCAACGCCTCGCGCGTGATGCCCTTGCCGCGCGTCAACTCTTTCAACTGCTCGTACGGATTCTCGATGCCGTAACGGCGCATCACCGTCTGCACCGGCTCGGCGAGCACTTCCCATGTGTTGTCGAGATCTTCGTTCAGGCGCGCCGCGTTGATTTCGAGCTTGTCGAGGCCGCGGATCAGCGCGTCGTAAGCCAGCAGCGAATAACCGAACGCGACGCCGATGTTGCGCAGCACAGTCGAATCCGTCAGGTCGCGCTGCCAGCGCGAGACCGGCAACTTGTCGGAGAGATGGCGCAGCGTCGCGTTCGCGAGGCCGAGGTTGCCTTCCGAATTCTCGAAGTCGATCGGGTTGACCTTGTGCGGCATCGTCGACGAGCCGATTTCTCCGGCCTTCGTTCTCTGCTTGAAATAGCCGAGCGAGATGTAGCCCCACACGTCGCGGTCGAGGTCGAGCAGGATCGTATTGGCGCGCGCGACGGCGTCGAACAGTTCGGCCATGTAGTCGTGCGGCTCGATCTGGATCGTGTACGGATTGAACGTGAGCTTCAGCCGATTCTCGACGACGTCCTTCGAAAACGCTTCCCAGTCGAATTCCGGATACGCCGACAGATGCGCGTTGAAGTTGCCGACCGCGCCGTTCATCTTGCCGAGCAGTTCGACCTTCTCGATGCGCTGGATTGCGCGCGACAGACGCGCCGCGACGTTGGCGATTTCCTTGCCGAGCGTCGTCGGGCTGGCGGGCTGGCCGTGCGTACGCGAGAGCATCGGTTGTTCGGCGTGCGTATGCGCGAGCTTCACGAGGCGTTCGTATACCGAGCGCAGCGCCGGCAGGATGACGTGCTCGCGCGCGCCGGCGAGCATCAGGCCGTGCGACGTGTTGTTGATGTCTTCGGACGTGCACGCGAAGTGGATGAACTCGCTTGCGCGCTCCAGCTCCGGCTGGCCCTTGACCGACTCCTTGAGCCAGTATTCGACGGCCTTCACGTCGTGATTCGTGACGCGTTCGATGTCCTTGATGCGTGCCGCGTCGTGCGCGGTGAAGCGCTCGGCAAGGCTCAACAGGAATTGCTCGGAGGCTTCGGAGAAGCGCGGCACTTCGGCGAAACCGGCGCGCGACAACGCGATCAGCCAGTGAATCTCGACCGTCACGCGATGGCGCATGAACGCGGCTTCGGAAAGCCATTCGCGCAGCGCTTCGGTCTTGGCGGCGTAGCGGCCGTCGAGCGGCGAGAGCGCGGTCAGCGCGAAGAGGGTATCGGGACGGGTATCGGACATGATTGCGGGCGCGGCCGGAAGGGAAAAGACGGAAGAACCGCGCATTTTACCATCGGATGCGTCCCAATCCGCGACGCGCGCCCGCCGCTCAGCGTGTTCGCAGTTCGTCGTCGAGTGCGCGAAGTTGCGCGGGCGTGCCGACGTTTTCCCATCGGCCTGCGTAGAGCTCGCCGCTCGCGCGCCCCGCTGCGATGGTTTCGCGATAGTACGGCGTGAGCGCGCGGCACGTGCCGGGCGCGAGATCGCGGAACATGCGCGTGTCGTAGAGACCGATGTTGCCGAAGGTATGGCGCGGCGCGCCGTCGAGCGCGAGCACGCCGTCGTTCAGCGCGAAATCGCCTTTCGGATGGAAGGGCGGATTGGGCACCATCACGAGATGCATGCCCGGTTCGTTTCGCGCTTCGAGCGTCTCGGCGCGCTTGCGCAAGGTCGAATAATCGAAATCGCAGAACACATCGCCGCTGACGGCGATGAACACGCCGTCCCCGATCAGCCGCAGCGCCTGCGCGATGCCGCCCGCCGTTTCCAGCGCCTCCGTTTCGGGCGAATACCGCAGCGCGACGCCCCAGCGCGCGCCATCGCCGAGCGCGGTTTCGATCTGCGCGCCGAGCCACGCGTGATTGATGACGATCGTTTCGATGCCCGCCGCCGCCAGCCGCTCGATCTGCCACACGATGAGCGGCTTGCCGCCCGCTTCGAGCAGTGGCTTCGGACATGTGTCGGTGAGCGGGCGCATGCGTTCGCCGCGACCGGCGGCGAAGATCATCGCCGTCTTGAGAGCGTGCGTCATCGTGAATTCAGAAGGTGTAACCGACTTCGATCGCGCGGCCTTCCAGCGAGTCGAGCAGACGCGCGAACGGCCACAGCGGCGCATAACGCTCCGCGACCTTGCGCGCATAGCCGATGAAGCGCGGCAGATCGGCGAGATAACGCGGCTTGCCGTCGCGATAATGGATGCGCGCGAACAGGCCGAGCACCTTGATGTGCCGCTGCAGGCCCATCCATTCGAGCTGACGGTAGAACTCGCCGAAATCCGGACCGACAGGAAGTCCGGCCTTTTTCGCGCGTTCCCAGTAATACGCGACGCAATCGAGCTGAAACTCTTCTTCCCAGCTGACGAACGCGTCGCGCATCAGCGACGCCATGTCGTAAGTGATCGGGCCGTACACCGCGTCCTGAAAATCCAGCACGCCCGGATTCGGCTCGCACACCATCAGATTGCGCGGCATGTAGTCGCGCAGCATGAAGGTTTGTGGCTGCGCGAGCGCGCTCTGCACGAGCAGCGTGAAGGTGTCGTCGAGCGTCTTGCGTTCGTCGGCGGTGACTTCGCGGCCCAGATGACGGCCGATGAACCACTCGGGCATCAATTCCATTTCACGGCGCAGGAACGCCTCGTCGAAAGGCGGCAGCACGCCTTCGCGCGCGGTCTGCTGGAAGCGGATCAGGGTGTCGATCGCGTCGCGCATCATCGGCCGCGCGTTCTTTTCGTCGAGAACGGAGATGTAAGTCGTGTTGCCGAGGTCGGTCACGAGCATGAAACCGGCGTCGAACTCCGTTTCCAAAACTTTCGGCACGTGCACGTTCGCCGCTTCGAGTAGCCCGGCGACCTGCACGAACTCACGGCATTTCTCGGGCGGCGGCGCATCGACGGCGATGAGCGTCTGGCCGTGCTCCGAATCGCTTTCCAGCCGGAAATAGCGGCGAAAGCTGGCATCGGCGGAGGCGGGGGCGAGACTCGCGACGTTCAGCCGGTAGCGTCCGGCGAAAGTTTCGAGCCATGCGCGGAGCTGATTCAGGCGGGCGTCGGAAGGAATATGCGTCATAAATTCGAGGGGCCAAACATCTTGCCATATAATACCCCACGACTTTTTTAAGCGATCCGTTTCACGCCTGGCGCCAGGCCCCCGACGACTGTGAGCGTCACCGTTCGATCGAGTGTCGTCTCTGCTTAGCAACGGACCGTCAAGTTCGTGACTGCGGAAAGGGCGCGGCCGCCTGCCCGGCGGCATCGGGCGCGTGGGACGCGAACGGGATCGAACCGCCACCCATACATGCCGCCACGACAGTTTCCCGTATCGAAAATCCAAGGCGACGCTCAGCCACGCAGGCGGCGGCTCGTCGTCGCGCTTCTATCCGTTCCGGGTCTGATGCCCGCTCTCGCGCACGCCCAGCTCGCGGGCGATGCCGCGTATCCGCAACCGCTCGACGGCCCCGGCAGTCTGCGTCTCGCGCCGCAACTCGAAGAGCGCCCGCTGCAAAGCGGCCAGCAGCCGTCTACCTTCCTGCTGAGCGACAAGGCGACGGGCACCTCCGACGAAGACATGGCGGCGAAGGGTTCGGCGGAGATCCGGCGCACGGTGACGATTATCAAGGGCGACGCGCTGCATTACGATCAGGACACGGACATGGCCGATGCTTTCGGCAATGTCAGGCTGATCAACAACGGCGTGTCGTTCATCGGTCCGGAAGCGCATCTGAAGGTCGAGGCCAACGAAGGGTTCATGACGAACCCGAAGTACCACTTCAATCTGACGGGTGGCTCGGGCAGCGCCGAGCGCGCCGACATGATCGACAACGAGCGCGCGCGCATCGATCACGGCACGTACACGGCGTGCCAGTGCGAGTCGGATCCGGCGTGGTACATCAAGGGCACATCGTTCGATTTCGACACCGGCGCGGAAGACGGCATCGCGCATAACGGCGTGCTGTTCTTCCAGGGCGTGCCGGTGTTCGCGAGCCCGTGGCTGTCGTTTCCGCTCACGGGCGATCGTCGCAGCGGCCTGTTGCCGCCGACTTTCTCGCTCAGTTCGACGACCGGTTTCGAAGCGACGATCCCGTACTATTTCAACATCGCGCCGAATCGCGATCTGACCATCACGCCGCGCATCATGACGAAGCGCGGCGTGCTCGGCGAAGCAACCTACCGCTATCTGTCGCCCACGTATTCCGGCTCGTTCACCGGCGACTATCTGCCGGACGACCGGGTGACGCACACGAACCGCTACGCGATCTTCTGGCAGCACCGCCAGAACTTCGGCAACGGCTTCGGCGGCTACGTCAATTACAACAAGGTTTCGGACTCACAATATCCGGAAGACCTGGGCAACGCGTCGAATCAGTTCCTGAACGGCACGCAGTTGCTGTATCAGCAGGAAGCGGGGCTCACTTACAGCAATGGCCCGTGGTACGTGCTCGCGCGTGAACAGCGCTGGCAGACGCTGCAGCCGTCGGTTCCGCCGTACGCGCGCGAGCCGCAGGTGAACGTTCAGTACAACAAGTACAACGTCGGCGGCTTCGATTACGGCGCAGAGCTGGACGCGACGCGCTTCACCATCACCACCGATGGCGCGACCGACGGCAACCGGCTGTACTTCAATCCGTACCTGAGCTACGGCGTCAATGCGCCGGGCTATTTCGTCACGCCGAAGGTGCAATGGCACTTCGCGTCGTACGATCTGAGCCACATCGCGACCTCGCAGGTTGCGGGCTCGTCGCCGCCGGTGGCCGGGCAACCCAAGAATTTCACCGAGTCGATTCCGACCCTCAGCTTCGACACGGGGCTCGTGTTCGACCGCTCGGTGCGCCTGTTCGGCCAGGATTACATCCAGACGCTGGAGCCGCGGCTCTATTACGTCTACACGCCGTATCACAATCAGGATTTCGCGCCGATCTTCGATACCGCCGAAGCCGACTTCGGCCTCGCCGAGATCTACACGCCGAACACGTTCGTCGGCAACGACCGCATCGCCGATGCGAACCGCCTGACGGCCGGCCTGACGACGCGCTTCATCAACCCGGCGACGGGCGACGAGCGCGCGCGTTTCGTCATCGCGCAGCAGTACTATTTCCAGAGCCAGCGCGTCACGATCACGCCGGGCCAGCTGCCCGAGCAGGCGAAGCACTCGGACCTGATCGCGGGCGCGGCCATCAAGCTGGGCGCTGGTTTCGCTTCGGAAACTGCGTTCCAATATAATGTCGATAACAATCAGCTCGTGCGCTCGAGCATCGGTTTTGCGTTCAGCCCCGCCGAACGCAAGGTGATCAACGTCGGATACCGCTACACGCGCTCCAACCAGACCACCCTGGTGAACGAGCCGATCAACCAGATCCTGCTGTCGGGCGAGTGGCCGCTCTCGAATCGGCTCTACGCCGTCGCCCGCGTAAATTATGATCTCGCGAGCCATCGTCTCGTCGACGGGCTTCTGGGCTTCCAGTACGATGCCGACTGCTGGGCGTTCGGCTTCGGCATGCAGCGTTACGCCAACGGCGTGAACACGCAGGGCCAGCCTTCGTCGGGCACGCGGGTGCTCGCGCAGTTGACGTTCAAGGGCTTGTCGAACGTCGACAATGGCCTCGTCAGCGCGTTCCGTTCGAGCGTCCAGGGTTATCAGCCGCCGCCGCCGGCGCCGGCGCCGCTCTCCCGGTACAGCGATTACGAGTAAGGCCGGAACGGGCGTACTCGCGCGGGAATCCAATGACGAGCGGGAAAAAGCGGCGCCTTTGGCCGCGCAGGCAGCACACACAAGCAGTACACGAACGGGTGAAGCTCGTATTTGATGGAGTATCTGTGGCAAACGTGAAAATGTTTCGATCGACGGCAATCGCAGCGGGCGCGCTCGCTGCCGCGCTGATCCTGAGTTCGCCGGCCGGTGCGCAGGCGTTGTCGAATCGCAATGCGCAGCTCGCCGATTCCGTCGTCGCGGTGGTGAACGACGGCGTCATCACGCAGCGCGAACTGCAAGAACGCACGGCGCTCATCGCCAAGCGTCTCCAGCAGCAGAACGCGCCGGTGCCGCCCGCGGACCAGATGCAGCGGCAGGTGCTCGATCAGATGGTGCTCGAGCGCATCCAGCTTCAGCGGGCGAAGGAAGACGGCATCGTCGTCGACGACGCCACCGTCAACCGCACGCTCTCGCGTCTCGCGCAGCAAAACCAGATGACGCTCGACGTCTACCGCGCGCGTATCGAGGCGCAAGGCGTGCCCTGGTCCACCTTCATGCGCGACGCGCGCACCGAACTCACGCTTTCCAAGCTGCGCGAGAAGGAAGTGGACAGCAAGGTCACCGTCTCCGACGGCGAAGTGGCGAACTACATCGCCAGCCAGCGCGGCCCGGGCGCGCGCAACGCGAGCGATCTGCGTCTGCAGCACATCATGTTCAAGCTCCCGTCGGACGCGCCTGAAAGCGATGTCGCGAAGGTTCAGGCCCAGGCCGACGCCGTGCTCAAGCAGGCGCAGGCCGGCGACGATTTCGCGAAACTCGCCAAGCAGAACTCGCAGGACACCGACGCCGGCAAGGGCGGCGATCTCGGTTTCCGTGCGCCGGGTTCGCTGCCGGCGGGCATCGTCTCGGCGGTGTCGACATTGCGTCCGGGCCAGGTCGTGCCCACGCTTTTGCGCACCGACGGCGGCTTCGAGATCATCAAGCTGGTGGATCGCCGCGCGAGCCAGGGCACCGCGGCCGATGCGCCCAAGCTCGTGCAAACGCACGTGCGCCACATTCTCTTGCGCGTATCCGACGGCATGTCGGAACAGTCCGCGCGCCAGAAGCTGCTCGACATCAAGCAGCAAGTGGCGGCGGGCGGCGATTTCGCCAATTTCGCGCGCACCTACTCGCAGGACGGCTCGGCGTCGCAGGGCGGCGATCTCGGCTGGATCAGCCCGGGCGAGACCGTGCCTGAATTCGAGCGCGCGATGAACAATCTCCAGGACGGCGCCGTCAGCGATCCGGTGCGAAGCGAGTACGGCTATCACCTGATCCAGGTGCTCGGCCGCCGCGATGCGGAAGGATCGGCGACGCAGCAGCTCGATATCGCGCGTCAGGCGATCGGTCAGCGCAAGGCCGAGCAGGCGTATTCCGACTGGCTGCGCGAACTGCGCGACACGGCGTACGTGCAGTACAAGGGCATCGCGGCCCAGCCGCAATAAGCGCATGAACTCCGCCGACGCCAAACCGCTCGCCATCACCATCACGACTGGCGAGCCGGCGGGTGTCGGCCCGGAACTGACCGCGGCGGCGCTCAGGCAGGCGCGCGAGCGCTGGCCGTCGGCGCATTTCACGGTGCTCGGCGATCGCGACTTGCTGACGGCGCGCGCCGGAAGCGAGTGGCCCGCAGCGGCCGACATCGAACATCACGCGCTCGCCGCGCCCGCCGAGGCGGGCAAGCTGAATGCGGCGAACGGGCGCTATGTGCTGGGTCTTCTCGATGCCGCCATCGACGGCGCGGTTTCCGGCCGTTTCGACGCCATCGTCACCGCGCCGCTGCAAAAGAGCACGATCAACGATGCCGGCGTGCCTTTCACCGGCCACACCGAATATCTCGCCGAGCGCACGAACACGCCGCGCGTCGTGATGATGCTGGCGGGTTCGGGCGAGCGGCCGTTGCGCGTTGCGCTCGCGACCACGCATCTGCCGCTGAAGGACGTGTCCGCGGCGCTCACGATCGACGGCCTCGTCGAAACGCTCACGATCATCGATCACGATCTGCGCGCGCATTTCGGCCTCTGCGCGCCGCGCATTCTCGTCACCGGCCTCAATCCGCATGCGGGCGAGAACGGCTATCTGGGCCGCGAGGAAATCGATGTCATCACGCCCGCGCTCGAACGCGCCCGCGCGCTCGGCATCGATGCGCCGGGACCGTATCCCGCCGACACGCTGTTTCAGCCGCGCTATCTGAAAGACGCCGACTGCGTGCTCGCGATGTTCCACGATCAAGGCTTGCCGGTGCTGAAATACGCGACGTTCGGCGAGGGCATCAACGTTACGCTCGGCTTGCCGATCATCCGCACGTCTGTGGATCACGGCACCGCGCTCGATCTCGCCGGCACGGGCCGCGCCGATCCGGGCAGCATGATCGCCGCAATCGACGCCGCCGTCACGATGGCGCGTCACAAGCGTCATAAGCGTCACGAGCGCGCGGCGTGAATCCGGGCCGCGCGCCCGCTTCTTTCAAACGAGTATGTCGACCAAACATCAAGGCCATTTCGCGCGCAAGCGCTTCGGGCAGAACTTCCTCGTCGATCAGGGCGTGATCGATTCCATCGTCGATGTGATCGCACCGAAGCGCGGCGAGCGCATGGTCGAGATCGGGCCGGGACTCGCCGCGCTCACGGAGCCGCTGATCGAGCGGCTCGCCACGCCCGAAGCGCCGTTGCATGCGGTCGAACTGGATCGCGATCTGATCGGCCGCCTGCAAAAGCGCTTCGGCGACAGGCTCGTCGTGCATTCCGCCGACGCGCTCGAGTTCGATTTCGCGTCGCTCGCGCTCGAAGGGGAGAAGCCGACGCTGCGTATCGTCGGCAATCTGCCGTACAACATCTCGAGCCCGCTGCTCTTTCACCTGACGACGTTCGCGCACAAGGTGATCGACCAGCACTTCATGCTGCAGGACGAAGTGGTCGAACGCATGATCGCCGAGCCCGCGAGCAAGGACTACGGGCGTCTTTCGGTGATGCTGCAATACCGCTACGTGATGGACAAGCTGATCGACGTGCCGCCCGAGTCGTTCAATCCGCCGCCGAAGGTGAATTCGGCTATCGTGCGCATGATTCCGTTCGAGCCGCACGAGTTGCCCGAAGTCGACGAATCCGTGCTGTCCGATGTCGTGAAGGCGGCGTTCGCGCAGCGTCGCAAGGTGTTGCGCAACAACCTGGGCGCGTATCGCGACACGATCGATTTCGATGCCCTCGGTTTCGATCTCACGCGCCGCGCCGAGGAAGTGCCGGTTGCGGAATTCGTCGCGCTGGCGCAGGCGGTTCAGCGCTCGAAAGCCTGAACGCAGCCGACATCCGACAGCAATTTCAGCAGCCGTTCCAGTCGCGCGCGCTGCTCGCGATGCAGGCCGTGCGTCGCGCTCACCTGCCGCACACGCGTGCGCCAATAGGTCTGGCCGAACAGCGAGTTGGCGCCTTCCGCCGACAGCACGCGCTCCAGATGCCCGATCGCGGCATCGACATTCTTCGGTGTGTAGGGGCTCGTGATCGTGGTGTCTCGCGCGAGTGTTTCGTTCATTGTTCTTGCCTCATATCGCGTTGATTCGGCGTTGATTCCGAGTGACCGATTCTGCGAGCCACGCGGGACATTCGACGTCCCGAACGCGCGCGATCGATCGGGACGCGATGTGTCCGAACCGGCTGTTATGATCGTCGTCCCCATCGGTCCGAGGCACGGTCCGGGGCAGAAAGACATCCTTCAACGGAGACAGCATGCGCTTCATTCACGCCGCGGATATTCACCTCGATAGCCCGCTGCACGGCCTTTCCGCCTACGCGGACGCGCCCGCCGACATGCTGCGCAACGCCACGCGCGAGGCGTTCTCGAAGCTCGTGTCGGTGGCGGTCGACGAACAGGTCGACTTCATGGTGATCGCTGGCGATCTCTACGATGGCACCTGGCGCGATCACAACACGGGCATCTTTTTCTGCCGCGAGATGGGACGCCTGCGACGCGCGGGCATTCCGGTCTACGTGCTGTTCGGCAATCACGACGCCGAAAGCGAAATGACGAGCCAGTTGCAACTGCCCGACAACGTCCACACGTTCTCGACGAGAAAGCCGCAGACCTTTCGCATCGACGCGCTGAAGGTCGCGCTGCATGGTCACAGCTTCAAGGAAAAGGCGGTCACGACGAATCTCGTCACCGCGTATCCGTCGCCGGTTGCGGGGTACTTCAATATCGGCGTGCTGCACACGGCGCTCGAAGGCGGCTCGATGCACGCGAGCTACGCGCCATGTTCGGTCGCCGAGTTGCACGCGAAGGAATATCACTACTGGGCGCTCGGCCACGTCCACGACTACGCAATCTGGCAGGACGCGTCGACCATCGTGTTTCCGGGCAATCTGCAAGGCCGCAACATCCGCGAGACAGGGCGGCGCGGCGCGGTGCTCGTCACGGTGTCGGAGACGGAAGCGGTGAGCGTCGAGCGGCTTTTCATCGACGTGTTGCGCTGGGAAGCCGTCACGGTGGACGCATCGCCGGCGAGCACGCTCGATGAAGTCGCGCTCGCGGTCGGGCGCGCGCTGGAGGCGCTCGTCGAGGCGGCGGCCTCATCCGTGCCGCACGCGGTGCGCGTGACGATCACCGGCGCGACCGGTGCGCACGGCGAACTGTTCGGACTGGAAGCGCAACTGCGCGCGGAAGTGCTCGCGCAGATCGCCGCGATCAGCCACGACCGTCTGTGGCTCGAAAAAGTGAAGATCGCGACCGCGCCGCTCGCGCACAGCGAACCCGCGAGCGGCCGCGCCGACGCGCTCGCCGATCTTCACGGCCTGCTGATCGAAGCCGAGTCCGACCCGGAATTCCTGAACATGCTCAAAGAAAGACTCATCGCGCTGGCATCGCAGGCGCCGAGCGAATTGCAGAAGTCCGTGCCCGAGCTCGAGCACGTGCGCAACGGCGAACTCGCGAAGCTCGTCGGCGACGTGCGCTCCGGGCTGATCGCGCAACTGGCGGACGCGGAGTAAGCCATGCGCATCGGCAAGCTCGAACTCATCCGCTACGGCAAGTTCACCGATCACGCCGTCGAGTTTCCGGCGGCGGAACATGACTTTCACTTCGTCGTCGGTCCGAACGAGGCCGGCAAATCGACCATCAGGAACGCGATTTCCGAATTGCTCTTCGGCATGCCGCACAGCTCGCCGCTCGCGTTCGTCCATCCGCAGAGCGATCTACGGCTCGGCGCGACTATCGAAACGGGCGACCAAACCTTCGCGTTTCATCGCACGAAGAGCCGTAAGTCGTCGCTCAGCGCGCCGAACGGCGACGCGCTTGCCGCCGACGCGCTCGCAGCGTTTCTCGGCGCGGCCGACAGGAGCTTCTTCGAGCAGATGTACTGCCTCGATCACACCGCGCTGATTCGCGGCGGACAGAGCATTCTCGATGCATCGAGCGATGTCGGGCAGGTGCTGTTCCAGTCGGCGGCGGGCATCGCGAGTCTCGGCGACGTGCGCCAGCGTCTCGCGGACGAAGCGGATGGTTTGTGGGCAAAGCGCAAATCGGGCTGCACGTACAACATCAGCCGGAAGCAATACGACGAAGCCACCGACGAGCTGAAGGCCGCCAGCGTGCGAACCGCGAAGTGGACGCGCGCTCATGTCGCCGTGGAAGAACACGAAGAAACGAGCCGCGAGCAGGACGCGCGCCGCGCAGAACTCGAAGCGCAGCGCGGCAAGCTGGAACGCGTGAGGCGCGTCGCGCCATTTCTGAACGTGTGGCGCGAGAAGGCGGCCGAGTTGCGGGAACTGGGCGATGTGGTCGACTTGCCCGCGAACGCCGAAGCGACGCTGCAAAACGCGCTCACGCGGCTCGCGACCGCGCAAGGCGCGCTCGACGTACACGCGAGCGCGGCCGGGCAATTGCACGCCGATCTGAGCGCGATTCACATTGACGACGCTCTGCTCACCGCACAGGCGCGCATTCGTGCGCTCGACGCCACGCGGGAGCGCTGCACGCATCACGCGAGCGATATCGCCCGGCTCGAACAGGACGTCGCGATGCGTCTGCGCCAGATCGCGCAGGACGGCGCTCAACTCGGCTGGCCGCACGACGAAGCGGGCGTGCGCTCCACGATGCCCGGCGCGCTCGCGCTCCAGACGGTCACGAGCCTGATGCTCGAGCGCGGCGAACTCGAACTCGCCGCGCGCAACGCGGAGCAGTCGGCCGACGAATGCGCCGCGCAGATCGACACACTGAAAGCGAGGCTCGCGGCGATCGCGGGCGGCGATGTGCCGCCGCGTCTGCGCGCCGCGTTGCGTGCCGCGCAAAAGTATCGCGATACGGGTGCGGCGAATGCACGCCTCGACGACGCGCGGCGCGACGCGCAGCATACGCTCGACGCGGGCATCGCCGCGCTTGGCCGATGGTCGCGGCCAATCGCCGAATTGAAGACGATGACGCTGCCGGCGGCCGAGCGCATCGCGGCGTTGCGCGCGCAGCGTCAGGAACTCGTGTCGCGGCTGACGCTCGCCGCAGACCGCGCGAAGGAGGCGCAGGACACGCTCCACGCGACGCGCAGCGAACTCGACGCGCTCGTCGAAGCGCACGATGTCGTGACGGGCGATCAGGTTCACGCCGCGCGCGCGTCACGCGATGCGGCATGGACTGCGATCCGGTCCGGCGATGTCGCGCTCGCTGCAGGCGCGCCACGCTTCGAAAACGCGTTGCACGCGGCGGACAGCCTTGCCGATCGTCAACTCGGATCGGTCGGTCACGCGACGCAGCTCGCGGCGCTGAAACGGCGTGTCGCGAGCGAGGCATCGACGCTCGCGCGGCGCGAGGAAAACATAGGCGAAGCCGAAGCAGCGCTGACGACGTTCGATGACGCGTGGCGCGCGCTCGCCGCGCAAGCGCACATCGCGGACATGCCGCTCGACGATGCGCCGTCGTGGATCGCATCGCGCGACAAGGCGCTCGTCGCCGCGCAGACGCTCGACGCGCGCAGCGAGGAACGCGCGCGTGAATCCGCCGATGCTGGTACGCGCCGCGACGAACTCGCGCGGCATCTTGCCGAGGCGGGTAAACACCCCGACGCGCACGCCGGTCTCGACATGCTGTGCGACATGGCCGAGGCGCATATCGCGGCCATCGACGAAGCCACGGTGATGCGCCGCAATGTCGCCGCCCAACTCGACGAAGCGCAGGCCGAACGCATCGCGCGGCAGGGCGCCGCGAAAGCGGCCCGCGACGCGTACGCGCGCTGGCAGCGCGAGTGGTCGGCGGCGATCGCGAAGGCGGGCCTCGCGAACGCGGCGGATTCGCAGGCCGCGGCCGAAGCGGCCATTGATATCGTGAAGAAGATCGGCGAGCAATTGACGCAGATCGAAGCCACGCGCACCGGCCAGATCGACGCGATGCGCGCGGCGCTCGCCGCCCTCGACGCCGATGCATCGCAGCTCGCGCGCGAACTCGATGAATCGCTGGCGACACAAGGCGCGAATGCTATCGCGACGGAACTGTCCGCGCGCCTCGCTCGCGCATGCGCGGCGCATGCCGAGCGGGAGCGGTTGCAGAAGGCGCACGCTGCGGCGAACGAGCAGGTGAGCCAGACGCGTGCCGACGTCGAACAGGCGAAGGCGACGCTGCGTCCGCTCTACGATCTGGCCGGCGTCGATACGCCGGACGTGCTCCAGGCGCTGATCGCGCAATCGCAGAAAAAGCGCGCGCTGAGCGCCGCGGTGGACGACGCGCGCGCAGCGCTCATCAAAGGCGGCGATGGCCTGTCGCTCGACGAACTCGTCGCGGAAGTGGAGGGCGCCGACATGCCGAACGTGCCGGCCGAGCTGTCGCGCATCGGCGCGGCGTTGTCGGAGTCGGTGCGCATCGCGAGCGAAACCGCGACCGCGCTCGATGCCGCGCGTCGCGAACTCGCGGCCATTTCGGGCGAAGCGAATGCCGCGCGCGCCGAAGCGAAGCGCCAGGAAGCGCTTGCCGCGATGGCCGATGCCGCCGAACGCTTCGTGAAAGTCGAGACCGCATCGATGCTGCTCAAGTGGGCGATCGACCGCTATCGCGAGCGCCGGCAGGGCCCGATGCTCTCACGCGCGAGCGCGATCTTCTCGGCGCTCACGCTCGACACGTTCGCGCGGCTCGTCGTCGATTACGACCGGCAGCCGATGGCGCTGTCGGCGGTTCGTGCGAGCGGCGAGCATGTCGAAATCGGCGGAATGAGCGAGGGCACGCGCGATCAGCTGTATCTCGCGCTGCGGCTGGCGGCGCTGGAAGAACATGGCGAGAAGGCGTCGGCGCTGCCGTTCGTCGCCGACGATCTGTTCATCAATTTCGACGATGGACGCGCGCGCGCCGGTCTGCGCGTGCTCGCGCAGATTGCAAAGCGCACGCAGGTGATCTTTCTCAGCCACCACGATCATCTGGTCGATATCGTGCGCGACGTGCTCGGGCCGCAGGTCAACGTGTGTTACATGCGGTGACGCGCTTCAGGTGCGCGACGTCTCGTCGTAACGGCTCGCGAGCTTGCGATAGTCTTCGGCAAATTCGTCACGCAGCGCTTTGGGCGCGAGTATCTCGACGCCCGCGCCGAGCGCGCGCAGCCACCAGCGCAGCTTGAGACTCGGCGTAACGGTGCCGGTCACTTTCATGCGGCCATCGGCGAGAGTGTCGATCTGCTGATCCTTCGACATCGGCGATTCGCGCAACTGATTGCCCGCATGATCGTCGAAGGCGAGTTCCAGCAACACCGGCGGCTCGGGCAGGAAGTCGAAGACCTGCTGCGTCTCGATGTATTTGCGCAGCTTGAAGTCTTCGGGGTAGGTGAACGACTCGCCCGACTCCGTCACCGAGCGAATGCGATCGAGGCGATAGAGCGTGCGCAGCCATTGCGTTTCGCCTTTTTCCGGGCGCGGCGCGCGATTCGGATCCTGCGCGACCATGTACATGACGCCAGCCGATTCGACGAGCGCGAGCGGCCAGAGCGTTCTCGTCTTCGGATCGCTGCCTTGCTCGCGCAGTTGCTCAGCTTTGTACGCAGCGCGGTATTGCACGAGCAGCTCGCGCTCGAAGAAGGTCGCGGTCGCGACCGTCTGGAAGATCTCCGGTCGCAGTTTCGGGCGGATCAGGGTGAAGGCGCCATCGACTGAATCGATCTTGTCCGCCCACGCGCGATAGATGCGGCTATCGGCCTTTTCCTGCGATAACCGCGATTCGGCGGCTTTGAAGAGCGGGTCGATATCGCGCGTCACGGCGTTCGGCAGCTTGTTGCCCGCGAAGCGCTGGAGGATATGAAACGCGACCGCCTCCGATGCACTCATCAACCCGCTGACGCCTTCCTGCAAACCGTGCAGCCACGGCTTGCGTTGCCAGAGCAGTTCGCGGCCGTTGAGCATCGACACGACGCGCGAATCGGCTTCGAGCGCGCTCAGATGGCGCTGCACCTTCTTCGTATAGCCGACGCGATGGCCGCGCTCTTCTAAACGCCGGCGGATTTCGGGCGTCGAGAGCCACGCGGTGGCGTCACGCTCGGTGGGCAGCACGCGGAGAATGGCTTCGTCGAGGCTGGAGGTCATGGCGCGCGGGCGAGGGAAGGGCAGGGACTTCGATTATAGGAAGATGTGGGACATTTTGTGTCTCGATGAATGAGATGGGAAATAGGCGGACTCGCTCGCTTGACTGAACAAGCAACGCGTTGCATTGAGGTAAATCGAGCGCGCAAGCATTGAGCGTGGCAATTCCGTCCGCATGGTCGAATATCCTACGCGCTGAGCGCATTGCAACGTGACGTCATCGCTCCGTACTCGAGTTGTCCACTGATGTAGGTCGTACGCATCGTGGAGAGGGCGAGTTCGTGAAGAAGCCAAGTTTTTAGGGGTATATATGGAAACCAATAGAGAAATTGATAGTGCACAAAAAGCATCGATTGTTTTTGATGCGTTGAAAGCAGGTAAGTTGAAGATACGTCAAGAAGATGAAGTGTGGGCGCGAGAACTAATGGCGCTGCCGAGACGGATTACGGGGCTCTTGGACGTTTCGAAACTGTCGCCGAGAACGCTGGCGATTGTGCGAGCTGCTGCCCTGGCTTTGTCGGGTTTGGATTTGAATTCGGAGGAGTCGGTTGTTGAGAAGGCACTCTCGACGCTAGACGCGCAGTGCATCCTTTTCCATCACTATGAAGAACTTTTCTCCGCTCTGGTAGGCGCCAATTCTAGCGCGGTTGCTTCAACGGAGGAAATCAAATCACGTGTGCTGGATCGCATCCGCCTTGCCGACCATGCCGTGTTTGATGACTTCAATGCAGCGGTAGGTGAGCTAAAGTTGTTTTACGAGCAGAATGCGGCGGCAATGTTTCGTGCGGGCAAATCGCTTGGCGGCGTGAAAGTCGTATTGGGTGGTCAACGAAAATTCGGTGGGTCGACGCTGTCGGCCACGCGGATTGGTGGGCTTTATTGTGATACCCAGTTGATACCGGATCCAGTGTTTCCTTTTCTAAAGGGTGACCTTCAGCTAAACGCATTGCACCTACACCTTGCAATCGTTCTCTTTCATATCTTGCCGCTTCGCCCATTGGTAGACGCTCGGCTTTCGGTTCCTCCCGTCTTGGTATTCCCAAGCTTTGAGGAGGACTTGGAGAGAAAGGACGCTATTACACAAGCCGGCATGGAGTCGATGTTCCTGAAAGTGGTTGCCCCCGCTTGTAATGCGAGCGTTGCTTCGCTCGAGGATCTATTTGACTATGCAACAAAACACGAACGCGCTTTTCTCGCTGCAATAACAAATGAAAAGCTTTTCATTCCTCCAGGGGGCACTGCCGAAACTGTTGGAACCGCGGACGAGTCCTTGGATATCTATCTGCGCGATCTAAAGGGTCTACGCGATTCAAAGATGCTTAGCCGGATGGAAAAAATGCCTCGGGGGGCGCTCGTACTCAACGCTATTCTGGAGCGACTGCGGCCACAGTACCATCTCGCGGAAAATGCTGATGAACTCGATGCTCAGCCCATGCTCAGCCTCCCTGTGCATTGGTACTATTTCGAGCGCTGCGCGCGGGCCGAAACAAGAGAACTGGTCCGGCAGCAGGTTCTTTCTCGGGACGCATTCGACATTCTCCGGGCACTTCAAGATGACAGTCTCACGTGGCTCGCGAACGTGCCAATAGGTGGGTTAGTGGAACTTCGAGAGCGGATGGAACATGCTGAACTCCGCGAGCAACTGAAGAAATTCACCACTCAGTTGACTGCGACCGGTCCCGCTGAACTCGAGGCAGTCTTGCGTGAGGTGCGGCATGGGCTGAATGTGCTAATTCAGCGCCAAAAGAAGGCAATCAAGGATGTTGAGGATCGTTACGCGCCAAAATACAGCAGTACTGCGGCCGGGATTGCTATTGGCGCTTTGGCCGGTGCCAGCATGTTTTTTATGCCAACGCTGGCTGTGGCAGCAGGTGTCACTGCACCGATCGCAACGGCGCTAGGCGGGGTCGGTGGAGGCAGTCTGGCCATTGCGAAAGATGCTGTTGGCCAACTTGTCGAGAAGCGACGTGTGCGGAAGAGCATGCTCGGCATGCTCGCAACGGCGAGGAACGCGTCAAAATGATAGGCAGGTAGTCCTTGGGTACTTCGGGCGAAGCACTGCCTATGAGAGCCGCATGCACGAACCAAGTTGCCCCGATTTTGCCTACACAGAACCCACAAAGCAAAAAGCCCAGTCTTGCGACTGGGCTTTCTACTGATTCTTTTGGTAGGCCGTACGGGATTCGAACCTGTGACCAACGGATTAAAAGTCCGCTGCTCTACCAGCTGAGCTAACGACCCGAAAGAGGCGAAATTATAATCGCCGAAAGGGAAAACCGTCAACCCGTTTCGCCGAAGAACAGCCAAAACCGCGAAAGAAAAACGCCCGCGGCATCATGGCCCGCGGGCATTTTCCTCGAGAGGCGCGCTACCGGAAAAAGCGCCGTTTACTTCACCTGCGACATCTTGCTCTGCGCCGTCTGCGCGACTTCCGTGCCGGCGTACTGCGAGATGATCTGCTGAAGCGTCTGCTTGGCAGCAGCCTTCTGACCTTGCTCGATCTGGTTGTTCGCGATTGCGAGCAACGCCTCGGGCGCTCGCGGATGCGTCGGATAACTCTTCACCAGATCCTGCCAGATCGCCGTCGATCCCTTGTAGTCGCGCTGCGCGTAGAGCGCATTGCCGAGCCAGTATCGCGCCGTCGGCTGATACGGGCTCTGCGGATACTTCGTCACGAACGTCTTGAACGACGCCGCGGCATTCTTGTAATCGCCGTTGCGGAATTGAGTCGACGCTGCGTTGAACGCTTCCGTCTCGCCGGGCTGCACCGAACCGGTCACGCCGTCGACGGTTTCCTGCTGCGGCTCGAACTTCTTCAAGCGCGTGTCGAGATCGGCGTAATAGTCCTTCTGCTGCTTCTGCATCGTGGTGACCTGATTGGCCAGATCCTCGTTCTGGCCGCGAAGCGTGGCGACCTGCTGATTGAGCTGGTCGATACGGTTCGATTGATCGAGGATCGTGCGCTGCGCAGCCTGCAACTGATTCGACAGGCCATCAGTCTTCGTGCGCAGGTCGAGCACGGCTTTACGCGCTTCGGTGTCGTCGAAGACGCCGGCGTGCGCAGGCACGCTCAGCATCGTCGAGCCAGCCACGCACGCGGCTGCGGCTACACGCAGCAAGGGAAAACGAAACAACATAGGGCGACTCACCCGTGACTGGTTACGTTAAGTAGATTACTGCTGGTACACGAGGTCCGCACGGCGGTTCTGTGCCCACGACGAATCGTCGTGACCCGTCGCCATCGGCTTTTCCTTGCCGAGGCTCACGGCTTCCATCTGCGAATCGGCGACGCCCATCAGCGACATCGCGCGACGCACGGCTTCCGCGCGCTTCTGGCCCAGTGCGAGGTTGTACTCGCTCGTGCCGCGCTCGTCGGTGTTGCCCTGGATCAGGACGTGACGCTCCGGATGGCTCTTCAGGTACGACGAGTGTTGCTGCAGCAGCGGCTGATAGTCGTCCTTCACGGCGTAGCTGTCGAAGTCGAAATAGATGCTGCGCTTGGCGAGCGGGCTGTTCGGGTCGTTCAGCGGGTCGATGTTGACCTGCTTCACGTCCGTCGGGTTCGGCTGCGTGCCGACTGCACCCTTGTTCTGGCCTTCGTCGAGCTTCACGCCCGAGTGACACGCCGCCAATGCGCCGACCATCGCAACTGCCAGGCCGATACGAAGTTTCGACATCATGGTACCTCTCCTTGTGTTGTAGCTGAACGTTGTTTCTAAACGTTATTGCTGGACTTATTGCATGAACGGACCCCAGGACGGCTCGCGCACCACACCGCCCTGTAAGGACAAGACTTGCCGCGTGCGACCGTCGGTCGAAACGGCTGCCAACACGCCACGTCCGTTCACTTGGGTGGCGTAGAGGATGTACTGACCATTCGCCGCGAAGCTCGGCGATTCGTCATGCGTCGTGTCGGTCAGCCCCGTCGCCGTGCCGGACGCGAGGTCCTGCAGATACAGCTTGAAGCCGCCGCCAGTGCGCGAAATGTACGCGAGTTGCTTGCCGTCCGGGCTCACGCGCGGGCTCGTGTTGTAGCTGCCCGCAAAGGTGACTCGCTGGGCCGAGCCGGCGCTTTCCCCCGCCGCCGGCATCTTGTAGATCTGCGGTTGGCCGCCGCGATCGCTCGTGAAGTAGATGGAGTTGCCATCGGGCGAGTAGGCCGGCTCGGTATCGATGGAACTGCCTTGTGTCAGACGGCGCAGGCCGGAGCCGTCTGCGTTGACTTCGAAAATCTGCGTGTTGCCGGTGCGCGAGAGCGCGACGGCGAGCTTGCGGCCATCGGGCGACCACGCCGGAGCGCTGTTGTTGCCCTTCTGATTCGACACGACCACGCGACGTCCCGTCGGCAGATCGTGGATGTAGACCACCGGCTTCTTCTTCTCGAACGACACGTATGCGACCTTCGTGCCGTCCGGCGACCATGCCGGCGAGATGATCGGCTCGGGGCTGGAGAGGGCGATCTTCGCGTCCTGGCCGTCCGAATCCGAAATCTGCAACTGATAGCGCCCGCCCGTCTGAATCACGTACGACAGACGCGTCGCGAACACGCCGCGGCCACCCAGCAGCTTCGCGTAGATGTAGTCGGCGATCTTGTGCGCGCTCATGCGCAGGCCGCTTTCCGCGCTGACCAGCGACAGGCCGCCGAGGTTCTGCTGCTTGACGGTGTCGTACAGACGGAAGCGCACTTCGTATTGGCCGTTCGGCAACTTGTTCACGCTGCCCGACACATACGCGTCCGCGCCCTTTGCCTTCCAGGCGCCGAGGTCGACCGAATCGGTTTCCGACACCGGCGTGCCGCCCGCGTCGATATTCGTGAACTTGCCGCTTCGTTGCAGATCCTGGCGAATGATCGCGCTGACCTGCTGCGGAGAATTCGCTTCATTGGCGAAATTGGCCGTTGCGATCGGAAACTGGGTCGAACCGACGCCGGTCACGAGTACGTTCAACTGGGCGTGTGCGGCGGTGCCGGCTGCGATCAGGCAGGACGCGACCAGCGTTTTCAGGCCAAGCTTCGTCATCAAACTCATGCTGTATAGGTTCCAGATAAAAGCGTTTTCAAGTGTCCGCGGACTGCAGAACAGACCCGCGCTCGCACAATTCGTTCCCGCTGCTTAATGCCAGCTTACAAGGCGGCTTTCAGGCGATTCGCGCGCTCAGCCTCCGGCCGGACGCAGCGTGATCGTGAACGCGCCGGGAGCCTTGCCGTCGATATCGACGGGCATTGGATCCGAGCGCTGCACCGCGCGCAGGGCCGCCTGATCCCACTGCTCGTTGCCGCTTGAGCGCGTAATGTTCGCCGACAGCAGCGTCCCCGTCGGCGAGCAGCGCACCGACACGACGGTCTCGAGCCCGGCTGTCTCGCCCGCCCACACGATATTCGGCCGCACGCGGCGCTGCACCTTCTCGGCGTAGCCCGGCGAGGTTGCATTGCCGCCCGCGCCCTTGCCGGTGCCGCTCTTCGCGAGGCCTTCGCCGCTGCCCGCCGTGCCGCCGCCCAACTGACCCTGCAGTTGCGCGAGACGTGCCTTGCGTTCGGCATCGACCTTGGCTTTTGCCTCCGCTTCGGCCTTGGCTTTCGCCTGCGCAGCCGCCTTCGCCTTTGCGTCGGACTCAGCCTTGGCCTTGGCTTGCGCGTCGGCCTTCGCCTTGGCTTCCTGCTGTTCCTTCTGGTCCTTGAGCTGTTCCTGCTTCTGCGCTTCCGCCTGCTGTTGCTGACGCTGCTTGTCCTGCTGCGCCTTCTGTTGCTGCTGTTTTTGCAGTTCGGCCTGACGTTGCTGCTCGATCTGCTTCTGCTTGTCCTGCATCGCCTTCTGCGTGGCGGCCGCGGCGGCGAGTTGCTGCTGGCGCTTCTCTTCCGCTTCCTCGCGAGCCTGTTCCTGCTGACGGCGCTGCTCGGCGAGCTGCGCCTCACGCGCGGCGGCTTCCTGCTGCTTGCGTTTCTTTTCCTGCAACGCGATGTCCGCGTCCTCGTCCTTCGCGGGCGGCGGCGCGGGCTGCACCTTCACCGGCGCGGGCGGCGGCGGAGCAGGGCGCGGCGTCGGCGTGGACGTATCCGGAATCTCGGTCCAGATTTCCGCTTCCGAGCCTGCCGGCGTGTTGTTCTGCCAGTTGATGCCGTGATACAGCAGCCAGCCGAGCAGCAGGTGCATCACTGCCGCGAGCGCGAACGCCTTGCCCGTGCCGCGCTCGCGCGGCGGGCGAATCGGTCGCGCGGACGATGCGCGTGTCTGCTTGTGCAAAAGGGTCATTGCGATTTGACGAGCAATCCGACGCGCTTCACGCCGCGCGCCTTCATATCGGACATCACGTTCATCACGACTTCATACTTCACGGTCTTGTCCGCCGCGATCACGACGGGCTGGTCCGGATGCGATTCCTGACGATTGAGCACGAAGGTGTTCAACTCTTCCTTCGACATCTTCTGCTCCTGCGTCGAGCCGCCGTTTTCCTTGTAGCGGACGTTCATGCTGCCGTCCGCCTTGATGTTGATCACGAGCGGCGGCTGCTGCTCCTGCGGCTGCGCGTTGCCGACGGTCGGCAGATTGATGATGGACGGCGAAACGAGCGGCGCCGTCACCATGAAGATGACGAGCAGCACGAGCATCACGTCGATATACGGCACGACGTTGATATCGGACATCGCGCGGCGCGAGCTGCCGCGCATGCTGGAACGAATGGGGCCTGCCATCGCGAACTCCTTGCTTAGTGCGCCTGACGCTGCAGAATGTTCGAGAACTCTTCGATGAAGGTCTCGAAGCGGATCGCCAGACGGTCGATATCGTGCGCATAGCGGTTGTATGCGACCACCGCCGGAATGGCGGCGAACAGGCCGATCGCGGTCGCGACGAGCGCTTCGGCGATGCCCGGCGCCACGTTCGCGAGCGTCGCCTGCTGCACGTTGGCGAGTCCGCGGAATGAATTCATGATCCCCCAGACCGTGCCGAACAGACCGATATACGGGCTCACCGAGCCGACCGACGCGAGAAACGCCAGATTCGCTTCGAGCACGTCCATTTCACGCTGAAACGCGGCGCGCATCGCGCGGCGGGAGCCGTCGAGGATCGCGCCCGGATCGGTGATGCGGCGCTCCTTGCCCTTCAGAAATTCGCGCATGCCCGATTCGAAGATACGCTCCAGCGCACCGATGGTGTGGCGATTGTTCGCCGCGCTCTGATAAAGCGCCTGCAAATCGCCGCCCGACCAGAAATCGCGCTCGAAACGCTCGGTTTGCGCCCGCGCGCGGCGAATGGCGAACCACTTGCGGAAGATGAAGGTCCACGACAGCAGCGACAGCAACAGCAGCAGCGCCATCACCGCCTGCGCGAGCAGGCTCGCGTGAACGACGAGAGAAATGATCGACAGGTCTTGTGTATTGTTCATAAAGGTCCGCTATTACGTCCCGCAAGGGGCGTCCGGTCAAAGCATCATGCTTTCGTGAAAGGGATGTGAATCAAACGAAAGCCGTGCCGTAACCGGCTCATGCTCGTTAGTGCTTCCTCTGTTACCGATGCCCTGGTTCGCTTCGGGGTGCGATGCGTTCATCGATCAGGCCTGGTCCGGATTCGCGCCGCATGACGCAGTGACGGGCGCGGCGCGCGGGCCGCGCTTCAAGCCGTCGAGCACGCCGTCGGGAATGGCGGCCGGACGAATCGACGCGCGATCCACCGAAGCGACGCGAATGTCGCCGCTCGCGAGCAGCACGCCGTCGCGCCACGCTTCCTGATGAAAATCCACCGATGCGCGCCCGAGCCGCTCGATGCGGCTCACGACGCGAATGACGTCGTCCAGACGCGCCGGCGACGCATATTCGACGGACGTGCGTCGCACGACGAACAGGATGCCGTTCGACTCCGCGAGACGCTGCTGGTCGATGCCGCACGCGCGCAGCCATTCGGTGCGCGCCCGTTCGAAGAACTTCAGGTAGTTCGCGTAGAAGACGATGCCGCCGGCGTCGGTGTCCTCGTAGTACACCCGAACCGGCCAATCGAAAGTCAACGAATCACTCACCTTTGCGCCGCTCCGCTCGCGCGGAGGCTGATTGGCCCGCTCCGGCTTGCTTTTTGACAAATATTCATCGGCGGCATTTTACCGGAAGCGGAAGCACGACTGCCAAAACCTTAGGCAAATCCCGGAATCAGCCGCGGTGAATTTGCAACGGTGCGAACGTCTGCGCGACCGGCATCATCTCGATTGCATTGATATTCACGTGCGCCGGACGCGTGGCGATCCAGTAGATGGCGTCGGCGATATCCTCGGGCGTCAGCGCCTGCACGTCCTTGTAAACAGTCGCCGCCTTGCTGTCGTCGCCCTTGAAGCGCACGTTCGAAAATTCGGTGCCGCCCACCAGGCCCGGTTCGATGTCGGTCACGCGCAGCGCGGTGCCGGCCACATCCGAGCGCAGATTCAGGCTGAACTGCCGCACGAACGCCTTGGTCGCGCCGTAAACGTTCCCGCCGATATACGGATACGTGCCGGCCACCGATCCCATATTGAACACGTGCCCGCGATTGCGCTCGATCATGCCGGGCAGGATCGCATGCGTGACGGTCACGAGGCCCGTGCAGTTCGTCTCGATCATGCCTTTCCAGTCATCGAGGTTCGCGCGCTGTGCGGGTTCGAGACCGAGCGCGAGGCCGGCGTTGTTCACGAGCACGTCGATCTGGGCGAACGCCTCGGGCAGCGACGCGATGACGTTGCGGACCGCGTTTTCGTCGCGCACGTCGAGTTCGACCGGCAAAAGCGCGTCGCCGAGCTCGTTCGACAGGGCGACCAGACGCTCCTTGCGGCGCGCGGCAGCGATCACGCGATGGCCGCCCTTCACGAAAGTGCGGGCGATGGCGGCGCCGAATCCGGCCGACGCGCCGGTGACGAAAACGATCATGAGCGGACTCCGAACGGGATGAAATGGGTAAAGCCGGAGCGCGTCCGGCAACGGCGCAAAGCGTACTTCCATTGATGCGGCGCGGCAAGCAATTGCGGGAGCGAACGATCGTGCTTTAAATGCGATATCAGGCCCGCCGGATCGCGCCGGAAGCCGGTTGCCTAAAGCCTGTCCGCCCATTACACTACAACGCTCAAACCCCGCGTGACTGGCGATAGAATCTTCGGATTCAAGGTGGAGCGACCCACCAGGAAGCGCGGAGCGTCGTTTTGCCGTTCGCCTGGGCAGCTGAGATCCGCACGCCGTTGCTGCGTTGCCGGTGGCTGTCCGTTCCGCGAAACCGGATTCATCCTCTATCCGTCGCGTCTGGACTCCATCGGTTTCCAGCGTTTTTTGCGTCTGCTTCCAACGCGGCGCGCGCGCGATCCGGTCAACCTGTTTTGATCTCACGGAAAACGTATGTTTGACAGAGCCGAAAGTACCCTCGCCAACGTCGATCCCGAATTGCTCAAGGCGATCGAGCAGGAAAACCGCCGCCAGGAAGATCACATCGAGCTGATCGCGTCGGAAAACTACACGAGCCCGGCCGTGATGGCCGCGCAAGGCTCGCAACTCACCAACAAATACGCCGAAGGTTATCCCGGCAAGCGCTACTACGGCGGCTGCGAGTATGTCGACATCGTCGAGCAGCTCGCGATCGACCGCGTGAAGCAACTGTTCGGCGCCGAAGCCGCGAACGTGCAGCCGAACTCCGGTTCGCAGGCGAATCAGGGCGTGTTTTTCGCGGTGCTCAAGCCGGGCGACACGATCATGGGCATGAGCCTCGCCGAAGGCGGTCACCTGACGCACGGCTCGCCGGTCAACATGTCGGGCAAGTGGTTCAACGTCGTGAGCTACGGCCTGAACGAAGCCGAAGACATCGACTACGAAAAGACCGAAGCGCTCGCCAAGGAGCACAAGCCGAAGCTGATCGTCGCGGGCGCGTCGGCGTTCGCGCTGCGCATCGACTTCGAGCGTCTCTCGAAGATCGCGAAGAGTGTCGGCGCTTACTTCATGGTCGACATGGCGCATTACGCGGGTCTCGTCGCCGCCGGCCTTTACCCGAATCCGGTGCCGCACGCCGATTTCGTCACCACGACGACGCACAAGAGCCTGCGCGGCCCGCGCGGCGGCGTGATCCTGATGAAGTCCGAGTTCGAGAAGCCGGTCAATTCGGCGATCTTCCCGGGCATCCAGGGTGGCCCGCTCATGCACGTGATCGCGGCGAAGGCCGTCGCGTTCAAGGAAGCGCTGTCGCCGGACTTCAAGACGTATCAGCAAGGCGTGATCGACAACGCGCGCGTGCTCGCCGAAACACTGGTGAAGCGCGGTTTGCGCATCGTGTCGGGCCGCACGGAAAGTCACGTGATGCTGGTCGATCTGCGCGCGAAGAAGATCACCGGCAAGGCTGCGGAAGCCGCGCTCGGCGCCGCGCACATCACCGTCAACAAGAACGCGATACCGAACGATCCGGAAAAGCCGTTCGTCACGAGCGGCGTGCGTCTCGGCTCGCCCGCGATGACCACGCGCGGCTTCGGCACGAAGGAAGCGGAGATCGTCGGCAACCTGATCGCCGACGTGCTCGACAATCCGGAAGACCAGGCGACCATCGAGCGCGTGCGCGCGCAAGTGGCCGAGCTGACCAGCCGTTTCCCGGTCTATCGTTAATTTTCGAGCACACCGCCGATGCGCTGCCCATTCTGCCGACACGAAGATACCCAGGTCGTGGATTCTCGCGTGTCGGAGGATGGCGCGGCCATTCGGCGGCGGCGGCGCTGTCCCGCGTGCGACAAGCGTTTCACCACCTATGAGCGCGTCGAACTGGCGTTGCCGGCCGTGGTCAAGAAAGACGGCAGCCGCACCGAGTTCGATCGCCGCAAGATCGTCGCGAGCATGCAGCTCGCGCTGAGAAAGCGCCCGGTCGCAGCCGATGCGATCGACGCCGCCGCGTCCCGCATCGAGTATCAGTTGCTCGGCAGCGGCGAGCGCGAAGTGCAGAGCGAACGTCTCGGCGAGCTCGTCATGAACGAACTGCGCCAGCTCGACACCATCGCGTACGTGCGTTTCGCTTCCGTCTACAAGCGTTTCGAAGACGTCTCCGAATTCGAAGACGTGCTCGATGAATTCCGGCGTGCCGCGCCGAAGAAATCGAGTTCGCGCAAGCGCTGATCTTTCTCGCATTCTTTCTCTCCCAAGCCTGATTCATTGCAGTTCGCTCGCGCAGTTTGCCGGGCCGTGAACCGCGTGAACACTCGGCCATTCGGCTAATGGCGGCGCACATGCCTTCCCGATAGATTGAGCCCTCAGACTCAACTCGATCGATAAGGAATGCAGATGACCCGCGCTTGGAATCAGGGATTCACGCTCGTCGAACTGTGCGTGGTGCTCGCCATCATGGCGATACTCGCGACCTTCGCCGCGCCGTCGTTCATCGCGTGGCAGACGCGCGATCAGGTCGATGCGCGAGCGCGTGCACTGTTTTCCACGCTTTCGCTCGCGCGTGCGGAAGCCGTGCGGCGAGGGGCGCGCGTGACGCTTTGCCGAATCGATGCGTCCCGTCGCTGTCTCGCGGCGGGGCGCAGCTGCGATGGCGGCGTCACCGACTGGTCGTGCGGCTGGGGCTTGTTCGTCGATCGCGACGGCACGTCGACACTTCTGCGGATGCAGCCGGCGATGACATCGATCTCGATTGCGGGAACATCGACCGAGTTGTCATTCACGCCGCCCGACGGGCAGGTGATCGGCGGCTTCCGCAGCTTCGACTTCGCTCCGCGCGGCGCCGATTCCGCGGCGAATTCCGCGTCGCGCCGCTGCATCCGCCTCGCTGCCGGCGGGCGGGCGCGCATGACGCAGGGCGGTTGCGGAGCGTCGGCATGAAGCGCACGCAATGCGGCGACTCGCTGATCGAAGTGATGATCGCGCTTGCGCTCACGGCCGTGACCGCGCTCGGGGTGGTTGCAGTGCAGAGCGCGCTGGCGCGCGGCGAGCGGGCGGCGCTGCTGCGGGAACGCGCGGCGCTCATCGCGGATTCGGTCGCGGAGGGCGTGCGTAGCGATGCGGACCGCGCGGCGATCGTGTCGCAGTGGCAGGCGAGGGCGTCGTCGATGCTGCCCGCAGGCGATGTCGCGGTGTTCGATCGCGCCGACGGCGTGCGCATCGCGACGGTGAGCTGGCGCGCCGACGACCGCGCCGATCCCTGCCCCGAGCCGCTCGCCAGGTCGCTCACGTCGTGCATTGCGGTGGCGTTCGCGCGATGACTCCACGCCTCCTCGCATCGCGCGGCCATACGCTGCTGGAAATGACGATCGCGCTCGCGCTCGGCATGGCGATCGTGAGCGCGTCGCTGGCGCTTTATCGGGCGCAGCGCGCCGCGTTCGAGCGCGCCACCGATGCCGCACGCATTCACGACGCCGGGTCCGTTGCGCTCGACGTGCTCGGCCAGCAGATCCAGATGGCCGGATTCGCGTCGAAGCTCGGCCCGAACGTCGACGCAGCGATATTCGGCTGCGCGCAAGGCCGCGTCGTCGGCGCGGAAACGGCGGCCTCGTGCGAAGCGCTCGCAAGCCGTTCGGACGGCGTGCAGATCCGCTATTCGGCCGACGTCGTGTCCACGTGGGCGTCGAGCGGCGGCGTGCCGACGGATTGCATCGGCCAGACCGTCGCCGATGCGTTCGTCACGAACCGCTTCTACGCGAAGCCCAGCAGTTCCTCCGGCGAACCCGAGCTTTACTGCGAGGGCGGCGGCAGGCAGGCGCAACCCGTCGTCGAAGGAATCGAACGGTTTCGGGTGACGTACTGGCTGACGGGCACGCCAGCGGCGCTGGACGCGACGGCGGTCGCGCGCGAGCGCTGGCGCGATGCCTACGCCGCCGATATTTGCGTGCTCGTGCGCGGCTTCGCCACGCAGACGAAGCGCAGAACGAACTACGTCGATTGCAGCGGCGCGCCTGCCTTTGCCGACGACGGCCGCGCGCGCCAGACGTTCTGGCGGCGCGTCGCGATTCGCAATGCGTCGACGGGCGCATCCGGAGACGCGCGATGAAGCGTCGTTCACGTTCAAACGGCGCCACGTTGCCGATCGTCCTGATTCTCGCCGCGATGATGCTGGTCACCGCGAGCGCGTGGCTGCAGACATCGCTCGTGGCGGCTCGCGCGACCGTCGCGACGCGCGAGCGCGTGCAGGCCTTCCATGCAGCGGACAGCGCGCTCATCCGATGCAGCCGGATGCTGGCGCTCGCGTTGCCTGCGACCAGCCCATCGCCGAACGACGAACCGTCGCGATGGCGCCTGAAAGCATCGTTCGAAGGACCTTCCGCCGCCGCCATCGCGCCGTTCGCCTCCTGGCCGTACGCGCGCCACGCGCCGCAGTGCCTGATCGAAGCGGGGGCGGGCGCGTCCTACCTGATCACCGCGCGCGGTTTCGGCGCGACGCCGGATTCCGAAGCCTGGCTACAGCTTCGAATCGATATCGCGGACGGCGCGAGCACACGTCACTGGCGGCGCGTCGTCGCCCGGCCGTTTTGAAGGATCGACATGAAAGAGAAAGGCTTCAGCCTGCTTGAATTGATGATCGCGCTGGCCGTCGCGGCGATCATCGCGAGTTTCGCCGTTCCCGCGTATCGGACGCACGTGGTGAAGGCGCATCGGGTGGAAGCCGCGTCGGCGTTGATGCGGGCCGTTCAGTTCGTCGAAACGGCGCGGCTCGCGCAGACATCGGAGAGCGGCGACGCCATCGCGCTGAGTGCAGGGCTCGATCAGGCGCCTTCGAATGGCGCCCCGGTGTATCGCGTCGCCGTGCTGCCGGAATCATCGACGAACGGCGGCTATGCGATCGAAGCCGTGCCCGTCGCGACAGGCCCGATGCAGGACGACGGCTGCGGCGCCTTCGTCATCGACGCCACCGGACTGCGCTGGAATCACGCGCCCGGTGCGACCGATCCGCTCGATGCGGCGCAGTCGGCGCGGTGCTGGGCGGGAAAGGAATGATGCCGATGTCAGAACACGGTCGGATCAGCGGCGTCACTGGACGTTTCGGGCGCGGTGGTCTTCATCTGCTGATAGATGCGCCAGCCTTCCCATCCGGCGAGCGCGAGGCCGCCCCATTTGAGTACGGGCTTCGCGCCGTGCAGCAGCTTCGTTCGCACCGGCTTGGTGAGCACGAGCGAGGCGAGCGAGCCGATGATCGGGTACTGCTTGAGCAGCAGTCCCAGGTTGCCCGATCCGAGCAGCGAGCCGAGGATGCCGCCGATGCCGCCCGCCGACGCGCGGCGCTTGCCCCAGCGGCGCGAACCGCCGCCCGGCATCAGAAAGCGCAGAAAACTGAAGTGCGTGACGGACGAGCGCAGATCGTAAGTCGCCTGCCGCAGTTCCATCCGCTCGACATCCGCACGGGCGATCAGCAGTTCCTTGCGCAGCGCGCGCATGTGCGGCGTGCGCAGTTTCTGCATCTTGTCGCGCTTGGGCGACCTGAAGGTGTCGTCGTGTTGGCTCATGGCTTGGTAGGGGCGCGGGATCAGCGGAACGTGTCGCGGTCTTTGCGGAATTCGGCGAGCGTGTCGTCGAACATGTTCGGCGCATCGCGCAAGCTGCTGCGCGCGCGCAGGCCGCATGCAAGCGCGATCAGCGCATAGAGCAAGGTGATGCCGCCGAGCGCCTGCCAGCGATACGTGTCCCAGAAGAAAATGGCGATGAGCACCGTCAGCGAGATGAGCGCCATCATCGCGAGCATCATGGCGGCGAGGCCGAGGAAAAGCACGCCGATGAGGCGCTCCTTCTCCTCCTGAAGCTCGATGCCGATGAGTTCAAGGCGCGTCTCGAAGATGGCGAAGGCGGAGCTCAGGATTCGTCGCAGCGGTCCGGGGGACGATTGCTGCGGTGGCCGTTCTGTCGTCATGGCTTGGATGCGAGAAGCGCGTTGGTGCCGCTTTTTTGTGGTTCCGGTCGGCGCACGAGGCGGCCGGCCGGCGCGAGTGTCGAGCCGCGCGCCCGGGCAGAGCGCTCGCGGTTCAGTTCAGCGGGAACCGCGACAGAGAGCAGATTAGCAATCTGCGGGCCATGAAGGCGAGGAGCCGGCTGTTACTTGCGGTTGATCAGCAGGCCGATGACCATGCCGAGACCCGCCGCAATGCCGATGGACGCCCACGGATGCTCGTGCACGTAGTCGTCGGTGGCGCGCGCGGCCTTCTTGCCGCGCTCGATCACGACGACCTGGGCGTCAGCGGCTTTCTCCTTTGCCTGCTTCAGACGGGTGAGCGCCGACTCGCGCAATTCGGAAGCGCGTTCACCGGTGGCGGTAGCCGCCTGCTTCAAAAGATCTTCGGCGTCAGCGAGTACGGTTTTGATATCCGACATGAATCGCTCCTTGTTGATTTCTGACATTAAAGGCTCCAATCGGTAAGGCTACGCGCATCGTAACCAAAGATGGGGTCGCTGACGAGGAGGCGTACGTCCCGCCGCGCGGACTCACGCAGATTCCGTTCCAGTTGCCCGCGCTCGTCAATACATCGACATCGTCTGGAATGGATTCGATCTGTCCCGTAAAAGTTTCAGGCGCGTATCGAAAGTTACAAACTGTATGACCGCCGAAAAGCAAAAGGCCGGCGCGCGCAGCACCGGCCTTTCCCGATTGTGAATGAAGTCCGTTTAGAAAAACGCCTGAATGCCCGTCTGCGCGCGGCCGAGAATCAGCGCGTGAATGTCGTGCGTGCCTTCGTACGTGTTCACCACTTCGAGATTGACGAGGTGACGCGCGACGCCGAATTCATCGGAGATGCCGTTGCCGCCGAGCATGTCGCGCGCAAGGCGGGCGATATCGAGCGCCTTGCCGCACGAATTGCGCTTCATGATCGACGTGATCTCGACAGCCGCCGTGCCTTCGTCCTTCATGCGGCCGAGGCGCAGCACACCTTGCAGGCCGAGCGTGATTTCGGTCTGCATGTCGGCGAGCTTCTTCTGGATCAGCTGGTTCGCCGCGAGCGGCCGGCCGAACTGCTTGCGGTCCAGCGTGTATTGCCGCGCCGTGTGCCAGCACGCTTCGGCCGCGCCGAGCGCGCCCCACGAAATACCGTAGCGCGCCGAGTTCAGGCAGGTGAACGGGCCTTTGAGCCCGCGCACGTTCGGCAGCAGGTTCTCTTCGGGGACGAACACTTCGTCCATCACGATTTCACCGGTGATCGACGCGCGCAAGCCGACCTTGCCGTGAATCGCGGGCGCCGACAGACCCTTCCAGCCTTTCTCGAGGATGAAACCGCGAATCTCGTCGCGACCGTCTTCCTCCAGCTTCGCCCAGACGACGAACACGTCCGCGATCGGCGAGTTCGAAATCCACATCTTCGTGCCGGATAGCGAATAGCCGTTCTGCACTTTCTTTGCGCGCGTCGTCATGCTGGCCGGATCGGAGCCGGCGTTCGGCTCGGTGAGACCAAAGCAGCCGATCCACTCGCCGCGCGCGAGCTTCGGCAGATATTTTTCCTTTTGCGCCTCGCTGCCGAAGGTGTTGATCGGCACCATCACGAGCGACGACTGCACCGACATCATCGAGCGATAGCCCGAATCCACACGTTCGACCTCGCGCGCGATCAGGCCGTAGCACACGTAGTTGAGACCCGGACCGCCGTACTGTTCGGGAATCGTCGGGCCGAGCAGGCCCAGTTCGCCCATCTCGCGGAAGATCGCCGGATCGGTCTTTTCCTCGCGAAACGCCTGCGTCACGCGCGGCTGCAGCTTGTCCTGCGCGTAGGCGTGCGCGGCGTCGCGCACCATGCGTTCGTCTTCGGTCAGTTGCTGATCCAGCAAGAGCGGATCTTCCCAGTTGAAACGGGCGGCGTCGGCCATGTGCAGTCTCCTGATTTCATCGAAAAGCGCCGGGGCGGCTCGGGATTCATGTAGGTCTCCACGAACGGCCGGCGCGCGAGGCGCTTGACATGAGTTCCGCTAAGCGAAACAATGTTTTGCAAATCAAATCCGAGTTTAGCATCCGATGCCGACCGATTCCAACCGAAATTCAGCGTCGATTTCATCGCGGCATGTGTCGTCCGAGGAAATCGACGAGCGCAAGTTCGTCGTCGCGCTCGCGCGCGGGCTCGATTTGCTGCGCGCGTTCCGGCCCGGCGAGACGCTGCTGGGAAATCGCGATTTCGTCGAACGCACGGGTTTGCCGAAGGCGACGGTCAACCGGCTCGCCTACACGCTAACCACGCTCGGCTATTTGCGCTTCGACGACCCCGCGGGCAAGTACGCGCTCGACACGGGCGTGCTGTCGCTCGGTTTCACGTTGCTCGCGGGCGCGGACACGCTGGAACTCGCGCGCCCGCACATGCGCGCGCTCGCGCGGGAGATCGGCGCGGCGGTCTCACTCGGCTGTCGCGACGGACTCGACATGATCTATCTGGAAACCATCCGCAGCGAAACCGCGCTGACGCTCGGACTTGCGCCCGGCTCGCGCCTGTCGATGCTCACGAGTTCGATGGGCCGCGCGTATCTCGCCGTGCAGGAACCGGCGGCGCGCGAGGCGCTGTTCGACGAACTCGGCAAAAGCGAAGGCGCGGCGAACGTCGACGCCGCCCGCCGCGCGATCGAGGATTTCGCGCGCGACGGCTGCTGCTATTCGTTCCGCGAATGGCACGACGACGTCAACGCCATCGCCGCACCGTTCCGCGATCTGCGCAACGGGCGCTGGCTCGTGTTGTCGAGCAGCGGACCGGCGTCGTCGATGGGCGAGGCGTATTTCCGCGAGACGATCGGCCCGAAGCTGAAGGCGCTGGCCGCGCGTCTCGCGTGACGGTTCACAGCACCGTGCGGACGTGCCAGAGTTCCGGAAACAGCACGACATCGAGCATCTTGCGCAAGTAAGACGCGCCCGCCGTTCCGCCCGTGCCGCCCTTGAAGCCGATGATGCGTTCCACCGTGGTCACATGACGGAAGCGCCATTGCCGGAACGCGTCTTCCAGATCGACGAGTTCTTCGGCCATTTCGTACAGGTCCCAGTGATGCGACGGATCGCGATACACCGCGAGCCACGCCGCCTCGACGGACGGATCGTGCGTCGTGGGCTGCGACCAGTCGCGATTCAGGCGCGCCGGATCGATCTCGAAGCCGCGCCGCGCGAGCAGGCGGATCACTTCATCGTAGAAGGAGGGCGCTTCGAGCGTCTCGCGTACCTGCCCGAGAATCTCCGGCCGATGCTCATGGGGCTTGAGCATCTGCACATTCTTGTTGCCGAGCATGAACTCGATCTGCCGATACTGATGCGACTGAAACCCCGACGACTGGCCGAGATACGGGCGCATCGCGGTGTATTCGGAGGGCGTCATCGTCGCGAGGACGTTCCACGCCTGCACCAGCTGCTCGAAGATGCGCGACACGCGCGCGAGCATCTTGAACGCGGGCGGCAGTTCATCGCGATGCACGGCCGCGAGCGCCGCGCGCAATTCGTAGAGCGCGAGCTTCATCCATAGCTCGCTCGTCTGATGCTGCACGATGAACAGCATCTCGTTGTGATCCGGGGAGAGCGGATGCTGCGCGTTGAGAATCGAATCGAGGCCGAGATAGTCGCCGTAGCTCATCGAATCGGAGAAATCGAGCTTGGCGTCGTGCCAGCCTTTTTCCTGTGCTGGCGCTCCATGACCGAACGGGCAGCCTTGCGTATTGCTCATGTCGACGCTCCTCTCAGGTCACCGATGCGCGCTCGGCGAACTCGGGCGCGCGCCAGCTTTCGCTCGCGAGCACGTCGCGCAGGATTTCGACGGCGTCCCACACATCGACGAAACGCGTGTACAGCGGCGTGAAACCGAAGCGCAGAATGTGCGGCTCGCGATAATCGCCGATCACGCCGCGCGCAATCAGCGCCTGCATCACCTCATAGCCGTTCGGATGCGCGAAGCTCGCCTGCGAGCCGCGTTGCGCGTGCTCGCGCGGCGTCGCCAGCGAGAGCGGGAACTCGCCGCAGCGTTCCTCGACCAGCCTGATGAACAGATCGCTCAGGGCGAGCGACTTGCGGCGCAGCGTCTGCATGTCGGTTTGCAGGAACACGTCGAGCCCGCATTCGACCAGCGACATCGAAACGATCGGCTGCGTGCCGCAGAGAAAGCGGCCGATGCCGTCGTCCGGGCGATACACCGGATCCATCTCGAACGGCTTCCTATGTCCCCACCAGCCGGAAAGCGGCTGCGAGAACGTGTTCTGATGGCGTTTCGGCACCCACACGAACGCGGGCGAGCCCGGTCCGCCGTTCAGATACTTGTACGTGCAACCCACCGCATAGTCAGCGCCGACGCCGTTCAGATCGACCGGCACCGCGCCCGCCGAATGCGCGAGATCCCAGACGGCGAGCGCGCCTGCGCGATGAATCGTCTGCGTGAGCGCGGCCATGTCGTGCATATAGCCGGTGCGGTAGTTGACGTGCGTGATCATCGCGATCGCGGTGTGTTCGTCGATCGCGGCGGGCAGTTCCGACGGATCATCGACGAGGCGCAGCTCGTAGCCGCGATCGAGCTGCTCGATCAAACCCTGCGCGATATACAGATCGGTCGGAAAGTTCGAACGTTCGGAGACGATTACGCGCCGCTTCGGATCACGCTCGTTCGCGAGCTTGAGCGCGGCCGAGAGAATCTTGAAGAGATTCGCGGAAATCGTGTCGGTCACGACGACTTCGTCTTCGCCCGCGCCGATGAGGGGTGCGAGCTTGTTGCCGAGCCGCTTCGGCAACGCGAACCAGCCGGCCGTGTTCCAGCTACGAATCAAACCTTCGCCCCATTCGGCGGCAATCACGTCGGCGGCGCGCGCGGCGGCGGCTTTGGGCGGCACGCCGAGCGAATTGCCGTCGAGGTAGATCACGCCTTCAGCAAGTGCGAACTGGCCTCGCAGGCTGGCGAGCGGATCGTCGCGGTCGAGTGCCACGGCTTCGTCACGATGTTTCATCGAAAAGTCCATATATTTGAAGATCATCAGGAAAGCGGACGCAGGACGGCGCGAACCGGGCTCGCATCGAGCGTCGAGAATTTGAGCGGCAGGGCGATCAGTTCGTAATCGCCGGGCGCGACGGCGTCGAGCACGAGGCCTTCGAGGATCGCCATGCCGTGGGCGCGGATGCGCTTGTGAGCATCCATCGTCTTCGAGTCCTGCGGATCGAGCGAGGGCGTATCGATGCCGATGAGCTTCACGCCTTTTTCGGCCAGCAAATCGATGGTTTGCGGCGCGACGGCGGTGAAGGCGCTGTCCCACGCGTCGAGCGGCGCGTGCGCATAGGTGCGAAAAAGGACGCGCGCCGGGATGTCGTCGAGATGCGCGGCGATATGCTCGGGCATCACGAGCGGCGAAGCACCGATGCAGTGCACGACCCGGCACGCCCCGATGTATGTATCGAGCGCGACTTCGCCGATCGGTTTGCCGTGCTGGTCGTAGTGAAGCGGGGCGTCGGCGTGCGCGCCGGTGTGTGGCGACAGCGTGAGCCGCGCGACGTTGACGGGCGAGCCCGCCTCCATGCGCCACACGCGCTCGATGCCGACCGGCGTATCGCCGGGCCATACGGGCGTGGTGGTATCGATCGGCGGGGAAATATCCAGAAGCGTCATGACGCGCTCTAGCAGAAATTGTGAAGATGCGTCAAATCATAGTCGCGTTATCTCGAAAGGTGCTTGCGAAATAACCACCCAAAAGTGTCGCGCTTAGAACATAATTCGATGAAACGGGCTAGGGGACTCAAAAATGACCGGCTTCACGCTCGATGCAACAGATTGCCGAATTCTGGCGGTACTGCAGGAAGACGGACGGATCAGCAACCTGGACCTGGCGGAGCGCATTTCGCTCTCGCCGTCGGCGTGCTTGCGCCGAATGAGGCTGCTCGAAGAGGAAGGGGTGATCGCGAGCTATCGCGCGTGCCTCGATCGCGAGCGGCTCGGCATCGAACTGGAGGCGTTCGTCCACGTCTCGATGCGCAACGACCAGGAAAACTGGCATGAGAAGTTCGCCGCCGCCGTGCGCGAATGGCCGGAAGTGGTCGGCGCGTTCGTCGTCACCGGCGACACGCATTACGTGCTGCGGGTGCTCGCGCACAACCTCAAGCATTACTCCGATTTCATTCTTTCGAAGCTCTACAAGGCGCCCGGCGTGATCGACATCCGCTCGAACATCGTGCTTCAGACAATGAAGGACGACGCGGGCGTACCGGTCGCGCTGATCGAGCAGCCGGGGCGCGCGCACACGCCCTGAGTTTTATTCCAGCGGTCCCAGCGTATGGAAGCCGCCCGCGTGGAAGACGAGCGGCGCGACTTGCGTCACGTCTTCGCGCAGGCCGCAGCGTTCCACTTCGCCGACGAAGATCACGTGATCGCCTTCGTCGTAACGGCTGCGGTTGTGGCATTCGAACCACGCGAGCGCGCCATCCAGCACGGGCATGCCCGTATCGCCGGCCGCGTGTGAGACGCCCGCGAAGCGGTCGCCCTTGACGGTCGCGAAACGCCGGCACAGGTCGAGCTGCGACGCCGCGAGCACATTCACCACATAGTGGCTGTTGGCGCGAAATACCGGCATCGACGCCGATTTCGTCGCGAGGCTCCACAGCACCAGCGGCGGATTGAGCGATACCGAGTTGAACGAACTCGCGGTGATGCCGATCAACTGGCCGGACTCGGTGCGCGTCGTGATGACCGTGACGCCGGTCGCAAACTGGCCGAGCGCGGCGCGAAACGCGGTCGGATCGAAATTCGGGGTTTTGGCGCGTGTCATTTGGCAGATGAGCAGGCAAATGGGCGGTCGAATGTGTCGTGTGCTACCGAGCCGGCCGCGCGTCGCGCTTCAGTCGGAAGAACCTTTTCAGAAGTCATGTAAAAACTGGAGATTTGCTTCGATTCTATCGGAATCGGCCGCGCGTAGCCGCCAAATGACCGTATTCCGGCAGCAAGTTTGCTGCCGCCCGGGCTTTCTGCGCGGCGCGGCCAAACCCAGTAAGCTCGATTCATCTCGCCCGCGAGATTGAAGAACCGCGCGGGCGCATCCATATGCATGATCCGCGGCGTGGCCGCATGCACTTGATGAGGAGTTGCGCTTTATGACCCAAATTAGCCAGCAGGCGAAACTGGATACCGCGACGCTCGGCGGCGGATGTTTCTGGTGCACCGAAGCCGTGTTTCTCGCGGTGCAGGGCGTGGAGTCGGTCGAATCGGGCTATGCGGGCGGCAAGGTGGTGAATCCGTCCTACGAGCAGGTTTGCGATGGCGAAACCGGCCACGCGGAAGTGGTGAAGGTCGTGTTCGATCCGTCCGTCATCGGCTATCGCGAGATTCTGGAGATTTTCTTCGCGACGCACGATCCGACCCAGCTCAACCGGCAGGGCAACGATGTCGGCACGCAGTATCGCTCGGCCGTGTTCACGCATTCGGACGAACAGCGCAAGATCGCGCTCGAAGTGATCGACGAGTTGCAGCGCGAGGATGTCTACGGCGGCAAGATCGTCACGCAGGTCGTGCCGCTCGCCGACGACTACTATCCTGCCGAGGCGTATCACCAGAACTATTTCGCGCAGCATCCGAATCAGGGCTATTGCGCGGCGGTCGTCGGGCCGAAGGTCGCGAAGTTTCGCAAGAAGTTCGTGCATCGGCTGAAGGCGTAAAGCGCTTCTAGCTGTCTCGCGCGCGCTCGATTTCCTCCGCGATGCCGCGCGCGAGTTCGAAGCAGGTGAGCGGCGCGGAGCCTTCCGCCTTGTTGTTCGCCGCGATCACAACCGGCTGGCCCGCGATCGCATAACGCGCGGCCAGTTCGGCGAGCGCTTCGCGCGTGTCGCGGTCTTCATCGACGATCTGGTCGAACGGTTCGTACTTCGCCTTGGCCTGCTCGTAGCGAAAGCCGCTGTGCAGGCTCCAGCGCACGATCAGCGGGCCCATCCTCTCTTCATCCAGCAACGCGAGCGCCTTCGCCTGACGGCGCACGTCCGGCATGCGCGCGTGCGCACCGATGCAATAGCGCACGTTCGCGTCGCGCAGCGCGCGGATGAAACGCGGCGTGAGCATCACCGCGTCGCGAATCTCGACGGCGTAGCACGCCTCGCCTTCGAGCGGCGGCAACGCGCTCATGAACGCCGACAGCCGCTCGATGAAACCCGCCGGCTCGACGATCATCGCATCGGGCAGCGGCGAGAACTGGAACACGAGCGCGCCCGCTTTCGCGCCGAGCCCGCCGATGCACGGCGTCACGAACTCGTCGATGGCTATCTGCGCATTCAGGAACGCAGGGTTCTGCGCGTCCGGCGTGCCGCGCTCGCCGCGAACGAAGGCATCGGTGACGGAAGCGGGCGCTTTCACGATGAAGCGGAAATGCGCGGGCACCTGCGATGCATAGCGCGCATATTCGGCAAGCGATAGCGGCGCGTAGAACGAGCGGTCGATCGACACGCTTCTCAGAAGCGGATGCGCGCCGTAAGCGGTGAGGCCGTCGCGGGAAAGCTTTGTGTTGGAGTACTCGTCGCCGTAGACGATGCCGCGCCAGCCCGGAAACGACCATGTCGATGTGCCGAGATGGATGGCGTCGGGCAGGCGTTGCGCGATGGCTTCGAGTTCGGGCTGCAAGGGCGCGGGCAGGATGCCGCGTGGTCTGGGTTGCTTCGGCGGCTTCGCTGGTTCCGCCGAAACGGGCGCGGACTCGCCGAAAAGATCGAACTGATCTTCAGGTTCGTCCGCGTCGGGATGGAGCGAATCGTGGTTCAGAGCGCCTTCTCGTAGATATATCGCCGCGACCACGGCAGCGTCGTCGCACTGCGCCCCGCCTTGCGGCAGACCACCTGATAGATCGACACGTCGTCGTTCTCGAACGCATAGGCGCAGCCCGCGAGATACAGCCGCCAGATACGGAAGTGCTCATCGTCGACGAGCTTCTTCGCTTCTTCGGCGTGTTCTTCGAAACGGTCGGCCCAGATGTCGAGGGTACGCGCGTAATGCCGCCGCAGGCTTTCGACATCGAGCGCTTCCAGTCCGCCGCGCTGCATGCTTTCGAGCGCGAGGCCGATATGCGGCAACTCACCGTCCGGGAACACGTATTTGTCGATGAACTCGCCGCCGCCGAGCGAAGTCTCGCCGCTGTCGGCGTCCGACGAGGTGATGCCGTGATTCATCGCGATGCCGTCATCGACGAGCAGATCGCGGATCTTCGCGAAGTAGTCCGGCAGGTTCTTGCGCCCGACATGCTCGAACATGCCGACGCTCGTGATGCGGTCGAAATGCCCCGGAATGTCGCGATAATCCTGCAGTCGGATTTCGATTCTGTTTTCGAGACCCGCCGCTTTCACGCGCTCGGTCGCGAGCCTGAACTGGTTTTCGGAGAGCGTGACGCCCACGCACTTCGCGCCGAACTTCTGCGCCGCGCGAATCACGAGCGCGCCCCAGCCGCAGCCGATATCGAGCAGCGTGTGCCCCGGCTGCAACTGGATCTTCGTGAGGATGTGGTCGATCTTCTTCAGTTGCGCGGTGTCGATGTCTTCGTCGCCGTTCTCGAAATATGCGCAGGAGTACACCATGTTCCTGTCGAGCCAGAGCTGATAGAACTCGTTCGACACATCGTAGTGGTACTGAATGGCTCTCCGGTCCGACGTCTTCGAATGATGGAAGTAGCGTCGCACGCGGGCGAGCTTGCTGGCGCTCGTCACCGTGCTCTTCGCCAGCGAATAGCCGATGTTGATGATGTCGGAGAGCTTGCCCTCGATGTCGATCTTGCCCTTCACGTAAGCTTCGCCGAGGTTGTCGAGACTCGGTTCGAGCAGATAGGGCAGCGCGGTCGCGCTCTTCACGTGCAGCGTCACACGAGGCGCCGCGAACTGGCCGAAATCGTGCTGCTGGCCATCCCACAGCACGAGCCGCGCGGGCAGATTGGCCCGGTCGCGCACTTCCTCCACCCACTGCGTCAGCTTCTTCTCCCAGAACATGCTTGTTTCTCCGCGCTAGATGAAATCAAGAGAAGGCTTCGCGCCTCCATGTTCGTGCTGCCTGCCGCTTCGGCACCAGTCGTCTACGGCGCGAGTCTCGCGATGCGCCACGGCGCGAGCGCGTCACCACGCGTATAGACGATGCGATCGTGCAGCCGCGACGGGCGTCCCTGCCAGAACTCGACGGCGTCCGGCACGAGGCGATAACCGCCCCAGTGCGGCGGGCGCGGCGGCGCGTCGCCGTATTGAGCGATCATCTCGCGCTCGCGCGCTTCCAGCGCTTCGCGGCTTTCGAGCGGCTGACTCTGGTCGGACGCCCACGCGCCGATGCGCGAGCCGAGCGGACGCGATGCGTAATACGCGTCGCTCTCCTCATCGCTCGTCTTTTCGACGCGGCCCTCGATACGTACCTGGCGCTCGAGTTCGATCCAGTGGAACAGCAGGCTCGCCGCGGGATTGGCAAGAAGTTCGCGGCCTTTGCGGCTATCGTAATTGGTAAAAAAAACAAAGCCACGCTCGTCGACGCCTTTGATCAGCACGATGCGGGCGGACGGACGGCCCTCTGCATCGACGGTCGCGAGCGTCATGGCATTCGGTTCGGGCAACTTGGCATCGAGCGCCTGGGCGAACCAGGTCTGGAATTGGCGTACCGGGTCCGGATCGACGTCCGCGGCGTCGAGCGCGCCGCGCGAATAGTTTTTGCGAAGGTCAGCGAGAGTCGTCATTTTTATGCAAACACTACAGTCGGGTCAGTATAGCCAAGGTGAAACGTTCTTGCCCTGATTACCCCTGGACCTGTTGCGTGCCGGCAGGTGCGGCGCTCACGGCTATCACGTCCGGGGTTTCGATAAGGCAGAATACGCAATTCGATCGAATTTTGCATGATCGGACACTCAAGTTTTCAAACCCGACAGCCGTCCGTAAGCCTTGATTGACGCCGCACAACGAGCGCAGCATTTTGATGGCTTTTAGTTTGCTTTCAACGGACCCGGCTTCACCCATCCGCACGACATGAACGCTTCATCCGACACTGCTGTCACGCCTTCCGCCGAAGACATCGCCGATCGCGAGCGCCGCTTCGGCGGCATCGCGCGTCTGTACGGCGCGCCCGCGCTCGCCGCGTTCGAGAAAGCGCATGTCGCGGTGATCGGCATCGGCGGCGTGGGCTCGTGGGTGGCCGAAGCGCTCGCGCGCAGCGCTGTCGGCAAGCTGACGCTGATCGATCTCGACAATGTCGCCGAAAGCAATACGAACCGCCAGATTCACGCGCTCGACGGCAATTACGGCAAGGCGAAAGTCACCGCGATGGCCGAGCGCATCAGGCTGATCGATCCGGCGTGCGTCGTCGAGCAGATCGAGGATTTCGTCGAGCCCGGCAATTTCGACGCGACGCTCGGCGGCGGCTTCGATTACGTGGTCGACGCAATCGACAGCGTACGCACGAAAACCGCGCTCATCGCGTGGTGCGTGGCGCGCAAGCAGGCGCTCATCACCGTCGGCGGGGCGGGCGGGCAACTGGACCCGACGCGCATTCGCATCGACGATCTCGCGCTGACGATTCAGGACCCGTTGTTGTCGAAGGTGCGCGGCCAGTTGCGCAAGCTGCACGGCTTTCCGCGCGGCCCGAAAGCGCGCTTCAAGGTGAGCGCGGTGTATTCCGACGAGCCGTTGATCTATCCCGACGCGCCCGCATGCGATATCAGCGAAGGCGCCGAGCATCTCGAAACGGGCGCGGGTTATTCTGGTCCGGTCGGGCTCAATTGCGCGGGGTTCGGGTCGAGCGTGTGCGTCACGGCGAGCTTCGGTTTCGCGGCGGCCGCGTTTGTGTTGCGTGCGCTGGCGAAACGCGCGGCCTGAAACAAAACGGCCAGTTCCCGATAGAACTGGCCGTTTTCCCTTGCAGCGGTTGGTCGATCAGTTGATCGCCGCGCTCAGCTTGCGCCGCCACTGTGACACGAGATCCGGCTGATTGGCGGCGAGTTCGAACACGGAAAGCATGGTCTTGCGGCCGACGTCGTCCATGAAGGCGCGGTCGCGCACGACGATCGCGAGCAGGTTTTCCAGCGCGCCCGCATAGTCCCGGCCCGCGATCAGCCGATTGGCGAGCGCGAAACGCGCGTCGAGATCGTCGGGGTTGGCGTTCACCGCGTCGATCAGCGCGTCGGCGGGTGGCAGATCGGCGGCTGCATCGGCGGCGTCGAGCTCGGTTTTCAGTGCGTTGTAGCGCGCGTCGATGCCCTGCGTCGTCTTGGGCGACAGCAGCTTGTCCTCTTCCTTCGCGTCTTCGATACGGCGCTCCGCGATCAGCCACTCGATCAGGTCGAGGCGCGCGTTGTCGTAACCGGGATCGAGCGCGAGCGCGGCCTTGATCGTGTCGATGGCTTTCTTGCGGTCGCCCGCGGCCCACGCGCTTTGCGCGGCGCTGCGCTCGGCATCGGCGCCAGCGGGCACCAGACGGTCGAGAAACGCGCGCAACTCGCCCTCCGGCAGCACGCCGATGAACTGGTCGACCGGGCGGCCATCCGCGAACGCGATCACATGCGGAATGCTGCGCACCTGGAAGTGCGCCGCGAGTTCCTGATTCTCGTCGACGTTCACCTTGACGAGCTTCCACTTGCCGGCGGCTTCCGCTTCGAGCCTTTCGAGCATCGGTCCGAGCGTCTTGCACGGGCCGCACCACGGGGCCCAGAAATCGACCAGAACCGGCGCGAGCATCGACGCGTTGATGACATCGTTCTCGAAGGTGGCGAGGGTCGTATCCATTGCGTTTTCTCCTAATGCTTGCGGTCGATCCCATCTATATGGGGACGATCCGCGCGACTCTCAAGCGCTCACGCACGCCTCATGCCTCGGGCGGGCGATTTTCGCGGCGCTGCGGCGGCAGCGGGATGAACTCGGTCTCGCCGGGCACGCGTCCCATGCGTTGCTCGCTCCATGCGGTTTTTGCGGCGTCGATCTTCTCGCGCGCGCTCGACACGAAGTTCCATTCGATGAAGCGCGGGCCGTCGAGCGGCGCGCCGCCGAGCAGCATCGCGACGGCGCCGTTCGCGGAGCGCAGCGTCACGTCCGCGCCCGGCGTGAGCACGGCCATCTGCTGTTCGGGCAGCGCTTCGCCGTCGATGGACAGGTCGCCGCTCACCAGATAGACACCGCGTTCCTCGTGCTCGGTATCGAGCGTGATCTCGCTCGCGGCGGCGAATTGCGCGGCGACATAGAGCGTCGGCGAAAACGTGCGCGTGGGCGCCTGCGCGCCGAACGCCGTGCCCGCGATCACGCGCAACGTGACGCCGTCGCGTTCGATCTGCGGCAAGGCGGCGGCCGCGTGATGCTCGAACGCGGGCTCGACCTCTTCGCTCGCCACCGGCAGCGCGACCCACGTCTGGATGCCGTGCATCGACTGACCGGCGGCGCGCTCTTCGTCGGGCGTGCGCTCCGAATGGACGATGCCGCGGCCCGCGGTCATCCAGTTGACGTCGCCGGGCACGATCTTCTGCACCGAGCCGACGCTGTCGCGATGCATGATCGCGCCGTCGAACAGATACGTGACCGTCGCGAGCCCGATATGCGGATGCGGACGCACGTCGAGTCCCTTGCCGGGCACGAGCGTTGCGGGACCGATGTGGTCGAAAAAGATGAAAGGTCCGACGGTGCGCGCCGCGAGCGCGGGCAGCACTCGCCGCACCATGAGGCCGCCGACGTCGTGTTGGTGAGGCTTGAGGAGTGCGCGGATCGTCGATGGCATGGCGGAATTCGCTGGAAGGATCGGGCGCCGGAATGGCGCGCGTGGTTCCATCGATTCTACCGGCCGATGCCGCGCAACGCAGGCGTGCCGCCGGGGCGCTCATCTTTTACGTCGCCGCGTTCATGCGCATGCGCGCGGCTTCGCACAACTTTTGCAACCAGCATCGGGAGTCTGAAAATGAGCAAGAACAAGCTGTTGATCGCCATCACCGCGAGCCTTTTTACCGCCACCGCCGCGACGGGCGCATTCGCGCAGACGTCGTCGGGCAATTCGTCGGGGGCGATGAGCAACGATGCCGGCGCCACCACCGACAATTCGGCCGGCACGATGAAGCACAAGACGCCGAAGAAGCACACCGCGCATCCTTCGTCGGGCAAGAAGACGCCGGACGTGGAAACCGGCAACAACGCGGCGGCCGAGTCGGGCCAAAGCAAGTAAGCGCGGTTTCCTGGACCGAAGCGCTCGCGCTGCCGCAAAGGCGGCGCGAGCGCTTTTCGCGTGTTTCGTCATGCCGCGCAGGAATTGACAAGCAACCTCGCGCGACCCTCCGCTACACTTTCCGATTCGCCATCAACGCGCACGAAAGAAGGGGAAGGGCGATGTCGCCAAAGGATTTGCTGATTGCATCGATCGTGATTCTCGCGTGGGGCGTGAATTTCGTCGTCATCAAACTGGGGCTGCATGGCGTGCCGCCGATGCTGCTCGGCGCGCTGCGTTTCGCGCTCGCTGCCGTGCCGGCGCTGTTCGTCAAGCGCCCGCAAATTCCGCTGCGCTGGCTGTTTGCCTACGGCCTCACCATTTCGCTCGGCCAATTCGCGCTGCTCTTCTACGGCATGTATGTGGGGATGCCAGCCGGACTGGCGTCGCTGGTTCTGCAGGCGCAGGCGTTCTTCACGCTCGTGTTCGCATCGATGTTCCTTGGCGAGCGCATCCGCGCGGCGAATGTCGCCGGGCTCGTGATCGCGGCGGCGGGACTCGCGCTGATCGGCATGCGCGGCGGCCACGCGATGACCGTCACCGGCTTTCTCTTCACGCTCGCAGCCGCGGCAATGTGGGCGCTCGGCAACATCGCCACGAAGCGCATGGGCAAGGTCGATCTGCTGTCGCTCGTCGTGTGGGGCAGCCTGATTCCGCCGCTGCCGTTTCTCGTGCTCTCGCTGATCTTCGAAGGCCCGGCGCGCATCGAAGCGAGTCTCGCGCACATTCCGCTCGTGTCGGTGCTGGCGATTCTTTATCTCGCGTTTGTCGCGACGATCGTCGGCTACAGCCTGTGGGGGAAATTGCTGGCGCGCTATCCGGCGGGAAGCGTCGCGCCGTTTTCGCTGCTGGTCCCGGTGATCGGGCTCGCGTCGGCGGCGGCATTTCTCGGCGAGGCGCTGAGCGCCGCGCAGATCGCGGGCGCGGCGCTCGTGATGGCGGGACTCGCGGTGAACGTGTTCGGCGCGCGCTTCATGCAGCGCATCCTGCCGACGACGCGCTGAACCCCAACGCTTGCGCGCCTTACGTCATGCGGCTCTTCGCGAGCGGCGGATTGGCCGCGAAGTAGCGCTTGATGCCCTTCATGATCGCGTTGGCCATCTTGTCGCGATAGGCTTCGTCGTTCAGGCGCGCTTCCTCGTCCGGATTGCTGATGAACGCGGTCTCGACCAGGATCGACGGAATGTCCGGCGCCTTGAGCACGGCGAAGCCCGCCTGCTCGACCGAGCCCTTGTGCAGCTTGTTGATGCCGCCGATCTCGTTGAGCACGAAGCTGCCGTAGCGCATCGAATCGCGGATTTGCGCGGTCGTCGACATATCGAAGAGCGCGCGGTTCACGCTCGCGTCCTGCGATTTCACGTTGATGCCGCCGACCTGATCCGACGCATTCTCCTTGTTCGCCATCCAGCGCGCGGCGGCGCTTGACGCGCCGTGCTCCGACAGCGCGAACACCGACGAGCCGCGCGCATCGGGCGACGTGAACGCGTCCGCGTGAATCGACACGAACAGGTCCGCCGACACGCGCTGCGCCTTCTGCACGCGCACGTTGAGCGGCACGAAGAAGTCGGCGTCGCGGGTCATCATCGCGCGCATGTTGGGCTGAGCGTCGATCTTCGCGCGCAGCTTCTTCGCGATGTCGAGCGCGATGTGTTTCTCGTACGTGCCCTGGCCGCCGATCGCGCCGGGGTCCTCGCCGCCGTGACCCGGATCGATCGCGACGGTGAGCAGGCGCGTCGTGCCGGCGCCTTGCTTGGGCGTGGAGAAGGCGTATTGATCGGCGTCGCCGTCGTCCTTCTTCGCGATGACCGGCGGCGCGGACGGCACGCGCGGTTTCGCGGCGGGCTTCGGAGTCGCCGGAACGGATGGCGCGATCTCGACCGGCGCATCGTTCTGCGCGTACTTCTGGAAAAAGTCGTCGGTGGAATCGGGCGTGCTCGGCTTCTGTGCGGTCGCAGGTCCGGAGAGCGTCGCGGGCGGCGGCGCGGACGGATTCGGATTGGCGCGGTCGAGCGCCTCCTGCTTGCGTTCGGTCTGCGCGAGCAGTTCCATCAGCGGATCGGGCGCGACCGCCGGGTACAGGTCGAACACGAGCCGGTACTTGTAGCTGCCGATCGGACCCAGCGTGAACACCTGCGGCTTCACCGAGCCTTTCAGATCGAACACCATGCGCACGACATGCGGCTGATACTGCCCGATGCGCACTGCCTGAATCTGCGGATCGTTCGGCGTGATCTTCGAGACGAGATCGCGCAGCGCCTGATCGAGATCGATGCCGGAAAGGTCGACGACGAGCCGGTCCGGTCCCTGCAACAACTGGTTCGCGTTCTGCAGCGGCTGGTCCGATTCGATCGTCACGCGGGTGTAATCGCGCGCGGGCCACACGCGCACGCCGAGCACGCTGCTCGCATGCGCGAGCTTCGGGCCGACGAGCGCGAGCACGAGCGTGGAGGCGCCCGCGCGCAGCACCTGGCGGCGTCGCCAGTTGTGCGGCGCGACGGCGCCCGCTTCGATCGAATGAAATGGCTTGATCAACATCTTTCGAGACATGACTTTCCTGTTTCGCTAAACGCCCGCGCGCTCAGAACGCGGCCTTCTTCGTCCGAATGTGCTTCCTGGGTGATGTGGTCCGGCAGGGACAACTGGAACACGAGATCAGGCACGCCGAGCAGGCCGCCCGCCTGTTGCGGCCACTCGACGAGGCACAGCGCGCCCGCATCGAAATATTCGCGGAAGCCGGCATCGGCCCATTCGGCCGGATCGGCGAAGCGATAGAGATCGAAGTGATAAACGTCGAGCGGTCCGCTTTCGATGACGAGCGAGTACGGCTCGACGAGCGTGTAGGTCGGGCTCTTCACGCGGCCGACGTGGCCGAGCGCGCGCAGCGTGGCGCGCACGAGCGTGGTCTTGCCCGCGCCCAGATCTCCGATCAACTGGACCTGAAGACCGTGAAATCGTTCAGAAGAAGATTGCGATGCGCGGATGCGCGTGGCGTCGATGGCGCGCGCGAAGCGTTCTCCGAAAGCGAGCGTCGCCGCTTCGTCGCGCAACTCGAAGCGGCGTTCGAGAAGCGCGGAGGGAAGGTCTTGCGTCGTTCGTACGGGGCTTTCGGGCATTGCTCGTAAAATGTCGTGATGAACCGATTGCCGGAACATTCCGTTGAATTCACGACCGCGTCCAGCGACGCCGCCGCTGAGTCCGTCTCAGAGTCTCGCGTCATCGAACTCGATGAAAACGCGCTGGCGGAGCTCGCGCAACGCATCAAGGCGTGGGGGCGCGAGTTAGGGTTTGGTGCCGTCGGCATCAGTGATATCGACCTGACGGATGCCGAGAAAGGCCTGAATGACTGGCTGGAAGCAGGCTATCACGGCGAAATGGATTATATGGCCAAACATGGGATGAAACGCGCAAGACCGGCCGAGCTTGTGGCCGGGACGCGACGTGTCATCACCGCGCGCATGGCCTATTTGCCGGCGCAAACGCTCGCGAAACAGGGCGATGAAAGTGTCGCGACAGCCGATGGTCAGAAGAACGACTGGCGCGCGATCGAATGGTCGCGGCTCGCGAAGCCATCGCAGGCGATGGTCTCCATCTATGCGCGCGGCCGCGATTATCACAAGGTCATGCGCAATCGTCTGCAGCAACTGGCGGAGCGCATCGAAAGCGAGATCGGGCCGTTCGGGCATCGCGCGTTCACGGATTCCGCGCCGGTGCTGGAAGTCGCGCTCGCGCAGAAGGCGGGCAACGGCTGGCGCGGCAAGCACACGCTGCTGCTCGATCGCGATGCCGGATCGCTGTTCTTTCTCGGCGAAATCTTCGTCGATGTCCCGCTGCCCGTCGATCCGCATCCCGAGCAGGAAGGCGCGCATTGCGGGCAGTGCACGCGCTGCATCGGCGCATGTCCGACCGGTGCGATCGTCGCGCCGTATCGCGTCGATGCGCGGCGCTGCATCTCGTATCTGACGATCGAACTGCACGGCAGCATTCCCGAAGAGCTGCGTCCGCTGATCGGCAATCGCGTCTATGGTTGCGACGATTGCCAGCTCGTCTGTCCGTGGAACAAGTTCGCGCAGGCCGCGCCCGTCGCGGATTTCGACGTGCGGCATGGGCTCGATCGCGCGACGCTGGTCGAACTGTTCGCATGGAGCGCCGGCGATTTCGACACCCGCATGCAGGGCAGCGCGATCCGGCGCATCGGGCATGAGCGGTGGCTGCGCAATATCGCGGTCGGGATGGGCAATGCGTTGCGTTCCTCCGCGCTCGACGCAGGCGAACGCGAGGCCATCGTCGACGCGTTGCGCGCGCGTGAAGATGACTCGTCCGAACTCGTCCGCGAACACGTTCGGTGGGCGCTGGAGCAATCATGAAGACCATTCCGTTCGATGCCGTGATCGACGCGCCGTTCGGCAAAGTCGGCATTCGCGCCGATGCGCAGTGCGTGCGCGAGATCGTTTATCTGCCCGACGATGTCGACAGCGTCGAGCCGCACACGCCGCTCGCCCGCGACGCGGCCGCGCAGATCCGCCGTTACTTCGACACGCCGTCGATGCGCTTCGACCTGCCGCTCGCGGTCCGCGGCACCGCGTTTCAGCAGCGCGTATGGCGGGGCATTTCAGGCATCGCGGCGGGGCACGTCTGGACCTACGGGCAGCTTGCGCGCGAGATCGGCAGCGTGCCGCGCGCGGTCGGGCAGGCGTGCGGCTCCAATCCGCTGCCGATCGTGATACCGTGCCACCGGGTAGTGGCATCGGGCGGGATCGGCGGCTTCGCGCATCATCCCGGCGAGGGTTTTTATCGCAATGTGAAGCGCTGGCTGCTGGCGCATGAAGGTGTATCGATCGCATGACGAGCGCAACGACTGAAGCAATACAAACGCCGGAACTCACCGCGAGCCACGACTCGATCGATCTCTTCTGCGATGCGCTCTGGCTCGAACACGGTCTCGCGAAAAACTCGCTCGAAGCGTATCGGCGTGATCTCAAGCTCTTCGCGGAATGGCTCGGCAAGACGCGCGGCGCGTCGATCGATTTCGCCGTCGAGGCCGACATGAACGGCTACATGGCCGCGCGCCGCGGCGACAAGGCGACGTCGGCGAACCGGCGCTTGTCGGTCTTTCGCCGTTACTACGCGTGGGCTTTGCGCGAACACCGCACCACCTCCGATCCGACGCTGAAGCTGCGTTCGGCGAGGCAGCCGCCGCGCTTTCCGTCGACGCTCAATGAAACGCAGGTCGAAGCGCTGCTCGGCGCGCCCGACATCGAGGCGCCGCTCGGCCTGCGCGACCGCACGATGCTCGAGCTGATGTACGCGAGCGGCCTGCGCGTCACCGAACTGGTGACGCTCAAGACAGTCGAAGTCGGCCTGAACGAAGGCGTCGTGCGCGTGATGGGCAAGGGCTCGAAAGAGCGCCTGATTCCCTTCGGAGAGACGGCGCACGCGTGGCTCGAACGCTATCTGCGCGAAGCGCGTCCGGCGCTGCTCGGCGCGCGTTCCGCCGATGCGCTTTTCGTCACCACGCGCGGCGAAGGCATGACGCGCCAGCAGTTCTGGAACATCATCAAGCGCCATGCGCTGAAGGGCGGCGTGCACGCGCCGCTCTCGCCGCACACGCTGCGTCACGCGTTCGCGACGCATCTGCTCAATCACGGCGCGGACCTGCGCGTCGTGCAATTGCTGCTCGGGCACTCGGACATCTCGACGACGCAGATCTACACGCACGTCGCGCGCGAGCGTCTGCACAAGCTGCATCGCGAGCATCATCCGCGCGGGTGAGAACCCACATTCGCGAACGATCGTGCCACGGCCTCTCACGCTCGCGCACTCGCTACAATGCGTCCATGTCGAAAGCCAAACACGTATCCGAAACGCCCGCGACGCAGTTCCTGCGCCGCCACAAGGTGGCGTTCGGCGAACATCCTTACGATTATGTCGAGCATGGCGGCACGGAAGAATCCGCGCGGCAGCTCGGCGTGGACGAGCATCGCGTCGTCAAGACGCTCGTGATGGAGGATGAGCACGCGAAGCCGCTGATCGTTCTCATGCACGGCGACCGCACCGTGTCCACCAAGAACCTGGCGCGGCAGACGGGCGCGAAACGCATCGAGCCGTGCAGGCCCGAAGTGGCGAACCGGCATTCGGGCTTTCTCGTGGGCGGAACCTCGCCGTTCGGCACGAAGAAGGCGATGCCGGTGTACGTCGAATCGAGCATTCTCGACCTCGACCTGATTTATCTGAATGGCGGGCGGCGCGGCTATCTCGTCAGCCTGAAACCGTCTGTTCTGACGCAACTGCTCGACGCAAAGCCCGTGCAGTGCGCGAGCGTCGATTAGAATGCGTTCCGCTCCCGCTACCACTGCAAAAACATCATGATCTTTCTGATCGTCGCCGTCGTGTCCTATCTGATCGGCTCGATTTCATTCGCCGTCGTCGTGAGTCACGCGATGGGCCTCGCCGATCCTCGCTCGTACGGCTCGGGCAATCCCGGCGCGACCAACGTGCTGCGCACAGGCAACAAAAAGGCCGCGATCCTCACACTGATCGGCGATGCGTTCAAGGGCTGGCTGCCCGTGTGGGTCGTCGTGCATTTCGGTGCGAGCTTCGGCTGGGATCCGGCGGGCATCAACACGGCCACGGCGCTCGCGGCCATCGCCGTGTTCCTCGGGCATCTGTATCCGGTCTTCTTCAGGTTCCAGGGCGGCAAGGGCGTCGCGACGGCGGCGGGCGTGCTGCTCGCGATCCATCCGGCGCTCGGAGTCGCGACGCTGCTCACGTGGATCATCATCGCGTTCTTCTTTCGTTATTCGTCGCTGGCGGCGCTGGTCGCGGCGGTGTTCGCGCCGTTCTTCCAGGTCTTTCTGTTCGGGCCGAGCCGCATCTCGCTCGCCGTGCTGGCGATGAGCCTGCTGCTCATCTGGCGGCATCGCGCCAATATCTCGAAGTTGCTGGCGGGGAAGGAAAGCCGCATCGGCGACAAGAAAAAGGCGGCGCAGGCGGCCGAATAAAGCAACAAGCCGTTCCGGCGCGAACCGGAACGGCTTTTTCACTTCTGACGCGGCAGCGAATCAGTCGCGGAAGTTGTTGAAGTCGAGCGGCGTATCCGTGACTTCCTTCTTCAGCAGCGCGATGGCGCTTTGCAGGTCGTCGCGCTTCGTGCCTTGCACGCGCACCGCGTCGCCCTGAATGCTCGCCTGAACCTTGATCTTGCTGTCCTTCACGATCTTGACGATCTTCTTCGCCAGATCGCCCGACACGCCTTTCTTCACCGTGACGACCTGCTTCAGCTTGTCGCCGCCGATTTTCTCCTGCTTGCCGTAGTCGAGAAAGCGCACGTCGACGCTGCGCTTGGCCAGCTTGTTCAGCAGGACGTCCTTCACCTGGCCGAGCTTGAAATCGTCGTCGGCGTAGAGCGTGAGTTCGCGCTCCTTCTGCTCGACGCGTGAGTCCGAACCCTTGAAGTCGAAGCGCGTGGAAATTTCCTTGTTCGACTGTTCGATCGCGTTCTTCACTTCGATCATGTTTGCTTCGCTGACGACGTCAAACGATGGCATCTTGTCATTCTCCTTCATTGAGGCGAGCGCGCGTCGGGCGCGGCTCGCGCAATCGCTATAATCACGGACCTGTCGTCATTCTACCGACGCGCCTCGCTCATGTCGCTCCAGCTTCTCTCTGATTACGCCCTGCTCACGCACAACACGTTCGGTTTCGACGTGCGCGCGCGCCACGCCCTGCGTATCGAATCCGTCGATGCGGCCGTCGCGCTCGCCACCGATGCGCGCATCGCGAACATGCCGCAACTCGTGCTCGGCGGCGGCAGCAACATCGTGCTGACGCGCGATTTCGACGGCGTCGCGCTGATCGTCGCCCTCGCGGGGAAAAGCGTGATCGGCGAAACGGACGACGCATGGCTCGTTGAGGCCGGCGCGGGCGAGAACTGGCACGAATTCGTTGCCTGGACGCTCGCACAGGGCATGCCGGGCCTCGAAAACCTCGCGCTGATTCCGGGCACGGTCGGCGCCGCGCCGATTCAGAACATCGGTGCGTACGGGCTCGAAATGGGCGAGCGCTTCGAGCGGCTCAGCGCCGTCGAACTCGCGACCGGCGAACGCGTGGAGTTCGATCGCGTCGCCTGCGCGTTCGGTTATCGCGACAGTTTTTTCAAGCGGGCAGGGCGCGGGCGCTTCATGATCACGTCGGTGGTGTTCCGGCTGCCGAAGGCGTGGACGCCGCGCGCCGAGTATGCCGATGTCGCGCGCGCGCTCGAAGGCGCTGCAAAACCGGACGCGCAGGCCATTTTCGATGCGGTCGTCGCCGTGCGGCGCGCCAAACTGCCCGACTGGACCGTGCTCGGCAACGCGGGCAGCTTCTTCAAGAATCCGGTGGTGAGCGCGGCGGCGTTCGAGGCGTTGAAAGCGCGCGAACCCGGCGTGGTCTCGTATCCCCAGTCGGACGGGCAAGCGAAGCTCGCGGCGGGCTGGCTGATCGACCGATGCGGCTGGAAAGGGCGCAGCATCGGCGGCGCGGCGGTGCATGACCGGCAGGCGCTCGTGCTCGTGAATCGCGGCGGCGCGACGGGCGCGCAAGTGCTCGAACTGGCCGAAGCCATCAGGCGCGACGTGCTGGCGCGCTTCGGCGTCGAGATGGAGATGGAACCGGTCTGCCTCTGATTTCCGACGCGCAGAAAAAAACCCGCCGAACCAGAGTCCGGCGGGTTTTTCGTTTCTGAAGCGGGAGATTACGCTCCGCGCTTGCGGCGCGCATTCTCCGCGATACGCATGCGCAACGCGTTCAGCTTGATGAAGCCGCCGGCGTCGGCCTGGTCGTAGGCGCCGCCGTCGTCGTCGAAGGTCGCGATGGTCTTGTCGAACAGCGTTTCCTTCGAATCGCGCGCGACGACCGACACGCTGCCCTTGTAGAGCTTCACGCGCGTCCAGCCGTTGACCTTCTCCTGCGTGTGGTCGATCAGCACCTGCAGCGCGCGGCGCTCCGGGCTCCACCAGTAGCCGTTGTAGATCAGCGATGCGTAACGCGGCATCAGATCGTCCTTCAGGTGCGCCACTTCGCGGTCGAGCGTGATCGACTCGATGCCGCGATGCGCCTTCAGCATGATCGTGCCGCCCGGCGTTTCATAGCAGCCGCGCGACTTCATGCCGACGTAGCGGTTCTCGACCAGATCCAGACGGCCGATGCCGTGCTTGCCGCCGAGACGGTTCAGCTCGGTCAGCATCTCGGCGGGCGACAGGCGCTTGCCGTTCAGCGCGACCGGGTCGCCCTTCTCGAATTCGATATCGAGGTACTCGGCCTGATCCGGCGCTTCTTCCGGCGATACGGTCCAGCGCCACATGTCGGCTTCGGCCTCGGCCTTCGGGTCTTCCAGATGGCGGCCTTCGAACGAGATGTGCAGCAGGTTCGCGTCCATCGAGTAGGGCGCGCCGCCTTGCTTGTGCTTCATTTCGATCGGAATGCCGGCCTTTTCCGCATACGCGAGCAGCTTTTCGCGCGAGAGCAGGTCCCATTCGCGCCACGGCGCGATCACCTTGATGCCCGGTTCGAGCGAGTAATAGCCGAGCTCGAAGCGGACCTGATCGTTGCCCTTGCCGGTCGCGCCGTGCGAGACGGCCTGCGCGCCAGCCGCGCGCGCGATCTCGATCTGGCGTTTCGCGATCAGCGGACGCGCGATCGACGTGCCGAGCAGATACTCGCCTTCGTAGATGGTGTTCGCGCGGAACATCGGGAACACGAAATCGCGGACGAACTCCTCACGCAGGTCTTCGATGAAGATGTTGTCCTGCTTGATGCCGAGCTGGAGCGCCTTCTTGCGCGCGGGCTCCAGTTCCTCGCCCTGGCCGATGTCGGCCGTGAAGGTCACGACTTCGGCGTCGTAGTTGTCCTGCAACCATTTCAGGATGACGGAGGTGTCGAGACCGCCCGAATAGGCGAGCACGACTTTCTTGATATCGCTCATGGTGAACTCGTGTGCTGAAAAGCCGGTGCGGCGGTTGTGCGCCGCTTCGCGTCCGCCTGGCGCGCGACGGGCATGAAGAGCGCGGAAAAACCACTATTTTGACATCAAATCGCCGCGCTTCCGTAAATTTGGGATGCGCGGCGCGTCGGCAGCGCCGATTTGCTCAGTGATTCAGCTTGCCGAGCAGGAGATACTCCATCAGCGCCTTCTGGACATGCAGACGGTTCTCCGCCTCGTCCCAGACCACGCTCTGCGGACCGTCGATCACGTCCGCGCTCACTTCCTCGCCGCGATGCGCGGGCAGGCAGTGCATGAAAAGCGCGTCGGGATTCGCGCGCGCCATCATTTCGGTATCGACGCAATAGTCCGCGAACGCCTTCATGCGCGCTTCGTTCTCGGCTTCGTAACCCATGCTGGTCCAGACGTCCGTCGTGACGAGATCGGCGCCCGTGCAGGCGTCGTTCGGATCGTCGAACTCTTCGAAGAACGGCTTGCTGTCTTCGGAAACGAGCGCGGGATCGAGCTTGTAGCCGAGCGGCGTCGACAGGCGCAACTTGAAGCCGAGGATCTGCGCGGCTTCAATCCACGTGTAGAGCATGTTGTTCGCGTCACCGACCCACGCGACGGTCTTGCCGTGAATCGGCCCGCGATGCTCGTAGAACGTGAAGATGTCCGCGAGCACCTGACACGGGTGATATTCGTTGGTCAGCCCGTTGATCACCGGCACGCGCGAGCTTTCCGCGAAGCGCTCGATGATGTCCTGACCGAACGTGCGGATCATGATGATGTCGACCATGCGCGAGATGACCTGTGCCGAATCCTCGATCGGCTCGCCGCGTCCGAGCTGCGTGTCGCGCGTGTTCATGAACACCGCGTGGCCGCCGAGCTGGAAGATGCCCGCTTCGAACGAGAGACGCGTGCGCGTCGAACTCTTCTCGAAGATCATCGCGAGCGTGCGGTCGTGCAGCGGATGATAGGTCTCGTAGTTCTTGAACTTGCGCTTCAGGATGCGCGCGCGTTCGAGCACGTACTCGTAGTCGTCGAGCGAAAAATCCTTGAACTGAAGATAGTGGCGAATTTTCTTGGCGGTCATGAAAACGCAAGCGGCGGCTTCGAACCGGCCGCTTTGCTGCGCTCACGCGCGCTGGGTCAGGGCCGGACGACGCCGCCGTCGTGGGTGGTATCGCATTTGAGCATAAAGGATTTTGCGATGTTTGACGAGGCTGGCAGAAAGGGCGATGCGCGCTGCGCAAGCCCGGCCGACGGCTTCGGCAAATCCCTGATGGACGCGCCCGATGTCTGTGTGCGCTGCGCAAGAGGGGGCCGCTAAGGTATAATTGCGGTCGCTCGTTTCAACAGTTCTGCAACACTCAGCACCGTTTCACGCGCAGCTGCGGCGAAGGGTTCGCAAGAATCCGGTCGGCGTGATTTCGCGCGTTCCGATTCCGCGGTGGCTTGCCCAGTGCTGTCGAGTCCGCCATTCCTGTCGCGGGCGCGGCCGGTTCCCAGAGAATCGCGTCGCGCGAAGACCGCCCGGCACTTTTCGCGAGCCGGCCCTGCGGTTCCCCGTGTCAGGCATGTGCGTCCCGGTGCGCGTCACCGGCCGTCAAAAGGTATTGCTACATGGCTGAATCATCCTCTACCGAATACTTCATACAAGGCATCACCAAGAGCGGAAGGAAGTTTCGGCCGAGCGACTGGTCCGAGCGCCTGTGCGGCGTGATGTCGGGTTTCGGACCCAAGGCGAGAGGGCCGAACGCCCGCCTGCAATACTCCATCTACGTGCGTCCGACCATGATCGGCGATATCAAGGTCGTGATCGTCGATTCGCGCCTGCGCGACATCGAGCCGATGGCCTTCGATTTCGTGCTCAACTTCGCGAAGGACAACGATCTCCTCGTGACCGAGGCGTGCGAGCTGCCGCCGCATCACGGCACGCAGACCCAGCAGCAGGGTTGACGCTGTAACACGGAAGCCCAGACGCAAAAAAGCCCGCCGAAGCGGGCTTTTTCGTTACTGCGCAGCGGAAACAGGAAGCTGCTTCGACGAACGCACCGATTGTGAAACCTCGCGAAATTCGCGAAAACCGTTGTGCGCCCGCCGGAAGCGAGCCGGAATTACTGGGCAGCGGGGGCTTGCAGGCCCTTGATGGCTGCAGCCAGGCGGCTCTTGTGACGAGCGGCCTTGTTCTTGTGGATGATCTTCTTGTCCGCGATGATGTCCATCGTCTTGACCGACGACTTGAACACTTCGGCGGCCTTGGTCTGATCGCCGGCTTCGATAGCCTTGCGAACTGCCTTGATGGCCGTGCGGAACTTCGAGCGCAGCGCCGAGTTGTGCGAGTTGGCCTTGGCGGCCTGACGGGCGCGCTTGCGAGCTTGTGCGGTATTTGCCATGACGGTTCCTTTTTCCTGTTTCAGCTGATTCTGCTGTCACTTGTCCGGAGCGGGCTTCACTTGGCTGTCCAGCCAGGGGCCGGAAGCGGTGATCGGTGCGCGCTGCCTTTGATCTGAAATCCCGGGAACGATTGCCCGAGAACCTCTGTAACATCGCCGGCCAGAGCCGGAAAAGACGTGAAGCTGCTCAATCCAAACAATTTTGGAGCTTCGAAACCCGCGATTATAGCAACGGAATATGAGACGTGACAAGCGCGACGTGGATCGAGCCGGTCCGCCGCCCTCACGCGAGCCCGATCGATGCGATCGGTCAATCTTGCGGTATTGCCCGCCAGCAATAAGCCGAGTCTGGTGGGCGGGTTGCGGGCGCCCCGTATAATAAGCGCCCCATGAATCTATTCCGAGCCCTCCTGACGGTCAGCGGCTTCACGCTGCTGTCCCGCGTGACCGGCCTGATCCGCGAAACGCTGATCGCCCGAGCCTTTGGCGCCAGTATCTATACCGACGCGTTTTACGTCGCGTTCCGGATTCCCAACCTGCTGCGGCGGCTGTCCGCGGAAGGGGCATTCGCGCAGGCGTTCGTGCCGATCCTCGCCGAGTTCAAGAACAGCAAGGGTCACGATCCGACCAAGGCGCTCGTCGACGCGATGTCGACGGTGCTGACCTGGTGCCTCGTCGCGTTGTCGATCGCCGGCATGGCGGGCGCGAGCTGGGTGGTGTACGCGGTGGCGTCGGGTCTCTCGCACGAAGGGGCCGCGTACGGCCTCGCCGTCGAGATGACGCGCATCATGTTTCCGTACATCGTCTTCATCTCGATGACCACGCTCGCCTCCGGCGTGCTCAATACGTACAAGCAGTTTTCGCTGCCCGCGTTCGCGCCGGTGCTGCTGAACGTGGCGTTCATCTTCGCGGCGGTGTTCGTCGCGCCTCACCTGAAGGTGCCGGTCTACGCGCTCGCCTATGCGGTGATCGCGGGCGGCATCCTGCAATTGCTCGTGCAGTTGCCGGGGCTGAAGAAGATCGACATGGTGCCGAAGATCGGCCTGAACTTCCGGCGCGCGCTCGCGCATCCGGGCGTGAAGCGCGTGCTCCTGAAAATGGTGCCCGCGACCTTCGCGGTGTCGGTCGGACAACTGAGCCTCATCATCAACACGAATATCGCGTCGAATATCGGGGCGGGCGCGGTGTCGTGGATCAACTACGCCGACCGGCTCATGGAATTCCCCACCGCGCTGCTGGGCGCGGCGCTCGGCACGATCCTCTTGCCGAGCCTCTCGAAAGCGCACGTCGACGCCGACAACGACGAATACTCCGCGCTGCTCGACTGGGGCCTGCGCATCACGTTCCTGCTGGCCGCGCCCAGCGCGATCGCGCTCTTCTTCTTCGCCGAGCCGCTCACCGCGACGCTCTTTCACTACGGCAAGTTCGACAACCATTCCGTCGTGATGGTAAGCCGCGCGCTTGCGGCCTACGGCATCGGGCTGATCGGTCTGATCCTCATCAAGATTCTCGCGCCCGGTTTCTACGCGAAGCAGGACATCAAGACGCCGGTGAAGATCGCCGTGTTCGTGCTCGTCATGACGCAGGTGAGCAACTATGTCTTCGTGCCGATCTTCTCGCATGCGGGTCTGACGCTGTCGATCGGCCTCGGCGCCCTCGCCAACGCGGGACTGCTGTTCCTGGGCCTGCGCCGCCGCAAGATCTATCGGCCGTCGGCGGGCTGGCTGCGCTTTTTCGCGCAACTCGTCGGCGCGTGCCTGATTCTTGCGGGCACGATGCATTGGGTTGCGATCAACTTCGACTGGATCGCCATGCGCGCGACGCCGTTGCTGCGCGTGGCGCTGCTCGGTGCAAGTCTCGTCGTGTTCGCCGCGCTATATTTCGGTATTCTGTCCGCGATGGGCTTCAAATACGCCTATTTCAAGAGACGCACGCTTTGATGACGACGACGCGTATCCTCGATTACTTCACTTCACTGATGGCGGACGACGAGAGCCTTCCGCTCACGGAAGCGGCCTTGTCGCTCGCGCAGGACGCCTATCCCGATGTCGACATGCAGGCGGCGCTCGCCGAGATCGACGAGCTCGTCGTGCGCGCCCGCCGCCGCATGCCCGACGACGCGGACGTGAAGCAGAAAGTCGATGCGCTCAATCGTTACTTCTTCCGCGAGCTGGGTTTCTCCAGCAACCTCAACGACTACTACGATCCGGACAATAGCCATTTGAACGTCGTGTTGCGGCGTCGGCGCGGCATCCCAATCTCGCTTGCGGTGATCTATCTGGAAATGGCCGAACAGCTCGGCGTGCCGGCGCGCGGCGTGTCGTTTCCGGGGCATTTCCTGTTGCGCGTCGCGACGCCCGGCCAGGATCTGATGCTCGATCCGACCACCGGCCAGACGCTCTCCGAAGCGCAGATGGTCGAGATGCTGGAGCCGTATGTGCAGCGCGTGGGCGAATCGATCGGCAGCGCGTTGCGCGTGCTGTTGCAGCCCGCGACGCGGCGCGAGATCGTCGCGCGCATGTTGCGCAACCTGAAAGGCATCTACTTGCAGACCGAGCGCTGGCAGCGTCTGCTCGCGGTTCAGCAGCGGCTCGTGATTGCGCTGCCGAACAGCATCGAGGAAGTGCGCGATCGCGGCTTCGCGTATGCGCGGCTCGATTATCTGCGGCCGGCGCTGGAGGACTTGCAGCGTTACATCGAGCTCCGTCCGGACGCCGACGACGCGACGGTCGTCGAAACCGAGTTGCACGAGCTGCGGCAGCGCACGCAACACGACGGCGACTGAAGCAGCCGCCGTCTTCGCATGTAGCGTTATTTCGGCTGCATGCGGATCGCGCCGTCGAGACGGATCACTTCGCCGTTGAGCATCGGGTTATCGAAGATCTGCTTGACGAGCATCGCGTATTCATTGGGCTTGCCGAGGCGCGAAGGGAAGGGCACCATCGCGCCGAGCGCGTCCTGCACTTCCTTCGGCATGCCGAGCAGCATCGGCGTTTCGAACAGGCCCGGTGCGATCGTCATCACGCGGATGCCGCTCTTGCTCAGATCACGCGCGATCGGCAGCGTCATGCCCGCGACGCCGCTCTTCGACGCCGCATAGGCCGCCTGGCCGATCTGCCCGTCATACGCCGCGACCGACGCCGTGTTCACGATCACGCCGCGCTCGCCCGCATCGTTCGTTTCGTTCTTCGACATCACGCTGGCTGCGAGCCGGATCATGTTGAAGGTGCCGATGAGATTCACCGAGATCACCTTCGAGAACAGATCGAGCGCGTGCGGCCCGTCGCGTCCGACCGTCTTCGCCGCCGGCGCGATGCCCGCGCAGTTCACGAGCCCGCGCAGCGTGCCGAGCGTCAAGGCGGCATCGACGGCGCGCTGGCCGTCGCTTTCCTGACTCACATCGCATTTGACGAACGTGCCGGACAGTTCCTTCGCGAGCGCTTCGCCCGCTGTGTCGTTCATGTCGGCGATCACGACCTTGCCGCCTTGCGCCGCGATGAGCCGCGCGGTCGCCTCGCCGAGGCCCGACGCGCCGCCGGTGATCAGAACAACATTGCCTTGCATCTCCATGCTTCTTCTCCTTTATGTGATTCGTGCGCGCGAGGGCAGGGTAAAGCCGCTCGCGCCGATGTCCGTCCTCGTGGGAAACGCGTCGATTGTAGCGAAGCCGGTGAGGGCAAAATCGCACATCGGTCATGCGGATTCACAGGCGTAAAAAAACCCGCTCATGGAGAGCGGGTTTCATCGAACGCCGGGCGAAAGCGCGCTTTTACTTCAGCGCGTCGAACACCCGCGTGCGGATTTCATCGACGCTGCCGGTGCCCGCGATCTTGCGATACGCCGGCGCCTTCAAACCGTTCGGTGCGTCGCCGCTCTCCGCCCAGTCGTTGTAGTACGCGATCAGCGGCTTGGTCTGCGCGACATACACTTCGAGACGCTTCTTGACGGTCTCTTCTTTATCGTCGTCGCGCTGGATCAGCGGCTCGCCGGTGACGTCGTCGGTCATGTCGACCTTCGGCGGATTGAACTTGACGTGATACGTGCGACCCGATGCCGCATGCACGCGACGGCCGCTCATGCGGGTGATGATCTCGTCGAAGGGAACATCGATCTCGAGCACGTAGTCGATCGCAACGCCCGCGTCCTTCATGGCTTCGGCTTGCGGCAGCGTGCGCGGGAAGCCGTCGAACAGATAGCCGTTCTTGCAGTCGTCCGCCTGCAGACGTTCCTTCACGAGATTGATGATGAGCGAATCCGGCACCAGCTCGCCCGCGTCCATGTAGCGCTTCGCCTCGACGCCGAGCGGCGAGCCTGCCTTGACGGCTGCGCGCAGCATGTCGCCGGTCGAAATCTGCGGAATGCCGAATTTCTCCTTGATGAAGTTTGCCTGGGTGCCCTTGCCCGCACCGGGTGCGCCCAACAGGATCAAACGCATGGTGATCTCTCCGAATCGTCTATAAACCGCTGCAGCCGCGAGGCTGATTTGACATCCGGTGGCGTGGCTCGTGCGGCGTCGACGACAGGGCGCCCAGCCGAAAGGAGACGGCGGGCACCGGCGGACAGCGGCGCAACGTTGAGCGGCGCTGACCGGAAGGCTCGCGCAATCGCTTGATTATGCCACGTGTCTTTACGATCGCGACCGTAATAACGCGCATAGAAACCGCCACGAACCCCGCCGATTGGGCGTCTGGCGGGGTTTACACCGGTTGCGCCGCGGCTTTCAGTCCGCTTTGCGGAAGAGCGCCTGGACGCGCTCGAGATCGGCGGGTGTATCGACGCCGGGCGGCGGCGCATCGTGCGTCACGCGCACCGCGATGCGTTCGCCGTGCCACAGCGCGCGCAGTTGCTCCAGCGCTTCGGCGGCTTCGATCGGCGCTTGTGCGAGCGTCGGAAAATCGCGCAGGAACTTCGCGCGATACGCATAGAGCCCGATGTGACGCAGCACGTTTTCCGGCACGGCGGGCAATTGCCCGAGCGCGGCGATGTCCGGCCAGTGCGGCTGCCAGAGATCGCGCGACCAGGGAATCGGCGCGCGCGAGAAGTAGAGCGCGACGCTTTTCGAATCGAGCACGACTTTCACCACGTTCGGATTGAAGACGTCGGCCGGATCGTGGATCGGATGCGCGGCCGTGGCAATCGCGCACTCGGGATGCGCCGCGAGGTGATCGGCGACATCCCGCACGAGTTGCGGATCGATGAGCGGTTCGTCGCCTTGCACATTGACGACGATCGCGTCGTCGGCCCAGTTCAGGCGCGTAGCGACTTCGGCGAGGCGGTCGGTGCCGGTGGGATGATCCGAGCGCGTCAGCATCACTTCGATGCCGTGATCGCGCGCGGCTTCGACCACGCGGTCGGAATCGGTCGCGACGAGCACCTGGCTCGCGCCGGATTCGCGCGCGCGCTCGGCGACGCGCACGACCATAGGCTTGCCGCCGATATCGGCGAGCGGCTTGTTCGGCAGGCGCGTGGAAGCGAGGCGCGCGGGAACGACCGCGATGAACGGTACGGACATGTCAGCCGCGCTCAGGCGTCGCCGGCCGGTTTGATCGGCTCGACGGGCGTGCCCTCGACAGTCTGGCGCGCTTCGTCGACGAGCATCACGGGAATGCCGTCGCGGATCGGGTAGGCGAGCTTGTCGGCGCTGCAGACGAGTTCCTGCGCCGCGCGATCGTAACTGAGCGGGCCTTTGCAGATCGGGCAAACGAGGATTTCAAGCAGACGTGCGTCCACGGAGTTTCTCCACAACAAGAGCGATGAGGCGCGGTCTCAGCACGGCTTGCACCGGAACGACCCAGATGCGTGCATCGCGCCAGGCTCCGAATTTTACTGCATCCTTTTCGGTGATCAGGATCGCATCGGCTTCGACGCCCGCGAACGGATTCTCGCGATACGAATAGTGATCGGGAAATGCGCGCGTCGCGGGCGCGATGCCCGCCGCGCGCAGCGTCGCGAAGAAGCGCTCGGGCGAGCCGATGCCCGCCGCCGCGATCACTTTTTCGCCGACGAACTGATCGAGCGGGCGGCGCTGGTGCGGGTCGTCGAGCAGCCATGCATCGCCCGATTCGAGTTCGAGCGCGAAGGTGTCCGGCCACGGCGGCAGCGTGCGGTCGTACGGACTGTTGATGAGCGTCGCGTCCCGGCGGCGCGACATCGGTTCGCGCAATGGTCCGGCTGGCAACAGGAAGCCGTTGCCGCCGAGACGCGCATCGAACACGACGAGCTCGAACGCGCGCGCGAGGCGATAGTGCTGCAGGCCGTCGTCGGAGACGAGGACATCGACGTTCGGATGCGCGTCGAGCAACGCTTTCGCCGCCGCGACGCGATCCGGGCAGACGAACACCGGCGCGTGCGTGCGGCGCGCGATCAGGAGCGGCTCGTCGCCGACCTGCGCGGCTGCCGAGGTCGGCGTGACGCTAGTGGGCTTCGCGACTTTCGCGCCGTAGCCGCGCGAGACGACGCCCGGCTGAAAGCCAGCCGCGCGCAACGCTTCGACGAGCGCGATGACGGTCGGCGTCTTGCCCGTTCCGCCGACGGTCACGTTGCCCACGACCACCACCGGCACGCCGACATCGATGCGCTTGAACCAGCCCAGCTCGTAGAAGGCGCGGCGGGTCGCGGCGATCGCGCCGAAGATGCACGCGAAGGGCGTCAGCGCCCACGCGACGGGACCGCGGCGACGCCATTCGCGGGCGAGGAAGTTCTCGATCGGCGGCTTGAAATCAGACATGGGCGGCCTTCGGATACGGCGTGACGCGCAACGGCAGCTCCTTGAGTATCGGTCGACGTTGGACGGACTGTCCGGCGATGCTGGAACCCGGCACTCTAGCGCGCGCGCGCCGTGCGCGCCAGTCGCCGGCGCGTGCGATGGAGCTTGTCCACACGACCAGCGCGCCTGTGGATAACTCTGTGAAGAACTTGCGGCCCGCGAACCGTCGAAGCGCGTCAGGAAAGAGTTGCTCCGGGGCTTACAGTGTTCACAAAAATAAAACGCTGCGAATTCAATGGGATAGAACGAACTCACGGGCCTCTGGCGAGGTCGCGCCAGATACGGCGGTAAGTCTTTCTGTGTGGACACTTGTTACACTTGCGTACCTCGTCCAGCGACGTTCGTCCACCGGCTCAGCGGCCGCCGCGCCAAGTTTTTTTCCTGTTCAGCCATGACTCCCGACTCCCTGCCGTCGCAAAGCGGCGACGCCGTCATCCCCGTTTCCGTGCTCAATCGCGCGATCAACTCGATGCTCGAACGGTCGTTTCCGCTCGTGTGGGTGTCGGGCGAAGTGTCGAACTTCACGCGCGCGGCGAGCGGCCATTGGTACTTTTCGATCAAGGACGCGAACGCGCAGATGCGCTGCGTGATGTTTCGCGGCCGCGCGCAATACGCCGAGTTCACGCCGCGCGAAGGCGACAAGATCGAGGTGCGCGCACTCGTCACGATGTACGAGCCGCGCGGCGAATTGCAACTGAACGTCGAAGCGGTGCGGCGCACGGGACAGGGCCGGCTTTACGAAGCGTTCCTGCGCCTGAAGGCGCAGCTCGAAAGCGAAGGGCTGTTCGCCGCGGAGAGAAAGCGTGCATTGCCCACGCATCCGCGCGGTATCGGCATCGTGACGTCGCTGCAGGCGGCCGCGCTGCGCGACGTGCTGACGACGCTCGCACGTCGCGCGCCGCATGTGCCGGTGGTCGTGTATCCGGCGCCGGTGCAGGGCGCGGGCGTCGGCGCGAAGCTCGCGGCGATGGTCGACGCCGCGAACGCGCGGCGTGAAGTCGACGTGCTGATCGTGTGCCGCGGCGGCGGATCGATCGAAGACTTGTGGGCCTTCAACGAGGAAGTGCTGGCGCGCGCGATCGCCGGGAGTGCGTTGCCGGTGGTGAGCGGCGTCGGACACGAAACGGATTTCACCATCGCGGATTTCGCCGCCGACGTGCGCGCGCCGACGCCGACCGCCGCCGCCGAACTCGTCAGTCCGCAACGCGTGCTGCTGTTGCGCGAGCTCGATCATCGTCATGCCGCGCTCGCGCGCGGCTTCGGCCGCATGATGGAGCGACGCGCGCAACAACTCGACTGGCTCGCGCGCAGGCTCGTGAGTCCCGCCGAGCGGCTCGCGCGGCAGCGTGCGCATCTTCGGCAAGTGGCGGTTCGTCTCGCCGCGGCGGGCGCGCGGCCGGTGCGCGATGCGCGCGCGCACTTCGCGCTGGTGCACTATCGCTGGCAGCGCAAGCGCCCGGACGTGGCCGCCGAACGTGAGCATATGCTGCGTCTCGCGCAGCGTCTCGGTAGCGCGCAAGAGCGTCGCGCGGAGCGGGAGAAAGCGTGCGTGTCCGAGCTGGCGGCGCGCTTGCAGGTGCTGAGTCCGCAGCGCACACTGGAACGCGGTTATGCCGCGCTGATCGACGCCCAAACCGGCCGCGCGGTGCGTGCGCCGCATGCGTTGAAGCCGAAGCGCGCGCTCACCGTTCATCTCGCGGAAGGCTCCGCCGATGTCCTGCTCGCCGATGTCCAGCCACGTCTGTCAGACGAATTCTGAAGTCGGCGCGACGCGTCGAATCGGCGTACATTTGACGTGTCCGAAGAAGCTCGCCAAAGCACTTTTTACGCCGTGCGAAGCATATGGAAAGCAATCTTTCTCATAAAGGGCACACGGTTTGCTGGGTTATCCCAACTCGCCTACAATCCATTGCTCCACTGCTTCACGCCTCACCATCCCCCACAAACCACATAGAAAGGAAGCTGAATCATGGAACATACGCTCCCGCCGCTGCCGTTCGACAAGAACGCGCTCGCTCCGCACATGTCGGAAGAAACGCTTGAGTATCACTATGGCAAGCACCACCAGACCTATGTGACGAACCTGAACAAACTGATTCCCGGCACCGAATTCGAGAACCTGTCGCTCGAAGAGATCGTGAAGAAGTCCTCGGGTGGCGTGTTCAACAACTCGGCTCAAGTCTGGAATCACACGTTCTTCTGGAACAGCCTGTCGCCGAAGGGCGGCGGTGCGCCCACCGGCGCGCTGGCTGACGCGATCAACGCCAAGTACGGTTCCTACGACAAGTTCAAGGAAGAATTCGCCAAGGTCGCAACCGGCACGTTCGGTTCGGGCTGGACCTGGCTCGTGAAGAAGACCGACGGCACGGTGGATATCGTGTCGACGAGCAACGCCGCCACGCCGCTCACGACGGATTCGAAGGCGCTGCTGACCATCGATGTGTGGGAGCACGCGTATTACATCGACTATCGCAATGCGCGTCCGAAGTTCATCGAGGCTTACTGGAATATCGTGAACTGGGATTTCGCGGCGAAGAATTTCGGCGCGTGAGTTCCGGCGGTTCGCACGAGTAAAAAAGCCCTCTGCGGAGGGCTTTTTTGCGTCCTGGCCGTTCCTGCGCGCCCTCGCAACCCGATCTAAAATGGCGCTTTGAATCGCCCCGCATTACCGTCATGAAACGCTTCCTGGCCTTTTGCCTCGCGGCTTGGTCAGCCGCCGCGCTACTTTACTTTGGCCGTCACTCGGCCGCGCTCATCGCGCTGTCCGGCGTGATCGCGCTCGCGGGATTCGATCTCTTGCGACCGGATTCGAACCACGGCGCGTAGAAAAGTCAGCGCCGCTTCGCCCCTTCCCAGTTGATATCGACGCACAGCACCTGCAGGCCAAAAGGCGTCTGCGCGGCGATCGACGCCGTCACGCAAAGGTGCGCCTCGTTGATCGAGAGATACGGCGCCGTCAGATGCACGCGCCCCGGCGAGCGCAGCGCCTCGATGAAATACGGCCGGCGCTCCCAGCTCGCGCCTTCCGAATGCAGCAGCGGACTGAAACGTTTCGCGCGCTGCGACGTCCGCACCACCGGTACGACGTTGTCGCCGATCTGCCGGCCGGCCTGATCGAGCAGGAAGCAGCGCGCGGTGTCGGCGAGTTGCAGCAGCTCGCTCGTCGCGACGACGAGCGCCTCGCCTTCCATCAGCTTGACCGATGCCCGTTCGAGCCCGCTCACGTACGGTTCGAGACGCGTGGCCTGCGCCCGCTCGCGCGCCGCGACGCGTTCGCGCGAGGCTGCCGACAACGCATCCATCACGCCCGTCGCGACCTCGCTGTGCACCGCATCGACGCTCGGCTGCGCGAAGTACGCGCCCTGCACGAAGTCGACGTTGCATTCCAGCGCGATCAGCGCGTCGCGTTCGGTCGCGAGGCCGCCCATCAGGACCAGCTGGCCGGACTCGTGCAGCAGCGACACCAGACGCGGCAGCACGCGCTCGATATGCGAATGCTCGGTCGCCTGTTGCAGGATGCAGCGATCGAGCGTGACGATATCGGGCCGCAGATGCCACACGCGATCGATGTTCGAATGCTTCACGCCGAAGCCGTCCAGCGCGATCAGAAAGCCGGACTTGCGCATCGAATCGATGATCTCGGCGAAGCGCGTCGTCTCGCCGCCGGCCTGCTCGGGCACTTCGAGCACGACACGCTGCGGCGGCAGGCCGATGTCCTTCAGCGAAGCGAGCAGCGCGTCGCCGTAGCTCGTATCCATCAGCGCGGCGGGATGCAGGCTCAGAAAGAGCCATTCGTCGTGGCTGTCGAACGCGTTGAAGTTGCCCAGATGCAGCGATTCGGCGAGCCGGCCGAGTTCGAGCAGATCGCCGCGCCGCGCTGCTTGCGTGAAAACTTCGTGCGACGGCACGTGGCGATGCGTGTCGTCGCGGGCGCGCAAGGACGCGTGATAGCCGATCGCGCGCCGGTGCGACACGGAAAACACCGGCTGAAACACGCTGAACACGGTGAATTCGCCGTACAGCACGGTGCGACGCGAACCGTCATCGCCCGCGATGGGGCGGGGCGGCTGAAAGCGGGGAGGGTCGAGATCAACCATGCTCATGGTGTCGAGGCGCAGGGCAAGTGACTTTATCGAGATAGTTTACCGGATCGGCTTCCGACCGTTCGAGCAAAAAGCGTGCAAATTCAATATGCAAGCGGCTCGGCGGCGGAATCGGAGCGCCCGGCGCGCGTATTCGTGTGTGGATTCGTCCAGTCATGCCGCACGCGCGGGAGCGCGCGCCGCGCAACCGTGCGCGCGAGCACCGGCGCGGTGCGTGAATTACGCTCCGGTCCGCATCAATTCGATTCCGAAGGATCCGGCTTCCTGCGCGCCGCGCGCACTTCCGGCGCGAGCTGGCCGAAGATCCACGCCGTCGCTGCCGTGATGACGCCCACGCACAGGAACGTCGCGTGGAACGCGGGCAGCGAATTCGATTCCGTCACCTGCGGCAGCAGTCCCGTGAAGGTCGAGAGAATCGCGCCCGCGACGGTCACGCCGAGGCTCATCGACAGCATCTGGACCAGCGAAAAAAGGCTGTTGCCGCTGCTCGCGCCGCCGGTGCCGAGATCTTTCAGCGTGAGCGTGTTCATCGCGGTGAACTGCATCGAATTGACGGCGCCGAACACGGCCAGTTGCACGAGCCGCAACCACAGCGGCTGATGCGCGCTCGCGAGCGCGAAGCTCGCCATCATCAGTCCGACGAGCACGGTGTTCACGACCAGCACGCGCCGGTAGCCGTGCTTTTCGATGAGACGCGTGACGAGGCGCTTCGACGCCATGCCGGCGGCGGCGACGGGCAGCATCATCATGCCGGCCTGAAACGCCGTGTAGCCGAGGCTCACTTGCAGGAGCAGCGGAATCAGATACGGCATCGCGCCGCTGCCGATACGCGCGAACAGATTGCCGAGCAGCCCGACGCTGAAGGTGTGGATCTTGAAGAGATCGAGCGAGAAGATCGGCTGGGCGGCGCGCGTCGCGTGCAGACCGTAGGCGACGAAGCAGCCGAACGAGAGCACCAGCAGCACGATCACGATCGCGTGCTGCAGACCGAGATCGGCGAGGCCGTCGAGCGAAATCGTCAGCGCGACCATGCCGACGGCGAGCAGCAGATAGCCCGCGAGATCGAAGGGCGCGGTCGCCGGATTGCGGCTGTCAGGCATGTACAGATTCGTCGCGATGCAGCCGATCACGCCCACCGGCACGTTGATGAGAAAGATCCAGTGCCACGACGCGATCTGCACGAGCCAGCCGCCGAGCGTCGGACCGATGAGCGGGCCGATCAGTCCCGGAATCGCGACGAACGCGAGCGCCGAGAGATACCGTTCCGCCGGAAACACGCGCAGCACGGCGAGGCGTCCGACCGGCAGCAGCATCGCGCCGCCCACGCCCTGCACCACGCGATACGCGACCAGCGCCTGCAACGACTGCGCTTTCGCGCACAACAGCGAGCCGATCGTGAACACGAGAATCGCGCTGAAGAACACGCGTTTCGTGCCGAGCTTGTCGGCGAGCCAGCCGGAGAAGGGGATCATCATCGCCATCGTGAGCGAGTAGGCGATCACGACGCCCTGCATGCGCAGCGGCGCCTCGCCGAGGCTCCTGGCCATGGCGGGGAGCGCGGTATTGACGATCGTCGAATCGAGCGTCTGCATGAAGAAGCCCGTGGCGACGAGCCACAGCATGATGGAGAGCGATCGGTCGGAAGGCTGGGCTGTGGCGGTGTCGGTCATTGGGCGGGGATCACTTTCGCAGCTCGGCGACGAAGTCGTAGTAATCGTTGCGGCAGTAGGTATCGGTCAGTTCGATCGCGCGCTGATCGGCCGTGTAGCCGACGCGCGTGATGAGCAGGAGCGCGTCGTGTGGCGCGATGCCCATTTGCTGCGCGATTTCCGGGCTCGCGTTCACCGCGCGGAAATGCTGCAGCGCGCGCACGATGGAGAGCCCGCGCGCATCGAGATAGCTGTACAGCGAATCGCCGATGGTCTGCGGATCGGGGATGCACGACGCGGGGAAGGTGGAGTTCTCGACGGCCATCACGATGTCGTCGGCGAGCCGCAGCCGTTTCAGGCGCGTGACGGTGGCGGCGGGCGAGAGGCCGAGCTGGATGACTTCATCGCGATTGGCGGGCTCGATGGTGCGCGAGAGCCATTTGGAGCTGGGCTTGAAGCCGCGCCGCCGCAGCATCTCGGAAAAGCTCGACAGACGCGAGAGCGGGTCTTCGTAGCGCGGCGTGATGAAGCTGCCCGCGCCTTGCTCGCGGCGAATCAGCCCTTGCTCGACGAGCAGCGCGATCGCTTTCCGGGACGTGATCCGCGAGACGCCGAGCGCTTCCGACAGCACGCGCTCGGAAGGCAGCGCTTCGCCGGCGTTCCAGCGATTGTCGTGGATGGCGTTGGCGAGCTTGCGGGCGAGTTGAAGATAGAGCGGAGTGTCGCTGTCCGGGTCCGGGCGCAGGTCGCACCAGCGGTCTTCCGAGGTCGGGTTCATAAAGCGGACGCTAATGGGCCAAGCGGGGATTTTAAGACAAACCTTGAAGACGAAGGGGCGTTGTGTTCCCTAAACTGAAAAACATTAAGAGACCCCCGAAAAGCTCGCCAAAGCAAAGCGCGCCCTGCGAATTGCCGCTTACAGGGTGTGAACCATGGATTACACTCTGCAATGCTGAAGATACGCAAGACCGAAGTTTTCGAACACTGGAGTCCACCCATGAGCAGGACGTCAGGTCCTGCTCATGCAATGCTTCGCCACCTGGATTTGGAGTGAACATGACCGGCACAAAGATCAAAACCAGTCCGTGGGATACAGCCGATTATTTGAAGACGGAAGACGACATTGCCGAGTACTTCGACGCGTGCCTGCAAGAGGGTGGCGATGATCCCGCGTTCATCGCTCATGCTTTGGGTGTGATCGCTCGGGCGCGTGGCATGGCGCAGGTGGCACGCGACAGCGGAATCACTCGCGAGGGCCTTTATAAAGCCCTATCGGAAGACGGCAATCCGAGCTTTGGCACGATCCTGAAAGTGGTCAAGGCGCTGGGGCTGCAACTGCACGGATCAAAAGCGGGTACCTGACCCGCATCAAACCGTAGCCGGCCCACCCACTCCACGTCCCGCGCGCATATACAGCGCCACCGACAACGCCACCGCCGCGGCTGCGGCCAGCGCGGCAAACAGAAACACCGACCCATACCCGAACTCACCCGCGACATACCCCGCGAGCGGCCCGGTCAACCCGAGCGACAAATCGAGAAACACGGAATACGCGGAAAGCGCCGCACCACGGCTCGCGGGCGGCACGAGTCCGACCGCCTCGACGCCGAGCGCCGGAAATACCAGAGCAAACCCGAACCCCGTCAACGCCGCGCCCGCAAGCGCGAACGTAGGCTCAGCCGCAAGCCACAACATCAACAGCCCGCCGCATTCGAAAGCAAACGATACGATCGCCACGCGAAACCCGCCATACGCCTTGATCGTATTGGCGAACAGCAGCCGCGCGCCGATGAACATCGTGCCGAACACAGTGAGCGAAAGCGCCGCATTGGGCCAGTTGTGCGCGGCATAGTAGAGCGTGATGAACGTCGCGATGGAGCCGAACCCTGCCGACCCGAGCGCGAGCCCGAGCCCATGCGGCAGCACGCGAAAGAACACGCTGCGATACGAAAGCCGCTCGCCATGCACGACCGGCACGCTCGCCATGCGCGTCGCGAGCCAGTAACCGAACCCACCCAGCGCGATGACGATCAGCCCGAGCGACGCGAATCCCAGCGCATGATCGATCGCGACGCCGAGCGGCGCGCCGATCGCGAGCGCGCCGTAAGTCGCGATGCCGTTCCACGAAATAACCTTCGCGTTGCTGGTCACGCCGACGCGCCCGATACCCCACGTGATCGATCCCGTGCCGACCCAGCTCTCGCCGAAGCCCAGCACGAGCCGCGCGATCACCAGCAGCACGAGACTTACCACATGCCATTGCGCGGCGAGCGCCGAGCACAGCAGTAGCACGCCGCTCACCGCGCACGCCGCGAGACCGTAGAGCACGGTTTTCTTGGGACCGAGCGTGTCGGCGGTGCGGCCCGCGAGCGGCCGCGACAGGAGCGTCGCGAAATATTGAACGCTGATCGCCGCGCCCGCCATCACCGAGCCGTAGCCGAGATCCGTATGCACGAAGCCTGGCAGCACCGCCAGCGGAATGCCGATCGTCAGATAGCAAAGGAACGTGTACAGCACGACCGGCAGAATCCGCAGGGTGATTGCGAAATCGCCTTGCGGCTCGTTGCGAGGCTCGGAGGACATAGGGAAATTGCGGGGTTGAATTCGGCGCGAAGACGTGATTCTCCCATATGTTGCGGCGCAACGTCGCACTCGTTTTGTATCCAGGTAGGACAAATCGTCTGTCCGAACGATCGGACGGCAGCGTCGAAAGCCTTGCTGGATAAGGCTCAGCGCACATATCGAGCGATGAATATGTCGTTTATGCAATGCCGCCTATGGGTTGTCGATATTGGCGGTGATAGCTTTCCAACCATCGAAGCGACAGGATTAGTCTGAAAAAGTCCCACGAAGTCGCGAATGCCACCGGCTGCGCACCCCGCGCAACCAGCAGAAAAGCATCGAAGAGCCCCGAGACACATCCATGAGCCAGCCGACAAACCAGCCGATCCGCTTCTATCATCGCAACGCGATTCAGGAAGTCAGCGGCGCGTCGACGACGCGCACCGTCCTGCAATACCTGCGCGAAGACGCGCGCTGCACCGGCACCAAGGAAGGCTGCGCGGAAGGCGACTGCGGCGCGTGCACGGTCGTCATCGGCGAGCCGGACGGCGCGGGCGGCGTCGCGTTCAAGGCCGTGAACGCGTGCGTGCAGTTTCTGCCGACGCTCGATGGCCGCGCGCTCTTCACCGTCGAAGACCTGCGTCAGCCGGACGGCACGCTGCATCCGGTGCAGCAGGCGCTCGTGGAATGCCACGGTTCGCAGTGCGGCTTTTGCACGCCGGGTTTCGCGATGTCGATGTTCGCGCTCTACGAAAAGCACGGCCATGCGACGACCGGTTGCGCGGGCGCCTGCGAAAAAACGAAACCGTCGCGCCAGGAAATCAGCGACGCGCTGACGGGCAATCTGTGCCGCTGCACGGGTTATCGGCCGATTATCGAGGCGGCCGAGCAGATGTTCGATCACGCGCCGCTCGCGCCCGTCAACGTGCCGGCGCTTGCGCGCACGCTCGACGGCATCCAGCGCGACGACACGTTCCACTACGAACACGCCGGCCGCCAGTTCGACGCGCCGCGCACCGCCGAGGCGCTCGCCGCGATCAAGGACAAGAATCCGAACGTGCGCATTCTCGCGGGCAGCACCGACGTCGGTCTGTGGGTCACGAAGCAACTGCGCGATCTGGGCGACATCGTCTATATCGGGCAGATCGAAGCGTTCAAACACGTCGAGACGACGGGCGAGTGGATCGAGATCGGCGCGGGCGTGTCGGTGGATCGCGCGTATGCGGAAATCGTGAAGATTTACCCCGAACTCGAGGAAACGCGCCTGCGCTTCGCGTCGCTGCCGATCCGCAATGCGGGCACGCTCGGCGGCAACGTCGCAAACGGCTCGCCGATCGGCGATTCGATGCCCGGCCTCATCGCGCTGAATGCGCGCGTCGTGCTGCAAAGCGTCGACGGCACGCGCGAGATGGCGCTCGAAGATCTGTACATCGCGTATCAGAAGAAGGACATGCACCCGAACGAGTTCGTCGCCGCCATTCGCGTGCCGACGCGCACGGGCAAGCGCGCGAAGCTCCAGTTCCGTGCGTACAAGCTGTCGAAGCGCTTCGACTCCGATATCTCCGCCGTGTACGCCGCGTACTCGTTCATCGCCGATGGCGACATGATCCGCGAGCCGCGTCTCGTCTATGGCGGCATGGCCGCGACGCCGAAGCGCGCATCCCATGCCGAAGCCGTTCTGACGGATGCACACTGGCACGAAGCCACCGCCCAGGCCGCGATGATCGCATTGGGCAAGGACTACCAGCCGCTCACCGACATGCGCGCGAGCAGCGATTATCGACTCGACACCGCGAAGAGCCTGCTGTATCGCTTCTGGCTGGAGACGCGTCCGCAGAATCCGCTGGATAAATCGAAGCTGGATGTGCGTGCAATCGAACTGGTCGAAGCGAAGTAAGGGGACAACAACATGAATCAGCAAGCCGAAGCCTTTCTCGCCGAAGCCCAGTCGCTCGCGAACGAAATCGACGCGTTCAAGCAGGTCCACGTATCGCGTCCGCATGAATCCGCGCATCTGCATGTAAGCGGACGCGCGAGCTATACCGACGACATTCCGGTCGTCGCGGGCACGCTGCACGCCGCGCTGGGCACGAGCCCCAAGGCGCACGCGAAGATCGTGTCGATGAACTTCGACGCCGTGCGCGCGACGCCGGGCGTCGTCGCCGTCTTCACCGCCGAGGACATTCCCGGCGTGAACGACTGCGGCCCGATCATTCACGACGATCCGGTGCTCGCGCAGGGCATCGTGCAGTTCGTCGGCCAGCCGATGTTCATCGTCGTCGCGACATCGCACGATACGGCGCGTCTCGCCGCGCGCCGCGCGACGATCGAGTTCGAAGACCTCGTGCCGGTGCTGACGCCGGAGGATGCGCGCAAGGCCGAATCGTACGTGCTGAACCCGCTGAAGCTGTCGCGCGGCGATGCCGAAGGGCGCATGGCGAAAGCCTCGCATCACGAGCGCGGCGCGATGAAGCTCGGCGGCCAGGAACAGTTCTATCTCGAAGGCCAGATCGCCTACGCCGTGCCGAAGGACGATGACGGCATGCACGTCTACTGCTCGACGCAGCACCCGACGGAAATGCAGCATCTCGTCGCGCACGTGCTCAACGTGCATTCGCATAACGTGCTGGTGGAATGCCGGCGCATGGGCGGCGGCTTCGGCGGCAAGGAATCGCAGTCGGGCATTTTCGCGTGCTGCGCGGCGCTCGCCGCGTGGAAACTGCTGTGCCCGGTGAAGCTGCGTCCGGACCGCGACGACGACATGATGATCACCGGCAAGCGCCACGACTTCGTGTACGAGTTCGAAGTGGGCTATGACGACGACGGCAAGATCGATGGCGTCGCCGTCGACATGACCTCGCGCTGCGGCTTCTCCGCCGACCTGTCGGGACCGGTGATGACGCGCGCCGTCTGCCACTTCGACAACGCGTACTGGCTGTCGGACGTGAAGATCGAAGGCTATTGCGGCAAGACGAACACGCAGTCGAACACCGCGTTTCGTGGCTTCGGCGGGCCGCAGGGCGCGTTCGCGATCGAGTACATCATGGACAACGTCGCGCGTTCGGTCGGCCGCGACTCGCTCGACGTGCGCCGCGCGAATCTCTACGGCAAGACGGAAAACAACAAGACGCCGTATGGCGAGACGGTGGAGGACAACGTCATCCATGAGCTGATCGCCGAACTCGAAGAGACGAGCGATTACCGTCGCCGCCGCGCGGCCATCAACGAATTCAATGCCAACAACGAAATCCTGAAGAAGGGTCTCGCGCTCACGCCGGTGAAGTTCGGCATCGCGTTCAACGTGACGCACTTCAATCAGGCGGGCGCGCTGGTTCACATCTACACCGATGGCTCGATGCTCGTGAATCACGGCGGCACCGAGATGGGCCAGGGCCTGAACACGAAGGTCGCGCAAGTGGTCGCGCATGAGCTGGGCGTGCACTTCGAGCGCGTGCGCGTGACGGCCACCGATACGAGCAAGGTCGCCAATACTTCGGCGACGGCGGCATCGACGGGAACCGATCTGAACGGCAAGGCTGCGCAGGACGCCGCGCGTCAGTTGCGCGAGCGGCTCGCGAAATTCGCGGCGGAGAAGTTCGGCGGCGGCAGCGTGACGCCCGCGCAGGTGCGCTTCGCGAACGATCGCGTGATCGTCGGCGAAGATGCGATTCCGTTCGGCGAAGTCGTGCAGAAGGCGTATCTCGCGCGCGTGCAGTTGTGGTCCGACGGCTTCTACGCGACGCCCAAGCTCTACTGGGATCAGGCGACGATGCAGGGCCGTCCGTTCTTCTACTACTCGTACGGCGCGGCGGTGTCGGAAGTGGTGATCGACACGCTGACCGGCGAAATGCGCGTACTGCGCGCGGATGCGCTGCATGATGTGGGCGCATCACTGAATCCGGCGCTCGACAAAGGCCAGGTCGAAGGCGCGTTCGTGCAGGGCATGGGCTGGCTCACGACGGAAGAGCTCTGGTGGAACGACAAGGGCAAGCTGATGACGCACGCGCCGTCCACCTACAAGATCCCGACGACGAACGACATGCCTCCCGATTTCCGCGTCGATCTGTTCAAGAACCGCAACGCGGAGGACAGCATCCATCGCTCGAAGGCGGTGGGCGAGCCGCCGCTGCTGCTGCCGTTCTCGGTGTTCTTCGCGATCCGCGACGCCGTTTCCGCAGTCGGCGATCACAAGGTGAATCCGCCTCTGAACGCGCCGGCGACGGCTGAAGAGATCCTGAAGGCGGTGAACGCGGTGAGGAGCGCACGGTCATGATGCACGTCGTCCTGTTCGGCGCGGGGCACGTCGGCCACGCGCTCGTGAACGTGCTGGGCACGCTGCCGTGCGTCGTGCAGTGGGTCGATGCGCGCGACGAACTGTTCCCCGACGAAGTCCCGGCCAACGTGCAGATCGAAGCCACCGATCTGCCCGACGCGATCGTCGACGAAGCGCCGGCGGGCGCGTATTTCATCGTGATGACGCACGATCATTCGCTCGATTTCTCGCTCACGCAGCGCATCATGCGGCGCGATGACTTTGCGTACTTCGGGCTGATCGGTTCGAAGACCAAGCGCGTGAAGTTCGAGCGGCGGCTGGTGGAGCGGGGCGTGGCGGCGGACCGGCTGCCGGAGATTACCTGCCCGATCGGCGTGGAAGGCATCGTCGATAAAGCGCCGTGGTCGATCGCGCTGGCGGTGACGGCGCAGTTGCTGCGGGTGCGGGAGATGGCGGCGCGGCTGGGAATGCCGACATTCAAGGCCGCGCGTCTCGCCGCCTGAGCGACTACGCTTCAGGACAGGCCGTTGGCCTGCCTGAAGCGCCCCGGCGCCACTCCATACAGTTCCTTGAACCGCTTGCTGAACGCCGCTTCGGATTGATACCCCACATCCGCCGCGACATCCGCGATGCTCTTCTTCGTATGCGTGAGCATCGTGCTTGCGAGTTGCATCCGCACGTGGCTCAACAACGCCAGCGGCGAGCTGTCCGAATGCGCGGAGAACGCGCGCATGAAGGTCGCGCGCGACATCGCCGCTTCCCTGGCCAGCATTTCCAGCGTCCACGGCTCGGCGGGCCGCTCCAGCATCGCGATGATCGACGCACCCAGCCGCCGGTTCGCGAGCAGGCCCAGCACGCCCGCCAGAGACGGCTGCTCGGCGAGCCACGCGCGCAGGACCATCGTGAAAAGCGCGGTGGACAGCGCCGTGACAATCGATGGCGCACCGAGACGCGCTTCCTCCGCCTCGCGGCGCATCGTCTGGACGAGCGGCGGCAGATAGGGCGCCGACGCGTTCGTGAACGACACATGCACGACATCCGGCAGCACGTCGATCAATAATGCGCGCGGCGCGTAGAGAAAGCGTCCGCACAGCAGGTCGACGCCGGGCGGCTGTCCGCCGCAATTGGTTTCCACCGTGACCGCGCCGTTGTGGCGGGTTTCCATTTCCATCTCCGTCGCCGTCGCGCCCGCTGCACGCGGCTGAATGCTGAGCACGTGCGCATCTCCGCGCGGCAGAAAGAAGATGTCGCCAGCGCGCAACTCCAGCGGCGCATGACCTTTTCGAAGCACCGTGCACGCGCCATCGAGCACGACGTGATACACCGCTTCGCCAGCCGGCGCGGGCGCGTGATCGAGTTCCAGCGGGCCGCTCAGCAGGCAGCGGAGATCGAGCGCGCCCGAAAGGCTCGCAAGCTGAATCAGTTTGTCGAGAGCATCCATGTGAGCGGGGCGGGCTGAAGGTGTCGTTCCGGATAGTACCGAAGTCCCGCCACACGCGCCGCTACTTCGTGACCTCGCCCAGTTCGGCGATCGCATCACCCGAAAAGGCCGCGACGGTCTTCTTGCGCGTCAGCGAATCCGACACACTCGACATCAGCGTGCGCAGCCACTCGACGTCCGTCGGCTGATCCGGTTGCGGCAGCGAAAGCTGATAGCACTTGATGCGCGGAAACGGCACCGGCGAGTCGAGCACGGCGAGCGGCAGCATCGCCGCGTAATGCAGCGCGAAACGGCGCGGCGCGGTGAAGATGAGATCCGACTGCAGCAGCACCTGCGGCACGAGGCCGAAGTAGGGAATCGTCGTGACGATGCGCCGCCTCACGCCCGCGCGCGCGAGTCCGACGTCGATCGGATGCCGCCTGCCGCCGCTGTACGGCGTCGGCGCGAGATGCGCGGCGAGCGCGTAGCGGTCCACGGTCAGCGGCTCGCGCGCGAGGGGATGGTTCGCGCGCATCAGGCAGACGAATACATCGGAGAACAGGTCCTGGCGTTCGAAGCGCGGCTCGGGCTTCGTCCAGTTGGCGACCATCAGGTCGATCTCGCTTTCGTCGAGCATGCGCTCGTGATCGCGCATCGGGTTCAGCGATTCGATCTCCAGACGCGCGTTTGGCGCGGCGTCGCGAAAGGCGGCGACGAGCGTCGGCATGAAGAAATCGTTCAGATAATCGGGTGCGGCGATGCGGAAGGTGCGGCGCGAACTGGCGGCATCGAAATCGCCGTGCGGCGTCGCGACGAACTCGACTTCGCGCAATGCCCGCTGCGCCGGCGCGAGCAGCGACTCGCCGTATTCGGTCGGCACCATGCCCTGTTTGCCGCGTACGAGAATCGGGTCGTTCAGGATCTCGCGCAGGCGGCGCAGCGCGGTGCTGATCGCCGGTTGCGTCTGGTTGAGCCGCTGCGCGGTCTGCGTGACGCTGCGCTCCAGCAGCAGGGTGCGCAGCACGCGGATGAGCCAGATGTCGAGTGAGTCGGCGGGATCGTTCATGGCCTGTAAAGCGGTTGAAATCAGGGCGCGCGGGGCGCGAACTCGCGAACCCTTGCCCTAAGTTAAACGCTTATCGATTTTTGACGCCATAGCGAGCGCGCTATGCATGGCATAGGCGCGCCGTCCGGCCGCCCGCCGTCAGCCGAAATCCGCGTCGCGCGGCGCGATCGGCAGCGCGCTGATGCGCTTCACCTCCGTGCCATCGAGCCAGTTCGGCGAACGCGCGACGTAGAGGACCATCGGCAGCGTGTCCTCGCCCCAGAAGATCTGATCGTTGACGACGAAGGTCGGCACGCCGAACACGCCCATCGCGACGGCGCGGTCGTTGTTGTCGCGCAGTTTCGCCTTGACGTCTTCATCTTCGATGCGCGTTTCCGCGTCCGGCATGCCGACGTGCTCGCACAGCGCGCGAAAGCCTTCCGGCGTCGCGGGATCGCGGCCCCCGCGCCAGATATAGCGGAAGATTTCCCGCACGCAGGCGATTTCACCGTTGGCCAGCACGGCGAGCCTCAGCGCCTTGCTCGGGTCGAACGGATGCGCGGGCGGCATCCTGAACGGAATGCCCAGTTGTTCCGCGCGAAAGAGCGCGTGCCGGTAAGTGAAGACGCGCTTGGACGGAATCGTCGCGGCATGCGGCTGGCCCCATCGGTCGAGCAGCTTCATCAGCTGGACCGGCACCAGTTCGAACGGCATGTCGGGCCATTTTTCGTGCTGTTCCAGCAGCAAGTACGAAAACGGCGAAATGAAGTCGAAGAAAAAGTACGGCTGACCACCACTGGCCGAATGCGGGGCACTCATGTTCCTTCTCCCTGTTTTCCGTGGCTTTACACGCGCGGCGAGCGCCTGGGCCTGATCTGTTGTTCGTTTTGCGGTCGTGTCCTGCATGGCGGATGCGGCGCGACGCGTCGCATCCGTTGTTCGCGTTCCTCAAATAGATATTACGTGCTGCCTTGTTCCGTGTCTGCCCGCGATACGACACGCGATGCCTCCGGCGACGCCTCGCCCGGCGCGCGGTTTTCCTCGCGCGGCGCCACCGGCACATGTGCCAGACGTTCCCGCACGAAGCCGATGTGCTCGCGCAGCACGTAAAACTGGTCCGCGAACGAGAGCGGCATCTTCATGCGATTCACAGCCGTCTCGATGGCGTCGATGCGGTCGAGCAGGGCATCGCGCTGCGCGGTGTCCGGGCCGCTGATCGCTTCGCGTTCTATCGCAATGAGCGCGCCATACCATCGGTAGATGCGCGATTTCACGCGCCACCGGTACAGCCCCGGCACCAGCCGCAAGCCCGGAATCAGCACCACGATCAGCGGCACCAGCAGCACCAGCACGCGATCCGCGAGACTCGCGACCCAGAACGGCAGCGTGCGGTACAGGAAGCTCTTGCCCGATTTGTAATAGCGCTCGGCGTTATCGCTGATGCGGAATTCGTGCGCGAGCGGCGCCGGAAACTCGTTCGCGCGCTGCATCAGATTGGCGCGGCCGTGCACCTCGCGCGCCGCTTCGATCAGCAGATCGGACAGCGCCGGGTGCAGGCTGTCGCGCGCGACCAGTTCGGCCGTCGGCGCGATCATGTGAACCGGATGCGGCGGCAGGTTGCGGGCGAAATCGAACGCGCCCATCGGCAGTTCGATTTCCGTCAGGTACGGAAAGCGGCGCGCGTAGGCATCGGCCTGGGCGAAATCCATGAAGCGGATGCCCGGCGTGCGCAGCAGCTTCGCCATGGTCGGCGGCTGGGCGGAATCGCCCGCCAGAAAGACTGCATCGACCTGGCCGGCTTCGAGCGCCTTCGCGGCCTCGTCGCCGGCGAGCGGCAGCAGTTCCGTGTCGCCGCCCGGCTCGATGCCGTTCGCCTTCAGCAGATTCAGCGCGAGCACGCGCGAGCCGCTGCCTTCGGCGCCGATCGCGAGCCGCTTGCCTTTCAGTTCCGACAGCCGGTTCACCACCGTCGCGCCCCGGTAAAACACCGCGAGCGGCACGTACGACACGCTGCCGAGCGATTCGAGCGTGTCGTGCATCGCGCCGGGCTTCGACAGGCCGCCCTGCACGAAGCCGACATCGACGTTCGATTTCGGATCTTCGAGGCGCGTCAGGTTGTCGAGCGAGCCTTGCGTTTCCAGCACGTCGAGCGTCACGCGGTTGCGCGCGAGGATCGTCTTGTACTTCTGCGCGGCGTTCCAGAAGGAACTGCCTTTCGGGCCCGCCGCGATGGTCAGCGTGCTCGGCGGCGCGGGCTGGATCAGCCGCACGGCGAGATAGAGCGCGGCCGCGCAGACGAGCAGGATCGGGCCGATGGTGAGCGCGAGATCGCGCCAGGAGATCGCGACGAAGCGCGCGACGATCCTCTGCTGGGGCTTGCGTTTGGGCGGGACGTCCGGATCGTTGCCTGGACTGCTTCCTGAAGGATGGGTCATCTCGTTGGGGAATCGTGAATCTTTTTGGGCGCACGAGCTTACCCGATCGCGTTGCGCGGGCAGCGCCATGAACGCGTCCGGGCGGCCGGCATGGCGTCGATGGTACCTGAGATCGATCGACGCACCACCCGCGCGCCGAGTGTGACAGGCGTGTGTGGGCGCGGGCGACCGTTGCCGGTGCTGTTGCTTATGCGCGGCTTCGTTGATTGCCGCGTCGTTAAATGCTTTGCGCTTATGGCCGCGCTGGGCTAAATTGACGTTCGCCGCCGCACTACATGGCCCTCGCGCGCCGCCGCCCGGAATATGGGTTAGCGAGCCGTGCCGAGCATGCGCCATGCGGCAGGACATATTCGAGCCGACGGGTTTTGCCGCCCGACCAACCGGCCGCGGTTTTGTTTCTTTCGCCAGTCTCTCGCAGCACCGTGAGCCGCATCAGCCGGCTTGCCATCGCCATGCTTCGTCGCCCATAGGCGGCCGGGCGAGCGCGTGGTCACGGGCAGCCGTTCGATGCCGTAGCCCAGCCGTTGGGAATGCGGCCCGCATTTGAAGTGCAAAACGAGCGAAGTAGCAACTGTGCGAAGTCAACAAGCGAAACAAAAGGAGAAATCATGAAAGCAGTCGATCTGTTGAAAGCGCTGGGCGTGGTGGTGTGCGTGGCCGTGGCTTCGAGCGCCTATGCCCAATCGAGCGACGCGGCGGCCACCAGCACGGACTCGGCGGCAACGGCCAAAGCCCAGAAATCCGCAACCAAGAAGACCGACCGCAAGCTCGGCTACGACGTGCGCCGCGCGCTGTCGAAGGCGCAGGGCTTCGACGTGTCGCACGTCTACGTGCGCGCGCGCAGCGGCGCGGTCACGCTGACCGGCACGGTGCCGGAAGGCGGCCAGATCGCCCAGGCGGAGGAAATCGCCAAGGGCGTGACGGGCGTGAAGTCCGTGAGCAACAAGATCACGCTCGGCGTGCAAGGCGGCGGGCAATAACACGAGTCACAGGCGGCGGGCGGCATCGCGCGATGCCGCTTGCTTCCTCGCGAGACTTTGAACGGGCTCCGGCATTCCCGCCGGAGCCCGTTGTCGTTTGGCGCATTTGCCGCGACTTTTCGCTGACCTGATACGGCGCGATACTTGCGCTGTGGTCGCACGTCCAGGTGGCACCACTCAATCGAAACGGATGGCGGAGACTGACAATGAAAAGAATCGCGCGTTTCCAGAGATTGCAGGCTTTGCAGAACGTGCCGCGCGCGGCCACGCTCGGCGCGTTCGCGCTGCTCGCGGCAGCGACGCTCACCGCATGCCACGGCGGCGATGACGACAACAACAGCGGCCAGCCGACGAACACCTTGCCGAGCTTCGTCTCCGGCTCGGTCAACACCCAGACCTACGACGGCGCGTCCGACGACCTGCTGACCGCCGGTCTCGGCAAGACGGGCCTCGCGTCGGCGACCGCGCCGGGCATCGCGAATGCGGCGGCGCCGACGGCAGCGGAATTGCGACGCCTCGCCATCTATTCGAACTATCGCGCGCTCGTCGATATGTCGGCGAACGGTGGCTATGGACGTTTCTGGGGCCCGAATGTCGATCTGAACGGCAACGACACGCTCGGCGAGGGCAAGATCGCGGGCAAGGAATACATCGCCTATGCCGACGACGGCAGCGGCACGCAGAACGTCAGCCTGCTCGTGCAGATTCCGGCGAGCTTCAATCCGGACCAGCCGTGCATCGTCACCGCGACGTCGTCGGGATCGCGCGGCGTGTACGGCGCGATCTCGGCCGCGGGCGAATGGGGCCTGAAGCGCGGCTGCGCGGTCGCCTATACCGACAAGGGCAGCGGCAATGGCGGCCACGAACTTGCCACCAATCTCGTCACGATGATCGACGGCACGCTTGCCAACGCGAATATCGCCGGGACCAAGGCGATCTTCAAGGCGAATGTCAGCGCATCGGCGCTCGCGTCGTTCAATTCGGCATTCCCGAATCGCTACGCGTACAAGCACGCGCATTCGCAGCAAAATCCGGAAAAGGACTGGGGCAAGAACACCTTGCAGGCGATCCAGTTCGCGTACTGGGCGCTCAACGACATGTTCGGCCCGGTCAGCGGCTCGACGCATCAGGTGCGCTACGACAAAGGCAGCATCACGACGATCGCGGCGTCGGTGAGCAACGGCGGCGGCGCGTCGCTGGCGGCGGCCGAGCAGGACACCGATGGCTGGATCACGGCGGTCGTCGTCGGCGAGCCGCAGATCAACCTGAACCTGCCCTCACAGGTTTCGGTGCGGCAGGGCGGCGTGCCGGTCGGCTCGTTCGGGCGGCCGCTCGCGGATTACATGACGCTCGCCAATCTGCTGCAACCGTGCGCGGCGCTCGCGCCCGCCGCGGCCGGCTCGCCTTATCTGACGGCGTTGCCCGTGGCGACCACCAACGCGATCCGCACGGCGCGCTGCGCGACGCTCGCCGCCAGCGGACTCATCGCGAGCGGGAGCACCGTCACCCAGGCGACCGACGCGCTCAACCAGTTGCATCAGGCGGGCTACCAGACCGACTCGGATACGCTGCAGGCGCCGATGTGGGACTCGCAAGCGGTGCCGGCTGTGGCCGTCACCTATGCCGACGCCTACATGAAGGCGAGCGTGCTCGACAACCTGTGCAATTTCAGCTTCGGCACGACCAATGCGGCGACGGGCGCGGCGGGCGTGACGCCGATCATTCCGCCGATGCCGACCCTCTTCGGCAACGGCAACGGCGTGCCGCCGACCAACGGTATCAATCTGGTCTACAACGCGGGGAATACGGGGGCGGCGGATCACCGGTTCGCGACGCCCGACGCGAGCTACGCGGGCGCGGCGTGCCTGCGCTCGCTGTGGACCAATGGCAACGCGACGATGGTGGACAGCGTGAACGCGATCCGCGTGAACGCGAACTTGCGCGGCAAGCCCGCGATCATCGTGCAGGGCCGCGCGGACGCGCTCGTGCCGATCAACCATGCGTCGCGGCCGTATCTCGGCGCAAATCGCGTCGCGGAAGGAAGCAAGAGCCAGCTTTCGCTGTATGAGATCACGAACGGTCAGCATTTCGACGCGTTCCTCAGCGTGGCCGGCTTCGACACGCGTTTCATTCCGGTCCACTACTACAACATCCAGGCGCTCAACCTGATGTGGAATCACCTGAAGAGCAACGCGCCGCTGCCGCCGTCGCAGGTGGTGCGCACGGTCGCGCGGGGCGGTAGGGCGGGCGCGGCGCCAGCGCTCGCGGTATCGAACCTGCCGCCGATCGCAACCGATCCGGGCGCGAACGCGATCACAGTGACGGGCGGCGCCGTCAACGTGCCGAACTGACCGATGGCGTGATTTATTGCGTTGCGGTGGTGCGTGGCGCCGATGGCGCAGCCGCCGCTGCCGCCTCCGCCGCCGACGCGCCCGCCGCAACCGCATCCGACGCCTGGATCGCGGTCGCGGCGGCAGGCGTCTGCACGACGATCGGCGTCGGCGTGAGTTCCGGCGAGTTGACGATGAGCGACGGCGCGAGCGGCTTGCTCTTCACTTCATCGGCGGCGACGGGCGCGCTGCGCGGCACCGTGTTCAGGTAATGGCCCATCAGATTGAAAAAACGGTCGTAGAACTTGCCCGCCGGCACGGTCTCGCTCGAGATCTTGACCATCGCGTCGCTGTTCGAGCGGATCGGCAGTGAGAGCGAGCCGAGCACGCTCAGTCCGACACTCGCCGACGTATCGCTTTTCTTGAGCGCATAGCCGTCCTGCACGGCATTCACATACGCGATGCTCTGATTGGTCGCGTTCTCGCCCGGCGTGCAGACCACATGAAAGGACACGGCGACGTGTGTCTCGGCGCTCGGCTGGAAGTTCTTGGTGGCATCGACGGTGTCGGGCTGGCCCATTGTCGTGAGAAATCCCTGCGACAGCAGCGCGCGGCGCGCGGCCTCGCAGGTTTCATTGACGGTGGCGTCGAAGTTGTGCGCGAAAGGGCTCGCGCCGGTGCTGAACAATTCCTGTTGATAGCTCGGCGCGACCGCGTTGCGCCCTCCGCAGGCGGCGAGGGCGATCAGTCCGAGAGAGGCGAAAACGAGGCGCGGCGACGGCATGGGCATGAGGCGGTGGATCCGAAATTTGTGACAACGGCAGACACAAATTGTAGTGCCGTCGCACGGGCCGATGAAAAAGCGCAGTCTGAAAACATCGTCGAATCCGTGGTTTACAGCGTGATGAAGGGCGTCACGCGGGTCAATTCATTGTTTCGAAAAGCGCAAAGCCCGGCGCGTGGCCGGGCTTCGCTCGCGGTCGACGAATCGCTTACGGGCGATTGAAATCGATCGCGTCGGCGGCGCTCACTGCGCGGCCGCCCTTGCCCGCTGCCGACGAGCCTTCGCTTGCGCCACCGAACGAGGCGGCGGCGACGCGCGCCTCGGCGGCCTGGATGTCGGCGGGATAGTCGACCTCGCTGCTGACGGGGTTGTAGCCCGCGCGCTCGAGTTGAACCAGTTCGGCGCGCACCTGCGCGCGGGTGACCGGGCCGTCTTCGCGCGCCTGCGCAAAACCGGGAACCGCCAGCATGGCAGCGATGGCGATGGCGGGAACGATGGATTTGAACATGATGAGCCTCCGAATGCTGATTTGGGGAACGTTGCCGGTGGTGAGGTGTCTTTCCACTGCTTCGTCGTTGAGAGGCAGTGTAGGCCGGCGTCGTATCGGTAAAAACCCTGATCTGGCCAAATCACTTTTTGCGATTCGACATTAATCGCGTCAATCGGAAACACCGTCTTCATTGGTCTTAGGGATGCGCTGGCACGTCCTCGCGCCGTCCTACGGGATTCCCCGCTCATCCCCCTCCTTGAAATTGTCAAACTCGATCCATATAATTAGCACTCACTGCACGAGAGTGCTAACAAGATTGCCGTCCGGCGAGATCGTTCTCAACGGATGGGTTTTCCCGCGTTTTCAGTCTCAATCAAGAGAGGAGTGTGTATGAACCTTCGTCCTTTGCACGATCGCGTCATCGTCAAGCGTCTGGACCAGGAAACCAAGACCGCATCGGGCATCGTGATCCCGGAAGCCGCGGCAGAGAAGCCGGATCAAGGCGAAGTCCTGGCCATCGGCCCGGGCAAGCGCGATGACAAGGGCGTGCAGAACGCCCTCGACGTGAAGGTGGGCGACCGCGTTCTGTTCGGCAAGTACGCTGGCCAGACCGTCAAGGTCGACGGGCAGGAACTGCTCGTCATGCGCGAAGAAGACATCATGGCCGTTCTGGTCAAGTAAGCATCCTTCCTGCACGTTCGGCTTCGCCAACCGGCCGCAGCCCCTTTTGGGCGCGCTCAGGCGAAGCCAGCAAACCGAATCGAATCAAGGAGTTTGGATATGGCAGCTAAAGAAGTCACTTTTGGCGATACCGCACGCGCCAAGATGGTCGAAGGCGTGAACATCCTGGCCAACGCGGTCAAGGTCACGCTGGGTCCGAAGGGCCGCAATGTCGTGCTCGAGCGCTCGTTCGGCGGCCCGACGGTCACCAAGGACGGTGTCTCGGTCGCGAAGGAAATCGAACTGAAGGACAAGCTCCAGAACATGGGCGCGCAAATGGTCAAGGAAGTGGCTTCCAAGACCAGCGACAACGCAGGTGACGGCACCACGACCGCTACCGTTCTGGCGCAATCGATCGTCCGCGAAGGCATGAAGTACGTCGCATCGGGCATGAACCCGATGGACCTGAAGCGCGGCATCGACAAGGCCGTGGCCGCAGCAATCGAAGAACTGCGCAAGATCAGCAAGCCCTGCACGACCAACAAGGAAATCGCGCAAGTCGGCTCGATCTCGGCGAACAGCGACACGTCGATCGGCGATCGCATCGCTGAAGCGATGGACAAGGTCGGCAAGGAAGGCGTCATCACCGTCGAAGACGGCAAGTCGCTGGAAGACGAGCTGGACGTCGTGGAAGGCATGCAGTTCGACCGCGGCTACCTGTCGCCGTACTTCATCAACAACCCGGACAAGCAAGTCGCCGTGCTGGAAAACCCGTTCGTGCTGCTGCACGACAAGAAGGTTTCCAACATCCGTGACCTTCTCCCGGTGCTGGAACAAGTCGCGAAGGCTGGCCGTCCGCTGCTGATCATCGCTGAAGACGTCGAAGGCGAAGCGCTCGCAACGCTGGTCGTCAACAACATCCGCGGCATCCTGAAGACGGTTGCTGTCAAGGCTCCGGGCTTCGGCGACCGTCGCAAGGCCATGCTGGAAGACATCGCGATCCTGACCGGCGGTCAAGTGGTTGCGGAAGAAACCGGCCTGACGCTCGAAAAGGCGACGCTGGCTGAACTGGGCCAGGCGAAGCGCATCGAAGTGGGCAAGGAAAACACGACGATCATCGATGGCGCTGGCGAAGCCGTGAACATCGAAGCGCGCGTGAAGCAAGTGCGCAAGCAGATCGAAGAAGCGACCTCGGACTACGACCGTGAAAAGCTGCAAGAGCGCGTGGCCAAGCTGGCCGGCGGCGTTGCGGTGATCAAGGTCGGTGCTGCGACCGAAGTCGAAATGAAGGAAAAGAAGGCACGTGTCGAAGACGCGCTGCACGCAACCCGTGCTGCCGTTGAAGAAGGCATCGTGGCTGGCGGCGGCGTTGCGCTGATCCGCGCTCGCAAGGCTGTGGAAGGCGTGAAGGGCGCGAACTCGGACCAGGACGCGGGCATCCGCATCGTTCTGCGTGCGATGGAAGAGCCGCTGCGCCAGATCGTCACGAACGGCGGCGAAGAAGCTTCCGTCGTGGTGGCGGCTGTTGCGGCTGGTCAAGGCAACTACGGCTACAACGCGGCGACCGGCGAGTACGGCGACCTGGTTGAAGCTGGCGTCGTCGATCCGACGAAGGTCACGCGCACCGCGCTGCAAAACGCGGCATCGGTGGCAGGCCTGCTGCTGACGACCGACGCAGCCGTTGCCGAACTGCCGAAGGAAGATGCTCCGATGGGTGGCGGCATGCCCGGCGGCATGGGCGGCATGGGCATGGACATGTAATCTGGCTTCGGCCCGATTACATTGCGCGGGCTTCGAAAGAAGCTCGCGCCGTGCAAAAAAATCCCGCAGCGATGCGGGATTTTTTTCGTCTGTACGAAGGCTACTTGTTCATCTCCTCGCGCAACTTCTGCGCGGCGGCCTTGTAGTCGTAGGTTGGATAGAACTCCGTGCGATACCCGCCCCACGCGGTGCTTTCGATCGCGCGATTCACTTCGCGCAGCCGGTCCGCCGGCACGCGCAGCGTCACCACCTGACCGATGCCCATCATCACGTACCACGACACTACTTCGACGCCCGGCGGCGGGAACTGCTTGAAGTAGCCCTGTTCCTTCAGTTGCTGATTGATCTGCGGCAGCGTCTTCGACTCGTCATGCTTGAGGAAGATCGTCAGCAGGAACGTGCCGTCGCCGGCGGGCGTGGCGCCGGGAGGCGGTGCGGGGTTCTGAGCTTGAGCTGGCAAGGTAAATGAGAACAGCAAGGCGGCGAGCGTTGCCGCGAGCGGACGAGCGAATCCAGCCGGCTTAGGCATCGGAGAATCTCCAGCGAGAAAGTCAGACTTTGTGATGAATCCGCAGCCGCTCCATCAGATGCAGCGCGTTGGGCTGCGCGTTGCCATCGGCTGTGTTGTCGAAAATGCACCAGACTTCGGCCGTCTTCTTCGCGCGCGTGTGCAAGGTGCGGGCGAGATCGTCGAGATAGGTGTAATCGTAGGAAGACTTGTAGAGTTCGGTCGCGCCGTGCAGCCGCACATAGACGAGCGACGTGTCCGCGCGATGCCTGATCTCGCATTCGTCGGGAATCGGGTCGGCGTCCACGTAGGCGATGTGATGCGCCTTCAGCAGCGCCGCCGCGTGCGCCGTGAACCAGCCGGGCTCGCGCGCCTCGCATGCCACCGGCACTTTCGTGCGCTCGCGAAGCGCCTTGAAGAAGCTTTCCGCGATGTCGTGATCGAACGTCAGGCTCGGCGGCAGTTGCACGAGCCAGCAGCCGAGCTTGCCGCCGAGTTGTCCGGCTGTCTGAAGGAACTCGTCGAGCAGCGCTTCGGTATCGACGAGGCGCGCGTCATGCGTGATCGCCTTCGGCAGCTTCACCGAGAAGCGGAACGAGTCGGGCACGCTTTCCGCCCAATGCGCGTAAGTCTGCTCGCGATGCGGCTTGTAGAAGCTGGAGTTGATCTCGACGCACGTCAGCACATGTGAGTAGCGTTCGAGATGGGTGCCTTCGTGGGGAAAGCTCGCGGAGACGGCGCTGGATAGACCCCAGCCCGCGCAGCCGATGCGGATCGCCCCTTGCGGGCCGGGCTTGTGCAGATGGGGCAGTCGGTATGGCATGCGCTCGCGTCGCCTCCGTCGTCGGCTTTAGTGTCGGGCTTCTCCGGGCAGGCCCGGCGGATCGTCGGGCAGCGCGGAGGCCTCGCCGTCTTCCTCCGTGTCGTTCGAACGCGCCCAGAAAAAACGGTCCGGCAGATAGGCGCCCATGCCCGGCCGGAATGCGGCGCGGGTGGCCTGGAACACGTATTCCTGCGCTTCGCGCGCGGCTTCGGCGGGTTCCTGACCATTCGCGAGCAGCGCGGCGACGGCCGAACCGAGCGTATCGGTCAGGCCCATGATGCGTTGCACGCTGCGCTCCCACGTATCCTGCCGGACTTGTCCTTCCTCGCTGTAGAGCGTATTGACATGACGATGTGTGCCGGTTTCCATCGCCAGCACGTACTCGCAGCCTTGCGCCAGGATGTGGGAAATAGCGGAATCGAGGGTCGGCGATTCGGCGTCGCTGTCGGGCTGTGCAAGCTGCAATAGCGTGGCGTGATCGGCAATCAGCATGGTGGTCTGAGGCACGAGCAGATCGGCGAGCGATTCGCGAAGCTCGTCGGCGGACAGCACGTGTTCGTCGTCGAGCGTGAAATCGGGCGCGAGGATCAGCGGCACGTCGTCGTAGTCGGAGACGACTTCGGCGATGGCGGACACGAGCTCCGCGCGCGTCGCCGCGCCGATCTTGAAGGCGGCGACCGGCATGTCCTCCAGCAACATGCGCGCCTGGGTGGCGACGACGTCCGGGTCGAGGCTGGTGACTTCATCGCAGGTGGCGGAGTCACGCACCGCGTAGCCGGTCAGCACGGTCAGGCCGTGGCAGCCCATGCTCGCGAGCGTCAGAAGATCGGCTTGCACGCCGGATCCGCCCGTGGGATCGGAAAGGCCGAAGGTGAGTACGATCGGTGGGGAGTCGCCGGTCATGGCAAAAGCGGACATTATGGTATTGGATGCTTGAATGGACGATCGGCTCGGAGCGAACTCGTCCGCGCTTTCGGGCGCGCGAGCGAATACCCGCTCAGTCATGTCTGATTATGCGGCCTAATGCCGCCCGTCAGTTCTCTTTGCGCACTTTTTTCCGGCGCGCTAGCCTTGGGCTTTCGGGCTCGCCGGGACGGCCGTTTAGACCGATGTCACGATGCACACCACCCGGGTGGGCAGCTTGCTAGGCATCGACACGGCAACACGGTACCATCATGTCCTAATTTCAACCGACCAATCGACGCGGCATAAGTATGGAATACAGAAGCTGGATGTGCCTGATCTGCGGCTGGATCTACGACGAGGAGGCGGGATTGCCCGAAGAGGGCATCGCGCCGGGCACGCGCTGGGAGGACGTCCCCATCAACTGGACCTGTCCCGAATGCGGAGCCCGCAAGGAAGATTTCGAGATGGTTCAGATCTGATCTTGTCGTTCTGCCGCGCCGCATGACTCGCGTCATGCGGCGCGCGTTTTTTGCGGACTGCGTTCGGCTACGGCGACGCGGATCGCGCATGGGCAGCCGTCGTGCGGTCTGCCCGATTTGTCGGATTTTGCAGCGTAAGGCGAGTGTGTTGCGGCGATTCCGGCGTCGCGCGGTGTTGGCGAACGGGGCGTGAAAAACCTCGGCGCGTACGTTCGATTTCCGCACCGGCTCGTTAAGGCATACGCTTGAACAAGGCGGGGCGAGATTCGTCACCCGCCTGTCGATGATGTATTCAACCGCGTGCGACGGTGGCTCTCGGTCGCCGCGCCCGCGAACCGGTTTGTGAGCGCCTGTTATGACTTCTCGTCCCGATCTGCCCGTTCCGTTCGAAGCCCTGCCCAACCCGCGTGGCGGATCGGTGCGACTTGCCGAAATGGCGTTGACCGACGCGCTGCATGCGTTCCAGCGCCAGGGCGAAACCGGGGCCGCGCTGAAACGCGCCATCGCCGCGTTGCATTCGGCGGGATGGCTGCCCGCGCAGCGCTTCGCCGAGGCGCTCGCGCTCGTCGCGCCGCTCGGCGAGGAATCGGAGGCAAGTCATGCGCGCGTCGCCGATGCGCTTGCGGCGTTCCGCGCGGCGGTCGAGCGCCACAATCTGCGCGAACTCTCGTGCTCGACAACGCTTTTCGAACACTATCGCGGCCTGCATGCGCTGCTGGCGGCTCACACGCGCGTTGCGCCGGTTTCCTACGACGACCTCGCGCTCGCGGGCCGCGCCATCGCGCCGGCGACGTTGCGCGGCATCGCGCCCGAGCGGCTCGCGCGCGTGCGGGCGCACTACGAGGAAACGCTGCTCAAACTGCTGCGCGGCCCGGCGGAAGAATCCGCCGATGCCTTCGCGCGCCTCGACGCCTGTCTCGACGAACTTCGCGGCGCCGATCCCTACGATTTCTGGCGACTCGCGTCTTCGACGGTGCGGGCGCTGCGTGAACGCGCGCAACGCAACGGCGGCGAGCTCGACCACATCGCCGATGCAAAGCGCCTCTACGCGCGCTTCAACCTCGTGCTGGCGGATCAGGCGCATGCGCTGTCTTACGCGCCGCGTTCGCTGGTGCGCGCGACGCTCGCGCTCCTGTGGCGCGATTTCGCGCTGTACGGCGCGACCTCCGAAGATGCGGAACACGTCGACGTGCTGCGCGACTACGGCCTGACCGTGGCGTGGCATGTTGCGGCAACGCAGGCATCGGAAGCGGCCTGGGAAGAGGGCGCGGCGCAGGCGAGCGAAGAAGCTTCGCGCGATGCCGCGACGCGCGACCTCGGCGTGCTGCGCGTGAACGCGGCTGCCTACGAAGACTTTCTGCAGAGCGCGGAAACGTCGATCGACGCGCTCGTCGAGCGAGGCACGCAGGCGAACGAAACCGGCATGATCGATGAAGCGGCGGCGCTGTCAGCCGCAAACGCATCGCACCGGCTCGGGGCGGCGGCTTGCGCGCTGGGCCTCGGGCATGTCGCGCTGCTCGCGGACACGCTCGGTCTCGCGTGGCGGCGCGTCGCGCATCACGGCGAACCCCACGCCGACGGCGCCGAGGGCGCGACGCGCGGCGTCGACGCCACCGTGCCCGAGCGCGCCGCCCAAATGCTGCGTTCGATGCTGCATCAGGCGGCGGCCGGCATTGCGCCTTCCGAAGGCCGCGGGTCGATTGTCGCGCTCACAGCGATGCTCGAAAAGCCGGCGCCGGTCACGCGTTAATCGTCGTTTTCGTGTTCATCGCCGGGCGTGCGCGTTTTGGCGCCCGGTCCGCGCACGACGTCGTAACGGGCGAGCGTGCGTTTTCTTGCCGCGTCGTGATCGACGATCGGTTGCGGATACTGCGCGCCGAGCGAGATTTTCGCGGCCTTGAGCGCGTCCGGTTTGGCGAGCCACGGCGCGTGAATATCGCGATCGGACAGACCCGCGATCTCCGGCACGTAATGCCGGATGAACTTGCCGGCCGAATCGAATTTCCGCGACTGCGTGACCGGATTGAAGATGCGGAAGTACGGCTGCGCATCGCAACCGCTCGACGCGGCCCATTGCCAGCCGCCGTTGTTGTTCGACAGCTCGAAGTCGTTCAGGAGCGCTTCGAAATAAGCTTCGCCGCGCCGCCAGTCGATGCCGAGATCCTTCGTCAGAAAGCTCGCCACGACCATGCGCAGCCGGTTGTGCATGTAGCCCGAAGCATTGATCTGCCGCATCGCCGCATCGACCAGCGGATAGCCCGTTTGCCCCGCGCACCACGCGGCGAAGTTCGCGTCGGCCGCGTGGCCGGTCTCCCAGCGGATGCGGTCGTATTCCGGCTTGAACGCGCGATGATCCCCGGCCATGCCGACGTGCGGAAAATGGTGCAGCACGGAGAAATAGAACTCCCGCCAGATCAGCTCGCCGAGCCAGGTTTCCGCGCCCTTGTCGCCGTGGCGCTGGGCGTCGTGCGCGGTGCGGGCGAGCGCGCGGATCGACATCGTGCCGTGGCGCAGATGCACGCCGAGATAGCTCGGGCCCTTCAGCGCGGGGAAATCGCGCGTGCGGCCATAATCGGTCATGCGGTCGCGGAAATCGTCGAAGAGTTCGTACGCGCCGATCGCGCCGGCGGGAAACGCGGGACCGTGGGCATCGGCAAACCCGAGCGCGGCGAGCGACGGCATCGCGTGCTTCACGCCCGCAGGCGGTTTCGCGAGCGCGTCCAGGTGATCTTCTGAAGCGTACGGCTTCAGCGCGTCCGGCGTGAGCGTCTGAAGCCATTTGCGCTTGTACGGCGTGAAGACGGTATAAGGCTTGTCCGCGCCTGTCATCACATCGTCATGATCGAAGACGGCCTGATCCTTGAACGTGAAAAACGCGATGTCCCGGCTCGCGAGCGTGCCCGCGACGGCTTCGTCGCGCGCTTTGGCCGCCGGCTCGTAATCCCGATTGGCGAATACGGCGTTCGCGCCGCATTCCCGCGCGAGCGCCGGAATATCGTGAACCGGATGACCGTGCCGCACGATCAGCGCGCCGCCCGCCTCGCGCAGCGTGCGATCCAGCTCGATGACGCTCGCATGGATGAACGGCACGCGGCGGTCATTTTTATCGAGCGCAGAGAGAATCTCTCGGTCGAAAACGAAGGCGCACAGCACCCGACGGCACCGCGTAAGCGCGTGATAGAGTGCAGCATTGTCTGCCGCGCGCAGGTCCCGCCGAAACCACACCAGACCCACATCAAAGTCGGCCATCTCGCAGCGCCTTTGTTAAAATTCTGAATTATGTCCAAGACTTCCGATCGCATCAATTTGACGAATCAGTTCCTGATCGCCATGCCGAGCATGGTGGATCCGACGTTTTCAGGAACGGTGGTCTATCTTTGCGATCACACCGAGAAGGGCGCGCTCGGCCTCGTCATCAATCGGCCGACCGATATCGATCTTCAATCGCTATTCAATCGCATCGATCTCAAGCTCGAGATCGAGCCGCTCGTCCATTTGCCCGTGTACTTCGGCGGTCCCGTGCAGACCGAGCGCGGCTTCGTGCTGCACGAAGCGGGCGAGGGCGAGCCGTACAGCTCGTCGATGAGCGTGCCCGGCGGCCTCGCGATGACGACATCGAAGGACGTGCTCGAGGCAGTCGCGAGCGGCAAGGGCCCCGAGCGCTTTTTGCTCACGCTGGGTCACGCCGGCTGGGGCGCGGGCCAGCTCGAAGACGAACTCGCGAAGAACGGCTGGCTCACGGTGGAAGCCGATCCGCGCATCATCTTCGACGTGCCCGCCGAAGACCGCCTCGAAGCAGCGCTCTCGCTGCTCGGCGTGTCGCGCTCGATGTTGTCCGGCGAAGCAGGGCACGCATGAGCCGCGAAGCCACGCTGCTGGCATTCGATTACGGCGAGAAACGCATTGGTGTCGCCGTAGGCAATACGCTCACGAAGCACGCGCGTGCGCTCGCCACGCTGGAAAACCGCAATCGCGAATATCGCTTCGTCGAAGTCGGCAAACTGCTCGATGAGTGGAAACCCGACGCCGTGGTGGTCGGCATGCCGATGCATCCCGATGGCGCACCGCACGAAATGAGCGCGCTCGCGAAGCGCTTCGGCAATCAGTTGAACGGCCGTTTCAACGTGCCCGTGCAATGGGTGGACGAGCGCTACTCGTCCGTCGACGCCAAAGCCGAGCTGCGCTCGCGCGGCGTGCGCACCAACGCGCGTGGCCGCTTCGACGAAATCGACGCCGAAGCGGCCCGCGTCATCCTTCAACAATATCTCGACGGACTTGCCGACGATCATGAGTTCCATTGACGCCGAGGCGCTGTACCGCGCGCTCGTCGACCAGATTCGGGCCGCGTACGGACCATCGCTTGCCGCGCCGGATGGCGCCGTGCTGGCGGGCATCTACAGCGGCGGCGTGTGGCTCGCCGAGCGGCTCGCGAAGGATCTGAACGCGCCGCACTTCGGCGTGGTGAACGTGGCGCTGCATCGCGACGACTACGCGAAGAAGGGCCTGCACAGCCAGGCGCGCCCGACCGAACTGCCTTTCGATGTGAACGGCCGCCGCATCATCCTGATCGACGACGTGCTCTCGACGGGCCGCACCGTGCGCGCGGCGATCAACGAGCTGTACGACTACGGCCGTCCGGCGTCGATCGATCTCGCGGTGCTCGCGGATCGCGGCGGTCGCGAAATGCCGATCGCGGCGCGCTTCACCGGCGGCGCGGTCGAAATGCCCGCGAACGAGGATCTCGTGCTCGCGCGCCGCGACGACCACACGCTCGCCTTCACGACCGAGCCGCGCGCGCACTGACGCGCACATTGCGGCTGCTTTGCGCTTCTTTCCAAAGAAACATCCGGGAACATCATGAACACCGCCAATCAGGGCGCCGCCGTTCCGGGCGCGCCCGCATCGGATAAATTCCGGTACGGCTTTCTCAAAGGCAATCCGCAGCTCACGAAGAACGGCGAGCTGAAGCACTTGCTGACCATCGAAGGGCTGCCGCGCGCCATCGTCACGCATATTCTCGATACCGCCGAGCAGTTCGTGAGCGTGACCGACCGCGAAGTGAAGAAGGTGCCGCTCTTGCGCGGCAAGTCGGTGTTCAACCTCTTCTTCGAAAACTCGACGCGCACGCGCACCACGTTCGAGATCGCGGCCAAGCGCCTGTCGGCGGACGTGCTGAACCTGAACATCAACGCGTCGTCGACGAGCAAGGGCGAATCGCTGCTCGACACGATCAACAACCTCTCCGCGATGCACGCCGACATGTTCGTCGTGCGTCACGCGTCGAGCGGCGCGCCGTATCTGATCGCCGAGCACTGCGCGCCGCACGTGCACGTGATCAATGCGGGCGATGGCCGGCACGCGCATCCGACGCAAGGCCTGCTCGACATGTACACGATCCGCCATTACAAGCGCGACTTCACGAAGCTGCGCGTGGCGATCGTCGGCGATATCCTGCATTCGCGCGTCGCGCGCTCGGACATTCACGCGCTGACCACGCTCGGCGTGCCGGAAGTGCGCGCGATCGGGCCGCGCACGCTGTTGCCGAGCAACCTCGACCAGATGGGCGTGCACGTCTATCACAATCTCGACGAAGGCCTGAAGGGCGTCGACGTGATCATCATGCTGCGCTTGCAGAACGAGCGCATGAGCGGCGCGCTGCTGCCTTCCGCGCAGGAGTATTTCAAGAGCTGGGGCCTGACGCCCGAGCGTCTCGCGCTGGCCGCGCCCGATGCGATCGTGATGCATCCGGGCCCGATGAACCGCGGCGTGGAAATCGATTCGCAGGTGGCCGACGGTCCGCAGTCGGTGATCCTGAATCAGGTGACCTTCGGCATCGCCGTGCGCATGGCGGTGATGGGCATCGTGGCCGGCAACAGCGACTGAAGAAGACGACATGAAGATCCAGATTCAAAACGGCACGATCATCGACCCGATCGCGGGCACGGAAGAACGCAAGGACGTATTCATCGCGGCGGGGCGGATCGTCGGCATCGGCGCGGCGCCTGCGGATTTCAACGCGGCGAAGGTCATCGACGCGTCCGGGCTGCACATCGCGCCGGGTTTCGTCGATTTGTCCGCGCGGCTGCGCGAGCCGGGCTTCGAGCACAAGGCGACGCTCGAATCCGAAATGGCCGCCGCGATGGCGGGCGGCGTGACGAGCCTCGTGTGCCCGCCCGACACCGATCCGACGCTCGACGAGCCGGGCCTCGTCGAGATGCTCAAGTTCCGCGCGCAGAAGCTGCATCTGGCGCATGTGTATCCGCTCGGTGCGCTGACCATGGGACTCAAGGGCGAGGCCATCACCGAAATGGTCGAGCTGACCGAGGCGGGCTGCGTGGGCTTCTCGCAGGCGGATAACCCGATCGTCGATACGCGCACCCTGCAGCGCGCGCTGCAATACGCGACCACCTACGGCTACACGGTCTGGCTGCGTCCGCAGGACGCGTTCATGTCGAAGGGCGGCGTGGCGGCGAGCGGCGCGGTGGCGTCGCGGCTCGGGCTGTCGGGCGTGCCGGTGTCGGCGGAGACCATCGCGCTGCACACCATCTTCGAACTGATGCGCGTGACGGGCGCGCGCGTGCATCTGTCGCATCTGTCGTCGGCGGCGGGCGTCGAGCTGGTGCGCGCGGCGAAGGCCGAAGGGCTTGCCGTCTCGTGCGACGTGACGATCAACCACGTGCATCTGACGGATATCGACATCGGCTATTTCGACTCGCAATTCCGCCTCGATCCGCCGCTGCGCTCGCAGCGCGACCGCGACGCGATCCGCGCGGCGCTGGCCGACGGCACCATCGACGCGATCTGCTCCGATCACACGCCGCTCGACGACGACGAAAAACTGCTGCCTTTCGCCGAAGCGACGCCGGGCGCGACGGGTCTCGAACTGCTGCTGTCGCTGACGGTGAAGTGGGCGCGCGAGGCGAACGTGCCGCTCGCGAAGGCGCTCGCGCGCATCACGTACGCGCCCGCCGATGTGCTGAAGCTGCCCGCGGGGCGCATTGCGACGGGCGCGATCGCGGATCTGTGCGTGTTCGACGCGGCCGGCGAATGGCGCGTCGATCCGCAGAAGCTGAAGAGTCAGGGGCGCAACACACCGTTCCTCGGCTACGAACTGCCGGCGCGCGTGCGTGCGACGGTCGTCGGTGGGCACGTCGCCTACGAGAGCCGCTGAACATGCGCTTCGTGCTGCGCAAGCTGCGGCTCACGCTCCATTTGCTGTACGGCATGTGGATCGTCGCGAGGCGCTTTCCGCGTGCGTCCGCGAGCGCGCGCGCCGAGCTGAACCGCGCGTGGTCGCTCGAGATGCTGCGGCTCGCGGGCATGAAGCTCGTCGTCCATAACGACGAAGCGCGGCTCGATGCGGGCGTGCTCGTCGTCGGCAATCACATCTCGTGGATCGATATCTACGTGATCAACGCATGGCGTCCGACGCCGTTCGTGTCGAAGGCGGAGATCCGCAAGTGGCCGGTCGTCGGCTGGCTCGCGCATCAACTGGGCACGGTGTTCGTGCAGCGCGAGAAGCGCAGCGACGCGAAGCGCATCATGCACGAGCTGGCGAACCGGCTGCTCGCGGGCGAGATGATGTGCGTATTCCCTGAAGGCACGACCACCGATGGTCAGTCGCTCCTGCCGTTTCACGCGAACATGTTTCAGGCGGCGGTGTCGGCGTCGTGTCCGGTGCAGCCGATCTGCCTGATGTACGAAGATGCACAAGGACGGCAGTCGACCGCGCCCGCGTATATCGGCGATATGTCGCTCAACGATTCGCTGAATGCGCTGTTGAGCGCGGGGGCGCTCACCGCGCATCTGTACGTGTGCAATCCGCTTGCACCGGGCGCCGACCGGCGGTTGCTCGCGAGCGAGGCGCAGGCTTGCGTCGACGCGGCGCTTCAGTGCATGCGCGGTGCGCCGGCGGTCGCGAGCGGCGCGCACGTCGCCGAAGCGGTGGCTACTTCTTCATCGAGCAGCTCACCTGCGTGAGCACGCGCTGCGCGGGATCGGCGGTCATACGCACCGCCGACAGCTTGTTGCCCCACACGCAGCCCGAATCGAGACACAGCACGTCATCGCGGATCATGAGGCCGAGCGCGGCCCAGTGGCCGAACACGATCGTCACGTCCTGCGTGCGGCGGTTCGGCGCGTCGAACCACGGCATGTAGCCGGGCGGCGCGGCATCGGGGCCGCCGTTATTGGCGAACTCCATCGCGCCTTCGGAGGTGCAGAAGCGAATGCGCGTCAGCGCGTTGTAGATCACGCGCAGGCGATCCGCGCCCGTGAGCGAATCCTCCCAGCGATGCGGCTCGTTGCCGTACAGAGCCGCGAGCGTCTCCTTCCAGTTCGGGGCGCGCAGTGCCTGTTCGAGTTCGTGCGCGAGTTCCATCGTCATCGTCGCGTCCCATTGCGGCAGCACGCCCGCGTGAACCATCAGGATGCCGTTCTCGAAATGCGCGACTGGCTTGTGGCGGACCCATTCGATGAGATCGGCGGCGTCGGGTGCGGCGAGGATTTCATCGAGCGTGTCGCCTTTCTTCGGCTTGCGCAGACCGGCGGCGACGGAAAGCAGATTCAGGTCGTGATTACCGAGTACGACGGTCGCACGTGAGCCGAGCGCGATGATCTCGCGCAGCGTCTCCAATGATTTCGGGCCCCGGTTGATGAGGTCGCCCGCGAACCAGAGCGGTGTGCCGGGCTCGGGTGCGGCCTTCTTCAGCAGACGCTGGAACGGATCGCAGCAGCCCTGGAGATCGCCGAAGACGAGCGGAGCGAAGGAGGCGTCGATGCTGGAGGTCAGGGCGTCGGTCATACAATGGGACAAGCCGCGCAACCGGCTCGGAATGAGAGTAATCGGGCATTATGAAACAGACGGTGAATACTCGTATGTTCATAAAGACATGTTTGATTTTTCGACGGTTACACGTCGAAACGTATGCAACGATGAAACGCCAGCTGTATCAATCTGTTAGGCGAGTGGTTTTCGCATGGGCTGGCCTTATAATTAGCGGTTGTCCAAACGGCGGTGAGTGGGATGCGTCGGTCGATGTTCCCGACTCGTTACCCGTTTGTGTAAATAATTCCCACATATAGAACTGGCGTCGTGCCGGCGATTTGCGCGAACGCAAACAGAGAGGGCTATTCATGATTCTCGTGACGGGCGGCGCCGGTTTCATCGGCGCCAATTTTGTACTGGATTGGCTCAATGGCTCCGACGAGCCCGTTCTGAACGTCGACAAGCTGACCTACGCAGGTAATCTGGGAACGCTCAAATCGCTCAAGGACGACGCCCGCCACGTGTTCGAGCGCGCCGACATCTGCGATCGCGCCGCCATCGATGCCTTGCTCGCGAAGCACAAGCCGCGCGCCATTCTGCATTTCGCGGCGGAAAGCCATGTGGACCGCTCGATTCACGGCCCGGCCGATTTCGTCCAGACGAACGTAGTCGGCACGTTCACGCTGCTCGAAGCCGCGCGGATGTACTGGTGCAAGCTGCCCGAAGACGAGAAGCAGGCATTCCGTTTCCTGCACGTGTCGACGGACGAAGTGTTCGGCTCGCTCTCGGCCACGGACCCGCAATTCTCGGAAACCACGCCGTACGCGCCAAACAGCCCGTATTCGGCGACGAAGGCCGGCTCCGACCATCTGGTGCGCGCGTATCACCATACGTACGGCCTGCCCGTCGTGACGACCAATTGCTCGAACAACTACGGGCCGTACCAGTTCCCCGAGAAGCTGATCCCGCTGATGATCGCCAACGCGCTCGCGGGCAAGCCGCTGCCCGTGTATGGCGACGGCCAGAACGTGCGCGATTGGCTGTACGTGGGCGATCATTGCTCCGCGATCCGCGAAGTGCTCTCGCGCGGCACGCCCGGCGAGACCTACAACGTCGGCGGCTGGAACGAGAAGAAGAACCTCGAAGTCGTGCACACGCTGTGCGACCTGCTGGACAAGGCGAAGCCGAAGTCGAGCGGTTCGTATCGCGATCAGATCACGTATGTGAAGGATCGCCCGGGCCATGATCGCCGCTATGCGATCGATGCGCGCAAGCTCGAACGCGAGCTTGGCTGGAAGCCGGCGGAAACGTTCGAGACGGGTCTCGCGAAGACGGTTCAGTGGTATCTGGATAACCAGGCGTGGGCGGACGAAGTGGCTTCCGGCGAATACCGGAAATGGGTCGAGACGAACTACGCGCAGCGCGCGTGAGGGGCTGACCATGGCGCGCAAGGGCATCATTCTCGCCGGAGGTTCCGGCACGCGGCTTTATCCGATCACGCACGCGGTATCGAAACAACTGCTGCCGGTCTACGACAAGCCAATGATTTACTACCCGCTGTCCACGCTGATGATCGCGGGCATTCGTGACGTGCTCGTGATTTCGACGCCGCAGGACACGCCGCGCTTCGAGTCGATGCTCGGTGACGGCAGCCAGTGGGGCATGAACATCCAGTACGCGGTGCAGCCGTCGCCGGACGGGCTCGCGCAGGCGTTCATCATCGGCAAGGAATTCGTCGGCAATGACCCGTCGGCGCTGATTCTCGGCGACAACATTTTCTACGGTCACGATCTCGCGAAACAACTCGAAGCCGCCAGCGCGCGCACCGATGGCGCGACGGTGTTCGCCTATCACGTTCACGATCCCGAACGCTACGGCGTGGTCGAGTTCGATCGCGAGTTCCGCGCATTGTCGATCGAAGAGAAGCCCGCCAAGCCGCGCTCGAACTACGCGGTGACGGGTCTTTATTTCTACGACAATCAGGTGTGCGACATCGCGGCGGACATCAAACCATCGGCGCGCGGTGAACTCGAAATCACCGATGTGAATTCGCGCTATCTCACGCTGAAGAAGCTGGATGTCGAGATCATGGGGCGTGGCTATGCGTGGCTCGACACGGGCACGCACGATTCGCTGATCGAAGCGGCGACCTTCATCGCGACGCTCCAGAAGCGGCAGGGGCTGGTGGTGGCGTGTCCTGAAGAGATCGCGTATCGCAAGCGCTGGATCGGCGAGGAGCAGTTGCTCGAACTTGCGAAGCCGCTCTCGAAGAACGCTTACGGTCAATATTTGCTCAATCTTCCCAAGGACCAAGTCGCATGGCCATCCAGGTAACCGCTACCGCGCTGCCCGAAGTCAAGATCATCGAGCCGAAGGTGTTCGGCGATGCGCGTGGTTTCTTCTATGAGAGCTTCAACGCGCGCGAGTTCGCGGAGCACGTGGAAAGCGGCGTCGAGTTCGTGCAGGACAATCACTCCCGTTCGGCGAAGGGCGTGCTGCGCGGGCTGCATTATCAGATCCAGCACGCGCAGGGCAAACTCGTGCGCGTGGTGGAAGGCGAAGTGTTCGATGTCGCCGTGGATATCCGCAAGCGCTCGCCGAACTTCGGCAAGTGGGTGGGCGTGAATCTTTCGGCGGAGAATCATCGGCAACTGTGGGTGCCGCCGGGATTCGCGCATGGTTTCGTCGTGTTGTCGGAGACGGCGCAGTTTCTCTACAAGACCACGGACTACTGGTATCAGGCGCACGAGCGCAGCATCGTGTGGAACGATCCGGAAATCGGCATCGAATGGCCGATCGACTTCGAGCCGCTGCTCGCCGCCAAAGACGCGGCGGGCAAGCATCTGTCCGACGCCGAGTGTTTCGAGTGAGCGACGCGATGACAAACCGTGATCAGCGAACCATTCTGCTAACCGGCGTCAACGGTCAGGTGGGCTTCGAGCTCGCGCGCAGTTTGCAGGGTCTCGGCAAGGTCGTCGCACTTGACCGCAGCAGGCTCGATCTCGGCGATCTCGACGCAATCCGTAAGGTCGTGCGTGAGGTGAAGCCGTCGCTGATCGTCAATCCGGCGGCTTACACGGCGGTCGACAAGGCGGAAAGCGAGGTCGAAGCAGCAATGCGCGCCAACGGCGAAGCGCCTGGCGTGCTTGCGGAAGAGGCAAAGCGCCTGTCGGCCGCGCTGGTTCATTATTCGACCGATTACGTATTCGACGGCACGAAAGACAGCCCCTATGTCGAAGAAGACGCGGTAAATCCGCAGAACGTCTACGGCAAAAGCAAGCTGGCGGGCGAACAGGCGATCGCCGCATCGGGCTGCGATCATCTGATTTTTCGCACGAGCTGGGTATACGGCGCTCGCGGCAAGAATTTTCTTCTCACGATGCTGCGGCTCGGCGCTGAGCGCGACGAACTGAGCGTAGTCGCGGATCAGATCGGCGCGCCGACATGGTCGAACACCATCGCGGCGCTGACGGCGAACGTGTTGGCGCAGGCGGTGTCCGCCGATGATGGCTGGTGGTCCGGGAAGTCAGGCGTGTACCACCTCACGGCAGGCGGTTCGACCTCATGGCACGGCTTCGCGGAAGCGATCTTCGAGAAATCGTCGCTCGCGAAGAAGCCGGCTGTGAAGCCGATTCCTGCATCGGCTTATCCGACGCCGGCGACGCGTCCCGCGAACTCCCGCATGTCGCAGCGCAAGCTCCTCGACGCATTCGGAATCGAGGCGCCGGATTGGCGCGACGCGCTCGATCTGTGCATGAGGGGGCTGTGAGCACAGGAATCAACGTGCCGCGCCCGGGTTCCGTCGTGGTGTTCTATAACCCGGACGCGGCGTGCATCGAACGCGCGAACCGTCTGGCGAAGCACACCTGTTGCGTGGTCGTCGACAACACGCCAGACGTCGATCGTGTCGAAGGGCTCGATCCCGACGTGCACTATCTGCCCAACCGCGACAATCTTGGAATTGCGACCGCGCTGAATCAGGGCATCGAGCTGCTGTTGCGCGAAGGCTGCCGCGCTGCGCTCCTGTTCGACCAGGACAGCGAACCCACGATCGAGCATTTGCAGGCCTTGCCCAGCTTGCTGGCGGAATGGGTCGCGGCGGGAGAGAGAATCGCGATCGTCGGACCTGCCTATGACGATCCGCGGCTCGGCGGCGTGGCGCCCTTCGTGCGCTTCAGGCCGTTTGTGCTCGCGCGCGTGCCCGCGCAAGGCGCTTGCCCGGTGGACGCGGACTTTCTGATCACGTCTGGCTCGTGTCTCAATCTGGATTGCTGGAACGTCGTGGGCCCGATGGAAGATGACCTTTTCATCGACTTTGTCGACCTCGAATGGTGCATTCGGGCGAAGCGCGCGGGGTATCGGCTGGTCGGCGTTCCGTGGATCACCATGGCGCACGAACTGGGCGGTGAGCCTGTGCAGGTCCTGGGGCGAACGTATCCCATGCACAGCCCCGTGCGTCACTATTATCTCTTCCGCAACGCGATTGCGTTGATCGGCCGGGGTTATGTGCCGTGGTCCTGGAAATCGACGGAGCTCGTCAAGATGCCGTTCCGCCTGGTCATCTATTCGATGATGCCCTCCGCGCGCCGCATGCATGTATCGATGGCGTTGCGCGGTCTTCGAGACGGGTTGCGTGGTCGCCTCGGAAGGCTATAGCACGCGGCCATGGTCTCAAGGATGCCCGCATTCCCAACCTGTCAGAGGTAAGTACGAAGATGCAACACGATGACAAGACGACAGTTCGACCCGACGCAGATCGCGAGCCGGTCCGCGCGGGCGACGAATCGTCTTCATTCGACTGGCAGGAACGTTGTGCTGCGCTCGAGAAGAAGCTGAAGGCTACGCAGTCGGACGCGAGAGAGTTGTCGACGCTCCGTAATCGCGTGTTGCAGCTCGAGATCGAACTTGCTGCGTTGCGCGGTTCCCCTTCATGGAGGATAACCGCGCCGATGCGCTCGGTCGTGAGCGCGGGTAACGCGGCCCGTCTGGCGGCCGCGACGATATCGCGACAGGTTCAGTCGCGCGGCGGGGTCGTGCCGGCGGCGCAATACTACCTTTCCGTCATCAGGCGCGAAGGCATGCGCGGTGTCATGGCGCGCCTGCGCCATCTGAAGAGCGGAGCGGGCTTTGCGGACGGCCCGCCGCGCGACGAGGTCTATCACGAGTGGATCGAACGCTACGATTCGATCACGCCGGAGAAACGCGAACAAGTGCGCAAGGGTATCGAAGTACTCGCGCGGCGCCCGAAATTCTCGCTCCTGGTTCCGGCATACAACAGCAACGAGCGGTTTCTGCGGGAGATGATTGCGTCCGTGCGGGATCAGATCTATTCCGACTGGGAACTCTGCATTGCTGACGACGCCTCGACCGATCCGCGCGTGCGCGAAGTGCTGACCGAGGCAGCAGCAGGGGACAGCCGGATCAAACTCGTTTTCCGCGAGACCAACGGTCATATTTCGGAGGCGAGCAACAGCGCGCTCGAACTGGCGACGGGTGAATATGTCGTTTTGCTGGATCACGACGACATGATTCCGCCGCATGCGCTCTACATGGTCGCGCTGTACATCGGTCGTCATCCCGAAGGCCGCATGTTCTACAGCGACGAAGACAAGCTCAACGAGCAGGGCAAACGCACGACGCCTTATTTCAAGAGCGACTGGAACCCGCAGTTGTTCCTGACGCAGAACATGTTCTCGCATCTGGGCGTCTTCGAGATGGCGCTCGTGCGCGAGGCAGGCGGGTTCCGCAAGGGCTACGAAGGCAGCCAGGACTACGATCTTGCGCTGCGCTGCGTCGAGATCGCGGGTGACGCGCGGGTCATCCATATTCCGCACGTGCTCTATCACTGGCGCATCGTGCCGGGCAGCACGGCCGGTAGCGGCTCCGAAAAGCCCTATGCCCTGATCGCTGCGAAGCGCGCCATCGAGGATCACCTGGCGCGCGGCGGTATCGACGCGGTCGTCGACCAGCCGTACGAATCACTCGGTATCGTGCGCGTGCGCTATGGCCTCGGGCGGCATCCGCTCGTCTCCATCGTCATCCCGACGCGCGACGGCCTGGCGCTCACGAAGCAGTGCATCGACAGCGTGCTTGCCGAAACGCTCTATCGTGAATACGAGATCATCGTGGTCGATAACGGCAGCGTGAAACCGGAGACGCTCGCCTATTTCGACGAGATCGCCAGCAAGAAGGGCATTCGCGTGATTCGCGACGATTCTCCCTTCAACTTTTCGGCGCTGAACAACCGCGCCGTGCGCGAGGCGAAGGGCGAGTTCGTGTGTCTTCTGAATAACGACATCGAGGTCATCTCGCCCGACTGGCTGAACGAGATGGTTGGCATTGCTGCACAGCCCGGCATTGGCGCGGTGGGCGCGTGCCTGTGGTATCCAAACGACATGCTCCAGCATGGCGGCGTGCTGATCGGCCTGGGCGGGGTTGCGGGGCACATGCATCACAACATGAGGCGCGGTCTGTTCGGCCATTTCGGACGCGCGGTGTCCATGCAGAACCTCTCGGCCGTGACGGCAGCCTGCCTCGTGGTGAAAAAGTCTGTGTACGAGGAGGTCGGCGGCCTGAACGAAGAGCTGGCGGTAGCATTCAACGATGTCGACTTCTGCCTGCGTCTCGTCAAGGCGGGTTATCGCAACGTCTGGACACCGCACGCCGAGCTCTACCATCATGAGTCGGCGACGCGCGGCTCGGACATGGATGCGGACAAATATCAGCGCTTCGTTGGCGAGGTTCGCTGGATGGAGAAGGAATGGCACGGGTGGCTCGAAAACGACCCGGCGTACAACCCGAATCTCTCGCTTAGCGGCCAGGCTCGACCCTTTACGCTGGCTTTTCCGCCGCGTTTGGAACAGTTTGAGTAACGGCCCCGTATGGCCCGGTGGCGGGCTATGCACATGTTAATATAACCAGTTAATTTTTCGGACCGGACCACTTGGGCGCGCGATCATCGGGAAGATATTTCCCTGCCGATACGCATGCTCCGGCGAGGTCTTCTGTAGGGAACTCTCGATGCAACTTTCAGTTTGGCAGCACCGAGCGCTGTTATGGGACTTCGTGCGCCGCGATCTCGCAACCAAATTTCGCGGCTCGGCGCTCGGGTCGATCTGGATGCTCGTGACGCCGATCCTTACGCTCGTCGTCTATTTCTTCGTTTTCAGCGTGGTCTTCAAGGCGCGCTGGTCGTCCGGCACGTCGGGCAGCAAGGAATCGGCGCTGATTCTCTTTGCTGGCCTGATTACTTTTACCTTTTTTTCCGAATGCTTTTTGCGCGCACCGATTTTGATGCGCGAGAACCCGAATTTCATCAAAAAGGTGGTGTTTCCGCTCGAGATCCTGCCGATGGCGATTACGCTCTCGGCGCTCGTGAACGCCGCAATCGGTTATGGCCTCTTGCTTCTGTTTCATCTGATCTTTGTCGGCTTGCCGCCGGTTTCGGCGCTCGCGCTGCCGATCGTGCTGCTGCCGTTCTGGTTCGCAGTGCTCGGCGTGAGTTATCTGCTCTCGTCGCTCGGCGTCTATCTGCCCGATATCAAGCTTGCGGTCCCGCCGGTCGCGATGGCGCTCATGTATCTGAGCCCGATCTTCTATCCGATCGACATGGTGCCCGAGGCTCTGCGCGTGTTCGTAAGCTGGAATCCGTTCACGCCGGTTCTTGAAAATGTGCGGCACGTATTCTTCTTCGGCACCTGGCCCGACTGGACGGGCTATTCGATTCAGATCGCGGCTTCACTCGTATTCCTGTGGGTCTGCTATTGGTTCTTCGATAAATCGAAGAAGGGTTTTCCTGACGTCCTCTGATCGAGCAAGCCAGAACCGGCGCGGATGAATGCCGGCGGGAAAAACTATGCGTGAAGTCGGTTAATCACAATGAACACAACGAAAGTAAAAGTCGGCATCGTCATCGTCACGTACAACTCGGCAGAGGTATTCGCGCTGGCGCTCGACAGCCTGCTGAGAACCGCGAGCGATACCGCGTTCGAAGTCGCAGTCATCGACAACGCCTCCGCGCCCGCGCAGCGGGAAGCCTCGCGACGCATCTTCGATGATGCCGTGGGGCGCGGGCTGCCCGGAGTCTACTTCCAGCAGGAGAAGAACCTGGGCTTCTCCGGCGGCAACAATATCGGCATGGAGCATTTCCTCGCCGATCCGGCCATCACGCATATCTGCCTGCTCAACAGCGACGTGATCGTGACCGATCACTGGCTCGACTATCTGATCGAGGACGACAAGGACGCCATCGGCCCGCTCACCAATGCGTCGAACAACGAGCAGGGTATTCCCATCGCCTACCATCTCGGCGACCGCGACAACCTCGGCGCGGGCAGCGCCGCGCTCGATCTTCCCGCGCTCGACCGCTTCGCCGAGGAGCGGCGCAAGGCGTGGTTCGGCGACGTCGTCGAAAGCGATTTCCTGAGCTATTACTGCGTTCTCTTTACACGGCGAGTCGTCGAAAAGCTCGGCTTGCTCGATACCCGTTTCTTCCCGGGCGCCTACGAGGACGACGACTACTGTCTGCGCACGCTGGAGCACGGTTTCAAGATGTACGTCGCGCGCGACGTTTACCTGCATCACTGGGGTTCCGCTTCGTTCGGCAAGCTCGATGCGCTCGAAGCGCAAGGTTTCGCCGCCGACAATCGCCGCCGCTTCGAGGAGAAGTATGGGCGCGCGTGGCAGGATCGTACCTACCTCTCCGTGACCGCGTGGAAGCAGGACTCGATCTTCGCGATCGCCCAGCCTGCTCATCCGCCGCTGCACCTCGAAACACATCGTCTCTACACGCAGCAGCTGGACAAGCTCGTCGACGGACTCGAAGCCTATCGCACGCATCTTCTGCACGAAATCAAGACGCGTCGCTCGGTGCAGAAGCGCGATCTGCGCTCGGTCGTGTTCGGCCAGTACGAAGACGAGGAGGCCGCGCCGCGCTCGCTGATTCCGGGAATCGAATCCATTTCGTCGGATGTGCGGCAGTATCTGTCCGAGCAGGGCGAAGCGGCCGCGCCGGAGGACATCGAGCGTCTGAAAGCACGTTTCGAGCATCTTGAGCGCGATATCGATGCGCTCGTCGCCGAGACCCGGGCGCTGCTCGCGCAACTGAACGCCATTCCCGCCGTCGAGCCCAAGGCCACGGACACCCTGATGAGCCGCCTGACGGCGCGTGTGGCGCGAGCTGCGCAATTTCCGGGTTCGCGGGTGAGCCGCATCGCACGGTGGCTCGAGTTCGCGGACCTCTTCTTCGGTGGCAACGGGATCATGTTCGTGGCGCCGTATCCCACCAAGGCGCGCGAGCGCGACGGCTACTTCCAGCGCGTCAAGGCGATCGATTCGCTGTTTCCGGCGCGCCGCCGCCTGTATTGCGACGTGCGCGAGGGCGGTGGCCCGAAGCCGTTCATCGAACGCGCGGGACGCAGTGCGTGGGTGCTCAACATCGCGCTCGAATCGCGCGTGCAGCGGCTCGCTGCGTGCCTGCTGGCGTGGCGCTTCAAGCGCGTCTATTTTCATAGCGTGCTGCGCATGCCCAACCCGCTTGGCCGTGCGCTTCTGCGTGTGCCGGGCGTCAAGTGGGTGCTCGACGTCCACGGCGTCGTGCCCGAAGAGTTCCGGATGCACAACGACTTCTATTCGGCGCGCATCCATGACGATTGCGAGCGCCATGCAGTGGAGCGCGCGTCGAACGTGATCGTCGTGTCGCAAGCAATGGGCAATTACCTTTCGCACAAGTATCGCGAGCTCCTGAAGGCTGACGTGATCGTGCTGCCCATCTTCGCGGTCGACGAAAGCAGCCAGGCTTCGCGCCCCTACAAAGACGGCAAGCCGACCGTGATTTACGCCGGCGGCACGCAAAAATGGCAGAACCTGCCCGCGATGATGAACGTCGTGCGCGAAGGTATCGACCTCGCAGACTGGTGGCTCTATACGCCGGATGTCGAGCAGATGCGCAGCGCGGCGGCGCCTGAAGTGGTGCATCACCCGAATTTCCATGTGTCGAGCGCGACGCGTGCCGAACTCAACGGCATCTATCAGCAGTGCCATTTCGGTTTCATTCTGCGCGACGACATGGTGGTGAACAATGTGTCGTGCCCGACGAAGCTCATCGAGTATCTTGCGTTCGGCATCGTGCCGATCGTGGATACACCGAACATCGGCGACTTCAACACCTACGGCATGCGCTATGTGACCGCGTCCGACTTTTCCGCCGGAAAAATTCCGGGTGAGCAGGAGAGAATGCAAATGGCGCGTCACAACATGGCTATCTGCGAGCAGCTCGTGCAGCAAAAGACGAGCGGCGAGCAGCAACTCGTGGGCGCGCTTGGCTGAGTCGCGGCTAACGGCGCGCGATGCCCTGCGCGCGCCGCGAGCGAGCTATCCTCAATCAGGGCAGGCGTTTCAAGAGAGAGAGTGGCTTTGGACGATTTAGCTATTCACGTTCGCAATCTGAGCAAGCGCTACGAACTGTATGCGAAACCACAGCATCGCCTGCTGCAGATGCTGTTTCGCGGCCGCAAGCAGTTTTTTGGCGAGTTCTGGCCGTTGCGGGATATTACGTTCGACGTGAAGAAGGGCGAGGCGGTCGGCATCGTCGGCCGCAACGGCGCGGGCAAATCGACGCTCCTGCAAATCATCGCTGGCGTTCTCCAGGCGACGGAGGGCGAAGTGGCCGTTCAAGGCCGCGTCGCGGCGCTGCTCGAGCTGGGCAGCGGCTTCAATCCCGAATTCACGGGGCGCGAGAACGCTTATCTGAACGGTTCCATTCTCGGCCTCACGCGCGCGGAAATGGACGCCGCCATGCCGGAGATCATTCGGTTCGCGTCGATCGGCGAGTTTTTCGATCAGCCGGTGAAGCACTATTCGAGCGGCATGATGGTCCGCGTTGCGTTCGCCGTGCAGGTGCAATTGAATCCCGACGTGCTGATCGTGGACGAGGCGCTCGCGGTTGGCGACGCGCTGTTCCAGAAGCGCTGCTACCAGCGCATCCGCGAACTGCGCGATCGCGGCGTGGCGATTCTGTTCGTTTCCCACGATATCGAATCGGTCAGAACCTTCACCGATCGTGCCATTCTGCTCGACAAGGGCCGGCTCGCCGTCAAGGGACCGTCGTCGGAAGTCGTGCTCGCCTATCGCAAGCTTCTGCACGACGAGGAGAACCGCGCGAAGCAGAGCGAGATCGATGAGCACAAGGCCGTCACGAAGGCAATCGCGACGACTGACCCCTCACCGGCGGCGTCTTCCGGCGAAGCACCGCCGGCCGACGCGGCATCGGCGGCTTCCGCAATCAGCACCGCCGCGGAGAAGGCGATGGACGAACCGCACGAACAGGGCAAGTTCGAGTTCGGCAGCCTGGAGGCGATGATCACCGACGTCACCGTGCTCGACGAAAGCGGTGAATCGTGCGCGACTTTCTATACCGGCGACATGGTGAAGGTGGTCGTCAAATTCCAGATCCGCGAGGACATGGACAAGCTGTACGTCAATCTGCGCATACGGAACAAGGAAGGCATCAAGATGTACTCTTGGGGCACCTTCAACCAGGACGCAGAAATGATGGCGGCTGGACGCGACGGTTTCATTTTCTGGGACCGCAAGTTCCGTGCAGGTGAAGAGCATGCTGTCGTCTTCACGATGGACGCATGCGCGCTTGGCGAGAATTTCTACGAGGTTCAGGCCTCGCTGATTCATCAGCAGTCGATGAACTTCTCCGATCAGGCCATCCTGCACTGGATCGACGAAGCCGCGTTCTTCATGATCCGCGCACGCGTGGACACTCATTTCTTCGGCGGCGTCTGTGACCTGCATATGCGTGCCGAACTGCAATCGGACGCGGGGAGCAGTGCGAAACCCGGCGCCGAAGCGTCGCGCGCCTGAGCGAATAACAACGGATCGGGGCCGTGAGGAGGCCCGGACGCATCTCCACTTCCGCATTCCGGAGCGTAAAGCGAATTTATGTCTGACGTGTTGCTGGCCTTTCTGCGCCAATGCCTGGTCTGTTTCGGGCATAGTCGAGTCCTGTATGTGGGCGAGGGATTGTCCGAGGCACTGCGTGTGCTGCTGGACGCCGGCTGCGATGCATACGGTCTCGCACTCGACGACGACGAAGCGCGCGACGCGGCGTCGCGCTTCGCGCCCGGCCGCGTGCATCGTGCGGACGAGTCTGGTGGATTGCCCGAAGGTGTCTCGTCCGATCAGTTCGATGGTCTGATCGTCACGCGCGGTGCTTCTCCCAGGTCCGACGCGACCGAGGCGCGAGATCGCGCAGTGAGGTATCTGCTCACGCGAAACTTCCGACAGATCGCGATGCTGGCCCGCCCGGACCCGGCTGCCGCCTTCGTGAATCGATTTGAATATCGCCTGCACGCACGCACGAAAACATCGTGGTGGTCGCAGCCTTTGCCGCGCTCGGACGATCGTCGGTCCGCGTTCTTCGAGCGGCTGCCATCCGATGTCATTCGGGAACAGGAAACGGCGTTGCCGCAGGACATGCTCGCGCATCAGGACTGCGCGTGGCCAACCGCCTTCGGCGATACCGTCGAGGCATGCGCTTTCGTGCGAATCGGCGACGTCGTGCTCGCGCTCGATTCGAGCACGGGCAGCGCGGCGCACGTCATCGCGCAAAACAGCGCGGCTCGCGCGGTAATCGGGATCGAGCCCGGCGAGGCGAGCCTCGGCTACGCACGCACCCGCTACGGCGCAGACGAACGCGTGTCTTTTTTCGCCGATGCCGCTCTTCGCACCGACCCGGCCGCTTCGATCGACGTCCTGATCGCGCTCGATTCGCAAGCCTTTGCCGCCGACGTGCTTCATGCCGAAATCGAACGCCTGCGTCCCGGCGGCCGCATGGTAGTCGGCATTACGCGCGCGCAGGCCGCGGCGTCGACGCAGGAAGGCCCAACGTCGCCGCGCACGTGGCTGCATCGCGCGTGCGGCCCGCAGGCGCCGGGCATGCTCGCGGAGCGCGCGTTCATGTCGACGGCGCGGGCGGATGGGGATACGGGCCGGACCTGGACCGAAGTCGATTTCGACGACCCCGCGGACACTGACGGCACGCTCGTCATCGTTGCCATGCGCGATCCGCTGGCGGGCAGCGCGGCGAATTTCGTCGAAACGACCTTCGAGACCGTCGACGCACCGGATTTCAACGTGCTCGCGGACAGCCAGGCGATGGTCAATCCGTGGCTCTTCAAGAGCATGATCGCGATCGGCATGCGCCTCACGAACGACGAGGCGCTCGATGCGCTCAATGCGCGGGTCATGGCGACGGCGCCTCGCGGCAGCGCGGATTTCGGCGCCGCGCTGTGCGGGCACGCGTATCGCGTGCTCGGCCGCGCGAGATCGGAGCACGAGGCTCGCACGTGCCTTGACGATATTCGCGACTATTGCGCCGCCGCCGGCGGCTCGGCGCATCAGTTGCGGTGGAAGGTCTCGTTGACCTTCGTCGCTGCGCGGCTCGCGCAGCGGCTCGGCGACTTCACGGCAGCGGAAGACTGGGCGCTTCGCTGCGCAGCGATGGACCCGATGCCATTCAGCCCGCTGCTCGGCACGAAAGTCGTGGCCGCGCTGGATCTGGCCGCGACCTTTGCGCTGATCCGCGGCGACCGGCAGGCCGCACGCGAGCGCCTGAAACAGGGCGTCGACACGGTGCGCCGTCTCCTGTCGGGCGATTGGCTCAATGTGCTCGGCAACATCGAGAAACCGCTCAGCTTCGGCTTGCCCGAAGTCTCGCAACTCGCCGAGGCCGGCGCGCGCTGCGCGTATCTGCTGAATTTTATCGACGATGCCGTCTCGCGGCCCGGATTTGTATGGCAGGAGCATCGCGGCTTTTTTGAGCGCATCCTGGACGAAAAGAGCGCAAGGCTGAGCGCGCTGACGGCGGGATACGCCGTGCTCGCGGACAACGAAGCGCGCCTCGAAGCGGTGGCGAGCCAGTCCGAAGCCGAGCGGCTCCGCCTCGAATCGATGGTCGCGGACAGCGTCGTCGAACGCCAGCGGCTCGAAGGCGTGATCGCCGAAATGAATGTGGACAGGCATAGACTCGAGTCGCTCATCGATGAAGTCAATGGCGATCGCGAACGGCTCCACCGTATGGCCGTGGACCTGGAGCAGGAGCGGGTGAGGCTGACGGACATCGTGCAAAAGAGAGGACCCACCTTGAGACAACTAGGCATGTGGAGCGCGATCAGGCGCACCCTGTTCGGCAGCGCGCAAGCGCCGGCTGTGGCCAGCGCCGAGGCGCCGCACAGTGACGCGCCCGCGGTTCCGCGTACGCCGGGCGCGCCGCTTTCGATCGACGACATCGTCGCGCCATGGCTCGCCGGATTCGCTCTCGGCGCGCGTCCCTGGCGCTACACCGAGCGTGCGGCGCGGCAACTCGGCGTGCAAGCCGATCAGCAAAGCCCGACCGGCGATGCTGACGCGGATCTCGTGATCGTGTCCGCGTCGGAACTGAAGACTCTCCCGCGCGACGACATGCGCCGAATCGTCGCGCTCTTCAGCGACACCGACGATGCCTATGCGCTGCGCAACGAGGTCTACGACAAGGTCGATCTGTGCATTGGGCTCGGTCCCCGCGCTTACGAGCGCCTCGCGCTGCTGCACCCGATGGTCGCACGCGCCGACGGCGCCGCCCTCGATACTGCGCGCCGCTTCATCAGCGCGGCCGACGAAGGCGCGGCGCTCCCCGTTCCGGCGTTTGCAGGCGAACTGCGAGGCGCACCGGTCGTGCTCTTGCAGGTAGACAGCTTCATGGTCGGGGGACTCGAACGCGTGGTGTTCGATTTGCTCGACACGCTCGCCGCCGGCGGGTTCCAGCCGATGCTCGGCGTGACCGGCGATATCGCGCCGGAAGCCGAGGCGGAACTCAAGGAGCGCCGCTTCGAGTACGTGCGGCTGCCGTCCAAGCCCGATGCGCTGCGCCGGCTATTGAAAGAGCGAGAGGTGGCGCTCGTCAATGCGCACTATTCGCTGACGCTCACGGAGGTATGCGCGTCGCTCGGCATTCCGTTCGTGCAGACCGTCCACAACATGTACCAGTGGCTCGACGAACCGAACAAGCAGAAGTGGCGACACGCTGACGAGACGACCGATTGCTACATCTGCGTCTCGGCCAACGTCGCCATGTTCGCGGATGCGAATCTGCGCCTCGCGACGGAACGCATGCTCGTGATTCCGAACGGCTGCGACTCGGCGGGCATGGTGCCGCTCGCAACGCCGGAGCGCGATGCCGGCTTGCGTGCCGAGCTGGGCTTGCCGCAGGACAGTCCGGTGTTCGTCAATGTCGCGTCGATCAATCCAGTCAAGGGACAGGGCTTGCTGATCGAGGCCTTCGCCATCGCGCACGCCGCGCGTCCGAACATCCGCCTCGTCATACTCGGCAAACATGCAGACGCAGGCTATGCGCAGCGCCTGCGCGAAAAGATCGAGCGTCACGGCATGCGGGACGCCGTGCTGATGCCCGGCTACCGGTCGGACGTGCACCGCTTCGTCGATCTGGCGCGCGCCATCGTCATGCCGTCGTTCACCGAGGGCTGGAGCCTCGCGATATCCGAAGCGGTGCAGCGTCATGCTCCGGTCATCGCGACGGATGTCGGCGGAGCGCGCGAGCAGCTGGTCGACGAAGCGAGCACGGTGATCGACGCCTACCGCACGGACTGGGCGAGCCTCGACGGTCCGCAGTTCTACGAAGCGATCGCCAATGAAGATACGCTGCACGCCGTGCGCGATCAACTGGCGGCGGCGCTCATCGCGCACGCGGACCGGCCGCTGCGCGCGGCACGCGACGCGTTGCAACGGTCGTTCACGTCGATGACCCCCGCGCAAGCCTACGAAAGGCACGCGGAGGTCTTCAAGGCTTTGCTATATCGCAAGTCCGCTACCCCGATACGTTACGCGTCGTACCGGCCGCAACGCCAGAGCCGCTATGTCTCGAATGACTAGCGCCTGCTGCCTTGCGGCCGAATCTCCACTCATAGAGGGTTTCAACGATCATGCGTAAGAAGAAAGTTGTCGTATTCGCAGGCACGAGGCCTGAAGCGATCAAGGTCATCTCGACAGTGCGCGCGTTGCGCAATGCGTCGGACGAATTCGATTCCTGTCTGTGCTCGGTCGGCCAGCATCGGGAAATGCTGATGCAGGCCTTCGCCGACTTCGGCGTTGCGCCCGACGCGAGCCTCGACGTCATGGCGCAGAACCAGACGCTCGCCGGTCTGAGCTCGCGCCTTTTCACCGCCATCGATGCCTTCCTCGAAGCCGAGCATCCGGACATCGTCGTCGTGCAGGGCGATACGATGACGGTGCAGGTCGCGGCGTTGACGGCCTTCTATCGCAAGATCAAGGTCGCGCACATCGAGGCGGGCCTGCGTAGCCGCGACATGCGCGCGCCGTTTCCGGAAGAGTTGAATCGCCGTGTCACGTCGCTCGTGACCGACGTGCACTTCGCGCCTACTTCGCTGTCGCGCGATAACCTGCTCGCCGAGCACGTCCCTGCGCATCAGATTCATGTGACGGGCAACACCGTCGTCGATGCGCTGTACCTGATGCTCGAGCGCCTGAAGACCGAACAGGTCGCACTGCCGCCGCGCGTCGAGGCGGCGCTCGCCGAGAAGCGGCGCATCGTGCTCGTCACGGGGCATCGCCGCGAGAGCTTCGGCGAGGGCTTCGAGAATATCTGCAAGGCGCTCAGCGAGCTGGCGCTGCGCTATCCGGAAGACCGGATCATCTATCCGGTCCATCTGAATCCGAAGGTGCGCGAGACGGTCAATCGCGTGCTGAGCGGGCAGCCTGGCATCTATCTGGAAGAGCCGCTCACGTACAAGCCGTTCCTGAAGCTGATGAACGCCAGCCACGTGATTCTCACGGACTCGGGCGGCATTCAGGAGGAAGGCCCGGCGCTCGGCAAGCCGGTGCTCGTGATGCGTGATGTCACGGAACGTCCGGAAGGCGTCGATGCCGGCGTGAACAAGCTGGTTGGCACGCGGGTGGAGCGGATCGTCTCCGAAGTCTCGCAGCTGCTCGATGATGAGAGCGCTTATCAGGCAATGTCGGCCGGGAAAAATCCGTTCGGCGACGGAACTGCGGGCCAGCAGATCGTCTCGATACTGCGAACGCTCAACTGATCAGGCGCAAGAGCCGCGCCGTCACGAGCGGCTCTTGCCCGGGCGATAAACCCACAGCCGCGCCGTCGCGAAGTTGACGAACATGCCGGCGATGGAACCGATCGCGACCGCGATGAGCGGTCCCGTTCCCGAGTGCGGCAACGCTCTCATCGCGAGCACGTAAGCGCCGTAGTTGCACAGGCCGCCGAACATCATCGCGACGAGGTACTCATACCACTCGCGCCACGCCGAATGCCGATGCCCCTTCGTGAACGTGAAGCGGCGATTGATGCGCCACGTCACGAAGGCCGCGCACAGAAACGAGATCAGCCGTCCGACATAAAGCCCCGTGCCCAGAGCGAGCATCGCATAGAGCACGCCGGAATCGACGAGGAAGCCGATTGCCCCGGCTATCGCAAAGCGGATGAACTGACGCATCTCAACGTGACTGCCGGCGCAGGGCGGGCACGGCCAGATAGGCAAAATGCTTGGCCTCGTTGCGGCCGCGCGTGACCGTATCGAGGACGATGCCGCAGATCAGCAGGATCGCGCCCAGGAGCATCAGGCCGCTGCTGAGAATCACGGTCGGAACGCGCGGCACGAGCCCGGTTTCAAAGAACGTTTCGAATACCGGGATGGCGAGGGCGACCGAGAGCGCCGCGCACAGGACGAAGCCGGACGAGAAAAAAGCGAGCGGCTTCTCCGTCTTGAACAGCTTCAGAATGGTCATCAGGATACGGAAGCCGTCGCGGTATGTGTTGAGCTTGCTTTCCGAGCCTTCCAGACGCGACTTGTACTCGGTCTCCAGTTCGGCGACGGGCATTCTCAGGCTCAACGCATGTACGGCCAGCTCGGTCTCGATCTCGAAACCCGCGGAGTGCGCCGGGAAGCTCTTCGCATAGCGGCGCGAGAACGCGCGATATCCGGATAGCATGTCCCGAAAGGTCTTGCCGAAGATGGTGGCGGCACAGCGCGTGAGCAGAACGTTGCCGAAGCGATGGCCCAGCCGGTAGGCGGTTTCCTCGTCGCTGAGACGCGAGCCGACGACCATGTCCAGATGCTTTTCGACCAGCAGATCGACGAGCGCGGGCGCAGCGAACGCGTCGTAGGTCGCGTCGCCGTCGACCATGACATAGACGTCGGCTTCGACGTCGGCGAACATTCTGCGTACGACGTTGCCCTTCCCCTGAAGAGGCACCGCGATGACTTCCGCACCCGCTTCACGCGCCACGCGGGCTGTGTCGTCGGACGAGTTGTTGTCGAACGCGTAGATCTCTGCCGTCGGAAGACTCTGTTTGAAGTCGCGCACCACGCTTGCGATGGCGGCTTCCTCGTTATAGCAAGGAATGACGACCGCGATGCGGGGGAAAGGTTTATCGCCTATGTTCATCTGCGGAATTATTGCACATGTGCTCGCGCGAACCGCTCCCGAGCGGGCTACGGTGCTGCCCGCGCGCGCCGCGCCGTGAAGGGCCCGGCGAAATTGAGCGCGACCAGCATCCAGCCGGCCACGAACGCGGCCCACGCCCAGTTCATGAACGGCGGAACGAATTCGAAGTGGACGGTGGAGCGTCCGGCCGGCAACGCGACGCGCTGAAATATCTCGCTGGTTTGCCCGATCGGCGTCGCCTCGTTGTCAACGGTCGCGCGCCAGCCTTGCATGAAGAGTTCGAGCCGCGTGAGGGTCGAGGCGGCGTTGCAGTCCGCGCTGATATCGTTGCGCGTATGGGCGACCAATGTGCAGCCCGGCGCGCTGAAATAGGGAGCGGGACTCGCGAGCTCGAAGACGCGCATGACCCGGTCCCCGAAGACCTCCTTCAGCTTTGCATCGGGCGTCGCATCGACATAGTGGGCGAGCGATGCGAACGGCGGCAGACCGAGCGCATCCTTTGGCGCGAGCACGTAACGGACGCCGACACGGCGGTACGCGTCGAGGTTGGCGATCAACTGGTCTGCCGCCGATGGCCCGGCGGGATCCTGGCGGCTGCCGCCGGTAAAAAGGATCGGCGGCGCGTTGCTGTCGAGGTGCCGTTCGACATAGTCGGTCCAGCTTCGCGGAATCGGCAGATCGTTGTGATTGATCGATGCAATGCCGAAGTACGAACCATAGTTTGGCTGGACCGGGCCGAGCGTCACGAAGCGTTGCAGCCCGAGGTTCTTCTGCAGGAAATACACGCCGTCGAGCACGACGGTGCCACGCGAAGGGTTGCTGAGCGTGGGAATCGCGAAATAGACCACGGCTTCCAGCGCGAGGAGCGCGGCCATCGCGCGCCGTCGCGTCTCGCTGGTGCGCGTGCGCCACGCGAAGGCGGCCATCGCCAGCAAGGTGATAGCGACGAAGATCGCATTTCCGAGCGCGAATCGGCCGTGCAGGCTCATGTCATGTCGACGCGTGGTCCAGATGGCCGCGATCACCATCAGCGCGACGAGCACGACGGCGATCTTGAACGCGCGGGACTCGGTTTCGCGAGAGAGATCGGTGAGTGCGAACCCGGCGAGCACGCACAGGCTGAATTCCCACGACGGCGGCAAATAGCGGAAGTAGGCGGCCAACTTCAGCCCCGGCACGATTTTCACAACCAGACTGGAGCCCGGAAACCCATAAGAGATGCCGATCGTCACGAACACCCACACGACGAGCGCGATCCGCAAACCGCGATGAGTCCTGCCGGTGGCTCCCGCGACTGCGAGTGCGACCAGCACGCAACCGGCATAGCCGCCGACCGCGCCCCAGAAGCCTTCGTACTCGGGAAATTGAAAGATTCCGCCGAACGCGTAGGGGGCAAGTATGCCGACGAGAAAGCCCGGACTCAGATGAATCGATTCGAAACCGGTGCCTTCGTGTCCGCCGGTGTTGGCGAGCGGCAGGTAATCAAAGAAAGGAACGAGGACGGGCGCACTGATCGCGAGCGCCGCGATTCCGCCAATCACCACGCGCCGCAGGAAGATCCAGCGATCGGCGTGTGGCAGCGCGGCGGTTCGCACGAGTGTCCAGACGAGGATCAGGAGACCATTCAGGTAGGCAACCTCGGGGAAGCCGGCATAGAGCGATGCGGCGAGGCCGATCGCCAGCAGTGCATGGCCGCCGGCCTTCGCGCGCGCGACCCGCTCGTGCAGCATCTCGATACCGAGCAACGTAAGCGGGAGGAAGGGAATCGGGTTGATGACCGCGTTCGCAAGCCAGGCGTTGGTGCCGTTGAATTCGAATGCCAGCGCGGCGGCGACGGCCGCGAGCCTCGAACAGCCGATCTTGCGCAGCAGCGCCCAGGTGGAGAGCCCGGAAATGATCTGCAGCGCGATATGCATGTACAACTGGCCGTTCTTGAGAACGAGGAGCCAGGTCAACGGAAAGAGCGCCGCGGCCTGCATTTCTCCGACGAGCGGCGTGCCCACGCCCTCGAAATGATTCCACCAGGGAATGTGACCGCTCAGGACGTCGAGCGCGGCGCGGTGGCCCAGCGCATGGCTCGTGAACGCGATGTTCGGGTCGATGGTGGGAAGGGGCGGGAAGCCGCCGAGAGGGCCGGCGCGCAGACCGTCCGCAATGCCGCCGTAGAGCAGGGTCGGGTCGGCGATCAGCAGGCCGAGAAGCAGCGGCGCGCGCACGAGAACGGGCGCGAGCACCAGGATGCCGACGCACAGCAGGGCGGTGTTCAGGCGGGCGGCAGATCCGTCGATGTGTGTGCGAAGCATGGTTGACGCAATCGGGATTTCATTGGGCAAGCGATCCTAACACCCCGACAGACCAGCGGGACTATTTGGGCATCGTGATTCCCGTCACCGTCACCATGGAGTTCAGCTGGCCGACGCTCACACGCACCACGTCGGGGGCGGAACAACGTGGGTCCGTGTAGTAAAGGAACTGCCGCGCATGGGTGTCGCCGTAATCGATGAGCGAGAACGCATTTCCACTGCCGAGGAAAAGCCAGAAGTGAGCGACACCCGAATCTTGCGGCGGCTCGTCTGGCGCGAAGCAGAATGTCGTGTCGTGCGTGATCCGAACGTTTCGGACGGCATTCTGCACCTCCCTGATGCCGGCTCCATACGGCGACGACATGAAGTCATTGCGAAACGGCGCGCCGTTCTCCGTCGAATAGAAAATAAAAACAAAGCTCAATAACAACAGACTCCGCGAGCGCCAGTCGCCCGCCCGTTGAACCGGGACGGCGTAATTGCTGAACAGCATGAGCGCCAGCGCAATGTAAGGGATCGCCAGATAGCCGAGAGTGCGCTGGTCGCCGAGAAAAAAGAGCATCGCGAACGCGGTGACGAAAGCGCCCGCCAGCGGGAGCGTCAGCAGGTAATTGCGCCTGAGATTGGCGAGCGTCAGCGCGATCATGGCCGCGAAGAGCAGTCGATACCACGCGCCGATCATGCCCTTGCTCAACAGGTCGTCGTAGTAGCGCGCGCGCATGATCGAGTGCCCGAGCGACAGATCGAGCTTGTAGTACACGGGCGCACTATGGGAAATCGCAAGCGACCACGCAATCGTGCACGCAGCCAGCAAGGCGAGCGTCGCCATGACCGGGATGAATCGTGGAACCGGTGTGCGGCGGTGGCGAAGAAGTAGGTATATGCCAACGAAAACGAGGGCGAAGAACGACGAGACGTTCGAGAACATCGCCAGCAGGTAGACCAGCGACGCGCGGATGATCCGGAAGCTTCCTGCATTGACGCTGCGTACGATCGAGGAGATGAACCAGAACGAAAACAGATGGGCGATCGTGTGCTGCGAGTTCGATATCCATGACGCGTGCGGGATGGTCGGCGGCATGTAGAAGTAGACCGAAGCTGCCGCGGCGGCTATGTAGGGATCGAGTCCGAAGCCGCGCAGGGTCCGGTAGATGAATACGCAGACCCCGGCGATGACCGCCAGGTTGAAGTAGAAGAAGTTGCTGCTGTCCATGCCCAGCAGATGCGAGACCAGATAGAAGTAGAGGTCGCGCGTGACGGGGCGTCCGAAGTTGGTCGCGGGATTGAAGAGCTCCGGCAACTTGATCGTCGCGTAGACTGGCCAGAACTGGAAGTCGTCCTGAAAGAAGTACGAGCGGCCGATGATTGTGACGTAACTCGCAAGGCTCAGCGCGCAGATCGCGAGACTGACATACCACAATGTTTTCTTGACCGAGTCATACCTCGATAGGTATTCCACCTCTTGATTCCTCACTCGTAACGACAGCGTATGGTGACTGGTTTTCCCGGCGCTTGCAGAGCGCCCGATGTGCCTCGGACGGTTTGGTCGCATCGCGTCGATAAAATTCCCCGGCTCGATCAAATTCGAAGTTTCGACCTGTCACGAGGCTTGCGGCGCGTGTCGGAGGAGAAGTGATCAGCGGCCTGGCTTCACTGTCGTATGCCAGGGGCTGCCTGGCGCAGCTTCGATGAGATACGCGCCGTCCGGCTGAACGGTTATCTTCGAGGGCATGGTTGGCGCATGGAACCGCGTAGCGCCGTTTGCGAATAGAAGCACGAGAAATGCAACTGCCACATAACGCGACAGCTTCAGCGGACTTTTTGCCGCGGCAATTGCGAGTGCCCAGATGCACAGCACAAAGGGCGTGAAAGTGTACCTGGCGACGCCATCGTAGAACCACTGCACTGCGACCGCAGGGGCATCGTTTCTCACTACGCCCAGCATCCAGAGGGCCACGGTCATGGCAAGCGCGATGATATTGACGGCGCGCCACCGTCCTGCTGGCGAGAGCACGCAGGCCAAAAATATAACCAAAGTAGCCAGCGCCGCGTACATCGACGAGTCACCGGTGGCGGGAAGCACCTGCGGAACGAACAGGGACTCCATCACGAAGTTATTCAGGAAGGTCTCGATCCACGGATAGTGGAAGTACTCCGATAACGGGTGTTGCGGGTGGCGGTCGTTTGCGAACTTATATATCGCCAACTGAGTGAGGCCTGCTACGAGTACGATCAAGAACGGCGCAAGGCGTCGAAGTCCCTTCTCGCGTCTGGACGCCACCAGCGCGCCAGGAACTGCGAGCGGCACGAGGATGGCGCTGAATGGCCCAGTGAACGCCAGCACGAGAACGATGAAGCATCGAGCAAAGAGGTGGTCGCTATGCTCGCGTCCCAGCGTGTCCAGCAACATGACCATCAACAACGGCCCCAGAGTCCATTGCAGATTGGTGAGGTTCAGCCAGCTCTCCCCTGTGTGCGGCAATAGAACCGGAGCTAGCGCAATCACGAACGCGGCGGGGCGCGGAACATATCGAACGGCTATGGCGTAAAGATAGCTACAGACCGATGCTGTGAGGAGTGCGCACGTCCACGCAAAAGCTATCGCAATTCCCTGCGGATCTGCACCGAGGGCTCGATACGTAAAAGCGACCAGTCGCGGAATGACGTGAAGGTACCCCGCGTACGGCATCAGGATGGAATGTGCGCCGAACTTGTACGCTTGCCCAATGAATACGGTAGCGTCTTCCGCCCAAAGATAGCCTTGCTGTAGTCTCTCCGGCATCCTGTAGAGCAACAGCACGACGACGATGAAGTACGTCAGCACGATGTCGGCAGCGAGTGAAGAAGGCGCGCGGGCGCGCTCGCCAGCCGACGGACAGAGATTCTCACTCACGGTCTTGTCCTTTCGAATTTATCGGCATGTGCGTCGCACTGTTCATCAATCCGGGCTCGACAAGAGGTGGGGAGTCTGCTTCAAGGTTTCAGAGACTTGCCCGTTTGAACACGAAGCGCGGCACGTTGCGGATGATGAACATGATGCCCCACCAGAACCACGGCGTATAAAGCACGTCCTTCTTCCGTTCGATACCGCGCACGATATCCTTCGCCACCTTCTCCGGCGTCGCGACGAGCGGCCCGGGCAGCGGCAGGCCCGCGGTCATCGGCGTGGCGACGAAGCCCGGCTTGATATCGACGACATGCACGCCCACCTTGAAAAGCCGCGCACGCAAGCCTTCCAGAAACGCCTGCAACGCGGCCTTCGCGCTGCCGTACAGATAATTCGACGGACGCCCGCGATCTCCCGCCACCGATGAAATGACGGCGAGCACGCCATGCCGCTGCGTTTCGAGCTGGTTGGCGATCGGCGTGAGCAGCGCGATCAGCGAGAGCGCGTTGGTGTGAAACTCACGCACCGCAACGGCCGCATCGCTCTGACACGCCGCCTGATCCGGCAGCGTGCCCGACGCGACCAGCACGATATCGATCGAATCCATGTGCGCGGCGCAGTCGGCGAGCATTGCGGCGTGATCGTCGAGTCTGTCGATGTCGAGCCGATGCACTGCGGCCGCAGCCGCCCCGCGCGCGGTCAGATCGGCGGCGACCTGTTCCATGCGTTCCCGATTGCGCGCGACGAGAAAGAAGCGCGCACCTTTGGCGGCCCATTCGCGCGCGCAGGCGATGGCGATGGCGGACGTGGCGCCCACGATGACGATATTCTTCATAAGCCGGTCATTCGTTTCCAGAAATGCGACAGCATGGCCGGATCGCGAAGCGACTCGAGTTGCTGCCATTGAGGATAGGCGGCGCGAAAATCGGCGCCCGACATGTGCGCGTCCTTGGCCGGATAGATGCGTCCGCCCGCGTTGCGCACGATCGCATCGAGCGCGGCGAAGAGGTGCGAATTGCGCAGCTCGTGCTGCGGAAAGTCGAGTGCGAGCGACGTGCCTTGCATCGGAAAAGACAGCAGTCCGGGCGATGGAATGTCCCCGCAACGCTTGAGCACCGCGAGAAACGAGCCCGTGCCGCTCGATGAAATGCGATCGAGCATCGCGCGCACCGCATCGCGCGCGCTCGCCGCCGGCACGACGCACTGATACTGCTGAAACCCCGGCGGCCCGTAGATGCGGTTCCATTCGAGCAGGCTGTCGAGCGGATAAAAATAGCCGTCGTAACCGACGCGCGAAATCTCGATGGGCTTGCGCTGACGCCGGTAATACAGTTCGTTGAACGCGCGCAGCGTGAGCCCGTTGATGAGCGAGACGGGCGGCGTGAACGGCACGCGGCGTTTGGGCCGTTCCACGACATCGAGCGAGCCGTGGATCGCGTGATCGCCCGCCATGAAGATGCCGCGGCCGAGCGCGGGCCCGCGGCTCGCGCAATCGACCCATGCGACGCAGTATTCGTGCTTCGCGTCGTACGTCTCGGACAGATCGAAGAACTCGTCGAGCTTGCCGAAGCGGATGCTCGTCACATCGATGAGGCTCGTGCGGATCGGCATCAACGAAAATTCGGCCCACAGGATGAGCCCGGTGAGGCCGAGCCCGCCGATCGTCGCGTTGAAGAGTTCCGTGTTCGTTTCGGGTGAACACTCGATCAGCGAGCCATCGCTGCGCGCGAGGCCGAACGCGCGGACGTGCCGCCCGAACGTGCCGCGCACATGATGATTCTTGCCGTGCACGTCGTTGGCGATGGCGCCGCCGAGCGTCACGTACTTCGTGCCCGGCGTGACCGGCAGCATCCAGCCGCGCGGCACCGCGAGGGCGAGAATCTGCTCGAAGGTGATGCCCGGTTCGGCGCGCACGATGCCGCGCGTCCAGTCGGCGGCGATGATGCGATCGAGCGCGAGCGTCTGGAAGACGTGGTCCGAACTCGCGAGGCACACGTCGCCATAGCTGCGGCCGTTGCCGAAGGCGAGCGTCGTGCCGTGCGCGGCCTGCACGTCGCGCCAGTGGGCCTGCGCCTCGTCGCGCCAGTACGCGGCGTGCGCGGTCTGCGGCAGGCGGGGGTAGCGGCCCCAGGAGAGGAGTTCGCTCATCGGTCAGGCCGCGAGCCAGAAGGCGAAGGCGCATAGCGCGACGACCAGCAGGCTCATGCGATCGCGCGCGGCGAACACGATAGGGTCGTCGTTCATTTTGCCGCGATGCGCGATGACCCACGTGCGGCTGATCCAGTAGAGCATCACGGGACAGGCGATCCAGATGTACTGCGGATGCCGATACAGCGCCGCCGTGTGCTGGTCCTGAATGTACAGCGCCAGCACGAGCACCGAGATATAGCCCGACGACGTGCCGAGCGACGACACCACGGAAAGATCGCTCGCCAGATAGCCGCGTCCACGCGTCTTTTCACGCCCGGCGCTGAGCGTCGCGTGCAGTTCGGTATAACGCTTGACGAGCGCGAGGCTCAGAAAGAAGAACATCGAGAAGGCGAGCAGCCAGAACGTCGGACGCACACTGATCGCGGCTGCGCCCGCGATGATTCGCGTCGTATAGAGCGCGGCGAGGGTAACGACATCGACCATGACGCGACGCTTGAGCACGAGCGAATATGCGAGTGTCAGCGCGTAGTACCCGAGCAGCACTGCGTTGAAGCGCCACGGCAGAAAGGCGAGCGCGATTCCGAACGCGGCGGCGAGCAGAACGGGGCAGAGCGCCACGCCCCACAGAAGCGGCATCGTGCCGGCGGCGAGCGGGCGTTTGCGTTTGACCGGATGATGACGATCGTCTTCGAGATCGAGCAGATCGTTGAGCAGATAGACGCTCGACGCACAGAGTCCGAACGCGAAGAACGCGAGCACGGCCAGCCCGACGAGCGCGGGCGAATCCAGCTTGTGTCCCGCGAGCAGCGGCACGAAGATCAGGAGATTCTTGAGCCATTGATGCAGGCGCAGCGCCTTCGCCCAGACCTTGTGCGACGGCGGACGACTCTCGAAAACCTGCTCGATATTTTCGCCTTTGGCGGCTGCGCGCACGACGCCCGCGTGCGGATTGACGACATAGGCGCGGTCGGCGGACTGCCAGACGGCGATATCGTCGTGCGAATTGCCGACGTAATCGAAGCCCTTTTCGCCGTATTCCGCGACGAGCCGCTCACGCTTGCGGTGCGAAGAGAGATTGACCTGCTCGTCGGTGGCGAACACGCGGTCGAAGATGCCCAGATACTCTGAGATCCGGTGCGCAAACGATTCGTGGCTGGCGGTCGCAAGCACGATGCTGCGGCCGGCCGCACGCATTTCCTCTAGCCACGCGATGATCTGCGTGTTGTACGGCAAGGTCGTAACGTCGATGCTCACGTATTGCGCGAGTCGCGATTTGAGCGCCGGTTTGCCGCCTCTGGACAACCAGAGCAGCGGCTTATAGAACCTGTGCGGGAAGGATCTCACGAACGCGAATCCACTCTCGACCAGAATGTCGGAGTGAATCAAGGTGCCGTCGAGATCAACGACGATGGGCTTGGTCATTCAGTTCACGATGAGATGATCGCGTAAGCCCACAGCGAGGCCCCGAACTGGACCTGAGCAGAAACCACGGGCCGCTTGACGCGGAAGGATGCTGCGTTTTGTGGGGAATTTATCACAAACGGGAGCGTTATTCGTTCAGATATACTCACCCGCTCGCCAGGACATCTCGAGCCGAAAGGCGTTCGAATCCGCAGATGCAAGGGCCGCTGAAAATGTCGAATGACCGTTCCGGTCCTGGATTGGATACATGCAACTCGCCCTCCTCTACACCTTCTTCGCAGCCATCGCTACCTTGGCCAACATCGGCGCGCAGGACCTCACCACGCGCGCTTACAGCGGCCCGTGGCATATTCTGCTGTCGGTGATCATCGGCACGGGCGTCGGCCTCGTCGTGAAGTACGTGCTCGACAAGAAATGGATCTTCCGCTTCAAGGCGGAAAACGCGCGCCACGATGCGACCATGTTCACGCTCTACGTCACGATGGGCCTCGTCACGACCGCGATCTTCTGGGGCGTGGAATTCGGCTTCGACTATCTCTTCAAGACGACTGAAGCGCGCTACGTCGGCGCGTGCATCGGCCTGGCGATCGGTTACGTCATCAAGTACCGGCTCGACAAACGCTTCGTGTTCCGCAGCTTCTCCTGAACCCCTGCGGCCCGCCGATACGCTCATCGGTCAGATCGCGAGCCAGAATGCGATGCCGCACAGCGCGACGACCAGCAGGCTCATGCGATCGCGCGCGGCGAACACGATGGGGTCGTCGTGCATTCTGCCGCGATGCGTGATGACCCAGGTCCGGCTGAACCAGTAGAGCATCAGCGGACAGACCATCCAGATGAATTGCGGATGCCGGTAGAGCATCGTGGTGCGCTCGTCCTGGATATACAGCGCAAGCACGAGCACCGAGATGTAGCCCGACGACGTCCCGAGCGACGACACAATGGCCAGATCGCTCGCCAGATAGCCGCGTCCTCGCACACCCTCGCGTCCGGCCTTCTGCATCGCGTGAAGTTCGGTGTAACGCTTGACGAGCGCGAGGCTGAGAAAGGCGAACATCGAGAAAGCCAGCAGCCAGAAGGTCAGCGGAACATGGATCGCGGCGGCCCCGGCGACGATGCGCGTCGTGTACAGCGCGGCGAGCACGACTACATCGATCATCACCTGGCGCTTGAGCGCGAGCGAATAGGCGAGCGTCAGCATGTAGTAGCCGAGGAGGGCCGCGTTGAACTTCCACGACAGAAAGGTCAGCGAGATCGCGAAGGCGGCGGTGAGCAGAATAGGGCACAGCGCCACGCCCCAGGCGAGCGGCATCGTGCCGGCGGCGAGCGGGCGCTTGCGCTTGACCGGATGCTGGCGATCGTCCTGCAGATCGAGCAGGTCGTTGAGCAGATACACGCTCGATGCGCACAGTCCGAACGCGAAGAACGCGAGCACGGCAAGCCCGATCGCGGCAGACGAATTCAGTTGATGCCCCGCGAGCAACGGAATGAACACCAGCACGTTCTTGAGCCACTGATGCAGGCGCAGCGACTTCGCCCAGACCTTGGGCGCCGGCGGGCGGTTCTCGAAGACTTCCGCGATGTTGTCGTGCTTCGATGCCGCGCGCACCACGCCCCTGTGCGGATTGACCACGTAGGCGCGGTCGGCGGCGGCCCAGACGGCGACATCGTCGTGCGAATTGCCGACATAGTCGAAACCCTTCTCGCCATACTCGGCGACGAGCCGGTCACGCTTGCGATGCGAAGAAAGATTGACGTGCTCGTCGGTGGCGAACACGCGATCGAAGATGCCGAGATGTTCCGCGATGCGCTGCGCGAACGACTCGTGGCTCGCGGTCGCGAGCGCGATCGAGCGGCCCGCGGCGCGCATGTCCCGCAGCCAATTGACCACCTGCGCGTTGTAGGGAAGCGTCGTGACGTCGATGCTCACATGCTCGGCGAGCCGCGATTTCAGCGCCGGCTTGCCGCCGCTCGACAGCCATTGCAGCGGCTTGTAGAACTGCTGCGGGAACGATCTGAGAAACGCGAAGCCGCTCTCGACGAGAATGTCGGAGTGGATCAACGTACCGTCCAGATCGACGACGATGGGCTTGTTCATACAATACGCGATAGGAGATCGGTTAAGCCCACAGCGCGCCCGGCCTGAACCAGAAGGACCGGGTTCGTTGCGGGCGCGACAGAATACTCCACTTGCTGGCGGAATTTAGCACAATGTGTAATGGCATCGATTCGTCCGCCGCTCGCCACGCCTGATGTCGCGCGGTTGCCGAATCCCCCGACATTGAGGACAATCTTGGCGTTTTCCACCCGTCGATGCGGTCCGTTTTCCTCTCGTGGCGCGGACGCCCCCTTGGTCCGATGAACACGAACCCGCAGTCCGCCATCACGCTCAGCATTTCGATCGTCGTCTACCGGCCCGACGCCGCCTTGCTCGCGCGCACCGTCGAGACGCTCGAAACCGCGCTCGCGCAACTGCATGACGTCGCCGGCCGCCCGTGCCTGTATCTGATCGACAACGGCAACCCCGGCGAACTCGCCGACCTGCCGCCGACCTCCGACGCCGAATTCGACACCGTCGTGCTGAAGGGGCACGGCAATGTCGGCTACGGCCGCGGTCACAATCTCGCGATCGAACGCGCGCAGAGCCGCTTCCATCTGATCCTGAATCCGGATGTCGAACTCAATGCCGACGGCCTGCGCCGCGCGCTCGCCTTCCTGCGCGATTCGCCGCAGACGGGCCTGCTCGCGCCGTGGATCGGCGGCGACGATGGCCGTCAGCAGTTTCTCTGCCGCCGCTATCCATCCGTGTTCGATCTCTTCGTGCGCGGTTTCCTGCCGTCCGCGCTGCGCAAGCCGTTCGCGCGGCGGCTCGCGCGCTACGAAATGCGCGATGTCATCGGCGAAACCGACATCGTGTGGGACCCGCCGATCGTGAGCGGCTGCTTCATGCTCTTTCGCACCGATGTGCTCACCTCGCTCGGCGGCTTCGATCCGCGCTATTTTCTCTATTTCGAGGACTACGACCTGAGCCTGCGCACGCGTCGCGTCGCGCGCATCGCGTATGTGCCGACGGTGCGCATCCTGCATCACGGCGGCGGCGCGGCGAAGAAGGGCTCGACGCATATCAGGCTGTTCGTCACGTCCGCGTACCGGTTCTTCAGCCGCTTCGGCTGGAAGTGGCTATGAGCGAAACCGGCCGACGCATCGCGATCACCGGCGCCAACGGCTTCGTCGGCCGCGCGGTGAGCCGTGCATTGCTCACACGCGGCATCGCCGTGACAGGGCTCGTGCGGCGCGACGCGCAATGCGAGCCGGGCGTCGACGCACGCGCCATAAACAGCCTCGACGCGCTCGCGCCGGACGCGTTCGCGGGCTGCGACGCGGCAATCCATCTCGCCGCGCGCGTGCACGTGATGGCCGATGCGAAATCGCAGGCGCGGGCGGTGCTCGACGCCTATCGGGCCACCAACGTCGACGGCACGCTTGCCGCCGCCGACGCCGCGCGGCGCGCGGGCGTCACGCGCTTCGTCCTGATGAGCAGCATCAAGGCGCTCGGCGAGCGCGATCCGGGCCGGCCCTTCACGGAAGACGACGAACGCGATCCGCCCGATGCCTACGGCGTCTCGAAAGCCGAAGCCGAAGTGAAGCTGCTCGAATTCGGCAGCCGGACGGGACTCGAAATTGCGGTCGTGCGGCCGCCGCTCGTCTACGGCCCCGGCGTGCGCGCCAATTTTCTGGCGATGATGCGCGCGATCGCGCGCGGCCTGCCGCTGCCGCTCGGCGCCATCGATGCGCGGCGCAGTCTCGTTTCCGTCGACAACCTCGCGAGTGCGACCATCGAATGCGCACTGAATCCGGTCGCCGCGGGCCGCCTGTTCCATGTCACCGACGGCTACGATCCAGGCGTGGCGGAACTCGCGCGCAAACTCGGCGAGCATCTCGGCAAGCCGGCGCGGCTCGTGCCGGTGCCGGCCGGGTTGCTGCGCGGCATCGCGTCGCTCACCGGCAAGACGGCGCAGATCGATCGCCTGACCGGCAGCCTGCGAGTGGATTCGCAGCGCATTCGCGACGCGCTCGGCTGGCAGGCGCCCCAATCGCTCGACGAAGGGCTCGCCGCCACGGCCGCGTGGTTTCGAAACAGCCAGTCATAAAAGTAAAAAAGTTAAAATACACGCTGTTTCGACATCGGCATTGCAAGACTTCTGACAGCTTCTGTCAGCGCGATTTTCCTTATTCGTCAGATATTTAAAATAAAAGCTGGCGAGCGTTCGCGTATGCTTCGGGTTTTCCGAGAAAAAGAATTGCCAGACGATCCGGGCCTCGTTTAGACAACTCGATGACATTGCATGCTGCTTTCGTATTTTGACGCTTCGCCGCTGCTGACCGCTACAGCGGTCGTGGTATTGGCGTTCGCCGCGTGCGCGCTGATTCTGCAGACGCTGATCCGCACCGGCCTCGCGTGGCGTCTCGCCACCGATATCCCCAATGAGCGCTCGCTGCACGAGCGGCCAACGCCGCGCGTCGGCGGCTGGGGCGTCGTGCCGGTCGCCGTGATCGCGCTCGTGCTCGCCGCGCCGTCGATGTGGCTCGTCGCCGCATGCGCGGTCTTTCTCGCGGCCGTGTCGCAGATCGACGACCGCCGCGGGCTGCCTGCGCGCGTGCGCTTCGCGGCGCATATGGTCGCGGTCGCGCTCGTCATCGTCGCGCATCCGGCGGACGTGCCGTGGTGGGCGCTCGCGCTGGTCGGCTTTCTGATGTTGTGGCTCGTCAATCTCTACAACTTCATGGACGGCTCCGACGGGCTCGCCGGCGGCATGGCGCTGTTCGGCTTCGGCGGCTACGCGCTCGCCGCGCTCGCCGGACCCGCGCCGCACGCCGATCTGGGTCTCGCGAGCGCGGCGATCGCGGCTGCCGCGGCCGGCTTCCTGACCCTCAATTTCCATCCGGCCCGGATTTTTCTCGGCGACGCCGGGTCTATTCCGTTGGGTTTTCTCGCCGGCGCGCTCGGATACTGGGGCTGGCAGCGAGGCGCGTGGCCCGTCTGGTTTCCGGCGGTCGTGTTCTCGCCGTTCATTGCGGATGCGTCCGTCACGCTGTCGCGGCGTCTCGCGCGTGGCGAAAAATTCTGGCAGGCGCATCGGGAGCATTACTATCAGCGCATGGTGCGCTCCGGCGTCGGACACGCGCGTACCGCGCTTGCATGGTATGTGCTGATGTTGGTGGGCATAATGCTCGCCAACTGCGCATTGCGCTTTTCCTTCGCAGGGCAGTGGGCGGCAGTGGCGGGCTGGGCCGTCGTGGTCGTGGCAGCGGGCGCGGCGGTGGATGCGCGTTGGCGGCGTCATGAGACGCGCCATTCCGAACAAACTTGAGGGGCCGGGCTGATGAATCGAATAAAAGCATCATGGCTATCGGCGGGCGCATTCCTCTTCGATCTGGCCGCCGTGGCCGGTTCCTGGCTTGCCGCGTATGTGATCCGCTTCAACGGCGCCGTGCCCCACGACTTCCGCGAAGGCGCGCTCGCCGCGCTCGTCTGGGTGCTGCCGGTCTACGCCGTCGTGTTTCGCGTGTTCGGTCTCTATCGCGGCATGTGGGTGTTCGCGAGCCTGCCCGACCTGATGCGCATTTCCAAGTCGATCATCGTCGGCGCGCTCGTCGTGATGGTGGGCGCGGTGATGTCGCAGCCGATACCCATCATTCCGCGCTCGGTGCTCATCGTTTCGCCGCTGCTGCTGTTCCTCGCGATGGGCGGCGCGCGCGCGCTGTATCGCGCGGCCAAGGAGTTCTATCTGTACGGCGGCCTCGTGGGGCAGGGCAAGCCCGTGATCGTGCTCGGCGCGGGCACGGCGGGCGCGATGCTCGCGCGTGAACTGGCGCGCTCGAGCGAATGGCGCCTCGTCGGCATGCTCGATGACGATCCCGGCAAGCAAGGCCGCGAAGTGCTCGCGCACAAGGTGCTCGGCTCGTTCGGCGATCTGCCGCGCATCGCGGAGCAACTGAAGGTCGATTACGTGATCATCGCGATTCCGTCGGCGTCGGTCGAGGAGCAGCGGCGCGTCGCCACGCTGTGCGTGCGCGCGGGCGTCAAGGTGATGGTGCTGCCCGCGCTCACGCCGCTCACGCAAGGCCAGAACTTCCTGTCGCGCGTGCGGCAGATCGACCTCGAAGACCTGCTCGGCCGCGAGCCGGTGAAGATCGACATGCCGCACGTCGAGCAACTGCTGCACGGGCGCGTCGTGATGGTGACGGGCGCGGGCGGTTCGATCGGCTCGGAGCTGTGCCGGCAGATCCTGCGCTTTGCGCCGGCCCAACTGGTCGCCTACGATCTCTCCGAATACGCGATGTATCGTCTCATCGAGGAGTTGCATGAGCGCTTTCCCGAGTGCTCGGTGATTCCGGTCGTTGGCGATGCGAAGGATTCGCTCCTGCTCGATCAGACGATGGCGCGCTTCACGCCGCACATCGTCTTCCATGCGGCGGCCTACAAGCACGTGCCGCTGATGGAAGAGCAGAACGCATGGCAGGCGGTGCGCAACAACGTGCTCGGCACGCTGCGCGTCGCGCGCGCGGCGATCCGCCACGACGTGCGCCACTTCGTCCTGATTTCCACCGACAAGGCCGTTAATCCGACCAACGTGATGGGCGCGAGCAAGCGTCTCGCGGAGATGGCGTGTCAGGCGCTGCAGCAATCCGCGCCGCGCACGCAGTTCGAGACGGTGCGTTTCGGCAACGTGCTCGGCAGCGCGGGCAGCGTGATTCCGAAGTTCCAGCAGCAGATCGCGAAGGGCGGGCCGGTCACGGTCACGCATCCGGAGATCACGCGCTTCTTCATGACGATTCCCGAGGCCGCGCAGCTCGTGTTGCAGGCGTCGAGCATGGGGCGTGGCGGCGAAATCTTCATTCTCGACATGGGCCAGCCCGTGAAGATCGTCGATCTCGCGCGCGATCTGATTCGCCTCTACGGGTTCTCGGAAGAGCAGATCCGCATCGTGTTCACGGGGCTGCGTCCGGGCGAGAAGCTGTACGAGGAACTGCTCGCCGACGACGAAACCACTACGCGCACGCCGCATCCGAAGCTGCGCATCGCGCAGGCGCGGGGCGTGCCGGATCATTTCATCGACGAACTGTTGCCGTGGCTCATGCAGCATCGCGTGCTGTCCGATGAAGAAGTGCGCCGCGATCTGCGCCGCTGGGTGCCGGAGTATCAGACGACGACGATGCCCGTGCTGCAGAGCGTGCAGGTCGCGAAGGTGGCGGCCGAGCGCGGCGCGGCGGGCTGACGCGGGCGGTCACGCATGACGACGCTCGACGAAGTTCATGCGCTGACCCACGCGGGCTCACTGTTGTCGCAGAGCGGCGAGATCGTCGCGCCGTACGATCTCGAAGTCACGCATGCCGACGCCGCCGGTTTTTCCCCGCTGCCCGCCGATATCCTGAACGCGGGCCGCGCGCCTTTCGAGGCGGACTATGCTAGCGCGAGCCGCGTTCATCTCGTCAACGCATTCGGCGTCACGCTCGGCGATTCGATCATCGGGCTTTCGGCGCTCTTCGCGCTCAGGCGTCTGCATCCGCATCTCGCGTTCACGATCTACCGTCCGGCGCGTGCGCCACGCTATGTGCAGCGTCTTTACGAACTCGCAGCGCCGCGTTGTGGCGATATCCTCGACTTGCCCGTGCCGCTCGCGCGTCTGCCTTTCGATGAGCCGAAGATCGATATCGGCAATCAGCTTTTCTGGCCGCGCTTCGCCTCGATGCCGATGATCGATTTCTTCTTATGGGCGCTGGGCGTCGCGCCGCAGAGCATCGATGCCGATGACAAACGCAATCGCTGGCTCGCCAATGTGCCTCTGCCCGCGTGTGCAAGCGAGCCGTACGCGCTTTTCTGTCCCGACGCCAGTACGCCGGTGCGCAGCATTCCGGCGGCGGTGCGTGCGGGCATCGTCGCGCGGCTCGCGGATGAAACCGGCCTGCCGGTGATGGGCTTCGGCGCGGTCGAACATCCGCGCTATCGCGACATCGCGTCGCTTTCCGTCGATACGGATGATTTCCTCGCGTGGGTAGGCCACGCGCGCTATCTGGTGACGGCGGATACGGCGGCGCTGCATGTCGCTGCGGGTTTTGGCGTGCCGACGACCGCGTTCTTCACGACGATTCCCGCGTTCATGCGCGCGCGCGATTACGCGAACTGCGTCGGAGTGGACATGCCGCTGCCGCATCTGCAAGGCGTTCATGCGAGCGCGCGGCCGGCGGATCTTCATGCGGTCGAATGTGCGTATCGCGAATACGATTGGCGCGCGATGCCGTTCGCAGAAAACCCTAACCCCGCCCCGCACCGCCACCGACCTGAAACGTCGGCAACCGCGCATACAACTCCGCCACCCAGTCGATGAACACCCGCACGCGCCGCGGCTGATGGCGATTAGCGGCATACAACACCGATACCACCCGCGGATACGACGGATAGTCGCTGAGCACTTCCCTGAGCGCCCCGCTCTTGATGAGCGGCGCGAGCGTATAGCTGGAACTCTGAATCAGCCCGAGCCCCGAGACCCCCGCCGCGATATACGAATCGCCATCATTGACGGCGATCTTGTGCTTCATCGCGACGGTGCGCGTCTCTCCATCGACGACGAACTCCCAATTGCGCACGCGCCCCGAGTTGTTCAGCACATAGCCGACAGCGAGATGCTGTTCGAGATCCTCCAGCGAAGCCGGCTCGCCATGTTTCTCGATGTAGCCCGGCGCGGCGCACGTGATCTGCGTATAAGCGCCGACGCGTTTCGCCACGAGCCCGACATCACCGACCGCGCCCACGCGCACGACGCAATCGACCGCTTCCTCGACGAGATCGACTTGCCGGTCCGTGAGCAGCAGCTCGACGCCGATATCCGGATACGCCGCGAAGAATTCCGGCAGCGCGGGAATGATCGTGTTCTTCGCCATCACCTGCGGCAGGCTGACTTTCACGTTGCCCTTGGGACTCAGCTTCGAATGCGAGAGCGACGCTTCCATGTCGTCCACTTCGCCCAGCACGCGCACGCAGCGCTCGTAATAGGCCTCGCCGTCTTCGGTGATGCTGATGCTGCGCGTCGTGCGATTGATGAGGCGCGCGCCCAGATGCGCTTCGAGCGCCTGCAGCGTGCGCGAGACGCTGGCGGGAGGCAGGCGCAGGGCGTCGGCGGCTTTGGAGAAACTGCCCGCCTCGACGACCCGCGCGAAGACTTTCATTGCAAGAAAGCGGTCCATGCTCGGGGTCCGGAACGTAATCGCGCGCCCCGAACGGCGCGCGCGAAGAATCAGCCAGCTTTTTCAAGCGACGATCATACTTGGGTTCGCCCGCGCCCGCGCCGTTTCAGAACCCGAATCCCTGGCAGAGCCACCCCGAGTAGTGTTCGATCATGCGTTGAAACGGCGCGTGATGACCGTAGGCGATCGACGAAACCGCCAGCAGCCCGACGCCCGCGACGAGCGCACGCGGCATCTTGCGCGGCCGATCGAACACGCGCGCGAGAAACAGCCCGGCGATGGCCGCGCCGAGCACCCAGCCCGCGACGACTTCGGCGGGCGTGTGGGCGTCCTGCATGATGCGGCTCGCGCCGATCGCCGCCGCGAGCGCCAGCCCGCCCGCCGCGCCCAGCCGATACCACCCGCCGCCGAAGCCGCCGAACAGCAGTCCGCCCGCGACCGTGTAGATGGACGCGGCGAGCATCGTGTGACCGCTGATCATGCGCAACTGGATGGCCGTTATTTCGACGCCGCAGCCGGCGTAGAGAATCTTCGAGAGACCGACGAAGCCCATGCCGATCGCGAGCAGCACGGCCCAGCGCAGCGCGAGGCGCGTGTCGACCGAGCGCAGCCACAGTGCGCAGACGAGTGCGAGCGGGAGCAAAAAGGCCGCGTCGCCGAGGTTCGAAAGGATCCAGAGTACCTTTGATTCCATGCGTATCCGTTGTAGGTAATCTCGCGGGCCCGTCGAACCCGCTTATGCGCCGTCGCCCTGTTTTCGACGGCCCGCCAGCCGGTATTCGGTCGGCGAGATGGAAAGCCGCTTGCGGAAGATTTTCGCGAGGCCGTCGCCGCTGCCCGCACCGCATCGCCGCGCGATCTTGTCGACCGGCAGATCGGTTGCGGCGAGCAGCATGCAGCTCGCATCGAGCCGGGCGCGCAGCAGATATTCCGACGGCGTCAGCCCGATCTGCGCCTTGAAGCGGCGCAGGAAATTGCGCTCGCTCATCGCGGCGACGCGCGCCGCATCCGTGATGGAGATCGGCCGCACGTAGTTTTCGCGAATCCAGCGCGCGGCCGTCTCGATCTTCTGGCGCACGCCGCCAGCGTCGGCATCGTCGAGCACGGTCGCGAGCTTTTGCCACGCGCCGGGAATCGAACGCTCCGACACTTCCCGCGCGACCGCCGCGCCGTGATCGCGCTTGACGATCGACAGCGCCGCCGCGATCGGTCCTTTCGGATCGTCGAGCGTGAGCGTCTGCTCGGCGATGAACAGCGGGTTCGTCAACGTGGACGTGAGCGCGGGCGAGCGCGCGTGCTCCGCGGACTTCGGCGTGAAATCGAGCGAGCGGTTCTGCACGGAGAGACTGGCCGCGGCGAGAATATGCGCGCCTTCGCCGATCGCCTTGATGAACGGGATCTTCGGCGCGATGCGGCCCAGGCGCTTTCTCAGCGCCGCGTCGTTGCGCGCATGCCGCGCGCCCACGCCGCCCGCGATGAAGAGCGCATCGCACTCGTTCATCCAGCGCGTTTCGAGACTCTCGGTCCAGATGCGCATCGAGCAACTGCTCGCCACGCTGCCACCTTCGCTCGACAGGAACAGCAGCGAATAGTTGGGGGACGCCGCACGCCCGGCGGCATCCGCGGGCAGGCGAACCTGATTCGCGAGCGAGAACACCTCGGAGATCGAACTGACTTCGACGAGCGAAAAGTCCTCGAAGATCAGAATGCCGATCCGCTTCTCCGCGCTGGCCATATCGGCGGGCGGCGCGTCGGGCGCGACGCCGCGCACGACCTGAAGCCTGCCCGAGCCATTGGCATACACCATCGACGTCTCCCTGTGCGGACCGGAGCCGGCATGTCGGCGGCGTGTCCCGGTCCCATCCATGAAGGAACGAAAGTACGGGAAAGCGAGTTACATGGCTCGCACTATACGCGGCGCCCAACAGTCCCCGGGCCGCAAGTCCGAAATTGACGAACTGTTGGCAGATGATCTCGATACGCGGGGAATATGCTCGCATCATCCGTGACGTCTGATGAAACCGGACGATCGCGGCGGAAGGTTTCTTGGCGGAAGGGGCGGGCGGCGCGCAGCAATGTGCGCCGTTTGTCCTTCCGGCGCGCGCGTTTGCCGGGGATCAGCGGAAGTAGGCCTTGGTGTTCTCGTGTACGTCGGCGCGCGCGAGCAGATCGTCGGCGCCAAGCCAGAGATATTCGCTGTGTTGATCGAAACGTCCGATCGGCACGCTGCCGCTCAAGGTCATCGCGTAGGCGAGCACGATGTAGTGCGTGCCGATGTCCGACGCGCCCGCGAAGTTGTCCTCGTAGAGATGTTCGTACACGCCGAAGAAGCGCGTGGCCGAACGCTCCGCGCTCGCGACGCCCAGCTCGTTGTGCACGATGCGCCTGAACGCGGCGTCGAGCGTTTCATCCTTGACGATGCGTCCGCCCGGCACGAACCAGGTGCCCTGCGCCGGGCGGTTGCGGCGACGGCCCACGAGAAAGCGCCGCTTGCCGTCGGTGACGATCAGATCGATCGCCACGAGCGGCGTCAGTCTAACCACCGTCAGAAAATCCCCGTTGCTCAGCATCTTCGCTCCGTGTCTGTCGCGCGCTCAAGCGCACACGATGACGCCTGCGCCGCCGCGCGACCGTGCGCGCGGGCACGCGGCGGCGTGTTTTGTCCGATCGATCGGGGAGGTCGATTCTCACAACTGAAACATCCGACGGATGCCGCCACGCGGATCCCGCAGCACGTAAGGGCAGCAAACTTGACCGATCCGCCGTTGCGGTCACCGCACTAAATCCCGCTGCCGCGAACGCCGACGGTTCGCACAAAATAAAAACCATTCGCCCGATGATTACGCCGTCGGACATTCGGTCATTCGAAAAACGGCGTCGAGACGTGCGCCGCCGCAAATATATGAGGCGCACATGGAAATGAACGCCCGCCCGGTCCGCGTGCACGCGGCGTCGCAGCCACGCACACGATATTGCGCCGCAGCATCTCAATTCATATGAAAACACCGCATTATGTCGTTGAATAAAAATCGCCAGGGCGATCTGAAAATCAGGTTTCGTCCTCGCGTTCGATTAATTGAAAATCGCGGTTAATCGAAAGGCGATCCAGTCGTGCCTTTAAATAGGCTAATTAAATGTTAATTATTCGGGGTTTATAAATGTAACGATAAAGCCAAAATTTTCCGATTTCATCGATTCCACCGGTCGCAAAGCCGGAGATCGATGTTTCATTTTTGAATCAATTTCAATGATCCTACCGGGCCGCTACGCTGCCCGGAGAGCCGCACAGGGCCGTGTATCATGGCGTCTGGGTCATCTGGCTGTCCGATCCGGCGGCTCGGCGGGCGAATTGCGCTAACCTCTGCAGGCACACTTTGTATGACAAAACCAATCGTATTTTTCATCCACTGAAAAATGCGGGGTGTCGCGATTTGGAAATGGCATACCAATGTGCGGTCACCCTCACAGCGGAACAGATTCTGTCGTTCGAACGCGAAATTCCAGAGCACAAAAAACATTGTCTGCTTATTATTCAAGCCAGCGGATCGAATCCGCCATCACTTCGTTCCAATCGGTCACGGCAACCCGGCGGAGTTCGGGATAGTCCATTGATGCGCCGCAATGGCCGAGAAACTCTTCCGCGCACTCCAGGAAACAAAGCAGCAGAGGATGACCATGCCTTACGCCAATGTAGAACCCGCAGTCACGGGTTGGACACCACCCGCGACGAGAGCCTCGCAGGCCGAGGTCCGCCGCATCGCAATCTTGCTGTTCGACGGTTTTTCCCTGCTCGGCGCGGGGATCGTCGCGGAGGTCTTTCACATGGCGAACGAGTTGTCGTCTGCGAAGTCCCGGCCGGACTGCACCTATGACGTGCGCTTCCTGTCGGTCGAAGGCGGCAATGTCGCGTGCTCGTCGTCGGTGCGCGTGTGGACCGACGGCCTCGATGCGCGTCATTACGGCGGCTTCGACGCGCTCTTCGTCGCGGGCGGCCGCGGCGCCGACGACGCCGCGAAGGACGATCGCATCATCGAGTGGCTGCGCCGCGTGCAGTCGAAGACGACGGTCGTGCGCGCCATCTCCGAGGGCCGCAAGGTGCTCGACGCCGCCGGCATCGGTCACGCGCAGGAGTCGCAACGCTACGGCAACGCGATGGTTCATCTCGTGCGCGACGAGCAGCAGGGCGATGCGGGCGACCGCTACGAATCGATGAAGGGCGCGCTCATCATCGTCAAGCGCGATCTGGGCATCGACGTGTCGCGCAGCGTGGCCGAGCGCCTGATGCCGGGTTCCGCCGCGAAGCTGGTGTCGATTCTCGGCGACAGCGGCGCGGCGTCGGCGGGCGACAAGATCCGCGCGGCGGCGCGCTGGTTGCAGGACAACTGTGAACGGCCGATTTCGGTCGTCGATGCGGCGCAGGTGGCCGCGATGAGCGAGCGCAACTTTTTGCGCCGCTTCAAGATCGAGATGGGCATCACGCCATCCGATTATTTGCTGCAGGCGCGTCTCGCCGTGACCTGCGCGCTGCTGACGGATTCGGAACTGCCGGTCGACAAGATCGCGCGCAGAAGCGGCATGGGCAACGGCGACAGGCTCGCCAAGATCTTCCGCAAGCGTCTTCTGATCTCGCCGACCGAATACCGGATGCAGAGCAGGCGCGAAGCGAACGGCTGAAACGCGCGAAGTGTGACGCGGGTCGCTGACACGCCAACTATGGCGTAAAGCGTCGGACATTTGGCCGGACCTCATCGGTTCGGCACTTAATCATTCCCGGACGGCTCACGCCGGCCGGATGAACATGCAGGCAGGAGTCCTTTATGACGAATGAAGCACGCACGGAAGGTGGAGTGGCGCAGGGAGCGGCAGGTGTGGAGGCGGGCCCGGCCGTGATGGCCGGGCCTTGCCGACGCCTCGTCCCCGTCATTCTCGCCGGCGGCTCGGGCACCCGCCTGTGGCCGATGTCGCGTGAACAATTCCCGAAGCAGTTGATCGGCGTCATCGGGCATGACTCGTTGTTGCAGGCTACGGTTTCGCGGCTGAAAGGCTTCGCGGGCGACTTCAAGGTCGACGGCGAGCCGATCATCGTGTGTGGCGAGGAGCATCGCTTCACTACCGAGGAGCAGATGCGCGAGAGCGGCGTCGACGCGCACATCATCGTCGAGCCGGCGCGCCGCGACACTGCGCCCGCGCTCACGCTCGCGGCGCTCGCCGCGGTGAAGAACGGCGCGGACGCGATCATGGTCGCGATGCCCGCCGATCACTCGATCGCCGATATTCCCGCGTTGCATCAGGCGATCGCGATCGCGGCGGAGCACGCGGAGCGCGGCGTGATCGCCACGCTCGGCATTCCGCCGACGCGCCCCGACACCGGCTTCGGCTATATCCGCCTGGGCGCGGCGCTCGATGACGGTGCGCACACGATCGACCGCTTCGTCGAGAAGCCCGCTGCAGAACTCGCCGCGCAATACGTCGCGGCCGGCACGTACTGGTGGAACAGCGGCATCTTCGTCGTGCGCGCGAGCGTGTGGCTCGCGGCGCTCGGCCAGCTCAATGCCGACATGCTCGCGGCCTGCACGGCCGCGGCGAACGAAGGCGAGGACGACGGCAAGTTCTTCCGTCCGCAGGCCGCGCAGTTCGGCCGCGCGCCGTCCGATTCGATCGACTATGCCGTGATGGAGCACATCGGCACGCCGAGCAAGCCGTGCGACGGCGTGGTCGTGCCGCTCGTCGCGGGCTGGTCGGATCTCGGCTCGTGGGACGCCGTCTGGGACGCGATGGACAAGGACGAATCCGGCAACGTCGCGAGCGGGCGCGTCGTGTTCGAAGGCGCGACGTCGAGCTATGCGCGCTCCGAGGGCGGGCGGCTCGTCGCGTGCGTGGGCACGACCAACGTGATCGTCGTGGAGACGGATGACGCCGTGCTGGTCGCGGACCGTTCGCGCGTGCAGGACATCAAGGGGCTGGTTGCGCGCATCCGCGAGCAGCATGCGCCCGAAGCCGACGCGCATCGCAAGGTGCGGCGTCCGTGGGGTTTCTACGATTCGATCGAGCACGGCGAGCGTTTCCAGGTGAAGCGCATCGTGGTGTCGCCGGGTTCGAAGCTGTCGCTGCAGATGCATCACCATCGCGCGGAGCATTGGGTCGTCGTGTGCGGCACGGCGCTCGTCACGCGCGGCGAAGAACAGTTCCTGTTGAGCGAGAACGAATCGACGTTCATTCCGCTCGGCGTGCGGCATCGCCTGGAGAACCCGGGCAAGGTGCCGCTCGAAATCATCGAAGTGCAGTCCGGCAGTTATCTCGGCGAAGACGACATCGTGCGTTTCGACGACAACTATGGGCGATGCAACTGAAGTTTGAAGCGCGGCGGGAGAGACTTGTCTGCAACGGCTTTCATCGAGAAAAGACGGGCACACGCGAAGAGGAGACAGGCGGGGCGGTAAAGGGCTGATTGCGTTCGGGGAGAGGAAATGCGCGATTTACAGGGATTGCTCGCACGCCTGTTCGACGTCTTGATGATCGTCGGCGGCGCGGCGGTAGCGTCGCAAATCAGGTTCGAGTACATCGAGGCTCACACCTATTCGATGGCGTTCGTCGCATTCGCGGCGGCGTTTTCGCTCGCCCTTTTTCCTGGCTTCGGCGTCTACCAGTCGTGGCGCGGCCGCAGCAAGCTCCAGCTCGCCTGTCAGGTGTCGCTCGGCTGGCTCGTCGTGCAAGGCTGCGCGCTCGCGCTGATGTTCTCCCTGCATCGTCTCGACTATGTGTCGCGGCTCTGGTTCGCCTACTGGACCGCGATGTCCGGCGGCCTCATGATCGCCGGGCGTCTCATCACGCATGTGATCCTCGCGCGCATGCGCAACGCCGGCATGAACCTGCAGGAAGTGGCCGTGATCGGCTGCGGCAGGCATTGCGATTCGATACTGCGCAAGATCGAGCGCTCGCAGGACACCGGCTTTCGCGCGAGCGTGGCCTTCAACGCCGCGCCCGGCAAACGGCTCAACACGCGCGTGCCGGTCTACGACAATTTCGATGCCTTCGTGAGCTTCGTGCGCGCGCAGAACGTGCACGAAGTGTGGCTCGCGCTGCCGCTTTCCGAGGAGCGCACGATCCTGCGCTTCGTGAACGAGTTCCGCGACGATCTCGTCAACGTGCGCTTCATTCCCGACGTGCGCAGCCTCGCGCTCTTCGAAAGCGGCGTGACGGACCTGCTCGGCCAGCCCGCGATCAATCTGGTCGCCTCGCCGATGTCGCCGTCGGCGCAGTTGCAAAAGGAACTCTTCGACCGCGCGTTCGCGCTCGGCGCGATCATCGCTGTCGCGCCGTTGCTGATCTGCATCGCGCTGGCGATCAAGCTGACATCGCGCGGGCCCGTGTTCTTCAGGCAACGCCGCAAGGGCGCGGACGGCCGCGTCTTCACCATCTACAAGTTCCGTTCGATGCGCATGCACACGGAACAGGCCGGAGTGCTCCGCCAGGCCACGCGCGACGACCCGCGCGTGACCCGCGTCGGAGCGTTCCTGCGCCGCACCAGCCTCGATGAGCTGCCGCAGTTCTTCAACGTTCTGCGCGGCGACATGTCAGTCGTGGGCCCGCGTCCACACGCGCTCGAACATGACGACCTGTATCAGAAGGTCGTATCGGGGTATATCCATCGTTACCGGATCAAGCCAGGCATTACCGGCTGGGCCCAGGTCAACGGTTTTCGTGGAGAAACGGATCGGATCGAAAAGATGGAAGGACGCGTCGCTCACGATTTGTACTACCTGGGTAACTGGTCGTTCGGACTCGATATGAGAATCATCGCCGCAACGATCTTCAAGGGACTACGCCACACCAACGCTTACTGAAGCAGGGGACGACCATCATGCATAACCAACAACAACCAGGCACCACCTCCATGGCCGCCAATACCAACGTGTCGCGTATCTTCCGCCTCACGAGCCTGGCTGCGGCAGCTTCCATCTCCGTGATCCTGACCGGCTGCGGGCTCGCACCGGGCATGCACATGGAAAAGCCGGCCGCGCTCGTCGAGACGTCGAACGACCAGGGCGATCCGGCGAGCACGACCAACATTCCGATCATGCAGATCGATGCCGCTCTCGTGAAGAAGATGCGCACCGCGCAGCCTTCCGCCGCGACCGATCCGAACGCGTCGCTCTACGGCAAGCCGGGACCGTACAAGCTCGGCATCGGCGACGTGCTGCAGATCACGGTCTGGGATCACCCCGAGCTCGCTGCGGCGCTGGGTCAGCCGCTCGCTCAGGCACGCACGTCCGATGCCGCGCCTGGCTTCGTCGTCGATGCGGAGGGCAACATCCAGTTCCCGTACGTGAGCAAGCCGCTGCACGTCGTCGGCAAGACCGAGACGCAGGTGCAGCGCGACCTGTACGCGGAGCTGTCGAAGGTCTTCGTGAAGCCGCAGGTGACGGTGCGCGTCAATTCGTTCCGTGCGTCGCAGGTGTATATCGACGGCGACGTGCGCACGCCGGGCGCGCAGCAGATCAACGACATTCCGATGACGCTCACCGAGGCGGTCGGCCGTGCGGGCGGCTTCGCGCCGACGGCGGACCAGAGCCGCGTCACGCTGATCCGCGATGGCGTCACGTACAAGATCAACATGGCCGGCATGACCGCGAAGGGCCGCAGCCCGTCGGACATCATGCTCAAGCCGGGCGATGCGCTGCGCGTCGATTCGCGCGACGAAAACGGCGTCTACGTGATGGGTGAAGTGACCCGCCCGGCAACCGTCATTCCGATGCGAAGCGGCCGGCTCTCGCTCTCGGACGCGGTCTCGCAGGCGGGCAGCTTCAATGCGGAAACGTCGGACCCGCGCGAGGTGTACGTGATTCGCAACGGCGCGACGGACCAGCCCGAGGTGTATCACCTCGACGCGCATTCGCCGGTGTCGATGCTGCTCGCGAACAACTTCGAGCTGCAGCCGCATGACGTCGTCTACGTGGACAACAACGGCCTGGTGCGCTTCTCGCGCGTGTTGAACCTGCTCCTGCCGGCGATCAACGCGGGTCTGACGGCGGCCGTGCTGACGAAGTAAGCGTCTGACCGGCGCGCGCGGGGGCGCGCCGGGAAATCATTGTTCGACTTAAAAAAAGCAAGCGAGCGAGATCATGGCGATGAACTTTGATTCACGATACGCGGACGTATCGACGGGCGACGAGTTGCGGCTGTCCGACTATCTGGCGGCGGTGATGCGCAACTGGAAGCTCGTCACGGTCGTGATGCTCGCCGTGATCGCGCTCGGCACCGCTTACGCCTACACCGCGACGCCGGTCTACAAGGCGGACGCGCTGATCCAGGTGGACGACGGCAACAAGAACAACAACACCAACGTCAACCTCAACGCCAACGCGAACACGGTTCAGCCGCTCCCGCAGATGGCCGATGCGAAGTCCGCGACCGCCGCGCAGATCGAGCTGCTGCGCTCTCGTATGGTCATCGACGACACGGTGCGGCGCCTGCATCTCGACATCGGCGCGGCGCCGCGCGGCTTTCCGGTCGTGGGCGCGTTGATCGGCAACGTGCTTTCGAAGTTCGGCATTCCGCTACCGCCGGGTTATCTGTCGCGCTTCGCGTGGGGCGGCGAGCAGATCGACGTGCCGCTCTTCGATACGCCGAAGGATCTCTACGAGAAAAAATTCACGCTCGTCGCGGGCGAACACGGCGCTTATGTGGTGAACGATCCCGAAGGCGTCGCGATCCTGTCGGGCCGCGTCGGCGAGCAAGTGTCGGGAATGACGCCGCACGGACCGGTGACGCTCAAGGTCGACCGGCTCGTCGGTCATCCGGGCGTGCAGTTCGAGTTGCAGCGTTTCTCGACGCTCACGACCATCGACCGTCTTCAGCAGCGTCTCGCCGTGGCGGAAACCGCGCTGCAATCCGGCATCATCGGCGTATCGCTGGAAGGTAGTAATGCGAAGGAAATCGCGCAGATCGTCAACAGCATCGTGAACCGCTACGTGCAGCAGGACGCGTCGAAGCGTTCCGCCGAATCGGAGCACACGCTCGCGTTCCTCGATCAGCAATTGCCGCTCGTGAAAAAACAGCTCGACGAATCCGAGCAGCGCTATAACACATTCCGCAACAAGCAGGGCACGGTGGATCTCACCGAGGAAAGCCGTCTCCTGTTGCAGCAGATCGTCGATAACCGGACCAAGCTCACGGACCTGCAGCAACAGCGCGCGGAACTGTCGCTGCGCTTCACGGCGAATCATCCGTCGGTGCAGGCGCTCGATGCGCAGATCGCCGCGCTCACCGCTGCGCAGACGCGCCTCGGCAAGAACGTGTCGACGCTGCCCGATACCGAGCAGACCGCGCTGCGCTATATGCGCGACGTGCGCGTGAACACCGAGCTGTACACGAACCTCCTCGCCAGCGCGCAGCAACTGCGCATCGTGAAGGCGGGACAGGTCGGCAACGTGCGCATCGTCGATCTCGCGCAGGCCGCCGATGACCCCGTGCGCCCGAAGCGCATCCTCGTGATCCTGATCTCGGCGGGCATCGGCCTCGTGCTCGGCGTCATCGTCGCGTTCATCCGCAAGGCGCTCTATGGCGGCGTCGAGCGTCCGGAAGACATTGAACGGCAACTGGGCACGCGTGTTTTCGCGATCGTGCCGCGCAGCACGCAGCAGCTTCGCCTGCAACGCCAGGTCGGCATGCGGCGCGAAGGGCTGCACGTGCTCGCCGCGCAGGCGCCGGAGGATGCGGCGGTCGAAGGCATCCGCAGCCTGCGCACGTCGCTGCAACTGCAACTCGGCGAAGCGCGCAACAACGTCGTGATGATGACGGGCTCGCGTCCGGAAGCGGGCAAGTCGTTCCTCTCGGCGAACCTCGCGACGCTGGTTGCGTCGACGCGCAAGCGCGTGCTGCTGATCGACGGCGACATGCGCCGTGGCGATATCCACTCGCACTTCGGCGTGCGCCATTCGCCGGGCCTCTCGGACGTGCTGATGGGCGCCGACGTAAGGAGCACGATCCTGCACGACGTGCTGCCGGGCGTCGATCTCATCACCAAGGGTTCGCTGCCCTCGCATCCTTCGGAGCTGCTGGCGAGCGACCGGCTGGGTGAAATCCTCGCCGAGCTGAAGCAGTACTACGACCTCGTCGTCATCGATACGCCGCCGGTGCTCGCCGTGACCGACGCGACGGTGATCGGCAGACACGCGGGCACGAGCCTGCTGGTCGTTCGGCACGGCAAGAATCAGGTGCAGGAGATCGGCGAAACGATGAAGCGCCTGCATAACGGCGGCGTGCACATGAAAGGCGTGCTGCTCACCGATGTGCCGCAGTCGAAGGTGCTGATGGGCAGCACCTACGCCGGATATTACGGCTACGAAAGCATCGCGGAATGAAAGCTCCGGCATCCGGGCGCGCCGGCCCGGATGCTCAATACGGCGACTTGTAGATATCGCGTGCGCGTGCCGGGTTGTTCGCCGCGGGAGCTTTCAGACCCGGCGGCACCGGATAGAGCGTCGCGGCCGCGCTCCTGGGCATCATCATCGACTTGGCGTCCGCGTTGCGCCCACTTGGGCGAAGCCGCGCGCCTCCCGCAGGATTTCCCACATAACCGTTCTGTTGCGCGAGCAGCTTGTCCGTCGAGGATGCGTCGGCGACATCGCCCGCGTGCGCGGCCGTAGGCGCGAGAGCGATCATCGTCATCGACAGCAGGGCCGTGCGTAGCGCGTGCTTCATGATCTCCTCCGGGTGTTTTCGATGCGTCGGCGCGCATGCATGAAAACAGCATATTGCGCGCCGCCGCCGATCGACGCCAAAAGCCATGCGCGAGCGGCCATTTCACGCGGGCGGGCGCGCGTCACGGCGGCGCTTTCGGCGCGGCGAAAGCGGGCGTCGTTATAATCGCCGTCCGACCTGGTTTTTTGGCTGTCCGCCCGTGAAAAAGCTCATCGCTCTCGCCGTTGCTTCGATCGTCCTCACCGCCTGCTCGTCCGCCGAGAAAGAACAGCAGAAGGAACGCACGTTCCTGCTCTCGCAGCAGTCGCTCGATACGGCGCAACGCAATGCGACCATCGCATGCCGCGACGCCGCGCAGTGCGACGCGGCGTGGAAGCTCACGAAGACCTACGTCGAGCAGAATTCGAAGGAGCGACTGACGCGCGCCGACGATGCCGCCATCGAAACGGACGTGCCTTCGGGTTCCGGCAAGCCGGTGTTTTCGGCGACGCGCATCGCCAGCGGCAATGGCGCGACCATCTCGCTCTTCGCGCAATGCAAGGGCATGTTTGGCGATGAACGCGCGCGAGGCTCCGACTTCGACGACTGCGCGACGAAGATCATCGCTGTGCAGAACGGTTTCGCGCCGTATCTGCGGGCGCATATGCCCGCTCAGTGACGCAGGGGCACTATCGATTGCGCGGGTAGCGACGCGTCCTGCGGCACGCCATAGAAGGGCGTCGCGTGCTGCGCGGGCCGTCCGGCCGCTTCGGCGGCGCGCACGTGCATCGCGTGCGAGATGCGCGCATACGACGCGACGACCAGCCCAAGCGCGACGCCGAACACGAGCCCCGAGAAACGGTCGCCCAGCGGATTGCCGCCGATTGATGTCGCCGGCAGCGCCGCGAGCACGAAGAGCGCGCGACCGAGCACGGGCAGACCGGGCGCATCGGGTGTGCGATGCCGCCACGCACGATACGCCATCGAGCCGCGCCAGAGCGCCCACAGGATCGCGATCGGCAGCGCGAGACCGAACAACAGACCGCCCGCGAAGAACTGATAGACCCAGAAGTCGTGGCCGGCCGTCCATTTGCGGATCGCGTAGTCGTGGCCGTAGCCCATGCCCACGGTCATCGAGAGCGCCGATGACATCGTCTGCTCGTACTGATCCTTCATCTCCGCAAGACGCGTGATGGTGGCCGGATCGCGGACGATTCGTGCATCTTGCGCGAATGGCACGTGCTGCGCCCATTGCTCGGCGACGGCCGGGAACAACGCCGCCGAGGCCGCCGCCGTCGCGCCGAGCAAAGTCAGGATCATGACCGCGCGCAGGCCGCGGGTGAAGAACGGTCTGATCGACGGCGCGGCGAGCCACGTCGCATAAGCGAGCAGCAGCACGGTGCCGACGAGCACGCTGCGCGTCATGCTGACGAGTTCGATGGCGATGGTCGCGAGAAACAGCAGCACGGCGAATATCGTGATGCGCTTCGCGAAGACGAACTCATGCAGCAAGAGCCCTTGCAGGCAGAGGAACGTGACCGGGACGCCGATCGCGCCGACATTCCCGATCCCGCCGTCCGCCGCGATGCCGACGCCGTAGCCGAACACGAGCGATGCGATGATCGACCAGACCATCGCGCGTTCCATCTGTTCGAGACGCTGCGGGTCCCACGGACGGCAGCCCACGAAAAACCCGAGCAGCATCAGCAGGAACGGCAGGATCACGCGCAGATAGTTGCCCGGATCGTTGCCTTGCAGCCATTGCGTGGCGACGCTGCCGACGAGCGTCAGCAACAGGAGCGCGGTGACGAGCGTGCGCATGCGCGAGCGTCGCGCGAAGCGTGGCGCGATCAGCAGGATCGCGCAGGCCGCGGCCATCGAAGCCACGGTGAGCAGTATCTCGACGACCTTGCTGTACGGCCCCGCGCCACGGAAGACGAAGGCGAGCGGAAGCAGACAAAGCCAGATCCAGACGACGGCGAACTTGTTGCGCATGACGTCCCCGGAAAACCCCGTATTTTTGCGATCGAATATATCAGCGGCCCTTCGCGTGCGCCGTGGCGGCGGCGTCTCGCGACTAGGCTTCGGCGCGAAAGGACGGATGCGCATGTGTGCCGCAGCACGTTTCTTGCGGTGGAGGCGCGCGTGTCGGGCGTGTGTCCGCAAAGCACGGGATTCTGGCGGACCGTCCCGGTTTTCCCGACCGAAGATTGAATCGCCGGAAGCGGTTCGGTCCGGCGTCGGACCACTCAATAAGCGCGATGTGCGTGCGCGTGCCGGTACGAGGTCACCCGCATCTGCGGGACAAGCAGGCCCACGAGGACGCGCGGCTTCGGCCGCGCGAGCCATACGAGAACGAGCGACCCTCGCAGAAGGGGAACGGCACGGGCCTGTTCGGCGCGACACGCATGCAAGGACCCGATCGGTCGATCGAAGTCGATTTCATCCGGGGACTCGCGATCATCGCCGCGCCTGCACGCGTGCTTCGGCGCGCGCGCCACTTTTGCTCACGACTAGCCATTCGGACTAGGTGCATGGAGACGACCAAAGGCCGATGATATGCTTCATCGCAAGATCGCACAGGATAACGAAACGTCTGCTGCGAGCAATGACTTGCTGATGGAGGACAATCATCATGCCGACTATGGCTGCGCGGTACATGCTTTCGGAGTATTGGGATGGGTTTCTACCGGTCGATCCGGCCGTCATCGCGCGCGCCGCAGACGTGACGGTCGAGCACGATCCCGGGCTGGGTGAGGCTTTCGGACGCTTCGAATTCGTGGATGGAAGGCCGCATATCTATACGAACCCGAATGAACCGGACGTGCGTCAGCGCTTCACTATCGCTCATGAGTTGGGGCACTACGCGCTCGAACATGGCAACTGGTTCATCGACACAGAGAATGAATTTTCGAAGGTGCAACTCGATACGGTCGAAAGGCAAGCCAACCTTTTTGCACTCGAATTGCTGATTCCCAGTTGTGCCGTCGAAATTCTGCTCGGCAAGAGAAACATCAGCAGCTTCCGGACGTTGACCGAGATGTTCAAGGTCAGCGACCTCGCACTGGAATTCAAGCTTAAGAAACTGGGATGGGCGCCATGACTGCTGGATCACGAAATGACCAACGCCGACGCGGTGAAACGCCTGTCGGTCAGACCGATTTTTCGAGCAAGGAGTTGTCGATCAGGCGTTTGTCTCTGGTAGAAGAATACATCGCGGACCGTCGGCAATATCGAAAATTCAGGCACATTGCATTCTTTGGGGTCGCTGGTTTGATCATCACGCTCGTCGCCATTCTTGCTTTGTGGATTCGCTCGTTCGGCCTGCGGATTTTCGGCGGATCAGTGCAGATCGACCACTCTCAGGCGTTGTTGTTTATTGCGCCGATCGTTGTTATTGCTTCGCTGGTTGCGGTGTCCCTGCTTCCGACCGTCCGACTGGTGTTTCGTGAAGGCGATGGCAAGGAAGACGACAAAGACAGTCTTACAATCTGGCAGACTCTGGTCAAGGAGCTGGCCGACCTGCTCAAGCAGTACGTGGGCCGATCCCGACCCACCGCATGACATCAGGCAACCTCACCCTCACCCAGGAGACTCCCATGTCCGACATGCTCAGCATCTCCACCCCAGACGGCAATTTCGACGCCTACGTTGCGTACCCCGCGCAAACGCCCGCGCCCGCCGTGGTCGTGATTCAGGAAATCTTCGGCATCAACGCCGACATGCGCGAAACCTGTGACGAATACGCGCGTCAAGGCTACGTCGCGCTATGTCCCGACCTGTTCTGGCGGCTCGAACCGAACGTCGAGCTCACCGACCGCACCGAAGCCGAATGGCAGCAGGCGCTGAAATACTACAACGCGTTCGACGTCAACACGGGCGTCGAGGACATCGCGGCGACCATCGGCTTCGCGCGCGGGCTTTCGCAGGTGCAGGGCAAGATCGGTTCGGTCGGGTTCTGTCTCGGCGGCCTGTTGTCGTTCCTGAGCGCCGCGCGCACCGACGTCGATGTTTCGGTTTCCTACTACGGCGGCGGCACGGACCAATATCTCGCCGAACTGCCGAAGATCAAGGTGCCGCTCATGCTGCATCTCGCCGAAGAAGACGAGTTCATTCCCGCCGACGCGCGCAATCGCGTGCTCGCGGCGGCGAAAGGGCATGCGAACGTCGAGGCGTTCACGTATCCCGGCTGTCATCACGCGTTCGCGCGCAACCAGGGCGCGCATTACGATGCGGCAGCCGCGCAGCTCGCCAACGGCCGCACGGCAGACTTCTTCAGCAAGCATCTGAAGTAAGCGAGGCCGCAAACGAAAACGCCGCCCGGAGCGGGGCGGCGTTCTCATCGCGGAAAAAAACGTTCATTTCTTCGCGGTATGCGGCCGGCGGAACACCAGCCAGCGCGGCGCCTTGAAGCGCACGATGCTCATGTAGAGCCACACATACGTCGCCGCGAACACGACGACGAAGCAGAACAGATGCACCGTGTGCCGCCAGAAAAGCGTCGCGGGAATCACCGCGATCAGGCACAGCAGCCACAGATACGGCGACGTGAGCGAATTGCGCCGCGTGAGTTCGTGCGCGTTCTTCGCGCCCACGGCCCAGCGCATCAGCCGCTTGTAGACGAGCATGTGCAGATGCACGCCGTCCGGAATGCCCGGCGAGATGCCGCGAATGAACTTCTTCCGGTAGATCGAGAAACACGTCTCGAAGATCGGATACATGAAGAGCAGCACCGGATACCACGCGGAAACATCGCGGTTGCGCATCACGAGCATGATCGAGAGTTCGCCCAGCATGAAGCCGACGAAGTACGCGCCGCCGTCGCCGAGAAAGATCAGGCCGGCGGGGAAGTTCCAGATGAAGAAGCCCATCACCGCGCCCATCATGATGAGCGAGCCGGACAGCACGACCGGATCGTGTACCTGGAACGCCACGTAGGCGAGCGAGGCGAACATCATGAAGCCGACCATCGACGCGAGGCCGTTGAAGCCGTCGATGATATTCACCGCGTTCGCGAGCGCCGCGACCGCGAGAACCGTCACCGCGCACGAAATGATCGCGTAGGACAGCAGGAAATCGAGCGGCGGCACGCTGATGCGCGTGACCGCGATATTCAGGAACGCGTAGGCGAGGCCCGCCGCGGCCATCGTGCAGATGAGGCGGGCGAGCGGCGAGACGCGCTTGGTCAGGTCTTCGATGAGCCCGGAGAGAAACGCCGGCAGCCCGCACGCGACGATGCCGAGAATCCCGCCCGACACGGCCGGATAGCCCCATCGCAATTGCACGGCCGATGCCGTCAGCCCGCACAGGATGCCGACGCCGCCGATGCGCGGCACCGGCCGCGCGTGAAACTTCTGCACGCCGGCGAGATCGGTGTCGCCGAGCACGCCCTCCTGCAGGTGTGCGAAGCGCACGATCAACAAGGTCACGAGCAGCGAGACCAGAAAAGCAAGCGCGAAACTAAGCATGAAATAGAACCGGTTGGGGGAAGCAGGCCCGCATCGTCGAACACGGCGACGCAGGCCGCAGCGAGACTTTACGCGAACCCTTGCGGATTTTGCGACTGCCAGCGCCAGTGATCCGCGCACATGCGTTCGATGCCGTGCTCCGCGCGCCAGCCGATCAGCTTCGCGGCGGCGGCCGGATCGGCGTAACAGGCGGCGATGTCGCCCGGACGGCGCGGCACCAGCTCATACGGCACCTGCTTGCCCGACGCCGCCTCGAACGCCTTCACGACATCGAGCACGCTATAGCCCTGGCCCGTGCCGAGATTCACGACGAAGCTGCGGTCGAGCGTCTTCAGCGCATCGATGGCCGCGATATGCCCGCGCGCCAGATCCACCACATGAATGTAATCGCGCACGCCGGTGCCGTCGTGCGTATCGTAGTCGCTGCCGAACACGCGCAGGCGTTCCAGCTTGCCGACCGCCACCTGCGCGACATACGGCATCAGGTTGTTCGGAATGCCCGCCGGATCCTCGCCGATCAGACCGCTCTCATGCGCGCCGACCGGATTGAAATAGCGCAGCGTCGCGATGCGCCACGACGGATCGGCGACTTCGAGGTCGCGCAGAATCTGCTCGGCGATGAGCTTCGACTGGCCGTAAGGGTTGATCGCCGAAAGCGGAAACGATTCGTCGATCGGCACGCTTTGCGGCACGCCGTAGACCGTCGCGGACGAGCTGAACACGAAGTTGCGCACGTTGCGCGCTTTCATCACGTTGAGCACGGCGAGCAGGCTGCCGATATTGTTGCTGTAGTACTCGACCGGCTTCGCGACCGATTCGCCCACGGCCTTCAGCGCGGCGAAGTGAATCGCGCCGGTGATCTCGTGCGCGTCGAAGATGCGGTCGAGCGCGGCTTCGTCGCGCGCATCGGCTTCGTAGAACGCGACGCTTTTTCCCGCGATGCGCTCGACGCGCTTCAGCGCTTCAGCGCGGCTGTTGACGAGATTGTCGATGACCACGACGCCGTAACCCGCGCCGAGCAGTTCGACACACGTATGCGAACCGATGAAGCCCGCGCCGCCCGTGACGAGAATCGTGCCCTTCGTACCTGTGTTCGGCGACTGATTGCCATTCATCATGCGTTCTCCAAAAGACTCGAATCAGAGTGAAATGCCGGTAATGGCATGTATTGTGCCCTTGTAGCGCTCGACGACATTTTTTTCGTCGAACTCGTGGGTGACTTTGGCGCGCCCGCGCTGCGCCATCGCTTCGCGTTCATCGTGGGAGAGCGTCAGCATGCGTTCGAGCGCCTGCGTCAGGCTGTCGGCGCTCTTCACCTCGCAAAGCAGGCCGTTCACGCCGTGCTCGACGACCTCGCGGCAGCCGGGCACATCGGTGGCGACGATCGGTCGGCCCATCGCCGACGCTTCCATCAGCGTGCGCGGCACGCCTTCGCGATACGAAGGCAGCACGACGCAATCGGCTTCGGCCACGAGCGGGCGCACATCGTTCGCTTCGCCCAGATATTCGACGATATTCTCCGCCTCCCACTTCTGCACGTCCGTGCGGCTGATCGCGCTCGGATTGTCGACGCCGACCGGCCCCAGCAACTGAAAACGCGCGTGCGGAAATTTCGCGCGAATGCGGCGCGCGGCTTCGACATATTCCGCGACGCCTTTATCCCACAGCAGCCGGCCGATCAGGATGAACACGAAATCCTCGCGCGCGGGCAGCGGCTGAAACGCGAATTCATCGAGATCGACGCCTTCGCCATGCAGACGCCGCGCGCGATCCGGATGCGCGAGCAGATTCTCGTGCAGGAACGCGTCGTGATCGTCGCGATTCAGAAACCACACTTCGCGCGGAAAGCGGAACGCAAAACGGTACAGCCGCTTGGCGACCTGCGCCGTGCGGCTCTTCTGGATGAACACGTAGCCGAGACCCGTCGTGACGGCGATCGACGGCACGCGCGCGAGCATCGCGGCCAGCGATCCGTAGATGTTCGGCTTGATCGTGTAGTGGAACACGATATGCGGACGCGTCGCGCGATATTCGCGATACAGCGCGGCGAGCGTCTTCAGATCCTGACGCGGGTCCGTTCCCTTCGACGCCACCGGCAGTTCGACGCAGCGGCAGCCCATTTCCGTGAGCGGCTCGAAGGTGCGGTCGCGCGGCGCGATGATCGTCACTTGCGCGCCGCGCGCGGCCAGCATGCGCAGCACGCCGCGCCGGTAGGTGTAGATCGCCCACGCCGTGTTGCACACGAGGGCGATGCGAAGCTTCGACTTTTCTTTCGTCATCCGGAAGAGCGCTCAAACATTGGTAATTTCACGCGGAAGAGGTGCTTTTCAGAAAGCGCGCCTTCAGGCCGCGCAGCGCGCGATACGGCAACACCAGATGCGCGATGCTTTTCGTCACGCCGATCCAGTCGAGCGGATTCGACACGCGCAAGTGGCGCAACTGAAGCCGCAGCGTGGAGATTACCTGCGCGCGCCGCTTCGTCGCGCTGATGCCGCTTTCGTTCAGTTCGTAGAAGAGGCCGAACTCCGGCAGATTCGCGCCGTCGTGGCGCTGGAGCAGCCGCAGGATCAGATCGAGATCCTCGGCGGCGCGGTACTGCGCGCGATAGTTTCCCGCGTCGATCACGGCATCGACACGCAGCATCAGCGACGGATGCGTGAAGCACGTGCGTGCGAGCATCATGCGGCGGATCGCGGCGGGCTCGGCCGGCGGCGTGAGGTCGAAGAGCGGCGCGCCGCTGGTCGACACGACGTGCGTCCACATGCCCAGCACCGCGACTCGCGGATGCGCGTCCAGATACGCGCGCTGCTTCGCGAGACGGCCGGGCGTGGCGAGATCGCCCGCGTCGATGCGCGCCGCATAGCGTACGCCGCGCGCCGCGAGCGCCGCGACGCCCGCTTCGAGCGCGCGCTCGATGCCGCCATTTCGCGGCATCCGCAGAATATCGATCCGCATGCCCTCGATGACCGGCGCTGCGATCGGCGGCGTGCTGCCATCGTCGACGATCAGCACATCGACCGTCGACGTTTCGCCGAACGACGCGAGCGTGCGTTCGACCTCGGCCTGGCTGTTGAACGCGGGCATCAGGACGGTCACATCGGAGAGATCGTTCATGCGCGCAGCCGGAAGCGAATGTAGTAAAAGTTCACCGACGCCGCCGCGACATAGCCCGCCGCGAGGCCGAGCAGCGCGCCGTAGCCTTCGAAGCGGGCAATCGCGAACCAGTTCACCGCGAACGCGACCGCGAGCGCGAGCAGCCATTTCGACAACAGCACGTACTTCGCCTGATATTTCAGCACGACGAGATTGCCGATCGCCTCGATGCCCGCCGGCACGGAAAGCCACACGGCCCAGCGGAGGATATCGGCGGCGCCGGCGTAGTTCGGTCCGAACACGCGCGCGATGATGAAGCCCGCGAGCGCGTCGAGGACAGCGGCGCCCGCGATCATCAGCGCGGCGGTCATCGCGAACAGGCGCACGAGGTTGCGTCTGAGGCGCGCGGTTTCCTGCACGCGATAGACGAACGCCGGCGCGATGGTCTGCGAGAGCATCAGCGCGAGCGCGATCCAGTTCTCGTTCAACTGCTGCGCGGCGGAGTACAGCCCGAGTTCCGCGAACGACACGCGATGCGCGAGCATCAGCCGGTCGAGCTTCAGGAACAGATACATGCAGATGAGCCCGAGCCAGAACACCGTGCCCGCGCTCGCGAAATGCCGGAACAGCGCGCGATCGACACGCCAGCCGAGCTTGCCGCCGTGACGACGCATGTAGTACGCGACGAGCGCGGCGCTGATCGCCGCGGCTTCGAGCGCCCAGAGCCAGCCGAAGCTCGGCGCCGGGGCGGCTGCGCGCACCAGCGCGAACACGAGCGCCGCCTTGACGATGGCGGCCGTCATGCTCGCGATGAGCTGCGGTTTGCTGTACGTGAGACTCTGCAGCCACGAATTCACCACGCCGATGAACGGCTCGCGAAACAGCAGCGTGACGGCGAGACCGGCGAGCATCAGCCCGACCATCGGATCGGTGCCGCCCGCCGCGATCCACGTCCAGGTGAGCGCGAGCGCGACGACCGAAACGCCCATGCGCAGCACGAACGCGCTACCGAGCACCGCGCCGGTTTCGGCGGGCGGGCGGTTGACGATCGTCGGCACGAGAATCTCCGCGCCGCACACCCAGGTGATCGGCGCGATCACGAGCAAAAGCGTGTTCGCGTATTGCCATTTGCCGAAATCGTCGGGGCCGAGATAGCGCGCGAGCAGACCCGAAATGACGATGGCGACGGCGATCTGCGTAAGCCGTTCGAGCCCGAGCCACACGATATTGGTGAGCGCGCGGGCGACGTCCGGATTGCCGGAGCGCATCAGCGCCTTCATGCGGCGAGTCCCGCCGTGAAAACGGGCATGCGGCGTGCTACCGCAGGCTGATGACCTGAAAGGTGCGCGTTATCCGTCAACTTTTGTGTGTTTGCGCGCGGACGCGCCTCATTCGAAGGCATCGAGGCGAAAGAGCGTTTGAGCATTGGATTAGAATGAACGCGCAGGCTTGAACTGGGTTTGTTCCGGCGCGCGGCAATCCTGAGAGCGCTGAAAGACAGCGATTATAAGTGCGATCCCGAAGCACACTCGCCGCCCGCGGCTCCGGTTCTGCATCCATTGCTTCCAAATGTATCTTTCGTGTTGATTTATCAGACGCATAGGCAGAATTCGATACGTCATCTGGCAGTCGTTCGCGCGTTTCCCGCTGCAGCGGTGCGCCAACCGTCACGACCTGCACGCCCTCATGGCTGCATCGCCGAGAATCCATCAATTAATAGAGAAGAGGTAGCCATCTCATGAGCCAAGTATCCCAATCCATCTTCAAGGCCTACGACATTCGCGGCATCGTCGGCAAGACGGTCGACACGGACGTTGCGAAGAGCATCGGCCAGGCCTTCGGCAGCGAGATTAAAAAGCAGGGCGGCGACTCGGTCGTGGTCGCGCGCGACGGCCGTCTGTCGGGCCCGGAACTCGTCGGCGCGCTCGCGGATGGCCTGCGCGCGGCAGGCGTCGATGTCGTCGATGTCGGCATGGTGCCCACTCCGGTCGGCTATTTCGCGGCGAACGTGCCGCTGCCGTTGCCTGCGGGCGAGCGGCGCGTGGATTCGTGCATCGTCGTGACCGGCAGCCACAATCCGCCCGACTACAATGGCTTCAAGATGGTGCTGCGCGGCGCGGCCATTTACGGCGATCAGATTCAGGGCTTGTACAAGCGCATCGTCGACAGCGACTTCACGGCGGGCGAGGGCTCGTACACCGAGTTCGACGTGTCGCAGATGTATCTCGACCGCATCGTGTCGGACGTGAAGCCGGTGCGTCCGATGAAGATCGTCGTCGATACGGGTAATGGCGTCGCGGGCGGGCTCGCGCCGAAGCTGTTCAAGGCGCTCGGCTGCGAGCTGGTCGAACTGTTCACGGAGATCGACGGCACCTTCCCGAACCATCACCCGGACCCGGCGCATCCGGAAAACCTGCAGGACGTGATCAAGGCGCTCAAGGAAACGGATGCCGAAGTCGGCTTCGCATTCGATGGCGACGGCGACCGTCTCGGCGTCGTGACCAAGGACGGGCAGGTCATCTATCCGGATCGCCAGTTGATGCTGTTCGCGCAGGAAGTGCTGTCGCGCAACAAGGGCGGCCAGATCATTTACGACGTGAAGTGCACGCGCAATCTGGCGAAGTGGGTGCGCGAGCAGGGCGGCGAGCCGGTGATGTGGAAGACCGGCCATTCGCTCGTGAAGGCGAAGCTGCGCGAGACGGGCGCGCCGCTCGCGGGCGAGATGAGCGGCCACGTGTTCTTCAAGGACCGCTGGTATGGCTTCGACGACGGCCTGTACACCGGCGCGCGCATGCTGGAAATCCTCTCGCGCGTGGCGGACCCGAGCAAGCTGCTCAACGATCTGCCGAATTCGCTGTCGACGCCTGAGTTGCAGTTGAAGCTTGAAGAAGGCGAAAACTTCGCGCTGATTGCGAAGATGCAACAGAACGCGAAGTTCACCGGCGCGGACGATGTGCTGACGATCGACGGTTTGCGCGTGGAATACCCCGATGGTTTCGGACTCGCGCGTTCGTCGAATACGACGCCGGTGGTGGTGATGCGCTTCGAGGCGGATAGCGACGCGGCGCTCAAGCGGATTCAGGAAGATTTTCGCCGCGTGATTCTGGCGGAGAAGCCGGACGCGAAGTTGCCGTTCTGAACGGCTTCGGCGGTGGATGATAAAGCGGCACGGTTTTGCCACCGTGCCGTTTTTTGCTTATGTGAAGCGTACGCCGCGCTAAAATCCCCGTTTCCCCGCTCACTTCCGCCGCGCAGTCCGCGCCTCCCCATTTCAGCGTGCAAAAGATCCTGATCGTCCGCGTGTCGTCGCTCGGCGACGTCGTCCACAACATGCCGGCCATCGCCGACATCCGCCGCCGCTATCCCGATGCGCAGATCGACTGGCTCGTCGAGGAAAGCTTCGCGAGTCTCGTCGAACTGGTTCACGGCGTGCGCCGCGCGATCCCGTTCTCGCTCAGGCGCTGGCGCCGCGCGTTCGCATCGCCCGCGAACTGGCGCGAGATCGGCAAGTTCAAGCGCGAACTCGCCGCCGAGAAATACGATCTCGTGATCGACTGCCAGGGGCTCATCAAGACCGCGTGGGTCGCGAGCTGGGCGCGCGGGCCGCTCGTCGGCCTCGGCAACCGGACCGACGGCGCAGGCTACGAATGGCCGGTGCGCTTCTTCTACGACCGGCGCGTGCCGATCGAGCCGCGCACGCACGTGGTCGAGCGCACGCGGCAACTGGTGGCGGCGGCGCTCGATCTGCCGAAGCCGCAGATGACCGACGACATCGACTTCGGCCTCGACACACGCCGCGCGACGCTCGCGGTCTCCGAACTCGGGCTGAACCTGCCGGTGCCGTATGTCGTGTTCGTACACGCCACCTCGCGCGCCGACAAGCAATGGCCGCAGGCCCTGTGGATCGAACTCGGGCAGGCGCTCGTGACGCGCGGCGCGTCGATCGTGCTGCCGTGGGGCAGCGACGCCGAACGCGAAACGAGCGAAAAGCTCGCGAAGGAGTTCGGCGCGGCTGCGATCGTGCCGCCGAAGATGTCGCTGCCCGCGGTCGTCGGACTGATCGACGGGGCTGCTGCGACCGTCGGCGTGGATACGGGCTTGGTGCATATTGCCGCGGCGCTGAAGCGTCCGACCGTCGAGTTGTACAATTTCTCGACCGCATGGCGCACCGGCGGCTACTGGTCGCCGCAAGTGGTCAATCTCGGCGACGCGAGCCGGCATCCGACGCTCTCCGAAGTCAAGACCGCGCTCGCGGGCTTCGGCCTGCTGTAGCGTGTCCATCGTGCGCGGCGCCGTGCGCGGACAACTCAAGGTCGTAGACACAATGACGGAATCTCAAATCATCGAAGTCGCGTCTGGCGATTGGCAGGGCAAGAATTTGTCCGTGCCGCGCGAGACGCTCCTTGCCGGCGTCGAAAACGGCAAGGTGCTGTATTTCCCCAATTTGCGGTTTCCGATCGAAGGCGGCGAACGCGCGCTGCTCGATCCGCAGATCGCGGACCCGAAGCGCAAGAACATCAGCCTCGCGCCGAACGGCGGCGCGCTTGCCGGCGTGCTCGGCGACGACGTGATGCAATCGGCGGTGCGCTCGCTTATCAAGCGTTATCAGGATCATGCGCGCTCGCTCGTCGACGGGCTCTTTCCCGAGTACGACGGCACACTGCGGGTCGCGCCCACGAGCCTCCGGCTGCATCAGGTCGAAACGCGCGAGACCTCCTGGCGCAAGGACGACAGCCGCCTGCACGTCGATGCCTTCCCGTCGCGGCCGAACTACGGCGAGCGCATCCTGCGCGTGTTCACGAACATCAACCCGAAAGGCGCGCCGCGCGTATGGCGCGTGGGCGAACCGTTCGAGGACATGGCGCAGCGCTTTCTGCCCGGTATCAAGGCGCAGATGCCCGGCTCCGCGTGGCTCATGAATCTGCTGCATGTCACGAAATCGCCGCGCAGCGAGTACGACCATCTGATGCTGAATCTGCATGACGCGATGAAGGCCGATCTCGACTATCAGAAAAGCTCGCCGCAGGAAACGATGCCGTTTCCGCCCGGCTCGGTGTGGGTCTGCTTCTCCGATCACACGTCGCACGCGGTGATGTCCGGCCAGTTCATGATGGAGCAGACCTTCTTCTTGCCCGTCAAGGCGATGGCGCGTCCCGAGTGCGCGCCGCTCGGCATCCTCGAGCGCCTGAAGGGCCGGGCGCTCGTTTGAGCGGCGCGGCTTCTCCGGGCGCATCGGCGACGGTGCTCAGACGCGTCTACCGGGCGCTCTGGTGGATCGTCGCGCCGCTCGCGGTGTTGCGGCTCTATATCCGCTCGCGCAAGGAGCGCGGTTATCGCGAGCATATCGGCGAGCGCTTCGGGCGGGTCGCACCGCGCCGCGCCGACGATCTCGCGCCGCTCATCTGGGTGCACGCGGTATCGGTCGGCGAGACGCGCGCGGCGCAGCCGCTGATCGACGCCTTGCTGAAGGCGCATCCCGAGGCGCGCGTGCTGCTCACGCACATGACGCCGAGCGGCCGCGCGACGGGCGTCGAACTGTTCGGCGATCGCGTGCTGCGCAGCTATCTTCCCTACGATCTGCCGGTTCTCGTCAGGCGCTTTCTGCGCGCGTGGCGGCCGTCGCTCGGCATCGTGATGGAGACGGAAGTCTGGCCGACGCTCATCGACGAATGCAAGCGCGCCGATGTGCCGCTCGTGCTGACGAATGCGCGCATGTCCGAGCGTTCGTACCGGCGCGCGGCGAAGTTCGGGCGCGCCGTGCGCGAAGTGTTCGGCGGTTTTTCGCGCGTGCTCGCGCAGACGCCGTCCGACGCCGAACGCCTCACCGCGCTCGGCGCGCGCAATGTGGCGGTGCTCGGCAATCTGAAATTCGACATGACCGCGCCGCCCGAACTCGTCGCGCGCGGTCAGGCGTGGCGCGCGGCGATCGGCGATCGGCCGGTGTGGGTGGCGGCCAGCACGCGTGAGGGTGAGGAGGCGCTGGTGCTGCGCGCGTTCGCGGCGCTGAACGTGCCGAATGCGCTGCTGATTCTGGTGCCGCGTCATCCGCAGCGTTTCGATGAAGTGTCCGCGCTGATTTCGAGCCTGGGGCTGACGAGCGCGCGGCGCTCGGTGTGGGCGCCAAAGCCCGTCGCCGCGGGATCGGGCGCGGATGTGCCGGAGCCGTTGCCCGCGAGCGTGCAGGTGCTGCTCGGCGATTCGATGGGCGAGCTGGGCGCGTATTACGCGGCGGCGGATCTCGCGTTCATTGGCGGAAGTCTGCTGCCGCTTGGCGGGCAGAATCTGATCGAGGCGTGCGCGGCGGGCGTGCCGGTGCTGATCGGGCCGCACACGTTCAATTTCACGCAGGCGACCAACGACGCGATCGCGGCAGGCGCCGCGCTGCGTGTGCAGGACCCGCAGGATCTCGCGCGCGGCCTGCGCGAGATTTTCGGCGACCGCGCCCGGCGGCTGGCGATGAGCGCGGCGGCGTCGGCGTTCGCGGCGCGGCATCGCGGGGCGACGGAGCGCACGGTGAGCGTGCTGGGGGCGTTGCTGGAAGAGGGGGAGGCGGGGAAGTGAGCGCGTCCGTCACGCGACGAGCAGCCCCTTTCTCTCGATAAACCCGATCACCGCATCGAGCCCTTCGAGCGCCTTCAGATTGCACATCACGAATGGCCGCTCGCCGCGCATCTTCTTCGCATCGCTTGCCATCACATCGAGATTCGCGCCGACATAAGGCGCGAGATCCGTCTTGTTGATCACGAGCAGATCCGACTTCGTAATGCCCGGCCCGCCCTTGCGCGGAATCTTCTCGCCGCCCGCGACATCGATCACGTAAATCGTCAGGTCGGACAACTCGGGGCTGAAGGTCGCCGCGAGGTTATCGCCGCCCGATTCGATGAACACGATATCCGCATCCGGAAACTTCGACACCATGCGATCCACGGCTTCGAGATTGATCGACGCATCTTCGCGGATCGCCGTATGCGGGCAGCCGCCCGTCTCGACGCCCATGATGCGCTCGGCCGGCAGCGCGCCCGCGACGGTCAGCAGGCGCTGATCTTCCTTCGTGTAGATATCGTTGGTGATGGCGACGAGATCGTATTTCTCGCGCATCGCCTTGCAGAGCATTTCGAGCAGCGTGGTCTTGCCGGAACCCACCGGCCCGCCCACGCCCACGCGCAACGGCGGCAGTTTCTTGGTTCGGCGGGCGGCGGAAGAATAAGCGGGAGCGTTCATGGAATATCGTCTCAGGAGCGGAAAAGCCGCGAGTATTGCGATTCATGCCGCGCCGACAAAATGCCGAGCTGCGGCGCGAAAGTGTTGATCTGTTCAGGCGATGTATCGAGCGCGCGGCGCACGGCGGCTTCGATCGGCGCGCGCAACGCGACGATGATGCGCTGTCCCGCGAGCTGGCCGAGCGGCACGGCCTTGAGCGCGGCGGCCGCCTGATTCTCGACCCAACTGAACGCATACGCCGCGAGCGCGGCATCGGGTGCCGCGTCGTGCGCGAACGCGGCGAATGCGAAGGCGGTCGGTTGCGCGATCGGCTTGATCGCGACGAGCGTCGCGCGGCGTGCCGCGTCGCCCCATTCGAGCGATGCGCACAGTTGCGCGAGCGACCAGCCCATCTGCTCGGTTTCGCGTCTGAGTTCCGCCGATTCGCGGCTCGCGATGTATTCATCGTTCGCGTGGAGCAAAGCGGCGGCATCGTGCGAACGCCAATGTCCGATCTGATGCGCGAGCAATGGCAATTCGCCGCGCGCGAGCACGTTGTTCAAGCCGCTGGCAATCCAGTCGCGGGCGCTGTCGCCATCGTGGATCAGACCATGCTCGATCGCCGCTTCGAGGCCTTGCGAATAGCTGAACGCGCCGATCGGCAACGCCGGCGACGCGAGATGCAGCAGCGCCGTCAGCTCAGCGATGTGCATGGCCGTGATGATGATGATCGTGGTCGTGACTGTGGTCATGCCCGCACGACGAATGATCGTGGTCGTGCGAGTGATCATGCCCATGATGCTCGTCGAAGACCTTCTGCGCGAGCGCGTAGTCCTCGCTGAAGGTCTCGTCGTGGCCGTGCTTGTGGCCGCCACCATACGCGCCCGTCTCGGGCTGGAACGGCTGCGACTCATGCGCGACGAGCACGCCCAGGCGCTTCAGCATGTCTTCAAGCACGGGATCGGCTTCGAGCTTCAGATAGTCCGCGCCGACTTCCACAGGCGTATGCCGGTTGCCGAGATGATAGGCCGCGCGTGTCAGGAGCCGCACGCTCGGCGCGCGCACGACGAGCACATCTTCCGCCGCAGCGACCACGCGCACGAAGCCGCCGTCATCGGCTACGAGCATGTCGCCGTCAGCGAGCACGGTGCCGCGCGGCAGCACGAGGGCGACTTCCTCGCCGTTGTCGAGCGTGGCGGCGAGACGGCTCTTGCCGCGCGCGTCGAACGGCAGGGTCAGGGTGGGCGCGCGCTTCACGAGCACGGGCGCGAGTTTCGCGGTCAGACGTTTGTCGATGGTACGCATGGGCACTCAGAACAGAAAATAGCGCTGCGCCATCGGCAGAACGGTGGCGGGATCGCAGGTGAGCAATTGCCCATCGGCGATCACCTGGTAGGTCTGCGGATCGACGCTGATGGACGGCTGCCATGCATTGTGAATCATGTCGGCCTTCGTCACATTGCGGCAGTTCTTCACCGCGACGATCTGCTTTTTCAAACCATAACGATCCGCGATGCGCGACTCCGCCGCCAGTTGCGACACGAACGTCAGCGACGTCTTGCCGAGCGCGCCGCCGCGCGTCGCGAACATCTCGCGATAATGCACCGGCTGCGGCGTCGGAATCGATGCGTTCGGGTCGCCCATCTGCGCCGCCGCGATCATGCCGCCCTTGACGATCATCGCGGGCTTCACGCCGAAGAACGCCGGCTCCCAGAACACGATATCGGCCCACTTGCCCGGCTCGATCGAACCGACTTCATGCGCGATGCCATGCGTGATCGCCGGATTGATCGTGTACTTCGCGACATAACGCTTCGCGCGAAAGTTGTCGTTGCGCGCGTTGTCTTCGGCCAGCGCGCCGCGTTGCACCTTCATCTTGTGCGCCGTCTGCCACGTGCGGATGATGACTTCGCCGACGCGGCCCATCGCCTGCGAATCGGACGACAGCATCGACAACGCGCCGAGATCGTGCAGGATGTCTTCGGCCGCGATCGTCTCGCGGCGAATGCGCGACTCCGCGAACGCGATGTCTTCCGCAATCGACGGATCGAGGTGATGGCACACCATCAGCATGTCGAGATGTTCGTCGAGCGTGTTGATGGTGTAGGGACGCGTCGGATTGGTGGACGAAGGCAGCACGTTCGATTCGCCCGCCACCTTGATGATGTCCGGCGCATGGCCGCCGCCCGCGCCTTCGGTGTGATACGTGTGGATCGTCCGGCCCTTGAATGCGGCGATGGTCGTCTCGACGAAGCCCGCTTCGTTGAGCGTATCGGTGTGAATGGCGACTTGCGTGTCGGTGTCGTCGGCGACGCTCAGGCAATTGTCGATCGCGGCGGGCGTCGTGCCCCAGTCCTCGTGCAGCTTGAGACCGATCGCGCCGGCCTTCACCTGTTCGATCAGAGGCTCCGGCAAGCTCGCGTTGCCCTTGCCGAGAAAGCCGAGATTGACCGGCCAGCCATCGGCGGCCTGCAGCATGCGCTCCATGTGCCACGGACCCGGCGTGCAGGTCGTCGCGTTGGTGCCGGTCGCGGGACCGGTGCCGCCGCCGAGCATCGTCGTGACGCCGCTCGCGAGCGCTTCGTCGATCTGCTGCGGGCTGATGAAGTGGATGTGCGTATCCACGCCGCCCGCCGTGACGATCATGCCTTCGCCCGCGATCACTTCCGTCGCCGCGCCGATCGCGATGTTCACGTTGGGCTGGATATCCGGATTGCCCGCCTTGCCGATCGCGAAGATGCGTCCGCCCTTGATGCCGATATCGGCCTTCACGATGCCCCAGTGATCGAGGATCAGCGCGTTGGTCACGACGGTATCGACTACGTCGGCGGCGGCGCGTTGCGACTGGCCCATGCCGTCGCGAATCACCTTGCCGCCGCCGAACTTCACTTCTTCGCCGTAGGTGGTGAAATCGCGTTCGACTTCGATGATGAGGTCCGTGTCGGCAAGGCGCACGCGGTCGCCGGTGGTCGGGCCGAACATTTCCGCATAAGCGCGGCGGCCGATGCGTAGCGTCATGTTTTCATTTCCTGTTCAGAGTGGGCCCATCACGAGGCCATTGAAGCCATAGACGCGCCGGTCGCCCGCGAGCGCGACGAGTTCGACCGTGCGTTCCTGTCCCGGCTCGAAGCGCACGGCGGTGCCCGCCGCGATGTTCAGGCGAAAGCCGCGCGCCGTTTCGCGCTCGAACTTGAGCGCCGCGTTGACTTCGTAGAAATGGAAATGCGAACCGACCTGCACGGGCCGGTCGCCATGATTCGCGACGACGACCGTCACGGTCTCGCGTCCCGCGTTGAGTTCGTGCTCGCCATCGTCGATGAAATATTCGCCGGGGATCATGTTTTCAAGGGATCGGATGATGAACCGTCACGAGCTTCGTGCCATCGGGGAAGGTCGCTTCGATCTGGATGTCGGGGATCATCTCGGGCACGCCTTCCATCACGTCGTCGCGCGTGAGGAGCGTCGTGCCGTAGTGCATGACTTCGGCGACGGTCTTGCCGTCGCGCGCCGCTTCCATCAATGCCGCCGATATGAACGCGACGGCTTCGGGATGATTGAGCTTCAAGCCGCGCGCGCGACGGCGTTCGGCGAGCAAGGCTGCGGTGAAGATCAGCAGCTTGTCCTTTTCTCTGGGCGTGAGTTTCATGAGCTTCTTTTACGAAGAAAGGCGTTTCGGGCCTCGCAATGCTAGCATCGGATGGGCTTTCGGCGAGCTTGCATGTCACTGGATGAAGCGTTGCAACTCGATGGTCGACGGCCGCTCGAAAATCGCTTCCGGCGCGCCCGATTCCCACACACGTCCTTGATGCATGAACACGACCTTGTCGCTCACGCGGCGCGCGAAGCGCATTTCGTGCGTGACCATGATGAGCGTCATGCCATCGCGCGCGAGGTCTTCGACGACCGCGAGCACTTCGCCGACGAGTTCGGGATCGAGCGCCGACGTGATCTCGTCGCAGAGCAATACGGTCGGCTTCATCGCCAGTGCACGCGCGATCGCCACGCGTTGCTGCTGTCCGCCGGAAAGCTGATCGGGATACGCGTCGAACTTGTCGCCGAGACCGACGCGCTCCAGCACCGTATGCGCGGTCGCGCGCGCCTTCGCCTTGTGGATCTTCCTGACGACGGTCTGCGCGAGCATCACGTTCTCGCCGGCGGTGAGATGCGGAAAGAGGTTGTACTGCTGAAACACCATGCCGACCTTGAGGCGCAGCGCGCGCAAGTCCGCGTGACGCGCATCGACATGTTCGCCGTCGATTTCGATCGAGCCTTCGTCGATGCTTTCCAATCCGTTCAACGTGCGCAGCAATGTGCTCTTGCCCGAACCGCTGCGTCCGATGATCGACACGACCTGGCCGCGCTCGACCGAAAAATCGATTCCCTTCAGCACCTGATTCGCGCCGAACTGTTTTTGAAGATTGCGTGTTTCAACGAGCGGCATTCCATTTCCTTTCGAGCGTGCGTGCATAGCGCGTCAATGGATAGCAAAGCAGGAAGTAGATGACGGCGACGAGGCCATACACGAGGAACGGCCGGAACGTTGCATTCGAAATCATCGTGCCGGCCTTGGTGAGTTCGGTGAAGCCGATGATCGATACGAGCGCCGTATCCTTCACGGCCTGCACGGCGAAGCCGACCGTCGGACCGACCGCGATGCGCGTCGCCTGCGGCAGGATCACATGCCGCAACTGCTCGAAGTAGCTCATCGCCAGCGACGACGACGCTTCCCACTGCCTCTGCGGCACCGCTTCGACCGCGCCGCGCCAGATCTCCGCGAGATAGGCGCTGGTGAAGAGCGTGAGACCGACCGTCGCTGCGAGCCAGGGCGATACGTCGATGCCGAGCAAGGGCAAGCCGAAGAACACGAGAAACAGTTGCATCAGCAAAGGCGTGCCCTGAAAGATCTGGATATAGCCTTTGACGAGCGTGCGCAGTCCATGCGATTTCGACACGCGCATCACGAGAAGCGCAAAGCCGACGACGCCGCCCAGCACGAACGACACGATCGACAATACGACGGTCCAGCGCGCCGCGAGCAACAGGTTCTCGACGATCTGCGCGAGGGTGAATTCGATCATCGCGCGGCGCTCCGGTTGTTCATCAGGAAGCGTTTGCCCACGGCGTTCAACGCGGTACGCAGAACGAGCGCCATCGCGAGATACGCGGCCGTGATGAAGAAAAACGTCTCGAACGCGCGAAAGTTGCGCGACTGGATATAGCTCGCGGCATAGGTGAGGTCCGGCACCGAGATCTGCGATACGACCGCCGAACCGAGCATGGTGATGACGATCTGGCTGGTGAGCGCGGGAAACACCTTCGCGAGCGCCTGCGGCAGCACGACATGGCGGAACGTCTCGCCGCGCGACATCGCAAGCGAGGCCGCCGCTTCGTGATGTCCCTTCGGCACCGCGCCGATGCCCGCGCGGATGATCTCGACCGAATACGCGCCGAGGTTCAGCGTCATCGCGAGAATGGCCGCGACGTATTCGCTCAGGTGAATGCCGAGCGCGGGCAGGCCGAAGAACACGAAGAACAGTTGCACGATGAACGGCGTGTTGCGGACCGCCTCGACATAGCCGCCGACGATCGCGCTCGCCCACGCATGCCGGCTGCCGCGCGCCGCTGCGCCGAGCACGCCGACGGTGACCCCGAGCGTCGTCGCGACGGCGGTGAGTGCGAGCGTCGTCGCCGCGCCGCTCGCGAACATGCCCGCGTATTGCGCGAGATCGGCGAATTGGAGTTCATAGGCCATGCCGTGCTCTCGATCAAAGGCTCGCGGGCAGCGGCTGACTGAACCACTTCTTCGACATCGTATTGAGCGTGCCGTCCTTCTTCGCCTGCGCGATGGTGTCGTCGACCTTGGCCATCAGGCGCGGCTCGTTCTTGTTCATGCCGACGAAGCACGGCGAATCCTTGATGATGAACTTCGCTTCCGGCCGGCGCGGCGGATTCTTCGCGAGGATCGCCGCCGCGACGATATTGCCCGCCGCGATCAGTTGCACCTGTCCCGAGAGAAACGCGGAGATGGTCGCATTGTTGTCCTCGAAGCGCTTGATGGTCGCGTTCGGCGCCATCTGCGACAGCGCGATTTCTTCGAGCGCGCCGCGTGTCGCGCCGACGGTCTTGCCGGTGAGATCGGCGGGATTGCTCACCTTGATGTCGGCGGGGCCGAACACGCCCTGGAAGTAGGGCGCATATGGGGTCGAGAAGTCGAGCACCTTCTCGCGTTCCGGCGTCTTGCCGAGCGACGAGATCACGAGATCGACCTTGTTGGTGGTGAGATACGGAATGCGGTTCGCGCTGTTGACGGGCACGAGTTCGAGCTTCACGTTCATCGACTTCGCGAGCAGCGCGGCCATGTCGACGTCATAGCCTTGCGGCTTCATGTCCGCACCGACCGAGCCGAAGGGCGGATAGTCCTCGGGCACGGCCACGCGCAGCGTGCCGTTCTTCGCGATGGTGTCGAGCGCGTCGGCGTGCGCGGCGAAGGGCGCGAGAGAAAGCAGCAGCGCGACGAGTGCGGTGCGTCGCGCGCGGGAGAACGTAATGAGCATCGATGATCCTTCGGTCTTGAGCGGCCGCGTTGGAAAGCGCGGTTCTTGAGCCGAGGCTTAAAGCGAGAGTCGTGCCATCGATGCTTCACTGTTGTGCCGTCTGCGTTTGCCGGTTCCGTGTCGAGCGACACGCACAACCGATGTGCAGCCCGATGCGCCGCGCTGGTGCGTACTAGGTAGTCCACAACCGCAGCGGCCGCGCATCGACGCCATGTACGAGTGGCCGAAGCTGCGTCCAGCAATCGGTGAGCGCGCGTTGCAGCGGCTCCATCGAGCGGCCGATTGCGCGCACGATCAGCACGCCCGGCGCGACGCACGACGCGCCTGCGCGCAGTTCATCGTCGAAGGGCAGTTGCGCGGTGAGCGCTTCGGCGAGCGCATCGTCGCAAGCGGGGCCGATCGCCCAGAGCGTGCCGTAGGCGGGGAAGCCCGCGAGCCCTTGCGCGCCATCGCGCAGCGGGTCGGCTGCATCGAGCAGGGTGCGCTCGAACCAGAGCGTCGTGCCGTCGCGGCGCGCGATACGCGATGTCGCCTTGATATGCCCTTGCGTCCACTTTTCGCCGGCGGCGGCGCGGCCGAGCAGCATCGCGTCCCAGCCGATGGCGCTCGCGCCTTCATCGAGCGTGAGTTCGAATTCGAGTTCGACGTTCGATGACTCGAACACGATATTGTTCTGCGGCAGCCAGTCGAGCTTCGCGTGCGCCGCGAGACCGATGTCGATGCGCTGCGTCGCGAGCTTGCCGTTGGCCTTGTACCACTTGGTCGCGCCGGGCGTCGTGATGACGGCGTGCGTGTGCTCTTGCAGGCGGACGTCGATGAACAGGCGATCGCCGCCCGCGACGCCGCCCGGTGGATGCACGATCACCGAATGACAGATATCGCCTTCGGGATAGAGCGGCCGTTGCAATCGCAAGGGGCCTTCATGCTTGCGATGAACGCAGACCGTGCGGCCGTGCTGATGCGCGTAGCCGAGTTCGAGCGAGCCGCGCCAGATGTTCGGATCGACCAGCGTTGCATGGGATTCGTGGTGCATGAGCGGTGCGTGTCAGAGCTGAGCCTGAATCATACGGCGATCAGCTCGCGCACTCCATGCGCATCCATCTCCGCGCCCGCGCCGCCCGCGACGATTTCGCCGCGGCTCATGACCCAGTAGCGGTCGGCGAGCTCGCGGGCGAAGTCGTAATACTGCTCGACGAGCAGCACCGTCATGCCCATTTCATCGACGAGCTGTCGCAAGGTGCGGCCGATGTCGCGGATGATCGAGGGTTGAATGCCTTCGGTCGGTTCATCGAGGATGAGCAGTTGCGGCTCGCTCATCAGCGCGCGGCCGATGGCCAGTTGCTGTTGCTGACCGCCGGAGAGATCGCCGCCGCGGCGGTTTTTCATGTCCTTGAGGACCGGGAAAAGTGCGTAGATGTGGTCGGGGATTTTTGAAGGCGACTTGCGGCTCGCTGCGCCGACAAGCAGGTTTTCTTCCACGGTGAGGCGGCCGAAGATATCGCGTCCTTGCGGGACGTAGGCGAGGCCGCTTGCCACGCGCGCGTGGGTGGGCATCGACGATATCTTGTTGCCGCGCCAGTTGATGGTGCCGCTTTTGGTTGGCACGACGCCCATCAGGCAGCGCAGGAGCGTCGTTTTGCCGACGCCGTTGCGGCCTAGTAGCACGGTTAGCTTACCGTCGGGGACGGTCATTCTCACATCGCGGAGGATGTGGCTGCCGCCGTAGTATTGGTTCAGGTTTTCGACTTCCAGCATTTTTTGCTTTGCTCGGGTTGGGCTTGGTTGGGTTTCCGGCTCGTGCTTCTATGGAATCCTGTATTCGTGTCGGTCTATTGGCGCTGCCCCTCCCCGGGGCGGGGGTCACTTTCTTTGCTGCTGCAAAGAAAGTAACCAAAGAAAGCAGCTTTCCCCATCCGGAACGCTTCACACCGGCCGCGGCACAGGCGAGCCGATAGGGCACAGCAGTAGCGAGTGCCCTCATAGGCCACATCCGGCTTGGACCGCGCACGGTCCGCCACATCGCACCACAAAACACACTGGTTCAGCACCAAATAGCTCCGGCCCGCTGCGCGGCCGATGGGTCAATCGGGTCTGCGTGTGCTTCTGCGTTTCTGTTTTCTCGTTGGTTTCGCTTGCATACCCGACGGCAGCGCGTAGCGCTGTGCCGGAACTGTTTCGTGCTGAACCTGCGCCCTTGGGGTACTAGCTTGTCAGACCGTGCGCGGTCCAAGCCCGATGGGGCTTACGAGGGCACTCGCTACTGCTGTGCCCAAACTCGTTCGCCTGTGCCGCGGCCGGTATGAAGCATTCCGGCTGGAACAAGCTGTTTCTTTGGTTACTTTCTTTGCAGCAGCAAAGAAAGTGACTGCCGCCCCGCACAGGGGCAGTGCCAATAGACCGACACGAAATCAGGATTCCATAGAAGCTCAAAAAAACCATCAACGCCCAAGATAAGACTCAATAACGGCCTCGTCCCGTTTGACGTCATCCAGCGAGCCTTCAGCCAGAACACTCCCTTCAGCCATCACAGTAACCTTCCCATTCACCCCGGCAAGCGCAGCGACAAACTCCATATCATGCTCGACGACCATCATCGAACACGAACCTCGCAGCTTGTTCAAGAGCTCAGCAAGTTCCATCGTCTCGTGATCGGTCATCCCGGCGGCGGGTTCATCGAGAAGCAGAAGGGAAGGCTGCTGCATCAGCAACATGCCGATCTCGAGCCGCTGCTTCTGCCCATGCGAGAGCTCGCCCGCAAGCCGCGTCGCCTGATGCTGCAGGCGAATCAGCTCCAGTGTCTCTTCGATGCGTGCCTGCGCCTGCCCATCCAGCCGCGCACGCAACGACGCGAACCACCGCTTGTCGGTCTTCATCGCAAGTTCGAGGTTCTCCCACACAGGATGATTCTCGAACACAGTCGGCTTCTGAAACTTGCGACCGATGCCCGTGCGCGCGATCACCGGCTCCGACATGCGCGCGAGATCGAGCGTCTGCCCGAGAAAGACCTTGCCCGCATCGGGCCGCGTCTTGCCCGTGATGACATCCATCATCGTGGTCTTGCCCGCGCCGTTCGGGCCGATCACGCAGCGCAATTCGCCCACATCGATGGAAAGCGTCAGCTTGTTCAACGCGCGAAAGCCGTCGAAGCTCACGGTCACGTCTTCGAGATAGAGAATCGTGCCGTGCGATATGTCGATCTCGCCGGGCGCGAGCACATGCCCCAGGCCCGCGACGCTGTTGAGGCCGATGCGCTCGTCGAGCGGCGGAATCGGCGGCAGATCGACGATCAGTGCGTTATGTGCGGTCATTCTGCTGCATCTCCTGCGGTCTTTTTGCGGCGCGCGAGTTCGATGAGACCCATGATGCCGTTGGGCAACAGCAAGGGCACGAGCGTAAAGATGAGGCCGAGGAAAAACAGCCAGTACTCCGCGAAATACGCTGTGAAAAAGCTCTTCGCGCCATTCACCGCGAACGCGCCGATGATCGGTCCAATCAACGTACCGCGTCCGCCGACCGCGACCCAGATCGCCATTTCGATCGAGTTCGCCGGCGACATCTCGTTCGGATTGATGATGCCCACCTGCGGCACATACAGCGCGCCCGCGATGCCGCACAGCACCGCCGACACGGTCCAGATGAAAAGCTTGTACGCGAGCGGACTGTAGCCGAGGAACATCAGACGCGTTTCGCCATCGCGCACGCCGGTCACGACGCGCCCGAGTTTCGACGTGACGATCCAGCGCGCCGCGAGAAACGCCAGCACGAGCACCGCGAAGGTGATCAGGAACAACGCGGTGCGTGTGCCCGGATGCGTGACGGCGAAGCCCGCGATGCGCTTGAAGTCCGTGAAGCCGTTGTTGCCGCCGAAGCCCGTTTCGTTGCGATAGAAGAGCAGCATCGCGGCGAAGGTCATCGCCTGCGTGATGATGGACAGATACACGCCCTTCACGCGCGAGCGGAACGTGAAGAAGCCGAACACCCACGCAAGCACGCCGGGCACGAGCACGACGAGCAGCAACGCATACCAGAGATGCTCGGTGCCTTCCCAGTACCACGGCAGCTTGTGCCAGTCGAGAAACACCATGAAGTCGGGCAGGTCGCTCTTGTACACGCCCTCGCGGCCGATCGAGCGCATCAGGTACATGCCCATCGCGTAGCCGCCGAGCGCGAAGAAGAGCGCGTGGCCGAGGCTCAGGATGCCGCAATAGCCCCACACGAGATCGAGCGCGAGCGCGCCGATCGCGTAACACATGAGCTTGGCCGTCAGCGTCATCGCGTAGGCCGACAGATGGAACGTGCTCGTCTCCGGCAACACGAGCGCGCTGACCGGCACGAAGATGCCCATCGCGATGATGAGCGCGATCAGCGCGAGCCAGCCGTTGCGCGGTAGAAGCGCTGCGCGCGGCGGAAGGCCGAGCGCGAAGCCCGCGCGCGCGGCGGCTGGATCGGGTTGCGGCGCGACGTCGAGATTCGCGCCGATATTGGTCGAGGCGGTCATGGCTCAGGCCTCCGCGCTGCGGCCCTTCAGGGCGAACATGCCCTGCGGCCGCTTCTGGATGAACAACACGATGAGCACGAGCACCGCGATCTTCGCGAGCACCGCGCCCCAGAACGGTTCGACCGCCTTGCTGACGAGCCCGAGCCCGAAGCCGCCGATCACCGTGCCCGCAAGCTGGCCGACGCCGCCGAGCACCACCGCCATGAACGAATCGATGATGTAGCTCTGGCCGAGATCCGGCCCGACGTTGCCGATCTGCGAGAGCGCGCAGCCGCCGAGTCCCGCGATGCCCGCGCCGAACGCGAACGCATACGAATCGACACGCGCGGTCTTCACGCCGACGCACGCTGCCATGCGGCGGTTCTGCGTCACCGCGCGCACGAAGAGGCCCAGACGCGTCTTGGTGAGCACGGCCCACGCGATCAGCACGACCGCGACCGAGAACGCGAGGATCGTCAGACGGTTGTACGGCAGGATCAGGTTCTGCATCACCGCGACGCCGCCGCTCATCCACGAAGGATTGATCACCTGCACGTTCTGCGCGCCGAACAGCGTGCGCGTCGCCTGAATGAGGATGAGGCTGATGCCGAAGGTCGTCAGCAGCGTTTCGAGCGGACGTCCATAGAGATGCTTCAGCACGAGTCTTTCCAGTACGATGCCGACCAGCGCCGCCGCGATGAACGATGCGGGCACAGCGAACAACGGATACCAGTTGAACGCGCCGGGCGCGTAGTGCTGCACGAGGTTCTGCACGACGTACGTCGCATACGCACCGATCATCAGGAATTCGCCGTGCGCCATGTTGATGACGCCGATCAGGCCATACGTGATCGCGAGGCCGAGTGCCGCGAGCAACAGCACGCTGCCCAGCGACAGGCCCGCGAACAGCGTGCCGAAGATTTCGCTGCGGCGTTGAATCGAGTCGAGCGCGTAGAGACCTTCCTGCGCCGCGTTGCGCACGCGCTCGTCGGGCTCGTTGAAGGTGCCGTCGGCTTTCTTCGCGACGATCGGGCGCAGCAGCTCGTACATGTCGAGGTCATGCCGCGCGGCGACGAGTTGCGCCGCTTCGAGGCGCTTGCCGACGTCGGGATCGTGCAGCGCGGTCATCGCCCAGAGCGTGTCGAGGCGCTTCTTCAGGTCGGGATCCTTTTCGATGGCGCGGGCGCGGTCGATCATCGGCTTCATCGCGGCGTCCGGGTTCTTCAGGAGCGCTGCGATCGCGTCGCGGCGTTTCGCTGTATCGGCGGAAGCGAGCTGCAGGCCCGACAACGCGCCCGCGACTTTCGAGCGCAGGGTGTTGGAGAGCGTGATCTGTTGCGCATCGGGCGCTTCGACGGTCTTGCCCGTGAGCGGGTCCTTGTTGACGTCGTCGGTCTGGATGTACACATGGCCGTTGTCGGTCGCGACGAGCGAGCCATCGGACAACGCGGTTAGCACGGCGACCGAAGGCGCGTCGGCGTTCGCGATGAGCTTGTCGATGGCGGCGGATTTGGCGTCGAAGTCGTCGCCGGCGAGCGGCGCGAGATCGTCGTTGGTGAGCGCGCGGGCGCTGAATGGCGCGATCGCGATGAGGAGCGCGAGCAGGACCCGCATCAAGGAACCAGTCATGATGGCCTTTCTGATGAGACATGGACGGCCGCGCGAATCACGAACGAGCGCGCGGCCTCACTGCTTCAAACCATCACTGCTTCACGCGAGCTGCACGCGCTGACGGCGCAGGAACGCGGGAATGGAGCTGACCACATCCGGCTTGCCCTGATTGCCCGCGATATACGGGCTCCACGGTTGCGCGCGCACCGCGGTCTTGGTCTTCCACACGACGTTGAACTGCCCGTCGCCGCGAATTTCACCGATCATCACCGGCTTGTGCAGATGGTGGTTGCCGTCCATCGACAGCGTGAATCCCGAGGGCGCGGCGAAGGTCTGGCCGATCATCGCGGTGCGGACCTTGTCGACATCGGCGCTCTTGGCCTTTTCGACGGCCTGCTTCCACATGTGGATGCCGACGAAGGTCGCTTCCATCGGATCGTTGGTGACGCGCTTGTCGCCGCCCGGCAGGTTCTGCGCCTTCACGTACTCGAAAAATTCCTTCTCGAACTTCGAGTTGTTGGTGTTCTTCACCGACATGAAGTAGTTCCATGCGGCGAGGTGGCCGACGAGCGGCTTGGTATCGATGCCGCGCAGCTCTTCTTCGCCGACCGAGAACGCGACGACGGGCACGTCGGTCGCCTTCAGGCCCTGGTTGCCGAGTTCCTTGTAGAACGGTACGTTGGAATCGCCGTTGATCGTAGAGATGACAGTCGTCTTTCCCCCTTGGGCAAAGGTCTTGATGTTCGCGACGATGGTTTGATAGTCGCTATGTCCGAATGGTGTGTAGACCTCTTGAATGTCCGCATCCTTGACGCCCTTGGAGTGGAGGAAGGCGCGCAGGATCTTGTTGGTCGTGCGCGGGTACACGTAGTCGGTGCCGAGCAGGAAGAAGCGCTTGGCGCTGCCGCCTTCCGGTCCCATCAGATATTCGACGGCGGGGATCGCCTGCTGATTCGGCGCGGCGCCCGTGTAGAACACGTTGCGCGACATCTCTTCGCCTTCGTATTGCACGGGGTAGAAGAGCAGGCCGTTGAGTTCTTCGAAGACCGGCAGCACCGACTTGCGCGAGACGGACGTCCAGCAGCCGAACACGACTGCGCACTTGTCCTGCGTGAGAAGCTGGCGCGCTTTCTCGGCGAAGAGCGGCCAGTTCGAGGCCGGATCGACGACCACGGGCTGGAGTTGTCGGCCCATCACGCCGCCGGTCTTGTTGATATCGGCGATGGTCATGAGCGCCGTGTCTTTCAGCGACGTCTCGGAGATCGCCATCGTGCCCGACAGCGAGTGCAGGATGCCGACCTTGATCGGACCCGTATCGGCGGCTTGCGCTTTCGTGATCGGAAGCTGACCTGCGAGGGCGAGTGCGCCCGACATGGAGCCGAACTTCAGCAGACTGCGTCGTTTCATGATGAGTGTTCCCCTTGCCGATGTGTTTGTTTGAGCAATGACGATTGCCCGCATCGTTCTGCAAGGGTTATGCCAATGGGGGTGAAATGCCCGAGTGGCGCGGGTTTGATGCTTGTGTGGGGGAATTTTTTACTGAGGGGATATTCGGCTTGTGGTGGGGTTTTGGTGCAAGCTCGTGCTTGCGTGCATCGTTGCGGTGCGGGTTCGCCTTTGTATCGTTCGCTTGGTTTTTCGCCGGATCCCGTTTTCGTGTAGGTCTATTAGTGTTGCCCCTGTGCGGGGCGGCAGTCACTTTCTTTGCTGCTGCAAAGAAAGTAACCAAAGAAACAGCTTGTTCCAGCCGG
>NZ_FCOE02000012.1 GCF_001544915.2 Caballeronia pedi | reverse complement strand
CTCGATCGTCGCCGCGGCGCAGGCTGGATTCCTCCAGTTTGCGCCAGAATTCCTTCTACCGACGAATGATTGCGATTGAAAAGCTCGGCGATGTGCTGCAACGACTCACCAGCACGCCAGCGCTCCCACATCAACCCCTTCTGACTCTCGCTGTAATAGATCCGCGTTCTGTACTTCATCTGCAACACTCCCGCTGCTCATGCAGCAATCATTGTGTTGCATCGATCGGTCGAATCCGCCACTGACACGAGACGTTCGCCGGTTGCTCATAGCCAGGAGGCTGAGTCAGCGAATGCGACGGATAACATTGTGTCGCAATCGTTATCAATGAAAGACGGCCGTGTCGAACCCACGGTGGACGACCCTCAATGGGCCGGCAGCCAATCGGGCGACATCGCCTCCTGAAATCGCTGTTGATTGCAGTTTTATAATCGGTCAATTGAGATGGCCAGGTCCTTGCTTAGAGAAATCTCTCCCTTTTTGTTTAGGTAGTCGGTAATGAAACTTCGAGACCACTGATTTATCGCTGTCGCATTACGAAGCAGGGTTTGCGCGCGCCCTGCATCGGTGCGGCCGATCGCCATAATGTTCAGCTTTTGCGCATCAACCCACCTTTTCGTCGATTTGCCTTCGACCGCCAAGACTTGTGCTGTTTCGCGCCAGACTTCTTGGGTTTGGTCCTTCTTCCGATTTAGGACTTTAAGCTTCCAGCAATATGCCTGCGTCCTAGCCCTCAATCGCACGCGAAGAGCCTGCTCCAGTAGCTCAATAGGCCGCGCGAAATCGATTTCCTCTCTCGATTTCATCGTGCGTTCCAAGATCAGCACAACTTCCAACTCAGCTTCGCGAACCAAGTCGAATTCACTGCTGACCCGTCTCGAGATTGCTCCGAGCTGACGAATAAGCGCGCGGATTTCTTCTACTTCCTGCACAAAGACCGGCTCCTGCGTAAATCGTCCACTTGAAAGACGTTCGATCCGCGCTTTAATCAGCCCACTCAGGTTATGAGCGGCATCTTTGGCCGCATAAGCTCGCTCCGCTGCGCGCACTGATTCATCGTATTTAGGCGGGCGCACGCGTAGCAGGGTGCGTGATATCTCTGTCAAAATCGCGCCATGTTGGCGATCAGCCCCTTTTGCACCTTTCAGCAGATGATCCGCATCTTGGAAATGCCCAAGCGCTTTTTCGTAATCGCCCTTGATACGAAGTTCAAACCCGCGCAGGAACGCCGCCATTGCTTGCCCTTGTTTGGCCTTGTTGCCGACGAACCGGGCCCCTTCAAGGAAAGCACATGCTCGCTGGACTTGCGTGGCCATCCCCACGCGTGCCGCCGCGAGGCCAAAATAGCGAGTGATTTCAACTGCCGCCGCAGGTTCGATGGAAGACTGCTGATCAAGTCTATCCATCGCTCGCGACAACACCGAATAGGCTCTGTCATAGTCTTCTTCGGTGTACCGATCCAGCCCAACTCTGAACAACATTGACAGGGTCACATACCTCGTCAGTGTTTCGTTGTCTACGTCGCCGCTGCGTACCGCAGCGGCCGCCTTGTTCGAGAAATAAATTGGCCCGTAGTGGTCGTGGACCACCACAATATTTCGACCAAATTCAGCGATCAACGTGTCGACCTTTGGATCGATTTCCGTGTTAAGTAGTACGTATCCCAGTCGGCGTTGAAGCAGAGGTGGAATACGCAGTAGGTCGTCCGCAAGCCGCTCGACGATTCCAAGACGCAGCATACCAAAGAGGTCATACTGTCCCCACACAGTGCTAGGAAGAATGTCGTCTAGTGCCGCTTTGCTTGCTACGCCCAATTTTTCGATCACGCGCAGAGCCAACAAATCCACCTCGCTACCTTGGTACCCCTTGATGATGTGGCCGAGGAGTGCTGTCATGTTCGCAGCGAAGCGTTCCTCTTCTTGCCTCGCCATTTCCTCAAGGAAATCCAACGTCGGCTCAAAAGCGGCTCGCCTCATAATCAACTGGCAAAGCGCGGGGCTACTACCCGAGACCCGCTCAACCACGTTGCGCACATCTTCGTTCCAGCGGTTCGGATTTGGATCGACCGCCCCTAACGAAACACAAGCTCTTTCATCTCCTGTTCATCCAGCCCTGGTATGCGGATATATCCCGCATGGGGATAGTGTTCTATGTCGGCATTATGAATAGGGGCCGACGTTACGAAAAACACTAATGGAGCATTGCCGTCGCGGAAACCCGCGAACACGTCTGCGACCCAGGACGGGAGGCCAACTGTAACATCCACCCCTGAAAAGCGGTCCATTGTTACGACCAAGTAGTTCTTGGACTCTCTCATGCCATGAATCAGACGCCGCAGTTCCTTTATGGCCGACGTACGGTCAGCCCTCACGTCGTCCAACACGCGGTTCGCGTCGATTAACGAAATGCCACAGACCTCAAGAAGTCGTGGCAGCAAATCGTCAGGATTCTCGAAGCTGTCGAAGGTGATATTTTTTCGCGTTAAATGGCGAGAGGATGAATCCATATACTGCACGATTGCCGTCCTGCGGCCGTCGCCCTCAAACCCGGCGATAAGGAGAAATTCCTTTGAACGATACTGAGCCGCGCCGAGCGCGCCCTTTAGGTGTTGCTGCACGCTTGGCCTAGGTACCAGAACATCGGCACCAATTTGGACTTGCTCCATACGTCTGCGCACATGCTCTGCAATCTTTTGGCTATCAGGTGCACGGTCTAATGTCCTATCCAAACGCCAACGCCCTAACGCAAACTCAGTAAGCCCGCTTATTGGATTTTTCCACTTGTGCTGAGGGTTTGGTGACCGCCGAGTAGTCGGCACGACCAGTATCTCTCGACCCGAATAAGCTTCGGCGGATTTGCGGAATTGAGCCAGTTCCGACGTCGCATACTCGCTCGCAAGATAATCATCGGACCAAAAAACGACGAACAGCAGGCAACCTTGGATTTCAGCGTCGATTTCCCTGCGGATGGAAACGCCCTCTTCCCCTGTTCGGGTGTAAAGATAGACCAAGTTATCCGGCAAAAGAGCCTTCGTTGCTTCAGCGAGTTTGCGATCGCGAGTTCCGCCTACAGAGAAAAATACTGGACGAGCCACCGTGCTTTCCCCAAATTCGTTCTTTAGGTCAACAATCGTAGCAGAAGTCTAATTGACTTCAGGGTTGGCAAAGCCGCACGCCATTCTTCGGCAGACTCGTTGCAGGGTAGATGCTTGTCGGTAGTGAACAAATCGTCCGTAACGTGATGTTAGAGGGACGCCATGTGTCTTTGAAGCCGCCGTTGTCTTGTCGACTCGGCAACGTCTCGTGAATCTGTTTGAAGGTCGCTGCGTTGCGGCCGGGCATACCGCGCGAAGGGCCACCCCACTATATGAAGTGGCAATTCGCGCTCGGGCGAACGGCCCATAGCGCCGTGCGGCCGCCTGATGAGCATCGGTAGCTGAACGGCTGCCAAGGCCGATTCGTGCCCATGGCTTGCCGGCAGCGCTCGGCCACGGCCTGCTGTTCGGCGAGCAGGACGTCCTGCCGTGGGAGCGGCCGCCCTACTCAAGAAAATCTACGGACAGCATCGTGCGGGCAAGTCGACCGAGTCGCGCCACTGAGAGCCAGGCTCACCCGTGTGCTTCCGGACTGGCCGCGGCACTGAAATACACCGCTTCCAACTCGGACGACTGCGTGACTCCGCTCTCGCGGATGAGATCATAGACATATGCCCCAGGCACCGTCTCGGTCCTCGTCAGCGCGAGAGTGACATCGCATAGAATCGATTCGTTTCGCGCGAGCAGGTCGAAGCAACGCTCGTTCATCTCGTTCAATAGCGCGTTGGCCTGTTCGATCGCACCTTCGAGTTGCAGTGCGGCGCTCTCGCGCGGTAGCGCGGCGAGACTGAACAGATTGCCTTCGCGGCCGAAGCCGAGCCGCGACACCATCTCCAGACTGATGCGCGATGCTTCCTGCAAGTCTTGCGCCGCGCCGCTCGATGCCTCGCCGAACACCAGCAACTCCGCATTGCGCCCGCCGAGCAGCACCATCAGTTCTTTTTCCAGCTCGCTGCGGCGATACAGGTGTTTATCCTGCGGCTTCGTGATGAGCGCCATGCCCAATGCTCCGCCGCGCGGCAGCACCGTCAATTCCTCCAGTACACCGGCACCCAGCAGCGCAGCGACGATGCCGTGCCCCGCTTCATGTACGCCGACGCGACGCACTTCGTCCGCGTCGAGCGCCTTCTCCGCACTACTCACGTCGCCAATGCGCGCGACTTTGACCGCCTCGCGCAGATGCTCCGCGCACACCATGCCCGCGCCTTGCTTGCGCGCGATCAATCCGGCCTGGTTGACTATCATCGACAGTGACGCGGGTGACAAACCGACCGTCAGCCGCGCCAGTTGATTGCAGTCGATATCCGTCGAACACGACGGCAGCTTGCCAAGGTAATACTCGAAAATCTTCACGCGATCCAATACGCCTGGCAGACGCACCGGCACGATGCGATCGAAGCGGCCCGGACGGCGGAGCGCTTCGTCGAGATTCTCGGGGAAGTTGGTCGCGGCCACGAGAATCACACCTTCGTTCTTCTCGAAGCCGTCCATCTCCGCGAGCAGTTGATTGATGATCCGGTTGCTTTCGGCGTCGGCGGAACCGGACGCGCCGCTGGTGCGTGCGGCGAGCCCGTCGGCTTCATCGATGAAGATCACCACCGGGCCATGCTTGCGCGCCGTCTTGAACAGATGCTTGACCTTCTGAATGCCGACGCCGTAGTACTTCGCGCTGAAAAAGCTCCCCGTGATCGCGATGAAACTCGCGCCGCACTCACCCGCCAGCGCCTGCGCAAGCCGCGTTTTGCCGACCCCCGGACCGCCGGTCATCAGCACGCCACATGGCGGACGGATGCCCAGCTTCTTGAACGACTTTGGATCGCGCAGATAGGCCTTGATGTCCTGAAGCGCGGCCTTGGCCTCGACCGCGCCGATCACGTCGTCGAAACTCGTGTTGGGTGGCGCGGTGATCAGCGTGGCGTCACCCTTCATTTCGCGGCGTACGTACCAGAGCATAAGAGCCAGCATCAGCACGTACACCAGCATGACGACCGAATCACGCAAGAAGGCGAGCAGCGGGCCTACGCCCGCCTGTGCGCCGATGGACACATTCGGAAGCCACGCGATCTGGTAGTCCGGCGCGCTTTCGCCCTTGATTGCATTGAGCAGCAACGACTGCGAGAACACCGCGAACCGGTCGCTGACGAAGTACCGCAGGCCGCTTTTTGTCGACACGAGGATGGCGTCGAGCGTCACGCCGATCGCGGCCACGCGCTTCTCGCGGATATCTGTGAGCATGCGCGAGGCGTCGTTCTCGGTGCGTGCCCATGGCGACGGATCCTGCCGCATCTGATAAACGATGCTCGTCGCTGGAAGCGGATCGTGATGCTGGTCCGCCGTGCGGTGCCGCAGCACACCTGAAACGATCGCGATCAGTACGGCGACAAACGCGACGACGTAGATAAGCAGTCGCCGTCGGCCACGCGGCCGAGTCCACAGTCCATTTTTTCCCGGTTTCATGTGGGTTCTTCCTCGTATCGCATACGTGTGCGTCCCTCTGATGCGCAGACTTGCCTCTCATGCTCCGACTCTTGCGCGTGTCATGTTTGCGCGCGTTTTTTACGGCGGCAACGCGGGAGCGCAGGCTACGAATGTTGAACGGGCTGAACATTCGCGTCCGTGCGCGTGACCGCTTTAGGACGGCGCGGCGCGTGATTCGGGAGTTGTCGTGGCTTATCCGGCTTCCCGCTCGACGTGTCGTCTGGCCGGGCGTGGCTGATACATGAAGGGACCACGTTTTCCTGCGGCGGTGAGAACGATTGGCGAGGTGCCGCGCCGGATCGGCTGGCATAAGTACGGTGTACTTCGCGAACGTCTCGTCAGGGAAAGTCCGCGTTCGGGATCGATGAGACTCACGTCGCAGTGCAGCGTGAATCGCGCTTTGGTAGCTTCTATGATTCCGAGGGGCAAAACGTCGACGTCAAGTCCAGGTTGCCTCACTTCAATCATGAGACAGCCGCTCGGAGGTTCACATGCCCAATGCGATAGACGTGGTGAAGAAAGCGTATTCCGCCTTTGCCTGTGGCGATGTGGCTGGCGTGTTGGCTTTGATTCCTGACGTAGTTGACTGGCGAGTCGTCGGACCGTCGAGCCTGCCTTACGCGACCTGCTGTCGAACGCGCGAGGAGGTTCAACGCTTTTTCGAGGACCTGCTCAATGCAGAAGAAATAACTCGATTCGAGCCCCGCGAATTCATTGATGCTGGGGATCGTATTGTCGTCATCGGCTTCGTCGCCGCTGTCATTAGGGCAACGGGCAGACCGTTCGAGACAGAATGGGTTCACATCTTCACAGTCGAGGACGGTCGGGTGAGCAGATGGCTCGAATTTTTTGATACGGCTGCGCACGGCTGAATCAAATGTGGCGCGACCGCTGGTCGCTATCGGATCTTGGTAGACTTGCGGCTGAATAGGTCGCGAGCCTTTAAATGCTGCCTTCCAATCGACGCGAATTTTGCAGTCAATTGGATGCGGAGCGAGCGAGGCTTTAAGGGCGAACGCCCCAACGAAACAGATGGAATCGCGCAAGGCGCAGAGCTCGAGAAATGGATAGCAGCACGCCCAAGCTTTACGTCTTCTCAGGCGCGGGATTGTCCGCCGAAAGTGGTCTATCGACGTTCCGTACGGGGGACGGTATCTGGACTCGCAACAGTGTCGACGAGGTCTGCAATATCCGCACATGGCGCAAGAACCGTCAGGCCGTCTTCCAGTTCTACAACGACCGCATTCGCGAGAAGCACGGTGCCGAGCCGAATGCCGCGCACAGGCTGCTCGCCAAGTGGCAGAACAAGTGGGGCGCCTAGCGCGTCCAGTTGCTGACTCAGAACGTCGATGACCTGCTCGAAAAAGCCGGCGCCACCTCCGTCATCCACCTCCACGGCGATTTGAACTCGTTGTTGTGCACCGCGTGCGACCTCGCGTTTCCGAAGGAAGAGCTGTATTTCGACCCTGCTGCTGCCTGCCCGATTTGCGGAAACCACGAAGGCGTCAAACCGGGAGTCGTGTTCTTCGGAGAGGCGGCCCCTGCCTATCTCAATCTTCATCGAATCCGGGCAGAGATGCGCGCATGCGATCTATTTCTCGCCATCGGGAGCGCTTTCGAGGTCGTTCCCCCCGAGGCAATGCTCCCTTGGGACCGACAAAACGAGCATCCGAGAAACTTCCTCGTAGACCCGTCGCCAAACCGAAGCGAGATGTTCGGCGTCGTAAAGGCGCAGCCTGCGACAACCGGGCTACAGCACCTCGAGGAACAAATTGCGAGTCTTATGGAGTAGCCTGCGGGCTCTCTCCGCACTCGCCTTGAGGTAAAAATTGCATGTTCGCCCGCCGCCTGCTACGCCCTGATACGAAAGAGGGTCACATAAGCCATTGATTTTTATGACAGAATGCAGGGCGGATAGAGCGGATGGTGCAGTAAATATTGCGTATTCCGCGCGTTTTCAGCGTTTTTCTCTGTTAAGGGTGAGTGATATGGGAAGTCTCAGCATTGGGCATTGGCTTATCGTTTTGGCGATCGTTGCGCTTGTTTTCGGCACCAAGAAGTTGCGTAGTGTCGGTTCCGACTTGGGCGGTGCCGTCAAGGGTTTCAAGGAAGGCATGGGCGATGCCGCGACGTCGGACTCCACGATAACGTCGATCCCGGCGACCATCGATGTCCGAGCCAAGGATGTCACTGCACGGTAAACACGCAAGAGGTCCGCACTACCGGTGAGACGATTTCACGCCGGCGCTCGAGGCATGCGCCTCGCCACGTCTTCCGAGCGCGCCCGCGCGTTGTTCATCGACTCGATCTGGTGGACGGTTATTCTTCTGTTCATCCCGTTAGGGCCTTCTTCCGAAGAAATCCCACTGTCGCCTGATGCGCTCGCGGCGACTTTTGTCCTGTGGCTGATCGTGGCCCAATGCATTCCACTACTCATAACCGGTGTTTTATGGGTCGTGTGGGGCACGTCACCGGGAAAGCGCGTGATGCGATTGCGGATTGTAGACGCTGACAGTCACGAGCCCATGACCCGCAGGCAAGCCGTCTTGCGCACGGTGGGCTACGTGCTCACGTTCACCCTGTGTGGAGCGGGCTTTCTCTGGGTACCATTCAATCCGCGCAAGCAAGCCCTTCATGACCGAATTGCAAACACTGTCGTCGTCGGTGAAGAAGTAACCGCGACGCGACTGCGAAAATCGCCCTAGCGTCACACTTCGCTGCGCTTCAGGAGGTAGTCGAGACCGCCTACCCGGAACCATCGATAGCCGTAAGGCTCAAGCACAACCGTGTGCTGCCCCTTCGCGTTGCCCTGGCTGTGGTCGTCGGAGAGCAGGTTCACGAGTACGTCGTTTTCGCCGACTTTTGAGCCGACCCGGAACTTCACAGTGCACGCCGCCGCGCTGAAGTTGTGCACGCAGACCACCGAGTTGTTGCGCCAGTGGTAACGCAATGCGAGCACGTCATCGCGCGACGCCTTCAGAATTGCGAAATCGCCCCAGCTTATCTCAGGCACCTCCTTGCGCATGCGGATCATTCGCTCGATCCAGTTCAACAGCGAGTTCGGGTCGCGGCGCTGGCTCGCGACATTCACGCGTTCGAAGCCGTACGGTCCGCCAGAGATCACCGGACAGACAGGGCGATCATGCTTCGTGAAGCCAGCATGCGGCTCGGTGGACCATTGCATCGGCGTGCGCACGCTTTCGCGCTCGGGCAGGCGCAGATCGTCGCCCATGCCGATTTCGTCGCCGTAACGCACGACGGGCGTTCCCGGCAGTGTCAGCATCAGGCTGTACGCAAGCTCCAGCCGACGACGGTCGCCATCGAGCATCGGCGCAAGGCGGCGGCGGATGCCGCGATTGTAGAGCTGCATGGCGGGGTCGGGGCCGAACGCCGCAAACACGGTTTCACGCTGCTTCGGCGAAAGCCGGCCGAGGTCGAGTTCGTCGTGATTTCTCAGGAATACGCCCCATTGCGCCGTTGCGGCGCGCCACTTCGTCGCCTCTAGCGCATTCTTGAGAGGGGCAACGTCCGCGCTCGCGAGTGCATAGAACGTGTTCTGATTGACCTGGAAGTTGAACATCATCTGCAATCGTTCGCCGGCGTCGCCGAAGTACTTCATGTCGGTGTCGGGCAGTACGTTCGCCTCCGCGAGAATGATCGCGTCGCCCTTGCGCCATTGCAGGAACTCGCGAAACGTGCGCAGCATGTCGTATTGCTCGACCGGTCTTTTCACCTGCGCGCCCTTGGTGGCGATGACAAAAGGCACGGCGTCCATGCGGAAGCCCGAGACGCCGAGCTGGATCCAGAAGCCCATGATCTTGAGCAACTCGGCCTGAACGAAGGGGCTGGCCGTGTTCAGGTCGGGCTGGAACTCGTAGAAGCGATGGAAGTACCACATGGACGCTTCCTTGTCGTAGGTCCATGTCGATTTTTGCACGCCGGGAAAGACCACTCCGTCCTTCGCGTGGGCCGGCCGCTTCTTCGACCAGACATACCAGTCACGATATTTCGATTCGGGATCGCGCCGCGCTTCCCGGAACCACGGATGCTGGTCCGACGTGTGATTCACTACGAGATCGATCATCACGCGCAGGCCGCGCTGATGGCACGCGTGCGTGAACTCCGTGAAGTCGCCGAGCGAGCCGTAGCGCGGATCAACGTTGTAGTAGTCGGTGATGTCGTAGCCATTGTCGCGGCCGGGCGACGGTTGGAAGGGCATCAGCCAGATCGTGGTGATGCCGAGTCCCTGTAGATAGTCGAGCCGCCGCAGCAGGCCTCGGAAGTCACCGACACCATCGCCGTTCGCGTCCATGAACGTGCCGACGGACAGGCAGTAGATGATCGCGTTTTTGTACCAGAGGTCGTTGACCATAGGTGTTGAATGAAGTCCGGCTTACGAAGGCTTCCTTGGATCAGACGGGCGAACCGAACGGTTCGCCCCAGCATTGCTTATTGTTTCTTCGCGGCAGAACATCGGTGGATCGTTCGTGCAGAATGCGATCTTCGACTTTCTTCATTCGATTCGATCGGTCCGATGTGCGACGCCGATCTGTGCTGCGCAAGAAGTGTTCCGGCAGCCTTCGCAGATTCGTGTCGGCATCGTCGGGTCCTCTCTGCTAGCACTGTCGCCGCTCAGAGTGAGACGTCCTCGATCAAGGTCCATCGCAACGCGCGGATCCTTCGATCGACGAAATAGCCGCCGCCTTCGGTGTAGCGCAGATAGAGACGCCCGCACGACGAGCATTCCCACACGCCGCAGCGGTTGTACGGGAAATAACGCGGCGCGATGGGCGCTTCCGTGGACCAGTAGTTGACCTTCCCGGGCAGATATTCGGCGAAGGTCGGTTCCGGATCGTCTTCCGGCATCAGCGTGCCGATCTCGCGGAAGCGGGTTTCATCGAGGGAAAGCGGCTGGGATTGCCAGCCGTCGAGCGGCGTTTTCGTGCAGGCGCACGGACCGGGCGCGCGGGCTTCCGCGCGGCGTGCAAGGTCCAGAAGGGTTGCTGCGTTCAGATGGTCGGGCATGGCGGGTTGGGGTCGAAAAACGCGAACGCGCCATCATGCGCGCGCCCGCCACGGTTCGGCAAGGCGTCAGCCGTTCATCATGCGCTCGCGCTGCACGGCGACCCACGAGCGGTCGAAGCGTCCTTCTGCGATCGATTGCAGGGCCGCCGCTTCCTTCGCCGCGGTTTTGCGCGCGCCTTCGATCACCGCGTCGACATCGGAGGGCGCGATGGCGAGCACGCCATCCTCGTCGCCGACGACGATGTCGCCCGGATGCACCACCATGCCGCCGACCGTCACCGGCACGTTGATCTCGCCCGGTCCGTTCTTGTATGGCCCGCGATGCGTGACGCCCCGCGCATACACGGGAAAATGGCGCTGACTCAGCGCGCCCACGTCGCGGATTGCGCCGTCGATCACGAGCCCCTGCACGCCGAGGCTTTCGGCGTAGCTCGCCATGATGTCGCCCATCAGCGCCTGCGTGAGTTCGCCCGCGCCGTCAATCACGAGCACGTCGCCCGGACGGCAGAAGTCGAACGCACGATGAATTGCGAGGTTGTCGCCGCCGCGCGTGCGCACCGTGACCGCGGTGCCCGCCATCGGCTTCGGCCGATGAAACGGACGCAAGCCGGTCGTGCCGCTCACGCGCGCCATGTTGTCGCTCAACAGCGATACCGCGAGTTCGCGCAATGCGGCGAGCGTCGCGGGCCTCGCCTGCGCCGCCGATTCGTTTTCGCGCCATCCGATTGAGTTCATGTCGCCGCTCCTTCAGTGGATCGTTGTCGTTCGAGTTGCGTGGACAGGCGCCCGTACACCGCACGCGCGTTGCCCTCGAAAATGAGTTCGCGGTCCGTGTCGCCGAGCCAGTCGATGGCGTCGATATAGCGGCGCGTGTCGTCGAAGTATTGACCCGTTTCGGGATCGATGCCCTGTACCGCGCCGATCGTCTCCGACGCGAACAGGATGTTCTTCGCCGGAATCACCTTAGCGAGCAGTTCCGCGCCCGGCTGGTGATAGACGCAGGTATCGAAAAAGACATTGTTCAGCAGATGCTCGCTGAGCAGCGGTCGCTTCATGTCCTGTGCGAGTCCGCGATAACGTCCCCAGTGATACGGCACTGCGCCGCCGCCGTGCGGAATGATGAACTTGAGCGTGGGGAAGTCGGCGAACAGGTCGCCCTGCAGCAACTGCATGAACGCCGACGTGTCGCCATTGATGTAATGCGCGCCGGTCGCATGGAAGTTCGGATTGCACGACGACGACACGTGGATCATCGCGGGCACGTCGAGCTCGACCATCGCTTCGTAGAGCGGATACCACGAGCGGTCGGTGAGCGGCAGCCCGGACCAGTGGCCGCCCGACGGATCCGGATTCAGATTGCAGCCGATGAAGCCCAGCTCCTCCACGCAGCGCCGCAATTCGGCGATGCAGTTCGCAGGCGCGACGCCCGGCGCCTGCGGCAACTGGCAGACGCCCACGAAGTTGCGCGGAAAGAGACCGATGACGCGATGCACGAGGTCGTTGCATGCTTCCGACCAGACCGCGTTGGCCTCGGCCGCCGCGAGATGATGGCCCATGCCGGCGGCGCGCGGCGAGAAGATCGTGAGGTCGGTGCCACGCTCGCGCTGGATGCGCAACTGGCCGTCTTCGATGCTGGCGCGAATCTCGTCGTCGGAAATGGCGGGGCGGGGCGGCGGCGAAACGCCATCCTTGAGCGCCGCGATCTGCTGCGTGCGCCATGCTTCGTGCTGCGGCGGCGAGGTCGTGTAGTGACCGTGACAATCGATGATCATGCGTGAGTTCCGTATCGTTGTATGCGGGGTTCAGGTACGCGTGGCGGGATTCGCCGCGGGCAGCGAAGCGTCGTCATCGTCGGCGGGTTTCACGCGCATCACGAGCGCGATCACGGTCGCGACGACGAGAAACGCGGCGATGGTCAGCAGCGCGAGCTTGAAATTGCCGGTCGCGTTGCGCACCAGGCCGATGCTCCACGGCCCGACCAGTCCGCCGAACTGCGCGATCGTATTGATGAGCGCGATGGTCGCCGCGCCCGCAGCTCCAGTCCTGAACGACGAAGCGAGGCTCCAGAACAGCGGATTGCCCGCGTAGATGAAGAGACCGGTCACGCACAAGAGCGCATAGGCGATGACCGGATTCGGCGCATAGGCGCTGCCCGCAATCGCCACGGCGCTCATGCCGTAGACGAAGGCCAGATGCTTCTTGCGGTCGCCGGTGCGATCCGAGCTGCGGCTGATGATGAATGTGCCCAGCACGCCCAACAGCGGCGGCGCGGCCGAAAGAAAGCCCACTTCGATATTGCTCAGATGGCCGAGACTCTTGACGATCTGCGGCAGCCACAAAAACAGCCCGTAGATGCCGACCAGCGCGCAGCCGAACAGGCACGCGAGACTCCACACGCGGATGTCGCCCGCCACGCGCAGAAGCGGATAGTGCGTGTTGCCGCCGACGGCTTCGCGTTCGGCCGCGAGCGTCGTTTCGAGCCATTGCTTTTCGTCGTCGGCGAGCCAGTCGGCGTCGGCGGGACGCTCGGTCATGATGCGTAGCGTGAGCAGGCCGAGCAGCATCGCCGGAACGCCTTCGAGGATGAACATCCATTGCCATCCTTGCAGGCCGAGAATGCCATTGGCGTAAGTCATCAGCGCCGTGGAGATCGGCCCGCCGAGCACCGCCGAAAACGATCCCGCGATGATGTAGCCGCCCACCGCGCGCGCCCGGTAGCGTTCCGGGAACCACTTTGTCAGATACACCGCGACGCCCGGCAGGAAGCCCGCTTCCATCACGCCGAGCAGAAAGCGCAGCACGTAGAAGCTCTTGTCGTCGAAAACGAAAGCAGTCGCGGCCGCAACCGCGCCCCACGTGAGCAGAATCCGCGCGATCCAGCGGCGCGCGCCCACCCGATGCAGCAGCAGATTGCTCGGCACTTCGAGCACCATGTAGCCCACGAAGAAGATGCTGCCCGCGAAGCCGAACACGGCGGGCGAAAAGCCCAGAGCCTTGTTCATGTCGAGCGCCGCAAAGCCGATGTTGATGCGGTCGAGGTAATTGAAAAACATCATCGCGAAGAGCAGGGGCATGAGCCGCCCGTAAACCTTTCGCATGGTTGTCGCTTCGTTGAATGGCGTCATGCCGTCTCCACGTACTTTTCGTCGGATCGCTAGAGCTCTGCGGCTCTGCTTTACAAACGGCCTTCGCCGCCCGCCTGGTCACATCCGTTCGCGCATGCAGCGTGCCGGATTCGGAGCAGGAAAACCGATGATAAGAAGCGTGGCAGCGCGCGTCCAAGACGCGTTCCTTATGCTTCTATAAGGCTTTGCTTATAGTGCGGCGTCGAGGAGCGGCGGGGGAAGGCAGCCGAGAAAGGCGCGCAGATGAGCCGAGTCGTCGTCGGTGCGGAAGGTGGCGGCGAGCGTCGACCATTGGGACGCGCCCGGGCCCGTGAGCGGGCGGAACACGACATCCGCGCGTCCGTGCCGTGCCACCGACTCGCCGACGAAGGTCACGCCGAGTCCCGCCGCGACGAGCGCGATCGCGGTCTGGATTTCGTAGGCCTGATGCGCGACGAACGGCGTCACACCCGCATCGCGATACAGGGATTGCACGGTGCGCTTGAACTGCGCGTTCTGATGCTTCGGATAAAGAATGACCGGTGTGTCTTCGAGCTCGGCGACGCGCACCTTCTTTTTTCCCGCCAGCGGATGATCCGGCGAGAGCACGGCCACGATATGCTCACGCAGCAGCGGATACGACGTGCAGCCGGCGATCGAGAGAGGCTGCCGTCCGATGCCTACGTGAATGCGCATGTCGCGCAACGCATCGGTCTGCTCTTCGGTCAACATCTCGAAGAGCTTCAGTTCGACTTCCGGGTACGCATGATGAAATGCCTTCAGCGCGGGCGGCAGGATGCTGTACATCGCGGAGCGCGTGAAGCCGATCGACAGCCAGCCGCGCCGCCCGACGCCGATTTCCTGCGCGCCCATGCTCGCCTGTTCCCACGAGCCGAGAATCTGGCGCGCTTCGGTGCAGAGATATTGGCCCGCTTCAGTGAGCCGCAGCGGCCGCCGCGCACGATCGACGAGCTGGGTGCCGAGCCGCTCTTCCAGCAGCCGGATCTGCTGGCTCAGCGCGGGTTGAGCGATATGCAGGCGTTCAGCCGCCCGGCTGAAGTTCAGTTCCTCGGCAAGAATGACAAAGCACTGCAAAGATCTGAAATTCATGTCGACGTTCCTGGAATACGGTGACCAGCTTTAAAGATCCTACGATGACGCGGTCCTGCGCGTCCTGAGAAGCGCGCTCGCCGATCAGGCACGGCGGCGGCGTCCTGTCACGCGGGCTGTGGTGCTTGCATATCCGCACGAGGGCATCGAGAAAAGCGCGCAGTGTCCCAAACGCTCAGCCGCGCGGCCGGGCTTCAAATCCGTCTAGACTACCGCCTCGATGACCGTCAGTCTGTCCCGTTCGCGCATCGAAATCGTAATGGTCCCAGTCGTGCTCATGGCCCGCGCTCCTGAAACACTTGTCTGGCCACGAACGTACGGCAAAATGCGACATTTTTATTTAGCGGAAACGCGACATTTCTAATTGGGACCTACACATTAATCGTTGATAAATTGCGTTATGTCAACTTTCAAAGGTGACGAACTACCGGCGATCCGAACACCGCCGCGCACGCTCACCCTCGATGCGACGGTATCCGCCACTGCACGTTCAGCAGATGGTCACGCATGCGCGCGGCGGCGGTCGCACCGTCGCGCTTGATCATCGCTTTCACCACAGCCTGATGCTGCTCCGCGAAATGCCGCCGTGTGTCCTGATCGGCGGTTTTTTCGCGTGCGGTCGGCTTCATGCGCATGCCGTTCACCACCTCCATCAGCGCGATGATCGCCGGGTTGCGCGTGGCCTGGGCAATGAGCAAATGAAAGCGATGATCCCACTGCTGCCACTCGTCGTCGTCCTTGGCCATGGCGTTGCGCCGCGCGCATTTCTCCAGTTCCGCGAGATCGTCCGGACTCGCCTTGCTCGTCGCCAGTTCGACGAACGCCGGTTCGAGTACGAGCCGCATCTCCGCGATATCCGCCGGGCTCGACCCCGCGCGCAGACTGCTGAGCGACGCCGAAAACTTCAGCGGACGCGTGCCGAGATACGTACCGCGCCCAACGCCGCGCCACACTCGCCCCGCCGCTTCCAGCGACGCCAGCGCCCCGCGCAGATCACGCCGGCTCACGCCGAGCGCCTCGGCGAGGCTGCGTTCCGACGGCAACGCATCGCCGTCCTTCAGATTGTGCTGCGCGACGTAGTCGAGCAGCCTGTCGAGCGTGGCAGCTTCCATGATCTTCTCAGTGAACCAATGTGCATTGGTTCACTTTAACAGGTTGCCGTCGCAAGCGGCGGCGGATTGCTTTACTTTTTATGTTGGCATAACCTACGGGAATCGCTTCGATTTCGCAAGAAGCCGTGTGCATCGACGTAAATCGAACCAATGATGAATGGTTCGCCACGAGGGCAACAGCAATGAGCTTTACGACACGACCCGAACTGATCGGCACGTTCGGCATGGTGGCATCGACGCACTGGCTGGCCAGCGCGTCCGCGATGTCGGTCCTGGAAAAAGGCGGCAACGCATTCGACGCGGCCGCTGCCGCCGGTTTCGTGCTGCAGATCGTCGAGCCGCATCTGAACGGGCCGGGCGGCGAGTTGCCCGCCGTTTTCTACAGCGCGAAGGACGACCGCGTGCGCGTACTGTGCGGCCAGGGCGTCACGCCCGCTGCCATGACCATCGATCGCATGAAGGACCTGGGCCTCACGGTCATGCCCGGTACCGGGCTGCTGCCCGCCGTCGTGCCGGGCGCATTCGGCGGCTGGATGACGTTGCTGCGCGACTACGGACAGTTGCCGCTTGAAGACGTGCTGAGCTATGCCATCGGCTATGCGGAGCACGGCTATCCGGTGCTGCCGCGCATGGCGTCGTCGATTCTCGCGATCCAGGATTTCTTCAGGCGCGAATGGCGCACATCCGCCGAACAATGGCTGCGCGACGGCGAAGCGCCGCGCCCGAACCATCTGTTCGCGAATCCGGCCATCGCGGAAACCTACAAGCGCATTCTGCGCGAGGCGAAGACGCGCGGCGACCGCGCGGAGCAGTGCGAACGCGCGCGCGTTGCGTTCTACCGCGGTTTCGTCGCGGATGCGATCGATCAGTACTTCCGCTCGACAGACGTGCTGGATACGTCGGGCCAGCGTAACCGTGGCCTGCTGGACGCAGCCGATCTCGCGCGCTGGGAGGCGACGTACGAAGACGCCGTCTCCTACGAATATGAAGGCTTCATGGTCCACAAAACGGGACCGTGGGGCCAGGGCCCGATGTTCCTGCAGCAGCTCGCCTTGCTCAAGGGCTTCGATCTCGCGGGCATGGACCCGCTGGGACCCGACTTCGTCCACACGGTCATCGAATGCGCGAAGCTCGCGTTCGCCGACCGCGACGTCTTCTACGGCGACCCGAACTTCTCCGACGTGCCGATGGACACGCTTCTGAGCGACGCCTACAACGACACACGCCGCCAGCAAATCGATCCACACCGTGCATCGTTCGAGTTCCGTCCGGGCAATCTGCTCGACAGCGAGGCGCGCGCAGCGAAAATCCTGGCCAACGCGGGCCGCCAGCAACCGGGCGGCTTCGGTCAGGGCGAACCCACGTTCGCGCCGCTGCCCGAGTTGCGCGGCGACACGGTACATCTCGATGTCGTCGATCGCTGGGGCAACATGGTGTCGGCGACGCCGTCGGGCGGCTGGCTCCAGGCATCGCCCGCGGTGCCCGGGTTGGGCTTCAACGTGACCACGCGCGGCCAGATGTTCTGGATGGAAGAAGGACTGCCCTCGTCGCTCGGGCCGGGACGCCGTCCGCGCACCACGCTTTCGCCGACGCTCGTCACGCGCGACGGCAAGCCCTATGCCGCGCTCGGCACGCCAGGCGGCGATCAGCAGGATCAATGGTCGCTGCAACTGCTGCTGCGGCACGTGCACTTCGGCCTGAATCTGCAAGCCGCCGTGGATTCGCCTTCGTTCCAGACCGCGCACTTTCCAGGCTCGTTTTATCCGCGTGACATTCAACTCGGCAAGATGTCGGCGGAAGGTACGTTTCCGCAAGCCACGCTCGATGAACTACGCGCGCGCGGCCATGAACTCACGGTCGCCGAACCCTGGTCGCTCGGGCGCGTGTGCGCCGTGGGCATTCGCCATGGCCTGATGCGCGGCGCCGCCACGCCGCGCCAGATGCAGGCCTACGCCATCGGGCGCTGACGCAGAATCCATCGGAGAACATCGATCATGTCCGCTGTCGCCGCCCGCCTCGAACGGCTGCCGCTATCCGGCTTTCATCGCAAGCTGCTGATCATCGGCGGACTCGGTTATATGTTCGACGGCCTCGATTCGTCGTCGCTCGCGTTCCTGCTTCCGGTCGTCAGCAAGCTTTGGAGCCTGACGAGCGCGCAGACCGGACTCGTCGCGAGCAGCACGTATATCGGCTATTTCTTCGGCGCGTTCCTGTCCGGCGTGCTCGCGGACATCATCGGCCGGCGCCGCATCATGATGAGCGCGCTCGCGATCTATTGCGTCGCGTCGCTTGCGAGCGCCACCGCCAACGACTGGCATACGTTCTTCGTGTTGCGCATCGTCGCGGGCTTCGGTTCGGGCGCCGAAACCGTGGTGATCGCGCCGTTTCTCGCCGAGTTCGTGCCGCGCCGCTATCGCGGCATGTTTTGCGGCGCATTGGTGGGCTTCATGTCGTTCGGTTATCTGAGCTCGTCGATTCTCGGCTATACCGTCGTGCGCAATTTTCCGGACGGCTGGCGCTATCTCGCGGTCATCACCGCCCTGCCGGTCGTGATGCTGCTGTGGTGGCGCCGCACGCTGCCCGAATCGGCGCGCTGGATGGAAAGCCAGGGCCGCGTCGCCGAGGCAGACAGCATCGTCGACGACATCGAGGCGTGGTACGCGCAACGCGGCATCGCGCTCGCCCCGCTGTCCGCCGTGGGCGCGATTCCGCCGGCCGCAAAGAGCAGCGGCAGCGCCTGGCACAACGTGAAGACGTTGTGGTCGAAGCGCCTCGCGGGCACGACGGCCGTGAGCTGGCTGATGTGGTTCGCCGTCGCTTTCGCGTACTACTCGTTCTTCTCATGGATTCCGAGCCTGCTCGTCAAGGAAGGGCTCACGATCACCAAGAGCTTCGGCTTCTCCATCGCCATTTACGGCGCGCAAATCCCGGGCTACTTCTCGGCGGCGTGGCTCAACGAGAAGATCGGACGCAAGGGCGTGGTGGCGTCGTACATGACGCTCGGCGGCATCGCGGCGATCATGCTGTCGCTCTCGCATACCGGCGTGCAGATCATGGCGGCGGGAATCTGCCTGTCGTTCTTCATGAACGGCGCATTCGCGGGCGTCTATGCGTACACGCCGGAAATTTTCCCGACCGCGGTCCGCACGACAGGCACGGGGTCGTCGTCCTCGTTCGGGCGCATCGGCTCGGTGAGCGCGCCGATTCTCGTCGGCATCGTGTATCCGTCGTTCGGCTTTTTCGGCGTCTTCGCGATGACGACCGCCGTGCTGCTCGCGGGCGCGTGCGTCGTGTTCTTCCTCGGCATCGAGACGCGCAATCGCTCGCTCGAAGACATCGAAATCAACGGCGCGATCGACGGCGATGCACGCGAGCACCTCGCCTCCACCAACCTCGGCGGCTGAGCGCCTTCACGGATAACCACATCATGCGGGACACGGAAGCCAACACGACGCGCCCACTGCAACTGAACGACCTTCAACGGCTCGCCCGCGCGATGCGCGAGCCCGCCCAGCCGGCGACACTCTTCAATGCGGTCGCGGCAGTCGCCGCCGAGACGATCGGCTTCCGGCTTTTCACCATCATGGCTTACGATGCGCGCAATCACGAGGTCGAGCGCATCTTCACCAACATGCCCGAGATCTATCCGATCGGCGGCCGCAAGACGAAGCGCGACACCGCGTGGGCGACGCAAATCCTCCATGATTTGCGGCCGTTTCGCGGCGAGACCGCGCACGATATCCGCCGCGCTTTCGACGATCACGTGACGATGGCGAACATGGGTCTGGGCTCGATCCTCAACATCCCGATCGCCTATGACGGCGAATGCATCGGCACGATGAATCTCACGCACGTCGAGCACTGGTATAAGCGCGAGCACGAAGACACGGGCGTGCTGCTCGGCTCGTTTCTCGCGCCCGCGCTGGTCTCCCGCATGCCGCTGTATGCCGGCAAGGAACCGTGCTCATGAATCGCGCCTCTCCCGAACCCGGGCGCTGGCTGATGGTGTTCGCGCTCGGCTATCTCGCGCTGCTCGTCGACGGCGCCGACGTCATGATGTACGGCCTCACGCTCACACGCATCAAAAGCGAATTCGGCCTCACCAATGTCGAGGCCGGCGCGCTGGGCAGCCTCACGCTCGTCGGGATGGCGGTGGGCGGCATCATCGGCGGCTGGGCGAGCGATGCGCTCGGGCGCGTGCGGGTCGTCGTGTGGGCGCTCGCGCTCTTCTCGCTCGGCGCGGGCCTGCTCGGACTCACACACACCTTCGCGCAGTTCGCGCTGGTGCGCTTCATCAGCTCGCTCGGGATCGGTTGCATGGTCCTCGTGAGCACGCTCGTCGCCGAATATGTACCGACTGAGCGGCGCTCCCTGATTCTCGGCATTTTGCAGACGGGTGTATCGGCGGGCTATATCGTCGTGATCTCGCTCGCCAACTGGATCCTGCCGCTCTACGGCTGGCGCATGCTCTTTTACGTCGCGACGATTCCCGTCGTGCTGGCGCTGGCGATTCACTGGTTCGTGCCCGAACCGCCCGGCTGGCGCGCCAGCGTGGCGATGCGGCAAGGCGCGCCGCGCGTGCGCCGCACATGGCGCGAGAATCGCTATTACCTGATCTTCTCGGATCGTGAGGCACGCAAGATGTTCATCCTGTGGGCGCTTGCATCCGTGTTCGCGCTGTCGGGCTTCTATGGGTTGAACAACTGGCTGCCGACCTATCTGGAGAAAGAGTTGCACGTGCGCTTCGGTTCGATGGCGAGCTATATGATCGGCACGTACGTCGTCGCGTTCGTGGGCAAGATCGTCGCAGGCTGGGTCGGTGATCTGTGGAGCCGGCGCGGCGTCTATGTGCTCGGCTGCATCGGCGCGGCCTTGTTTCTGCCGGTCATCGTGTTTCTTCACACGCGCGAGAATATCGTCTGGCTGATGCTGTTCTTCGGGTTTCTCTACGGCGTGCCGCTCGGAACGATGGGTGCGTTCATGTCCGAGAGCTTCGCCACGCGCATTCGCGGCACGGCGGTCGGCGGTTCATACAACGTGGGCCGTTTCTGCTCGGGTGCGGCGCCGGTCGTGATCGGCTATATCGCCACGCAATTTTCGTTCGGTGTGAGCTTTCTGCTGGTCGGCGCAGTGTTCTTCCTGAGCGGCATCTGCGCGTTCTTCATTCCCGACCGCCTTTATGACACGAGCGCACCGGAACCGGGAGGTCCCGGCCCCGCGACTCCCACGCGCAATGCGCATGCCGATCAAGGCGCAGCGCAAGCCCTGGCCCCGCGTTGATGCCCGCGTTTTCGGCCACGCGATACCTGCACGCGACTTGCTGACCGAAGCGCGCGGGGGCGTGGCTTGCCCCACGACCCACGGGCTCATCGCCCTGCCCGCGCGCGCATCGATTCTCCGACCGCGTCGCGCACACACTCCGACATCCATTGCGAAGCGCGCGTTTGCGCCGCCCGCGCGGGTCTGGCGATCACCAGCGGCTGAATCACCGTCGACTCCTGAATCCGGCACTCGACCACGAGCGGCGATTGCGTCGCCGCCGGGCTTTGCGTGATCAGCAGCGAGACGCCGAGTCCGCTCGCGACCATCGCCCGGACCAGTTCGATCGACGCGGCCCGATAAACGACATTCGGCGACAGTCCGCATTGCCAGAACGGCGTCATCAGAAAATCGCGGCTCTGCGGCAGGTCGATCAGGATGAACGGCTCCCCCGCGAGATCGCGAAGCGACACGGGCCGCTTGCGCTTCGCGAGCCGTGAGCCGGCGGGCACGAGCCCGTAAGGCCGCAGTTCGGCGAGGCATTCACGCTCGATGTCACTGGGCAGCCCCACGTCGTACATCAGCGCGAAGTCGATCTGTCTTTTCCGCAGCCACGATTCGAGCTGCGGCAGATCTCCTTCGACGAAGCGAACCCGCAGCCGCGGATGACGCTCTTGCGCCAGTTCCAGCGCGCGCGGCAGATAGACCGGCGCGATGGTCCTGAAGACGCCTATCTGCACCTCTCCGCCCTCTTCATCGCCGACGTCGTCGGTCGAAAACGCCGCCGCCGCCGCCAGCAGTTGCCGCGCCTCCACGAGCTTGCGCTCGCCGAAATGCGTGAGCGTCATGCGCGTGCCGGCTCCGCGCGTGAACAGCGGATCGTCGAACAGCGCTTCGAGCTCGCGGATCGCGACGGAGATCGATGGCTGCGACACGCTCAGCTGATTCGCCGCCGCGGTCGTGCTGCCGAGCTCCGCGGCGGCGACGAAATAGCGAAGCAGCCTCAGTGACAAAGCCATATGAAAATCGTATAGCCGTTAATTTATTCCGATATTTTATCTTATTACCCGACGCGACCAGAATCATGACACCGGCTGCCTTGGCCGGACCTTCAGGAGACGATGTCGTGACTGTGTCCAGGCTGCCGCTCGACGGCATACGCGTGATCGATTTTTCCCGGGTGCTGGCGGGGCCGCTGTGTTCGGCGCTGCTCGGCGATCTCGGCGCCGACGTGATCAAGATCGAGCCGCCGGGCGGCGACGACTATCGCGCGATCGGTCCGTTCACGCGCGGCGAGAGCGGCCTGTTCAGCGCGATGAATCGCAACAAGCGCAGTGTCGTCATCGATCTGAAGACCGCCGACGGGCAGATGCTCGCGCAATCGCTGTGCGCCCAGGCCGATGTCGTCGTGGAGAACTTCCGCCCCGGTGTCGCCGGGCGGCTCGGCATCGGCTACGAAACCTTGTCGGCGCAAAATCCGGCGCTCGTCTATGCGAGCGTGTCGGGCTTCGGGCAGACGGGCCCTGAATCGCACCGGCCCGCCTACGACATCATTCTGCAAGCGCTATGCGGGCTGATGGACGCGACCGGCGCACCCGACGGCGAGCCGACGCTCGTTGGCGATTCGGTGTCGGACGTCGTGAGCGGCATCTTTGCTTCCTGGGGCGTACTGGCCGCGCTCGTCGCGCGCGATCGCACGGGAAAGGGCACTCACGTCGATGTGTCGATGTTCGATGCCACGCTGAACCTGACCGCCGCGCTCGTCGCCCGTTATGCGACCACGGGCGTCGCCCAGTCGCGCGTCGGCAATCGCCATCCGACATCTGCGCCGTTCGGCGCGTATCGCGCGTCGGACGGGCATTTCGTCGTCGCGGTGCTCAACAACAAGCTGTTCGGCCGGCTTGCGCATGCGCTCGGCCATCCCGAACTCGCCGACGATTCCCGCTTCGCGAACGACACCTCACGCTGCGCGCACGAAGCCGCGCTGCGTGCGTGCATCGAGCAATGGGCGGAAACGCGTTCGGTCGCCGACGTCAACGCGGCGCTCAGTGCAGCGGGCATTCCCGTCGCGCCGATCCAGACGATTCAGCAAGCGCTCGATAGCGAACATGCGCGCATGCGCGGTGTCCTCGTCGACACCGTCGCAGCCGATGGATCGACGCTGCGCCTGCCCGCGCAACCGCTCAAATTCTCGGCCTATCCGGACACACGGACGACGCGCGCGCCGCGCATCGGCGAACACACCGAGACCGTCCTCGAAGACCTGCTCGGCCTCGACACGAAAGCAATCGCCGCGCTCGCCGCGTCCGGCGTCGTGCGCACGGACGTCACCGAAATCATCCAGGAGAAAGATCTTGCTTAAGCGACTGGGCGTCACCGACGCCGATCTCGAAATCGCGGATGCGATTCGCCGCTTCGCGCAGGCCGAACTCGCGCCGCACGCGGCACAGGTCGACCGCGAAGAAATCCCGACGACGCGTTATGTCGGTGCGCTTGCCGAACTCGGCGTGATGGGCATGAACCTGCCCGAACGATGGAACGGCATCGGCGCGTCACCGGCGGCGATCATTCTCGCGCTCGCTGAAATCGCGAAGGCATGCGCGGCCACGTCGTCCATGATCGGCGCGCACTTTCTTGCGACCGATTCGATCCTCATCGGCGGCTCGGATGCGCTGCGCGAGCGCTATCTTCCGGACGCCGCGACCGGCGCGAAACTCGGCGCATTCGCGCTGACGGAACCGCAGGCAGGCTCCAACCCCGCGGGCATGACGACGCAAGCCCTGCGCGACGGCGACAGCTATCACATTCGCGGCGTGAAGCACTTCATCTCGAACGCGGACGCGGCGCAGTTCATCGTCGTCTATGCGAAGACCGCGCCCGTGCAAGGCACGCGCGGAATCAGCGCGTTCGTGGTCGATCGCGACACGCCGGGCGTCGCTGTTTCTCCCCCCGAAAAGCTGATGGGCATTCACGGCGCGCCCGCGCATGAAGTCGCGCTGGATTGCGTCGTGCCCGCCGCGAACCGGATCGGTGACGAAGGCAGCGGTTTTCGCACGGCGATGAAGGTGCTCGACAACAGCCGCCTCGACGTCGCGGCGACGAGTCTCGGCATCGCTGAAGCGGCATTCGGCGACGCAGTCGAATGGGCGAAGCAGCGGCACGTCGGCGGCGAACCGCTCGCGAACAAGCAGGGCCTGCAGTGGTCGTTCGCCGACATGAAGACGCGTCTCGAAGCGGCCTGGCTTCTGACGCTTCAGGCGGCCGCGCGTCGCGCAGCCGGTGAATCGTTCACGGAGATGGCGTCGATGGCGAAGCTCTACGCGTCGGAGATGGTTTCGTTCGTCACGGACGCCGCATTGCAGGTTCACGGCGGCTATGGCTTCACGCGCGAGATGAGAATCGAGCGCCTCGTGCGCGACGCGCGCATCCTGCGGATCTATGAAGGTTCGTCGGAGATTCAGCGCACCGTCATCGCCCGTTCGCTGTTCGCCTGACAATACATCGGGAGACGAGTCGTGAAGATTCTTGTGGCAGTCAAACGCGTCGTCGACGCGAATGTGAAAGTGGGAGTGAAGTCCGATCAATCCGGCGTCGACATCGCGAACGTCAAGATGTCGATCAATCCGTTCGATGAGATCGCTGTCGAAGCCGCGGTGCGTTTGAAGGAAGCCGGTGTCGCAACCGAAGTGATCGCCGTGTCGTGCGGTGTTGCGCAGTGTCAGGACACGCTGCGCACGGCACTCGCGATCGGCGCGGACCGCGCGATTCTGGTCGAATCGAACGCGGAGCTGCAGCCACTCGCCGTCGCCAGGCTGCTCAAGGCGCTCGTCGACAAGGAAGCGCCGCAACTGGTCATGCTCGGCAAACAGGCCATCGACGACGATTCGAATCAGACCGGCCAGATGCTCGCCGCGCTCGCTGATCTGCCGCAAGCGACCTTCGCTTCGAGCATTTCAATCGATGACGGCGTCGCGATCGTCGCGCGCGAAGTGGATGGCGGCGCCGAAACCCTGTCGCTGACACTGCCCGCTGTCATCACGACCGACCTGCGTCTCAACGAGCCGCGCTACGTCACGTTGCCGAACATCATGAAGGCGAAGAAGAAGCCGCTCGACACGATCCGGCCCGAAGTGCTCGGCGTCGACGTGACGCCGCGCCTGCAAACGCTCAAGGTCACCGAGCCGCCGAAGCGCGCCCCCGGCGTGAAACTGCCCGGCGTGCAGGCGCTGATCGACAAGCTCAGGACCGAAGCCAAGGTCCTTTGACGGAGACAGGGAAATGACGATTCTGGTTATTGCGGAACACGACGGAGCGTCGGTCAATTCGGCGACGTTGAAGACCATCGGCGCGGCACAGAAAATCGGCGGGGACATTCATGTGCTGATCGCGGGTCATCAGGCGCATGGCATTGCTCAAGGCGCGGCGAAGATCGCGGGCATGTCGAAAGTGCTGCTCGCCGATGCGCCGCAGCTCGAAACCGGCCTTGCCGAGAACATCGAAGCGACGGTGCTGCCGATCGCAATGAATTATTCGCACATCCTCGCGCCCGCGACGGCCTTCGGCAAGAATGTGATGCCGCGCATCGCTGCGAAGCTCGGCGTCGCGCAGATCAGCGATATCACCGCCGTCGTCACAGACGACACGTTCGACCGCCCGATCTACGCGGGCAACGCCATCGCCACGGTGCGATCGGCCGATACGGTCAAAGTGCTCACGGTGCGCGCGACGAGTTTCGATGCCGTATCGGTGGATGGCGGAAGCGCGACGGTCGAGCGTATCGAAGCGGCCGCAGACCGCGGTATGTCGCACTTCATCAGCCGCGAAGCGACGAAGCTGGACCGCCCCGAACTGACGAACGCCAGCACGATCGTGTCGGGCGGACGCGGCCTCGGCAGCAGCGAGAACTACGCGAAGGTGCTCGAACCGCTGGCCGACAAGCTCGGCGCGGCGCTCGGCGCATCTCGGGCCGCCGTCGACGCGGGCTTCGTCCCGAACGACTATCAGGTCGGGCAGACGGGCAAGATCGTCGCGCCGCAGTTGTATGTCGCAGTCGGCATTTCGGGGGCAATCCAGCATCTGGCCGGCATGAAGGATTCCAATGTAATCGTCGCGATCAACAAGGACCCGGAAGCGCCGATCTTCAGCGTAGCCGACTATGGTCTCGTCGGCGATCTGCACGACATCGTCCCGGCATTCGTCGACGCAGCCTGACTCTCAATCATCCTCTTCAAGAAGTGACTCACCGCTCAGGAGACGAGCATGGAACGTAACACTTCAGCATCCGCCGCGAACGTTTCGCTGATCGAGCGCCGCTCGATCGACTATATTCCCGATGCCGAACGCCACGGCAATCTCTTCAGCCAGTTCACCCTGTGGTTCGGCGCGAATCTGCAGGTCACGGCGGTCGTCGTCGGCGCACTCGCGGTCGTGCTCGGCGGCGATGTGTTCTGGTCATTGATCGGGCTGCTCATCGGCCAGGTCATCGGCGGCGCGGTGATGGCGCTGCACGGCGCACAGGGTCCGCAACTCGGCCTGCCGCAGATGATCTCGAGCCGCGTGCAGTTCGGCGTGTACGGCGCGATCATTCCGCTCGTGCTCGTCTGCGTGATGTACATCGGCTTTTCCGCGGGCGGCACGGTCCTCGCGGGACAAGCCATCGGCGCGCTCCTGCACACAGAGAACACGACATCGATCCTGATCTTCGCTGCGCTGATCGTGCTGCTCACCGGCTTCGGCTATCGCATCATTCACGCGATGGGCCGCGTGTCGAGCATCGTCGGCACGCTCGCGTTTCTGTATCTATTCGCGAGCCTGCTGCACGGCCATGCACTGGATACCTTGCTGGCGAACCGGCACTTCACCATCGCGTCGTTCCTGCTGGCGATATCGCTGTCGGCGTCGTGGCAGATTGCGTACGGGCCGTATGTCGCGGACTATTCGCGCTATCTGCCGAAGTCGACTTCCGCAAACAAGACCTTCTTCGCCGTGTTCAGCGGCACCGTGATCGGCGCACAGGTCTCGATGACCTTCGGCGTGCTGGCCGCCGCGCTTGCCGGCGAGCGCTTTTCCGGGCATGAAGTCACGTTCATCGTCGGACTCGGTGCGACCGGAGCGATTGCCGCCGTGCTCTATTTCACGATCGCGCTCGGCAAGCTCACGATCACCACGCTCAATGCATACGGCAGCGTGATGTCGGTCGCGGCCATCGTCACCGGTTTCGGCGGACAACGCGAGATTTCAGCGCGCACGCGGCTCGTCTTCGTGCTGCTCAGCGTGGCGGCATCGAGCGGACTCGCGCTTGCCGGACAGCACTCGTTCCTGAAAGCGTTTTCTTCGTTCCTGCTGTTCCTGCTCGTGTTCTTCACGCCGTGGAGCGCAATCAATCTCGTCGATTACTACTGGGTCACGCGCAAACGCTACGACGTGCCTGCCCTCTTCGATGTCAACGGTCGCTACGGACGATGGAATATCGCCGGCATCACGGTTTATGCGGTCGGCGTGCTCGTGCAGATGCCGTTCGTTGCGACCGGCTTCTATACGGGGCCGTGGGTCGATGCGCTGGGAGGCGTCGATATATCGTGGATCGTGGGCATCGTCGTGCCCGGCATTCTGTATTACGGGGTATCGCGGCTTGCGCCATCGCGAGTGCCGGAGCTTACCGGGGCTCCCGAGCCGATGACGAGCGCGGACTGAAGCCGTTAGTGTTGATCCGATCCCTGCCTGGATCTCGTCGCGTGCGGCACGGCCTTTTGGCCGCGTCGCATCGAACATTCCGGCGCCGCCAGACGAGCGCTCACTGCGCCGTCCATCCTCCGTCGATACGCAGACTCGTACCGGTGATCATTGCGGCAGCAGGAGAAGCGAGATACAGCACCGCCGCGGCCACCTGCTCACTTTCGAGCAGACGGCCCATCGGAATCCGGTCGAAGACCCAACGCCTGAACTGCTCGTTCTCGAAGAACGGCTGAGTCATCGGTGTATCGACGAACGTAGGTGCCACCGAGTTCACGCGTATTCTCGGCGCAAGCTCAACGGCGGCTGCCTTCGTCAGCCCTTCCATCGCGTGCTTCGTCATGCAGTACACGGATCGATCAGGCGCGCCCACATGCCCCATCTGCGACGATATGTTGATGATGGCGCGGTCAGCCGCCGCTTCGCCTTCGAGCATCTTGCGAACGGCTGCGCGCGTTGCCAGGAACGTCGCCCTGACATTCAGGCCGATCACGAAGTCCAGATCCGATGTCTTGACGTCCGCAAGTCGCGAAGGAACGTTGGTGCCCGCATTGTTGACGAGGATGTCCAGCCTCGGAAGTTCAGCGAATGCCCGCTCCAGTTGCTCATCCTTCAAAAGATCACAAACCAATGGAGTGCAAACGCCACCGTTTCGACGGATGCGAGTAGCCACTTCATCCAGCTCCCCTGCTTCCTTGCTCAGCAGATAGACGTGCGCGCCGGAGCCAGCGAGCATCGAGGCGATTTCCGCGCCAAGGCCACGGCCCGCACCAGTCACGACAGCGGTCTTCCCATCAAGACTAAAAAGTCCGTTAGACATAAGTTCCTCTCCGATTTGAAACCAGGTTGATTCAATGCTTTGCTGGCTGCATCCACACCGTGCGGCCGCCGACTTGCGACAACCCGTTCGGAGGAAGGCGAGCAGAGTCGCGCACGGAAAGCGCCGCAGACAGTTCGGCCGGTAGCCCGACGCCGTCGCCGCGGCGACCACCTTCGCACGCGTCCGGTCGCAGACGCTCGCGCCCGGTGTGAAGACGCGAGACACCGCCGACTGTGAAGCGCCCGCGAAACGGGCGACTTCGTGACCGGTGACAGGACGCCTGAGCTCCCGTGGCCGCTTCTTCTCGCGGCATGTCGTTAGTCGAAAAGTTGCTTCATTTCCTTCTTCGAGTCTTGACGGCCAGCGGCTCAGCCTTCACGCGTATTGCCTGCCGGGATCATCGTCGATGGCGATGGCGCATTGCGTTCGTTGGCGACCCTTGCGAACAGCGCACAGACGAGCGTGATCCCTGCCGCAATCATGGCGAAGATGGCCACAGGCGTGTAATCGCCGTACTTCGCGAGCAGCGCCGTAGCGATCAACGGCGTCGGCGCACCAGCGACCAAGGCGCCCAACTGGAACCCGATCGTCACTCCGCTGTAGCGCACTTCCGGGCTGAACATCTCGGCGAACCATGCGGCCATTGGCGAGAACACGGCAGCGTGAGCAATCGTGAGCACCATGATCTCCGCGAGCAGGATCATCGTCGGATTTCCAGTTCCTACCATGTGGAAGAACGGGAACGGCGCTACCACCGCCACCAGCGCGCCGAAGACAACCACCTGCTTTCGACCCAATTTGTCGGATAGCGCGCCGAAGAATGGCTTCGTCAGCAATTCGAGCGCAGCGGCGATCAGGATGGCGACGAGGACCGTTTTTCGCGGCAAGCCCAGGTGGCTCGTCATGTAAGTCAGACCAAACGTCGTGAACACGTAGTACAGGATGTTGTCCGCAAAGCGAAGCCCAGCCGACAAAAGGATCGCCCTCGGAAACCGTCGAACCGCTTCGACGATCGGCAGTTTGACGGTTGCATCGGTGTCAAGCACCTTCTTGAACGCAGGCGGCTCTTCGATGCGGAGCCGGATCACGAGACCAACCGCGACGAGTACCGCGCTGAACAGGAACGGAATACGCCAGCCCCACGCGAGGAACTCCGTTTCGGGCAGGCGACTAGCCAGCTCCATGCCGCCCACCGCCATGCACAACCCTGCGGGAAGTCCCATCTGAGGGAAGCTGCCATAGAGTCCGCGTCGGTTCGGGTTTGCATGTTCGACCGCGATCAGCGCGGCCCCGCCCCATTCACCGCCTACGGCCAAGCCTTGCACGATGCGCAGCAGGATCAGGAGAATCGGCGCGGCAAGTCCGATGCTGTTATACGACGGCACCAGGCCGATGAGCGTCGTCGAAATGCCCATTGCCAGCAGCGTTGTGACCAGCACGAACTTGCGCCCGACACGGTCGCCAAGGTGGCCCGCGACGATGCCACCGAATGGTCGAGCGATGAACCCGACCGCGAACGTGCCGAATGCCAGAAGCGTCCCTGTCAACGGATCGCCACCAGGGAAATACAGCTTGCCAAACACGAGTGCCGAGGTGATTCCGTATAGAAAGAAGTCAAACCACTCAATGGCACTTCCGATAAAACTGGCGATCGCAATCGTCAGCATCTTCGGTGACGATTGCTCTGCCGAGGTCGAGCGTTTGGTATCCAAACCCGTCTCCTAATGCATAGGTATGCAAAATGTTATGAATACGTCTACGACGTATATCGAGTGCTATCGATCACGCGTAGGGAGGGTCGGGCAACTGCTGGCCGCCGCGAATGATGAACTTGGGGTTGTACTCGAGCAGGCCCGTCTCGATACGGTCTTCTGAGACGCCCGCATAGTCGCTGAAAATGGCGCTCACCTTCCTGACCAGTGTGAGCTTCGCTTCGTCGGATCGACCCGCGCGAATGTTGCACATGATGAGCGTGTCGCCGCCCGGTTCTCCGCCCACGTAACTGCTTTCGGACGACAGGTCATTGAAGACCACGCTGATGATTTCGAGCGGCGACTTGATGGTCTCGTTCACGGCGATGGTGATCGCCTTGGCGATCTTCCGCTTGACGTCGACGTCCAGTCCGGCGCGCGTGTTGCAAACGATGATGGGCATTTCCGGGAACTCCTTCGAGGCTGGTTAAGGTGTGCAGTTCGCAATGCAGCGCGAATACGTATGCAATTGTTGAGAAACTCTATTGCCGTTCCGAGCCAGATAAATCATTCGGTTGCATATACATCTATATGAACGAAGCATGTCCGGGCAACGCCGATGGCCACGACAGCGTGTGCCGCGTCTTGATGCCCCCTCCTTCCTGATCCGCCGCGCCGGACCGTCATGACTGTGCTGGCCGGAACAGATGCATCTACAACCGATGTATATGCAACAGTCTAGTAAAATTCATCGGGCCTTCAACCTAGTGAGAACCCGTACCACTCTGCTCTTCCATTGACTCGACGTGTCTTGCCGGGAAGTGCTACGATAGTTGCATATACACTGACTAATCTTTCGAGAGGGATTGTCGATGTTCACTGAATGCTATTGCACCCAGTTCAGGCGCTCGGCGAATGCGCTGACGAGCATCTACGACGAGGCTTTGCGCCCGGTGGGCCTGAAAATCACACAGCACACCCTGCTTCGCGGCCTCGATCGACTTGGCTCGGCAACTTATAACGAGATTGCAGCCGAGTTGTCACTCGACAAGACGACTATCTCGCGCAACATCAAATTACTCATCGACGCGGGATGGGTTGAAGTCTCCAGCGACGAGGATGCGCGCTACAAAGTGGCGAGGCTCAGCCCGGCCGGCACGCGTGTATTGAAAGAGGCTGAGCCGCACTGGCGCGCGGCGCAGACCCAGGTCGAAAGAGAACTCAGGAAGTACCTCAAGGGGCCGGCCAGGAATGTGCTTCTGGAGGCACTGGAGACGCTGCAGAACGTGGGCGGTGAACGGTAGGCCGCTCCGCCGCGTGCCGTCGATGTGCATTTTCAAAGCCCCTGGATCTGTTGGACCGCTTGTCGCAAATCGTCAGGCAGCGGAACGGGCCTTCGCGTAACACGGTCGACGTAGGCATGAACGAACGTGCCATGCGCGAACGACTGATCACAGTCGTTTCTGAAGAGACCGATCTCGTACGTTACGCTGGTCGTGCCTACTCTGCTGACGCACAGCCCACAGGTCACGAGGTCCGGAAAAACGACTTCGTCAAAGTACTCGCAGCCCGTGCGTACGACCAAACCGACGGCCTCACCGCGAACCGGGTCCAGAACGCCTCGTTCGACGAGCCATCCATTGACCGCGGTGTCGAACCACGTGTAGTGAACAGCATTGTTCACGTGCCCGTAGATATCGATGTCCTTCCACTGGGTGTTGACCTGACAAAACCAGTGAAAATCACTTCGAGGCCGTGGCCTGGACCGTGTCATGAGCGTCTCCTCGGTGGCAGTTACGCGGGAACAGCCGTGCCGTACGGCACATCGCGGTTGCCGAAGCGGCGCACGCGGATGTTGGCTTGCTCGCCGTGCGCGATCATGCCTTCGATGGCGCACAGTCGCGAACAATACGAGCCGATCAGCGCGCTCGCTTCATCCGTCAGCACCTTCTGATACGTGCACGTCTTGATGAACTTGCCGACCCACAGACCACCCGTGTAGCGCGCGGCTTTGCCGGTCGGCAGGGTGTGATTCGTGCCGATGACCTTGTCGCCGTAGGCCACATTGGTGCGCGCGCCGAGGAAGAGCGCACCATAGTTCTTCATGTTCTTCAGGAAGTAATCCGGGTCGCGCGTCATCACCTGAACGTGCTCGGATGCAATGCGATCGGCTACCGCGACCATTTCTTCGAGCGTGTCCGCCACGATCACTTCGCCGTAGTCGCGCCACGAAACCCCTGCCGTGTTTGCCGTCGGCAGAATTTCGAGCAGGCGTTCGACTTCGGCGATGGTGTCCTTGGCCAATTGCAGCGAGTTCGTGAGGAGAACGGCAGGCGTGTTGAAACCGTGCTCCGCCTGACCCAGAAGGTCGGTCGCGCACAGTTCGGCATCGACGCTATCGTCGGCGATCACCAGTGTTTCAGACGGCCCTGCGATCAGATCAATGCCGATGCGACCGAACAATTGACGCTTCGCTTCCGCGACGAAGGCGTTGCCCGGTCCGACCACCATCGCGACCGGGTCGATCGTCTGCGTGCCGAGCGCCATCGCGGCGATGGCCTGGACACCGCCGAATGTGTAGATCTCGTCGGCGCCGCCGAGGTGCATGGCGGCGACCACAGCCGGATTCGGCTTGCCGCCGACCGGCGGCGATGCGGTGATGATGCGCGAAGCACCCGCCACCTTCGCCGTCACGACGCCCATGTGCGCCGATGCAACCAAGGGAAACTTTCCGCCGGGCACGTAACACGCGACGCTGTCGACCGGCATGTTCTTGTGGCCCAGCACCACGCCCGGCAATGTTTCGATTTCGACGTCACGAATCGACTCGCGTTGCGCCTGGGCGAAGTTGCGCACCTGAGCCTGCGCGAATTTGATGTCCTCGAGCTGGCCTGGAGACAGCGTGCGAACGCAGCTCGCGATTTCATCTTCCGACAGCCGGAAGCTTTCGGGCGACCAGTTGTCGAACTTCGCCGAGAGTTCTGCGACTGCTGCGTCGCCGCGTGATGCAACGTCGGCCAGGATGCCCGTTACCACGTCACGAACCTTGGCGGCGTCTTGCGACGATGCTTCTGCGCTACGACCATGCTTCAAGTATTGGATTGCCATTTGCATTTCCTTTTTGCGGGGTGACCGAGGAGCAGCGTGCGCCGGAAGTTGGAAGGCTTGCTGCGTTGGTGCAAATGTAGCGCAATTTTCTATGCAAAATTTGCGCAAATGCTCCACACTTACCCTAGACGGCCATATCCACGGCGTGAGGCATGCCTCGTCTGCACAACCTGACAATGCAAATTTATGCAAACCAATACCCGATCTGTAGTTCGCGCGAAGGCGTCGAAGGTTCGCCTTGAGGATGTCGCCGAGCGCCTCGGCATCTCGGTGTCCACGGTGTCCCGTTCACTGGCGGGACATCCGGCCATCAGTAGTGAGACCCGTAGCGCCGTGCAGGCGGTCGCTGCCGAATTGGGTTATCGAATGCCGTCACAGGGTCGGTCCACGCGCAAGTCAGCGACCAAGTTGATCGGCGTGGTCGTAGGCGCGCTGCATAACCGGTTCATGACCTTGTTGCTGACGCATCTCCATGACGCTCTACAGGAGTTCGACTACCAGATCACGCTGATGATCGACCCGATGAACGACTCGGAGAACCTGCTCGCATTTCGGCCCCTGATCGACGGCTATCTCGATGGGATGATCTTCGCCACCGCGACGCTCGACTCACCCGTGGTGGCGGAGATGCAAAGACGCGGTATTCCTCTTGTGCTCGTCGTTCGGTCTGTCGACGATGTGAGAGTCGATACGGTCGAGGTCGACAACGTTCACGCCGGCGCCCTCGCGGCCGAGCATCTTTATCAACTGGGCCATCGCCGGATCGGGCTGGTCATGGGTTCGCAGAACACGTCGACGAGCCGAGACCGCGTCAAAGGAGCCTTGCAGTGGCTCGAGGCAGCAGGCGTAGCGCCGGCATCGGTGCCATTGATTTACTGTGATTACACCAGCGAGGCGGGCTATTCCAGCGCCATCGCGATGTTGAGCGACCAGAACCGGGTCACGGGCATCGTCGCGGGAAACGACACGATCGCGCTTGGCGTGCTCGAAGCGGCCAAAAGGCAGAGTATCGCGGTGCCCCAACAGCTCTCGATCATCGGCTTCGATGACATGCCCCTGGCTGGATCGCCACTGGTCGGATTGACTTCGATCCGACAGCCCGTCGAAGCAATGGCGCGCACCGCCGCGCGCCGACTTGTCGAGCGCATTCGAGCAGGGGGGATGGGCGCACCCGTCCACGATGTGTTGCCCATCCAACTGGTCCGTCGCGATACGACGGGGCCGTTAAGCGGAAATTAATAAGCTATGCGAAAAGGCGTGCGTGCCGGTCCCTCACCGTTGCGCGTAGCGTGGAGCGGCCTTTGCATTGGCGAACCTGGGAGCCAGCGCGCGACGATCCGCTTCCCACTTTGTCCAGTCGTCGCCGTCGTGCAGCGTCGGAATGGTCACGAGTTCGCCCTGATCCAGACCGACGAGCGCGGCATCCACGAGATCGTCTGCCGTCATCGTGCTCGCGGCTTCCTTTTGCTTCGCGTAGCCCGCGACGTCCCAGAACTCGGTTGCCGTCGCTGCGGGCAGAACGGTCTGCACACGCACACCCTTGCCCGCGAGGTCGCGCTGCAGCGCATGGCCGAAGCTCAGCACGTACGACTTCGAGGCGCTGTAGACACCATTCAGCAATTCGACTGCAATGCCGACTACCGAACTGAGGTTGATGATGGTGCCCGAGCCTTTGGCGGCGAACGCGGGCGCGACCGCGTAGGTGAGGCGCGTCAACGCCGTGATATTCAGGTCGATCATCGATTCCATGGAATCGACATTGCCGTCCAGCACCGATGCCACCGAGCCGACGCCCGCATTGTTCACCAGCATCGTGATGCGCGGGTCTTCGCGCAGCATGCTTTCGATTTTCGCGAGCGCGGCCTTGTCGTTGAGATCCGCGGCAACGGTCTCGACGGAGCGGCCCGTTTCTTTCGTGAGACGCTCGGCGAGCGCGTTCAGTCGAGTCTGGTTACGCGCCACCAGAATGAGGTCGAAACCGCGCCTGGCGAGGCGGTCTGCGTAGATGGCGCCGATGCCCGCCGACGCACCCGTGACCAGCGCGAAACCTTTCGTAGAAGCAGTCATGATCGTTCCTTTGAGTGGGTTGAACCAACGGGGATGTCGGTTCATGGAGCGAATTCTGATCTTGGCTGCCTGAGACCTCAATGCCATATATGCAATGATTTAAGCCATGGCGGATGGACCGCGCGGTTGTCCGTTTCATGCTACCTTCAATGAATCAGGCCATCACACGCGTGAAATCATGCATACCGTCGGACTTCTCGTATATTCAAATTTCCAGTCGCTCGCGCTGGCCGTGGCGAGCGTCTTCGAATACGCCAACCTTCTGCGCGACGAAACTTCGTACCAGTTCAGCATCGTGTCCGAGCATGGCGGACCGATCGCTTCGTCCCAAGGGTTTTCGGTTCACAGCGAACCGCTTGCCAAAGACGGCTACGACACGATCATCGTCGCGGGCGACAACGAATGCCGCCTTCCTTCGGCCGCGTTGGTGGAATACCTTCGACAAACGCCGCGCCATTCACGACGTATTGCCTCGATCTGCACCGGAGCGTTCGTTCTGGCAGCTGCGGGTCTGCTGGAAGGCAAGCGGGCAACGACGCACTGGTTTCACGCACGTGCGTTCCAGACGCAGTATCCGAACATCCGGCTCGAAGAAGACCGCATCTACGTCGTCGACGGGCAGATGTGGACGTCGGCCGGTATGAGCGCGGGCGTGGATCTCGCCCTCGCGATCGTCGAAAACGATTTCGGGCTGGAAACCTCGCGCATGGTCGCGCGCAAACTCGTGCTTTATCAGCGACGCGGGGGCGGCCAGTCGCAGTTCTCTGCGCTGCTGGAGATGGGGGCGCGCTCGGACCGCGTGCAGATGGCGCTGACCTACGCGAGTGAAAACCTGGCGAGCGATTTGTCGGTCGAACGGTTGGCCGAAGCAGCACGGCTAAGCCCGCGTCAGTTCAGCCGTGTATTTCGTGAGGAAACGGGGCAATCGCCCGCCAAGGCGGTCGAGCGGCTTCGCGTTGAAGCCGCTCGACTGATGATGGAAACGACTCGTCATCCTATCGAGATCGTGGCGAGAGAGACCGGTTTTGGTGACCGGGAACGCATGCGTCAAGCCTTCCTGCGTGCATTCGGTCAGCCACCGCAAACCATACAGCGGGCGTCAGGTATCACGCCGCTTGCGCTTTAGGATGTCTCGCCTGGGTGCTCGCCAGGCGTCCATTCCGGGCTATAGCCCCCGAGCGCCGGGTGATACATTTCATCCCCGGAATGCTGGGTGAATTCGACGTTGAGCCGGTCTTCACGAAGGCCGAGAATTTCGATGCAATGCGCGCAAAGCGCCTTGGCCACCTTCATACGCATCGCGGGCGCCCTGCCCTTTCTGATGTCCAGCATCATGACCGCGACCGGCACGGGCGCTTCACCGGCTTCGGGAATCCGCCAGACACCTCCTTCACCCAGCTCTCGAATCGCGACGCTGATACGCCTGATGTCCACCGACATCATCCGCGCATAGGTCTCGCTCATCTTGAGTGCCAGACGTCGCTTGTCTTCCACTGAATAGTGGTCGCATACATCCAGTTGCAGGTAGGGCATGGTCGTCACACTCCTCGAAAGCCCCATTTTCGACCGGACGCGAGGCCGTTCCAATGTCACATGCGCAAGGTTTCCGGACGCTCGAGTGATCACTGTCTTCGCCAGATCGCGGGAGCGTGCGGCCTAAAATGGTGGCACCATCGTCAGCAATGTCTTCTACGATATCGAGGTAACGGGCGAAGCGAAACACAGGGGTAAGACTACCGGGCGCGTCGCAGCCGGAACTTGCGTGGCAAATCGAGCGGTAATGTGCCGTGTGGGGCCAGGAGCGGTCTGGAGCAGGTGTCGTTCCTTTGATCGATGACAACCGAGGAGAAGTCAATGGATGACGCGTATATCGGTGAAATTCGCATGTTCAGCTTCGGCTGGGCGCCCAAGGGCTGGATGCTGTGTCAAGGCCAGCCTCTGCAGATCGCGCATTTCCAGGCGCTGTTTGCATTGATTGGCAATTTCTACGGTGGCGACGGGACAAGCACGTTCCAGTTGCCGAATTTAACGCCGATGCCAGTGGCCGGAGGCGGGGCAAACGAAAAGCCCTACCCGCCGATGAACTTTGCAATCTGCATCAACGGCATTTTCCCGAGCAGGGACTAAACCTACGAGTGGCCGGCCTATGACCGGGGAAGCTCCCCAAGAGCTTCCGGTACGCTTCGAGCGATCGCCCCGACGGACGGCGGGAAGCAAGCTCAGAGGGCGGTCAGGCGGCGCTCCGGAGCATCGCCGTGATTCGCGCGGGCCGTTGCGGCGCGCGCGATCTCGAGTCGGTTGCCACCGCGCGACTTTGCGCTATAGAGCGCGCGGTCCGCGACTGCGAGAACTTTTGCCAGCGTGTCTTCCTCGGTCCCGAGGCGCGCCATCCCTATGCTCACCGTCGCCGCGATCTCCACGCCGGCAGCCGTGCGCGTGACCGTCTGCGAGAATCGACGAACAACGGCTTCGGCCAGGTCCTTCGCGCGGGCGCTTTCGTGCCCCGGCAACAGCGCGGCGAATTCTTCACCACCGATGCGCGCCAGGATCGCATCGCGTCCGAGCACGCTGCGCAGAGTCCTGGCGAACAACTTCAGCACTTCATCGCCGGCTTCGTGGCCGAAGCGGTCATTGATCGCCTTGAAGTGGTCGAGGTCGAGCGCGAGACAGGAAACCGGTGCAAAGGCGTTGCTCTCTCGGATGGCGCATGTGCCTTCTTCGAAGAACCATCGGCGGTTGCCCAAACCAGTGAGGTAATCGGTTTGCGATTCGCGTCGCAGATCGGCGTGGGCTTCATCGCGCGCGAGGCGCAGGAGCGTCATCGGCAGAATGACCGAATAGAGCACCCCTTCGTACATCGTCACCTGGCCGATGATCGCCAGCAAGTGCGGTCCGAACGATGCCGCCAGCCACGGCAGAATGGTGACCCTGAACGCGTAGAAGAGCGCGTGACCGCCCGTGACAGCCACGGCAATGTTGCGCGACTGCTTCCACTTGGAATCGCGCGTGCCGAGGAGTTCGCGCGCGGTCAGACCGCACACCACGGCGATGGGGATCGCGCTGAGGTACGCCCACATGACCGCTTCGCCACGCTTGCCCGCGATGACCCAGGCGAGCGCGAGCATCGACACGATGCTGAGGGAAATCCGGCCGTAACGGCGTCCGTTCAGGAGCGCGACGCCGTGCAGGTTCAGCAGATAGCCGGCGACGATGATGAGATTCGCCAGCGCGGCGCCCACGACGCCGGGAAGGCCGGGAACGTCATGCCGAATCGCGGCGGTGGCGCAGCCGAGCGCGAGCGTAGCGTAACCGGCCGCGAACACGCCGAGTTCGCGCCTGCGCCGTGGATATGACCGACGCTCCCAGAGCGTCAGGGCGCTGCTGGCGAGGAGCGTTCCGATTGCCAGCAGGTAAAGGGTGATGAGGTCGACACGCATGCGCTCGTTGAGCTTTCTCCCAGCCGAAGACGATCTGACATGACTCGTTTACGGCAGAGAAATCAGAAAATTGAGGAGCGCATGTCTGATTGGCGCTGACGCGTTCAACTCGATCAGGTTCGGATATTTTTTTCGCAATCGTCCCAGTAGCGCAGCGGGTCACGATGATCTGGATAACGTGAATCAAGCCAGGCTACGAGCTTGGTCCAGTCTGGATGGTTGGTACCCGTGCGCGCCGACCAGACGGAAGACCGCTCGAGGATTCGACCGTTCCCGCGATCGCGAACAAGCACGCTTCCCAACCCGTTCGAACCATTATTCTGTGACTCGATCAGATAACGCGGCAGGATCCTGAGCTCGGCATTCCTGGCCCAACCGAATAACGCCCGGACCACGCCGGATGCGTCTCGTAACTCGCAGGGGCCACTTCCAGGGCGAATCGCCGTCCAGCCTTCCGGAAATTCGGCGACAACCTCGTCCTTGCCCTCCCTCACCCACTTCACGCGCAAAGCCCGCGTCATCGCTTCGCGCATGCGAGACACCGAGTCATAGCCTTCAGGCAACTCGATCGCCACCGGGAGCGTGATCAGGTTGTCTTTCCAGAGCGCGGCTTCGCCTTCGACGCGCTTGACGACGTCGGACGCTTCCGGCCCGAAAGGATTCTCGGGACGGCTCGACGCCCTCGTGGTTGCTCCCGCAGGCAGGCCCTCGAAAAGGCGCTCAGCGTCCTGACGGGTCAGTTTCGGCTTTGCTTTGTTCATGGTCTCTTTGGGTCCTTGGCAGAAAGCGAACGCGGCTTGAGCGTGCCGCCACCGCTGCGCCCCTGGAAACGTCGTGAGCCGCCTATTTCGCGTGAGAACGATTTGCGAACTCGCGCGAGCCGCCCGCCCGGCTGTTCGACCGAACCGCCGGCCCCGTATCTTCGCCGATGGTCGAGATCGAGTGCTTGAAGATCATCTGGGATCCCGTCGTCGAATTGAGATACAGCATGTATGTATCGAATGATTGAATGTGTCCAACCAGTCTGATTCCGTTGACCAGATATATCGCGACACGCTTTCGTTCCTTTCTCAACGCATTGAGAAAGTCACCTTGTACTCCGGGTTGGTTCTGCGCCATATCAGTTTTGCCTTTGAGATTTTGATGAGTTCAAGCGCATCCGATCGTGCCCGATCTGCCAGCCCCGGCAAGCATCAGACAGCATCGGGGCCGTACCTGGCCTCTCGTTCGAGATGGATCGAAAGCAGGATCACGCGCGTGTCGGAACACGCGTACAGGATGAGATAGGCGGAGAGAACAGACTCCCGAAACTCAAACCACCGAGCCTGTGCAGCCAGCTGCTCAACTTGCCGCAGCCACGCCTGCGATGCGGCTGAAGTCACTGAATAGAATTCCGCTCGACGACCAATCTTGCGATTCTGCTCCAGGCACGCAATAAGCGAAACTATTTCGTCTTCAAGGTGCCCGGAACGTCGCGCGGCCGAAGCTTCGTCCTGAACGGACATGAACCCTTCGATGGCGTCGAGTGACTCGCCAAACGAGTCAGCGACGTCGACGATGATCATGTCTCGCCCTTGATGCGGCGCCTCTCGGCACGTTCCTGCAATGCGCGCCTGAAATCTTCGGCAGAGGAAGTCCGGCCGGCGAGTACGTCGTGCATGCCGCGTTCCGCGTCCGAGAGCATCAACAGACGGCCCCGCTCGTGGCGCTCGAGCTCATGATAATAATCGAGCTTCCTCGCGTCGACGATTGCAACGAAAGCGGAACCGTTTTTTGTCAAGACCTTCTCGGCGCCGGCGACGACGTCATCGGCCAATTCGGTCAGACGCGCCCGGGCCTCACTGATGGGCACCACATCCTGTGCGCGAATCGCCATTTTTCGTACATCCATTAACGAATTCGTTAACGCAACTTACGCGGCGCTTTTTTGCATGTCAAGCACGTTTCCCGTGAAACCAAAAGAGTGCGACCCTTAATAACATCGCGGTACGGTCGTCAGAACTTCATCGCGCAGAACGCGCCGCATCCGCCGTACAGGGCGGCGGTGCGGTCACCGCATCGTCGTGACGATGTCATTTCGCGTTCAGAGCAGACGCGGATCCTGCGCCTGAGGAACCGGCTGCCCAGGCCACGATACCGGAATGTGCAGATCCTTCAGGATCGCGGCGAGACCGGGCAGCGACGCCGGAATAGAGGGCGGCAATGGACCGGGGTTGCCGTTCGGCGGCAGAGTGATCGTGGCGATGCCGCCGCGAATGGAGGACATCGCGTCGCGATGCAGGGTGTCGGTGCGCGGCAGATCGTTGATGGTCAGCGTAGTCATGGCTGGTCTCCAAGCAAAAAAGTGAATGGCGTGAAATTCGCCACCCATTCTTCTGCATGAGGCGTGCCAATGATCTTGCAAGCCGCCGATTGCCGCTTTGCATCGAATTTATGAGCGGATACGGCGTATTTCGAAGCCGAATCCGCGCGTCTGTTCGCCTCACGCGATGGATGCGAACAACAGTCCGATCGTTCGATGTCGGCAAACGCCAGACATTTCGAGAGCCTCAGGAGAATCGTGCGCGCGTAGTGAGGCGCTCGCGAGGTCTAACGATCGTACGAATGCGCGCGACCAAAAGGCGCCGACGCGTGGCGCAGCGCATCGCGCAAGGCGACGCACTGCGTGATGCCCGAACTGCGCGCCTCTTCGAAACCGCCCTCCTCGGCGCTCACCGCGACGACGCGATGCGCGGGCGTCGCGAGCGTATGAAGCGCCATCGCATAACGCGACTCGCTTGCACCCGACGACAGAATCGATGAGAAATACGTAACACCTTCGTCGCCGAGCTTGTCGGCAATGGCGTCGTTCAGGCGCGCGGCATCGAGGTCGCTCACCAGAGCAAGCGGATAGCCGTCGTCACGCATGGTTTGCAGGAAGCGTTTGAGGGAGGCGTCATGCACGTAGTGCGCCGCCTGCTTCGTGTCCTCGCCGCCTGCGGTCCATACGGAGTCCATGTTCGCCACGATCGCGTCGATTGCCATTTGCTGTCTCCCAGATTCGTTGAATGCGTGGGTCGCCAGAGGCATGAGCGCTATTGACGACTTCGAGAGAAAAACTATAAGGTCTTGAAAATATTTGCGCTATTTAGCATTTATAACCGACCCATAAGTTTTCACTAATATGGAAGACGAGGAGCTTCCGTCAGGCGAGGTCGGAGCCACGCGACACGATGGCGTGGCGCAATTCCTGATAGCTGCGCAATCCGGCGACGCCGAGTTCGCGGCCGATACCGCTCAGGCCGAGTCCGCCCCAGCACACCTGCGGAAAGATCAGTTGCGGCGTGTTGATCCACACGAGGCCCGCGCGCAGCGCTCGGCGATAGCGGCGCGCGGCATCTTCGTCGCGCGTCGCCACGGTCGCGACGAGTCCGTACCGCGTGTCGTTGGCGAGCGCGATGGCTTCGTCGTCGGTGCGAAAGGATTTCACGCACGCGACCGGTCCGAACACCTCTTCGGTCCATAACACGTTCGCCGTATCCGGTTCCGCGATGACCACGGGCGCCATGAAAAAGCCTTCCGCGCAGGCATTTTCGAGCGCACCGCTGAACGCGATGGCCGCGCCGCCCGCGATACCCTGTTCGAGCAGCGCCTGAACGCGCTCACGCTGGGCGCGCGACACGAGCGGCCCCATCGCGACATTGCCGATGTGAGGCGGCGCGACCACGAGCGCACGCACGGCTGCTTCGAAAGCCGCGACGAACTTGCGATAGACATCGTCGTGCACGATGATGCGCGACGTGGCCGAGCACATTTGCCCCGCGTTCGTGAACGCGCCGCCTACCGCGAGCGCGACTGCATGTTCGATGTCCGCGTCGGCGCGCACGATCAGCGCGGACTTGCCGCCGAGTTCGAGCGTCAGCCGCTTCATGTCCTGCGCGGCGGCCTGCATGACCTTGCGGCCGACCGCCGTGCTGCCGGTGAACGAAATCTTGTCGACGAGCGGATGCGCCGCGAGCAGCGCGCCCACCTCGCCGCCGCCGTTCACGAGATTCACGACGCCGTCGGGCACGCCCGCCGCCGTGACGATCTCCGCGAGCCGATGCTCGACCGGTGACGTGAATTCGGACGGTTTCAGCACTGCCGTGCAGCCGGCTGCGAGCGCGGGCGCGATCTTCCACGCGGTCGTGACCATCGGGAAATTCCACGGCACGATCAGCGCGGCCACGCCGACCGCTTCGTAATGCCGTTCGCCTGTCACGGTGTCGTCGGGCAGCGCGAGCGTATCGGCGGCGAAGAGCGACGCGTCGGCGCACAGGTCCGCGTAGTAATCGAACGTGGCGATGGCGTCGCTCACATCGGTATCGGCTTCGAGCGGCGGCTTGCCGCTCACCTGCTGCTGCATCGAAGAGAGCTGCGCGCGGTTCGCCGCGAGCAGCTCGGCGATTCTGCGCAACACCTTGCCGCGCGCTACGGGCGGCTGGTTGCGCCATGCATCGAGCGCGCCGTGCGCGGCACGCACGGCGGCATCGACTTGTGCGGCATCGGCGTGTTCCTGCCAGCCGATGATCTCGCCCGTGGAAGCGTTGTGAATCGCGTTGCCTGCTTCCCGGTTCGACGCGTCGACGCGCATGCCCGCGATCGTCGCGGCGGGCAGCACGAATGAAGTGTGATTGGTCATGATCGTCCTCTCGTGGTTCATCGGTAGGCCACGCCCGGCATCACGCAGAGCATCTCGAAGGCGAGATTGGCGCCGACGAGCGCGGTCGTGCCGGCCTGATCGTAAGGCGGCGAGACCTCGACGAGATCCGCGCCCACGACGTTGAGCCCCTTCATGCCGCGCACGATTTCGAGGCCTTGCTGCACGGTCAGGCCGCCCACTTCGGGCGTGCCGGTGCCGGGTGCGAACGCGGGATCGAGCCCGTCGATATCGAAGCTCAGATACACGGGCGCGTCGCCCACGCGCGCGCGCACTTCTTCCATCAGCGGCGCGAGCGAGCGGTTCCAGCACGCTTCGGCCTGCACCACGGTGAAGCCCTGTTCGCGGCACCAGTCGAAGTCGTCGGCGTGATAGCCGGTGCCGCGCAAACCGATCTGCGTGACCTTGTCGCACTGGAGCAGGCCGTCTTCGACCGCGCGGCGAAACGGCGTGCCGTGCGCGATCTTCTCGCCGAACATCGTGTCGTTGACGTCGGCATGCGCGTCCACGTGCACCACGGCGACCTTGCCGTACTTCTTGTGCAACGCGCGCAGGATCGGCCACGCAATCGTGTGGTCGCCGCCGAGCGTAATCGGACGGCAGCCGTTCGCGACGATCGCCTCGTAAGCCGACTCGATGAGACGCATCGAGTCCTTCAGGTCATACGGGTTCGTGGCGACATCGCCCAGGTCGGCCACTTGCAGCGAATCGAAGGGCGCGGCGCGCGTCGCCATGTTGTAGGGACGCAGCAGAACGGATTCCGTGCGGATCTGGCGCGGCCCGAAGCGCGCGCCCGAGCGGTTCGACGTGCCGATATCGAGCGGCACGCCGACGAAACACGCGTCGAGGCCATCGGCGCTGGCCGCCTGCGGCAGACGCATCATCGTCGCGATGCCGCCGAAGCGCGGCATGTCGTTGCCGCCGAGCGGCTGGTTGAGTTCGCGCTGCATGGGCTTCCCGTCATCGTTATGTGGACGGGCCGATGTTAGGCGATGCCTGCGCCGCGCGAATCACGAAGTGGGAATGTTTACATCGAACCCGGTCTATGTGAATGGGCCTTCAGAGCGCCGCCAGACGGGAGCAAGTCTGGCCCCACGCGATCAGGTCGCGCTTGGTGCGCACGCCGAGTTTCGCGAACGCGCGCTTCACATACGACTCGGCCGTGCCGGTTCGCACGCCGATGATCTCCGCGGCTTCCGGCACCGTGCGGCCCGTGATGAGGTGCGCGCAGATTTCGTACTCGCGTTTGGACAGACGCACGTGGTCGGCGGCGATGCGCGCATCGAATTGCGCGAGCGGATGCAGGAACGAGGTGGGATGCGCGACACGTCGCGCGGCGCTCGTCGAGGCGTGCAGCTCCAGCAGCGGAAACAGAAATTCGCTCACCTTGCGAAAGCGGTTCATCTCGGCGAGTGTGAACGGCGGCGCATCGAGCGCGCGTTCGAGCGCGATCGAATCCTGCGCGTGCGGCGTGCCGCGCGCGAGCACGCATTCGTGCGCGATCAGCGCTTCGTCGAAGAGGCGCTGGCGAAATTCGCCGGGCGGTATCGCGCCGATGTCGCGCACCACGAGCAGCGTGCCGATCTTGCCGCGAATGCCCGCGAAGAGCGGATCGCTGTCGTAGAAGCGGTCGTAGTAGAGCGTCATGACTTCGGAGATCACGCCGCTGTCCATGCCCACGCCGCTGCTGCCGATCCATTCGCGGCGAAAGCCCGTGGGCCTGCTGTGATCGACACGCGAGCGCTCGATGTGCACGACATTGAGCGGCACGATGTCATTGAGAAACAGCGTGAGACGCGGCACGAAATCAGGTGTGCCGACCGCTTCGATCACTTGGCCGAGCGCCTTGAACGAAAGCGGAAAGTCGGCTGAATCGCGGTTGAGCGGGGGTACGTTGAGCAGCATGGCGCGCCCCAGAGAAAAGGCTGTCCGATTTTAGCCCATGCGCCGCAACGCCCGCCACACGGGGTTTCCAGCGAATATTTCGCGTGCGCTAGGTGTTTACCCCCGAATCAGGAAACACGTTTTGCCTCCCCTGAGGGGGGGCATACCGGGGCGTTCCGAGTCGGTAACTTTCCTCCACCGATTCAATTGAAAACCGACGCAATCAAGGACTCACATGAGCAAGCTGATTCAGGACATCGCGCCGCTAGGCGCAGGCATTGGCCAATTCACGAAGCTGGACTACGGCATGGACGAAAGCGACTGGCGCGCGGCGCAAGGCCAGAACGGCAACTACGTGATCGGCTGGTGGGAAGGCAAGGTCGGCGCTGTCGATTTCCCCGCGACGACCGCCGACGAAGCCGTGTGGCTCGTCGAAGGCAGGATCGCGCTGACCGACGTGAACGGCGGCCGCAAGGAGTTTGAAGCGGGACAGGGCTATCTTCTGCCGGCCGGTTTCGCGGGCCGCTGGGAAACCATCGAAGACGCGAAGAAGTTCTACATCGTGCTCGAACCGCAGCAATAACCGTCGTCGAACGCCGCCGCCCGCACGGCAGCCGAACAGGAGACCAGGCATGAACGACCGCGCCCAATTTCTCGAAGCGGAGGTGCCCGCGCCCACGCTGAGCGTCGAAGAAGCGCTCGCCCGCACGAAGCTCTTTCCCTACTGGCTCGACAATCCCGCAGAGCCGCCCGCCGAAGCCGCGCTCACGAGCGAGACGCGCGCCGATCTGCTGATCGTCGGCGGCGGCTTCACCGGCCTGTGGGCCGCGGTGCAGGCGAAGGAGCAGATGCCCGAACTCGATGTCGTGCTGATCGAAGCGGGACAGGTCGCGCATGGCGCGTCGGGACGTGCGGGCGGCATCATTTCGACCTCGGTGATGCATGGCCTGCCCAACGCCGTGCGGGTGTTTCCGAACGATATCGCCGAACTCGAGGAATTCGGGCAGCGCAATCTCGATGGCTTCGAGGAGACGCTCAGGCGCTACGACATCGACGCCGACATCGAATGGAACGGCGAGATGACGGTGGCGGTCGACCCCGATCACGTCGAGCATCTGCGGGCCGACTACGATCTGCACAAGTCCTACGGCCACGATGTCGAACTGCTCGACGCGGCGGCCACGCGCGCGCAGCTCGACTCGCCACTGTTCGCGGGTGCGCTCTGGTCGCGCAACCGCAGCGGCATCGTGCATCCGGCCAAGCTCGCGTGGGGGCTCAAGCGCGCGGCGCTCACGCTCGGCGTGCGGCTCTACGAAAACACCCCGCTGATGAGCGTGAGCGACGAAGGCGCGAGCGTCTTCGTGAAGACGCCTGCGGGCACGGTGCGCGCGACGCGCGTGCTGTTCGGTAGCGGCACCGCGAAGGTCGGCATTGCGGATATCAACCGGCGCGTGCTGCAGGTGCGCGATCACGTGCTCGCTACCGAGCCGCTCACCGACGAACAACTGTCGCGCATCGGCTGGGCGCAGCGTCAGGGCATTTACGACACGCGCACGCAGCTCAACTATTTCCGTCTCACGAAGAACAACAACATCATCTTCGGCGGCCTCGTAAGCTATCACTTCGATGGCGATCCCAATCCGCCGGGCGATCAGAACCGCGAAACGTACTACCGGCTCGCGCAGGCGTTCTACACGACCTTTCCGCAATTGAGCGACGTGCGCTTCTCGCATGCGTGGGGCGGCCCGATCGATTACTGTTCGCGCGGTTCGGTGTTCGCGAAGCGCTATCTCGGCGACAAGGCCGTGTTCGTCGCGGGCTACACGGGTTTCGGCGTGGCCGCGAGCCGCTTCGGCGCGTTCATGGGCCTGAACATCCTGTTCGATCGCGACAGCCCCGAGCGCGCGCTCGATATCGCCAGGCAAAGCCCCACGTACATTCCGCCCGAGCCGGTGCGCTGGCTGGCCGCGAAGGTGACCTTCCACGCGTTCGACGGCGCCGATGCCGAAGGCGGCTGGAAACGCGCGTGGATCAAGGGCATCAAGGCGATGGGTTTCCCCATGTGAACGCGGCGTTGCCGACGCGAGCCATCCGCATGTTTTCCAATACTTCCGATCTCGACCTGCGCCTCGTGCGCGTCTTTCTCGCCGTGGTCGACGCGCGCGGCATCACCGCCGCCGAAGCGACGCTCGGCGTGCGCCAGTCGACCATCAGCTCGCAGCTTTCCGCGCTGGAGGCGCGCATGGGCTTCAGGCTGTGCGAGCGCGGGCGCGGCGGCTTCCGGCTCACGTCGAAGGGCGAGCGCTTCGTCGCATCGGCGCGCGCGCTGATCGCCGCGACCTCGCAGTTCGTCGCGCAGGTGCGCGATATCGACCGCAAGCTCGTGGGCACCTTGTCGATCGGTCTGATCGGCCAGGCGTCGCACGTCGAGAACGCGCGGCTCGCCGAAGCGATCGGCGCGTTCCGCAAGCGCGATCAGGCCGTGCGCTTCGCGATGCACGTCGCGCCGCCGCAGGAACTCGAAGAGAGCCTCGTCAATGCGCAACTCGATCTCGCGATCGGTTACTTCTGGCATCGCGTCGCGGGGCTGTCGTACAGCCGCCTGTTCAGCGAACGGCAGGTGATCTGCTGCGGGCGCGGTCATCCGCTCTTTCATGGCGGACCGGATGTGACGCTCGACCAGTTGCGCGCGCACGACTGGATCTGGCGCAGCTATCCCGTGCCCGAGGAACTCGCGAGCATCGGCGAACGCAGGGTGACGGCCATCGCGGACAGCATCGATGCGGCCACCGTGCTGATCCTGTCGGGCAGTCATATCGGCTATCTGCCCGCGCATCACGCGCAAAGCTTCGAGCAGCGCGGCCTGATCCGCGTGCTCGGGCGTACCGCGTTCGGCTTCGACGTGCCGCTGCATCTCGCGATGAAGCGCGGCATGGCCGACCAACCGATCGTGCGCGCCTTCTGTGAAGACCTTTTCGGCGTCTATGGCACGCGGGCGCACGAGCGCGACGCCCGCGTGAAACAGCCTGAAATAGCAGTGGAAGCATGAGCATCGCCAGACATCGGCCATGCCCGATGTGAACGTTTATTCGAGTGCATCAGAGTGACCGCCACATAACGACAGTGCGGTAGCAGGCGCGACGCGCTTGACGACACCTAAAGGAGCGAGACAACATGGCTGACAGCACGAGCATCACGCAGATCGAAACCTTCGGTTTCGAGCGCATTCCCGACGCGTCGCGCTATGCGCGGCCCATCGATCTATTCCGGCTGCTGTTCGGCGGCTGCAACACGTTTTCGACATCGGTGCTCGGCAGCTTTCCGATCCTCGTCGGCCTCTCGTTCGAGGCGAGCCTGTGGGCGATCATCCTCGGCGTGCTCGCGGGCACCTGCATCCTCGCGCCGATGAGCCTGTTCGGGCCGCGCAACGGCACGAGCGATCCGGTTTCGTCGGGCGCGCACTTCGGCATTCACGGGCGGATCGTCGGCTCGTTTCTCGCGGTGCTGACCTCGGTCGCGTTCTTCTCGCTCGCGGTGTGGAGCTCGGGCGACGCGCTCGTGGGCGGCGCGCACGACATGGTGGGCCTGCCGGTCAATCCGTGGACGCTCGGCACGGCGTACATGGTGTTCGCCGTGCTCGTGCTGATCGTGTGCATCTATGGCTTTCGCTTCATGCTGTGGGTGAACAAGATCGCGGTATGGGCGGCGAGCCTCATGTTCGTGCTCGGCGCGCTCGCCTTCGCGAACGCCTTCGACATGCACTACGCGGGCACGCTCCAGCACGGCAGCGCGGGCTTCTGGGCCGCGTTCATCGGCGCGGCGCTGGTGGCGCTCAGCAATCCGGTGTCGTTCGCTTCGACGCTCGGCGACTGGGCGCGCTACATTCCGCCATCGACGCCGCGTCATCGCGTGATGGGCGCCGTGTTCGTCGCGCAGATCGCGACCTTCGTGCCGTTCTTCTTCGGCCTCGCCACCGCGACGATCATCGCGACGAAGGCGCCAAGCTACATCAGCGCGAACGACTACGTGGGCGGTCTGCTCGCCGTGTCGCCGCGCTGGTTCCTCTTGCCGATGTGCCTCATCGCGATCATCGGCGGGATGTCGACGGGCACGACCGCGCTCTACGGCACGGGCCTCGACATGTCGAGCATGTTTCCGCGCTTCCTCAACCGCGTGCGCGCGACGATGCTGATCGGCACGCTCGCTATCGGCTTCATTTTCGTCGGCCGCTTTGCGTTCAATCTCGTCGAAAGCGTGGCGACGTTCTCGACGCTCATCTGCACCTTCAGTTGCCCGTGGATGGCGATCATGGTGATCGGCTTCCTGCAGCGCCGCGGCTTCTATCTCGCCGACGATCTGCAGGTGTTCAACCGCGGCGGCCGCGGCGGCCATTACTGGTTCACGCATGGCTGGAACTGGCGCGCGATGGGCGCGTGGCTGCCGGCGGCGTTCGTCGGTCTCGCGTTCGTGAATCTGCCGGGGCAGTTCGTCGGGCCGCTCGGCGCGCTCGCGGGCGGCTGCGATCTGAGCGTGCCGGTGTCGTTCGCCGTCGGCGGCGTGCTCTATCTGGCGATGTTGTGGCGCTTTCCCGAACCCGACGCCGTGTACGGCCCGCAAGGACGCCGGTTCTTCGGCGCGCAGCAGCAGCGCGGGCGCAACGCCGCGCCGGTCGCCATGAGTTCGCGCGTGCATAACCTCGCGGGCAGTCGCGAGCAGGCCGAGTAACAGCGCAGTTCAAGACCGCAAGCGCGGCGCGCGAACGCTAAGCGCTCGCGCGTCTGCCATGCAGTCCGCCCCGTTGCGCCATAACGGCGCCAAGGCTTCGCGCCTGCTCCGCAATGATCGTGCAAAACGCGTCGGTGAAAGAACTCCCTGGCCGCAACGACGGGCGCAGCATCGCGATCGTGCGCGGCGGGATCAGTTCGATTGGTACGAACGCGAGCCCGCTCACATCGATCGACGCGGCCGTCAGACTCTCGACGATCGCACGGCCTCCAGTCGATTGAACCATGCGGCATGCCAGCGCGGAACTGGACACGCGCGCATGAATCATCGCTCCGGTGTCGGCCGATGCGAGCAGCGCCTGCAATTCAGGAATGCTTTCGAGCGCCCCCACGGTCGTCAGCGCAACGTCGTGAAGATCGGCAATGCGCAGCATGCGCCGCTTCGCGAGCGGATCATCGGAAGGCATTGCGCAGACGATTGTGGAATCGAGCAAGTGTTGCTCGATGACATTTCTCATCTCCCGGAACGGCGTGCAGATGCCCAGATCGACCTGCTGGCTCTCGACCAGATCCAGCATCTTCTCCGCGTTCTCGATGGCGACCTCCACGAAAACCTTGGGAAAGCGCGCCTGGAATGCCGCGATAGCTTCGGGCAGCAGACGTTCCGTGATCGCCGGATAGGCGCAGATGCTCAGGCGCCCGAGCGTGCCAGTGCGCAATCCGTCAGCAAGCTCGTTCAGGGCGCGCAAGCTGGCATTGGTGCGCTCGGTCTGCTCGAACAGCAGGATTGCCTCGGCCGTAGGCAGCAGCCGGCCCTTCTCGCGCTTGAACAGCCTCACGCCCAGGCTTTCTTCCAGCGCCTTGAGCTGCTTGGTCACGGCGGGCTGCGAGATGTGCATGTTCTGCGCGGCCGCGGTAAGCGTCCTGCACCGGACGACCTCATAGAGCAACTGGACCTGATGGTAGTTGAGCGTCTGCCTGGCCATGTCGTCTCCGGAATGCGCGCAATCCAAAAGCATAACCCACGGTTATGGACTCGCGTTCAAAGATGTATTGGCGCATAAGCCGATTTTTCGCTGAAATTGTATGCACACACGGATGACACGGGCTCGTCAGGAGCCGCGGAGACGACAATGCAAACGACAGCGATCGCGCAGGCCGAAAAGCCCACGAAATTCAGATGGTTCATGGTGTTCCTCGCGTTTCTCGCGATCGTCACCAATTACATGGATCGCGCGAATCTCGCGGTCGCCCTGCCGTACATGAACACGGAACTGCATCTGTCGTCGGGGCAGTCGGGGCTGATTCTCGGCGCGTTCTTCTGGACCTACGCAGCGTTTCAGATTCCGGCCGGCATGCTCGTCGACCGGTTGGGCGCAAAAGCCGTGTTCGCCGCCGCGGTCGTGTGGTGGTCGGTGTTCACGATGGCGACGGGTCTCGCGCGTGGCGCGGCCTCGCTGCTCGGTCTGCGGTTCCTGCTCGGCGTGGGCGAAGCCGGGGCCTTTCCGGCCGCCACGAAGTTCGTCGAACGCTGGTTTCCGCCGACCGAGCGCGGCCTCGCCTCCGGCATCTACGACTGCGGCGCGCGCGGCGGCACGCTCATCGCCCTGCCCATCTGCACCGCGATCATCACGGCCTACGGCTGGAAGGCGTCGTTCATCTTCACGGGCGCCGTTGGACTCGTGTGGGTCGTCGTGTGGCTCTTCGTGGCCAGCGAATTTCCCTCGCAAAGCCGCTTCGTCAACGAAGCCGAAGCAAAGCACATCGAAGAAGACGCGCCCGCCACGAAGAAGCCCGCCGTGCGCATCAAGTGGGGCCAACTTTTCACGTCCCGCGTCGTCTGGGCAATGTCGCTCGGCTTTGCCTGCCAGGGCTACGTGATCTACTTTTTCATCACCTGGTATCCCACCTACCTCGTCAAGGAGCGCGGCTTCACCCTGCTCCAGCTCGGTTTCTACGGCATCCTGCCGGGCCTCGCGGGACTCGTCGGCTCGTGGTTCGGCGGCTGGATCTCGGACCGCATCGCCGCGAGCCACTACGGCCTGAACTTCGCGCGCAAGGCCTGCATCGTCGTCGGCATGGCGTTGAGCGCGACGATCGGTCTCGCCGGAATCGTCACGCAGGCCTGGCTCGCGCTGCTGCTTCTGTCGATCGCGTTCTTTGGCGTCTCCGTCGCCACGTCGAGCATTCTCGCGCTGCCCGCCGACATCTCCACGCGCGGCGAGCGCTCCGTGGCCGGCACGGTTGCGGGTTTCCAGAACTGCGTCGCGAATCTCGCGGGCATCGCGAGTCCCGCCGTCATCGGCTTCCTGAAGGACGCGACCGGGTCGTTCACGCCGGGCCTCGTGTCGGCATCGATCGTCGCGATCATCGGGTGCCTCATCTATATCTTCGCGCTCGGGCCGATTCGCTCCGGCGTGCTGGAGCACGTCGTCGCCGACTGACGCACGGTTCGCGCATTCGTCTTTCTCATCGAGGTTTCCATGCTTTGCGATTCACCGAAAACTCCGTTTCTCGCCTTTCCCGCCGAGCCGGATCTGAGCAAGGTCGACGCGACCTTCGCCGTGCTCGGCGCGCCCTACGGCATTCCCTACGGCCCGGCGCTGCTTCATTGCGACGTCTCGAACGCGCCCGACAAGATCCGCGAGCGCAGCTTTCGTTACGGACGGCAAACCGGCCACTTCGATTTCGATCTGCAAGGCACGCTGTTCGGCGACTCGGGCGCGACGGGCGTCGACTGCGGTAACGTGCCCGGCACGCTCGACGTCGCACGCAACGCGGCGGCGGTGACATCGGCGGTCGCTGCGCTGCTCACGCGCGGCGCGATCCCGATCGTGCTCGGCGGTGACGATTCGATTCCGCCGCTCTGCGTGCGCGCCTATGAATCGCGCGGCCCGCTCAATGTGCTGCAGTTCGATGCGCACCTCGATTTCCGCGACGAAGTGAACGGCGAGCGGCACGGCTATTCGAGCCCGATCCGGCGCATCCGCGAAATGCCGTTCGTGAAACGCATCGTGCAAGTCGGCTTGCGCGGCAGCGGCAGCGCGCGTGCAAGCGATGTCGAGGACGCCTTGCGCTCGGGCAACGTGCTGGTGCCGGCGGAACTCGTGCACGACGAGGGCATCGGTGCCGTCACGAAGCATCTGGTGAACGATGCGCCGTGGTTCGTGACCTTCGATGTCGACGGGCTCGATCCGGCAATCGCGCCGGGCGTAATCGCGCCCTTGCCCGGCGGGCTGAGCTTTCATGAGGCGCGCGGCATTCTCAGGCATCTCTGCATGAAGGCGCAGTTCGCGGGCATCGATTTCGTCGAACATCATCCCGCGCTCGACGTACGGGACATGACCGCGCTGACAATCGTGCGTCTCCTGACCAACGTGATCGGACAGCACGCGCGCCGCATGGCTTCATGAGCACGACGCGGCGGCACCTCGCCGATGTTCCGGCGACACGATGGAAAAACGGCAAGGGCACGACACGCGAATTGCTCAGAGTTCCCGCGCAACATGATCCCGATGACTTCGTGCTACGCGTGAGCGTCGCCGATGTGAATGACGATGGTGCATTCTCGGTTTATCCCGGTATCGAAAGAATCCTGGCGATCCTGCGGGGTTCGGGCATGGACCTGATCGATCAATCGGACGGCGCTGTCTGGCACACGGTCGCCGGCCGGTTTTCGTCGCTCGCATTCGCGGGAGAACGACAACTACGCAACCGCCTGCTCGACGGACCGGTTCTGGATTTCAACGTCATGGTCAGACGCGATGGCGGCGTCGCGGAGCTGAGGATCGTCGATGGCTCCCGCATCGTGCCGGTTTCGACATGCCGCTTGCTCTTCGTGGCGCAGGGGTCCGCATGCGTCGTGCTCGATGACGGAAGTACGCTCGAAGTCGACGAGTCGCATTTCATCGAGCCGACTGGCGCGGCGTCCATCGCAACGACGAGCGGCTCGGTAGCGTTTCTCGTCGATTTCTCCCCGCTCGATTAAAAACGGCGCGGCGTGCCCGTCGCGGTCACGCCGAAAAATCGATTGTTCAGGCTTCGCCCCTCATCTCGCGCAGATGCTTGTAGACCGTCGCGCGTCCCATCCCCAGCACCTTGGCGACATAGTTGGCTGAGCTCTTGCCCTTGAACGCGCCCTGAGCGTGCAGCGCCTCGACGAGTTCGCGCCGGTGATCGCGCGTGAGCGAGTTGAGCGCAATCTGCCGCTCGCGGAGCCACCCGTGCAGGAAGGTGTTGATACGCTCTTGCCAATCGTCCTTGAAAAGCTCGACAGGCTGTGCCACGACGCCCGCACCGCGCAGGAAGAGATCGAGCGTGGAGCGGATGTCTTCGAAGGCTGCAATGTTGAAGTTGATGCACATCACGCCCGCCGCGTTGCCCGCATCGTCGAACAGCACCGTACTCATGCAGCGCATGCGGCGTCCGTCCCAGTTGAGCTTCTCATAGGGACCAACACGGCGTTCGCGCGCAGTTTCCTCGACTTCTTCCAGCGCCGAGTCATCGCCAATCTCGCGCTTGGAGAGATTGTTCGACAGATACGCGATCGTTTGGTCCGAGAGATCGTGAATCACCACTTCCGCATAGGGGAAGAAAAGCGTCGTGATGCTGTCCGCGATGTGCGCATAGCGCGCGAGCAGCGCTTCGCGTGCGGATTGAACGGGCGTGGGCGTCTTGCGTCGTGGCATGGAAGTAGAGATCAGTTCGGGGCCGGCGAAGGCCGATGATACCGCTAGGCCGCCGCGCGCCGCTTCATGAGATGGACATAGAGCACATGTGCGACCGCAATATCCTCGAGGCCGAGGCCGATCGAGCGGAAGAACACGGAACGCTCGTGCGAGGGCGTCGGACACGTGCCGCGCGCAAGCTCCGCAAGGTCCCCGACGACCGCATCCGGCGACCAGCCGTGACGTTCCCGGGCGATCACCATCTCGCCCGCGCTCGACGGCGTCGTCGGCCGATAGTCGCAGTAGACATCGAGCAGGCTCAGCATTGCCGGATCGATCTCGTGCGCGAGCGCGACGTTCGTGCTGATCGAGGTGACGAGCGCGGGTTTCGTGAGCGCATCGAGCGCGAGCACCGGAGTACCCGAGGATGTGCACAGCATCACGACATCCGCGTCGCGCACGCACTCGGCAGCCGAAGCCGCGACGCGCACCCGCGCGTCGAGCGCCTGCAGCGCACTCGCGCGCTCGCTGACAAGACGCGGCGAGTAGATGCGGATCTCCGACCATTCGCGTAACGGCGCGACATGCCGCAGATGCGCAAGCGCGACGCTCCCCGAGCCAATGATCGCAAGACGCTCGCTCGATACGCGCGCGAGGCGCTCGACCGCGAGCGCTGTCGTGCCCGCTGTGCGCTCGGTCGTGAGGCGAGCCGAATCGCACCACATCAGCGGCGCGCCGGTACGCATCGACATGAGCGTGGTCCAGGCAGTGACGATCGGCGCGCCCGGCTGCGCCAGATACGGCGAGAGCTTGGCGCCGAACACCTCGTGCTTCGCGAGCGCGCCGAGATAGGTGATGAAATCACCCGCGCTTTTCGGGAAAAGCGTAAGCGTCTGCGGCGGCTGCACGGCTTCGCCCTCGCCGAGCGCGGCGAACATGTCGTGGAGCGCGCCGCGGATGTCGAGCGAGGGCAACGCCAGCCGCACCTCGTCGTCGTCGACGATGAACGGCATCTGGGCGGCGCGCGCGCCATTCCCCGATTTTTCGAACAGAGAAGTCATTTGAAAGCCTCCGGTTCAGATCCGTCAGAACGGACAATTTTGTCTATTCTAGACTTTTATTTTATTTTTGTTCTATATTCCTGAAGAGCGCGTGGCGACACTCGCGCGCCTGACGCGACAGACGGTGGTTCACAAACGAACTTTGGTGACGACAATGAACTGGAAGATGATTTGCTTCGCTGGCGCGACGACCCTCGCGTTCACATTCGGTCTGGCGCATGCGCAGGCGCAGACCTTGCGATTCGGCGTCGAGGCCTCGTATCCGCCGTTCGAAAGCAAGACGCCGACGGGTCAGCTCGAGGGCTTCGACATCGATATCGGCAACGCGGTGTGCCAGCGCATCAAGATGAAGTGCGTGTGGGTGGAAAACAGCTTCGACGGGCTGATTCCCGCGTTGCAGGCGCGCAAGTTCGACGCGATCAATTCGGCGATGAACATAACGGCCAAGCGCAAGCAGGCGATCGACTTCACGCCGCCCATCTACGTCATGCCGATCCAGATGATCGCCAGGCGAGGCTCGAACCTGCTGCCGACGCCCGCAAGCCTGAAAGGCAAGTCGGTGGGCGTGTTGCAGGGTTCGACGCAGGAAGATTACGTGCGCAAGCACTGGGCGAGCGAGGGCGTGCAAATCGTGACGTATCAAAGCCAGGATCAGATCTTTGCGGATCTGTCGGCCGGGCGACTCGAAGGCGCCGTGCAGGAAGTGCAAACCGCGATCGACGGATTCCTCGCGAAGCCCGAAGGCAAGAACTTCGACTTCGCGGGCGGCGCGCTCACCGATCCTTCGACGCTTGGCGAAGGCACCGGCATCGGCTTGCGCAAGGACGATGCGGCGCTGAAGGCGAAAGTGGTCGCCGCGCTCGATTCATTGAAGAAGGACGGCACATTGAGTCAACTGTCGCAAAAGTACTTCAAACGCGACATCATTGCGAAGTAAGTACTTTATCGAGGCATCGGAATATGGCTCAGGACGCAATCGTGCTCGGTGCGGGCATCGTGGGGGTAAGCGTCGCGCTACATCTGCGGCAGCGCGGATGGCAGGTGACGCTCGTCGACCGCCAGGCGCCCGGCGAAGCAGCGAGCTTCGGTAACGCGGGGCTGATCGAGGCGTCGTCGGTCGTGCCTTATGCGTTTCCACGTGACTGGGGCACGGTGCTGAAATTCGCAATGAACCGCTCGACTGCGTTTCGTTACGACCTGCGCTCGTTGCCAGCGTACGCGCCGTGGCTCGCGCGGTTCTGGTGGGAATCGGCGCCCAAACGTCTCGCTGCCGCCGCGCACGACTTGCTCCCGCTCATCCGCAGAAGCGTGGCCGAGCACGAGGCGCTCGCCGCGCGGGCAGGTCACGCCGATCTCGTGCGGCCCACGGGCTGGCTCGAAGCTTATCGCTCGCGCGAGCAGTTCGAGCGGGAGGCGAGCGCCGCGAGACGGATCTCGACCGAATACCAGCTCGGCATGAAGGTGCTCGACGGAAGCGCGCTGCATGGACTGGAGGCGTCGCTCGAAGGCGCTTACGCGGGTGCGATTCACTGGACGGACCCACGCAGCGTGATCGATCCCGGCGCCCTGACGAAAGGCTATGCGGCGCTATTCGAGCGCGAGGGCGGACGCTTCCTGATCGGCGATGCCGCGACGCTCGAACCGTCGGGAAGTGGCTGGCGCGTGATGACCGCGAGCGGACCGGTTGAAGCGCAGTCGGCCGTGGTCGCGCTCGGCATCTGGTCCGGCGACGTGGTGCGCAAGTTCGGCTACCGAGTTCCGCTCATGGCCAAGCGCGGCTACCACATGCATTACGAGAGTAATGGACGCGCTGCGCTCGCGAGGCCGGTCGTCGACATCGAGAACGGCTATGTAGTGGCGCCGATGCGGCGTGGCCTGCGACTGACTACCGGCGTCGAGCTTGCCTGCCGGAACCGGCCACCTAACCCGCGGCAACTGGAACGCGCCGAGCGAATCGCGCGACCGGCGTTCGGCCTCGGGGCGCGCATCGACGAGTCGCCGTGGCTGGGCCTGCGGCCGTGTACGCCGGATATGCGCCCGGTGATCGGGCCTGCGGATCGCCACCCTGGGCTTTGGTTCGCGTTCGGGCACGCGCATCATGGACTTACGCTTGGTCCGGTGACGGGAAGGCTCGTCAGTGAGTTGATGAACGGGGAAGCGGGCTTCACCGATACGGCTCCCTATAGGCCAGGAAGGTTCTAGAAACCTTCCATCGACATCGGTCTGCGTGCAGCAAAGTCACTTCGCGATTCACGTCGGGCGCTTTCGTGCCCTTCGTTTCTGTGCTTGATTTCTTTTTAGATGACGCCTATCATCTAAAATATCCGATCACGCATCAAGTCGAATCATGAAGAGATCCCAGCTCGACACCGCGCAAACCCGCCGCCGCATCGTCGAAATTGCAGCCGGCGAATTCAGGACGAACGGCATCCACTCCACCGGCGTGGCCGATGTAATGGCTGCCGCCGGGCTTTCGCATGGCGGGTTCTATCGGCATTTCGGCTCGAAGGAGCATCTGGTCGCCGAAGCCTGTGAAGCGGCCATCGCGGACATCATCGGTGCGCTTGAGGCCGCAGCCGGGAAAGGCGCCGGCAAAAAAGGGTTCAAGGCTCTCGTCGATACCTACATGTCGACGTCCCACCGCGATCGTCCGGCCGGCGGCTGTCCCCTTGCGAGCATGGGCAGCGAACTCGCGCGTGCGGACGAATCCACGCGCGCGGCCGCATCTCGCGGCTTCGACGAGTTCGTCGACATGCTGGCAAAGCGCATCCGAAGTCCGGACGGAGAGACCAGCCGTTCGAAGGCTGCGTTTGCGCTATCGGCCATGATCGGCGCGCTCACCATGTCCCGAATCATTGCTGACCCCGAGGCGTCCGCATCGCTGCTGGAAGACGTCAGGCAACACATCGCTGCGATTTGAGCCTCGCGGGCAGTCTCAGACTGAAAAGTTCGCACCGAAATGTGCATATACACACTCTTGCATCGAGACCAAACCCGGATCGCGACGATACCGGCCACGGGGCAAACCGCTTTCCGCACTCTCGCGGGTGCATCCACTCATCGATTGGAGGCTTCGTCATGCAACAACGCAAATTCCTGATCACCGGTGCGACTGGAAAAACCGGCGTTCATACAGTCAACAACCTTCTCGCGGCCGGACATGCCGTGCGCGCGATGGTTCGCACGGAAGACGAGCGCAGCGCGGCGCTTCGTGCGGCGGGCGCCGAAGTCATCGTGGGCGATCTGCTCAAGCATGACGATCTGATTCGCGCCGCCTCGGGCGTGTCGGGCGCGTACCTCTGCTACCCGGTGCGTCCCGGATTCATTCAGGGAACGGCGTACTTTGCGGATGCGGCGCGGCGCGCCGGTCTGGAAGTCGTCGTGGAGATGTCGCAGATCTCCGCCCGTGAAGATTCGAAGAGCAACGCCGCCCGCGATCACTGGATCGCGGAACGCGTTCTCGACTGGTCGGGCGTGCCGACTGTGCATATCCGCCCGACGTTCTTCTCTGAATGGCTGGTTTTCCCGTGGGTGCGCGATACGATCGTCAAGGAAGGGAAGATCGCTCTTCCCTATGGCAACGGACGTCACGCTCCGATCGCAGCAGAGGATCAGGCTCGCTTCATCGCCGCGGTGCTGACGCAGCCGTCCGGCCACATTGGCAAGACTTACGAACTCTGCGGACCCGTGCAGCTCGACTATCACGAAATCGCGGACAGGATCAGCCAGGTCATCGACAGGAAAATCACGTATAGCCCGGACACGCTCGACGGATATCGCGAGCATCTGCGGAACTACGATCTTCCCGAGTTCACGATCCAGCATTTCATCGAAGTAGCCATCGACTACCGGAACGGCGTGTTCGAAGGCGTCGATGACGTCATCGAACGGATCACGGGAAAGGCGCCGCAGACCGTCGAGGAATTCGTTCGCGCGAACCGGCGAGTCTTCGGCGCTGGCATCGATTGACGACAGGCCCGGGACGCAGCACGTGCTCATGCGCCATCACAACTGAAAGCGGTCCCGTGTCGTCACGTAATCGCTCGCGCCGAAGCGACCTACCGGAAAGTAATGCTCCAGGCGGACGCGCCACGTATCGATATCGATGAGTTCGTCACGCGCATGCAGCGTCAGCACGCGGCCGATGAAGATGTGGCGGCTCGCCGTTTCGAGCGTCTCCCACAGCGCGCACTCGAACGCGACGGGCGCCTCTGCAATGCGCGGCGGCTTCACGCGCGTCGAGGCAAGCGCGCTCAAACCCACTTGTTCGAGCTCGGAAACATCCGCAGCGAAGCGTTCGCCGCAGCGATGCATCTGCTGCGCGATGGCTTCATCGGCGAGATGTACGACGAACTCCCTTTCACGCGGGACATTCACCGCAGTGTCTTTCAACGTGCCGTCGGCCAGCCGGTTGATGCTGATCATGACGATCGGCGGCTCTTCGCCCAGCATGTTGAACATCGAGAACGGCGCGGCGTTGACGGTCCCGTCCACGCCGAGCGTAGTGACGAGAGCAATGGGCCGTGGCACGATGAGACTCGCCATCAGCTTGTAACGCTTGTACTCAGTAATCCTTTCGAAATCGATTTCCATATCACTCCACTGCGGTTCGTCGTGTGGGATCGAGGCCGAGGAGATGCGCGAGCCCGTTTGCGCCCGGCATGCGCGATGTCTCGATGCGCGCCTCGAGGCTGTGCAGATGCGCCATCATGTGCGTGATCGCGCCCACGGCATCGCGCGTTTCGAGACAATCGAGGATGACAGTGTGCTCATCGTGCTCGCACGGCGCGTTGCCGACCGGCTCGTAAGCGCCGACGATCAGCGAGCAGCGAGAGATCAGTTCGCTGAGATAGCGCTCGAGGATCGCATTGCCCGCGAGCGCCGCGATACGCAGATGAAACGCGCTCGCAAGCCGCGCCCACGATGGCTGATCGAAGCGATGCATCGCCTCGTGTTCCTCGTCGAGCTGTCCGCGCAACGCGGCGATATCGGCGGCGCTCGCGCGCTGCGCCGCGAGTTCGACGAGCGCGCGCTCGACCGCACGCCGCGCCTCGAAGATCGCGCGCGTCTCCTCGCGGGTCGGCTGCGCGATCACCGCGCCCTTGTTCGGACGCAGCACGACGATGCCGTCGTAAGCGAGCCTTTCGAGCGCGCGCCGCACGACCGCGCGACCCACACCGAAGAGCGCGCATAGTTCGGGCTCGGGCAGTTTCGTGCCGGGCGTGAGCCTGCGATTCAGCACGCCTTCGAAGATCGACCGGTAGATGCGCGCGTCCGCGCTCTCCTTCCCGCTGTTCATGCGGCCTGCACCGGAACGGGCACGGCTTCGTCGGCATGACGCGCGATCGCGCCGGGCGTCGTCAGCCAGATGTCCTCGCGCGCCGCCGCGATATGCGCGAGCGCGCGTCGCAGATGCCGCAACCGATACGGTTGCCCGACGATATACGGATGCAGCGCAATGCCCATCACGAGCGCCTGCGGCGTGCGCGCGCGCTGCGTCTGTTCGAGCATCTCGTCGAACTGATCGATGATCATGTCCGCGAAGTCGCGCATGTCCATCTGACGCGCCATGATCATCGGCAGGTCGTTCAGCTCCTGCGGATAGGGAATCGACCAGAGCGGGCCGCCGCGCGTGTTCATGCGCACGGGCCGGTCGTCGTGACACCAGTTGAGCGTGTAACGGTAACCCGTCTCGGCGAGCAGGTCCGGCGTGCGATGCGATTCGGAGATCCACGGCGAGAGCCATCCCGAAGGCGCTGCGCCGGAACGTTCGAGGATGCGCGCGCGGCAGTGCGCGAGCAACGCGCGTTCGCCGTCCTCGTCGAGATCGCTCTGACGCCGCGCGTTCGTGTGACCGTGCGCGATGAGTTCGTCGCCGCGCGCGGCGCATGCTTCGACGAGCTCGGGACAGTGATCGTAGAGCGAGGTGTTGATGAGCGTTCCCGCGGGCAGGTCGAGTGCATCGAACAGTTCGATGCAGCGCCACGCGCCCACGCGATTGCCGTACTCGCGCCAGCTGAAATTGAGCACGTCGGGATGCGGCGACAGCGGCCCGAGCGCCGCGCCCAGCCCCTCGCCGAACACGAAGTGTTCGAGGTTGAAACCGAGATAGACCGCGAGGCCCGCGCCGTTTGGCCAGCGATAACCATCGCTTTCGTGGATCGGGCGATAGTCGAAACGTCCATGCGTCTTCAACGGATCGAAGTCGTTCATTGTCGAATGTGATGAACCGGTTTGGTTAGGTCATGCCCCATGGCGGACGTGATCCGCACCTCGATCGCACACGTCGAACACCTGCAAACGCAGACGATCGGGGTCCGCGATCGTGTGCAATATGCGCGCCAATTCGTCGGCACCTGCTGTCAGCGCACCGTGCAGCGTTCCTCATCGCGCGCCTCGAATGCGCGGCCGGGCACGAATGGCATATGTCTTGCAATGGCTTGCCCGCTGCATTCAATCAGCCTCCTCAACAGGACAAGCCTTCATGGTTCAACCGGCATCCACGGTGGTTCGAGCGAGCCCGGCCGATATCGAGCTCGTGCATGTTTCGAAGCGCTATGGCGATGCGCTCGCTGTCGACGCCATCGATCTGCGCATTCCCGGCGGAGCGTATTGCTGTCTGCTCGGGCCGTCCGGCTGCGGCAAGACGTCGACCCTGCGCATGATCGCGGGCCACGAGTGGGTATCCGAAGGCGATGTGCTGATCGGCGGGCGCAATGTCACGCGCGAGCAGCCGGTCGCGCGCGGCACGGCCATGGTGTTTCAGAGCTACGCGCTCTTCCCGCATCTCTCGGCGCTCGACAACGTCGCGTTCAGTCTCAAGGTGCGCGGCGTCGCGAAGGAAGCGCGCAGGAAGCGCGCGGGCGAACTGCTCGAACTCGTCGCGATGTCGTCCTACGCGAACCGCAAGCCTGCGCAGCTTTCGGGCGGACAGCAACAGCGCATCGCGCTTGCGCGCGCGCTGCTCAACGAGCCGCGCTGCCTGCTGCTCGACGAGCCGCTCTCCGCGCTCGATCCGTTCCTGCGCGTGCAGATGCGCGCCGAACTCAAGCGCTGGCAGAAGGAGCTCGGCATCACCTTCGTGCACGTCACGCATTCGCAGGAGGAAGCGATGGCGCTCGCGGATCTCGTCGTCGTGATGAGCCACGGTCATATCGAGCAGAGCGGCACGCCTTTCGACGTATTCAATCGGCCGCGCACGGAATTCGTCGCGCGCTTTCTGGGCGGCCATAACGTGCTCGGTTCCAGCGGGCGGCTTTTCACGGTGCGAGCCGATCATCTGCGCATCGCGCCGCAGGGCGTCGCGCCCGGCACGAGCGCCGGCGACAGCGGTCTTCTGCGCATCGGCGGACTCGCATGCACGGTGCGCGAAGCCGAGTATCAGGGCACGCATCTGCGCATGACGCTCGATCCGCTCGACGGTTCGTCCGAGCTCGTCTCGATGATCAGTGACGCCGACTACGATGCGCAACGCGCCGGCCCCGGCGCGCGCGTGACGGTATGGTGGGACGAGCAGAACGCGCATCCGCTCGCCGCGTGAACTCAGGCATTCACAACTTCAAATTCGAGGAGAGTCCATGAACGACGAACAAGCCAACGCACGCGATGCAGACACCACGAACGCAGGAATTTCACGCCGCACTTTCATCAAGGGCGCGGTCGCGGCGGCGGGCATCGCCGGGTTTCCCTACGTGCACGCGCAGGAGAAGATCACGCTGCGCTATCTCGGCACCGCGGTAAACCAGAGCGCGGAGATCGCGAAGAAGTTCAAGGAAGATACGGGCATCGAGATTCAATACATTCCGGTCACGACCGACGATGTGACCAAGCGCATCATCACGCAACCGAATTCGTTCGATATCGTCGATACCGAATACTTCTCGCTCAAGAAGCTGATTCCCGCCGGCACGCTCGCGGGCATGGACGCGAAGCGCATCAGGCTCGCTGACAAGATCACGCCCGTCTTGACCAAAGGAGAGGTGAACGGCAAGAAGATCGGCGATCAGGGCACCGCACCGAAGAAAGTGATGTTTCTCAAGGGCGCGCGCTCGACCGAATTCAGCACGACACCCACCGAATGGATGACGCTCATCCCCACGACGTACAACGCGGACACGCTCGGCATCCGCCCGGATCTGATCTCGCGGCCCGTGACGACATGGGCCGACCTGCTCAACCCGCAGTTCAAGGGAAAAGCGGCGCTGCTCAACATTCCGGCCATCGGCATCATGGATGCGGCCATGGCGATCGAGGCGACGGGTCAGGTCAAGTACGGCGACAAGGGCAACATGACGAAGGCGGAGATCGACCAGACCATCAGGATGCTGATCGAAGCGAAGCGCGCCGGACAGTTCCGTGCGTTCTGGCGCGACTTCAACGAGAGCGTGAACCTGATGGCCTCGGGCGAAGTGGTGATCCAGTCGATGTGGTCGCCCGCCGTCACCAAGGTCCGCACGATGGGCATCGCGTGCAAGTTCCAGCCGCTCAAGGAAGGCTATCGCTCGTGGGCCTCGGGCTTCGGCTTTCCGCGTTCGCTGCAGGGCAGGAAACTGGATGCCGCGTATGAATTCGTCAACTGGTTCCAGGACGGCTGGGCGGGCGCGTATCTGATGCGCCAGGGTTATTACCCCGGCGTGACCGAAACGGCCAAGTCGCACATGCAGGCTTACGAGTGGGACTACTGGATGGAAGGCAAGCCCGCCGCGCAGGACATCAAGGCGCCCGACGGCCAGCTGCTTGAGAAAGCCGGCAGCGTGCGCGACGGCGGCGCGTACAACCAGCGCATGGGGGCGATCGCCTGCTGGAACGCGGTGATGGACGAGAACATCTACATGGTCCAGAAATGGAACGAGTTCATCGCCGCATAAGGGAGCGCCGCTCACGATGGCTTCGGTCGAATATCTCCAGCAGGCGACGCAAACACCGGTGCGTCACCGGCGCGTGAGCGCGTGGCTGCAAGCGACGCCCCTCACGCTGACCTTCCTGCTGTTCTTCATCGTGCCGCTCGTGATCACGCTGATCGTGAGCTTCTGGGACTTCAACGAATATCAGATCATCCCGGCGTTCACGCTGAAGAACTATGCGGCAATATTGGACGGCTGCGGTTCGTTCACGGATGTCTGCGTAACCTTCAAGACCTACTGGTCGACACTCAGGTTCTGCGCGATCGTGTGGGCCGTGACGCTCGTGCTCGGCTTCACGATCGCGTACTTCCTCGCCTTTCATGTGCGCACCACCGCGATGCAGACCGTGCTGTTCCTCGTCTGCACGATTCCGTTCTGGACCTCGAACGTGATCCGCATGATCTCGTGGATTCCGCTTCTCGGGCGCAACGGACTGGTGAATCAGGCGCTGATGTCGGCGCATCTCGTCGACCGGCCGATCGAATGGCTGCTGTACTCGAACTTCTCGGTCGTGCTCGCGTTCGTGCATCTCTACACGTTCTTCATGATCGTGCCGATCTTCAACGCGATGATGCGCATCGACCGTGCGCTGCTCGAAGCGGCGCGCGACGCCGGCGCAAGCGGCTGGCAGGTCATCCGCGACGTGGTGCTGCCGCTGTCGAAGACGGGCATCGTGATCGGCTCGATCTTCGTCGTCACCATCGTAATGGGCGACTTTCTCACCGTCGGCGTGATGGGCGGACAGCAAATCGCCTCGGTGGGCAAGATCATCCAGGTGCAGACGGGCTATCTGCAGTTTCCCGCCGCCGCGGCCAACGCGATCATCCTGCTCGCCGTCGTGCTGATGATCGTATGGGCACTGACGCGCGCCGTCGATATCAGAAAGGAGTTGTGACATGGCGGGTGCAATCGCGCATCGGGAACATCGGCCCGCGAGCTTCTACTGGCTCGCGCTCATCTTCGGGCTGTTCGTGCTGTTCCTGTACGGGCCGGTCATCACGATCTTCATTCTGTCCTTCCAGGGTCCGGAAGGCGGTCTCACCTTCCCGATGCGCGGCGTCTCGCTGCACTGGTTCGCCGCCTTGCGCGACGGCGTCGGCGATATCGACATCTGGGCCGCGTTCGCACGCTCCGTCAAGCTCGCGCTCGCGGTGACGGTCCTGACGGTGCTGTTCTCACTGAGCGCGGGCCTTGCGTTCAGGCGGCGCTTTCGCGGCGATACCGCGGTGTTCTACGTTTCCGTGGCGAGCCTCATCATGCCGTCTATCATCGTATCGCTCGGTATTGGCCTCACCTTTCGCCTGCTCGACACGCTCATCAAATATCTGTCGAACGAATGGGGCTTTCAGTCGTTCGCGGATAGCTGGACCACGTCGATGGGTCTCTTCACCTCGGCGCTCGGCGCGCATCTCACGTGGACGCTGCCGTTCGGCCTGCTCGTGATGTTCGCGGTCTTCAACCGTTTCAATCCGGCGTACGAGGAAGCGGCGCGCGATCTCGGCGCTTCGCCGTGGCAGTCGTTCAGGCATGTGGTGCTGCCGATCATCGGGCCTTCGGTGATCGGCGTCGGCATGTTCGGCTTCACGCTGTCGTGGGACGAGATCGCGCGCACCTCGCAGGCGATAGGCGATCAGAACACGCTGCCGCTCGAATTGCAGGGCCTGACGACATCGGTGACGACGCCCGTCATCTACGCGCTCGGCACGGTGACGACGCTGATGTCGCTTGCGGTAATGGTCGCCGGCCTGCTGATCGTGAGATCGATTGCCAGGCGCCGAAAGCTCGTCAACTGAAGGGCCTACGTCAGTTCGAGCACACGCTCCCCGGCGAGGAACGCGCGCACCAGTTCATGCGCCTGCGCCTTGTGCGCGCATTGCCATGAAGGCGCGAGCATGTCGGTATCGAACATCCGCGAGATCGTGTACGCATTCGACTTATGAAAATAGGCGAGGCTCACGAGCGTCACGTACAGATGCAGCGGATCGATGCCGCGACGCAAGGTGCCCGCGGTCTCGCCGCGCCGGATCAGCGTGCGCAGCTTGTCGAGCACGGGCGATGACATCGCCTGGATCACTTTCGAGCGCTTCAGGAAACGTGCGCGATTCAGGTTCTCCCACGACAGCAGGCACAGCAATTCCGGATGCGCCGCGAAATGGCCTTCGGTGAAATCGTAGAGTTGCAGGATGCCGGCCGTGGGATCGACGGTACGCACGTCGAGCGTTACTGCGAGTTCCGCTTCGCGCAGCCGCGCGAGCACATGTTCGAGCACTTCGACATAAAGCGCTTCCTTGCCGCCGAAATAGTGATAGATCATGCGGATGTTCACCTTCGCGCGGTTCGCGATGGTCTCGACGCGCGCACCGCTGAAGCCCTTGTCGGCGAACTCCCTGATGGCGATCCTGAAGATGCGCTCGCGCGTCTTGGCGGCGAGCTGCTGGCGGCGTGTGGGCTCGTCTTTCTTGTTCTTCGCGGGAACAGCGGTACGTGGCATGAATTCGATCGATGAGTTGAACACGGCGCGACGAAACACGATGGTACTCCGTCGCATCGCCGCCGCTAGCGTTTGAACGGCTGCGTGAGCGCGGGCGGCGCGGTCTGCCGGCCGATCAGGCCTGCTACCGCCACCAGCGCGAGCAGGTACGGCAGCATGATGAGCAGCGCCGTCGGCACGTGCAGGCCGAACATCGGCAATTGGAACTGCATCGCAGTGGCCGCGCCGAACAACAGGCACGCAAGCGCCGTGCGGCCGATCTTCCAGTTGCCGAAGATGATCGCCGCGATCGCGAGATAGCCCGTCCCGTTCGTCATGCCTTCGGTGAACGTGTGAATGTCGCCGATGGAAATGAAGCAGCCCGCCGCCGCCGACATCACGCCCGAGAACAACACCGCGCCGTAGCGGATGCGCGCGACTGGCAGGCCCGACTGATCGACCGCACGCGGCGCGACGCCCGTTGCGTGCAGCGCAACGCCGAGCGCCGTGCGGCGCATGACGACCGAGGTGGCGAGCAGCACCGCGAGCCCCGCATACAGCAACCAGACCTGCCCGAACACGGGTTCACCGACCAGCGGCAATTGGCCCAGCACGGGAGGCGACCAGTGCGCGAGTCCCGGAATCGCGGCGCTCGATCGTTCACCGAAGATCTCGCGATAAGCGAGCGTCGTGCCGCCGAGCGCGAGAATGTTAATGCCGATGCCCGTCACGATCTGGTTCGCGCGCAAGGTCACGCTCAGGAAAGCCTGCAGCAGCGCGAGCGGAATCACGCCGAGCATGCCGCACAGCAGGCCGATCGACGGGCTGCCGGTGAGCCATGAAAACGTCGCGCCGAGAAATGCGCCGGTGAGCATCATGCCTTCGACGCTCATGTTGAGCACGCCCGCGCGCTCGCTCACGAGCTCGCCGGTTGCGGCAAGCAGCATCGGCGCGCAGAGACGAATGGATGCGCCCGCGAAGACCGCGAGAAGTTCAAGATTCATCGCCGTGTTTCTCCCCGGTCGAGCCACAACGCGCCGCCCGCGAGCGCGATCGTGACGATGCCCTGCACGATCAGCACGAGCGCCGAAGGCACCTGCGCGACCATCTCCATGTTGATGCCGCCCGAGCGCAGAAAGCCGAACAGCAGCGCCGCGGCGAACACGCCGGTGATCGATCCGCGCGCGAGCAGGCCGACCACGAGCCCGTCGAAGCCATAGCCCGACGAAAAACCCGCCTTGAGCGAGTATTGATCGCCTTGCAGCATCAGCGCGCCGGCGAGTCCGCTGAACGCGCCCGCGAGCGCGAGCGCACCGACCAGCGATGACGCGATCGGCAAGCCCGCGCGTTTCGCCGCGATGGCGTTCAGCCCGGCGGCACGCAGCGCGAGACCGAAGCGCGTACGCGTGAGCAGAATGGCCGATGCAACCGCGAGCACGATCGTCACCGGCAGGCCGATGTTCAGGCTCATGCCGCTCGCGGCGAGGATCGCGGGCAGCTTGGTTGGATCGGGGATTTCGAGCGATTCGGGCAGAGTGGCGCCGGTCGTCATCGGCTGGCGCAGCAGCGCTTCGCTCTGCACGCACCAGTAGAGCAGCCATACCGCGATGAACGAGAGCAGCAACGTGCTGATCACTTCGTTGGTGCCGGCCTTCGCCTTCAGCACGCCGGGCACGCCACCCCAGATCGCGCCCGCCGCAGCCGCGCACAGCATCGGCACCATGAACGCCAGGCCGAACGGCAGATGCGCGCAACCGCCATAGAGACTCATCGCGGTCGCAACCATGCCGCCGATCGCGAGTTGCCCTTCCCCGCCGACGTTCGTGAGCTTCGCTCGATTCGCGATCACGAAGCCCGTGCCGACGAGTGCGAACGCGAGGCTGCGATTGATCGACGCGCCGATCGCGTACGGCGAGCCCCATGCGCCATCGGCGAACGCGGCGAGCGCATCGGCGATGGAAACGTGCATCAGCGCGATCAACGCGAGCGCGGCGAACATCGCGAAAGCGACGGCCGCCGCGATCACGCATGCCACGCGCAATTGCGGCCAGCGCGCGCGCCAGCGTTGCGTGCCAGGCGTGGACGCGAGCGGTGTTTGCAGCTTCATGTGGGGATTCATGCAGTTTCTCCTGCGCCCGCCATCCACGCGCCGATGCGTCCGCGATTGCCCGCTTCGGGCGTGCACGTGCCCATGATGCGGCCGCGATACAGCACGACGATGCGATCGGCGACGCTCATCAGCTCGTCGAGTTCGGAGGAAATAAGCAGCACGCCCACGCCGCGATCGCGCGCCGCGCGGATGTGCGAATACACGGCGGCGACCGCGCCGACATCGAGACCGCGCGTCGGCTGCGCGGCGAGCAGAAAAATCAGCGGATCGAGCGTCAGTTCGCGCGCGAGCACCGCCTTTTGCTGATTGCCGCCCGAAAGGCCGCCGAACAGCGCATCGGGACTGCTCGCGCGCACGTCGAAACGCTGCATCAGTTCGAGCGCTGCGCTGCGCATCGCACGGCGCTTCAGAAAGCCTCCGCGCGTATAGCGATCGAGATGATTGAGCAGCAGATTGTCGGCGAGACTCATCCCGGTGACGCAGCCGACCGCGTGCCGATCCTCCGGCACGATGCCGACGCCCGCGTGCGTCAGTTCGCGCGGACTCGCCTGAGTCATGTCGCGGCCCGCGATGAAAAAGCGCCCCGCCGATGCGTTCGACATGCCCGCGAGCACCGCGCCGAGTTCGCTCTGACCATTGCCCTCCACACCCGCAATGCCGACGATCTCCCCGCGATTCACGACGAGCGTGCAGTCCGCGAGCCGTGTCACGCCTTCGGCATCGCGCGCGCTCAGGCCATCGATTTGCAGCACTTCGTCCTGCAGCGGGCGCGAATACGGCGAAGCGCTCTTGACGAGCGAGAGCCGCGCGGCGAGATCGTCGGGCGTGTCGTCGCCTTCGCGATGGATCATTGCGTGGACGAGCCTGTCGATCTCGGTCGCGGGCGACGCCGAACGCGCCACCACGCGCCCCGATTGCAGCACGGTCGCATGCGTGGCGATGCGGCTGATCTCCTTGAGCTTGTGCGTGACGAGCACGACGGCGCAGCCGCGTCTCGCCACGCGTTCGCATGTATCGAGCAGCGCGGCGATCTCGGCGGGCAACAGCACGGCGGTGGGTTCGTCGAGCAGCAATAGACGCGGCTCGCGCATCAGGCACTTCACGATCTCCACGCGCTGCCGCTCGCCGACCGACAGATCCGCGACCTTCGCATCGAGCGCCAGTTCGAGCCCGACGCTCGCGAGCACATCGCCCACACGCTGCGTCTCGCGCGGACGATTCAGCCATCCGCGCGCCTGCCCGAGCAGCAGATTGTCGAGCACGCTGGCATCGTCGACGAGACTGAAATGCTGATGCACCATCGCGATGCCGTGCGCGAGCGCCTCACGCGGATTGCGCGGACGGTACGGCGTGCCGTTCACGCGCATGGCACCGGAGTCCGGCTGATGCACGCCGAAGATCACGTTGCACAGCGTCGACTTGCCCGCGCCGTTTTCTCCGAGCAGGCAATGCACGTCGCCCGGCATCAGGTCCAGCGAGACGCCCTCGAGTGCGGTGAACGTGCCGAAGCGCTTGCCGATATCGTTCAGCGAGAGAATCGGCGCGGCTTCGGGCAGCGGAGAAGGCAGCGCGCTCATCCCTCGGACACCTTGATCTTGCCGCTCTGGATGTCGTCTTCGATCTGCTTGAGCTTCGCGTCCATCGCGGGCGTCGACTTGCAGACGACCATGCCCGACGCCTTCGGTCCCATCGCGAGGCCGAACGCCTTGTAGCCGGGCTGCCACTGCCCTTTCTCCAGTTGCTCGATCGCGTATTGCGCCTGATAACCCACGCCCGTGATGCTGTACGCGATATACAACGGATCGCTTCCGCAACGGTCCGTATAACTGCCGATGACGTGCGTATTCTTTTCCTTTGCCGCCTGTTCGAGCCCGCGCAGGCCGAGGTTCAGGATGTGATAGTGAACGTCGGCGCCTTGCGCGATGGCCGCGGCCGTCGCCTCGCGCGACTTCGCGACGTTGTCGAAGTCGCCGGTATAGCTCTCGAAGTACTTCACCTTCGGATTCACGTAGCGCGCGCCGTTGCCGAACTCCTTGCCCGCATTGACGATCGAAGGAATCTCCATGCCGCCGACATAACTCACCGCGCCGTTCTTCGACAGCATCGCGGCGGCGGCGCCCGCGACGAACGCGATCTCGGCCTGCTTCACGTCGTAGCCCGCGACGTTCGGCGGCATGTTTTCGCCCTTGTTGCCGCCGACGACCGAGAACTTCACGTTCGGAAAGCGCTTGGCGATCTTGAGCACGGCCGCCTGCGTCTGTCCGCCGATGCCGATCACGAGCTGATTCTTCGTCGCGAGATTCGTGAGCGCCTGCTCCATGTCCGCGTAGTTGATGTTCTCGATGATCTGCGTCTTGAGCTTCGGCCCGAACTCCTTCTGCGCCGCGAGCACGCCGTCGTAGCCCGATTCCATCCATCCCTTGTCCGTCTTCGATCCTGGAATCAGCACGCCGACACGCATCGCGTCATCGGCGGCGTAAGCATCGGAGAGAAAGAACGCGGGCGCGGCGAGCGCGACGACACCGGCCGTCACGACGAGGCGCGACACGAGACGACGGCGCAATTTTTCGTGAGAAGCCTGTTGCAAGCTCAACATCACTGGCACTCCTTTTGCGTTGACTTTCGGTAAGTAGGTTATTCATGACTGAAACGCTGATTGCAACTTCGATGCCAATTCGCCTTCAGTGCGATGAAGAACCGCTTCCTCGATGCCACGCAGAACGCCTACGGATGACGCGCTTGCGCCGCGTCTCCGATGCACTCGTACGCCATTGATCCAACGCTTCGGAGAACCCGATGGACCACGCTTCAAACCCAGACCGGACAAAGCCGGGCGGCCCGCTCGGCGCCTTTGCGCAGACCCGCTGGCACGCCACGGATGCGCTCGTCGACATGGCCGTGCAAGCGCCCGCGCCGCGCATTGCGATACTCGATTCGGAGCCACAGAAGGTACGCTTCGACATCGAAAAAGCGGCGCTCGTCATCATCGACATGCAGAACGACTTCTGCACCAAAGGCGGGTGGGTGGACCATATCGGGGGCGATTACGGTGCGGACCGCGCGCCGATTGCACCACTGCAGCGCCTGCTGCCGATCGCGCGAAAGAGCGGCGTGCCGGTGATCTGGGTCAACTGGGGCAACCGGCCTGATCTCGCCAACATGCCGCCGAACCAGCTTCATCTGTACAAGCCGAAAGGCACGGGCATCGGGCTCGGCGAACCGCTGCCGGAGCACGGCGCGCGCGTGCTCGAAAAGGACTCGTGGGCGGCCGCCGTCGTCGATGAACTAGAGATCGCGCCGCAGGACATTCGCGTGGACAAGTACCGCATCAGCGGCTTCTGGGACACACCGCTCGACAGCATCCTGCGCAATCTCGGCGCGCGCACGCTTTTCTTCGCGGGCGTGAACACCGATCAATGCGTGATGCACACGCTCACCGACGCCAACTTCCTCGGCTACGGCTGCGTGATGCTGACCGACTGCTGCGCGAGCTCATCGCCCGCGTTCTGCACCGAGGCGAGCATCTGGAACGTGAAGAAGTGCTATGGCTTCGTCGCGGACTCGCACCAGTTCGCCGATGCGCTGAGGGGAGCGAATCAATGAACGCCTTCGTTCCCGGCTCGCGCGTGCACGTCGCCGCAACTTCGGGCGGTGTGCTCGATGGCCTTCGCTTTGCCGTCAAGGATCTGATCGACGTGGCCGGCGTCACGACGGGCGGCGGCAATCCCGACTGGCTCGCCACGCACGAACCCGCCGCGCATCATGCGCCTTGTGTCGCGAAACTGCTGGCCGCCGGCGCGAGCGTGGACGGCAAGACCATCACCGATGAACTCGCCTACAGCCTCGAAGGCGTGAACGCGCATTACGGCACACCGGTCAATCCGCGCTGGCCGCATGCGTTGCCGGGTGGATCGTCGAGCGGTTCGGCATCGGCGGTCGCAAATGGCGATGTCGACTTCGCGCTCGGCACCGATACCGGCGGCTCGGTGCGCGTGCCCGCCGCGTTCTGCGGGCTATGGGGTATCCGCCCCACGCACGACGCCGCCGCGCTCGACGGCGTGCTGCCCTTCGCGCCCTGCTTCGATACGGTGGGCTGGTTCGCGCGTTCGGGCGAGCTGCTCGCGCGCGTCGCCGACACAATGCTCGATGACGTCGCCGCACTCGACGCGCCCGCATCGTTCGTGCTCTTCAAGGAAGCATTCGATACGCGCGCCGAACGCGAGCCGGACGATGCGCGACGCCTGCGCGAACTGTCGATGGTGCATGACGAGATCGATATCTTTTCAGGTGATCGCGCACGCTGGCTGCACGTGTATCAGCATTTGCAGGACGATGCCATTCGCGCCTCGCTCGGCGCGTGGATCGATGCACATGCACCGCGCTTCGGCGCGGACATCGCAACGCGTTTTGCGCGGATGAAGTCGCTCGACGACGCGGAAGTCGAACGCTGCCGCATCCTGCGCACGACGCTTGCCGCGCACGTCGAAAGCATCGTGAACCAGGCGCTCATCGTGCTGCCGACGACGCCACGCGCGCTGCTGGCCATCGATGAATCGCCCGAAGGCATCGGTGCGTTTTACCGCGATGCGCTCACGATGAACTCGGTCGCCGCGTTCGCCGGTCTGCCGCAGGTCACGGTACCCGTCGCGAACGAAGCCGGCGGGCCGCTCGCGTTGTCGTTCATCGGTCCGCGCGGGACCGATCGCGCGTTGATCGCGCGTGTGCGTCAACTCTTCCCCACTCTTTCGTGAGCATGAACGCCATGTCTTCTTCCCCCGACGCCGCGCTCGACGCCTACGCCGACGCCGCGCTCGCGCTGCATTTCCCTACACTTACCGATGAAGCCGCCGCGCGCGTGAAAGCGCAGTTCGCGCGCATCGCGCAGCTTGCCGCGCCCGTGCTGGCGTATTGCGTCGATGCGTGCGACGAACCCGCGCCGGTGTATCGCCCATGACCGCACACGCTCGTTTTCCGGATGACGCGCTGGCCATCGCCCGCGCCTATGCCGACGGCGCATTCAGCGCACGCGCACTGATCGAAGCGACGCTCGCGCGGATCGATGCACACGATGCGCAAGTCAATGCGTTCACGGCCGTTACGCGCGAACGTGCGCTCATCGCAGCCGACACGCTCGATGCACAGCGTGCGCGAGGCGACAGCTTGCCGCCGCTGGCGGGCGTGCCGTTTGCCGCCAAAAATCTCTTCGATATCGAAGGCATCGCGACGATCGCCGGATCGCGCGTGCTCGCGAACGCACCGCCCGCCACGCACGATGCGACGCTCGTCGCGCGCCTCGTCGCACAGGGCGCGATTCTCGTCGGCGCGCTCAACATGGACGAATTCGCGTATGGCTTCACGACCGAAAATCATCACGCGGGGCCGTGCCGCAATCCGCACGATTTGACGCGTTCGGCGGGCGGATCGTCGGGCGGCAGCGCGGCGGCGGTCGCGGCGGGCTTCGTGCCCGTCACACTCGGCACCGACACGAACGGTTCGGTGCGCGTGCCCGCGTCGCTGTGCGGCGTGTTCGGTGTGAAGCCGACCTATGGACGCCTGTCGCGGCACGGCACGTATCCGTTCGTCGCGAGCCTCGATCACATGGGCGCGTTCGCCCGCAATGTCGACGATCTTGCCGCCATCTACGATGCCTTGCAGTGCGCCGATCCGCTCGATCCGGCGTGCGCGCAGCGCCCGTTCGAAGCAGCGAATGCGATGCACGGCGCATTGCGCGTGGCGCGCCTGGGCGGCTATTTCGACGATCACGCAAACGACGATGCACGCGCGGCATCGCTTGCGGCGGCGGAGGCGCTGGGCGCGTCGCAGACGGTTCGCTATCCCGATGCCGAAGCGGCGCGCGGCGCGGCGTTTCTCATCACTGCAGCGGAAGGCGGCCAGTTGCACATGGAGAATCTGCGTACGCGTTACGACGAGCGCGAACCGCTGTCGCGCGACCGGCTGATTGCGGGCGCGCTTTTGCCGGCCGCGTGGATCGTGCAGGCGCAGCGCGTGCGCGCGGCTTTGCGAATGCGCGTGCTCGAACTGTTCGAACACTACGACGTGCTCGTCGCGCCCGCCACGCCGATGGTCGCGCCTCGTATCGGCGACGAGTTCATGGACATCAACGGTGAGCGCCTCGCCGTGCGGCCCAATCTCGGCTTGCTGACGCAGCCGGTGTCGTGCCTCGGCCTGCCGGTCGTCGCCGTGCCGATGCGTACGCAGAGCGGCCTGCCGATCGCCGTGCAACTGATCGCACCGCCGTGGCGTGAGGATCTGGCATTCGAAGCCGCGCGCAGACTCGAAGCGGCGCAGGTCGCGCATTGTCCGCCGCCGCCATCGTTCGACGAGGCGTTGCTTTCTTCAGGAGCGGATGCATGATCGAGATCAACCGGCCAGACGTGCTCGCCGAAGTCGACGCGGCCTTCGACGCCTACGAGCACGCGCTCGTCACCAACGACGTCGCCGTGCTCGATACGCTGTTCTTCGACTCGCCGCACACGCTGCGCTACGGCGCAACCGAAAACCTCTACGGCTACGACGCGATTCGCGCGTTTCGCGCCGCGCGGCCCGGCCAGGGCCTCGCGCGATTGATCACGGCGCGCGTCGTGACGACATACGGCGACGCTTTCGCCGTCGCCAATATCGAGTTCCGGCGCGATGGCGAACCGCGCATCGGCAGACAGAGCCAGACGTGGGTGAAGATGCCGGACGGCTGGCGCGTGGTAAGCGCGCATGTGAGCTGGATGGGCGCGTAGACGGTGTGCTGTCTGTTGAGAAGGTGCGCTGGTGGCTTGTCGAGGGCATCTTCAAGACGGAGCACCGAGCATTGCGAACGGCTGTTGCTCCTTCGGCTCATCCCTTGCCGAGCGGCGGCCGACTCGGGAAGCCGGCCACGTTGCTCAGCTGGGCCAGCTCATTGGCCGCCTCTCGCAGGAGAACCGAGTACGCGTGAATCTTCTCGACCGTCAGCCGCGCACGCGGACCCGCCAGGCTGATGACGCCGACACAACGCGAGCCGCTGACAACCGGCGTCGCGACCGCCGCCATGCGCGGCGCAAAGACCTCGTCGATCATCGCGTAGCCGCGTACACGCGCGGCGTGCAGGAAACCCAGCAGTGCCTTTAGTGTCGTCGGCGCATTGGGGCCGAACTCGTTCGGCTGTCCGAAGCCCTGCTTCAGGACGAGCGCGGCCGCTTGTTCATCGGTCATCGTCATGAGCCACGCGTGTCCGGTCGATGTGCAGGAAAGCCGTGCCGCCTGGCCCATGTCGGGATCGTAACGAAAGCCGGTGCGCTGTCCGTCCGCCTTGCCCACCCAGATGATCGCTTCACCGTCGACCAGCGACAGCCGCGCCAGCTCGCCCGTGCGCGCCGCGACGCGTTCGATGATCGGCTGGGCGATATCCGCGAGGCCGGTCAGACTCAAGAATTCCAGGCCGTTGGACGTCATGCGCATCGTCAGGATGTAGCGGCTGTGATCGGTCAATTGCCTCACGTAACCGCTCTCGACGAGCTCGGCGAGCACACGATGGCACGAGCTGCGCGGAATGCCCAAGGCATCCGCGATTTCGACCAGTCCCGCGCCTTCACCCTGAGACGCGAGGAAATCGAGCATTCTCAAGCCATTCTTGAGCGACATGATCGATCTAATTTCATGATATGAAATGCAGTTCCGGTGCGGAACGCCATGCGTTCGGAGCGCAAACAATAGCATCTGTTCGCCAAAAGACGCGAACGTTACGACATACCGAGATCCAGGAGACACCCATGTCAGTCATCGCTGACCCAAACCTTGCCGCGGGCGAACGATCCGCACAGGCTCACCAGATGGCGCGTCGCGCGGTGGCGGGCGCCACCGTCGGCACCGCGCTGGAATGGTTCGACTTCGCGTTGTACGGCGTCGTCGCTGCCACGATTTTCCCGAAGCTGTTCTTTCCGTCGCTCGATCCGACCGCCTCGCTGCTCGCGTCGCTGGCGAGTTTTTGGGCGGGGCTCGCCGCTCGTCCGCTCGGCGCGGTGATCTGCGGCATGCTCGGCGACCGCTGGGGACGCCGCAACCTGATGCTCGTTACGGTCTCGGTGATGGGCGCGTCGTCGTTCCTGATGGGGCTGCTTCCCACGTACCAGCAAGTCGGTATTCTTGCGCCGACGTTACTAGTCTCGCTGCGCATCATTCAGGGCTTCGCGCTCGGCGGGGAATCGACGGGCGCGCAACTGATGGCGGTCGAACACGCGTCCGCGACGAAACGCGGGCTGTATTCGGGCCTGCTCGGCATCTGCTCGCCGCTCAGCCAGATCCTCGCCAATTTCGCCCTCTTTGCGTTGTCCGGTCTGCTGTCGGCCGACGATTTCGAATCGTTCGGATGGAGAATCCCGTTCCTCGCGAGCTTCGTGCTCGTGCTGCTGGGCATCTATATCCGCATGAAAGTCAGCGAGACGCCGGCCTTCGAGGCGCTCAAGAAGAAAGGCGAAGGCGCGCGCGCAGCGAACCCGCTCGGCATCGTCTTCAAGTTTCACTGGCGCACCGCGCTGCGCCTGACGCTGTTCTTCTGCGGCCCGGCGGCGCTGTTCTACCTGATCGTGGTGTTCTCGCTCAGCTATCTGACCAAGAACCTCGGCGTGCCCAAACAGACCGGCTTCATGCTGTTGATGGTCGCCAATGTCTGCGCCATCGTCGGCGCGCTGGCAGGCGGCTATCTGAGCGACCGGATCGGGCGTAAGGGCGCACTGCTGATCGGCTCGTTCTGCACGCTGATCTGCTGCCTGATCTACTTTCCGATCCTTAACCAGCACTCGGTCGTCATGACGATGGCCGTGATGGGCGCCTTCCTCGGCTTCACGCAGTTCCAGAGCGGCATCCAGCCCGTGTGGTTCGCCGAGTCCTTCCCGACCGAGGCGCGTTACACGGGGTCCGCGCTGTCTTATTCGGGCGCCAACCTGCTCACCGGCGGGCCGATGCCGATCGTCGCCGTGGCGCTGCTCAACGCCTTTCATGGTTCACCGTGGGCGATCGTGGCGGTCTGCGGCTCGCTGAACCTGCTCTCCTTCCTCATGATCGCGACGTCGCGGGAAACCAGAGGCACGGCCCTCGAACGTAGCGCTACACATTAAGACCATGACTCGCAAACTCTACATTCTCAATGGCTCCAACCTGAACATGCTGGGTTTGAGGGAGCCTCACCTTTACGGCACCACCACGCTAAAGGATATCGAACAGAACTGTCTCACGCTGGCCGAGGATCTCAAGTTCGACTGCGTTTTCCGTCAGACCAACAGCGAGAGCCAACTGATCGACTGGATTCAGGAAGCGTTCCTGCAGGATGCGGCGCTGATCATCAACCCGGCCGGCTTTTCTTTTGGACGGATTCCCGTGCTCGACGCGGTCAAGCTGATCCGCCGTCCGGTGGTGGAAGTACACATCACGAACATTCACCGGCGCTCCGAGGAGTACCGTCACTCGACTATCTCGGTGGCCGCCACCGCGGTGATCTGCGGGGCTGGCGCGAACGGCTACTCGTTGGCGATTCGCTCGGTTGACGACCTCTGGAACAGTCAGAGTTAGCGGCGCGTCTCCCTCTCAGTGCGCTGCGTGCCTGACCTGAGCGGAGGCCTGTTCGAGGTCCGTCCACGCCGGCTGATCAGGCGCATATCGCGCCCGAATGTAGGCCGCGAGTTCGGCCATCTGTCTATCATCATAGACATCGCCGAAGCCGGGCATGTACCCAAGCTCGGCCGTGGCCGGACTGTCGATGCCATTGTGAAGCACATGCAGCAGGTTGTCGGGCCGGTTCTGCGCCACGCTGGTATTGAGGCCCATCAGCGGTCTCACGCCCAGATGCCCGACCCCGCCCGATGCCGCGTGGCAAACCGCGCATGCCGTCTCGAAGGTCTGCCGCCCGCGCTCCAGGCCCATGACGCTGACCACATCGGCGCCATCCGACTGCTTCTTTGCCGCGCTGGCGGCGGCCGCCTCGTCGACCTGCGGCGACAAAGACGTGATGTAGTGAGCGATCGCTCTTACATCGGACTCCGGAAGTTCGGACAGTCCGGTCACGACCGGACCCATCGGGCCCGCTGCCACACCATGCTCTTTCGAGAACCCCGTGCGAAGGTAGTCGAAGAGCGCCTTCTCGGTCCACGGAACGGGTCCGCGATGGCCCACCAAAGCCGGCGCATCCCAGCCTTCCGCCTCGCCGCCGGCCAGATACGCCAGACCGCCCTTCTCCGCGCCCAGCCGGTTGCGCGGTGTGTGACACGCGCCGCAATGCGCCGCGCCATCGACGAGATATTTGCCGCGATTCCACATCGCCGATTTCGATGCATCGGGCCTGAACGCGCTGTCGTCATGAAACAGCCAGTTCCATCCGGCGACGGTTGGGCGCAGGTTCATCGGAAAAGGCAGGCTCGTCTTCGGCGGTGCGTGCTTCACCGGCGGCTGCGACATCAGATATGCGTAGAGCGCCAGCATGTCCGGCTCGCTCATCTTCGCGAAAGCCGTATAGGGGAACGCGGGATAAAGATGCGTGCCGTCCCGCGCGATACCCTTGCGCATGGCGCGCTCGAACGCCGCATACGACCAGAGGCCGATGCCCGTCTCCGCGTCCGGCGTGATGTTGGTCGAGTAGATGGTGCCGAACGGCGTTTCGAGCGCGAAACCGCCGGCATTCTTCTGTCCGCCCGGCGCCGTATGACAGACCGCGCAGTCGCCGGCCAGGGCGATTTGCCGGCCTCGTTCGAGCGTCGCCGCGCTCCATGTCGACGCACCGACACTGCCCGGCGCGATAGGCGCAATCTCTGGCGGCCCCGGAATGATCGCGCACGCAAGACCGACGAGGCCCCCGATGAATCCGGCGATGCCGCCTCCGGCGAGCAGCTTTTTGATACGGCCGGGACGCGGCGCGGCCACGCCGTGATGAACGGGCTGCGGCGGCTGCGCGCCAGCCAGTTTCGCCTGAAGCTGCTGCGAATCGAACGGCGGTTGCCTGAAACGCACGCCGGTGGCATCGAAGATCGCGTTCGCGATGGCGGCGACCGCCGGCGCGGCGGCCCGCTGCGCGCCCGGTATCGGCAACGCATCCGGCTTGCCTTGCGCGCTCAAGGACGCCGGGCCGATAGCCGCCGCGATCTCGAACGACATCGGTGCGGACGCGGCAGCTTCGTCATGCGCGGGTCGCGCATTCGACGCGTGGCCGAGCGCCAGCGACACCGCGCTCTCGACGAGCGTATGCGGCACGCCGTGCAAAACCGGCAGGCTGGCGGAGCCTTCGCCATATCCGGCGACGACGCGGCGCACCGCGACATCCCCGGTCTGCCGATGCACATCGATATCCACGACCCACGCGGACCAGTTCGCCTCGCCTTCCCGCTCGCCGTCCATCGCGAAACCCCGGCCGCTGAGCCACTGCGAACCTGCGTCGGTGCGCGCCTTGCGTCCCCACGCGGCGCGTTCCGTGACCATCCGGACGACTTCGCGCGCGCCCGCATCCTCATCCCCGTCGAGATGACGCAGGCGCAATTCGACGGGATCGAGCGCAAGCTCGCTCGCCGTCTCGTCCATGAAGGACTCGCGCGCGAACACGTGCGCGTGCTCGGGAAGGGCGCGCGCCGGGCCGTCGAACATCAGCGAGGCGTGCGCGTGACGGTACAGCATGCTGTGCGGCGACGCGGGTTGCCAGTCCGGCTGGAACAGACCCTGTCCCGATGCGCCCGCCGACCCGTCCAGCGACACGCGGTATCGATAGCTTCGCAGCACGCCCGACGGTGTCGCATCGACGCTCACTTCCAGCGAGGCGAGACAGGCCTCCTGGCCGGCCGGCCAGCGATAGGTGTGCGTGCGGTGCGTCGTCGGCTCCTGGCCAGCGGTCCCGGCGTGCGGCGGCGCATCCGCGATGCCCACGCTATCGCTCGTTTTACTGTTCATCTTGCTGCTGAAGGTAGCGAGCGGCCCGGCGCACCGCGTTCATGATTTCGATGTGCGTTCCGCATCTGCACAGGTTGTAGCGCAACGCGTCGCGGATTTCGTCGTCGCCGGGAACGGCATTGCGTTCGAGCAGCACCTTGGTGCTCATGATCATGCCGTTCAGACAGTAGCCGCACTGGGCCGCCTGTTCCTCGATGAACGCGCGTTGAATGAAGTGCAGATTGTCCGGCGTCCCGAGTCCTTCGAGCGTCACGATATCGCGGCCGGTCGCGGCAACCGCGGGCACGACGCAGGCGCGCGTCGCGTGGCCATCGACGATCACCGTGCATGCGCCGCATTGCCCGAGCCCGCAGCCGAATTTCGGTCCGTTCAACTCGAAATCGTTGCGCAGGACCGTGAGCAACGGAGCATCCGACGCCACGAACGCGATGGTGCGCGTGTGCCCGTTCACGCGCAGCGTGACGGGACCATCGACCGGGCGTGGATGAGACATGACATGAACCCCGCAAAGGAAGCGGCGAACGCCAAAAGCAGCGCACGCCGGAAACATTCGATGCTAGCCCGCCCCGCCCCCGAAGGCGAGGCAGTCAAAAAACTCACGCCTCGGCGGGCACCGTGTCCTTCTGCGGCGAGACGAGCGGAATCTCGTACACGTCGTAGCCGAAGCACCAGGCCGGATCCTCGTTGGTGCGCAGCCAGGTGTTGTTGTGCGATACGAGCTGGACTTTCGAGGCGCGCGTGGACCGGTTGGCTTCGTAAAGCGCGAACGCATTCGTGTAGTCGGACACGCCGACTTCATCGAGACAGCGCGTGAGCATCGCCGCATCCTCGATCGCCATCGCGGCGCCCTGCGCCATGTGCGGCTTCATCGGATGGCAGGCATCGCCCAGCAGGACCATGCGGCCACGGCTCCAGAGCGGCAGCGGATCGCGTTCGAGCAGCGGCCACTTGGAGATGGACGGCGAGACATCGATCAGATGCTGGATGTCGGGATGCCAGCCCGCGAACGCTTCCTTCATCTCTTCGCGGCTGCTCTCCATGAACGGCACGCCCGCCGGCCATTCCTTCTGCGGCACGCCGGTCACGTAGTAATACTCGTCGTGCTGCTCGGTGACGTAGTAAACCATCATGTGACGGTCGCCCGACCACCACTTCACGCACGCGTCATACGGCTTGTTATTCAGCAACGACGCCGGAAACACCGCGCGATGCGCGACCCAGCCGGTGTACTTGGGCGGCTCCGCGCCCAGCAGATGATCGCGGATCTTCGAATTGACGCCATCCGCGCCGATCACGATGTCGGCCGTCTCCACGGAGCCATCGGCGAAAGTCATGCGCACTTCATTGCCGGTATCTTCGACCGAACTCAGCTTCTTGCCGAACCGCACGACGCCCGGGCTGCTCGCCTGCGTCAGCAGCGCGTGGAAGTCACCGCGATGCACGGTCAGATAGCTCGCGCCGTAGTTCTTCACGGCAAAGTCGCCCAGCGGAATCTGCGACATGATTTCCGACGTCTTGCCATCCCGGCTGTACCAGTAGTCGGGGTGCGATCCCATCTTGTTGAGCGCGTCTTCACAGCCGATACGGCGCATCACCTTCATCATGTTCGGCCCGACGTGGATGCCCGCGCCCAGCCGCGAGAATGCTTGCGCCTGCTCGTACAGGACGACGTCGTAGCCGCTCTTCTCCAGCAATGCGGCAGCGGTCGCGCCGCCGAGTCCAGCGCCGATGACGGCAATGCGGGCTTTGCTCATGGAAATCTCCTGATCGATGTGTGCCCGTGGTGTCACGCGATGACATCCAGCGAGCTGAGTGACGGTGTGATTTATAGCGTACACACTCAATATCACGAAAACAAGCGGAAATATTTCAGAGAACGCGAAACGCCCCTTCATAGGGCGAAAAGACCGTTATACATAGGGAAAATACTGACGCTATCGATGCACTAAGGTTTTTTCTCGGGTTGTCGTTTTATAACGTACACGCTAGACTTTGATGCAATTCCCCTCACCGGTCAGGAGTATCCATGTTCAAGACCTATCGCATCGGCCAGATCGTGCCGAGTTCCAACACGACGATGGAAACCGAGATTCCCGCGATGCTGCGCCTGCGCGAAGCCATCCGGCCCGAGCGCTTCACGTTCCATTCGAGCCGCATGCGCATGAAAAAGGTCGTCAAGGAGGAACTGGCCGCGATGGACGCCGAATCGGACCGCTGCGCGATCGAACTGTCGGATGCGCGCGTCGACGTGCTGGGTTACGCCTGCCTCGTCGCCATCATGGCGATGGGCCGCGGCTATCACCGCGTCTCGCAAGAGCGCCTGACGAAGCACACCACCGAGAACGGCGCTCACGCGCCCGTGCTCACCAGCGCAGGCGCACTCGTCGATGCACTGAAAGTGATCGGCGCGAAGCGGATCGTGGTCGTCGCTCCGTATATGAAGCCGCTGACGGAGCTCGTTGTGGATTACATCGGCAGCGAAGGCTACGAAGTCATCGACTGGCGGGCGCTCGAGATTCCCGACAACCTCGAAGTCGGGCGTCATGACCCGTCGCGGTTGCCGGACATCGTCTCGAAGATGAAGTATCAGGACGCCGATGCCATCGTGCTCTCGGCGTGCGTCCAGATGCCATCCCTGCCCGCGGTGGCAAAGGTCGAAGCGATGACCGGCAAGCCCGTCATCACGGCCGCCATCGCCACCACCTACGCGATGCTGCGTCATCTCGATCTGGAGCCCATCGTTCCCGGCGCGGGCGCGCTGCTGTCCGGCGCGTATTGAGCCGCCCGGCAACTTTTGCGGAGCCACACCATGTCATCCACGTTTCTTCACGGCGGCAATGTGTTCGCCAACGGCATTCGCCAGCATTACCTGCGCTATGGACCCGGCGCAAGCAGCGCGGGCGAGCGTTCGACGCGGCCGGCCATCGTCCTGATTCCGGGCATCACGAGTCCGGCGATCACCTGGGGCTTCGTCGGCGAAGTCCTCGGGAGCCGCTTCGATACCTATATTCTGGATGTGCGCGGGCGCGGCCTTTCATCGGCATCGGATACGCTCGACTACAGTCTCGACGCGCAAGCCGACGACGTCGTCGCGTTCGTCGAGGCGCTGGGCCTCGACGCCTTCAGTCTCCTCGGCCACTCGATGGGCGCACGCATCGCCGCGCGCGCGGCCGGACGCATCGAGCGCGGGCTCAGGATGGTCGTGCTGGTCGATCCGCCCGCGTCCGGTCCGGGGCGCCGTCCCTATCCTTCGCAGTTGCCGTGGTACGTCGATTCGATGGCGCTCGCGCGCAAGGGCATGGACGCGCAAGCCATGAGCCAGTTCTGTCCGACGTGGACCTTCGAGCAGCGCCAGTTGCGCGCGGAATGGCTGCATACGTGCGATGAACGCGCCGTGCTGGCATCGTTCAAGGGCTTTCATGAAGACGACTTCTTCGCCGATGCAGCGCGCCTGAACGTGCCGTCGCTTCTCGTCACCGCCGAGCGCGGCGATGTGGTCCGGCCGGAAGACGTCGCCGAATTGCAGCGCGCCACGCCTTCGATGCTGCACACGCGCGTGCCGGATGCGGGCCACATGATCCCGTGGGACAACGAAGCCGGCTTCTATGCGGCGCTGGGCGATTTCCTCGGCGCGCCCGTGTCCCTGAGCAAGCCTGCGTGAGCGCACCGCACATTCTTTGGAGATGACGATGGCTATCAGCGACTATCAACTCATCGAAGCGTGGAAGGAAGTGCTCACGCTCTCGAAGCTCGAACGCGGTCAGACGGTCACCATTCTGACGAGCGCCGGCACGCATCCTCAGACCTTGTCGTGCGCGCTCATCGCAACGCAGTCGATGGGCGCGATCGTGAACCGGCTGGACTTGCCGCCCATCAACGGCGAGAAGGGTTTCAGCCGCGATTCGCTCGCGTATCTCGGCACGACGCCGCTCACCGGCAATCAGGCGGCGATCGCCGCGCTCAAGAATAGCGATCTCGTGCTGGACCTGATGACCTTGTTGTTCTCGCCGGAGCAGCACGAAATCCTGCAGTCGGGCACGAAGATCCTGCTCGCGGTGGAGCCGCCCGAAGTGCTCGTGCGCCTCGTGCCGACGCTCGCGGACCGCACCCGCGTGCTCGCCGCGACCGCGCGCATCAAGGCGGCGCGTCAGATGCACGTGCAATCCGACGCGGGCACGGACTTCACCTGCCCGATGGGTAATTTTCCCGCCATCGCCGAATACGGTTTCGTCGATGAACCCGGCCGCTGGGATCACTGGCCGAGCGGCTTCGCGCTGACGTTTCCGAACGACAGGACCGCGCACGGCAAGATCGTCATCGACCGGGGCGATATTCTGCTGCCGCAAAAGCACTACGTCAGCGAGCCGATCACGCTCACGGTGGAGGGCGGCTATGCGGTGCGCATCGAAGGCGGCACGGATGCGGCGCTGCTGCGCGACTACATGGAAACCTTCGACGATCCCGAAGGCTATGCGATCTCGCACATCGGCTGGGGACTGCAACCGCGCGCACGCTGGTCGACGCTCGGCCTCTACGATCGCGAAGCCACCATCGGCATGGACGCGCGCGCGTTCGAGGGCAACTTTCTGTTCTCGCTCGGACCGAACAACGAAGGCGGCGGCGATCGCACCACGACCTGCCATATCGACATCCCGCTGCGCCATTGCACCGTCTCTCTCGACAACGAAGTCGTCGTCCGCGATGGCCGCGTGCTCGACGCCAACCACGCATAAAGGCACGACATGAACGATCTCACCCAGCATGCGGAAGCGCATGTCTACCGGCAACAGGGCTTCGGCACGCCGATGGCGCCTAAGGGCCGGGTCGCCCTGCTGATCGTGGACCTCGTGGTTGGCTTCGCCGACCCCGCGGTCTTCGGCGGCGGCAATATCCCGCAGGCGATCGAGCGCACGAAGCAGGCGCTCAAGGCCGCGCGCGAGAACGGCTGGCCCGTCGCGCACAGCCGCATCGTCTACGCGGCCGACGGCAGCGACGATAACGTCTTCTCGCTGAAAGTCCCCGGCATGGCGACGCTCACCGAGGACAATCCCAACAGCGCCATCGTCGAGGAACTGACGCCGGCAAAGGGCGAACTGGTGGTTCGCAAGACGGTTCCGTCGGCATTTTTCGGCACGCAACTGACGCCCTGGCTCGCGCAGCAAGGCATCCAGACGCTGCTGGTGGCGGGCGCCGTGACGAGCGGCTGCGTGCGTGCGAGCGTCGTCGACGCCATGTCGTTCGGCTTCCGTCCGTTCGTGCTGTCGGACTGCGTCGGCGATCGCGCGCAGGCGCCGCACGAAGCGAGTCTCTTCGACATGGCGCAGAAATACGCGACCGTGCTGCCGCTGTCCGATGCGCTCGCGGCGATCTCGGCAGCCGAAGCCGAAGCGCGGTAGTGTAGGAAATGGGGCGTGGACCGCTTCGGCCGTTCACGCGCCGAAAAATGCCCGCATGAATGACGAGGAAGAACGTGAATCGCGCCGATCTGCTTGCCCGAAACGGCCGCCTGGCCATCATTCGCCAGCCGCTCAGCCCGGTCGCTCCCGCGCGGGGCCAGCCGGGAAGCCCTTCGACCTTCGTGCCGGATGTGCCTGAGGTGTTCGTGGCCGTTCTCGACGACGAAAGCATCCTCGCGTTCAACGGGCATGTGGATCTGGGCACGGGCATTCGCACGTCGCTGGCGCAGATCGTGGCGGAAGAGCTCGACGTTCCCGCCGAACGCGTTCGCATGATCCTCGGTTCGACCGCCGCGACGCCGAACCAGGGGCCGACCATCGCCAGCGCCACGATCCAGATATCGGCGGTTCCGCTTCGCTGCGCGGCGGCGCAGGCACGCCTCGCGCTCCTCGACCTTGCCGCGCAACGCATGGACGTCGCCATCGAGCGCCTGACGACGGCGAACGGACGTGTGTTCCTCGAAGATGCCGATGCCGCCGGCGGCTGCACCTTCGGCGCGCTGGTGAAAGACCGGCAGATCACAGCCGAACTGGACACGCAGGTCAAGACGAAAGACCCGGCCGACTATCGGCTCATCGGCCGTTCGTCGAGACGTGTCGATGTGCCTGCCAAAGCCACCGGCCAGCTGACCTTCGTGCACGACGTGCGCGTGCCCGGCATGCTGCATGGCCGCGTGGTGCGCCCGCCTTACAGCGGCATCGACTCGGGGCCGTTCGTCGGCCGGTCCCTGATTTCGGTCGATGAATCTTCCGTCGCCGATATCCCCGGACTTCGCGCGGTGGTCGTCGTCGGCGATTTCGTGGGCGTCGTGGCCGAGCGCGAGGAGTTCGCGGCGCGCGCCGCGCGCAGACTCAAGGTGCAATGGCGCGAAACGCCGCCCCTGACGCCGATGGACGATATCGGGCAAGCCATCTCGAATGCGCCAGCGACGCGCCGGCTGCTGCTCGAAGAAGGCGATGTAGAACGCGTGCGCGACGCGACGGGCACCACGACCCTTTCGCGCACTTACGTGTGGCCTTATCAGATGCACGGGTCCATCGGGCCATCGTGCGCGGTCGCGGACTACCGCGAGCCCGGCGACGGACGCATCACGGTCTGGTCCGGCACGCAGAATCCGGTTTCGTTGCGGCATGACCTCGCGAAGCTCGTCGGACGCAGCGAGGCCGACTTCGACATCGAACGCATGGAAGCGGCCGGATGCTACGGCCGCAACTGCGCGGACGATGTCTGCGGCGATGCGCTCCTGCTCTCACGCGCGGCCGGGCATCCGGTGCGGGTCCAGTTAACGCGCCAGGACGAGCACCTTTGGGAACCCAAGGGCACCGGCCAGGTGATGCAGGTCACGGGCACGGTCACGGACGGCGGCGAACTCATCGGCTACGACTTCTCGACGCGCTATCCGTCGAACGATGCGCCGCTGCTCGCCCTGCTGCTGAGCGGTGTTCAGCCGGCCGTTTCCGGTGTGTTCGAAATGGGCGACCGCACGGCTGTGTCGCCCTACGAGTCGCCCAACCGGCGTTTCGTCTGCGAGGATCTGGCGTCGATCGTGCGCGCGTCGTGGCTGCGCGGCGTCTCGGCGCTGCCCAATTCCTTCGCCCACGACGCTTTCGCCGATGAATGCGCGGCGCTGACGGGCGCCGACCCGCTCGAGTATCGCATCCGGCATCTGAGGGACGATCGCGCGATCGACCTGCTGCGCGCCGTCGCTCAGCGCGCTGGCTGGCAGGCTCGGCCAAAGCGTATCGAGACGCACGGCCGCCTCGTGCGCGGACGAGGCATCGCCTACGCGCGCTATGTGCATAGCCGCTTCCCCGGCTTCGGCGCGGCGTGGGCTGCGTGGATCGTCGATCTCGTGGTCGACAGGTTGAGCGGCGAGATCACGGTCGAGCGCGTCGTAATCGGGCAGGACACGGGCACGATGATCAACCCGGATGGCGTGCGTCACCAGATTCACGGCAACGTGATCCAGGTGCTGAGCCGTTCGTTGAAAGAGCGCGTGCGGTTCAGCGAAGGCAAGACGGCTGCGCGCGACTGGTCGAGCTACCCGATATTGACGTTCGCCGAGGTGCCCGCGATCGACGTGGTGCTCATGCCCCGGCAAGGCGAACCGCCGATGGGCGCGGGCGAATCCGCTTCGGTGCCCGGCCCCGCCGCGCTGGCCAACGCTATTTTCGATGCAACCGGCGTGCGATTCTTCGCTCCGCCGTACACGCCGGACGTCATCCGCGCCGGTCTGGACAAAGCCGGGCGGCGCTATGCGTCGAACGAGGACGCTCGCACGGTTTCCTCATAACGAGCTGTCCGCGGCGATCAGCTTTCGTCGAGGTCGAGCATCTTGCGCAGCAGGTATTGCAGCGCCACCCGCTCGCCCGGATTGAGCTTGCCGTAGGTGCGCTCCGTGACCTGCGTGGCGAACGGCACGGTCGCGTCGATCAGCTTTTCTCCCTGCGGCGTGGCGTTCACCACCAGCTTGCGGCCATCCGTCGGGTCCGGCACGACGTTCACCAGCGCGCGCGCCTTCAGGCGATCGACGACGCCACGGATCGTCGCCTGGTCGATCGCCGTCGTCTTGACGATGTCATTGAGCGAACATCCCCTGCTCTCCTTGACGGCGGACAACGCCACGAACTGCGCGGCCGTCAGCTGCGAATCGGGAATCGCCTCCTGAAAGATCGCGACGTGGCGCTGATAGGCACGACGCAACAGGTGACCGATCTGGTCATGAAAGTCGTAATCGTCGTTTGGGAGCGACATATCCGGAGAGGCGGTTTCCAAAGAGTGATGCGCGCGGCGACGCGCTTGCAGGGCTTCCATTTTAACGGACCGACTCCGAAGCAAGATTCGATGATCGACGACGCCTGCACGGAGATGGTGCCGGCGATTGTCGTCCCAGGTGCATATTTGAGCGTATACGCTTAATATCCGTGCACAGACCGGTTTCATCCATGGGGTTTTACCCGTGTCGTGACGAACTCCAGTATTGCGCAAATAATTGCGCTACGAAGCACAAACACGTAATTTTCCGGCTCGCTTCCTGCCGCCCGGACCACAAACGGCTCTAAGGGTAATTTCTAGCGTGTACGCTTGTATTTTGACATGCTATACAGGATCCTGTGGACGCAAAACACATGTTTTCGTCAAGGAATCTTCACCTAACCAGGGCCGCCCCATGTCAACTGTTCAATCTGGCGTCAGCGTCGCGTCGAGAGACACGCATCAAGAGCTATACCGGAAGGTCACGATTCGCCTCATCACGCTGTTCTGCCTGTGCTATTTCGCGGCGTACCTGGACCGCGTGAACATCGGTCTGGCAAAGCTGCAGATGCTCGACGCGCTGAAGTTCAGCGATGCCGTCTACGGCCTCGGCGCCGGTCTGTTCTTCGTGGGCTACGTGCTGTTCGAAGTCCCGAGCAATCTCATCCTTCAGCGGGTGGGCGCGAAGTTCTGGATTGCGCGCATCATGATCACGTGGGGTCTGTTGTCGGGCGCGACGATGTTCGTGCATACGCCGATGCAGTTCTACATCGTGCGATTCCTGCTGGGCGTGGCCGAAGCAGGCTTCCTGCCGGGCGTGCTGCTCTACCTCACGCAGTGGTATCCGGATGCGCGGCGTGCACGGATCGTGGCGCTGTTCATGGTCGGCCTGCCGATGTCGAGCATGGTCGGCAGCCCGATCTCCGGCTGGATCATGCGCTTCTTCGATGGAACGCATGGACTCGGCGGCTGGCAATGGCTCTTTCTGCTCGAAGCACTGCCTTCCATCCTGCTGGGTTTCGCAGTGCTGCGCTGGCTGCCGAACACCATCGAATCGGCGAAGTGGCTGACCGATGATGAAAAGAGGACGCTGCGCGCGGAACTCGCCGAAGAAGGGGCGGAGCACAAGAGCCACAAGCTGAGCGAAGCCTTCTCCAACCGCAAAGTGTGGTCGCTCGGGCTCATCGACCTGTGCGTGCTGCTCGGCCTGTACGCCGTGAGCTTCTGGCTACCGACCATTCTTCGCGACACGGGCGTAACGGACTCGTATCACATCGGCTGGCTGATGGTCATTCCGAACGCCGCCGCTGTCGTCGGCACTTTGCTCTGCGGTTCGAGCTCGGACCGGGCGCGCGAGCGGCGGTGGCATATCGTCGTGCCGTTCGCCGTGGCGGCCACCGCACTGGTGATCGCCGGGGCGACGACACCGAGTACGGCGATGACGGTTCTGCTGTTCTCGCTCGTGAATGCAGGCGCCGCGGCAGCGATGCCCGTGGTATGGGCGCTTCCTTCGACGTTTCTTCGCGGGACAGCGGCGGCCGGAGGCATTGCTTTCGCGTGCTCGATTGCGAATGTGGGCGGATTCGGCAGCACGTATCTCATCGGCTATCTTCGCGACACGTTCCACACGCAAAGCGCCGGTCTCTACGCGTTTGCCGCGTTCATTCTGTTCGGTTGCGCGCTGGCGCTCGCATTCCCGAAGAAGCTGGTCAATCGTTGATTCACTGCGCTCGAAGCAGGTGGCGCGACGTGAGTCGCGCCATCGGAATCCCGAACCGCGTCGTGTCGATGGCGTGAACAGATCACGCGTGCGCTGACCCGCGCTACTCCTTCGCTCTCTGCGCAACATGCGCTATCCGGTCCCGCACGACGCCGATCGCCTGCTTGAGGGCGTACACGTCCTGAAAATATCGATAAGGAATCCGAATCCGGCTCGCGTTCGCGTCGATGTTTTCGATCTCTTCGCTCCATTGCGCAATCTGCGAGCGGGTCGGGTCGCTGCTGCTCCACACTTCGTCTTCCAGTGCCTTGATCTCGCGATACCAGACCACGAGCCGCTTTTTCATGCGCGCTTCGAGCAGGCGCGGCAATGCCTGCAGCAAACCGATCAGAAGCGCGGCGAACGGCACGAGGATCAGCAGCCGTCGTTCGATCAGACTCGCGAGCCAGAACGGCAGAGTGCGGTACAGGAACGGCTGGCCGGATTTGAAGTAGCGAACGCTTTCGTCGGAAATCGGGAATTCATCCGTGTTCGTGTTCGGGAAGGTGCCGAGCGGCGTGAAGTAATCTTCGCGACCGTGAACGATGCGCGCCGCATCGAGCAGCAGATAGACGAGCGCCGGATGCAGCGGGCCTTTCGATACCAGCAGCGCCGTCGCCGCGAGCAGCGTGACGTCGGTGCGCGGCAGATCTTCAGCGACACTCGCCGACGCGCGCGGCAGAATGATTTTCGAAAGCGACGGGATCTTCTGGACCAGCGCATCGGCCTGCGCGAAACTCATCAACTTCAGGCGACTGTTCAGCAGGGTCTTCTGCATGTCGGCGTCGGGCCTGCCTATGAAGAACGCCGCGTCGATCTGGCCGCTTTCGAGACCCTGATAAGCCGCCGGCGCATCCATTTGCAGCAGTGTCGAATTCTGGCTCGTGATGCCGCTATAGCCGAGCAATGACTGCGCAACGTTGAGCAGGCCGCTGCCGGACACGCCCATCGAAATCTTCTTGCCGCGCAGTTGCGAGAGCCGGTCGACCGTGGTCTCACCGCGATAGAACACCCAGATCGGTTCGTATGACACTGCGGCAATCGTCTGCAGATTGTCGGTCTCTTTCGGACGCGTGGTGCCCGACTGGATGAAACCGATGTCGTAGACGCTCTTCGGGTCTCTCAGCCGATCGTAATTTTGTACCGAGCCGGAAGAATCGCGGATATCGAGCTTGATGCCGGCGCGCTTCAGGATGGGCGCGTAGCGATCGGCAAAGCCACGATAAATGCCGTTGTCCGCACCGCTCGTCATGACTATGGTGCGCTGGAACGCGGGCTCGACCATGATCGCCATCGCCCACCCGAACGCGGCCAGCACAGCGATCAGGCCGATGATCAGAAGGCGCCGCCTTGCCCGGCTCATGGGGGTTTTCTGGCTGCGCTGCAGCGCTGGATTGTGTCTGGGCATCGTTACCCGGCCTGCCAGGTCTCACCGCGAAGGATCGCGGCACGCGCGGATCAGGCACTGGGGGAAAATGTCTACGATACCAAGGATCATGAAGGCGGGAGGGAAGGGGCGCTTCATCAGTCGCGTCACGCGCATTCCATCACCTGCTCCGCACAACGCAGAATCCCTTTGATCAGGCGTTCCCTCGGCGATGTCCGGTGCCAGAGCAAGCCAAAGCGCCGGGGCTCCGTCTTCATCGGCAGCGTGATCTTCGCGATGGCAAGTTTCGTCGTCAAAGGCGAAACGATGTCCGGTGCGAGCGACACGCCGAGACCCCTGTCGACCATCATCGCGATTGCCATCAGCGAGTTGAGCTCGAACAACTCGTGCGGCACGATCTTCGCCGCGCGCAGATACTGATCCGCCTGTTTGCCCCCGCCGAGCGACCGGTCGTACCGAATGAACGGCTCACGACGCAGTAGCTCATGCGGCTCCTCGGCCGCCAGCTTCGAGTGTGCAAGAACGACGATCGGCTCCTCGCGCAACAGATGCCATTGATATGCCTTGGGCAACGCGAATGCCGGATGAAGGCAGATCGCCACGTCGAGATCGCGCTCGATCGCCTGAATCTGCTGCGCGATGGCGGCCGGCGTTACGCCGACCCGGCGCGCGGCCTCGGCCATCGATCCGCTATCGACGACGAGCAGCAGATTGGAGAGGAAAGCGACGTCCATATCAGCTCGGTCGCGGCGGCCATCGCGCTGTATCTGCTCGGCGTGCTGAGTCATCAGTTGTTCGGCTGGCCCCGCGCCCGTCGTGATGCTCGTGCTCGTGGTCGCGGCGCAGTTGTTCCAGGTGGTATCGCCGCGCGTGCGGGGCGGCGCGCGCTTCATGTATGGCTTCTTTTCGAGTGCGGTCACCTATCCGCTCATGTTCGCGATCAGTGTCGCGATGGCGGAGCTGTCACGGTGATGACTGCGCTTGCTGTCTTTGCTTACTTGCGCTGGCTATCCGCGCGATTTATCGCACGGATACACCGATCAACCAGCGATCGCCCGAACTCGCCGCGACGCCGCACGCATTCGTCGATGCTTCTGCTTTTCCAGCCATTGCAGCGATTCGAGCACGACCGGGTGAGGAACCTCGTCGAACGAGGCGCTGCGAATGAGCGCCTCACTAGCGGCAATATCGTTGAACTGGCCAAGCTTGTTCTGCACGGACGTCAACTTCTTGATGGTGCGACCGTGTCCGCCCTTGATAACGGGTTGAAAGAACTCCAGCAGATATCTCAGCTTCTTGCCCGCCTTGCGAACGTCGTGGAGATCTTCTTCGTGAGCGGTCTCGCTGCGTGCTGCGCGCCTGCTCCGCTTGCGAAGCGCGCGCTGCGCCAGGCGAACGCGTTCCTCAGCGAACGCTTGAATCGGAAGATCGCTGCAACGCGACTGCAAGGTCGTTTGCGCGCGCAGCAGGACATCGTTCAGGAACGCCTCGACTTCGTCGCTCCTGATCATCGCCTGACTGTGCGCCACCGCCTGTGCGCGTTTCTCGCGTGCGGCCGCCACGAGCAATTCGATCGATGCGCGCGACTCCTGGGCAGCTTTCAGGAGATCGCCAGCGATGTCCCAGTCGCGCGTTCCGCCCGCCACCGCAGCGAGACGCTTGAATTCTTCGACGGCTTGCGCAGTAGCCTCTTCTCCGAGCCAGGGGGAATACGCCCAGAACAAGGCGCGAAGCTTTCTGAACGCGACGCGGAGTTGATGAAAGCCTTCGGCATCGCTTGTCGTGGACAGCGCTTTCGCCCTTTGAACCGCCTCAGCGACCACCGGTGTAGCGAGAAACGAAAATGTACTGGCGATCGTGCTCTGTCTTGTCAGCAATGAACCTGCAGGCAGCCGTTCATTCCTGAAGAGCGTCTTCGGACGCGGCAAGGGCCAGTCACCATCCATATCCATTCAAACCTCGGGTCGGGCAGCAGATATATTTTGCCCAGACCATAACACAGCAGCTTTGCGTCTCGCGAGATAAAGTCACACAACCGTCTTCAAAGTGCAATCTTCACCGGCGCGATCTTCCAGATTTGCTCGCAGTATTCGCGGATTGCACGATCCGACGAGAACTTGCCCGAGTACGCGGTATTCAGGATCGACATGCGAGTCCAGCGGCGCGGGTCCTGCCAGGCGGCGCTGACATCGTGCTGACGCGCGACGTATTCGGCATAATCGGCGAGGACGAGAAAAGGATCCGCGTGCAGCAGATTCTCGACCAGTGGACGGAACACATCCCGGTCACCCCGCGAGAAATGTCCACTGCCGATCATTTCCAGCGCTTCATGCAATTCCTGATTTCCATCGACGAAACTGGCCGGCCGATAGCCGTCTCCCTTCACGCGTTCGACTTCATCGGCGCTCAGGCCGAACAGGAAGAAGTTATCGTCGCCCGCTTCCTCGCGGATTTCGACGTTCGCGCCATCCAGCGTGCCGATGGTCAACGCGCCGTTCATCATGAACTTCATGTTGCCGGTGCCCGATGCTTCCTTGCCAGCCGTTGAAATCTGCTCGGAGAGATCAGCCGCCGGATAGATGAAGTGCGCGTTTTTCACATTGAAATCCGGAAAGAACACGACCTTCAGACGCCCCTTCACCACTGGATCGTCATTGACGACTTCAGCGATGCCATTGATCAGCCGAATGATCAGCTTGGCCATGGCATAGCCAGGCGCGGCCTTGCCGCCGAATACGAAGCAGCGCGGCGTCAGTGCGAGTTCCGGATCGCGACGCAGACGCTGATATAGCGTCACGATATAGAGCGCGTTCAGATGCTGTCGCTTGTATTCGTGAATCCGCTTGACCTGAATGTCGAACAAGGCGGACGAGTCGACGATGATGCCCGTCGCGTTCCGAATCTGCGCCGCAAGGGTCTGCTTGTTGTCCTGCTTCACGCCGCGCCAGCGGTCCTGAAACGCGACGTCATCGGCATATTGATCGAGTGCGCGCAGCTTGCCGAGATCGGTGCGCCAGGCGTCGCCCAGCGTCTCGTCGAGCAGCGCGGCAAGGCCCGGATTGCCGAGCATCAGAAAGCGGCGCGGTGTGACGCCGTTGGTCACGTTATGAAAACGCTCGGGCCACATCTGCGCGAAATCGCGCAACACGGTTTCTTCGAGCAGCTTCGAATGCAACGCGGCCACGCCATTGACCGCATGACTGCCGATGGTCGCCAGATTCGCCATGCGCACACGCCTCGCGCCGTGCTCGTCGATCAGCGACATGCGCGCAAGACGGGCGTCATCGCCGGGGAATCGTCGCCGGACTTCGTCGAGGAAGCGGCTGTTGATCTCGTAGATGATGTCCAGCAGGCGCGGCAGCAAGCTCTGGAACAGCGGCAGGCCCCACGTCTCGAGCGCCTCGGGCAACAACGTGTGATTCGTATAGGCGAGCGTGCGGCGTGTGATGTCCCACGCCGCGTCCCAGGGCACCTGCCGTTCGTCGATCAGCAGACGCATGAGTTCGGCGACCGCGATCGACGGATGCGTGTCGTTCATCTGCGCGGTGAACATGTCTGGCAGACGGGCGATCGGCTCGCCCTTGAGCGCGAGCAGACGCAACATGTCCTGCAACGAACACGATACGAAGAAGTATTGCTGCGCGAGCCGCAGCCGCTTGCCCGCTTCCGGCTCGTCATTCGGATAGAGCACCTTCGACAGCGTCTCGGATTGCACCTTCTCGTGCACCGCCTCGTAGTAGTCGCCGGCGTTGAAATCCTGAAGGTCGAAGGACTCGACCGCCTCGCTCTTCCAAAGCCTCAACGTGTTGCAGGTATTGACGCGATAACCGGTGATCGGCGTATCGCAGGCGACGCCCTTGACCGTATAAGCCGGAACCCATCGTACGCGGTAGCGGCCTTGCACATCGGTTTCGCTCTCCGTGTGGCCGCCCAGCTTTACGTAGAAGGCAACGTCCGGCCGCTGGATTTCCCATGGATTGCCCTTCTGCAGCCATTTATCGGTGACTTCGACTTGCCAGCCCTCGCGAATTTCCTGATCGAAGATGCCGAACTCATATCGGATGCCATAGCCGATGGCAGGAATCTCGAGCGTCGAAAGGGAGTCGAGATAGCATGCTGCGAGACGCCCGAGTCCGCCGTTGCCCAAACCCGGTTCTTCTTCGATCGCCAGCAACGCGTCGAGATCCAGCCCCAGCGCGTCCAGCGCCGCGCGCGTGCTGCTCTCGATACCGAGATTGATCAGGTTGTTCCCGAGTTGCGGCCCGATGAGAAATTCCGCCGACAGATAGCAGGCGACCTTCGCATCGCGCGCGACATAGGTGTGTGTGGTCGCGACCCTGCGCGTCATCATGCGGTCACGGACCGTGTAGGCAAGCGCCATGTACCAGTCGTGCGGCGTCGCGATTTCCGGATAGCGGGCCTGCAGACAGATCAGGTTATCGACGATGTCGCGCTTCAACGCTTCGACGCCCAGACCGCTGCGGGCCGGTTCGGCGCCAATCATCGAATTCAAGTCAGGCTTGTCGTTCATGATCTATCCCTGTTCGCGGTGTGCGATCAGGAAGCATGGTCCGCTTGTGTGTCGATCGGTTGACAGCAAGCGAGTGACAGACTTGAATGCGGCGCCTCGATCACGGTTCGATGAAACTTTTATGTCAGACGGCCCAGTTTGTTACGCTCACCTGCAAATTATTCGATGGCAAGTTCAACCGGTTTTGTAATAGCATTGCTGCGCGCATCGCGCGTGAACAAGAGACGAGGCATCGGCATTTAGAAAAAAACGCGGAGTTCAAACTTGAAGAAACGCGCCACTGTCATCTGTCGCAAAGGCAGACGGATTTTGCTCGTTGCAAGGGAATCCAAATGGGCGCTTCCGGGCGGAATGCTCAAGCGTGGCGAGCATCTGGCCGATGCCGCGCTCCGCGAGCTCAAGGAAGAAACGCGACTGTCCGGCAAGTCGGCGAAATACCTCTTCGACTTCAAGAGCAAGCAGAAACATCACCACGTCTTTTACTGCGACATTTCGAACCGCGCCAAACCGCGTCCCAACAACGAAATATCCAAGTGTCGCTGGGTGGAGCTGGACGAGATGCGGCGGCTCCTGACGAGCACGCCAACCGACGACATCGTGCGGCTGGCGAGTCAAAAGCGAAAGAACGGTCGGGGGAAATAGTGCAAGTGCTGCGTTCGAGTTTCGGAGCTCACTTGATGTTCTGACTCCAGTAAGCCTCGATCTGCTTGACGAGCGCAGCAGGCAACGACACGTAGTGCTCGGCATCGGCGTCGGCCTGCCCTTCGTTGAGCGCCCATCTGAAGAAATCCAGCACGGCTTTGGATGCTGCCGGGTCCTTCGCCTCTCTCGGCACGAGAACGAACACCACGCCGGCTATCGGCCATGCGTTTTCGCCGGGCGCATCCGTGACGATCTGATAGAAGTCTGGCCGGTCGTTCCAATCCGCTGCTGCTGCGGCCGCGCTGAAGGTAGCTCGTGACGGCTGCACGAAAGCCCCGCTTCGGTTCTGCACGGCCGTATAGGCCAGATTCCGCTGCAGTGCGTAAGTCAGCTCGACGTAACCGATCGACCCCTCCACGTTCCTGATGTACGTCGCGACCCCATCGTTGCCGGTAGCGCCGACGCCGGTCGGCCACTTGACCGTCGTGCCGGCACCCACACTGCCCTTCCAGGAAGCGCTGCTCTGCGAGAGGAAGCTCACCCAGTTGAAGGTGGTGCCGGAGCTTTCGTTCCGATGCACGACGACGATCTTGAGATTCGGAAGCGTGACGCCGGGATTGAGCGAGACGATAGCCGGATCATTCCAGTTGACGATCTTGCCAAGGTAAATGTCGGCGAGCAGCGGCCCGGACAGGCGAATCTGCCCCGCACCAACGCCCGGAAGATTCACGACGGGCACCACACCGCCAATCACGACAGGAAACTGGGCCAACCCCGCCGCCCGCAGCTCGTCGGGCGCAAGCGGCATATCCGAGGCGCCGAAGGTCACTCTAGCGGCCTTGATCTGTCGAACGCCGTTTCCTGAGCCGGTGGGCTGGTAATCGACACGCTGACCCGTCTTCGTATGGTATGTGGCCGCCCATTTCAGCAATAGCGGATAAACGAAGGTAGAGCCGGCGCCGGTAATCTCCGCGGAAAACGCAGCGACCGCATGGCACGCGGAGACGCAAAATACGACGGCAACCAGCAGCCGCTTCGAAATAGTCAGTCTTGTTTTCATTGTTCAGAACTCCTCGGCGTGCCTTGCAAGGTACGGGACGACGCAGTTCCGCAACGTGATGGCGCGCGATTGCCGTCGCGCGCTCGAGTTGCTGTCTCTGATCTTAGGATGTGCGGGCGATTTTCCCAATGTCGAGCGATGCAATTGCAGTCCGGCAGCCGAGCGGATTCGCCAAGCAACGGTGGACGGACCGTGCAGCGTGCAACGCCGCACAAAATGGTCTTCCCGCCGGAAATCACGAAATTCGACCCAGGGTTCAACGGCGAAAGAAACCGTATATACTGTTTCTTTCGCCACGAGGAAGGGATAATGAGCACACCCAAAACCGAACCGTCCAGCAAAAAGGCCTTCAACTTTCCGAAGAGCACCGTGGCGAAGAAAAGATCGCTGCCCGTAAAGGCGGAAAGTAACACTGAGGAGATCGTCACCGCCTCCACCGCAGTAAAGAAGGCAACAAAGGCGAGCGTGGCAAAGAAGGCAGCGGGAGGGCGGAAGTCGAGAACAGGCACGCAGAAGGACGAGACAATCGCCGCACAGCCGGCAACGAGTGCCCCCGAATCATCAGCTTCCACAGGCGCTGTCAAAACCAAACGCACGAAGAAAGAGAAAGTCGTGCGCGACAGCTTCACCATGCCCAAGGCGGATTACGCGAAGATTGCGTCGCTCAAGAAAAAGTGTCTCGACAACGGCCTGCGTGTGAAGAAGAGTGAGTTGTTGCGTGCCGCGCTTGCCATGCTGGACGCCGCGACGGACAAACGAATCGTCGCCGCAATCAAATCGCTCGAAACGGTCAAGACTGGACGCCCTGCAAGCGCGTAACGCTCGATGAGGGCCGGCGTCAGTCATCCCGACGGATCAGGGTTGCCGTTTGCCGCGTTTGCCAGCTGGCTTTTGCACGTTGAATGGATTTCCACTGGACAAGCCTGTGCCTCTGTCCGCGGCCACAGCGCGCCGCGCCGCAGGCTTGCGCTTGTTCTCTCCAGTTTGCATCGGCGGTTTTTGCATGGCGCCAGACGCAGCTTGCGGCACTTTCGGCTTCTTGGGCTTTTTCGGTTTCTTGATGATCTGGCCCGTCGCGCTGGTTTGCGGCACTCGATGTTCGGCTTCGAAACCCGGCTCTTCCTCGCGGGGCAGCGTTTGCCGGATCAGCGCTTCGATCGCAGCCAGTTGCGGCGCTTCGTCGGCACACACGAGGGACACCGCCACGCCGCTGGCGCCCGCGCGGCCGGTACGGCCAATACGGTGCACATAGTCTTGCGCGACGATCGGCAGATCGACGTTGATCACCAGCGGCAGGTCATCGATATCCAGCCCGCGCGCCGCCACATCGGTGGCTACCAGCATCTGTACTTCGCCTGACTTGAAGCGCTCGAGGGCACGCAGGCGCGCGGGCTGAGGTTTGTCGCCGTGGATGGTGTCGACCGCGTAGCCCGCTTCATCCAGCATGGCCGCGAGGTAATCCACGCCCTTGCGCGTTTTGACGAACACGAGGGCGTGCGTCCAGTCGTTCTCGGCGACGAGGTGCATGAAGAGATCAGGCTTGTTCTTTTTATCCACCGGCACCACCCATTGCCTGATCTTGCTGGCCGTGGCATTGGGTGGGCTGACGCTGATATTGACGGGGTCGCGCAGGATGCTCGCCGCCATGGCGCGGATATCATCGGTAAACGTGGCGGAGAACAGCAGGGTCTGGCGCTGAGCGGGCAACGCAGCAAAGACCGCGTTGAGTTCGCGCGCAAAGCCCAGATCGAGCATGCGGTCGGCTTCATCCAGAACCAGCGTTTGTACTCGATCGAACTGCACTGCGTTCTGGCGATTGAGGTCCAGCAAGCGGCCCGGCGTGGCGACGAGCACATCCACGCCTTTGCGCAACTTCATCATCTGCGGGTTGATACTCACACCGCCGTAGGCGGCCAGAAAGCGCAAGTCGAGGCCATTGCCGTATTCGATAAAGCTTTGCAGCACCTGTTCGGCCAGTTCACGCGTGGGCACCAGCACCAGAACACGCGCGCGATTGCTTGACACCGCCGGACCGTGTTGCACCAGCCGTTGCAACAACGGCAGCGCAAAACCCGCCGTTTTGCCAGTGCCGGTCTGTGCCGCAGCCATGACGTCCCTGCCACTGCATACGGCAGGAATCGCCTTGGTCTGCACCGGCGTAGGTGTCCGGTAGTTGAGGTCCTGCAAATTGCGCAGTAGCGGATCGATCAGGCCAAGCGAGGCAAAAGACATGCGCGTGTTCCGGGCTAAAACCGCAATTCTAGCGGTTGCACCGCGCTGATTGCACCGCGCAGATCAGTGATCGAAAAACGCGAGGTGCTGCAAATCGCCGGTGCGGAAGCGGTCACAATCGATCGACCGAAAAGCTCGAGGTTTTCAGCACCAACCGTGGTATCGCATACTACAATTGTTGGGCGCAATCCCCAAATTGCTGCGCGTGCATATACAGGGAGCCAGAATGACTCGACTGTTACTCCGCATCGCCACGGTCGGCATTGCCCTTACCGCACTTCCTTGCACGCTGAACGCAGCGACAGTCGACAATGATCCGGCGAGCACCATCCGCTCTTCTCTGGAACAATGGCGCGTAGATTTCAATGGACGGCGTGCCGAGCATATCTGCGAGCTTTTCGCCCCTGACCTTCGTTACGATTTCTATGGCGCGCCCGAGCGGACCTATCCGTTGCTATGCGCCCGTCTGCGCCACGCGCTGGCCGACACTACGCAATCGCTTCGTTACGATCTCAAGATCAAGGAGATCATCGTCTCCGGTGACCTCGCGATCGTGCGCCTGACATGGAGATCGACTCTTGCCAGGAACGGCAAACAGGAGTCGAACGATGAGACGGGTCTCGATGTATTCGGCCGCCAGCCCGACGGAAGCTGGAAGATCATCCGTTACATTGCGTACCCTGAGAAAGATTGAGTTCACCAGGCTCGATTCGCCATCAGCAGCAGCGTTTCGCCATCCTGCACGACAGTCCCCCGTTGATTCACCACGCTCAGCCTGAGCGTCGCGATCCCCCGGTCGACGCGTTTCGTCACGCGCTTGCCGACGACCTCGATCTCGACCTGAATCCGGTCGCCGATAAGAAGCGGCGACCGGAACGACCAGTTCCAGCTCAAGGTCGCCAGCGCGCTCATGCGGACCGGCGAGCGCGTCTTCAGGCCATCGGTGAGTGCGAGGCCGAGCAGTCCGTGCGCGATCCGGCCGGGAAATCCCGCCTGCTGCGCAGCGACGTCGTCGAGATGAATGTCGTACATGTCGCCCGACACACCGGCGAAATTGACGATGTGCGTTTCCGTCACCGTCATGCCGGACGTGGCGAAATGATCGCCTACTTCGAGGTCGTTCAGGTCATACATGCCCGGCTCGAGCAAACGGCCCCGCCGCACGGAATCACCTTCGTTCTGCAGTTGCGTCATATCCCCTCTCTCTCCTTGACTGTCCCGATTCATCCGTCTTCAACAAACTGATTGCAATCTCTGCGCGCACACCGAAAGCAGTTCGTCCGGCTGCACCTTCCACCAGCGGTCACGCGAGAACAGCTCGACTTCCACCATGCCGTCGTATCCCGCTTGCTCCATCCGGTGACGAAAGTGCCTCAGATCCACGACGCCATCGCCCATCATGCCGCGGTCCAGCAACATGTCCTGCGTGTCGGCGAGCCAGTCCGAGACGTGATAAGCAAGTATCCGGCGCGCGCGGCCCGCATCGGCGATGGACTCGGCAAGCAACGGGTCCCACCAGCAGTGATAGATATCGATGGCGATACCCAGCATCGACGGATCGTCTGGCGCGATCGTCTCGCACAGCGCGAGCGCCTGGCCAATGGTGTTGACGACCGAACGGCCCGCCGCGTACATCGGATGCAGAGGTTCGATCGCGAGCGCAATCCGCAGCTTCCGGGCCTCCGCGAGCAACTGCGCGATGCCTTCCTCGACCTGCATTCGCGCGCCTGCGAGATCACGCGAGCCCGCACTCACGCCGCCCACGACCATCACGAAACAGCGTGCGTCGAGTTCCGCCGCGTCGTGCAGCGCCTGGATGTTGCTGTCGATGCTCGCGCGCCGCTCCGCACGCGTCGCGCCGGTCAGATACGTCGAGCGGCAGTAGCCGCTTACCGTGAGTTGCAGCGCCCGAAGCTGACGCGCCACCGCCGACGCCCCTATCGCCTCGACCTCATGCCGCCACGGCGCCACGCCGCCGAAGCCCGCGCGCGCTATGCGCTCGAGCGTGACATCGAGCGGCTCGCGATGCCCGAGCGTCGCGGTATTGATCGCGCATCGATGCAGTCTGTTCTCCAGCGATTCCATGCGGGTCTCCTCGTCGACGGTCACAGCCCGAACGTTTGCATGACGAGCCGCATGCGCTGCACCGCGAGATCGGGATCGCGCAACAGATTCGCCCCATCGGCGAGACGGAAAACATCGGCCAGATAAAGCGGCGGACGCGCACCGTGGTGTCCGCCGGGCATGAAGAAATGCGGCTGAAATCCGTTCAGGTAGGCGAGAAAAACCACGCCCGTCTTGTAGTACTGCGTCGGCGCGCGAAAGATGTGACGCGAGAGCGCCACGGTGGGCTGCAATACGCGCTCGTAGCGCGCGAGATCGCCGGCGGCGAGTGCGGCGAGCGCCTGGGAAGCGGCCGGCGCGATCGCATCGAAGATGCCGAGCAGCGCGTGGGAATAGCCTTGCTCATCGCCCTTGATGAGCGACGGATAGTTGAAATCGTCACCGGTGTACATCCTGACGTCTGCCGGAAGGCGGCGCCGGAACGCAATCTCGCGGGTATCGTCGAGCAGCGAGATCTTGATGCCGTCGATCTTGCACGCGTTCTCCCCGATGACGGCGAGGCACGTGTCCGCTGCTTCGTCGAGATTCTCGCTGCCCCAGTAGCCCGCGAGCGCCGGATCGAACATGTCGCCGAGCCAGTGCAGGATCACGGGCTCTTCGCACATCGCGAGCACTTCGCGGTACACGCGCAGATAGTCATCGCGATGCCGCGCCACGCGGGCCAGCGCGCGGCTCGCCATCAGGATCACCCGGCTGCCGGTTCGCTGAATCGCTTCGAGTTGCATGGCGTAGGCGCGGATGACGTCGTCGCACGAAACGGCCTGATGCGCGGGCAAATGATCGGTGCCGCAACCCGACGCGATGCGCGCACCGGGCAGATCGCGCGTTTCCCGCATCGTGCGCTCGACGAGCTCGCGCGCCGTTTCCCACGTGAGGCCCATGCCGCGCTGCGCGGTATCCATCGCTTCTGCGATGCCGAGCCCCTGGCCGATCAGATAACGCCGGTATTCGATGGTGCGCGCCCAGTCGAGCGCGAGGGGCTGATTCAGCTCGCCGCTACGAAGCGGATCGGCCACGACGTGCGCCGCCGAATACGCGATGCGGTTGAAGGGCGCACCCGCCGGCGCGCCGCCGATCGGGTCGCCTTTGAGCGTGTAGTTTTCGAACGCGCCGGAAGCGGTCGGAAGAACGATATACATGGCAGTGAAGGCGAAAGGTGTCGGTTGCGCGGCGTCGCTCAGACGCGCGCGTCGGAAAAGCACGAAAACGTTGCGGGCATGTCGATGCCGAAGAAATTCGCGAACGCCGCGAGTTGTCCTTCGATCATCGGGCGTCCGTTGGTCGCGCGGCAGCCGCACTGCCGCGCGTGTTTCAGGAGCGGCGTTTCGGCGGGCGTCATGATGATGTCGACGACCTGCAACGCCGCGGGAAGCGCGCCGAAGGACGCCGGCATGCCGTCGCCCGGCTTCATTCCGACGGGCGAACAGTTGACGAGCAGATCCACGCCCGCGACGCTGGCCGGATCGACATCGACCTGCGCCGCGCAATCGGGATAAAAGCGCTTCAGACGCGCCGACAGCTCCTCGGCCAGCTCGCGCCGCGGATCGCTCAACGCGATGCCCGCCGCGCCCGCCTCGGCCAGCGCATGCGCCACGGCCGCGCCCGCGCCGCCCGCGCCGAGTTGCTTCACGCGTCTGCCGCGCACGTCGAAGCCGAGCCGCGTCAGTCCCTGCACGAGGCCGGTTCCGTCGAACAGGTCGCCGAACCACGTGCCATCCGGCTGTCGACGCATGACGTTGAGCGCGCCGACGCGGCGAGCCGCGTCGGACATCGCGTCGACCATCGACATCGCCCGGACCTTGTGCGGCACGGTGACGACGAGGCCGTCTAGGTTGTCGAGCGCCTGCAGCCCGGCGACGGTCGGCTCGAACACGTTCACCGGTATATCGAACGGCAGGCAGACGGCATTGACGCCGCCGGCGTCGAAGAGCGCGTTCATCAGTTGCGGCGTCTTCACCTGAGTCACCGGATTGCCGACGATGCCGAAGAGCCGCGTGAGTCCGTCGATGCGTTCGGCGTGCGGTTCGCGCCTCATTGCTGACGCTCCGCGAACGCGGCCAGACGCGGATGCCGCGGCCAGCCTTGCGACGCCATCGCGGCATCGAGACCCATCGGCTCGGGACGGAACAGGCGCGCGTCCATCAGCTTGAGATCGGGCGAGATGACCGGCCGGAACGCCATATGCGCAAGCACGTCGCGTTCGAGATCGATGCCGGGCGCGATCTCGATGAGTTCGAGCGCGCCCTCGATCGCGCGAAACACCGCGCGCTCGGTGACGAACAGCGTGGTCTGATTGCGTTCCTGCGCAAACGGTCCGCTATACGAAACCTGCTGAAGTTTCGACACGAACTTGCGATGCGCGCCTTCCTTCAGGATCTGCAGCTCGCCGCCTTCGCACGCGACCTGAAGGCTGCCCGCGGTGAACGTGCCGCCGAACACCATCTTGCGCGCGTTCTGGCTGATGTTGATGAAGCCTCCGACGCCGATCAGCTTGTTGGCGAAGCGGCTGATGTTGACGCTGCCCTGCGCGTCGATCTCCACTGCCGAGAGAAACGCAATGTCGATGCCGCCGCCATCGTAGAAATCGAACTGATACGGCATGTCGACGATCGCGCTGTAATTGCGCGCGGCGCCGGCGTCCAGTCCCGCGGCGGGCGCGCCGCCGATCAGCCCCTGTTCGTTGGTGAGCACGATGTGATGCAGCACGTCTTCTTCCGCCGCGACCAGCCCGATGCCGGTGCACACGCCCGAGCCCACGTTGCATACCGCGCCGACGCGCAGTTCCATCGCGAGACGCCGCGCGATGATCTTGCGTTCGTCGAGCGGCAGACGCGGAAAGCCGCCGAGCGGAATGCGCATCTCGCCGGTGAACGCCGGATCATGCGCCGTCTGATAGGTCACCGGCTGATCGGGCTGAACGACGACCGCATCGACGAGCATGCCGGGAATCTTCACCGTCTTGGCGGGCAAGGTGCCGCGTTTCGCGAGCCGCTTGACCTGCACGATCACGAGGCCGCCGTTGCGTCTGGTCGCCTGGGCCATCGAAAGCATGTCGCCGAACACGGCCTCCTGTTCCATCGATACGTTGCCGTCCTCGTCGGCCGTCGTGCCGCGCAGGAACGCGACGTCCACCTCGAACGGCTTGTAGAACAGCCACTCGCGGCCTTCGATCTCGATCAGGCTCACGAGCTTGTCGTCGCTCGGCGCGCCCTGAAGGCCGCCGTCGTTGCGCGGGTCCACGAAGGTATGCAGACCGACATGGCTGACGAGCCCCGGCCGGCCCGCCGCCATCTCGCGCGTGAGTTGCGAGAGCGCGCCCTGCGGCAGCGTCCACGCTTCGATCTCCTTGTTCAGCGCCATTTGCGCGAGCGCCGGCGAATCGACCAGCGTGCCGCACACCACGCGCTTGAGCAGACCCGCGTGCGCGAGACGGGACGCGCCGCGCTCACCGCGATCGCCGAGACCGACCGGATGCACCGAAGTCAGCCGGCGCGGCTCGCCCTGCGCGAGAAAACGCCGTTCGAGCGCCTCGATCAACGCCTCCGGCACGGCGTGTCCGCTTCCCGATCCGCCGATCATCAAGGTGTCGCCGTCTTTCAGCAGGGATGCAGCCTGGTCGGCGGTCAAGATTTGCATGATCTCTACTCCGTTTCTGTCTGTGTTCGCTTGCGCGATGCGCCTGCCCGGCGCATCGCGATCTCTCTCAACTTGCTGCCGTGCGCGACTCGCTGAACACGGGCTGATCGTCCCGATGACGCGAGAGTTGCTTGCCGAGCAGCGCCGCGATCAGCGTGAGCAGGCAGAAGACGGCGAGGAACATCATCACGTAGGTAGGCTTGCCGTTCGCATAGGCGACGAGCGCCGTGGCGATGAAGGGCGTCGGTCCGCCGATGAGCGCGCCGGAGAATTCCCGGCACATCGCAATGCCCGAGAAGCGGTACTGCGTCGGAAACAGATTCGAGAGAAACGCGCCCTGCGCGCCGCAGGTGCAGCCCCAGCTTATGCCGTAGACCGCGCTCATCGCGATGGTGGCGAGCACGACGTTCTTCGAATCGATCGCCTGGAACAGCGGCCACACGAGCGCGAGCGCGATCAGCGCGCCAACCGCGAAAATGTTGCCGCTGCCGTACTTGTCGGCGAGCATGCCGCCGACGGGCGCGCAAAACAGCGAGAAGCCCAGCGCGATGATCAGGACAACGAGACTGTCCGACTTCGCCATGCCGACCGTGTTGGTCATGTAGCTCAGCGCAAAGGTGTTGAGCACGTAGCTGAGCGCCTGATGGCCGCCCATCGCGAAGAAGCCGCACAGCAGCTCGCGCCGGCTGTTGCGAAACAGGTCCGCGACGGGCACCTTCTCCGCTTTGGCCTTCGCGCTCGCCTTCTCCATCGCAGCGACGTATTCGGGCGTTTCGTCGAGTTTCGAACGGATGTAGATCGCGACACCGAACAGCCCGAGCGACAGCAGGAACGGCACGCGCCACGCCCAGGTGAAGAGGATGTCTTCCGGCACGTACGAGATCATCAGGAAGGTTGCGATCGCGATCATCACGCCGAAGTTGGTGGCGGCGTTCGGAATCGAGGTGAAGAACGCGCGCCGGCTCGGCGGCGTGTACTCGGCGATCAGCGTGATCGCGCCGGCCAGTTCGGCGCCCGCGCCGAAGCCCTGCATCATGCGCAGCAGCACCAAAAGGATCGGTGCGAGCACGCCGACCTGCTGCCAGGTCGGCAAGATGCCCAACCCCACCGTGGCCACGCCCATGATCGTCACGCAAAATATCAGCGCCGGCTTGCGCCCGTACTTGTCGCCGATATGGGAAATGACGATGCCGCCGAGCGGCCGGATGATGAAGCCCACCGCGAATGTCGCGAAAGCGGCCAGCGTGCCGGCCAGCGACGACAAGTGCGGAAAGAACAGTTTGTTGATGATGAGGCCCGACGCCGCGGCATAGAGGCCGTAGTCGTACCACTCGATGATGGTGCCGAGCGTCGACGCGAACACGGCGCGTCGGATGTTCCTGCGTTCTGCTTTCTGCGCATGTGCTGATTGCATGGCGCTGTCTCCTGCTTCTGTTTTGATTGTGCGCGACACCGCGTTGCTGCGGTGTCCGTTGACGGAAATCCGCTCGTCGCGTGTGACGGGCGGCACGGCTCGCTCGATCAGGATCGGCTCGTGCGGCTGCCGAATGCGTTGGCGCCCTCCTCGTAATTGCCCGAAGCGAAGCAGAGCGACGTCAGCTCGTTCTCGTAGCGAATGCCCTGATCGACGCTCATCGAGAGCGAGGCGCGCACGGCGGCCTTGACCGACTGCGTCGCGATCGGGCTGAATTCGGCCATCCTGCGGCACAGCGCCATCGCGGTTTCGACGACGGCCGCATCCTCGACCACCATCTCGACCAGACCGATACTGTGCGCCTCGTTCGCATCGATCGTGTCGCCCGTCAGCAGAAGGCGCATGGCCTGTCCATAACCGACGAGGCGCGGCAGCATCTGCGAAGCGCCGCCGCCGCCCACCCAGCCGCGCACCACTTCGGGCGCGCCGAACTTCGCGCTCTGGCCGGCTACGCGAACGTCGGCGCCGAGCATCATTTCGAGGCCGCCGCCGAGCACCCATCCCTTCAATGCCGCGACGACCGGCTTCGTGAAGTCGCGAATCACCATCGCGTAATCGGTCCGGGCGCGAAATTCCCATGCCGTGCGATACGTCTTCAGCGTGTTCAGATCGCTTCCGGCGCTGAATGCGCGTTCACCTTCGCCGCGCAGCAGCACGGCGCGAATCGCGTCGTCGCGCTCGATGTCCTGGCGGATGCCGAGCAGCGTCTGCGTCATCTCGGGCGTCATCGCGTTCATCTTCTCCGGGCGGTTGATGACGATCTCAGCCACCGCGCCGTGTTTGCGCACCATCACGTGTTCCTGCATTTCGCCTCCTGTTTTTTTCGCCTGCGAGCGCAGTCGTGTCCCATTCGAGTTTTCCCTTATACTTACTTACTAGTAAGTAGCTTTATCGGGACATTAACACCATCGCCGGGCGTGAGGCAACGAAATTTTGAGGACCAGGCAAATGGCACGCGCGCAGACGTTTGCGGGACAATGGAAGGCACGATCGACGCACGGGCGTCGTGTAAAATCAGCCGCGCAAAAGTGCCGGATCAATGAGCGCGGCGCACGCCGGCCGACACAATCCGCATTCGATGCTTCGCCCCGCATGAGGCCAAGTTCCCACTCCGATCCTCGCCGAGGTGAAACGTTGAGCCAGAACGACAAAACCGACAAAACCCCTTCCGCGCCGAAGAAGTCCGCGATGTACGACAGCATCAAGGAGCTGGCCAAGAAGCTGCTGGTCGCGCACGGCTATCACAAGACGACGTTCGGCGTGATCGCCAAGGAACTGGGCATCACCACGACCAACATCCATTATCACTTCGGCAACAAGAACAGCCTCGTCGAGGAAGTGGTGAAGGACTACGTGGCCGGAGCCATCGCGGGGCAGAAAAATATCTGGCTCGACGAGACCCTGTCGCTTCAGGAAAAAGTGCAGGCGGAAATCGCGTATAACCGCACGCTCTACCGCAAATACAATCCCGGCGGCCGGACGCGCAAGCCGTGGAGCCTGATCGGACGCCTGCGTCTCGAAGGCGATGTCCTGAACGACGAGGCCCGCGCCGCGCTCGCGGGTTTCACGACCGAAATCCAGGGGGCGATCGAAAGCGCCGTCGAACACGCGAGCCGCACCGGCGAACTGAAACGCGATACGCCGAAAGAAGACCTGATCTTTCTGCTGACTCATCTGGTCGACAGCCTGTCGGTGTTCGCGCAGGACGCGGGCGGCTTCGAGCGCGTCGAGCAGTTCATGAATTCGTTCTCGCGCGTGGTGCTGGCGAAATACACCCATCCGAAATAAGTCCGACGACCCGAAAGCATCATTGTGCTCTGGACAATTAGATCGATCTACTTTATTGTCGCCTGACGGAGACAATGTATGAACGAGACCGGCTTCAATATCGCCGTGGTGGGCGCGGGCATGGCATCCGCGCCGCATCTGGCGAGCCTGCTTGAACTGCAGGATCGCGTGACCGTGCGCCACGTCGTCGCGCGTTCCGAAGCGCGCGCGAGCGCTTTCGCCAGCCGATTACCGCATGCGCGCGTGACGCTTGATCTCGACACCGCGCTGGAAGACGAACACGTCGACGGCGTGCTGCTGCTGACGCCACCGAACACGCATCTCGAACTCGGCGCGAAGATCGCGGCGGCGGGCAAACATCTGCTGGTCGAAAAGCCGATCGATGTCACGACTTCCCGCGCGCGCGAACTCGTCGCGGCATGCGAGCAGCGCGGCATCGTCGCGGCGGCGGTACTGCAGCACCGCACGCGCGACGCGTCGCGCAGGCTGCGCCAACTACTCGACGCGCGCGCGCTCGGCGAGATCCACAGCGCGAGCGTCGCCGTGCCGTGGTGGCGTCCGCAATCCTATTACGACGAACCCGGACGTGGCACCCTCGCCCGCGACGGCGGCGGCGTGCTGATGACACAGGCCATCCACACGCTGGACCTGTTTCTGTGGCTGGTCGGCCGCCCGGACGAAGTCTTTGCGTACGCGATAACCAGCCGCGCGCACAGCATGGAATGCGAGGACACCGTGGCGGGGGTGATGAAATATCGAAGCGGTTGCGTCGCGTCGCTGCACGCCAGCACAGCGATCTACCCGGGCTTTGCCGAACGCATCGAAATCAGCGGCAGCAACGGCAGCGCCACGCTCAGCGGCGGCAGGCTCATCGTGCACTACATGGACGGCTCCGTGCTCGATGAAGGGGAAACGGCTTCGCTCGGTTCGGGCGCGAACCCGATGGCCTTCTCTCATCACGCGCACCAGGCTGTCATCGCCAATTTCGTCGATGCCGCCGCGCGCAAGGCCGAACCTGTCGCCTCGCTGCAGAGCGCGCTCGATGTCCATCTGTTGATCGACGCGCTGATCGCGTCGTCCGCCGCTCGCCAACCCATGCCCGTCTGACCGGAAGCGGGGCCTCGCGTCGGATTCGGATACACTCCGGGCATACGACTCACAGACCGTTCCAATGACCCGCGGCAAATCAGGTTCTCCCGTCACACTGCTGGATATCGCCAACGATCTCGGCCTGTCACGGGCAACGGTCTCGCTCGTGCTGCGCAACAGCCCGCGCATCTCCGAAGCCACGCGGGAGCGCGTGCTGGAAGCCTTCAAGCGCAAAGGCTACGTCTACAACCGCCATGCGGCGGGCATGCGCAGCAATCAGACGAACACCGTCGGCGTCGTCGTCAACGACCTTGCCAATCCCTACTTCACGATGCTGGTGCGGGCCATCGAAGCGAGCCTCAGCACGCAGGGCGTCATGACGCTGCTCGGCAACACCGACGAATCCCTCGAACGGCAGAGCCGCTTTCTCGACACCGTGCGGCAGCACAACATCGACGGGCTCATCGTCTGCCCGACCGAATCGACCACCACTGCGCAGATGCGTCAGGTGCTTGCGTGGGGCATTCCGTGCGTGTTCGCTTCTCGCTACGTCAGCGGGCTGCAGGCCGATTACGTCGGCGTGGACAATCGCCGCGGCATGGAGCTCGCGACATCGCATCTGATCTCGCTGGGCCATCGACGCATCGCGATGATCGGCGGCATCATGCGCGCCTCCACCGGCAGTGATCGGGCCGAAGGCTATCGCGAGGCGCTGCGCGCCGCGAAGATCAAGCTCGACGAACGGCTGCTCGTGCCCTCGCCGCTGACGCGCTTCGACGGCAAGCGCATCATCACCGAACTGCTTCGCCTGAAGAATCCGCCGACGGCCGTCGTGTGCGGCAACGATATCGTCGCGTTCGGCGTGATGCTCGGACTACGCGCGCACGGCATCGAGCCCGGCGCCGACTTCGGCGTCGTGGGCTTCGACGACGTTCCCGAAGCCGCGCTCTGGGAGCCCCCGCTCACCACGGTCCAGGTCTTGCAGGACGACATCGGCCGAACGGCTGCCGACCTGCTGCTCAAGCGCATGAAGGAACCGTCGCGCACCCCCACGCGCATCGTCTCGGAGCCCGTGCTGGTCATACGCGGCACCTGCGGCGCGCGCAAATAACCGTTCAAGCCCCGACGACGACCGGTTCGGGTTTCCCTTAGCAAAATCCGCTTGCACCGTTCCGGCGCTGCTTTTACCCTATAGTAGATCGATCTAACAAACTTCCGCAGCCTGATTCGACAGCAGATGCGGCCAGTTCTGGTCGCCTTTTTCGTGCACCTTCGTCGCAGTTCAATATGGGCACAGGAACCATAGGAATCCGATATATGCGTGACTACCTCCTCTCTCGCCGCAAGATGCTGATGCTCACCGCTGCTTCCGCGGCCGCGGGATGCCTGCCGCGCCTGGCCAGTGCGCAAAGCCAGACGATCCGCATCGGCGATGTCGTCGACCGCCACAACCCCGAAGTCATCACCGAGAACGTGATGGCCAGGCGATTGAAGGAAACGACCGGCTTCGACGCCAGAGTGTTTCCGGATGGCGTCCTCGGCTCGCACACCCGCATGAACGAGCAGCTGCGCAACGGCACGCTGGAGGTCACGGTCACGAACGTGGCGGACCTCGAAGGCTACGACAAGCGTCTGGGCCTGTTCGCCATGCCGTTCGCGTTTCCCGACCGCAAGTCGCTTTTCGCGGCGCAGGACGGCCCGCTCGGCAAGGCGTATGCCGGCATCCTCGACAATCTCGGTTTCGTGCTGTTGGGCTGGTTCGACTCGGGTTTGCGCAGCGTGTACAACCGCACGCGTCCCATCAATGAACCCGGCGATCTGAAGGGACTCAAGATCCGCACGCAGGGCAACCAGATCATGATCGCGACGTTCAACCAGCTCGGCGCGCAGGCGACGCCGCTGGATACGACCCAGATCTACTCCGCGTTGCAGCAGGGCGTCGTCGACGGCGCCGAGAATTCGGTCACCTTTTTCGTGCAGCAGCACCATAGCGAAGTGGCCAAGTACTACTCGTACACCAATCACTTCTTTTCGATCGATCCGATGCTGGCCAGCAAGAAGTGGTTCGATGCACTCGACCCCAAGAAGCAGGACGCCGTGAAGGAAGCCGCCGCACAGGCTCAGCAGCACGAGCGGGACTTGTGGCTTGCTTCGGATGCCAAATATCTGGCCGAAGCCAAAAAGTCCGGCGTCGCGTTCAACGACGCGAACCTTCCGGCGTTCCAGGCAGCGGTCAAGCCGGTCTACACGAAGTACCGCTCGAACTTCGCCGAGCTGGCCAGCTACCTGCCCGCTCTCGGATAACCAGCCACAGGGTCCCCCCGACATGAAACCCGAATCGCATTCGCGCGTGGCCCGGGACAGCATCAACAACGCTGCGGTGTTTCGCGTGCTCGCGAGCGCCGAAGACATGCTGATCGCGGTTCTGGTCTTTGCGATCTTCTGCGTCGTGCTGGCGGGCATTCTGTCCCGCTTCGTCTTCCACGTCTCCCTGTCGTGGAACATCGAGGTCAGCGTCACCCTGATGATCTGGATGACCTTCATCGGCATCGCGGTCGGGGTGCGCGACCGCGTGCACGTCGCCTTCGAGCTGTTCGAAGACAGACTGAGCGGCCGCTGGCTCGCGCTGGCGTCCTTCGTCCAGATGCTGTTGATGGGCTTCCTGCTCGTCGCGCTGGCGTGGGGCGGCTGGCAGTTCACGCAGCTCGGACTCGACCAGATCACGCCGAGCGGCATCCCGCAATGGATCTCGTTCGCCGCCATCCCGGCGGGCAGCGCGCTGGGACTCCTGCACCTGCTGGTCAACGCCTGGGACCTGGCGGCCAGCGCGGGCCTCGACGCCCGCGCGCCGCAGGGCCACAGCCATACCGGGACGAGGACGCAATGATTCTGACCGTCGGACTACTCGCGCTGTTCGTGCTCGTCGGCGCTCCGATCATCGCGTCGCTGGGCGCGGTGGGCACCATCGACGGCCTGCTCAACGGCCTGCCGCTGACCAACATCGCCCAGGCGATGTATCACGGCGTGGACTCGTTCACGCTGCTCGCCGTACCGCTTTTCATCCTCGCCGGCGAGATTCTGTTTCACTCGGGCTCGGCGGGCCGCCTGGTCAGTTTCATGAACCTGCTGGTGGGACGCGTGCCGGGCGGACTGGGTGTCTCCGCCGTCGCCTCGACGATGGTGTTCTCCGGACTCAGCGGTTCGGTCAACGCCGACGCCGCCGCGATCAGTTCGGCCATGCTCCCTTCGATGGAGAAGGCCGGCTACCGCAAGGAATGGGCCTCAGCGATCATCGCGGCCGCAGCCGGAACCGGGATTCTGATCCCGCCGTCGATCACCATCATCGTGCTGGCGACCGTCGCGAACATGTCGGTCACGAAGCTGTTCCTCGCGGCGACGCTGCCCGCGTTCCTGGTCGGCGTCACGAAGATGTTCATCATCATGTACCGGGCGCGCTCGGAGCCGCCGGTGGCGCCGGTCCACTTCAGCCTGCGCGAACTGGGCCACGCCTTCGTGCTCGCCATTCCCGCGCTGGGCGCACCGGTCATCATCCTGGGCGGGATCTTCATGGGTTTCTTCACGGCGACCGAGTCCGCGGCGGCGGCGGTGGCCTACGTGACGATCATCACCCTGCTCCAGCGCTCGATCCCGCATCGGGCGTGGTCCGGCATCCTGATCAAGGCGGGCCGCACCAGCGCGATCGTGCTTTCGCTGGTCGGGGTCGCGCAGATTCTCGGCTACATGCTCGCCTACAACTCGGTGGGCGAGCAGGTCGCCGAGTTCGCGTCGCAACTGACCGGCAACAAGTTCGTCTTCACGGTGTTCATCGTGGTGGTGTTCTGGCTGCTGGGCGCCCTGCTCGACGGCATTCCCGCGCTCATCCTGCTGATTCCGCTGTTCCTGCCGATCGCGCAGGACGCCGGCTTCAGCGACGTCCATTTCGCGATCCTGGCCATCGCCATCGTCGGCATCTCGCTCGTGACGCCGCCGATCGGCACAGCCTGCTTCATCGTCACCGGCGTCGCCAACATCAGGATGGTGAATCTGGTGCGGCCGATGCTGCCTTTCATGGCCATCATGTTCGTGACCATCCTGCTGCTGGCCTTCGTGCCGGCGTTCTCCGAATGGCTACCTCATCTTCTGTACTAGCGCCGCGGCACGCACGGCCGCTCGCGCTGGTCACGGGCGCTGGCCGCGGCATCGGCGCGAGCATCGCGGTCGAGCTGGCGCAGCGCGGCTTCGACCTCGCCCTCGTCGATATCGATGACGGCGGCGCACGCGAAACCCTGGCCGCCGTGGAGTCGCACGGCGTGCGTGCGCGCTTCTACCGGCACGATCTGGCCGATAGCGCCGCGCACCGCGGGCTGGTCGAAGGCATCGTCTCGGGCTGCGGGCCGATCGCCTGTCTGATCAACAACGCCGGCGTGTCCGCCGAGCAGCGCGGCGACCTGCTGGAGCTGGGCGAACAGTCGTATGACCGGGTCATCGACATCAACATGCGGGGAACCTTCTTCTTCACGCAGGCCGTGGCGCGCCACATGGCCGCAACCACGAGCGACGAGGCGCGCAGCATCGTCACGGTCTCGTCGGTCAGCGCCGAACTGGCGTCGACGGAGCGCGGCGAATACTGCATGTCGAAGGCCGGACTGGGCATGCTCACCAAGCTGTTCGCGCTGCGCCTCGCGCCGCTCTCCATCGCCGTGTTCGAAGTGCGGCCCGGCATCATCCGCACGCCGATGACGGAAACCGTCGCCGCGCGCTACGACGAACGCATCGCCGACGGCGTCGTTCCGATGCGGCGCTGGGGCGTTCCGCACGATGTCGCCTCGGCCGTGGCGGCGCTGGCCTCGGGGCAGATGGCGTTCGCCACGGGCAGCGTGCTCAACATCGACGGCGCGCTGTCCGTCCCGCGCCTGTGAGCCTCTGGAACGGCACGCTCGACTTCGCGATGCTGGCCGCTATTTTCTGACCTCATGAACATACTTTTCGAACGCACTCACCAACGATCCTTCGGCACCTGGCCGCTGAACGGGCGGCAACTGCTGAACGCCCTGCAAAACGCCATCGAGACCGGCTACCGCGCCATCGACACCGCGCAGCTCTACGACAACGAAACCGGCGTCGGTTCGTCGCTGCGGGCGATCGGCATTCCGCGCCGCGAGTTGTGCATCACGACCAAGATCGCGCCCGCCAACGATTCCGACGAACGTTTCATGCCCTCGCTGCGTGAGAGCCTGGAGAAGCTGAAGATCGATCAGGCCGACGTACTGTTGCTGCACTGGCCGCCGGCCGACGGCGACGTCGCGCCTTCGGTGCGGCGGCTGGAGCAGGCGGCGCGTGCGGGCCTGACGCGCCATATCGGCGTCAGCAACTTCACCGCCGCGATGATGCGCGCCGCCAGAGCCGCGACTGCGCTGCCGCTCGTCACCAATCAGGTCGAGTTTCATCCGCTGCTGAACCAGCGCGTGTTGCTGGACACGGCCAGCGAGACCGGCATTCCGCTCTCGTCCTACTGCTCGGTCGCGCGCGGCGAGATCTTCAACTATCCGCTTTTCGGCGAGATCGGCGCGCGCTACGGCAAGTCGGCCGCGCAAGTGGCGCTGCGCTGGATTCTTCAGCAAGGCGTCCCGATCAACACCATGTCGACGCAGCGCAGGAACATCGAGGCCAATTTCGACGTGATGGACTTCACGCTGTCGAGCATCGACATGCATCGCATCGACGCGCTGACCGGCACGAATTACCGCATCGTCAATCGCGAACGAGTTCCGCTTGCGCCCGAGTTCGACTGATAAGGATAACTTCATGAGCCACCCTCTGCTGTTCGATGAAATCGAACCCGGCCTCGCCTTCACGACATCGGGCATCGTCGTCACCGAGAGTCACGTCGTGCAGTTCGCCGGCATCTCGGGCGACTTCTTCGACGTCCACATGGACGACGAATTCGCGCGCGGCGTCGGCTTTCCCGGCCGCGTCGCGCATGGTCTTCTGTGCCTCGCGATGGTCGACGGCCTGAAGAACCGCGCGGCGACGCGTTTCGCCGCGGTCGCGACGCTGGAGTGGACGTATCGCTTTCACAAGCCGGTGCTGATCGGCGACAGGATCCAGGGGCGCATCCGCGTGCTGGACAAGCGTCCGACGCGCCAGTCCGAGCGCGGCATCGTGCGTTTGCAGGTCGAAGTACACAACCAGGACGACGTGCTGATCCAGGACGGACTCAACGTGCTGATGGTCCGGGCAGGCTAGAACGCGAACCGGAGATATCGATGAATTTCACGCTGAACGATACGCAGAGAATGATGATCGAGACCGCGCGCCGCTTCGTCCAGACGGAGTTGCAGCCTCTCGAACAGCAGGTGGAGGACGAAGGCGCGCTCGCGCCCGAGATCGCCCGTAGCCTGCAGGCGCGGGCCCGGGCGCTCGGCCTGTACGCGGTCAACATGCCCGCGGGGTTGGGCGGCGGCGGACTGAGCACGATCGACTCGATGCTGTGCGAGGAGCAGTTCGGCCACAGTTCCGACATCCTCGTGCGGCGCGCCTTCGGCAACGTCTACGACGCGCTGCTGGCCTGCGAGGGCGAACAGATCGAACGCTGGCTGAAACCCGCGATCCAGGGCGAGCGGACCTGCGGCCTCGCGATCACCGAAACCGGCGCGGGCTCGGACGCCCAAAGCATCAAGACCACGGCGCGCAAGACCGCGTCCGGCTGGGTGCTGAACGGCGGCAAGCACTTCATCAGCGACGCGCAATGGAGCGATTTCTTTCTGGTCTCGGCCCGCACCGGCGAAAAGGAGATTTCGCTCTTCGCGGTCGACAAGAACCTGCCCGGCTTCACCGTCGGCCGCGACCAGCAGATGATGGGGCTGCGCGGCACGCCCCATCACGAGCTGTTTTTCGACGACGTCCCGCTGGAGCCGATGGCCCTGATCGGCCGCCAGGGCGACGGCTTCAGGCTGGCGATGAACATGCTCGGCCGCGTGCGCCTCGCGCTGATCGGGGCGCGCGGCATCGGCAAGGCTGCGCATGTGCTCGAAATGATGATCGACTACGCCGGCGACCGGCGGCAGTTCGGCGCTCGCATCGGCGACTTCCAGATGATCCAGCAGCTCATCGCCGACAGCGTGATGGAAGTCAATGCGGCGCGGCTGATGCTGCTCAACACCGCCGGCATGATGGACGCGGGACAGGACGCGCGCGACTGGATTTCCATGGTCAAGGTGCAGGCCTCCGAGACGCTGGGCCGCGTGGTCGACCGCGCGGTGCAGGTGTTCGGCGGCATGGGCTTCTGCAAGGAGCTGGCCATCGAGCGCTATTACCGCGATGCCCGCGTCTACCGCATCTTCGACGGCACTTCGGAGATCCATCGCGGCATCATCGCCCGCAATGCGCTCAAGCGCGGCGCGGCCCTGTTCGATCTGCATCGCTAGGCGGAAATCCGGCATGAGCAAAGTCATCACGGCCGAAGCGGCGGCCCGGCTGGTGCGAAGCGGCGATATCGTCAGCATCAGTTCCTCCAGCGCGCTCGGCTGCCCCGACAGGATTCTCGCGGCCATCGGCGAGCGTTTCGAGCGCGAGGGACAGCCGCGCAACCTCACCACCCTGAACCCGATCGCTGCGGGCGACATGTACGGCGTCAAGGGCATCGATCATCTCGCCCGGCCGGGTCTGCTCGCGCGCACGCTCGCGGGCTCGTATCCGAGCGGCCCGTCGTCGCTGCCCATGCCGGATGTGTGGCGCATGATCGTCGAGAATCAGGTCGAGGCCTACAACATTCCGAGCGGCATCCTGTTCGACATGCATCGCGACGCCGCCGCCAAACGTCCCGGCGTGCTGACCAGGGTCGGCATGGGTACGTTCGTCGATCCCGACCTGCAGGGCTGCGCGATGAACGCCGCGGCGGCGGCGCGGCCGGTCGTGCGCAAGGTGTCGTTCGACGGCGAAGACTGGCTCTACTTCCCGGCGATCGCGCCGCGTGTGGCCATCATCCGCGCGACCACGGCCGACGAAGCGGGCAATCTCGGCTACGAACACGAAGGCGCGCTGCTGGGCGGCATCGATCAGGCGCTGGCCGCGCGCAACAACGGCGGCATCGTGATCGCCCAGGTCAAGCGCGTGGTGAAGTCCGGCACGCTGCGGCCCCACGACGTGCGCGTGCCCTGCAATCTGGTCGATTACGTCGTCGTCGATCCGGACCAGTGGCAGACCACCCAGACGCCCTACGACCCGGCCATCAGCGGCGAAATCACGCTGCCGATGGATGCATTCGAGCCGACGCCGTGGGGACCGGAGAAGGTCATCGCCCGGCGCGCGGCGATGGAACTCGCCCATGGGTACGCAGCCAATCTGGGCTTCGGCATCTCCGCCAACGTGCCGCGCGTGCTGCTGGAGGAAGGCCTGCACGGCGAAGTGACCTGGGCCATCGAACAGGGCGCGGTCGGCGGCATGCCGCTGCTGGGGTTCGCGTTCGGCTGCGCCTCCAATGCGGACGCGATCGTCGCCTCGCCGCATCAGTTCACCTATTTTCAGGGCGGCGGCTTCGACATCGCGCTGCTTTCCTTCCTGCAAGTCGATGCCGACGGCAGCGTGAATGTCTCCCGGCTTGCCTCGAAACCCTACCTTACCGCCGGGTGCGGCGGCTTCGTCGACATCACCGCCCACGCGCGCCGCATCGTTTTTTCGGGCTTCTTCACCGCCGGCGCACAACTGGAAGCCGGCGGCGGCAGGCTCGCCATCCTCAGGGAAGGCCGCACGCGCAAGTTCGTGCAGACGGCCGAGCAGATCACGTTCAGTGGCCGCGTCGGGCGCGAGCGCGGCCAGCGCGTGACCTATGTCACCGAACGCTGTGTGATCGATCTTCTCGATGACGGGCTGACAGTGCGCGAAATCGCTCCCGGCGTGGACTTGCAGCGCGACATCCTCGATCAGGCCGAAATCGCGTTGAAAGTCGCCCCGGATCTTCGGCAGATGGATGCGGCGCTCTTTACCGACGCGCCCTTCGGACTCCGACTCAAACCCCGCGAAAACCGCCATGACTGATCGCTTCATTTCCATCGTCCACGATTCCGATGTCGCCATCGTCACGTTGGATCGGCCGGCCAAACTCAATGCGCTGACCCCCGGCATGCTGGATCAACTGGAACATGCGGCCCGCGAACTCGAGGCCGACGCTTCAACGCGCGTGGTCATCCTGACGGGCAGCGGCGCGAAGGCGTTCTGCGTCGGCGCCGACATTAACGAGTGGGCCGCGCTCGAGCCGCTGGACATGTGGCGCCGCTGGGTTCGCCGAGGCCACCAGGTCTTCGACCAGTGGGCGCGGCTGCGTCAGCCCGTGATCGCGGCGATCAACGGCCATGCCTTCGGAGGCGGACTGGAGCTCGCGATCACCGCCGACGTGCGCATCGCGGCCGAAAGCGCCACGTTCGCGCTGCCGGAGGCCTCGATCGCGACGTGCCCCGGCTGGTCGGGCACACAGCGGCTGGTGCGGCTCATCGGCGCGAGCCGCGCCAAGTATCTGGCCCTGAGCGGCGCGCGCGTGACAGCCGCCGACGCGCAGGCGTGCGGCCTCGTGCATGAAGTCGCGCCGCAAGCGCGTGTGCTGGAACGCGCGCATCGACTGGCATTGGAGATGGCGGCGCGCGCGCCGGTATCGCTGCAATTGACCAAGCAGCTGATCAATGCGGCCAGCGGCGAGGAAACCGGCTCGACACTGGAAGCGATGGCAGGCGCGCTCGCGGCCAGCACCGAGGACGCGGCGGAGGGCATCCGCAGCTTTCAGGAAAAGCGGCCGCCGGTCTACGCCGGACGCTGAGGACGTCGCGTCATCAATATCCGATTCTGAGCGGCTCCGGATGATCGCGCGTGATCACGATTTTCGCGGCGGCCGGGTAGGCCATTTCCGTGATCGGGGTCGCGTATTGCGTGCAGGTGGACGGGTTCGAACCGAGTCTAGAGCGGGCCACCAGGGATTGCTCCGGACCCGCGGCGGCGATGTACACCGTGACCTCGCTGCCTTGCCTGAACGGAATCGCGATCCTCGGCCCCCAAGCCGACTCGATGATGGGGTCTCCGGTGCAATCGGTCGATGTGTATTCGCCCCCTGATATGGCGAGCCATTCGAAGTCGGTCGCGGAGAAGTGATAGCTCGCATCCTGCACCCGCGTGAGCGGCACGATCGTGGTCGCGTCGCCGACCGTGAAGGCGACGCCGCTATTGGCGCTGAATTGCGTGAGATCGCCGATCACGCGGCCGTTCGCATCGAAGACTCTCACCGGTCGATACTTCTCGCCGTGCGAGTCATCGCCGGCGAGCGATGCAACTGCGTAGAGCGCGAACAAGGCTCCGGTCAGCCAGCGTTTCATATCGGCCTCCATGATGGACACGCCCGCGTCGCGTCAATAGGCGATGCGCAAGGGTTCGGGATGACGCTGCGTCAGCGGATAGGTGCTCCTGACCGCCCAATACAGCGCGCCCTCGTCATACTGGCTCGCGCTGCACGAGGTCGCGCCCGAATCATCCGTCTGCCTCGTCGAAAATACGTGCACGTTGCCCGAATATCCGTCGACGGCGACATAGACCGTTACGTCGACCCCGTCCCTGACTGCGATCGCCGGCGTGGGACTGTTGGAATACGGAACGAGCACGCCACCGCTGCAGTCGGTGGATGCGTAACCCGGCGACTGCGCCGTGACCCATTGGTACTCCGAGGCCGAGTATTGCAAGGGTCCGGCGCGCTTGTGATCGACCGTCACGAAGATGGGCCTGCCGTCTATCGCGATATACACGCCGTTGACGCCGCCGAGATATTCGAGCGGCCCCACCGCCCTTCCCTGTGCGTCGTACACCATGGGCAGACGCGGCTCGTCGGGCCGCTCGCGCCCCGGATGATCGCGCTCGCCCGCGAGACTCAGGCTCGCGCACATGGCGAGAACGGCAACGAGGATTCGACACATCACGTTTCTCCGTCGATGCGGTCATCAATAGCCGATGCTCAGCGGCTCAGGATAATGCGCCGTCAGCGGATAGTTCGTCTCCGCCGTGAATGCGGGCACAGGCGCGGTCGAAGGCGGCACATGACCGATGACCGGAGGCGGCGTGCATCGGGTTCCGTCGAAGACCGCGACGATCTGAGCCGGCGTCGAGACTGTATCGCCCGCGATCAGCAGCGTGACGTCGGCGCCGTTTCTCGTCGCGATCGACGGCCTCGGACCGCTGCCAGGCGCGATGATCGGCGAACCGCTGCAATCGGTGGTCGAGTAGTTGAACGGCCCGAACGTCCACCACTGGAATTTCGACGAATCGGTCTTGTCGGCGATGCGCAGCCACGTCACCGCCGCGAATACGATCGCACCGTTGATGTCGAGATAGACGCCGTCATAACCGTGATACGACGCAAGCCGTCCGACAGGCTTGCCGTGCGCATCGAACACTTTGAGGACGCGGTGATCGTCGTGCCGCCGCCGGTCCTGTCCGTTGTCCGCATCGGCGTGCAGCGACATCGCGCTCATGAACAACCAGACCGCGAGAAGAAGCGCGCGACGCATGAGCATCTCCTTCGACCGACAGCGGCCGCACCGCTTGCGGCCTGAATCCGTCTGCTCAAAGAGGATAGGTTCGCGATCCTGTCATTGCAAGGATCATCGGCGCCGGCGCCGCTTTCGTGCCGGATCACTCCGGCACGGCCATGCCGGACGATACGACATACCGCGACCTGCGCCGCTGCAAACCGAGCAGGCATGCGAGCGATACGGCCGCGAGCGAGCTATAGAAGAGCGCGAGCGGCCACCACTGCCCCGGCCACGCATGCGCGAGCACGGTGCCGATGAGCGGCGTGAGGCCGCCCGCGAGCGCCGCGCACGTCTGATACGACAGCGAGATCGCGGAGTAGCGATAGCGCACGTCGAACGCATCGGTCATCAGCCCGGCCATCACCGCGTACGAACCGGACATGCACATCACTGCGATGCCAATGCCGATGACGATGGCAACGGGACGTCCGGTCGACACCAGCATGAACATCGGATACGGCGAGAGCATGGCGAGACCCGCCGCCCAGGCCAGGAACCGCACTTGCCCGATGCGTTGCGCGAGCCATCCGGAGATGAGCTGGTTGAAGAAGTGGACGAACGCGACCACGAAAAGACAATCCAGAATAAGTGCGCGATCGAGTCCGAGCGTCTCGGTCGTGAAGCTGAGCATGAAGGTATTGACGAACCACGCGCCCGCCACGCCGATCACGTTCGCGCCGAGGCACAGCAGCACCGTGCCCCACGCGTGGCGCACTACGTCGAGTATCGGCAGACGCGCGGGCTGCGCGCGCTTTGCGGCGGCTGCGAATTCGGGCGATTCGGACACGCCCGAGCGAATGAAGACGCCGACGACAAGCAGCACTGCGCTGGCGAGGAACGGCAGGCGCCAGCCCCAGTCCATCATCTGCTCGCGCGGCAGATGTCCGATCGTCCGGAACGCGAGCAAGGCGAGAATCAGACCCGCCGGGCTGCCGAGTTGCGCGAACGAAGCGAGAAACGTTCGCCTGTTCTTCGGCGCATGCTCGCCCGCCATCAGCACGGCGCCGCCCCATTCACCGCCGATCGCCACGCCCTGTGCCACGCGCAGCGCGACCAGCAGCACCGGCGCGAGCGCGCCGGCACTGGCGTAAGTCGGCAGAAATCCGATGCCGACCGTGCCGAGCCCCATGATCGCGAGCGTCGCGACGAGCGCCTTCTTTCTGCCGATGCGATCGCCCAGATGCCCGAACACGAGCCCGCCGAACGGACGCGCGAAGAAGCCGACCGCGAACGTGCCGAACGATGCGAGCGTGGCGTAGAACGCATCGCCTTGCGGAAAGAACAGCTTGCTGAACACGAGCGCCGACGCCGTGGCGTAGATATAGAAGTCGTACCATTCGATCGTCGTGCCGACGAACGCGGCGAAGGCGGCGCGGCCCGGCTGACGCGCCGGACTGCCCTGAACATGGCTCTGCATGAACGTCTCCTGATGATATTGGCCGGTCTGGATCGCCGGCTTCTCTTGAAGTCGAGTGAAGGGAAATCAGCCTTTCAGCACGCCCGCATCGAACAGGCGCTGCTGGGTCGCCGCATCGATGCCGAGTTCATCGAGGACGGCGCGCGTATCGCCGCCGAGCGTGGGCGGTGGCGTTCGATACGTCGCGGGCGTGCGCGAAAGCTTGATCGGCGTGCCGGTGCCGCGATACGCGCCCATTTCGACGATCAACTCGCGATGCAGCGTATGCGGATGCTTCGCGACGGCGTCGACGGTCTGCACGGGGCCGCACGGCACGCCCGCACGAATCAGCTGGGCCGCGAGCGGCTCGCAGTCGTGCTGCTTCAAAAGGTCTTCGAGCACGTCCTTGAGCGCCTCGCGATGCGCGCAACGGCTCTTGTTATCGATGAAGCGCGCATCGTGCGCGAGCTGCTCCGCATTCAGATGCGCGACGAGCTTCGCGAACTGCCGGTCATTGCCGACGGCGAGAAAGATCGGCGCCGTCGCGGTCCGATAGCTGTCGTACGGCGTGATGTTCGGATGCGCATTGCCGCTGCGCTGCGGCGTGCGCCCGTTGCCGAAGAAATTCGGCAGATGCGGATGCAGCAGCGAGACGCCGCAGTCGTAGAGCGCGATGTCGAGCGACTGCCCGCGGCCGCTCTTCTCACGCTCGGCGAGCGCCAGCAGAATGCCCGCGAGCGCGTTGAGTCCCGTCACCATATCGACCACCGGAAGACCGACGCGCAGCGCCGGTCCGTCGCGTTCGCCGTTGACGCTCATCAGCCCCGTGATCGCCTGAATCGCTGCGTCGTAGCCGGGCAGTCCGCCGAGCGGGCCATCGGGACCGAAGCCGGAAATCGCGCAATGAATCAGGCGCGGAAAGCGCGCGGCGAGCGTGTCGTAACCCATGCCCCAACGCTCCAGCGTCCCCGGCTTGAAGTTTTCGACGAGCACGTCCGCGCCTTCGAGCAACTGCCACAGTACAGCGCGCCCTTCCTCGCGGGACAGGTCGACGCAGATCCCCTTCTTGTTGCGATTGACGCCCACGAAATACGATGCGGTTTCGCCCACGAACGGCGGCCCCCATTCGCGCGTTTCGTCGCCGCCCGGCGGTTCGAGTTTGATGACCTGCGCGCCGTGATCGGCGAGCGACTGCGTGCAATACGGACCGCCGAGCACGCGGCTCAGGTCGATGACACGCAGCCCCTGCAAGGCGCCTGCCACGCGCGTCGTGCTCATCGTGCACCTCCGTCGTGTGCAGGCGTGATCGACATCGCTTCGGCGAGGCTTACCGGCGTTTCATCGACGAGCTTGCGAAGCAGCGCTGCATGCAGTCGCACATCCGTGGGCGCTAGCGGATCGCGCGGCATGAGCTTGTGCGCGATCACGAGATGCGCAAGCGCGAGCCGGCGATGATCCGGCGCGACGCGGGCCGCTTCCGTCGCCATGAACACGGCCGTGGTCGCGTGATAGAGAGCGCTCGCGGCTTCCCGCACGCTTTCATCGCGGCCGCATTCGGCCACGCTGTCGAGCGCGGCGCTCGCCCGCCCGAACACGTCACGCAGCAAGGCGACGGTTTGCGGCGGCAAGGCGGCATCGTCGAGTTGCGCATTCAGGTACTGACCGAGCGATTCGAGCGCGCCTTCACGCCGCGTCGCGCGCGCGACGTCCAGCGCAACGATATTGCTCGTGCCTTCCCAGATAGAGCCGAGATGCGAATCACGCACGAGTCGCGGGTCCGCCCATTCTTCGATGTAACCCACGCCGCCGCGCACTTCCATCGCATCGCCGGTGACCTTGCGGGCATCGCGGCACGCGCGGAACTTCACCAGCGGCGTGAGGATGCGCACGCACTTCGCCGCGAGCGCATCGCCGCGATCGGCGCGGGGCAGCAGAGCAGCGATCTGCATGAACATGGAGCGCGCCTGCTCGGCTGGCAGCATCATCTTCAGCAACTGGCGCTGCATCAGCGGCATCTCGATCAGCTTGCGACCGAACGCCGAGCGATTGCGCGCAACGTGCAGCGCCTCGGTCAGCGCGCGGCGCATCAGCCCCGCCGCGCGCACGCCGTTCGACAGACGCGACATGTTGATCATGTCCGCCATCTGATGAAAGCCGCGCCCCACTTCACCGATCAGATATGCGTCGGCGCCCTCCAGCACGATCTCGCCGCTCGCCATGGAACGGCTGCCGAGCTTGTCCTTCAGCCGCACGATGCGATACGCGTTGTGCGTGCCGTCGTCGCGCACCTTCGGCAGCAGGAAGAGTGCGAGTCCCCTGATGCCGTCGGGCGCATCGTCCGGACGCGCGAGGACCATCGCGAGGTCGGCATCTGGGTTCGAGCAGAACCATTTGTCGCCGTACAGCTTCCATGCTTCCTGCCCGCTCGCATCGACGCTGCGGGTCGCGCGCGTCACCGTGCGTCCGGTATCGGAACCGGCTGCCTGCTCGGTCATGAACATCGCGCCCTGAAAGAGCGTGTCGAAGTCCTGCGATGCAAGCATCGGCAGATAACGATCGACCAGTTCGCGCGAACCGAACTTGCGCAGCGTGCGGGTGAGCGAATCGGTCATGCTCACCGGGCAGCAGAGGCCGAACTCGGCCTGCACGAAGAGGAAAGTGAGCGCGTACTTGACGAGCGGCGGCGGCGCGTCGCTGCGATGACTCATCGATGCGAGGCCGAGTTCGCTATACGCAACGCGTTCGAGCGCGACATAGTCCGGATGCTTCTCGATACGCTGAATCGCTTCGCCCGCGCGCGTGCGCTGCATCAGCACGGGCGGATGATGGTCGGCGCTGGTGGCCCAGATATCGAGTTGGTCGGACGCGCGCTGTCCCAGATCGGCGAGACGGCCCTGCACGCTTTCATACGTGGTTTCGCCGAGAAAGCTTCTGAGCAACGGTCCGAACGACGGATCGCTCGTGAACAAATTGATGCCGCGACTGTCGGGAATATTCGACGTCGCGGGCGCGTTCGTGCGCTCCGGCATGGGCTGTCTCCTGGTTTATCGTGCGGCGCGCCGGCACCGCATCGTTCTGGGAGTCAGACTACGTTTCGCATCGATAACGGTCCAATACAATCGATGGCACGTGCGATAACATGAACTTATCGTACGCGGGAGGCATCAGCATGGAACTGAGGCAATTGAGGTACTTCGTGGCGGTTGCGGAGGAGCTGCATTTCGGGCGCGCGGCGCGCCGGCTCTTCATTTCGCAACCGGCGCTGAGCTTCGACATTCGCCGCTTCGAGGAACAGCTCGGCGTAAAGCTGCTGGAGCGCTCCAACAAGGCCGTGGCCCTGACCAACGCCGGCCAGGTGCTGCTGGGCGAAGCGCGCCAGCTATTGCAGCAGGCGGAGGACGTCGCCACGCTCACGATGCAATCGGCGCACGGGCTCGTCGGGCGGCTTCGCATCGGCTTCGTGAATTCCATGCTGTATCGCGGCCTGCCCGAGGCGGTGCAGAAGTTCGAAGCGGAGCATGCGGCGGTCGAAATCGTGCTCAAGGAAATGAACACGGCGGAACAGGTGCGCGCCTTGCAGCAATTGCAGATCGATATGGGCTTTGCGCACTGGGGGCATTTTCCCGCCGAGATCGAAACGCAAACGTGGATGTCGGAGGCGTTTCTGTGTTGTCTGCCCGCGAATCACAAGCTGGCGAAGAAGCGTCGCATCGACCTTCGTCAGCTCGCGCACGAGCCGTTCATTCTGTTTCCGCGCGGCGTGTCGCCGCATTATCACGATCAGATCATCGCGACCTGCGTGGAGGCGGGGTTCAGCCCGAGAATCAGGCACGAAGCGCGCCTGTGGCAAACCGTGGTGACGATGGTCGAATTTCAGATGGGCGTGGCGCTGGTTCCGCAAGCGCTCGCGCGCACCGATTCCCGGCGGGCGGTCTTCGTGCCGCTCGCGCGCAATCCGTTTTCATCGCAGATCTTGCGGCTCACGCGCGCGGGGAGCCAGCTGGATCTGGCGCAGAGTTTTCTCGCCGCGCTACGGCCCGAATGATCGATGCAGGCTCGACACCAGGCGCCAACCCGCACGCACGCGTGCATCTGTCGTGGACATGATCCACGCTACAAAAAACGTTCGCTCCTGCTAGCGCGACGACGGAGCGGACGGCGGAAGCCCGAAGTGCGTTTTGACGTCTCTCACGCCCGGTACATTCTCGGCTGCGACGCGGATTGCGTTGCCTTCTTCCGAACCGACGACCGGTCCCCAGAGATGCACGGTTCCGTTTTCGACGGTGACGTTTTCCCGCGCGAGCGCCCAAGGGTGGTCCTTCATGGCCGCGAGCACGTCTTCGCGGATCGCGTTGTCGCCGCTCTCCGCCTCGGTGGACACGTCGGGCGCCATGGTCACGAGCGCGCGAATCAGGTTGGCCCGGCTCACCACGCCGACGACCTTGCCGTCGCGCATGACCGGCACGCGCTTGATACGGCGACGATCGAGCAACTCGGCGATATCGGCGACGGGACATGTTTCAGTCACCGTCGAGACGTCGGTCGTCATGACATCCTTGACCTTCCTCCCGTGTTCCTTCACATACTGGCTCGCGAGTTCAGTCGTGGACGCAGCGAGTTCGAGCCACCACGAGCTCTGTCTGACGCCAGTGCCGATCTCCGCGCGACGCATCAGGTCACCCTCCGTGACCATGCCGAGCAGTTTGCCGGACGCATCGACCACAGGCATGCCGCTAATGCCGGCGAACACCATCATCCCCGCAGCGTGCCGTATGGACATGTCCGGACTGGCCGTGATGATGGAAGTCGTCATGATGTCGGAAGCTCGCACGTTCATCTCCTTCAGGCAGGTCAGGAATGCCGCTGTGGTCACAGTATGCGAACTCCAAAGTGAATTCAAGAAACTGGACGCGTGCCCGTCCAGGAGACTTTAAGTACCAACTTACGCAAAGCCTCGATGAAATCGAGCGTCGCAAGCAATACGGACCGTGCTACTTGAATTTCGCGTTGGTGCGTGATATCGACTCTATATTGAAGGTTCATCGAAAGCTGCAATCCACAGCGGCAGCGCTCAGCATCCTCGCGACGACGCGACGACTCGTGCGCGGCGCAACGCCGCGAGAAACCACGCGACATACATTCCGATGCACGATCATTGAATGGAGACGTCGTTATGAGCAAGCACTCCAGGAGCGACACGCCGCAACAGCCTGTTGCCGAGGCCGATGAACTTCGACTCGTCGATGCATGGTGGCGCGCGTGCAATTACCTGTCGGCGGGCATGATCTTTCTCATCGAGAATCCGCTTCTACGCGAGCCGCTCAAATCCGAACATGTCAAGCAGCGCCTGCTCGGCCACTGGGGCGCGAGCCCCGCGCTCTCGTTCGTGTGGGCGCATCTGAACCGCGTGATCAAGCGCGACGATCTCGACGTGATCTTCATGGCGGGACCCGGTCATGGCGCGCCCGGCGTGCTCGGCCCCGCCTATCTGGAAGGCACCTATTCAGAGGTGTATCCGGACAAGAGCGAAGATGCCGAAGGCATGCAGAAGTTCTTCAAGCAGTTCTCTTTTCCCGGCCATATCGGCTCGCATGTGACGCCGGAAACGCCGGGCTCCATTCATGAAGGCGGTGAGCTTGGCTATAGCCTCTCGCACGCCTATGGAGCGGCACTGGACAATCCCGGGTTGATCGTCGCGTGCGTGGTCGGCGACGGCGAGGCGGAGACCGGCCCGCTCGCGACGGCCTGGCACTCGAACAAGTTCATCAATCCCGCGCGCGACGGCGCCGTGCTGCCGATCCTGAACCTGAACGGCTACAAGATCGCCAATCCGACGATCCTCGCGCGCATCAGTCATGACGAACTGGAGGCGTTGTTCGTCGGCTATGGCTATCGGCCTTATTTCGTCGAGGGATCGGATCCCGCCGAGATGCATCGAAAGATGGCCGAAACGCTCGATGCCGCGACCGCCCGGATTCGCGCGATCTGGGACGAAGCGCGCAACGGCAAGGACGTCGAGCGGCCGCGCTGGCCGATGATCGTCCTGCGCACGCCGAAAGGCTGGACCGGGCCGAAGGAAATCAACGGCCACAAGGTCGAGGGTTCGTGGCGCGCGCATCAGGTGCCGTTCTCCGACGTGCATAACAATCCCGCGAATCTCGCGGTGCTCGAACGCTGGATGCAAAGCTACAAGCCCGAAGAACTGTTCGGCGACGACGGCCGGTTGCGCGCCGAGATTCGGGCGCTCGCGCCCACCGGCACGCGACGCATGAGCGCGAATCCCCACACGAACGGCGGCGTGCTGCGCAAGGAACTGAAGCTTCCCGACTTCCGCGCCTATGCCGTCGATGTCGGTCAGGCCGGCAGGATCCAGCATGAGAACACGCGTCCGCTCGGCGCGTTCCTGCGCGACGTCATGCGTTGCAACATGGACCGGTTCCGCGTGTTCGGCCCGGACGAGACGGCGTCGAATCGCCTTCAGGCCATCTATGAAGTCAGCAAGAAAGTCTGGATGGCCGATCTCCTTCCGGAAGACGCGGACGGCGGCGAGTTGTCGCGCGATGGCCGCGTCATGGAAATGCTCTCCGAGCACACGCTGCTCGGCTGGCTCGAAGGCTATCTGCTGTCCGGGCGACACGGCTTCTTTCATACGTACGAAGCATTCGCGCATGTCATCGATTCGATGTTCAATCAGCATGCGAAATGGCTCGACATCTGCAAGAACCATGTGCCGTGGCGCGCGTCGGTTTCGTCGGAAACCATCCTGCTTTCCTCCACCGTATGGCGGCAGGATCACAATGGCTTTTCGCATCAGGACCCGGGCTTCATCGATCTCGTCACCAACAAGAGCCCGTCGGTGACGCGCGTGTATCTGCCGCCGGACGCCAACACGCTGCTCGTCGTGGCCGACCAGTGCCTGCGTTCGAGCGATTGCATCAACGTGATTGTCGCGGACAAGCAGAAGCATTTGCAGTTCACGACCATCGACGAAGCGATCGTTCACTGCGCGAAGGGCATCGGCGTGTGGCGCCGAGCGAGCAACGACGAGCACGACGAACCCGACGTGGTCATGGCGTCCTGCGGCGACGTAGCCACGCAGGAAGCGCTCGCCGCGACCGCCATACTCCGCGAGCGTCTGCCGGAGCTCAAGGTGCGCTTCGTGAACGTAGTCGATCTCTTCAAGATGCAGCCCAACACGGAACATCCGCATGGATCGAGCGTGCGCAATTTCGAGAGCCTGTTCACCATAGACAAGCCCGTGATCTTCAATTTCCACGGCTATCCGTGGCTGATCCACAGGCTCGCCTACCGGTTCCGCAATCACGAGAATCTGCATGTGCGCGGTTACAAGGAGAAGGGCAACATCAATACGCCGCTCGAACTGGCGATCCTCAATCAGGTCGATCGTTTCAATCTCGTGATCGATGTACTCGATCGTGTGCCGCGCCTGCGCGGCAGAACCGCGCATCTGAGGGAGGACATGAAGAACGCGGTCATCTCTCATCTGGATTACGCGCACACGCACGGCACCGACAAGCCGGAAATCGCGGAATGGGTGTGGCCGTTTTGATAACCGAACGGGGGTGGTCATGACGACGCGCAGTGGATGGCTCCTGAGCGCGAGTCTCGTCGTCTTGCTGGCAGGCTGCCCCTCGAAACAACAGGATCAGCCGGCTCAGACTCAGGCCGCGTTGGCGCCTGCTCAGGCTTCAGCAGCAGTCGCGGCGCCTGCTTCCGTCGCCGCTCCGGCGTCTGCAACGGTCCCCGCCTCCGTTGCGGCTTTGCCCCCGCTGCCCGCTTCCACGGCGCAGCCTGCGGCCCAGCAATATCCGCCAGAGGAACTCGAGGCGCTGGTCGCGCCGATCGCGCTCTATCCTGATTCGCTGTTGTCACAGGTGCTGATGGCATCGACGTATCCGCTGGAAATCGTACATGCGGCGCGTTGGGTCAAATCGAATCCGAACGTGAAGGGCGACGCCGCAGTGAAGGCTGTGCAGGATCAGACATGGGACGTCAGCGTGAAATCGCTGGTGGCGTTCCCTCAGGTGCTCGTTCCCATGAACGACAAGCTGGACTGGACCCAGCGACTCGGCGATGCGTTTCTCGCTCAGCCCAACGACGTGCTGGCCGCCGTGCAGCGTCTGAGGGTTCGCGCGCAGGATACCGGCCATCTGAAGTCGACACCGCAGCAGAAAGTGAGTGTCGAGGCACGTCCGGCTGCGAGCCAGACCGGCCAGCCGGGTCAGGCGCCGTCCGCGCAGAATATCGTGCGCATCGAACCGGCCAACCCGCAGGTCATCTATGTGCCCTCCTACAATCCGACCGTCGTGTATGGCGCCTGGCCCGCCCCCGCCTACCCGCCGACGTACTGGCCGCCCCCGCCGGCCTACTACCCCGGCGCCGCCCTTGCGAGCGGATTTGCATGGGGCGTGGGCATCGCCGCGGCGGGCGCGATCTTCAGCGATTGCAACTGGAACAACAACGACGTCAACGTCAACATCAACAAGGCGACGAACATCGATCGCAACTTCGACCGCACCAAGGTCGAGGGCGGCAAGTGGCAACATGACGCGCGGCATCGCCAGGGCGTTTCCTATCGCGACAACGCTACGCGCGACAAGTACTCACGCGGCGTGCAAGGCGCCGATGCCCGGCGCGATTATCGCGGACGCAACGGCGCTGCGCCCGAGCGCGTGAGCGCGCCCGATCGGACGGCGGCACGCAATCAGGCGGCTACTCGGCCCGCTCGCGCCAACAACGCAAACGTCGCCAATCGCGCCGACGCCGGCAATCGCGCGCATGCGCAAAATCGTCAGGCAACGGCGGGCAATCGGGCGCAGACGGCGAACCGCAATGCGGCGGCGGGCAATCGCCCTCAGACCGCCCATCGGCCGGCTCAAACGCCGGATCGCGCTCAATCGCACGCCCGCGGCGGCGCGGCGAGTGCGCAGGCAGGCGCCAGAGGGACACACGCTGGCGGCGCGCGCGACACCGCATTTCAGGGTGTCGGCGGCGGCGGCGCGGCGCAACGCGATTTCAACCGTGGGCAGTCGAGCTTCCAGTCATCGAACTTTCACCGTGGCGGCGGCGGTGGGGGCGCGCGCGGTGGCGGCGGCGGTGCGCGCGGCGGCGGACGGCGCTGAGGAGAGCGAACATGAAGAGACTATCGGAGCTTGGCGCGCGCCTCGCCGTGGCCGGAAGCACGATGACCGTCGCGCTCGCGCTCGCCGTCGTTCCGGTTCCGGCGATGAGCGCGCAGAAGTTCTTCACGACGCCCGAAGCGGCGATGAACGCCTTCGGCACCGCCGTCGCCGGCAACGACGAAGGCGAACTCAGGGCTTTGCTGGGCGCCGACTTCCGCGACGTGATTCCTTCGGTCGGCGCCGAGTTGCGCAGCAAGTTCCTGACCGCATGGCAGACTTCCCACGCGATTCAGACGACCGACAATGACCACGCGCGGATCGCCGTCGGCAACGACGGCTGGACGCTGCCGATCCCGCTCGTGAAAACGCAGCGAGGCTGGGAATTCGACATGCGCGCCGGCGCCGACGAGATGCGCCTTCGGCAGATCGGACGCAACGAGCTTGCCGTGATCCAGACGATGCTCGCGATCTACGATGCGCAACGCGACTACGCATCGAAGTATCACGACGGCAACAAGGTCTACGTCTATGCAGACAGGTTCGCCAGCAGCAACGGCAAACATGACGGACTGTATTGGCCGACCAGCGCCGATCAAGAGCCGAGCCCGCTCGGTCCGGCCTTCATGACGGCCGGTGCTCGCGCCCGATCGGAGTCCGGCTACTACGGCTATCACTACAAGTTGCTGCGCGCTCAGGGGCCTCATGCGCCGGGTGGCGCATACGACTACATGGTCAACGGCCGTCTGTTCGGCGGCTTTGCGGTGGTCGCGTGGCCAGCCCATTATGGCGAAACGGGCATCAAGAGCTTCATGGTCAGCCACGACGGACAGGTCTATGAGCGCGATCTCGGCCCGGACGGCGACAAAAAGGTGCAGGCGATGAAGTCATTCGATCCCGGACCGGGATGGGAGAAGGTCTCGAATTGAAGCTCAGTCGAATGTAGGATTCACAACCGAGATCGTCAGGTCCGACGGTATCCCGTTACCCTGATACCAGCCTTTCTTCCACACCGGGTTCGTAGTGGTGATCGTTCCCGCCACGATGTAGCCACTCGGTGCCATGCCGCCCACGTTGAACGGGCCATCGATCAGACTGTTGTCGATATGGTTCGTGATCTGAATATCGACGGTCTTGGCCACCGGCCCCGCGAGCGATCCCAGATCGACCTGGATGCCGGGACCGGCGCAGCCCAGCGTCTTCGGGCTGACGATCCTGATCGCCCGGAACACCGCCGTGTTGTCATTCGGTTCGATGTCGAGCCCCGCTCCCGGCGCCGTTCCACCGATGTTCTGCCAGACCGGGTGGTCGAAGTTGATGGTGTCGCCCGAAATGATCGACACGCCCTGACGACGACAGCCATCCGCGAGATGGTTGCTGACCGTGACGCCCTTGCTCGTCACGCCGTCGACGGAATAGCTGTTGGCGATATAGATACCGTCACCCCAGCAGTCGATGGTCGTCGGCGATGTAATCGTGATGTTCGAGCTGCCTGCGATCGAAATGCCCATGCCCCACTCTCCGGTCGTCGCTGCATTGAGCGACTTGCTGCCGTCGAGGTGCGGCGATTCGATGTTCACGTTGCTTACATCCCAGACGCGCATCATCTGATACGAGTCGGTATTGTGAGCCAGCAGCTTGATCGACGCGCCTTGTGCGAAGCGGATATGCGTGTTCGAGCGCAGCGTGAGGCCCGTGCTGTCGATGCGGCTTTGTCCGGTGATCAGGAGAATCTGCCCGACCGATCCATCGATCGCGGCCTGCAGTGCGACGCGGTCGTTCGTGGTTCCGTCGCCCTTCACGCCGAAGGATGTGTCCTTCAGGACGCCGTTCGGGCTGGTGTCGCTTGGATTGGGCATGCCGGTGTCGGTGCCCGGACTGGTGTCGCTCGCGCCTTGTGAACCTGTGGCCGCACCCGGACCGGTACCGCTCCCGCCCTGCGATCCGGTAGTCGTGCCCGAACTCGTCCTGTTCGACGAACCGGCCGCAGTCGATGAATTCGCGCCGCCGCCCCCGCCACAAGCGGCCAGTACGAGCGAGCCGGCGCCGAAGACGAGCGTCGAAACGATTTTTCGACGCATCGTGCTGGGAATATCGGAGCGTGTCGAGGCCATCGAGAATTCCCTCGTGCGCGAATGTTGGAGTCAAATTGATTTGCGCCTCACGAAGATGAGGCGACAGGCGACGAGCGGACCGTTTCGGCGCTTGATTGGTTTACGGCGAAAGAATCGAATTCCTTAGCAAAAGGACGTGAATAGCCGCCTTGAAACTATCGAATTGATTTTAGGGCCGACCGCCGGGCAGGGCACTTCAAAAGTCTCCACAACGTATTTTCATTTTTGGAAATTGTGGATACGCGAGGCGCGGCTCAGAGCGTCACGAGGACCACCAGACCGCGTGGCGCCGCGCTCCCGAGTGTCACATGGGCGCCGATACGCTGCGCGATCGTCCCGACTATCGACAGTCCGAGTCCTGATCCATCCACTTCGCTGCCCAGCACGCGATAGAACGGATCGAACACGCGCGAACGCTCCTCGGGTGCGATGCCTGGGCCCGTGTCCTCGATCCGGATCCATGGCTTTCCTGCCGTGGTTCCCGTCGAGAGATCCACGCGGCCTCCTTGCGGCGTGTAGCGAATGGCGTTGTCGACCAGATTCTTGATCATGATCGTCAGGTCCGCCTGCGGCGCATCCACGTACACGTCCTGGACGCTGGACACCCCTATATCGATCGCCTTCGCTTCCGCAAGCGGCATGAGATCCTCAAGGATGTTGCGAAACACCTCCTGAACGCGCAGGTTCGAGATTTCCGCCGACGCACGGTTTTGCAGACGCGCAAGGGTCAGCAATTGAGTGAGCAGGGATCGCGAACGCGCGAGACCGCGCCGTACCGCACCGAGGCGCTCGCGTGCGCCGTCGGACAACTCGCACTCGTTCAGCCGCTCGACTTGCAAGGACAGCGCCGTCAGTGGCGAGCGAAGCTCGTGGGCCGCGTCGGCGACGAATCTGCGTTGCAGTGCGAACGATGTCTCCACCCGCGCCAACAGCCGGTTTATCGCAACGACGAACGGGACAATTTCGCTCGGCAACGTCGCGCTCGAAAGCGGCGAAAGATCGTGTTCGGGACGTGTGTCGAGATCGACGGATATCGCCGCCAGCGGCCGGAACATATGCCGCAGGATCAGATGCAAGGCCGCGATCAACACGATTGCCAGCGCCGCGAACGGCATGACGGTGGCGAGCGCGCTATTGCGCGCGATCTCGTCGCGTCCGACGGTCTGCTGACCGATCACGACGCGCGCTCCGTGCGGAAGCGTCTTGACGACGAGACGCCAGGACACGCCGCCGACGATCGCGCTTTGAAGTCCATCGGGCAACGCGGCGGGGACGGCGAGCGGCTTCGGCTCGTCGATGGTCTGTATCACGAGCCTCGATTCGTGATCGGCGCCCGCGACGTTTGCAAGCGCCTCGCGCTTCATCACGTCCAGCGTGGCGGGCGTCACGAGCGCGGAAATCTGCAGGAGCTGGCCGTCCTGCAACTCGTTTGCCTCGTGAAACGCCACCTTGAATGCAATGGCGCCGCCGATGGTCGCAAACGCGACGATCAACATCGACAGCCAGGCGGACAGCCTGAACTGCAGCGAACGCGTCATGTTTGCCTGGAAACCATCCAGCCGACTCCACGAACGTTCTTGATGGCGTCGACGCCGAGCTTCTTGCGCAACGAGTGAATCAGAAACTCCACGGCATTGCTTTCGACTTCTTCGTTCCAGCCGTAGATGCGGTCTTCCAGATCCGCACGCGACAGAATCGCGCCCGGCCGGATCATCAGCGCCTGCATGAGCGCGAATTCGCGGCTGGAAAGGCGGATCAGGGCGCCACCCGAACAGGCTTCGCGAGTCGCCGGGTTCAGCGTGAGCACGCCGTTGGTCATGACCGGCGCAGCCTGCCCTCCGCGCCGGCGAATCACGGCTCGCATGCGCGCGAGCAACTCGGCGATTTCGAAGGGCTTGATGAGGTAATCGTCGGCGCCTTCATCCAGCCCGCGAATGCGGTCCTCGATCGAATCGCGCGCCGTGATGACGATGAGCGGCACCGGTTGATCCCCGCGGCGTACGGTGCGCAGCACCTCGAAGCCGTCGGCGCCCGGGAGGCCGAGGTCGAGGAGAATCGCATCGTAGACGTGCGTCATGAGGCTCGTCAGCGCGAGCTTGCCGTCGCGCACCCAATCCACGGCGTAGCTGCAATCCTTCAACGCATCGTGAACGGACTCCCCGATCATGCGGTCGTCTTCGACCAGCAACACCCTCATACGCGCCTCCCCGTCGTCCTTCGCTGCGATCCGGGAGGTTAGTCGAAGTATCCTTATGAGACGCTTAGGAAGCGGGACGCGCGTTCCTGACGTGCGCGATGTCCGGGGCGACATCGCGCACGGATCATCTTACTGATAGAAATTGAGCGTCAGCATCGCCGAACGTCCGGGCGCCCAGGTCGCATAGATCGGGTACGCGCTCGAATAGTATTTGCGATCGAAGATGTTGTTCACGTTCAACTGCAAGTCGACGCTCTTCGCGACGTGATAGGTCGCCATTGCATCGAAGCGCGCGTAGCCGGGCGTCCACTTGAGCACCGTCGGCGAAACCGACGCATACGACTTGCTCGCGATGATCGCGCCCGCGCCGACCTTCAGCTTCGGCGAGACGTCGTAGAACGACCAGAGCGTGAAGTTGTGCTTGGGCACCATCACCATCGGCAGACCGGACGACGCCGCGCTGGCCGCGCCCGCATCGACGGTGATCGCATCGAGATACGAATAGCCGCCGAAGATGCTCCACTTGCCCGTGGCGTTGCCGGCCGTGCCGACTTCCACGCCGCGCACGCGCTGATGGCCCGCGTTGATCGTGCCGCCCAGACCGTCGCTTACGCGCGCGTTGGTCTTGTCGGTCTGAAACAGCGCGAGGTTCATCGACAGGCGATCGAGTACGTCCCACTTCGCGCCGACTTCGATGTTGCGGCTGCGCTCCGGCGACAGATCCTGATTCGTGGCCGTGAGCTGGTCCGTGCCACCGCCGAGACCCGCATTCGCGCCCGGCGGGTTCGCGGACGTGCCATACGACGTGTACAGGCTCACTGTCGGCAGCAGCTTGTACACGAGGCCGAGTTGATAGCTGAAGAGATTCGAGTTGTTGGTCAGGTCCTTCGCGCCGGCCTGCGTCGACGTGACGTCGAAACGGTCGAAGCGCGCGCCCGCATTGAAGAGCCAGCGGTCCGTGATCTTCACGCTATCGAACAGATATGCGGATGCCGTATTGGTCTGCGTGTGCGTCGCCGCGCCGGGAAAGCCCCTGTCGCCATTGAGCAGCACGCTGCCGAGCCACGGATTGTCCGGATTCCATGCGTTGACCGGCGTGCAGTTGTACGCGACCGAACACGGACCGCCCGTGCGGATATTGTTCCCTGCACTATCGGTGACGAGATAGCCTTCATAGAGGCTGTGCTCGTGGCTGAACTCGACGCCGCCCGTCATCGTGTGCTGCATGCCGAGGAGTGTGGCCTTGCCGGTCAGCTCGGTCTGGTTCGTGATGCTGTTGGTCGCGTACTTGCCGCTCTTCGCCTGCAGACTGAGAATGTTCGACGTCGGGCTCGTCAACTGCGGATTGGTCGCGATGTAGTCGAGCGTGGAGCGGCCGAACATCGTCGTGTTCCTGAGCTTCAGATTGTCGTTGAAACGATGCTCGACGCGCACTTCGCCCGTGTCGGTCTGTCCATAGCGATAGTCGCGGTTGTTGAAACCGTAGAACTGGCCGCGCTCGCTGTTGATCGGTGTGCCGCCCGTCGAGCGGAAAGGCACGCTGAAGTCGGGCATGTCGTAGCTGTTCAGATGGTAGTAGCTGAACGTGACCGTCGTCGGGCTGTTCAGGCCGAACGCCACCGAGGGCGCCACGCCCCAGCGCTTGCTGTACACGTTGTTGCGGCCCGGCTGATTCGCATCGAAGCCCATCGCGTTGAAACGGAACGCGCTGTCGTCGGCGAACTTCTGGTTCACATCGAGCGTGAGGCGCTTGTACGCATCGGTCCCGATGCCCGCGCTGCCGCTGATGAAGTTCTCGTTCTTCGGCATCTTCGTTTCGATGTCGATGGAACCGCCGACCGCACCGCGCCCCGCATAGACGGAATCCGGCCCCTTGATCACCGTGATGCTCTCGATATCGAACGTCTCGCGGTTCTGCACGCCCGAGTCGCGGATGCCGTCGACGAAAATCGAATTGCGCGATTCGAACCCGCGAATCACAGGCCGGTCCGCCGAAGGATTCGCTGCCGCATCGCCGCCGAGGAACGTGATGCCGGGAACGGTCTTGAGCGCATCGGCGAAAGTCGTCGCGTTGGTCTCCTTGATGAGTTCCTCGGGAATGACCGTGATCGAACGCGGCGTGTCGAGCAGCGGCGCGGTGAATTTATACGATGGCAATTCCTTCGTCTGCAGGTCCGACTGAACCGCCGCCGCATTCACCTGGACCGCGGGCAGCGATTGCGCCGACGGGTCGCTGGCGTTCGGCGCAGACGCCGACTGCGCGACGGCCTGGGACGGAACGAGAAAACTTGCGCAATAAAGGGCACCGACGGACGCGAGCAGGCGCGTCCGCGTCTTTAACAAAGCGGGCATGGTGACAGAGTGAAGAAGGATGAAGCTCCACGTTGCATGGAGCGGACAGGGCGCGAATCGGATCGCGTTTAGAAATGGTTAATGAGAATCATCCTCAACAACCGAGATCGGATTGTAATGTTTATTTACAAACGTGTAAATGTCTTCGGCGCCGGACTGCTGAGATGCCCGTCAGATAAGGCGAAACGGCAACATTGAAAGCTTGCGCTAAGTAAACAAGCTTTCGAATATGAGATAATGAGAATGATTCTTATTGTCTACTCAAGGGCCGCCCATCATCACGCGACGACTTGCCCTTGCCCTTTCCCTCACTAAGCGACCGCTAAGTAATCCCCATCAGAGTGCCTCCTGAGTCGACGCTGGTTCAATCTCAAGGAGAGGTCTCTGATGTCCATATCCAATCGAACGTATCTCATCCAGGCAGCGAACAAGGTCCCGGAAGTGACGATCGCGTTCTGGCTGATCAAGATACTGTCGACGACCGTCGGCGAAACGGGCGCCGACTATCTCGCCGTCAATGTCGGGCTGGGCATGCTCATCACCGACGCGATCACGGCCGCGCTTCTCGCCATCGCCCTCGGCTTGCAGTTGCACTTTCGAAGACTGGTCCCGTGGGCTTACTGGCTCACCGTGGTGCTGATCAGCGTCGCGGGCACGCAAATCACCGATGCGCTGACCGATGGCGCCGGCGTCAGCCTGTATCTGAGCACCGCCTGCTTCGGCGCGCTGCTGGCGATCGTTTTCTGGCTCTGGTATCGCAGCGAGCGAACCTTGTCGATCCAGCATATCGATACCCGGCCGCGCGAGATCTTCTACTGGGTGGCGATTCTTTGCACGTTCGCGTTGGGCACCGCGGCAGGCGATCTGGCGACGGAAGCATTGGGACTGGGATTTTCATGGGGCGTCGTGGTCTTCGGCGGACTCATCGCGCTCACTGCGGCGGCTGCGTATTTCGGTGCGAACCGCGTACTCGCCTTCTGGATCGCCTATATCCTCACGCGCCCGCTGGGCGCTTCACTCGGCGATCTGCTCTCGCAGTCACGTACGTATGGCGGCGTCGGGCTCGGCGCGGTCTATACGAGCGTGGCGTTTCTCACGGCGATCGTCGCACTGGTGATTTTCGTCAGTATTCGCAAGCCGACGGCCAAAGCATCGCCCTCGGCGCACATCTAGTCTTTAACGGGAGAGTCGAGCATGAAAGCAAATTGGCTATTGGTCACTGGCGTCAGCGCTGTCATCGGCGCAGCGGCGTTCCTTACTTCGTTCTCGCCTTCGGGCTTCGAGCTGGTTGCCTCGGTACAGGCCGCATCGAAGCTTGGAGACCTGTCTGCGTTTCGCGGCATCGTCGTGGACACAGTGGCGAAGGTCGATAAGAACGATCTCGCTGGCGCCAAAACTCGCATCAAGGATCTTGAAACGTCGTGGGACGAAGCCGAACCCGCTCTCAAGCCCCGAGCCGCATCGGACTGGCATACAGTCGATAAGGCGATCGATCGCGCGCTGGAGACGTTGCGAGCCAAAGCGCCCGAACAGGCGGCCTGCAAGAAGGCATTGGCGGATCTGCTTGCAACGATGGACAAGCTCGGAGCATAGGCAACGACCTGCGCTGCTGCACGGCCGGCCACGGCCTCATGACAATCAAAAGCCAAAGGCGGAATGCATATGGATACGTTGTTGCTCGTCAAAGCCGCGCTCATGGGAATCGTCGAAGGGTTGACGGAGTTTCTGCCCATCTCGTCGACCGGTCACCTGATCCTCGCTGGATCGCTGCTCCACTTCACCAGCGAGAAAGCCAAGGTATTCGACATCGCGATCCAGACGGGCGCCATCTTCGCCGTGATCCTGTTCTACTGGCGTCGTCTCGTCGACACCACCGCCGCGCTCGGCGATTCCTCGCGTGCGCGGCGTTTCGTGTCGAACGTGCTGATTGCGTTTTTGCCTGCGGTGGTGATCGGTCTTCTGGCAGGCAAGGCGGTCAAGGCGCATCTCTTCACCCCGACGGTCGTGGCCACCTCCTTCATCGCCGGCGCGGTGGTAATCCTGTGGGCCGAGCGCCGGCCCAAAAGCGTGGTGCGCGTCTTCACCGTCGACGACATGTCGCCGTTCGATGCGCTCAAGGTCGGTCTCCTGCAATGTCTCGCGCTCGTGCCGGGCGTCAGCCGTTCGGGGTCGACCATCATCGGCGGCATGCTGGTCGGGCTGAGCCGAAACGCGGCGACCGAGTTCAGTTTCTTTCTTGCGATTCCAACGCTCATCGGCGCGGGCGCGTACAGCCTCTTCAAGGAACGTCATCTGCTCTCGGCGGCCGACGCGCCTTTGTTCGCCGTCGGATTGATCTTCTCGTTCCTGAGCGCATGGGTGTGCGTGCGCTGGCTGCTGCGCTACGTTGCCACGCATGACTTCGTGCCGTTCGCCTGGTATCGGATCGCGTTCGGCATCGCCGTGCTGGTGACGGCGCATTTCGGCTGGGTCAACTGGGCCGACTGACGCGTCACCACACGGCCGACGCAGATTACAGGATTGTCATTTGACCGTCAGTATCGGGTAAGTCGGCGACCCGCACACTCCACTGCGTTGCGCAATCAAAGAACCCGCGTGTCCGAGCGCCGGGTAACAACCGTGGATACGTACAGTGTGGATCGTTCGACTGGCCCTTCGTCGGCCCTATACCTTCATCGTTCTGGCGCTGCTGCTGTTCATGATCGGCCCGCTCGCGATCCTGCGCACGCCGACCGATATCTTCCCCAACATCGATATTCCGGTAGTCAGCATCGTCTGGTCCTATAACGGCTTTTCCGCCGAGGACATGGCGCGGCGCATCACGACCAACTATGAGCGCGCGCTGACTTCGGATATCGAGAACATCGAGCACGTGGAGTCGCAGTCGCTCAACGGCGTGTCGATCATCAAGATCTTTTTTCATCCCGGCGCGGACATCAATCGCGCGGTGGCGCAGGCGACGTCCAGCTCGGCGTCGATTTTGCGCGTCCTGCCGCCGGGCACCCTGCCGCCCAATATCATCACGTATAACGCGTCCACCGTGCCCATCCTGCAACTGGGTCTGACCAGTGCGACGCTGCCGGAACAATCGCTGTACGACCTCGGCAACAGTTTCGTTCGCACACAGCTCGCCACCGTGCAGGGTGCGGCCGTGCCGCTGCCCTATGGCGGCAAGATTCGCCAGATCATGATCGATATCGATCCGCGCAAGCTGCAGGCGAGAAACCTCTCGCCGAGCGATATCGTCAACGCGGTGAACGTGCAGAACCTGATCCTGCCGGGCGGCACCGCGAAGATCGGCACGCGCGAATACAACGTCCAGATGAACGGCAGCACAGAGAGCGTCGCCGCGCTCAACGATCTTCCCATCGAGGCGGTCAACGGCGGCGTGGTCTATCTGCGCGACGTCGCCCAGGTGCGCGACGGCTATGCGCCGCAAACCAACATCGTGCGCAGCGACGGCAAGCGCGCCGCGCTGCTGACCGTCGAAAAGACCGGCAGCACCTCCACGCTGACGATCATCCAGCAGATCAAGTCGATGCTGCCCACGATCTCGGCCGGCTTGCCCAAGGCGCTGCATATCGTGCCGCTCGCGGATCAGTCGGTGTTCGTCAAGTCCGCGATTCTCGGCGTGGTGCGCGAGGCGCTGATCGCCGCGTGCCTGACCGCGATGATGATCCTGCTCTTTCTCGGCAGCTGGCGCGCGACGCTCATCATCGCGGTGACCATTCCGCTGTCGGTCATCGCTTCGCTGCTGGCGCTGTCTGCGCTCGGCGAAACCATCAACATCATGACGCTCGGCGGGCTCGCGCTCGCCGTCGGCATTCTGGTCGACGATGCGACTGTCGCGATCGAAAACATCACGCATCATCTGGAGAACGGCGCGCCGCTTGCGGATGCCATTCTCAACGGCTCCGGCGAGATCGCCGTACCCACGTTCGTATCGACGCTTTCGATCTGCATCGTGTTCGCGCCGATGTTCATGCTTTCGGGCGTGGCGCGCTATCTGTTCGTGCCGATGGCCGAGGCAGTCGTGTTCGCCATGTGCGCTTCGTACTTCTTCTCGCGCACGCTGATTCCCACACTCGCCATGTACCTGCTCAAGGCCCGCGCGAAACATGCGCCGGCGGGGCGGTTCGCGTTTCTGTCGCGCTGGCAGGCGGGCTTCGAGCATCGCTTCGAAGCTGTGCGCCTGCGCTACAAGGCCGCGTTGACGCGCAACACGGGCAGGCCGCGCACCGTCGTCATGGTCTTCGCGCTCTTCTGCGCGGGTTCGATGGCGCTGGTTCCTTTCACGGGACGCGACTTCTTTCCCAGTGTCGATACCGGCGAGATTCGCCTGCACATGCGAGCGCCGACGGGCACACGCATCGAAGAAACGGCGCGCCTCACCGACGAAGTCGAGGCGAAGATCCGCACCGTGATACCGAAGTCCGACGAGGCGTCGCTGCTCGATAACATCGGCCTGCCGGTGAGCGGCATCAACCTCACGTATTCGTCGTCGGCGCCGATCGGCTCGGAAGATGCCGACATCATGATCGCCCTCAAGCCCGGTCATGCGACCACCGCATCGTACGTCGCGAAACTGCGCGGCGTGCTGGCGGCCTCGTTTCCCGGCACCACGTTCTCATTCCTGCCCGCCGACATCACGAGCCAGATTCTCAACTTCGGCCAGCCCGCGCCGATCGACATACAGATCGTCGGCAGGAACCTCGCCGCCAATCGCGCGGTGGCCAACGATCTGCTCGCCCGGATACGCGGCGTCCACGGACTCGTCGATGCACGCATCCAGCAGCCCGCCGATGCCCCGGCGATCAACGTCCGTGTCGATCGCACCAAGGCCATGCTGGCCGGGCTCACGCAGAAGCAGATCGCGCAGGACATGCTGATCTCGCTCTCGGGCAGCTCGCAGACCACGCCGAATTTCTGGCTCGACCCGAAGAACGGCGTGAGTTATCCGCTCATGGCACAGGTGCCTCAGTACGACATCCACTCGTTGCAGACGCTCGCCAATCTGCCGCTCAGCCAGCACACGGCGTCGAGCGCGCCGCAGAGCATCCTGGCGTCGCTCGGCAGCATGCAGCGCGGCTCGCAGCAAGCGGTGGTGTCGCATTACAACGTGCAGCCCGTGATCGATATCTACGCCTCGGTGCAGGGCCGCGATCTGGGTGGCGTCGCCGCGGACGTGTCGCGCCTGATCGAGCAGAGCCGGGCGCATCTGCCGGGCGGCTCGACCATCGTCATGCGCGGGCAGGTCCAGTCGATGACGCAGTCGTTCAATGGACTCGGCTTCGGACTGATCTTCGCCATTGCGCTCGTCTACCTGCTGATGGTCGTGAACTTTCAGTCGTGGCTCGATCCGCTCATCATCATCGGCGGATTGCCTGCATCGCTTGCGGGTATCGCGTGGATGCTCTTCGCGACGGGCACCACGCTGAGCGTGCCGGCGCTGACCGGGACGATTCTCTGTATCGGCATCGCGACGGCCAACAGCATTCTGGTGGTCAACGCGGCGCGCGAACTGTTGAGCAATGGCATGGCGCCGGTGCAGGCCGCGATCGAAGCGGGCTTCTCACGCTTTCGCCCGGTGCTGATGACCGCGCTCGCGATGCTGATCGGCATGCTGCCGATGGCGCTCGGACTGGGCGATGGCGGCGAACAGAACGCGCCGCTCGGACGCGCGGTCATCGGCGGCCTGATGCTCGGAACGGTGTCCACGCTGTTTTTCGTCCCCGTGGTGTTCGGCGTCGTGCACGCCTGGCTCGCGCGCCGGCGCGCCGCGCGAGGCTCATCGGACCTCCATCCTTCCATCGACGCCAAATAACGACCTTCATGAGCCAGCAAGACGAACACACCACCAAGCCGCGCATGCCACGGCGCATGCTGCCTCCGCTGATCCTGCTCGGGATCGCCGCCGCACTGCTCGCCGGCGGCATCGTGCCGCGCCTGCACGCACAAAGCGCGCTGGCCGCGCAGGCCGACGTGCAGAGCGTGATGAACGTCTCGGTCATCGCGCCGCGTGCAGCGCCCGCCACGCAGGAACTGCTGCTGCCGGGCGCCGTGTCAGCGTTCTCGGACGCGTCCATCTACGCGCGCACCAGCGGCTATGTTCAGCACTGGTATGCCGACATCGGCGCGCACGTGAAGCAAGGGCAACTGCTCGCGGTGATCCAGACACCCGAAGTCGATGCGCAATTGCAGCAGGCACGCGCCGACGAAGCCACCGCGCGTGCGAACTATGTCTACGCCAGGGACACGGCCGCGCGCTGGCAGGACATGCTGAAGACGCAGTCGGTCTCGCAACAGGACGCCGACACGAAATCCGGCGACATGCTCGCGAAGCAGGCCATGCTGTCATCCGCGCAAGCCAACGTGCGCCGCCTCACTGAACTCGTGTCGTACGAAAAAGTGCTCGCGCCGTTCGACGGCGTGCTGAGCGCGCGCCGTGTCGATGTCGGCGCGCTCGTCACGGCAGGCGGCGCACCGGGACTCGCCGGCGCCACGGGCGAACTCTTCCATGAAGTGCAGAGCGACACCCTGCGCGTATTCATCGACGTGCCGCAGGGCGACGCGCCTTACGTGACCTCGACGACGCAGGCGTATCTCACCGTGCAGCAGTATCCCGGACGACGTTTCCCCGCGACGGTCGCGCGCAATGCCGGCGCGATGGACCCGGTAACGCGCACCCTGCGCGTCGAGCTGGATGTCGCGAACCGTGATGCCGCGCTGTTGCCGGGCGCGTACGCGCAGGCGCATCTGGAACTCGTCAGTCAGTCGCCGAAACTGGACCTTCCGGTCAGCGCCCTGCTCTTTCGGCCGAACGGCGTGACGGTGGCGACGGTCGATACATCGAATCGGGTCAGCCTCAGGACCGTGACGCTCGGTCGCGATTTCGGCACGCATGTCGAAGTCGTGACCGGCCTGCAGGCGTCGGACAAGGTGATCGACAATCCCGGCGACGCCATCACGAGCGGCGAAGCGGTGAAGATCGCGAAGACCGCCAGCGCGTCGTGAAGGAAAACAGAATGAATCGCATCCCTTTCGCCCTGCACCGTTGCGCCGCCGCCCTCGTCTGCGTGGCGTTGGCCGCCTGCTCGACGGTGCCGCCGTACCATCAACCCGAGGTCGCAGTTCCGGCGCATTTCGCGGGCTCACCACAATGGTCCGTTGCCCAACCTGCCGATTCGACACCGCGCGGCCCATGGTGGACGGCATACAAGGACCCGCAGCTCGATGCGCTCGAAACGCGCGTGAACGTCTCGAATCAGACGCTGAAGAAGGCCGTCTCTTCGTTGCAGGAAGCGCGCGCCATGGTCGACTATCAGCGCGCGGGCTTCTTGCCGACGGTGAGCGTCGGCGTTGCCCAGAGCCGCTACCGCACCTCGCAGAACCTGCTCGGCAAATCGCTGGCGGGACAGACCATCTCCGACTATTCGGCGGGCGTATCCGCGTCTTGGGAACCGGATCTCTTCGGGCGTATCCACGATGCCACCCTCGACGCGCAAGCCAGCGCCGAGGCAAGCGCCGCCGATGTCGAAGCATTGCGCCTCTCGCTCTCGAGTCAGCTCGCGGTGGACTACTTCAATCTCCGCTCGCTCGATACACAAAAGCAGCTTCTCGACGATTCCGTCACTGCCTACGACGCTGCCCTGCAACTGCTGAAGCGGCAACTTGCCAGCGGCGCAATCGACGCATCGGCGGTCGCTCAGGCGCAGGCGCAACTGGAAAGCACGCGCACGCAGGCAACCGAGGCCGCGTCTCAACGCGCCATGCTCGAACATGCGATCGCGACGCTCATCGGCGAACCGGCTTCGACGTTCTCGATTCCAGCGCGCAAGCAAACCTTCCTGTTGCCGGACATTCCGCATGCCGTGCCTTCGCAATTGCTCGAACGGCGGCCGGACATCGCCGCGGCCGAACGCCGCGTGTTCGCCGCCAACGCGCAAATCGGCGAAGCGCGCGCGGCTTTTTTCCCCAACCTGATCCTGAGCGCGAGCGCAGGTCTGGAGTCGAGCTTCTTTGCGCCCTGGCTGACCGCGCCGAGTCTCTTCTGGTCACTCGGTCCGCAGCTCGCGGGCACCTTGTTCGATGGCGGGCGTCGGAAGGCTTCGTTGGAAAGCGCGCATGCCCGCTATGACGGCTACGTCGCGGATTATCGGCAGACCGTGCTGACGTCGTTCCAGCAAGTCGAGGACAACCTCACAGCCCTGAACGCACTCGCCGACGAAGCGCACAGTCAGCGCGTCGCCTCGGACGCGGCGGCGCTCTCCCTGAAGCTCGTAAAGAATCGTTTCGATGCTGGCGCGGTGAGCTATCTGGATGTCGTGACCGCACAGACCATTGCGCTCACGAACGAACGCACCGCCGAGCAGATCGACGCGCGTCGGGCCGTCGCCTCCGTGGGGCTGCTGGTCGCGTTGGGCGGCGACTGGCGGGTCAGCGCCGATCAGTGATATCGGACTTGTGATTGAGGCGGCACGAGAGTCCGGCATTTCGACAAATGCCGGCGCACCCTGGACAACTCAGCGCGGCACGGCGTGCCCATGCGCTTCCCGCCCGGCCGCAAAGCGAGACAGCAGGACGATGGTAACGGCTGTAGCAACGTACGCGACGATTTGCGTACCCGCAGGACGCGCCGTGTAGCCGATGAGCGCATGCAGCATCTTGCCGATCAACGAGGTCTCGTCGAGCAGGCCGGAGGTGTCCCAGACGGCGTCGCCCCAGGTCGGCACGAAATCGGCCGAGATGAGGAAGCCGATACCCTGGCTTGCCATGCCCGCGGCAAGCAGGACAATCAGCGCGTTGGTCACGGTGAAGAGACGCTTCAGCGGAATCTGCAACAGGCCCGCATACATGGCATAGCCCAGGAATACGCCACCTGCGAGACCAAGCACCCCGCCAAGCGCCATTTCGGGCTTCTGACCCGGCGAACTGACGAGCACGCCGTAGAGAAACAGGACGGCCTCGGCACCCTCGCGCAGCACGGCCGCCCCAACCACGATGGCAAGGCCCGCCAGCGGCCGGGTTCCGCTGGCCACCGCCTTTCCGACTTCCGCGATCTGCCGCGCCATCTCGCGGCTATGCCGGCTCATCCAGATGCTGTGCCATCCGAGCATCGCGACCGCGACGAACATGACGGTGGCGTTGAAGTATTCCTGTCCGAATCCTGATGCAAGATTCGACAGCACATCCGCGAAGAGCGCGAGCAGCGCCGCGCCGGCCAAACCGCCAATCAGTCCGCCGCCGACCCACCATCCACGTCCCGCGACGCCTCTACTCGCCGCAAGGACGATGGAAATGATCAGCGATGCTTCGAGCACTTCCCGAAACACAATCAGAGCGGTGGGCAACATGGCGGAGGTTGGCAAACGAGGAAAAGCTACGAGCGTAAACAGATTGCAAGCAGAAAGGCTTAGCGTTTGCTTACGCGACGTGGCGTTATCGATGAAGCGATTCCCCGCGCGTCCGCGTTCAGTTCGACGTCTGACCGTCCGTTGCGCCGCCGTAACCCGTTGCCGAGGCATGCGCTTGCTCTCGTGCCTGGAAGGCAGCCTTGTTCCGTGCCATGGCGGCTGAACTCGGCGGATAGTCGACGCCGCTCGACGGCAACTGACCCTGCGCTTCGGCTTGAACCAGTTGTTGCCTGACCTCGGCGCGCGTCAATCCGCTGGTCTGCGCGGACGCCTGACCCGCCACACCGATAGCCAATGAAGCGAGAAGAAACATAGCAGTCTTTTTCATGATCCTTAAATCCATTAGGAATACGTAAATAAATTAATTGAGTTTCGCGGCGATGCCGCTTCAAACGCTATTGCGCAGCGGTGCCCGTTTGATGCGCGCCGCCCTGATCGCCGCCATACGCGCCGTTGTGACCTTGCATCGCTGCGACTTTCGCCTCGGCGGACATGAGCGCATTGGGATAATCCGCGTCATGCGTGCTCGGCCGATACCCGACCGCTTCCAACTGCGCGAGATCGGCGCGCACTTCCGCGCGTGTCACCTGGCTACCCGTGGTTTGCGCGAACGCGCTGAACGGCAGCAATGTGCTCGCTACCAGTACCGCACATGCCATGGCTTTCATGGTGTTCCCTCTCCGAAATAGAAGACGAGGGTCTTGCCCGAGTGCAATTTACCCTCCCGACACCGGCTTCAATGAATGCCGACGCTGGAGTCATTCTGGATTCGGAGCGCTGCCGAGAGTCTGACTGTGACGTTACAAGTTTGAAATCTGAGGGCGCAAAACCGCCGCGGCCTGTGGATCGCTTATTCCTGTCTCGCGGGCAAGCCAGGCGCTTCCACCACCGGGAAGGTCAGTATGAACCGCGTGCTGCGCGCATCGCTCTCGGCGTGCGCGCGGCCGCCGTGCAGGTCCATGATGGTGCGAACGATCGCAAGTCCGAGTCCGGCCGATCCTGCAGCCGTTCCTGACGCACCACGCGATGGATCGGCCCGGTAGAAGCGATCGAAAATCCGCTCGAGCAAGGAAGGATGAATGGGCGCGCCTTCGTTCTCCACGCATACGCGGATCATGTCTCCCGCGTCGTGGATCGACAGCGTGATCGCGCCTTGCGCCGGCGTGAATCGCATGGCGTTGGCGAGCAGGTTGCTGACCGCGCGCCTGAAGAGTTCCACGTCGACCCGCAACGTCGCGGACCCGCACACGACGATATGAACACCGGCATCGTCCGCCAATCCCTCGAAGTAATCGCCGATATGCTGCAATTCCTTGCCGCCGTCGATGACGCGCATGTTCTTCGAAAACTGCGGATGCTCGGCGCGCGCGAGAAACAGCACGTTTTCGATCATCCGCGAAAGCCGCTCGCACTCTTCGAGACTGGACTCGAGTGTCGCCTGATATTCCTCGACGGGGCGTGGCCGCGCGAGCGCCACCTCCATCGCGCCACGCATGTTGGACAGCGGCGTACGCATGTCGTGTGCGAGATCGGCGGTGAACTGCGAGAGTCGTTGAAAGCTGCTCTCCAGTCCGGCGAGCATCCCGTTCAGCGAGACGACGAGCGGTTCGAGTTCGGTGGGAATGCGCGACATTTCGATTCGGGTATGGAGCTTGTCCGAGGTGATGCTGGCCGCATCGGTAGCCATTTCACGCACCGGCCGCATGGCACGACGCACGAGAAAGTAGCCGATGCAGAACGCCAGCAGAACGCCTAGCATGCCCGCCACATTCAGCTTGTCGCGGTATCGATCCAGCAGTACCCAACGGTCATGCATGTTGCGCATGACGACGATGGTCGCAGTCGTTCCGTTCTGCAGCAAGGCATCGACCGCGAGCGCGCGAATCGGCTCGCCGGCGGCCGTGGCGAGCGGCAGGATCGATCGTTCCGTGATCTGTGCGTTGGCGGGCACCGCGGCGGCCGGACGCTCCAGTGCGGCGATCGCTGGATTGACGTTGTGTTGCACGAGCGTCTTTCCGGCCGAGTCCAGGATTCGCAGCGATAGTGCTTCGTTTCCGAGCACCTGGCTTTCGAGTCGTTCCTGATGCTGCAGAATATCCCCGTAGTCGGTCAATTCGTCGGCGAGGCGGCGTGTATGCCGGGCCGCGAGAACGATATCGAGATCATCCTGAACCTTGACCTGCTGTTCCAGCGCAAAGTAGACGAACGTGCCGACCAGCCCGAATACCGCCAGTGTGGTCGCCGCGAACGCCAGAGCAAGTGTGGTGGTAAGCGAACGTGGTCTGATCACGCAGAGTCTTCCAGCGCGATGACGTAACCCACACCGCGAACGGTCTGAATCAGTTTGGTGGCGAATTCGTCGTCGATCTTCGCGCGCAGTCTTCGAATGGCGACTTCCACGACATTGGTATCGCTGTCGAAGTTCATGTCCCAGACGTATGACGCTATCTGCGTGCGGCTCAATACTTCGCCGTGCCGCCTGGCGAGCAGTTGCAGCAACGCGAATTCGCGCGGCGTGAGGTCGATGCGCTTGCCCGCGCGCTTGACGCGCCGCCGCGTGACGTCGATTTCCAGATCTCCGAGAACGATGAGGTCGCTTTCCCGAGGGGGACCGCGGCGCGCAAGCGAGCGCACCCGGGCGAGCAGTTCGACGAAGGCGAAGGGCTTGACCAGATAGTCGTCGGCACCCAGTTCCAGGCCGCGCACGCGGTCGGAAACGTCGTCGCGGGCGGTCAGAAATAGAACGGGCGTCGACTTCGACTCGCGCAGGTTCTTGACCACGGACCAGCCGTCCATCGAGGGCAGCATGACGTCGAGAACGATCACATCGTAGTTCTCTTCTTTCGCGAGAATGAGGCCCTCGGCGCCATCGCCGACGACGTCGACAAGGTAACCCGCTTCCTCGAGGCCCTTTTTGATGTAGGCGCCCGCCTTCTGCTCGTCTTCGACAATGAGTACCCGCATCGTGGCCGTTCCGTTTGCTCAAAGTTCGTCTGCAGGCAATTTTACGCGCGCCTCACGCAAGCTGAATTACAAATCTGTTATCTGGGGATGGTTCAGCGAGGACGGGTTTTCCTGCAAATCCGGACGGAGAAAAAGCCCCGGCGATGGTCGGGCTCATCCTGCGACGCACACCGATCCTTATGACATCCTTAACAAAGCCTGCAATCAACGAAAATAAAGTACGCAGAAGACAGTCAATCGAAAGCGCTTGTTCATGGACACGCCCCAATCGCACCGCAAATTGATAGGCCTCTGAAAAGAGGTTCATCAATTGACAAAAAGGTGAGACATGAAGAAGACGAACAGGCGCACCCTCGCGCAAAACCCTTTCCTCGGCGCGATTCTCGCGGTGGTTGCTTGTCACGCGTCGCATGCGAAGGCGGACGACCGTGATCATCGCCGTCCGGATCATGACGACCGCGCTGTCGCCAGGCATGTATTGCTCATCAGCTTCGACGGTCTGCACGAACAGGACGTCGCGCGCTGCGTGGCGTCCAATGCGTGTCCCAACATCGCGCTGCTCGCGAAGGACGGCGTCACTTACACGAACGCTCACACGCCAGGGCTGTCCGATTCCTTTCCGGGTCTCGCCGCACTCGTGACCGGTGGCTCGCCCAAGACGACCGGACTCTTCTACGATGTGTCGTACGACCGCACCCTGTACGCACCGTCCGATGCCAACTGCAGCGGCGCGCAGGGCTGGAATGTAGTCTTCGACGAAACCACCGGCATCGATGGCCAGAACGGCGGAGCGCTCACACATCTCGACGGCGGCGGCGCATTCAATCCGCAGGCGATTCCACATGCGAAAGTCGATGGCGTCTGCAAGCCCGTTTATCCGCACGATTATGTGAAGACCAATACCGTCTTCGAAGTCGTCAAGGCGAGCGTGCCGCAAGCGCGCACGGCATGGGCCGACAAACACGCGTGGGGCTACGACTGGCTGAACGGACCGTCGGGCGCGGGCGTCGACGATCTGATGCGTACCGAGATCAACGCCATCGACCCGAAGACGAACTCGAACTACACGGATATCTACACGCATACCGAAGTTTTCGACGATCTCCATGTGCAGGCGCTCGTCAATCAGATCGACGGCAAGAGTTCGACAGGCGATGCCTCGCCTGGCGTGCCGACCCTCTTCGGCGCGAACTTCCAGACGCTGAGCGTCGCGCAGAAGGCCACAGTGGCGACGAACGGCGGCTATCTCGACGCCAGCTTCACGCCGGGTCCGCAGGTGAGCGCAGCGATCGCTTATGTCGACGCATCCCTTGGGCGTATCGTGTCGGAGCTGAAACAGCGCGGCCTGTATCGGTCCACCTCGATCATCGTGACGGCCAAGCACGGCCAGTCGCCGACCGATCACAGCAAGCTCGTCAAGAACGGCGATACCGTCGCGGCGCTGCTTCAGGCGAACAACTATCTCGATCCGAAGGGCAACTACGGCCAGAACGCGACGAAGACCGGCAACCTGAACGACGGCAGCGGGCTGGCCGACACCGGCTTCGTCCAGAGCGACGACGTCAGTCTCATCTGGCTGCGCGATCAGCATCAGCTTGCGCAGGTGGTCAAGTCGCTCAAGGACAATCTGAGCTGTAACGCGCCGGGCATCTGCGCGGACGGACCGTATGCCTATCTGCTTTACGGTCCGCGCATCGCAGCCGCGTTCGGCGATCCGAAACAGGGTCGCACGCCGGACATCATCGTGCAGCCGAATCCGGGCGTGATCTACACGTCGAGCGCGTCGAAGGATGAAGAGCACGGCGGCAACGCGCCAGATGACGGCCACCTCGGCCTGATCGTGTACGCGCCCGGCATGAAGCACGCGGGTCGCACCGTCGATGAACGTGTGCTGACCACGCAGGTCGCGCCGACCATGCTCAGGCTTCTGGGCGTGAACGCCAGACGCCTGCATTCCGTCGAGATCGAAGGCACGCAAGCGTTGCCCGGTTTCGACGGCGAGCGCTTCTAGTCGCGCGCACGCGCCGGGAGCTGGCGCGCTCCCGCCACCAATTGCTGTCGCCCTTTCGATTTGCCCGCCCGGATGGACGGGCATTTTTTTTGGTCGCGGAGCTTGTAGCGACACGTTACCCGACCTTTCCGTCGCGTAAACCCTTGATTGACTAAACCCACCCATCGCAAATATCATTTTTTCAAAGAGAGACACTGTCTCTCATAGAGAGACAAAGAAATGCTCAAAACACTCGATAGCGCATTGGCCTTGCTTACCCGATTCACACTTCAGGAACCCTCGTGGGGCGTCAGAGAACTAGCGAAAGCTACCGGCGTCCACTACGCCGTGGTTCATCGCGTGCTTGCGTCGTTCGCGGAGAATGGCTTTTTGAGGCAGGACAGCGCCGGCAGATATTCGCTGAGCTTGCGGCTGTTCGAGCTTGGTCAGGTCGCGCACCGTACCTTCGCACCGTCCGACGTCGTGCAACCCGCGCTCGATGCGCTGGCCCAGACGAGCGGCGAAACCGTGTTCCTTTCATTACTCGACGGCACCGACGCGGTTTGCACCGACATGGCGCAGAGTCAGCAGCAGTTGCGCTTCTCGATCGAACTGGGTCAACGGTTCGCGCTTGTCGCCGGCGCTCACGCAAAGGCAATCCTGGCTTTCCAGCCCGATGCGTTCCGCGCCACGATCTATCAACACACACAAACCGCAGGCGACGCGAAGCTGGAAGAACAACTCGCCAAGGTGCGGGCGGACGGCTGGTGCCACACCCGGGAAGAGGCGGCCGCGACGGTCGCCGGGCTTGCCGTCCCGCTATGGTCTCGCGACCGCCGCAGCGTCATCGGATCGCTGGGCATCGCCGGGCCGGTCCAGCGGCTGGATGGCGAGGCCATCCCGCGACTCATCGAAGCCCTGAAGAAGACCCGCGAAACGATCGAGCCCGTGGTCGGGCTGACCGGTTGACCCTTCCGACGACTCATCAAACTTATTCCCTGAGCCGCGCCACTCGAGCCGGCGGAGACACGACATCATGAAAGGATCAATCGACATGCCTGCCGATTTCGACACATCCATGCCAGCAGACGCGCCGCGCCCGCGCGTGTCCTTCTTCGAGCCTCTGTTGCTGGTCGTGTCGATGGGCCTCTCGGTGCTCGGCGCGATCATCGGCATGCAGCTCATCGTTTCGCTCGGCATATCGGCAAACACGTCGATCATCGGCGCGTTGATCGCGATCGTGTTCTCGCGCATTCCGCTGCAGGTCACGCGCCGCTTTCGGGTGCTCGAACGACAAAACCTCGTGCAGACGGCCATTTCGTCGGCTACCTTCGGCGCCGCCAATTCGCTGATGATCCCGCTCGGCGTGCCGTTCGCGATGGGCATGCCCGAGCTCGTCACGCCGATGCTTATCGGCGCCATTGCGGCGATGCTCGTCGATGGCGCGATGCTTTATCACCTCTTCGGCAGCAAGATCTTTCCGGCGACGGGTACGTGGCCGGCAGGCGTCGCGACCGCCGAAGCCATCTGGGCCGGCGATCAGGGTGGCCGCAAGGCCGCCTTCCTCGGACTCGGCGTTGCGGCTGGCGTGGCCGGCGCGATCATCGGCGTGCCGATGTCCGCCTTCGGCGCGGCCTTCCTCGGTAATCTCGCTGCGCTGACGATGTTCGGCCTGGGTCTGCTCATTCGCGGCTATTCGGTTCCGCTCCTCCATGTCGACATCGCGGCGGCCTACATTCCGCACGGGCTGATGATCGGCGCGGGCATCGTCGCGCTGTTTCAGGTGGCGCGCGAGATTCACCGCTCGCGTTCGAGCAACGACGCCGATCCGCGCAATCTGGAAATGTCGGGCGCGCGCGCAACGCGCGTGCTGTCCGGCGGATTCATCGCCTATATGCTCGTCGCGCTATTGATCTCGGTGCTTGCAGGTCACATCACCGAGTTGTCGCCGGGGATGCTGGTCGGCTTCATCATTTACGCCGCGCTCGCCGCTTACGCGCACGAACTGATCGTCGGCATCGCGGCGATGCATTCAGGCTGGTTCCCGGCGTTCGCCGTCGCGCTCATCACGTTGACGATCGGCATCGTGATCGGCTTTCCGCCCTCGGCGCTGGCCGTGCTGGCCGGCTTCTCGGCCGCGACGGGCCCGGCGTTCGCGGACATGGGCTACGACCTCAAGACCGGCTATCTGCTGCGCGGCGAAGGCCGCGACATGGACGCCGAACTGGCAGGGCGCCGGCAGCAGCTCATTGCTGCGATGGCAGGCTTCATCGTCGCGGCGATCGTCGTGATCGTGTTTCACGATCACTTCTTCTCGCGCAACATGGTGCCGCCGGTCGACCGCGTTTATGCGGCGTCGGTCAAGGCCGGCTCGTCGATGGAAATCGCACGCAATCTGGCCATCTGGGCGATTCCGGGCGCGCTCCTGCAATTGCTCGGCGGCGCGAAGCGCCAACTCGGCATTCTTCTGTCGACCGGCATGCTGATCGCTTCCCCGCTTGCTGGCTGGGCCGTGCTTGCCGGACTCGCGATCCGCTTCGTCGTCACGCGCCTTCGCGGCGAGCGCCATACCGCCGAGATGAGCGCGTTCGCGGGCGGCGTGATCGCCGGAGACGCCCTGTTCAGCTTCGGCGGTTCCGTCAGCCGTCTGCACAAGTAATCCGCTTCCCTTCTTCTGGACTTGAAACACAGCATGAATATCGAAGCCATCCGCGCAGCCACGCCGCTGACCGCCACCACCGTCTACATGGACACGGCCGCCGCGTCCCTGCCGCCCGATTCCGTGCTCGAAGAAGCGCGTCGCTATCTGCTCGACACGGGGCACGTGGGCATCTACCTGCCCTCGTTCCGCAAGGAAACCTATGCCCGCGTGGACGCCGTGCGCGGCGAGCTCGCCGCGTTCATCGAGGCGGGCCCGCATGAGATCGCCTTCACCAAGAACGCGACGGAAGCCATCTCGCTCGTCGCGCACGGCATTCGCTGGCAACCGGGCGACGAGATTCTCGTCGCCGATACCGAAATGCTCAGCAACCTGCTGCCCTGGCGCCGCCTGGAACACACGCACGGCGTAGTGGTGAAGATGATCGCGGCTGACGCGGCTGGCATGCTCGCGCCGGAATCGTTCGCCGACGCCATCACGCCACGCACGCGGCTCGTCACGTTCTCTCACGTGCCGAATTCGACCGGCGCGGTTCAGCCCGCCGCGAGCATCTGCAAGGTAGCGCGCGAGCACGGCGTGATGTCGCTCGTGAATGCATCGCAGAGCGTCGGCATGTTGCCGGTCAGCGTCGCGCAGCTCGACTGCGACTTTCTCGCGGCATGTGGGCGCAAGGCACTGCGCGCGACTGAAGGCTCGGGCTTCCTTTACGTGCGGGAGGCGCTTATCGACAAGCTGGAGCCGGTGCTCGCGGGCTGGTGGAACGGCGCATACGACCGCACGACGGGCGCGCTCTCGTTCGTGGCGGGCGCGCGCCGCTTCGAAGCCGGATGCCCCGTCGTGCCGGCCATTCTCGCGCTCGGCGCGGCGGTGCGTTACGCCCGGGAAATCGGCATCGATGCGATCGCCGAACGCGTGCGGGACTTGACTGCATACGCGGTCGACCGGTTCTCGACGCTGCCCGGCTTCGAGCTTTACGGGCCAACGGATGTCGCGCAACGCATCGGCATCGTGCCGTTCAACCTGCGCGGTGTCGACCCTGCCACGCTGGTGTCGGCGCTGGAGGCGCAGCACTGCATCATCGAGGCAGGCGGCTTCATGGCCGACACGATCCTCGCGCGATACGGCGTGAGCACGATGGCCCGCGTGTCGCTGCACTACTTCAATACGCACGACGAGATCGACCGCGTCGTGCAAATCATCCGCACGACGCTCGCCTGAGCGCCGGCATCCGATTCGATCAAGGAATACGCCATGACCCAACGCATCCTGCTGATGAGCAGCTCCCGAAAGGACCAGCTCGGTTATCTCGAACACGCCACCGCGCAGATCCACGCGCTCCTCCAGCACGAACCTCGCAAGGTGCTTTTCGTGCCGTTCGCGGGCGTGACCTTCAGCTTCGAGAGCTACGAGGCAATCGTCAAGCCGGTGTTCGAACGTCTCGGCTACGCGCTCGAATCGATTCATCACAGCGCGGACCCGCTGGCTGCGATCGAGGCGGCGCAGGCCATCGCTGTCGGCGGCGGCAATACGTTCGCGCTTCTCAAGCGCATGTATGACGCGGGCATCGTCGATGCGATCCGCGCGAAGGTCGCGGCTGGCACCCCGTACATCGGCTGGAGCGCGGGAAGCAACGTTGCGTGCCCCACGATCCGCACCACCAACGATATGCCGATCGTGCAGCCGCCGACGCTGCGCGCGCTCGGGCTCGTGCCGTTTCAGATCAACCCGCATTTCATCAGCGGCAAGCCGGCCGGGCACAACGGCGAGAGCCGTGAGGAACGGCTTGCCGAGTTCCTTGACATCAATGCGCCGGAACAGGTATTCGCGTTGCCGGAAGGCTCCGCATTGCTGTCCGACGGCGCCACCGGCACGGTCCTCGGCGAACGCGGCGCGCTGCATTTCGTCAGCAAGACTCAGGTCGAGACGTTGGGCGAACACGCGACCTTCCCGTTGAGCTCGATCACGGGTCCGTCGGATATCGATCAGTGGCCGATGTTCCGGCGTTGATTGCCCGCCGCCTTTCTTTCAGAGGCGGCAATTTTTGCCGTTAACGATTAGGATGTCTAAATTGAAGACAAAGATCATTGCGCTCGCCGTGCTTACGGGCTTCGCGGCTGGCGCGCAGGCCCAATCGAGCGTGACGCTGTACGGCGTCATGGACGTTGCATTGAGCTATCAGACGCACACTAACCCGTCCGGCGATTCGACGATCGGGTTGCAGCAGGGCAACGAGGGCTTTCTCTCGGGCAGCCGCTTCGGGCTGAAAGGTGACGAGTCGCTCGGCGACGGCTGGCGGGCCGGCTTCACGCTCGAAAACGGCTTTCTTGCGAATACCGGCAAACTGGATCAGCAAGGACAGCTATTCGGACGCCAGGCGTTCGTCAAGCTTGGCCGTGAGCGCTGGGGCGACCTCGCGCTCGGACGTCAGTACACCACCGCGAATACCATGCTGTACTACGTCGATCCGCTGGGCGTCGGCGCCGCACCGAGCAACTCGTGGCAGGTGTATCTGGTTGGCCAGCGCTACGACAACGCGATCAGCTACACCGGCGCGTGGGGGCCGATGCAGGTGATCGCGGAATTCGCGGCAGGCGGCATTGCCGGCGAAACGCGCGCGCGTTCGTCGATGTCGCTCGGCGTCAAATACGCGTCCGGACCGATTACCCTGATCGGTGACGCGCAACAGACGAACGACACGCAGAGCCGTCGTGCGCGCATTTATCTCGGCGGTGTCAAGGCGACGATCGGCAATGCGAGTCTGTATGCGAACTACCTGCATAGCAATCGCGACGCGGGCTTCGATTCGTCCAACGGCGGCACCGATACGGCGTCCATCACCAGCATGGCCTCGGGCTCACCGACCGCGGCTGTCGCGATCAACTCGGTGTTCAACCAGCGGCGCAGCGACGATTTCTTCACGCTCGGCGCAAGCTACCGCGCCACGCCGAGCTGGCTCTTCACCATCGGCGGGATGCAAGACCGCACCCACGCCGACGGCTTCGATGGCACTCGCACGACCACCTACGGCGTAGCGGACTACAGCCTGAGCAAGCGCACCGATGTCTATCTGGCCACCGCCTACGAGTGGACGAGTGGCGGATGGTCGGGGCTGTTCGGTAACACGACCACGAATGCATCGGCGGCCAAGGGCGCCACCCTCAACGGCCGCAGCGAGCAACTCTCCGTCATGCTCGGTCTTCGGCATTTGTTCTGACTCCCAACAAACTATCGATGCGGCCCAATGGGCGCCGCGTCAGTTCTCTATTGAGGTACTTCACATGGCATTGAAACAGACCCTCGTCATCTTCGACGCGCTCGACAGCGCTACCGTTACTGGTCACTCCATCGCCGAGATTTTCGAGCCCTATGCCGGCCACGGCGTAACGGTGGAAGTCAGGTCCGTCAAAAACGAACCGCCCGGCAATCCCGCGAAAAGCACCGACTTCATCACGATCGTGATTCCGGGCACGCACGGCAAAAAGGCTGGTGGCCAGGCACGCACGCTCGGCGTGATCGGCAGGAATGGCGCGATCGGCGCGCGGCCGGCGAAGCTCGGCATGGTATCGGACGCGGACGGCCCGATCGGTGCCCTTGCCGCAGCGCTCAAGCTCGCGCACATGAAAGCGAACGGCGACGCGCTGCCCGGCGACGTGATCGTGACGACTCACCTGTCGACCGACGCACCCATGAGCGAGAACAACGGCGTGCCGTTCATGGGAATGCCCGTCTCCTCGGCCACGATGAACGAATACGAGGTGTCGGCGGAGATGGATGCGATTCTGTCGCTCGACGCGTCCAAGGGCAACCGCATCGTCAAGCATCGTGGCTTCGCGCTGTCGCCGACCGCGATGCAGGGCTACATCCTGCGCATGGCGCCCGATCTCGTGACGATCATGGAATCGACCACAGGGCAACCGGCTGTTACGTTCCCGATTTCGCTGCAGGACATCACGCCCTATGACAACGGGCTGTCCCATTTCAACAGCATCATGCAGCCGCACGTTGCCACCGACAAACCCGTGGTCGGCGTGGCGATCACCGCGCGATCGGTGGTGGGCGGCAGCGATTCAAGCGCCAGTCACGAAGTCGATCTTGCGGAAGCAGTGCGCTTCACGACCGAAGTCGCAAAACGTTATACCGGCAGTGCGTGCGAATTCTTCGATGCCAGCGAGTGGCAAAAGATTCGCAGCATGTACCCGGATTTGACCGCGTTTCAGGGGCGTGGAAAAGCGGTTCACGCCTGATCCTTCGCAGCCGGACGCACGCGCGCAGGATTGCCGACAGCAGTGGCGCCCGCTGGCACGTCGCGCGTGACGATGCTGCCTGCGCCGATCAATGCGTCGTCGCCAATCGTCACGCCCGGCAGAATGATCGCGCCCGCGCCGATCCACACGTTACGCCCGATCCGCACCGGGCGCCCGAATTCCAGGCCGGCCGCGCGAACGGCCGGATCGCGGGGATGATCGGCGGTCAGAATCTGCACGCCGGTTGCAATCTGCGTCATGTCGCCGATCTCGACCTGAACGACGTCGAGAATGATGCAGTTGTAATTGAGGAACACCCCGGCGCCCAGACTGATGTTGAAGCCATAATCACAATGAAACGGCGGCCGGATCATGGAGTCCGTTCCAATCGTGGCGAGTCGCTCTTGCAAGAGCGAATATCGCTCGGAGAGCGGCATGTCGATGGCGCCGTTGAAGCGCGCCATCCATGCCCGCGCTGCAGCCTGATCGGCCTGAATCTCAGGCGAGTTAGCCGTGTACAGTTCTCCGGCAAGCATCTTTTCTTTCTCGGTTCTGCTCATGATCCGCTCTCCAGTGATCCCGCTCCGGGTACATGGCGTCTGACCCATCGAATGCTCAAACGTTCGGACTGAGGCCATGCAACGAATTCATCAGACGCCGACGCCCGCGAACAGCGCGACTGTGGTCTCGACGAATCGCTTCACCGATGGCGCATTCTCCCGCGTCCGGTAAGCGATGGCGAGTTCGGCTTCCTCGTGATAACCCGCAACCCGCAGGAACGCGACATCAGCCGGCGCGAGCGACTTCATCGATTCCGGAACCAGCACGACCCCGTAGCCCGCCGCGGCCATGCAAAGCGCCGTCATGAAATCGGCGACGCGATGGCGCGGCGAAGCGTCGAAGCCGCCGAGCCGGCCGAGATTCGACAGGTTCTCCGCGAAGCCTTCGCTCTCGCTGAACTGCGGAACGATGAACGCGGCGTCGCGCAATGCCTGCGGACGCACGATCCCGGACGCCGCGAGCGGATGATCCGACGCCAGCGCGATCATCAGCGGCTCGCGCTTCACGACGGTCGCCGCGACGCCGTCCGGATACCGCGATCTGGAACGCAGAAACCCGGCATCGAGCCGGCCGTCATACAGACATTCGAGCTGCCGCGGCGTCTCCATGGCCGTGATCTCCATGTCGACATGAGGACAATTCACGCGAAAGCGCTTGAGCGCCGCCGGCAGCAGGCCCGTGGAGACGGCGGAACCGATGTAGCCCAGCGAAACGTTGCCGATTTCCCCTCGCGCCGCGAGCTTGCCGACCGACTCGGCGCGTTCGAGCTGGCGAAGCGCCAGCACCGCTTCCCGGAGAAATACCGCGCCCGCGTCCGTCAGGGTGACGGCCGAACGCTTGTTGCGGTTCAGCAGCCTGACGCCGAGCGCAGTCTCGAGCTTCTTCAGTTGATCGCTGAGCACGGACTGCGCGACGTTCAGCCGGTCCGCCGTCCGCGCGAAGTGAAGATCCTCGGCCAGCGCCACGAAAGCCTTCAACAGGCGGCTATCCATTTAATCGACTTTCCAGATTAAAAATGAGGTTCCTGGCAGTTTAACCGAACACAGTATCGACGTGAAATAGCGGCATCTCTCACATGGAGCAATTGATGAACGCGCCCGTCGAAGCCAGCGTCGTCCAGACGCATTTCCGCATTCACGCCCATCCGCAGCACGATCGTCTGCGCCGCATCGAACTCGACGAGGACGGGCTCACGCGCTTTTTCGAAGCCGTGAAGGATGTCGATGTACAGAACCTGCAATACGTGCCCTTCATGCGCTTCATGCTGGCGCACGAACTGGACCGCGCGTTCGGTGGCGCGCTCGGTCCGACGCTCACGCAGATCGCGCGCGATCGCTCGAGCGGTGGGTTCACGACCGGCGTGCAAGGCGTGACGTCCGATAGCGACGATTTCGTCCGCTTCGGCACGGCCGTCGCGCATCTGCTCGGACCGGGCAATCACGACGCGATGTCGGGAACCTACTATGCCCGCTTCCTCGTAAAAGACACCGATGCGAGCGATTCCTACCTGCGCCAGGCCTATCGCCTGTTCTCGCTTCACACGGACGGCACCTACGTCGAGGAGGAGACGCACTGGCTGCTCATGATGAAGTTCGACGAGACCAACGCGCGCGGCGGCGAATCGCGTCTCATGCATCTCGACGACTGGACCGAACGCGACCAGTTCGCGCTCGATCCGATGGGCGCGCTGCCGTTCGTCTACAAGGCGCCCGGTTCGAAGAACGTCAGCGCTGCGGTCGAGCGCCCGCTCTTCTTCCATTCGGAATTCGGTCTGTCGATGGCCTTCATCGACCAGTTCGTGCAGCCGCGCACGCTCGCCGAGGCGCGCTTCCTGCATGCCATGTCGAATTCGATGGAAACGTCAGCCGCGACGCGCGAAATCTCGTTGCCCGTGGGCGAGCTGATCGTCGCCAATAACTATTTCTGGCTGCATGGACGCGCGCCGTTCGAGAGGCATCCGCAACTGCATCGTGAATTGATGCGCCAGCGCGGGACCTTTGCCCAATGACCGCCCGCGTCTCCTTCCGCGATGCCGACGCGGACGTGATCGTGATCGGCGGCGGCATCATCGGCGCGTCCACCGCGATGCAGCTCACGCAGCGCTATCCCGCGCTCAAGGTGATTGTGCTCGAAAAGGAGGACGCGCTCGCCGTGCATCAGTCCGGCCATAACAGCGGCGTGATCCACGCTGGCGTCTATTACGCGCCCGGCAGTCTGAAGGCGGAGTTCTGCCGTCGCGGCGCTGCCGCGACCTATGCGTTTTCGCGCCGCCACGACATCCGCTTCGAGCAGTGCGGCAAGCTCATCGTCGCGACGAACAGGATCGAAGTCGAACGGCTCAAGGATCTGTTCGAACGATGCCGCCAGAATCAGTTGGAGCCGCAATGGCTCGACCAGAACGAACTGACGCGCGAGGAGCCGCGCATCGTGGGCGAAGCGGCGATACGCGTCGCGTCGAGCGGCATCGCCGATTATCCCGCCATCACGCGGGTCATGGCGCGCGTCGCGCAGGAGAACGGCGTCGAGATCATGCTCGGCCAGCGAGTCGTCGGCATGAGCGAGGATGACGACGGCGTCGTCGTGACGACCGCGAGCGGACGCTTTCGCGCGAAGCACGCGATCGTCTGCGCGGGCCTCATGGCCGATCGCCTCGCGCGCATGTGCAAGCTCGACGTCGACTTCCGCATCGTGCCGTTTCGCGGCGAGTACTACCGGCTGCCCGCATCGAAGAACGATATCGTGCGGCATCTCGTGTATCCGGTGCCAGACCCCGCGCTGCCGTTCCTCGGCGTGCACCTGACGCGCATGATCGGCGGCTACGTGACCGTGGGCCCGAACGCGGTGCTCGCGATGGCGCGCGAAGGCTATCGCTGGCGCGACATCGACGTCTCCGATCTCGCCGAGATGGCGTCCTTCGGCGGATTCTGGAAGATGCTCAGGACCTACGGTCCGTCGGGCATCTCGGAGATGCGCAATTCGCTCTGGAAGCGCGGCTATCTCGCGCAGTGCCGCAAGTATTGTCCCGAGCTTACGCTCGAAGACCTCGAACCTTATCCCGCGGGCGTTCGTGCGCAGGCCGTGTCATCAAGAGGCGCATTGATTCATGACTTCCTGATTCGTCCTTCGAAGCGAAGCCTGCATGTCTGCAATGCCCCGTCCCCTGCCGCGACCTCGGCGCTTCCCATCGGCGAACATCTCGTCGACGCCTTCGCCAAGGCATTCGATTTCGCGCCGCGACCCGCAGTCGCTGCGTAACGCTCAAGTCTGTCGATACAAGGAAACTCATGCAAGACGTATTCATTTGCGACGCCGTTCGCACACCCATCGGGCGCTATGGCGGCGCGCTTTCGTCCGTGCGCACGGACGATCTCGGTGCAATTCCACTTCGCGCGCTCATGCGGCGCAACGCCGATGTCGACTGGCATGCGCTCGACGATGTCCTGTACGGCTGCGCGAACCAGGCCGGCGAAGACAACCGTAACGTCGCGCGCATGAGCGCGCTGCTCGCCGGCTTGCCGGACTCGGCGCCAGGCGCGACGATCAACCGGCTGTGCGGCTCGGGCATGGATGCCGTTGGCACGGCCGCGCGGGCCATCGCGTGCTCGGAAGCGGAGCTGATCATCGCCGGCGGCGTGGAGAGCATGAGCCGCGCGCCGTTCATCGTGCCCAAGGCCGCGACGCCGTTCTCACGCGACGCCCAGATCTACGACACCACGATCGGTTGGCGTCTCGTCAATCCGCTTCTGCGCGAGCAATACGGCATCGACTCGATGCCTGAAACAGCCGAGAACGTCGCGCAGGAGTTCGGCGTCAGCCGGCACGAACAGGATCTGTTCGCGCTTCGAAGTCAGGAGAAGGCACTGCGCGCACAGCGCGACGGCGTCTTCGTAACGGAAATCGAGCCCGTGGCGATCGCGCAAAGGAAGGGCGAAGCGCTCGTGGTGGACAAGGACGAGCATCCGCGGCAAACGAGCCTTGAGGCGCTCGGCCGTCTGAAAGGCGTGGTCCGGCCTGACGGCACCGTCACCGCGGGCAATGCGTCGGGCGTCAACGACGGCGCAGCGGCCTTGCTGCTCGCCAGTCAAGCCGCGGCAGCGCGTCATGGACTGCGGCCGAAGGCGCGCGTTCTCGGCATGGCAACGGCGGGTGTCGCGCCGCGCATCATGGGCATCGGACCGGCGCCCGCCACGCGCAAGCTGCTCGCGAGGCTCGGCATGGAGATGGCCGACTTCGGCGTCATCGAATTGAACGAGGCATTCGCTTCGCAAGGCATCGCCGTGCTGCGCATGCTCGGACTGCAACCCGACGACGAACGCGTGAATCCGAACGGCGGCGCCATCGCGCTGGGCCATCCGCTCGGCATGAGCGGCGCGCGGCTCATCGCGACGGCGACGTATCAGCTCGAACGATCCCGCGCCCGTTACGCGCTTTGCACGATGTGCATCGGCGTCGGGCAAGGCATTGCGATCGCCCTGGAGCGCGTGGTGGCATAGTCCTCCATGTTGCTACGTTATTTATGTCGACATGAATAACGTGAGCGTCTATGATGGAAACGCCGTCAGAAAACTAGGAGACATGCAGATGATCAAGATTGAAAAGCTCACCGCCTGCATCGGCGCTGAACTGTCAGGCGTCAGCCTGGGCGACGCATCGCGCGATGCGTCCTTGTTTGCGGAGATCAAGGCGCTGTTGCTGCAGCATCGCGTGCTCTTCTTCCGCGACCAGAACATCTCCCGCGAGGAACATGTCGCGTTCGCCCGCAAGTTCGGCGATCTCGAAGATCATCCGGTTGCGGGAAGCGATCCGGAGCATCCGGGGCTCGTGCGGATTTATCGATCGGATGCGAAAAACCCCTACGAAAACAACTTTCACACCGACGGTCTGTGGCGGCCGGAGCCTTCCATGGGCGCCGTGCTTCGCTGCATCGAATGTCCAGAAACAGGCGGCGACACGATCTGGGTCAATATGGTCGAGGCCTACAGGCAGTTGCCGGAAGAGATCAAGCATCGCATCGCGGGCCTTCGGGCGAAGAGCAGCATCGAGCATTCGTTCGGTGCCGCGATGGATCCCGACGAACGCAGGAAGCTCGCTGCGCAAAATCCGGACGTGGAGCATCCCGTCGTGCGCACGCACCCGGAAACCGGCGAGAAAGTCCTGTACGTGGGAAGTTTCACGACGCACTTCGTCAACTTCCATACGCCCGAGAATGTCCGCTACGGCCTCGACAAGACACCGGGCGCGAGCCTTCTGCTCAACTATCTGCAAAGCCAGGCGCTGATCCCCGAGTATCAGGTACGCTTCAGATGGAAGCCGAACAGCATCGCCGTCTGGGACAATCGCTCCACTCAACACTACGCAGTCATGGACTACTGGCCGGCTCCTCGCAAGATGGAACGCGCGGGCATCATCGGTGAAAGGCCTTATTGAAGCGTCGCGGCGCGTCCTGAACAGCAACGCGGCCAGCGTATCCGGTTAATTCATCGGATACCGCTGGCCGTGTTCTTTCTATTTCGCTCGCGGCCTCAGGCGGTTTTGCGCAGGAACCCCTGATTGCCGCCGTTGCGATTCGGCGCGAAACCGTTGGCTTGCAGGGATTCTTCAACGGTTTCGTAGAACACGCCGATGCGCGAGATCTCGCGCGCCTGCCGCGCCGTCGCGATCTCACGGCCGAATTCCCGCGACATGCGCACCAGTTGCTCGATCTGCTTCACGGTACTCATCTTCTCCGTGCGCGACTGATTCCAGAGGCAATCTTCCGTACCGCAGCGCACATGCAAGCCCATGGAGATGCCCCACATGTTCACCGGCAACACGTTGCGCACGTTGCTTTCCACCGTGACCACCGCGCCATCGGGAACCGCACGAATGAAGTTGGCGAGGCTGTAGACGTTCGGCGTATCCATGCCGCCGGCAATCGCGACCCAGTTCATCACCAGCGGGCCTTTGTAGAAGCCGCGTCGCATCAGTCGCTCGACCGACTCGAAACTGTTGAGGTTGTAGCACTGGAAGGCACTCTGGATGCCCTTGGCCGTCAGACGCCGCACGTGTTCCTCGACCCATCCGGGCTGCGCGGGAACGGTCATTTCCTTGTACGCATTGAACAGCGCGGGCTGCTCGCGCGACGTGCCTTTGAAGTCCGCGTCTTCGGCCTGATCGGTGACGTTCATCTGCGACGTATTCACTGTCACTGTCACCTGATCCGGCTTCGGTTCGAGTTCGGCCAGCATGTGGCGCGTATCGTCGGACAGCCATTTGGCGGCCTGCCCTTCATCCTCGGGCGCGAACGAAATCGAACCGCCGACCTGGATGATCATTTCGGGCACTGCCTTGCGCACGCCTGCGATCAACTGATTGAACATGGACAGCCGCTTGCTGCCCTTGCCGTCCAGTTCGCGCACGTGCAGATGCAATACGGTGGCGCCCGCGTTGTAGCAGTCCACCGCTTTCTGAATCTGGTCGTCCATCGTGACCGGAATGTCTTCGGGGAAGTCGCCGGGCAACCAACCGGGCGCATACGGCGCGGCCGTGATGATCAGCGGTTGCTGGTTTTCGGGAAAGAGATGACCGTCGAGAAAATTCATGTTGATTTTCAGGTGAGAGGCAGATTCCCTTGCGACAGGTAGACAGCGCAAAGGGGTTGATTGCGTCCGCCGTGGCGAGCGGACGTGGACGATGCGGCACGGCGCGTGACGCTAGCGCGGCGTGGCAAGCTGGCTGATGAATTCCTCGGCCATGGGCCATTCGCCATGACCCGACGCAGGATTCAGATGACCGACATCGCCGAGCTCGACGAAGCGGCTTCCCCACGACCGCGCAAATTCGCGGGCGCGATCCAGCCCCGTCAAAGGGTCGTTGCTGCTGCCCGCGACGATGCTCGGAAATGGCAGGACGTCACGCGGAACCGGCAACCATCCGTGTGCGTCCAATGCGTCGATCGTCGGATAGCCGGGCGGCATGGGCGTTTCGAGATCGGCTGGCGCCGCGAGCAACGCACCGTGAATCGCCCGCGATTTGCAGCGGCTCGCCCAATGCGCGAGCATCATCACGCCCGCACTGTGCGCGACGACGATGACCGGACCGTCGATCGATGCCAGCGCTCGATCGATCGCAGCAACGCGTTCAGCGCAACTAAGCTTGTCATGCTCGAGCGGCGCGACGCTTCGCACGCGCGGCAGCTTCCGCGCGAGCAGCGTCTGCCAATGGTCCGCCACGTGTTCGCGCAAGCCCGGAACGATGAGCACGGTCGCCGATATGATGTCTGTCTGCGCCGTCACGGCACGAGCACCGTGGAACCCACCGTCTTGCGCGATTCGAGCGCGCGATGTGCATCGGCGGCTTGATCGAGCGCGAACATCTGTCCGGGTTCGCTCTTGATCTTGCCGGCCAGCACGAGATCGAAAAGCTCGCGAGCCATCGACAGCATGTGCGAGCGCGGCGTCGCGTAATGCACCATCGCGGGACGCGTCACCCAGAGCGATCCCTTGCGAGCCAGTACGCGCGTGTCGATCTGCACGGGACCGGACGACGTGCCATTGCTTACCAGGGTGCCGCGCACCTGCAGGCTGTCCAGCGACGCCTCCAGCGTGTCCTTGCCCACCGAATCGAATACCACTTCGACGCCCTTGCCATCGGTGAGCTCGCGCACGCGCTCGGCGATGTTTTCCCGCGACGTCACGATGGTATGCGTGCAGCCATTCGCCCTTGCCACTTCGGCCTTTGCATCCGAGCTGACCGTGCCGATCATCGTGACGCCCAACGCGCGCGCCCACTGACAGGCGATGAGTCCGACCCCGCCCGCGGCAGCGTGATACAGAATGGTCTCGTGACCCTTGAGCGGGTAGACCTGGCGAAACAGGTACTGCGCAGTCATGCCCTTCATGATCAGCGTCGCGGCCGTTTTGTCGCTGATGCCATCGGGCAAGGGAATCAGCACTGCAGCGGGCATCACGCGGACGTCCGAATAAGCGCCCTGCGGCCCCAGCAGATAGCCGACGCGGTCGCCCACCTTGATATCTTCGACGCCATCGCCGACGGCTTCGACCACGCCTACCGCATCGGAGCCGAGGCCATTGGGCAGCGCAAGCGGATATTGCCCCGTGCGGAAATAGATGTCGATGAAATTCACCGCCACGAAGGTGTGACGCACGCGCGCCTCGCCAGGGCCGGGTTCGCCGACCGCAACGGTTTCGAGACGAAGGACCTCGGGGCCACCGATTTCATCAAAGCGAATCGCTTTTGCCATGTTCAACTTTCCTTGGTGAATGATTCCGGGATGGTGCGAAGCGATGTAGGGATCGTCAGAACATCTGACGAATGCCGAGTTCGAAGCCCATCTGATTCGAGCCTCCGAACGGCGCGGCAGGAACAGCGGTGCCCGCCGATACCGAGTAGATCGCGCCCTTGCCATGATTTTTCATATACCCCGCGACGCCGTACACCGACGTGCGCTTGCTCAGGAAGTAGTTCGCCCTGAGCATGCCGAGCGTGCCATCGGCGTCGTCGGCGGCGTTGCCGATGTGCGAAAGCTGGGCGTCGAACTGCCACGCGCCATAAAGAACCGACGCGCCGAGGTATTCGACATCCGTCTTGACCGAACGCACGTCGCCGTGCAGGAGGCGATGTATCCAGCCCATGCCCAAACGCACCGGTCCGACGGTGAGATGACCGTTCACCTGATAGCGGCGATCGGTATCGCCGGAGTTCGTGAACGCGACACCGGGCGCGCCCGGCACGACCGTATTCGGCGCGGAGCCCTGCCCGCCCCTCAGCTCTTCGAAGGACGTCGCGACGCCCCAGTTGCTCGCGTCGTACTTGATCATGGCGGACAAGCCGCGGCAGGCCACGAAGTCGCCTGCAACCTGACCGCCGCAATTGCCGGCCGTCGATGCATCGCGGCCGAATGAATAGCTTGCGCCGATGGTGAATCCGTAGAACGTGCCCATATAGGCGACGGCATTGTCGAACCGGTCGGCCAGCAACGCGCTGTCGAGCGATCCCAGACTCCCGATGCCGGCCGGACCGACGATGTTCGCGTCGGACATCGCCCATGTCTGCATGCTGTACTGGCGCCCGAAGGTAAGCTGTCCCCAGCCGTTCTTCAAGCCGACATAAGCCTGACGCCCGAATAGACGACCGGCTTGCTGCAGCGCGCCGTTGGAGAGAGAGAAGCCATTTTCCAGCGTGAAAATCGCTTTCAGTCCTCGGCCCAGATCTTCCGATCCCTTCAGACCCCATCGCGAAGGCAGGTCTCCGCCGCCGATCACCGGCATGCGCGCAACCGATCCGCCGGTCGGCGTCGCGTGCGTCAGATATTCGACGCCTGTATCGACGATTCCATATAACGTGACCGAACTTTGCGCGAATGCAGGTGCACACGCCAATGGCGCCATCACAGCAATCGCAAGTCGTGCTTTCCTCATTTCGTCTCCGCTCGTTATTTATTGTGCATACCGAATCGTTATTGATGTGATCTGCGCGGCTGTTCAACCACGATTCCCATGCGTGCCCCGGCGACGTCGAGGATCGGCGCGCGAGGACACGCAGCATCATGTTGAACTCAGTCTATCAGCCAAAAATATTAAAGTCGACAACAATCACGAAAAACCCGCGACTTTACAGCCTCTCGAACACCGCGGCGATGCCCTGACCGCCTCCGACGCACATCGTCACGAGCGCGTATCGGCCCGCGATGCGCTGCAATTCGTAGATCGCCTTGGTCGCGAGAAAAGCGCCTGAACAGCCGATCGGATGCCCCAGCGCTATCGCGCCGCCGTTCGGATTGGTCTTCTGCCGGTCGAGTTCGAGGCCTCGTTCGACCGCGATCGCCTGCGCCGCGAACGCTTCGTTGCTTTCGATCACGTCCATCTGATCGAGGGTCAGGTTGCCCTTCCGAAGCGCGAGTTTCGTGGCGGGAATCGGGCCCTCGCCCATGATCTCGTTGGACACGCCCGCGACTGCGTACGACACGAGCCGCGCGATCGGCTTGTGTCCTGCAGCCGTCGCGACGGCTGCGTCGGCGAGCACGAAGAACGCAGCGCCGTCGTTGATGCCGGAAGCGTTCCCGGCGGTCACCGTGCCGCCTTTCCTGAACGCGGGCGTGAGCCTGGCGAGCGACTCCATCGTCGTCGCGGGCTTGACGTGTTCGTCGGTGTCGAACACGACCTCGCCCTTGCGCGTCTCTTTCACGATCGGGACGATCTGCGATCTGAAGCGTCCCTCGGCAATCGCGTACGCCGCTCTGCGATGCGATTCCACGGCGAGCGCATCCTGCTGTTCGCGCGTGATGTTCCACTTGCGCGCGAGGTTCTCCGCCGTCACGCCCATGTGCCCGACACCGAACGGATCGGTCAGCGTCGCGATCATCATGTCGGTGAGCACGGCGTCGCCCATGCGCACGCCGTTACGCATCGTGGCCAGCAGATGTCCACTGCGGCTCATCACCTCGACGCCTCCGCCGACCCCATAGTCGCAATCGCCGAGAAGGATGTTCTGCGCGGTCGTGACGATGCCTTGCAGCCCCGAGGAACACAGCCGGTTCACGGACATCGCCACCGATTGCATCGGCAGGCCGGCGCGCACTGCCGCCACGCGCGCCACGTAGGCAAAGCGGCTCTCGGTGGGAATCGTGTTGCCGACCGTCACGTAGTTGATCGTCTGCGGGTCGACGCCCGAGCGCGTCACCGCTTCTTTCATGACGATGCCCGCGAGCTCCGCCGGTTCGAGATCGGAAAGAGACCCGCCGAATGCTCCGATTGCAGAGCGTGCCGCACCCAGAACCACCACTTCGCGTGTACTCGTCATTGCCGTCCTCGCCAAACAGGCAAACGCCTGATCGTCTGATTCCATTGCTTCCGAATGAAGCAATCCACCGGGCCAGTCTAGTTTTGTCCCGGACAGCCGACTTGACAGATCGAGCCACCTGCTTGGCATTTGCTGACACTGCGGGTAAACGCGGAAGCCCGTCGCACGCGCATTCCGAATGACAAACCGTGACGCGATCAGTCAAGCGCGCGAATCGCGTCGTCAAGACAATCGAACCCGTAACGATTTCACCGACCTCATGATTTCAAGGAAAGCGCAACCATGCGAATCAAACCGCTTACATGCTCGATCGGGGCCGAACTCACGGACGTGAACGTCGCGGACGTCGCCCGAAGCGAATCATTGTTCGCCGAGATCAAGGCGCTGCTGCTGAAACATCGCGTGCTGTTCTTTCGCGATCAGGAGATTTCGCGCGCCGACCATGTCGCCTTCGCGCGCTGTTTCGGCGATCTCGAAGATCATCCCGTCGCCAACACGGTGCCCGGCTATCCCGGCCTGATCGAGATCTACAAGAGCGAGAAGCGCGATCACTTCGAGAACACGTATCACAGCGACGCCTCATGGCGCGCCAATCCGCCCGGAGCCGCGGTATTGCGCTGCATCTCGTGTCCCGAAGTCGGCGGCGACACCATCTGGGTGAACATGGTGGAGGCCTACAACAGCCTGCCGGAAGAGATCAAGACGAAGATCGCGGACTTGCGCGCCAAGCACGGCATCGAGCATTCGTTCGGCGCGATCCTGACGGCCGAGGAGCGCGAGGAACTGGTCAGGAAGAACCCGCTGGTGGATCATCCGGTGGTCCGGACGCATCCGGAGACAGGCGAAAAGGTCCTGTACGTGGGGCCGTTCTCGACTCACTTCATCAACTATCACACGCCCGCGAATGTGCGCTTCGGACAGGACAAGACGCCGGGCGCGAGCCTGCTTCTCAACTATCTGATCAGTCAGGCGGCCATTCCGGAGTATCAGGTGCGCTTTCGCTGGGAGCCGAATAGCCTGGCGATCTGGGACAACATGGCGACCCAGCACTACGCGGTGAGCGATTACTGGCCGGCGCCGCGTCGCATGGAGCGCGCCACCGTTCGCGGCGACCGGCCGTTCTGAACGCCGATAAAAAAAATTCCAGGAGACAAGCAAGCATGAACGTGATTCCCGATGCGCTTTCGGCCAGCCAACACGACGGCTACGTGACAGGCCGGCGGCAAGCATGGTTTGCCTTCGCGATGACCTTCGCGCTCATGTTGTTCGACTTCATCGATCGACAGGTGATCGTTTCGCTCTTCCCGCACATCAAGAGCGAATGGGGTCTCAGCGACAAGCAACTCGGCTCGCTGGTGTCGATCGTCTCGATCGTGGTGGCGGCAGGCGGCATTCCCGTCGCGCTCATCGCCGACCGGAAGGGGCGCGTGAAAAGCATCATCGTGATGGCGATCGCGTGGAGCCTCGCGACGATATCGTGCATGTTCACCGGCAACTACGGCCAGTTGTTCGCGGCGCGCGCGGTCGTGGGCCTCGGGGAAACGGGCTACGGCTCGGTCGGCGCGGCGCTCATCTCGACGTTGTTTCCGCGGCGACTGCGAAGCGCGGCGCTCGGTGCGTTCTTCGCGGCGCCGTCGCTGGGCTCGGTGCTGGGCGTGTTCCTCGGCGGCATCATTGCGGCGCACTGGGGCTGGAAGGCTGCGTTCGGCGTCGTGGGTGTGCCCGGACTCGTGCTCGCGCTCATCTACCTGCGCGTGCGCGACTACGACTCCGTGCCGCTGACATCGGATACGAGCCGCGCGCCGCAACGGCTGGGTGAAACGCTCAGCCATATCTTCGGCACGCTGGCGCGCACGCCGACCTTGCTGTTCGTCTGCGCGGGCGCGGCGGCGCAACTGATCACGGTGTCCGCCATCTGGTCGTGGCTGCCCAGCTATCTCAACCGTTATCACGCCATGAGCGCAGAGTCGGCGTCCAGAGCGGCGGCGGCGGTCGTGCTGATCGGCGCGTTGAGTTGCACGTTCTGGGGCATCGCGGTGGGACGCGCGGCGCAACGCAAGCCGCGCAACAAGCTGCCGGCGTTGTCGGTGCTTTGCGTGACGACATCCGTGATCTTCATCACCGCGTTCGGCGGACATTACACGGGCGATGTGCAGTTCAGATGGATCGTCGTGGGCGCGTTCTTCATGAACTGCACGGTCGGCGTGGTGGCCGGCGTCGCGATGGACGTCATTCATCCCGGCATGCGCTCGACGGGCGCCGCCGTGCTGTCCCTGTTCCAGAACATGTTCGGGCTGGCCGTCGGACCGTTTCTGGCCGGCATCCTGTCCGATCGCTGGGGCCTGCAGCACGCGCTCGCGCTCACGCCGCTGTTCAGTCTGGTGGCGGCAGTGTTCTTCGTCGTCGCGATGCGCAGTTATGACCGGGACGTTGCGCGTATCGCCGCGGCCGAGCGCGACGTGGCGCCCGCCGTCACCGAAGATCGCGTGCCCGAACCGCAAACCGAATGACGATAGCGCGCGCTATCGAGCCGATGAATCACGCCAGTCCCGATAACTTTTCCTTCAGGAATCTCGATGTCGAATCATATTGCTGCGCTGCCGCTCGCTGGCGTGCGCGTACTCGATCTTTCTCGCGTGTTGGCGGGCCCGTGGTGCGGCATGGTGCTCGGCGATCTCGGCGCGGAGGTGATCAAGGTGGAGCATCCGCAACGCGGCGACGACACGCGAGACTGGGGCTTGCGCGCCGGTTCGTCGGGGACGTCCTATTTCAACAGCGCGAACCGCAACAAGCGCTCGGTCACGATCGACCTGCAAAGCAGCGAAGGACAGGACATCGCGCGAGCGCTCGCGCGGCAGTGCGATGTCGTGGTGCAAAACTTCAAGCAGGGCGGCGCCGATAAATTCGGGCTCGGCTACGCGCAACTGAAACAGGACAATGAGGCGCTCATCTACTGTTCGATCTCGGGCTACGATCCGACCGGAACGGAAGCCGAACGTCCTGGCTACGACCTGCTCGTGCAAGGCGAAGCCGGGCTGATGACGTTGAATGGCGAAGCCAGCCAGCCGCCGCTCAAGTTCGGCGTGGCCGCCGTCGATCTGTTCACCGGCATGTACGCGGCACAGGCGGTGCTCGCGGCGTTGTTCGAACGCCAGAAGACGGGACGCGGGCGGCACATCGAAATGGCGCTATTCGATTGCGGGCTCATGATCACGTCGTATTACGGACTCGAAGCGCTGATGACAGGCAAAGACCCTTTGCGCTACGGCAATGCGCATCCGTCGATCGTTCCGTATGGCGTCTTCGAGGCGGAAGACGGCGCACTCGTCATCACTGTCGGCAACAACGCGCAGTTCGTCCGGTTCTGCTGCGACGTCATCGATCGACCCGACCTCGCCGAGGACGACCGCTTTCGCACCAACATAGCCCGGGCGCAAAACCGGTCGGCGTTATTGCCCGAGATCGATCGCGAACTTGCCCGGCGCAAACGCGCCGTGTTGCTGGAGCGCCTGAAGCTGGCGAGCATTCCGTGTGGCGAAGTGCTCGGTCTGCATGAAGCGTTGTCGTCGGAACGGGCGACTGGGCGCGGTCTCGTCACGAACGTGCCTCATCCGGAAACCGGCACTATGCAGGTGCTTTCGCCGCCGTATCGCTTCGATGGCGCGCGTCCGCCGGTGCGGCGCGCGCCGCCGTCGCTGGGCGAAGGCACGCGTGAAGTGCTTCAGTCGCTGCTCGACATGAGCGACGCGCAGATCACGCAACTCGAAGCGGACGGAATCGTGTGACCACGGTGCGTCAGTGTGCTTCTTTCGCGTTGTCGGCAAGGTACTCGGTTCTCCAGCGCGTCGGCGGTTTGCCGAACTCTGCGCTGAACCATCGCGAGAACGCGCTGACTTCGGAGAAGCCTACGAGAATCGCGATGTCCGAGACCGCATGGCGGCGATTGCCGAGATATCGCATCGCCAGTTCGCCGCGCACCTCGTTGACGAGTGCGGAGAAGCTCTGTCCGGCCTGCTCCAACTGCCGCTGCAGCGTGCGGGGCGCGAAGCCGAGCCGCTGTCCGACGCGTTCGATGGCGCCGTGCCCTTGCGGCAGCAGAATATGGAGCGCGCGCCGCACCTCGTCAGTTATCGATGCGGCTCGCGCGGGAAGCCGCAAATCGAGCAGTTCTTTCGCGTAGCGTGCGAGCGTGGCATCGCCGAGCGGATTGGGCCGATCCAGTTCCTCGCGCGTGAGCGCGATGGCGTCGAACTCGGAATCGAATTCGACATTCGGCCCCAGAAATGGCCGATGAAACCGCATGCTCTCAGGCGCGGCATGCGCGAAATACACGCCGCGCGCCTTCCACTGCGCGCCCAGAATGCCGCGAATGAGATTGAACACCGCGCCGACAGTCAGCTCGACGATATCGCGCCCGGGATCGGGCCGCCCAGTGACCAGCACCACATGCACGAGCGACATCTCGCCGAAGTCGGCCACGCGGATCGAAACCGAATCGCTCAGCATGTGACGATACTGCTCGATCTGTTCGAGCACATGCCGCAGCGTCGGCTGATGCTGAAGATAGAGACTCACCGCGCCGAAGTCCGACAGCCGCCATGCTTCGCCGATGCGCACGCCGAGCGATCGAAGCTCCGACGATCGCGCCGATTCCTCGAACACGCTCGCGAGCCCGGATTCCGGAATGCGCAGATCGGGCGCGCTCAGACACACCGGGTCGAGCCCGGCTTCACGCACCTTGCAGACCGGATCGATGCCGACGGCACGGGCGATGGTGGAATACTTGATCAGCGATGCGCTGCGAACGAAGATAGCCATGTCGAGGTCGTCAAATTCAACCGGTAAAGCTATCGGAAAGAGGTTGCGGCGTCTGCACGGAATAACCACTATGGCCTTCGTTATATTTTTGTCGACATTAGACATGACGCGTTCTAGAATCGGTGTGTTAAAAACCGACGTGGATCGCCCCGACTCGTCATGGCCCGACCCAAAACGCAGAATGTTCCCGACCTTTCGGCACTTCTGACGCCGAAAAATCCATTGATGCTGGCTGTCGAGCGCGCCGTGCTTCGCGGGCAGGACTCGGGGTATGCGTCCGCACCGATAGCGGAGCAGATCGCGGCACGCCTGGCCGGTGTCATCACGCTCGATCTGCTCAAATCAGGACAACGCCTGCTCGAAAAGGACATCAGCGAGGTGCTTCACGTGAGCCGCGCCCCGGTTCGCGAAGCGCTGCGCATCCTGGAGCGGGACCGACTGGTCGAATTTCAGGTGAGACGAGGTGCGATCGTCACCGCGCCTGATGAAAGCGAGCTTCGTGACATTTTCCGCGTCCGCAGCGTGCTCTATCTGACCATGCTGGAACAGGTCGCCAACGAGAGCCCGGCCGAACTCGAAGCGCTCATGTCTGAGCGCTTGCCGAGACTTGTCAAGGCAGCCGATGAATCGCCGGACGCTTACGCGGTGGAAAGCTTCCTGCTGAACTTCGCGACGGTCGATCTCTGCCGCAACCGGCTTCTGGTGGATATTCTGCAATCCATTTCGCTGCGCACGCTGCGTTATCTGCGGCTGAGCATGGTGGCGGACCCGCAGTCCATTCGCGTTTCGCTCAAGCGCTGGCGCGCGTTGCACAAGGCAATCGTCGGCCGCGACGGTGAAACGCTGCTTTCGTTGGCTGCCCAGCGTCTCGACGAAGCGCGGGATGCCGCGGTTCAGGCGATCGCGCCCGTATCACCGACGCGCCGCGCCGGGAAGTCGCAGAAGCAGAAGACGTCAGCAGCCTCGCTGGACTGAGCCAGCCAGAGCATTTCCCGCATCCCTTCAAGTTCTTGAAGCGGCCTGCTCGCCGCACCCGCATGCCCGCTGCTCGCCGGGCGTGAATCCCTCCCTTCTCGCTGCCGCCCGACGGTTCCGGCTCTGCCGACTGTCGGATCGCCTATGCTTCCTCAATGCTCGACACGCGACATGAGGTTTAACCCCGATCCGTTTAATGTCGACATAAATTAGATGCAGTGATAGTCTTCCATCGTGGTGAAGAAGTTTGTCAATCACATGAGGAGACACCAGTGAGTCTGTCGGCCACCAACGAAATGCCAGCCTCAACCATAGCGACTCGCGCTTGCGCCCGCCCCTACGCCTGGGTGGTGTTCGCGCTGATGTTTTGCCTCCTGCTTTCCGACTACATGTCGAGGCAGGCGCTGAATGCCCTCTTTCCGATTCTGAAAGTCCAGTGGCAAATGTCCGACACGCACCTCGGTTCGATCAGCAGTGTCGTGCCGCTCACGGTCGGTGTTCTGACGCTGCCGTTCTCCATCTTCGCCGACCGCTGGGGGCGCGTGAAAAGCATCGCACTGATGGTCGCGCTGTGGAGCATCGCCACACTGGGATGCGCGATTGCCAGCAACTACCAGGAAATGCTCGTCGCGCGCTTCTTCGTGGGCGTCGGCGAGGCGGCGTATGGCAGCGTCGGAATCGCGATACTCGTGAACATCTTCCCGAAACACATGCGCTCCGGCATTGCCGGCGGCTTCACTTCGGCAGCCGCGTTCGGGTCGGTGCTCGGCGTCTCGCTTTCCGGTATCGTCGCGACACACTTCGGCTGGCGCTGGTCCATGAGTGTCATGGCGATCTTCGGATTCGTGCTGCTCATCGTCTATTGCTGCGTCGTCACGGAGAAAAGGCTCGCACGCGCGCATCCGGAAGATGCCGAACCGGTCACATACGGTTCCGCCAGGCTGACATTGCGCGAACTGATTGCAGGTATCTTCCCGAACCGATCGGTGTTCTGCGCCTATCTCGGATGTGCGCTTCAGGTATTCATCCAGGGAACGCTCTTCGTGTGGCTGCCGAGCTATCTGAATCGATACTGGGGCATGTCGGTCAGTCAGGCGGCGTTGACGGCGGCCGGCCTCGTGCTGGTCAGCGGCGTGGGGCAACTCATGTGCGGCGTGATCACGGACCGGATCAGCGGGGGCTCTTCCCTCAAGCGATGGAACATGGCGATTGCCTACTGCCTCGCGCTCGGCACGCTGCTGACGATTGCGTTTCTCGTGCCACAGGGCATCCTGCAACTCGTTCTGCTCGCGCTCGCGGTGTTCTTCCTTGCGAGTTCGTTCGGCACATGCAGCCCGATCATTGCCAGCGCGACGTCATCAGCCATTCATGGTTCGGTATTCGCAACGCTTACGCTCTTCAACAATATCCTGGGTCTCGCGGCCGGCCCGTTCCTGACCGGCGCGGCTGCCGACGCAGTCGGCCTCAAGGTCGCCTTGCATTGCCTGCCGCTGCTGGCTGTTCTTCCGTTCATCGTGTTCATCGTCGGCAGGCGGTGCAGCATGGCGGAAACGTCACGTTCGAAGTGAAGAGATTAAATGATGCATATCGATTAGTTATACAAATTTAATCGCCACGGCGAGCTTGAAGCCAACCATTTCAACTTTTGATTTTTAAGTCCACCACCATGAATTTCCTCGACGGTCATCTTTACCCCGAAAATCAACAGCCCCTGATCATTACAGCCGCTCCCTACGCGCCTGGCTGGATTCCCTCCGACTTCCCGGAAGACATCCCTGTCACGATGGAGGAGCAGATTCAGAAGGCGGTCGATTGCTATGAAGCCGGCGCCACCGTGCTGCACCTGCATGTGCGCGAACCCGACGGCCGTGGCAGCAAACGGCTCTCCATGTTCAACGAGCTGATTGCCGGCGTGCGCGCCCGCGTGCCTGAAATGGTCATTCAGGTCGGCGGCTCCATCAGCTTCGCTCCCGAATCGGACGGTGAAGCGGCCAAATGGCTGAGCGACGACACACGACACATGCTGGCCGAACTCGATCCGAAGCCCGACCAGGTGACCGTGACCGTCAACACCACGCAAATGAATGTGACGGAGCATGCCGGTCTGGATGACTTCAAGGGCGTCTCGCGAGGATTTCCGCATCTGTACGCGACTTACAAGGACATGATCGTGCCGTCGAATCCGAGTTGGGTCGAAGAGCACATCCGACGCCTGACGGCAGCCGGCATCCAGAGCGAGTTTCAGTGCTACAACATCAATAGCTTCGAAACCATCGAGCGGATGATTCGTCGCGGCGTCTACAAAGGTCCGCTAGTGATGAACTGGGTCGCCATCAGCGGCGGGATGGATCAGGCGAATATCTACAACCTGGCCAACTTCCTGCGGGCCGCACCCGACGGCGCGGTGATAACGGTCGAAAGTTCGGTCCTGAACGTATTGCCGGTGAATATGATCGGAATCGCCTTGGGCCTGCACGTGCGATGCGGCATCGAAGACGTTCTCTGGAATCAGACTCGCACGGGCAAGATGAGCTCCGTCGAACAGATCAGGCAACTCGTGCGTATCGCCGGCGAATTTGGCCGCCCCATCGCAACGGCGCAGCAGGCACGAGAAATCATGCAGATCGGCGTATTTTACGAGACCGCAGACGAAACGCTTCTGGCCAACGGCTTCGCGCCGAACCGGAATGGCGGCAACCAGGGTTTTCTGAGGAAGCCGGTCTGAGGAGCTTTCGCTGAATGGAGCGCTGTTCCCGCGAAGGCTTCTGACGCGCCCTCACTTCACGCCAGCCTCGGATTTCGATACCGTCAATTCGGCAATGAACGTGTCAACGGACGGGTTGCGCGTGTCGCCGCGCCAGCACACGACCATGTCGATTGCGGTGTCCCGGTCCGAGAGCGGACGGATGCACAACCCATTGCGCTGAATGTTGCGAATGCACTCGGGATAAATGCTCACTCCCGTGTTCGCAGCGACCAGGCCGATGATGCCGTCGCTCGTCGAAGCCTCCTGAGCGATCATCGGAGCGAAGCCCGCGCGATGGCAGATCGAGAAGAAGTGATGGCGGAACGCTTCCCACGAATGAGGTGTGCCGAGCACGAAACGCTCGTTCGCGAGGTCCGTGAGCTTCAGCGCTTTTTTCTGCGCCAACGGATGCGCGCTCGGCAAGAGCGCGACCATCGGCTCCCGGCCGAACACGCGCGTCTGAACGCCGGGCGCCGCGAACGGCCCGATCATGAAACCGACGTCGATGGTGGAATCGAGCATCGCCTCTTTCTGCATCGCGCTCGGCATGTGCACGAGATCGATATTGATCGACGGAAACTTCTTGCCGAACGCCTCGATGATCGCGGGCAGCGCGCCGTTGATCGCAAAGTCCATGTAAGCGATGCGCAAGTGGCCGATATTGCCGGCCTCCGCGCGTCGCGCGAGCGTGATCGCCTGATCGATATGCGTGAGCGCGAGCTGACAATGCTCCGCGAACACGCGGCCCGCATCGGTCAATTCGACGCGCCGCGTCGTGCGCGCGAGCAGCGCCGCGCCCACCGATTCCTCCAGCGCCTTGATGATGCGACTCAATGCAGGCTGCGTCATGTGCAGCCGCTCGGCCGCCACGTTGAACTGCAGCGCGTCGGCGACCGCCAGAAAGGCTCGGATGTGGTGAACGTCGATGCGCATGTCGCGTCATGATCCTCTGGGCAAGGGCTCTATCTTACCGGTCGCCCGGCCGAGCGAAGCGCGATCAACGCTCCGGCCACGAGCAAGGCCGACACCACGTACAGCCCGTTGTTCAGGCTCCCCGTCACGGTTTTGACGAAGCCCAGCATGCTCGGGCTCGCGAATCCGCCGAGCAGGCCCAGACTGTTGATGAACGCGATCGTGCCCGCTGCCGCGCGCGTGCCCCCGAGGAAATCGGTGGCGATCGCCCAGAACAGCGGCTGCAACGTGAAGATGCTCGCCGTCGCGACGCTGATGCACACGAGCGCGAGTGTCAGGTCCGAACCCGTCCTGGCGATGGCCGAGAGCGCCACCGCTCCAATCAGCGCGCAACCAGCCGTATGCCAACGCCGCTCGCGCGTGCGGTCCGAGTGACGGCTCACGAGCACCATGGTGAGCGCCGCCGCGCCGTACGGAATCGCGGAGAGCATGCCGATCGAGTAGGCGTCGGTGACGCCTGCGTTGCGGATGAGCGTGGGCAGCCAGAAGCTGATTGCGTACACGCCGCAGATGAAGGTGAACCAGGCCAAGGCTAGTGCATAGATGCGCGCGCTCTTCAACGCGCCGCCGAAACCGTGTCGTTCGAAGAGGGATGACGCATCGCGCTCGCGATCGAGCCGATCGAGCACGACGGCCTTTTCGGCGTTGCTCAGCCAGCGCGCGTCGCGCGGATTGTCGTCGAGATAGAAGAACGCCGCGATGCCGAGCACGCACGACGGCAGTCCTTCCACCAGAAAAAGCCATTGCCAGCCGTGCAGCCCATGCACACCGTCGAGACGGTTCAGGGCCCATCCCGACACCGGGCCGCCCAGCACGCCCGCCATCGCGACGGCGGTGAGAAAGAGCGCCATCACGCGTCCGCGCCGCTCTGCCGGATACCAGCAGGTGAGGTAGAAGATCATGCCCGGAAAGAATCCTGCCTCGAAGACGCCGAGCATGAAACGCATGATGTAGAACGCAGTCGGCGTCTTCACGAACATCATGCCCGCCGATGTGAGTCCCCAGAGCAGCATGATTCGAATCAGCGTCTTTCGCGCGCCGATGCGCTCGAGAATGAGATTGCTCGGCACCTCGAAAAGAAAGTACCCGGCGAAGAAGATGCCGGCTCCGAGTCCATACACGGCATCGCTGAAGCCGAGATCGCTGCGCATCTGGATCTGCGCGAAGCCGATGTTGATGCGATCCAGATACGCCGCGACGTAGCACACGAAGAGAAACGGTATCAGCCGCCACGTAATGCGGCGATAGGTGGCGTTCACCATCGCGGAGGAATGCGGAGCCGCGTCCTCGGCGAATGCTGCGCCCGGTAATGCACCTTCGTTCATTGCGCTCTCCAAAGATGTGCGAAAAAATGGCGAAGCGATGACCCTTCGGATGTTCGTCGCGGCATGTGGCGTGTGGCTGCGGGCCGCCTGCGGCCCGCGCAACAATCAGCCCTTCACGGATTGAAGATAGTCGACACAGCGATCGACCGATTCGACATCCGCGAACTTCGCATCGATGTCGAACAGATTCCATTCGACAGCACCCGGTACGCGATCGCCGATGCACTCGCGCACCGCGATCGTGCGAAAGCCTTCCGCGAGGCCGTCGCACAGCGTCGTGCGTACGCAGGCCGAAGCCGTCACGCCGGTCACGAGAATCGTGTCGACGCCCGCCGCGCGCAGAAAGCCCGCGAGGTACGTGCCGTGAAACGAGCTTGCGCGCTTCTTGATCAGCACCTGCTCGCCTTCGATCGGCGCGATGCGCGAGTCGATCGCCCAGAGCTCCTCGTTCGATTGCGCGACCACGTCGACGGGAATCTTGTTGTGCCACAGGCCCATGTCGGTGTGCGGATTCTTGCGGTCGGTGACCTGATAGCACGTCGTCACGTGGATGACCGGATGACCATTCGCGCGGCATGCGGCGAGCAGACGCTGCACGCCCGGAATGATCTGGTCATCGATGTGCTCGCACGTGAACGGATTGCCCGGCCGCGTCCAGGCATTCGCGAGATCGACGTTGATCAGCGCGGGCTTCTTGCCAAAGCCCACGCGCCGCTGAAACCCACGCTCCTGATAAAGCTTCGTTGATTCTGCGAAGGCTTGCGCCAACATTTCGTTCAATCCTGCATTCATGTCTTCAATCTCCGAAAGTTAGTCTGGGACGCTCGTGCCTTGTGTGTCGGCAGAGAAACTATAGGATCGCCATTAATGATCGTCTAATTCATATTTAGCTTCGTTTAATATCGATTTTGGTACTAATAACCCGCCTTCCGAACAAGCAGGAAAAGCCCGGGACACGCCCGGGTCATGACGGCATCGATCATCGTGAATCAGAACCGGCTGCGAATTCCCACGCCGTAGGTAAGGCCCGACGACAGCGTGCTCGCGCGATCCGCGAGCACGGCGGCGTACAGGTCCGTTCGTCGCGACACGTTGTAGTCGAAGCCGACCGCGAGCGTGCTACGGCTTGCCTGTGACGCGCCCGAGGACTTCGAATACATGTACGACGCGAGCGCCTTGGCGTCGCCGATCGGCACGGCGACGCCAAGCTGCACACCGTTGACCGTCGTGTCCGCGCCGCTGATGTCGTTGGACAGGTGCTGATATTGACCGTAGAAGCGCACCACGTTCAGATCGCACAGCGCGCCGACCATCACGGCTGTCTGCTTCGAATAGCCTGGCGCGATCGCATCGAGGTCGCCCGGCGTCGTGTCGAAGGGCTGGCTCTGGAACGCGACGCTTATGGAGAAAATGCCGCCTGCATAGCCGGCCGATCCTCCCCATTTGTGCGCATTGCCCGGTTGATTGCCGAGCGCATAGATCGCGTCCGCGCTGAAGCCCGAAAGGACCGGGGTGCGATATAGCACTGCGTTGTTCCAGGCATATCCGCCGATGAGTCCCTGCCCGTTCACGCCCAGATAGGTTTGCAATACAGTCGGCGAGAACGTGTAAGAGTCGATGAACGGATTGGACAGCACCGCCGTCACGAAATAGGGCGTGACGATGCGTCCGAGGTGCACCGATCCGTAAGGACCGCCGATCGAAACCTCCGCACTGCGTCCGAAGAACGGCTCGCCGTCGAAGCTCCCCGCGCGCCCGTTCTGTGGGCGAAAGAAGTCTTCCAGCACGAACTTCGCGTGCCATCCGCCGCCCAGATCGTCGGTGCCGCGCAAGCCCCAGTACGATGTCGACATGCCACCGCCGCCGACCGTCCATGCCTGCCCGCTGCCCAGCGTTTTCGATGAGCCCAGCCACGCATCGACCAGTCCGTACAGCTGGACCGACGACTGCGCATGCGCCCCCTGCGCCTGCCACGCCACGATGAGCGCGGCGGCCATTCTTGTGATTGTCTTTGCGCGTTTCAATTGTCCGATACCTCGCCGCTCTTGCGCGCGAACACCATCAGCAGCGCGGATGCGAAGCACGGCAGCGCGCCGAAATAGAGCGCGCCCTCTTTCCACGAGCCACCGTGTTCGAGCAGCGCAGTGACGCCCGCGCTCGCGATGACCGCGCCGATCGGTCCCATCGCGGTGACGATCGCGCCACCGGTCGCGCGAATGGACGTCGGATAGCTTTCGCCGATGAAGAACAGGGCTGCGGCATAGGTCCGATCAGGAAGAAGAGCCCGAGGCTGTACAGCGCAACGACGACCGAGAAGTCGCTGGGCGCATAGAGCATCGCGAGAAACGAGAGCGCACCGAGCGTCCATCCAGCGACGATGGTATTGCGCCTGCCCAGCCGATCGCCGATGAACCCATGCGCGACGTACCCCAGATAGCCCACCACGTTCGACAGCACGAGCACGACGAGCGAACTCTCGAACGACAACGCGTGAACCTTGGTGATGACCGTCGTGCCGAGCACGCTGAAGACCTGGATCGTCGACCAGTTGAGCATGAAGCTCAGACCCAGAACCAGCGTCGAGCACAGCGCCCGCCCACGAAATGCCGCGCCGATTCCCCGGCCGCTCTTCGTATGGTCGAGGCCATGCGCCTGCGCGAGTTCGCGTGCCTCGTCCGTGTCTCCGGCGCGCTCTGTCTCGACGATGCGCCGGTGCAGCAGGAACTGCGGGCTCTCCTTGAGCCGCCGGGTCATGAACAGAATGGCGACGGCCGGGAATGCCGCGAAGATGAAGCAGCCCTGCCAGCCGATCAGAGGCAGCAGAACTGCCGTCAGGCCCGCGGCAATCAGTGCGCCGATCGGCCAGCCGCCCTGCACGAGGCTGAAGAAAAAGCCCTTGCGACGGTCCATGCGCGGGTCATCGAGCGCCGCGTACATCTCGTTCAGATAGGTTGCATTGACCGTCTGCTCGGCGTAGCCGAGCCCCGCCAGCGAACGCACGAGCACGAGCACGGTCTGCCCCGCGTTACCCGCCGCCGCGGTGAGCCCCGAGCAGAGCGCGGCGCCTGCAACCGTCGTGATCATGCCGGTGCGCCGCCCGAAGCGATCGACGATCGGGCCGACGAGAAACGCCACGATCGCCGAGCCGATCGCCACCAGGGTCGCAATCTGCGCCTGCTGCGCCTCGCTCCACTGATAATGCCGACCGATCTCGGGCAGCAACGTCCCGAACAGGATGAAGTCATACACCGCGCAAATCCAGGCGAAAAAGGCTGTCCAGCTCGCGCGGCTTACGTCGCGGGCATCGACGGATGGCGGCGCCCAGAATCTCTGCGATACGGCGTCTTCTCGTTTCATCATGGCTCTCCTTGGATCGTATCGACGACTGAATGTCTGATATGGATTCCTCAATATCAGACATAAAATGGAAGCGGGAAAAGTGGTTGCGGGCCGGAGAACCCGGCCCGCCATTCGATGCGTCAGCTACGGGTCTTGGCTCGCAGCGCCTCGGTCGCCGGCAGATCGAGCGTCAGATCGGAGTTGATCACGACGCGGTAGACATCGCGTGCGTGGGCGATCGTGCAGAAGTCGTCGAGCACGTCGTCGAGTACCTGCTGCGCGGGTCTTTCCAGCGGGTCGCCATAACCACCGCCGCACGGCGCGTAGTACGCCATCGCCTCGCCTGCTTCGAGCGCGATGTTGGAAAACTTCGCGGGCATCGGCTTGACGCCGCCGTCGCGCCCGACGATCTCCACCTTGCCGACCTGTCCCTCGCCGCCGCCGAACGCGCCCCAGGGCACATCCTCATGACGTTCCGATTCGTGCGTGACCGTACCGCCTTCCAGCAAGCGCTGCGTCTTCACGACACCGATGCCGCCGCGATACTTCCCCGCACCGGGCAGCACGTCGTCGCGCAACTCGTAGCGGTCGCACACCATCGGCAGATGCATGCCGAGGTCCTCGATCGGGTTATTGCGCGTGTTCGCCATCAGATTGTCGATGCAGTCGGGACCATCCGATGCGGGCCGACCGCCGTACGCGCCCTCGTTCACTTCGAGAAACACCCAGTAATCGCCCGCCGGACGAATGCCCGAGTACGCGGCGAAGGACAGCGTCGCCGAATTGCCGGCCGTCGTACGTTCCGGCAGCACCGGCGAGAGCGCCTTGATGATCAGGTCGATCATGCGGTTGCACTGCGTGAAGCGCGCTTCGGCCGCTGCCGGGAACTTCGGATTGAAGATCGAGCCTTCGGGCGCCGTCACGCTGATCGGCCGGAACGATCCTTCGTTCGGCGGCAGCTTCACGTCCATCAGCGCGGTGTCGGTCAACAGCGCGCGGAACGCACAGTAGCAGGCGGGCTTGGTCGATCCTTCGAACGGCACGTTGAAGCCCGTCGGCACCTGATCCGCTGAGCCGGTCAGATCGACTTCGACGCTGTCGCCGCGCACCTTCACGCACACCCTGATCGGCAGACGCTTGTCGCGATTGAGCCCGTCGTCATCGAGAAAACCCTCGGCGGTGTAATCGCCGTCGGGAATCTCGGCGATGCGATTGCGCATCATCGTTTCGGTGTAATCCATCAGCTGATTGGCGGCGCCGAACACCGTGTCGCGCCCGTATTCGTCGAGCAGTTCCTGCATCCGCCGCGCGCCGAGTTGCGCCGAGGCGATCTGCGCGTCGATGTCGTCTTTCGTCTGACGCGCGGTGCGGCTGTTGTAGCCGATGAACTGCCACAGTCCGTCGTTGCGCCTGCCTTGCTCGTAGAGCTTGATGCCCGCGAAGAGCATGCCTTCGGCGTACACATCGGGAATGTCGATGATGAGCCCGGGCGTCGCCGCACCGATATCGACGTGGTGCGCCGTGTTGGCCGCGAACGCCACCAGTTCGCCGCGCCAGAACACCGGCACGACGATGCACAGATCCGGGCTATGGCTCGATCCGTAGTAGGGGTGATTGTGGATGACCACATCGCCCTCTTCCCACTTGCCGCCCTGCAGGCAGCGCGAAATCCCGCGCAGATACGCGGGAATCGAGCCGATATGCAGCGGCGAGCCTTCCGATTCGGTCAGCGTGTTGAAGTGCAGATCGAAGAGACCGGCTCCGATGTCCTGCGATTCGCGGATGATCGACGAGAACGACATGCGGTACAGCACGTGCCCCATCTCTTCCGCGATCGTGTGCAGCGCTCCGCTCATCACCTGCAAGGTAACGGGATCGACGCGTCCGTTTTCCATGGTTGCTCTCCTCTTACGCCGCCAGACGGTTGATATGGATGTTGCCGTTCGCGACGACGCGCGCGCGATAACCCGGCGGCACGAGCGTCGTCGAGTCGCGCTGCACGACGATCGCGGGACCGTCGAGCGTATTGCCGGCCAGCAGGCGGCTGCGGTCGTAACGCGGTGTGTCGTAGGTCTCGCCGTCGTCGAAGGTCGTGCGGCGCACGAACATGAGCGCGCGGTCGTCGGGCCGCACTGAACCCGTCGGCAAGGGCGGCCACTGCAGGGCCGGCGTACTCGCCACGCCGATCACACGCAAGGTGACGATCTCCACGTCGACGTCGTCGAAAGCCCAGCCGTAGTCGCGCTTGTGCTGCGCGTGAAAGTTCGCCTCGATCTGCCCGATGTTCTTGAGGCTGACGGCGCCGTCGGGAATGTCGGCGCGCAACTCGAAGCCCTGACCGTGGTAGCGGCATTCCGCCACGCGCACGTAGTGCTGGCGGTGCGACGGCACGCCGTCCGCTTCGAGGCGCACACGGCATTGCGCGGTCAGGTCGTCGATCACGCCGTTGATCCTGTCGATGTCCTGTTCGGTAACGTTATCGAGCACGGTCATCACCGAGCGCGTGAACTCGTACTGCATGTCGGTGACGAGCAGGCCGATGGCGGCCGTTATGCCCGGCGCGGGCGGCACGATCACTTCGCGCGCGCTGACGGCTTCGGCGAGCGCGACGCCGTTCAGCGGCCCCGCTCCACCAAACGGAAGCAGTGCGAAACGACGCGGATCGAAACCCTTCGCGACGGAATTCGCGCGTATCGCGAGCGACATGTTGGAGTTGAGAATGCGGATGATACCGAGCGCCGCTTCCGTCACGCTCATGCCGAGCGGCCGTGCGATCTTCTGTTCGATCGCGCGATGCGCGAGCTCCGGATCGATCTTCACGCCGCCGCCGAGAAACTGGTCGGGATCGAGTCGGCCGAGCACGACCTGTGCATCGGTGACCGTAGGCTCCGAGCCGCCGCGCCCGTAGCAGGCCGGGCCCGGATCGGCGCCCGCCGAGCGCGGTCCCACGCGAAACGCGCCGCCCTCGTCGATGTACGCGATCGATCCGCCGCCCGCGCCCATCGTCGCCATGTCGATCATCGGCGCGAGCACCGGATACGCGCCCACATAGGTATCGCGCGGATTCATGATCTTGACCTGGCCATCGGGGATCGTGCTGAAATCCGCCGACGTACCGCCGATATCGACCGTGATCACGTCGCGCGCATCGGACATCGCGCCTGCCCAGCGCCCGCCCATGACACCGCCGGCAAGTCCCGACATGAGGATCGACACAGGGCGCTGCGCACACATTTCGACGGTCGACACGCCGCCGTTCGACTGCATGATGCGCAGATGCGCGTGGATGCCCGCGTCGCGCAGCTTGCCTTCGAGGTTGTTCAGATACAGCGCGGTCTTCGGTCCGACGAAGGCGTTCATCGCGGTCGTCGAAAAGCGCTCGTACTCGCGGATCACGTTCACCACTTCGGACGAACACGACACGTACGCGTCCGGCAGCACCGACTGGACCAGCGCCTTGGCGCGGCGCTCGTGCGTATCGTTGAGAAACGAGTACAGGAAGCACACGATCACGGACTCGATGCCACGCGCCTTGAACACGTGCGCCGCTTCGAGCACTTCGTTCTCGTCCAGTTCCGCGGCGATCTCGCCGTTCGGCGGCATGACGCGCTCGGTGATCGCGATGCGATTGCGGCGCTTCACGAGCGGATGCGATTGCCACGGCACGTCGAACTGCAGCGAAAAGTTATGCGGCCGCTTGTGACGGCCGATATGCAGGATGTCCCGAAAGCCGCGCGTCGTCAGCATGCCGACGTCGGCGCCGTTGTGCTCGATGGTGATATTGGTGGCGACGGTCGTGCCATGCACGATCATCGATACATCGGCGGGCTTTACGCCTGCGAGTTCACACAGCTCGAGCACACCGCGCAGCACACCCACCGACTGATCGTGCGGCGTGCTCGGGACCTTGTGGACGAACACGCTCGATCGATCGTTCTTGTCCATTTTTTCGAGGACCAGATCGGTGAACGTGCCGCCTACGTCGACTCCTATTCTTGCCATGGCCATTTCCTCATTGAACCCTGATGAAGCGCTCCCGTCTCGATTGAGCCTGATCGAACGCGAAGCGCACGTCCGTGCCGCCGACAGCGATAAAGGTGGAAGCAACAAGAGGAATTTGGCCCGCCCAATATTCACATGTCTATTGATATTTCGGGCTCGATTGATATCACGTCCGGCATGAATCGGTTTGCATGTCCGCCAATGCGAGGGGTGGAAGCCATAACCGCCGGTAATCACCTCATGAGGCGAATTCAATAGACGGCTATCGCTGATTTCGCGAGACTGCGGGACGCCGGATCGACATGCGGTCCGTCCTCGAACAAGAGCGCAACGAGCCTCAGAGGAGACACCAGAGATGCTGCAACGCCCCAGAGTCACCCGCTCCGTTCTCGCGCTGATGTGCGCGATGTCGTTCATCATGTATCTCGATCGCGTCAACCTGTCCGCTGCGGCAGGTCTGATACGCGACGACCTTCATCTCACCAATACCGATGTCGGCCTCGTGTTCGGCGCTTTCGCTTATACGTACGCGATCTGCCAGGTCATCGGCGGATGGTTCAGCGACCGCTTCGGCGCCAAGACGACGCTCGTGCTGTGCGCGTCGATCTGGATCGTCGCGTCGGTCGCGACGGGCTTCGCGGGCGGGGTCGTCTCGCTGTTCTGCGCGCGCATGCTGCTCGGCGTCGGCGAAGGCGCGGCGCTGCCCGCGCAGGCGCGCGCGCTGGTCAACTGGTATCCGGCGAGCAAGCGCGGCTTCGTGCAAGGGCTCACGCATTCGTTCTCGCGCCTCGGCAACGCGCTCACACCGCCTTTGATCGCATTGCTGGTCGCGTTTGCTTCGTGGCGTGCTTCGTTCGTGCTCGTCGGCGCGCTGACGGCCGTGTGGGTCATCGCCTACGCGTGGTACTTCGCCGATAACCCGCGCAAGCATCGGCACATGACGGCCGAGGAGGAAGCGGAGTTGCCGCCCGAGAACAAGGTCGCCGTCGACAAGACCCGCGAGCCGACGCCCTGGGGCCGCCTGCTCAAGCGCATCTCGCCGACGATGGTCGTGTACTTCTGCTATGGCTGGACCGGCTGGCTCTTCTTCACCTGGCTGCCGACCTTCTTCATGCATGGACGCGGTCTCGACCTGAAGAGCTCGGCGCTGTTTTCCGCGGGCGTGTTTCTGTCGGGTGTCGTCGGCAATACCGCGGGCGGCGTGATTTCGGATCGCATCCTCAAGCGCACCGGAAGCGTGGTTTCGGCGCGGCGGAACATGATCATCGTCGCGTTTCTCGGTGCGCTCGTGTTTCTCGCGCCGGTGATGGTCGTGAAGTCGCTGCCGGTCATGGCCGCTTCGTTGAGCCTGTCGTTCTTCTTCCTGGAGATGACCATCGGGCCGATCTGGGCCGTGCCGATGGACATTACGCCGAAGCACGTCGGGATTGCGAGCGGGCTCGTGAATGCGGGATCAGCTATCGCAGGGATCTTTTCGCCGATCGTGTTCGGGTTCGTCGTCGATCGGACTGGAAGCTGGACCTTGCCTTTTGCGGGGTCGCTCGGGTTGCTCGCGGTGGGGATCGTGATGACGTTTTTCATGCGGCCGGATATCGCGCTGGATCATGCTTCGGCGAAGGATGATGCTTTGGATGGGGAGTTGGTCGGGCGGTGAATGCCGGCTTTCGCCAGACCGCAGAGAACGCCCGCGAATGCGGGCGTGGACAAGCGAGCCTATCTATCCAGTGTATGGCCCGGTGTACGTGATCGAGCCGAGCATGAGCCCCATTCCAGCACCATCGATAAGACCCTCGCCCATGCCACGCAGAACCATAAACGCTTTGGTGCTTGCACCGATTAAGTTTGCGAATAGGGCAGGATTGAATAGCCAAGGAATCATTGCCTTCGCATCGATGCCAGTGATAAAGCCAGAAACGCCTTCGGAAACGAGCAAGCCGGCACTCGCGTCTACATACATAGTCATACCGGCAAAATCAGCAGGTTTCAATTCACTCTTGTGCATGCGATAAATGACTCCGCCGCCTTGAAAATCAGTAGTAGACCCTGAAGCGCTAAGCGTGGTGCCTCTGCTGCGCGATATCACGATATCAGTCAAGCGCAAATTTTTTGGTACGCGAAAGTTCATGCCGACGCCAGGGCCTATTCACCGCGTATCGATTCTTCAAGCCCGTCGAATCGCATCGATGACCAGTTGCGTCGCCGGACTGATCCGCCGGTTCTTCCTGAGAATCAACCCATAAGGCGCGAGCCGCCCGCGCAACGCCGTGGGCAGCGAAGCGATCGTATCGAGCGCGGAATAATAGTCGGCGACTGAGCTCGGCAACACCGCCAGCATGTCCGAGTCCCGCAACAGCGACAACGTGGTGAGAATGGAAGACGTCTCGACCGTACTCACCGGCGGCGCAACACGCGATTCGCGAAACGTCTGATCGATGATCTGCCGCATCGGACTCGGATGCGGCTGCACGATCCACGGATACTTCGCGAGATCGGCAAGCTTCGGCTTCCCCGCCATGCCGACCGCCGGATGATCCGGCCGCGCGACGATCGCCAGCGCCTCTTCCGACAAGGTCTCGAACGTCAGATCGAGCGCGGAAAAGCCGTAGGGAATGCGCCCCACCACGATATCCAGCTGATCCTGCTGCAACGCCTGCACGAGCACATCGCTCGTATCGATCTGCACGCTGATCTGCAGGCGCGGATGCGCTTCCTTCAATTGCACGATCACCTTCGTCAGCAGATCCGGCGCCGGCGCCATCACCGCGCCGATGCGTACCTTGCCGATATCGCCCGCCTCGATCGCCGCCAGTTCCTCGCGCAGCTCATCGAGATCCTCGAAGACGACGCGCGCGTAACGCATCACCGCTTCGCCGTAGATCGTCGGCTCCATCCCGCGCGCATGACGCACGAACAGCGTCGCCCCGATGGTGTCCTCCAGTTCCTTCAACGCCTTGGTCGCGGCGGGCTGCGTCATCGCGAGTTCGTCGGCGGCGCTTCTGAGCGATTCGGTTTCCGAAAGCGCGGTCATCAATTGCAGATGACGCAGGCGCAGGCGTTTGCGTATGGTCGCGGCGGGCGAGATCATGCGAGCGATAACTCCAGGAAATAGCCTGATGCAAATAATTCAATGGTCAGTTATCGCGGAGTTTCGCACACTAGCGCTACCCGATACAGCCGCGCAAACCCTCGTTTCAGCGGCTCCACCCGAATAGAACCGGAGACACCGAAGATGAAGATCAAGCATGTCCGCGCGCGCGTTTTCGAATGGAAAGGCAAGGTCGTGCCGCCGCAATCGCACTTCTGCACCAACGCCGTCGACGTTCTCTACGAACGCGGCGACGCGATGGGCTCGTTCCGTTTCCACGGCTGGCTCGTCGTCGAGATCGAATGTGACGACGGCACGGTCGGCATCGGCAATTGCGCGCTCGCGCCACGCGTCGCGAAGCAGATCGTCGATGAATATCTCGCGCCGATCGCCATCGGCGAGGATCCGTTCGATCACGAATACATCTGGCAAAAGATGTATCGGCGCACCCTCGCATGGGGCCGCAAGGGCATCGGCATGGCGGCGATCTCAGCAGTGGACATCGCGCTGTGGGACATCATGGGCAAGGCGGTGAAAAAGCCCGTCTTCAAGCTGCTCGGCGGCCGCACGAAAGAGAAGATCTGGTGCTATGCGTCGAAGCTCTATAACAACGACGACCGCGACGCCTTTCTCGCGGAAGCCCAGGGCTATCTCGACCAGGGCTTCACCGCGATGAAGATGCGCTTCGGCTATGGCCCGAAAGATGGTCCGAAAGGCATGGCGAAGAATCTGGAACAGGTCCGCCTGTTACGCGAACTCGCAGGCGACGATGTGGACATCATGCTGGAATGCTACATGGGCTGGACGCTGGAATACGCGCGCCGCATGCTGCCGCGTCTTGCCGAATTCAATCCGCGCTGGCTCGAAGAGCCCGTGATCGGCGACGACGTCGAAGGCTATCAGGAGCTGAAGAAGATGAACATCGTGCCGATTTCCGGCGGCGAGCACGAGTTCACGAGCTACGGCTTCAAGGATCTGCTGGAACGCCGCGCCGTGGACGTGATCCAGTACGACACCAACCGCGTGGGCGGCATCACCGCCGCGCGCAAGATCAACGCAATGGCCGAAGCCTGGTCCGTGCCCGTGATTCCGCATGCGGGCCAGATGCATAACTATCACCTGACGATGGCGAGCACCGCGAGCCCGATGTCCGAGTTCTTCCCCGTGTTCGATGTGGAAGTGGGCAACGAACTCTTCTACTACATCTTCGATGGCGAGCCGCAACCGGAGAACGGTTATCTGCAACTCTCCGATGAAACGCCGGGCCTCGGCATCACGCTGTCCGACAAGCATCTGAGCGATTTCGACATCATCGAATGACCCAATGATGCAGGGCCGATGCAGCCCGCACATTTCAGGAGACAGACATGGAGAGCAGGATCGAATCACCCGCGGCGCACGACGCCGCTGCATCCGCACACGCGACGAGCGTACGCTGGCGCATCTTCGGCGTGGTGTTCCTCATCACGCTGATCAACCTCGTGGACCGCATCTCGCTTTCCATCGCGATGCCCACCATCGCGAAGGAGTTCGCGCTCTCGCCCGCGATGCAGGGGCTCGTGCTCTCGAGCTTCTTCTGGTCGTATGCGCTATTGCAGATTCCGGGCGGCTGGCTCATCGACAAACTGGGACCGCGCAAGGTCGTTGCGGGCGCAACAGTGTTGTGGGGTCTCTTTCAGACCTTGATGGGAGCCGCCACCGGTGGCCTGTCGATGCTGTTTCTGCGCGTCGGTCTCGGCGGCGCGGAAGCGCCGCTCTTTCCCGCCGGCAGCAAGCTCAACGCGCTCTGGCTGTCGCGCAGCGAACGCGCGCGCGGCGCGGTGCTGATGGATGCGGGCTCGCCGCTCGGCGCGGCGATCGGCGGCCTCGCGATCTCGAATCTGATCCTCATGTTCGGCTCGTGGCGCACCGCGTTCGTCGTCGCGGGGCTTGCCACGATCGCGTGTGGCTGGCTCGCATGGCGCTATCTGCGCGACGATCCCGCGAAGCATCCGGGCGTGAACGGCGCGGAACTCGCGCATATCCGCGACGGCGCGCCGTCCGTGTCCAGCGCCGCGCGCGCGGTCCATGACGATGCGCCGCTGCCGCTGCGCTCGACCATCGCGATGTGCGTCGGCCGCATGAGCTGGGCGATGATCTTCTTCGGCCTGCTCACGTGGGGCCCGAGCTATCTGACGCAGGCGCGGGGCCTGAGCCTGTCGCAGATCGGCGCGGCGACCTTCTTCATCTTTCTCGCGGGCGCGCTCGGCTCGCTGTCGGGCGGCTTTCTGTGCGATGCGCTGTGCGCGATGAACTTCTCGCGCGGCAAGGTCGTGAAGAGCATGATCGCCGTATCGGGCGCGGCGACGCTCGCCGTGTTCGCCGCGCTGCCGACGATCACGTCGCCCGTCGTCGCGGTCGCGGTGCTGTGCGGCGCATCGTTCCTGCTGATGTGGGGCAGCCTCTACTGGAGCCTGCCTTCGCTGCTCGCAAGCCCCGGGCGCGTCGGTCTGCTCGGTGCGTGCATGAATTGCGCGGGCAGCGTCGGCGGCATTTCGATTCCGCTCATCACCGGCTTCATTCTTCAGCGCACCGGTTCCTTCGATGCGGTGCTGCACTTTTACGGCGCGTGCGCGCTGGTGTATATCTTCGGTTCGATCGCAATCGATCTGCGCCGCACACGCTGATCACAGACCCAACAGACCCTACGAACATGAAACCTCGCATTGCAGTTCTTCTCGGCGATCCCGCCGGCATCGGTCCCGAACTCATCGCGCGTCTCATCGCAAAGCCTGAAAATCGCGCGCGCGCGGATCTGCTCATCATCGGCGACAGGCGTGAGCTCGATCACGGCATGGAGATCGCGCAGCAACGCTTCGAGTATCGCGTAATAGACGATGAATCCGCCGCCACGCGCGACACCGACGTGCCTTCGCTCATCGACTTCCGCCTGCCCGACGACGCGCCGTACGAACGCGCCGCAGCGACGGAGCGCGGCGGCCGCTACAGCCTCGAAGCCTTCAAACAGGCACTCGCGCTGACGCGTGCGAACCGCACGCAGGCGATGCTCTTCGCGCCCGTCAACAAGACCTCGCTGCATATGGCCGGCATGGAGACGAACGACGAAATGGAATGGTTCGCGCGCCAGCTCGATTACAGCGGCGCGTTCTGCGAGTTCAACGTACTCGACGAGCTGTGGACCTCGCGCGTGACCTCGCATATCGCGTTGAAGGATGTGAGCGCGAAGCTCACGCCGGAACGCGTCATCGGCGCGGTGCAACTGATTCACGATGGATTGAAGCGCGCGGGCGTGCACGAGCCGCGCATCGCGGTATGCGGTTTCAATCCGCATAACGGCGATAACGGCGCGTTCGGCCGCGAGGAAATCGACGTGATCGCGCCAGCCGTCGAACAGGCGCGCGCGCAGGGTTACGACGCGCAAGGCCCCTTTCCCGCCGACACCATCTTCGTGCGCGCGCGCGATCAGAAGGTCTTCGACGGCGTGGTCACGATGTATCACGACCAAGGTCAGATCGCGATGAAGCTGATGGGCTTCTGGCGCGGCGTCACGGTGCACGGCGGCCTGCCCGTGCCGGTCACGACGCCCGCGCACGGCACCGCGTTCGATATACACGGCCAGAGTCGTGCCGATGTGGGCGCGACGCAGAAAGCGTTCGATATCGCCGTGCGCATGGCGCAGGACCGTCTGAGCTGATGCCATGATGCAAGAGCGCATCGAAGCCTTGCGCGAACGCTTCCTGGAAAGCGGCGACGACGCGGACCTGCCCATCGTCGATGCACATCATCACTTCTGGGACGTGACGCGCAACTATCATCCGTGGCTGCGCGATCTGCCGCGCATTCCGTTTCGCTATGGCGACTACGCGGCGATCTGCAGGAACTTCCTGCCCGATGATTACTTCGCGCAGGCGGGCAATCACCGCGTCGTGAAGACGGTCATGATGGAGGGCGAATGGGACCCGCGCGACGCGCTCGGCGAAGCGCGCTGGGCCACCGCGTTGCACGAACGCACCGGCCTGCCGAACGCGATGGCCGCGCAGATCTGGCTCGATCGCGACGATGTCGCCGATGTGATCGACGCCTATCGCGAGATGCCGCTCGCGCGCAGCGTGCGCCACAAGCCGAAGACCGTTGCGCGCGCGGCGCATCGCGCGGATTTCGATGCGCCCGGCTCGATGCGGTGCGCGCGCTGGCGACGTGGCTATGCATTGCTCGCACAAAGCGGCCTGATGTTCGAATTGCAGGCGCCGTGGTGGCATTTCGGCGAAGCGGCGGAACTGGCGCGCGACTTTCCGCAGATGAAGATCATCGTGAATCACACGGGGCTGCCCGCGGATCGCAGCGACGAAGCACTCGCTGCATGGCGCGCCGCGCTCGATGCGCTCGCGCGATGGCCGAACGTATGGCTCAAGATATCGGGCATCGGCGAAGCGGGTGTAAGCTGGAGCGTCGCGCGCAACGGACGCGTCGTGCGCGATGCGATCGAGAACTTCGGCGTCGAGCGGTGCATGTTCGCGAGCAACTTTCCGGTCGATAGTCTCGTCGTCACGCTCGATGAGCTTTTCACGGGCTTCAAGAATATCGTCGCGCAGCGCACGCGTGAAGAACGCCTCGCGCTCTTTTTCGACAACGCGAGCGCGCTGTACCGGATTTAGACATATCAAAGGAGACACACTTCAATGTCTGCACCTGTTTATCGCGGCGTATTTCCCGTCGCCCCGACCATCTTCGACGATCAGGGCCGCCTCGATCTCGAAGGCCAGAAGCGCGCGATCGATTTCATGATCGATGCCGGTTCGCACGGCATCTGCATACTCGCGAACTTCTCCGAGCAGTTCGCGCTGTCCGATGCCGAGCGCGACACCGTGCAACGCACCGTGCTCGAACATGTCGCGGGCCGCGTGCCGGTCATCGTCACGACCACGCATTTCAGCTCGCGCGTCTGTGCCGAGCGCAGCCGGGCGGCGCAGGACGCGGGCGCCGCGATGGTCATGATCATGCCGCCGTATCACGGCGCGACGATTCGCGTCGGCGAGCGCGGCATTCACGAGTTCTATCGCGACGTATCGGATGCGATCGACATTCCGATCATGATTCAGGACGCGCCCGTCGCGGGCACGCCGCTTTCGGCATCGTTTCTCGCGAAGCTCGCGCGCGATGTGGAACACGTGTCGTACTTCAAGATCGAAACGGCGCAAGCGGCATCGAAGCTTCGCGAACTGATCGAACTCGGCGGCGACGCGATCATCGGTCCGTGGGACGGCGAAGAAGCCATCACGCTGATGCCCGACTTCGATGCAGGCGCGACCGGCGCGATGACCGGCGGCGGCTATCCGGACGGCATCCGCAAGATCGTCGACGCCTATTTCGCGGGCGATACCGGCAAGGCCGCGGAGTTGTATCAGCAATGGCTTCCGCTCATCAACTACGAGAACCGGCAATGCGGTCTCGCCGCGTGCAAGACTTTGATGAAGGAAGGCGGCGTGATTCGTTCGGATGCGGTGCGTCATCCGCTGGCGGCGATGCATCCTGCTGTGCGCGACGGCTTGTTGAAAGTCGCGCGCGGACTCGATCCGCTCGTGCTGCGCTGGGGGCGTTGAGCAGCATGGAGAGCGGGCTGTCGCGCCGAACTATTCGTCGGATCGGTTTTGATCGCTCGAATAGCATGGACTGGATCCGTTCATGCAACTGGCGCGACGACCACTGCTCCAGCCGGCAAAGCTCGATGTAATAGTCGCGCTCGAGCGGATCGTCGATATGCATCAGCGTCTTGAGGTGGGTCCAGCTCAATATTCTCTCCGCAGTGCGGAGAGAATTCCGTCGCATGCTTCAGTCAACGCACCGCCACGCGGATCATTTTTCCCGCTGCATCCGCCTGATCAGCAGCAACGCGCCACTTCGGAAACGTTCCGGATCTGTCGACTTTCCACGGATCGCCCATTTCGTCGACATACATCGCGCTCGCGCTTCGCCCGGCCGCCGACGCGCGTCGGAGCGCGCCCGGCGCGGCGCGCTCGAACGAACGGCTGCCCTGTTCGTTGAACACGGTCGCGAGCGGCCGCTGCGCCTGGCCCGACAGGCTGAGCGGCGCGGCAAGCGGTCCCGTTGGCGCGCGCAGCACTGCGTCGGCGGGCTTGCGGCCGGCGAGGATCGCGCCGAGCAGCGCGGACGGACCGTTAGAAACAACTGATGTTTCGTGATCCGTATCATCTGCACGCTTTGCGATCGGCGCGCTCGGTGAATCGAGTGCGAGCGGTTCGCTCGCGCCGTCGATCTGCACGACGAGGATGACGTGCCAGTCGTCCGGCGTGTTGTTGTAGCGCGGCGCGAGCGACACGAGACGCAGTCGCGCGATGTCGAAACCCGCGTCGCGCAGCAGCAGATACTTGGCGACGGCGAAATCCTTGCACACGCCGCTTTCGACAAAGAACCGGGCCGGCGCGTAGTAGCTGCCGTCGGTTCCGTCGCGGTAGCGGACTTCGTTGACGAGGGCATCGGCGAGCAGCACGGCCGACATATCGCCGGCTTTCACGCGCTCTGCCCGCACCTGCGCGACGAGGCGGGACCAGCCGGCGGGTTCGCGCGTCTGGTGGCTGCGCAGCGCTTCGCGCAGGCGCTGCACGCGGCCGATCGCATCCGACGATGGTTCGAGATTCTTGTCGGCAAGCGGCAGGAGGAACATCAGGTCGCCGACCTGCGCGAGTTCCGGGCGGATCTTCCGGTTGGCTTCCCACCACGTCCCGGCGCGCAGACGTTCGATGCCGCTTCTCAGCGCGTGAGGCGTGGCCGAATGGCTGGAGTCCTCATAACTTTGCGATGCGGCTGGCAGGCTCGCGGCGCCCGCGATCACGGGCAACAGCATCGCCGCAGCGAACGTGCACTGGACAAAGCAGAGAAGCAGTCGAGCGAGCGGCATGGGTTGGCTCCCTGTGTTTCAAAGCCTCCCGATGCCGTACCCGCCGTTCGGCGCAAGACAACGCTGGCTTCAAACCAACATTGCATGCGGCGTGCCAATTCGTCGTATCGCTCTATGCGATTGATTAAATGCGAAATTGTCCTTGCGGGCCGGGTGGAGCGAAGGCCGCGTGACGCCCCCGACCCAACAGATGCGCGATATCTGTCGGCGTTAGCCGCACGCTTTGAGCGCGTCGAGATAGATGTTCAGCGACCGCTGAACCGATCCGGCGATCAGCCGGACAATGCCCGTGTAGTCGTCGCTCACGCAAGCGTCATCCAGCGAATCGCAATAGCCTGCGCGATCCTCGTCCCGGATAACGGCCGGGGGATAACCGGATTTCATCAATTCGACATTCAGAAGCAGGCGCCCCGTTCTGCCGTTTCCGTCCACGAACGGATGGATTTTGACGAACCGAGTATGAAGTTCCGCCGCACGCGCGAGAGGATGCATGATCCCTCCTCTCGCATGCCGCTCGACGAGCGCAGCCAGTTCGACAGGTACATCGAGAAAATCCGGCGGAGTCGTACGCGCGCCGGCTATCGCCACGTTCACATGCCGATAGCGGCAGGCTTCTTCACCGGCACGGCCTTTCAGCACCACGTTGTGGATGTTCCTGATCTGCCATGCGGTCAGAGGCTCGTTCGTCGCGATGATCTCATCGAGAAAACGCATCGCGTCGGGACGGCCCATGCTCTCGCAGTGCTGCGGCAGCGCTTTGCCGTCCATCGTCATGCTGTCGAGCACGACCTGAGTCTCGCGAAACGACCCTGCACCGTGCTCGATTCCATGCGCTTCAGGCCTCCACCATTCGCGCCGCAGTCGTCGATGCAGCGAAGCCAGAGCCCGATGCGAAAACGGACGCATCGCGTCCAGTTTCGCCTTGTCGGCATCGATCGTTTCCAGCATCCGTTGCAGAGACGCGTCCATCGCCTTCGTACCTGATTCGTCTATCCGTTCCGATCCAAGTCTACTCACTCATTGGATGAAAAAAAACGCCAACCCGCATGTGAACTGACCCCACGAAGTTGGACGGTTAAATTCTAGCGGGTAGCCGAGGCCTGAGTTCTGTATTGCACGGGACTCA
>NZ_FCOE02000118.1 GCF_001544915.2 Caballeronia pedi | reverse complement strand
GAATCAACCGATAGCGAGCCGAAAAACATGGCGACTCCGCAATTCCACCCGCTGCGCATCCGTGACGTGCGGCCCGAAACCGCCGATGCGGTCACCGTTTCGTTCGAGGTGCCGCCCACGCTGCGCGATGCGTTTCGCTTCACGCAGGGCCAGTTCGTGACGCTCAAGACGCATATCGATGGCGAAGAAACGCGCCGTTCGTATTCGATCTGCGTAGGCGTGACCGACTACGATCGCGATGGCGAATTGCGCATCGGCATCAAGCGCGTGCGGGGCGGCCGCTTCTCGAACTTCGCATTCGATACCTTGAAGCCCGGCCACGAGATTGAAGTGATGACGCCCGATGGCCGCTTCTTCACGCACCTGAACGCGGATCACGCGAAGCAGTATGTGGCGTTCTCGGGCGGCTCGGGCATCACGCCGGTGCTGGCGATCATCAAGACGACGCTGGATACGGAACCGACCAGCCGCTTCACGCTGGTGTACGGCAATCGCAGCGTGGACGCGATCATGTTCGCCGAGGAACTCGAGGATCTGAAGAATCGCTATATGGATCGCTTCTCGCTGTATCACGTGCTGTCGGATGATTTGCAGGACGTGGAGCTCTTCAACGGCGTGCTGGACGAAGCGAAATGCAAGGCGTTTCTGGAAAGCCTGCTCTCGCCTGAAGAAATCGACGAAGCGTTCATCTGCGGCCCCGGCCCGATGATGGATGCGGCCGAAGCGGCGTTGAAGGACTCGGGCGTCGCGCCCAAGCAGATTCACGTCGAGCGCTTCGGCACGCCGTTGCCGCAGGCGGGGGTGCCGGCCATCGAGATCACGGAGAACACGCCGGCGGCGGATCTGGAACTGATCATCGATGGCAAGAAGCGCAAGCTGCGGCTGCCATACGCGGGCGTGAGCGTGCTCGATGTGGGTCTGAAAGCAGGCCTCGCGTTGCCGTACGCGTGCAAGGGCGGTGTGTGCTGCACGTGCCGCGCGAAGGTGCTCGAAGGCGAAGTGAAGATGGAAAAGAACTTCACGCTCGAACAACATGAAATCGATGATGGTTTCGTGCTGACTTGCCAGTGTCATCCGGTGAGCGAGCGTGTGGTCGTGAGTTTCGACGAGCG
>NZ_FCOE02000037.1 GCF_001544915.2 Caballeronia pedi | reverse complement strand
CTGAATCCCTCGCTGTACTTCGCCATGAAAAACACCCCAAAGGTTGGATCTGTGTCCAACTTTTGGGGTGCAGTTCAAGACCGTGGCTTTTTTTCTAACTGAAGTCGCCCATCACGACGATTCCAGCTTCATCCTCTGCAATTTGTTATAGAGCGTCTTCGGACTGATACCGAGAAGGGTCGCCGCACGATGCCGCGTGCCACCGACCGCTTCGAGCGTCGCACGAATCAGCATGTCCTCGACATCCGCGAGCGCGGTCCCAACCGTCACCTGCACGCTGCTGCCGTTCAGCCCGCGTCCGCCGAGGCCGCCTGGTTCATCCACGCGCAGCGTCTCGATAGTCTCGCCCGACGCGTGATAAGCGCGTCTCACCCGCTCGCGCATCTCGCGCACATTTCCCGGCCATTCGTTGACGATGCACTCGCGGATGAACGCCGGACTGATGCGCTTCGGCGACCCGCTCGTAATCCCGGCGATATGATTCTCGCGATTCAGTTCATCGACGAGCGTTTCCGCGATCAACGCGATATCGTCGTCGCGCTCGCGCAGCGGCGGCAGCATGATCGACGAAGCCGACAGACGCTGGAACAGATCCTCGCGCATCGCGCCGCTCGCGACCGCCTCGCGCATCGGCATGCGGGACGCGGCGATCAGCCTGAAGTCCGTCATGATGCGGTTGCTGCCGCCGACGCGCATGAAGGTTTGCGAATCGAGCGCGCGCAACAGCGCTTCCTGTTGCGCAGACGGCAGCGAATCGATCTGATCGAGGAACAGCGTGCCGCCGCCGGCCTGTTCGAGCAGGCCCGGCTCGCGATTCTCCGCGCCCGCGAACGCGTTGCGCTCGTGGCCGAACAGCACGCTTTCCATCGAACGTTGCGAGCCGTCGGCGGCAGTGCGCTGCGCGGAGCAGTCGAAGGTGATGAACGGACCCTTGCGACGCCGGCTCAATTGATGAATCGTGCGCGCGGCGATCTTCTTGCCCGTGCCCGGTTCGCCGCAGATCATCACGGCGGCTTCGGTCGGCGCGGTGTGCTCGATCAGATCGTAGACGTGCTGCATCGCCGCGCTGCGCCCGATCATGTCGCCGAAATGGCCCAGTTCGCGCAGCGTCGAGCGCAGCGCCTGGACTTCCTCAGTGAGCTCGTACGGTCGCGGAATGCGCGCGAGCAGGCTGCGCAGACGCGGAATGTTCACCGGCTTCAGCAGATAGTCCCAGATGCCGTGCCGCAAGCCTTCGATCGCGCTTTCGACCGTCGCGTTGCCGGTCATCACGATGACGGGCAACGCGCCATCGGGCGGTTGCGAAGGCAGGCTCGGCAGCAGGTCGAGCCCGCTGCCGTCCGGCAGGTTCAGGTCGATCAGCACGACATCGGGGATGAAGCGCGTCAGTGCGGAGCGCGCCTCGGCGAGCGTCGTCGCGGTATCGACGGAAAAGCCGTCTGCCGTGAGGATCGCGGACAGGCCGGAGAGGCTATTGGGATCGTCTTCGACAATCAGTGCGTGTGGCATGGCGGACCAACGTATCAAAGTGGACTGTAATGCGCCGTCGCCTCTTGGGGCTCGAGCGTGTCGTAAGCGGAATACGGCGCCTCGTTCCGGCGTCCGGCGCGTGTCCCGCTGCGGTTTTTGTTCTGCGTCACTCGTTCGTCATCTTTCGCCGCGCGCGCTTCATTGCGGCCGGATGTGCAGATCGTTGCTGACGGATTGCACGCCCGGAACCCCTCGCGTCACGGCAAGCGCTTTCTGAATCTGACCCTCCGAATTCACGTATCCCGACAGTTGCACGACACCGCGATACGTCGCGACGCTCATCGGCAGGGCTTTCAATTCCGGATCCGCGACGAGCGCGCTTTTCACGCGCGCCGCGAGCGTGGCGTCGTCGCTGGCGATTTCGCCGCCCGCATTGGCTGCCGACGGAGCCGGCGTCGACTTGCAGCCTCCGGTGAAAGCCAGGGCGCTCGCCGCGAGTGCCGCGACGATCAGAAACCTGCTTCGGATGAAAGGCGCGCTGTGCATGTCGGGTCCGAAATATTGATCTGCCTGATCGAGCAGAATTCATGCCACGCAGTTAATTTTTCCGATGTAAGCGGCCCGCGTCGGGCCTAACGCCGCTGTCGATGCCTGACGACATCCGCGTTAAAGAGGGAAGGGGCGGTAAAGTTTGCCTGAAATTGTCAAAAAATTCATGCAAAAGAAAAAGCGCCCGCGATGGGGCGCTTTTTGGCGTGAGCGTGAGTGGCTTTACATGAGCCGCCGCGCTTACGGTGCAGTGTCGTAAGGCTTACGCGCGGCTGCGATATTCGTTCGTGCGGGTGTCGATTTCGATCTTGTCGCCGATATTGCAGAAGAGCGGCACTTGCAGTTCGAAACCGGTGTTCAGCTTGGCGGTCTTCAGCACCTTGCCCGACGACGTGTCGCCCTTCACCGCGGGTTCCGTATAGACGATCTCGCGAACCAGCGTGGTCGGCAGTTCGACCGAAATGGCCTTCTCGTTGTAGAACACGACTTCGCACGCCATGCCGTCTTCGAGATAGTTGAGCGCGTCGCCCATCATTTCGGCTTCGACTTCGAACTGGTTGTAGTCGGCGTCCATGAAGACGTACATCGGGTCCGCGAAGTACGAGTACGTGACTTCCTTGCGGTCGAGCATGACGACGTCGAACTTGTCGTCCGCCTTGTACACGGTTTCCATGCCGGCGGCCGTCAGCAGGTTCTTGAACTTCATCTTCACGACCGCGGAGTTGCGGCCCGACTTGTTGTACTCGGCGCGCTGCACGACCATGGCATCGCTGCCGATCATGACGACGTTGCCGACGCGGAGTTCTTGTGCGGTCTTCATAAAACTGGGTCCTGTACGAATGGATTTGGCTTGAATGCCTGGAATGAATCGGTCGGACGGCGGCAGTGTCTCGGTTTTGCTGCCGCCGCCGCGCGAGAGTTCCTGCGCGAGGGACTGGCCCTCCGCTGATCTTCGCGGCGCAATGTTGGCGATGCCGGAACTGCGACCTGCTTTCTCGGATAACCGCTTATTTTAACTGAGTTTTTGCTTATTTGGCCAGTCGAACGGTGCTGGCAAAACGCGGCGGCGCGCGATTCATCTCGCGATGCGCGCGGTGACGTGAGCGACGAGATTGCCCGCCAGATCGCCGATGCCGGCCAACTCGCCGGCCCAGCGCGCCGCGCGCTTCTCCAGCATCGGCCGATGCCGCCAGAACGCCGCCCAGTCCGGCACGCCCGCGCCATTCCACGCGTGCCAGAAGCGCGTGACCGCCTCACGCGCGGGCGCGTCGAGCGTATGCGTGTAGTGCGCGAGCGCGGCGTCGAGCTTGGGCAGATGAGCGTCGTCGGCTTGCGGGTAGATGTGCCAGACGAACGGTTTGCCCGCCCATTGCGCGCGCACGAAGGAATCCTCGCCGCGCACGAAATTGATGTCGGCGGCCCAGAGCAGTTCGTCGAAACGAGGCTGTTCGACGAAACCGAGCGCATGCGCGTGCAGCGCGCCGGCGCGCGCCGACATGCCCGCCGCGAACCTCGGCAAGCCGAAAAAGCGGGCGAGCGCGCCGGAGATACGGCCTTCGGGCACGAGCAGCACGACCGGCGCATCGCCGTCGCGCCATTGCGCGAGCAGGGCGTCCACCGCCGGATTTTCGTACGCGAAGAGCGATACGACCGTCTGTTCACCGCCCGGCCGCTCGATGCCGACGCGCTCGCGCCACCACGCCGCCGCATCGAAGCGCTCGCGACGCGCATCGAGATCGCGCTCTTTCAGCACGCCGCCCGTGCCTTTCCCGAGCCCAGGAAAGAAGAAGCTCTTTTCGAGCGGATAGCGCGGATGCGGCGACGGCCGCAGATGGAAATCCGCGACCCAGTCCTCGCCGCTCAGATATTCGAGATTGATCCACACGGGCTTCGGATCGCGCCGCGCCATCGCGGTGATATACGCGTGCGGAAGCTCGCAGGCGAACGCTTCGATCACGACATCCGCGATGGCGAGCGTGTCGCCCGCGTGCGCGGGTTCGCGCCAGTGCTCGATCGTCACGCCCATGGCTTCCTGGCGCGCGAGCGTCGCATCGACGGCGGGGCAGAGCGCGTGGAACACCGTCAGATCGTCGACGAAAAGCCGCACGCGCCAGCCGTGCTCGGCGCGCAACTGACGCGCGAGCCGCCAGCACACACCGATGTCGCCGAAGTTGTCGACGACCGCGCAGAAGATGTCGCAGGCGAGTTCCGGTGCGGATGAATGCGTAGTCATGAGGAGGAAGGCGCGCGGCGTAATGTTCTAAACTGGCGATTCTAAGATAACGCTCCCGGCACGGCTCGCGCTCGTGCCGATGCCTTCCCGTTCCCCTTGCTGCATGACTGACACCGACGCCCCCCAACCGGATTTCGACCCGAAGAAGACGCTCGCGCAACTGCCGCATCTGCCCGGCGTATACCGTTACTACGACAGCGACGGCAACGTGCTCTACGTCGGCAAGGCGCGCAATCTGAAAAAGCGCGTGTCGAGCTACTTCACGAAGACGCTGCATTCGCCGCGCATCGCGATGATGGTGACGCGCATCCGCAAGATCGAGACGACCGTCACGCGCTCCGAAGCCGAAGCGCTGCTGCTCGAAAACAACCTCATCAAGGCGCTCGCGCCGCGCTACAACATCCTGTTTCGCGACGACAAGTCGTATCCGTTCCTGAAGCTCACCGGCCACAAGTTTCCGCGCATGGCGTACTACCGCGGCGCGGTGGACAAGAAAAACCAGTACTTCGGCCCGTTCCCGAGCGCATGGGCGGTGCGCGAGAGCATCCAGATCCTGCAGCGCGTGTTCCAGTTGCGCACCTGCGAAGACTCGGTGTTCAGCAATCGCACGCGGCCGTGTCTGCTGCATCAGATCGGCCGCTGCACCGCGCCGTGCACCGGGCTGATCACGGACGAGGATTACGCGCGCGACGTAGCGAACGCATCGCGCTTTCTGCTCGGCCGTCAGGGCGAAGTGATGAAGGAGCTCGAGCAGAAGATGCACGCGTTCGCCGCCGATCTGAAGTTCGAGCAGGCCGCGGCGGTGCGCAACCAGATGAGCTCGCTTGCGACCGTGCTGCATCAGCAGGCGATCGAAGTGGGCGGCGAGAGCGACGTCGATATCCTCGCGGTCGTCGCGCTCGGCGGCAAGGTGTGCGTGAATCTCGCGATGGTGCGCGGCGGCCGTCATCTGGGCGACAAGGCGTATTTTCCGGCGCACGTCGAGAGCGCGATCGCGCTCGCCGATGAAGACGATCTGCCCGAGGTCGACGAAGCGATCGCAGCGGATCCGGCGCCGGTGGAATCCGGGGCGGAACCCGAATCCGAAGCCGAACCCGAACCGCGCGAGGGCGCGCTCGAATCCGAAGTGCTGGAAGCGTTCATGGCGCAGCATTACATCGGCAATCGCGTGCCGCCGGTGCTCGTCGTGAGTCACGCGCCGGCGAGCCGCGAACTCGTCGACCTGCTGACCGAGCAGGCGGGGCACAAGGTCACGCTGCTGCGTCAGCCGCAGGGACAGAAGCGCGCGTGGCTCTCGATGGCGGAAAACAACGCCAAACTCGCGCTCGCGCGGCTTCTGTCGGAGCAGGGTTCGCAGCAGGCGCGCACGCGCTCGCTCGCCGAGACGCTGTCGATGGAAATGGACGATCTCGCGCAACTGCGCATCGAGTGCTTCGACATCAGTCATACGATGGGCGAGGCGACGCAGGCGTCGTGCGTCGTGTATCACCATCACAAGATGCAGTCGGGCGAATACCGCCGCTACAACATCACCGGCATCACGCCCGGCGACGATTACGCCGCGATGCGCCAGGTGCTCACGCGCCGCTACGAAAAAATGGTCGCGCAGGCGGCCGCGAACGCGAACGACGAAGCCGCGACCCTGCAACCCGACGACGCCGCCGATCCCAACGTCACGCCGGATGCCGCCGAGCCGGTCGCCGCGGGCGGCACGCTGCCGAACATCGTATTGATCGATGGCGGCAAGGGTCAGGTCGAGATCGCGCGGCAGGTATTTTCCGAGCTCGGTCTGGATCACGGCATGCTGGTGGGCGTCGCGAAGGGGGAAGGGCGCAAGGTCGGGCTCGAAACGCTCGTGTTCGCCGACGGCCGGGCCGCGCTCGAACTCGGCAAGGAAAGCGCCGCGCTGATGCTCGTCGCGCAGATTCGCGACGAGGCGCACCGTTTCGCCATCACCGGCATGCGCGCGAAGCGGGCGAAGGCGCGCCAGACCTCGCGGCTGGAGGAGCTGGAGGGCGTGGGCGCGAAACGCCGGCAGCGTCTGCTGTCGCGCTTCGGCGGATTGCGCGGCGTGCAGGCGGCGAGCGTCGAGGACCTGGCGAGCGTCGAAGGCATTTCGCTCGCGCTCGCGCAGCAGATCTATCGTCAGTTGCATTGAGCCGCGCATGGCGCACAGTGCCGGCGGGCCGCCTTGTGAGCGCGGGATCGACGCGGCACAATGGCGGCTTCCTTACACGTCCCTCAACCGTATTCGCCCATGCCGTTCAATCTACCGATATTCCTGACGTGGCTGCGAATCGTGCTGATTCCGCTCGTCGTGGGCGTGTTCTATTTGCCGGACATGATGATGAGCCCGGAGCATCGCAATCTGCTCGGCATGGTCATCTTCGTGCTCGCCGCGCTCACCGACTGGTTCGACGGCTTTCTGGCGCGCAAGCTCGATCAGACCTCCGCGTTCGGCGCGTTCCTCGATCCGGTCGCCGACAAACTGATGGTCACCGCCGCGCTGCTCGTGCTCGTGCAGCTGGGGCGTCTGAATGCGGTGATCGCGCTCGTCATCGTCGGGCGCGAGATCACGATTTCGGCGCTGCGGGAATGGATGGCGCAGATCGGCGCATCGAAGAGCGTCGCGGTGAATCAGCTCGGCAAGTTCAAGACCGTCTGCCAGATGGTCGCGATCCCGATGCTGCTGTTCTACGGCCCGCTGAAATTCTCCGGCACGCAATGGATGGTCGACACGCGCGTGTGGGGCCTGTGGCTCATCTACGTCGCGGCGGTCCTTACGGTCTGGTCGATGTTCTACTACATGAAGCTCGCGTGGCCGCAAATCCGCGAGCGCGGCGGCATGCTGTGACAGGGTCGAACGAAGCGCAAAACCAGGCGAAAAAGGCGATCGAGAAAAATTGCGTCGAACCAGAAAATTCCTCTCACAAAACAGTTGACAGCCCTCTTTAGCTTCTACATAATCTCGTTTCTCTGATGCACGGCGCGACGCAACAAGCGCTGAAGCGGAAGAAAAAGCAGCACATGCGGGAGTAGCTCAGTTGGTAGAGCGCAACCTTGCCAAGGTTGAGGTCGCGAGTTCGAGACTCGTCTCCCGCTCCAGATTTTGAAGGTTTCGATGTTATCGGCGCTGAATTGGCAAAGCGACATGAAGCATCGGAACCGGCAGTCGTAACGTTGCAGGATATTGCGGGAGTAGCTCAGTTGGTAGAGCGCAACCTTGCCAAGGTTGAGGTCGCGAGTTCGAGACTCGTCTCCCGCTCCAGTCAAAGGGGAAGCCAAGCTTCCCTTTTTGTTTGGTGGACCAAGCCGGCCCGATGACCGGTGACACCAGAACCGCTTGTGGCGCGGTAGCAAAGCGGTTATGCAGCGGCCTGCAAAGCCGTTTAGACCGGTTCGACTCCGGTCCGCGCCTCCACTTGAAAAGCCCTGATCCGTCAGGGCTTTTTCTTTTTCCGGACGCCGGCGCTCAGCCGATTTTCGCGTCCGTTCGCCGCGCGGCATAATCTCCGTACTTCTGGCACACCGACTCTCATGACCGATCAACTCTCGCAACTCGAATGGCGCTGGAAGCGCTTCGACGACCTGACGACCGCCGAGGTCTACGACATGCTCGCCGCGCGCAGCGCCGTGTTCGTCGTCGAGCAGAACTGCGTGTATGGCGATATCGACGGGCTCGATGTCGATGCGTGGCATTTGCTCGCGTACGGCAAGGGCGACACGCGACCCGCGCTCGCGGGTTACTTGCGCGTGCTGTTGCCGGGTTATCCGGGCGAAAGCGAGAAGGACGTGCGCATCGGCCGCGTGCTGACGACGGCGAACTTCCGCGGCCTGAAACTCGGCAACGCGATGCTCGAACGCGCGCTCGAAAACATCATCGCGCAATGGCCCGATCAGCCGGTCAGCCTGCACGCGCAAGCGCATTTGCAGCGCTTCTATGGCGCGTTCGGCTTCGTGCCGTCGTCGGGGATTCATGACGAGGACGGCATTCCGCACGTGTGGATGCGCCGTCCCGGCTTCGGGTCATGACGTCGCGGCCTTCGTCCCGCTGATCCGCCCAGGCGCGCTGCGCTCGCTGCGCAGACGCGCGCGCGCCGACAGCCGCAGCCAGTGACGCAGCGCAATCAACGCGCCGATCACGCTCATCATCGACCCGGGAATCCATAGCAAAAGGCCGCCGATCTGCTGGTCGCGCATCGGCGTGATCCACGTGAACGCGCGGCCGCAGATCGAGTAGATCGGATACAGCTCGTGCGGCGTGAAGAAGATATACGCGCCGAGAATGATCTGTGGCGGGATCGCGGCGATCACCACCAGCACGCGCCGGCCGGGCGCGAGTCGCGCGGGCGGGGCGGGGCGCGGGTCCAGAATCAGCCACCAGAACAGCAGGCCGTCGATCACCATGCTCCAGTTCATCACGCGATAGAGCCGGTAATCGAGCATCGCCTTGAAGTGGATCGGCGAGAGCAGCCAGAAGTAGATCAGCCCGACGAACAGCGTGACTGCGATCACCGGGTTGAACACGATATCGAAGAACACACGCGCGATGCCCGTCTGCGCGGCCGGCCGCAGCCAGCGCCGCCGCCACGCGAACGGAATGCCCGCGCGCAATGCCGCGCCAGGATGCGACAGCGCGATCAGAAACGGCCCGAGATGATGCAGCACGAGATGCTGCAAGCGATGCATGAAGAACTCGTGCTCGAAGAAATAATCGAGCCGCGTATGCAGCGCGACATAGAGCGCGCTCAGCCCGAACCAGAACGCGATGCGCCGCGACAACGACACGCGCGCATGCCGCGCGCCACGCGCGAACAGGATCGCGGCGACGAGCACGGCGATCACGACCGTCGGCGACGGCTCCCACGGATCGAGCCAGTACAGGAGCGTGCTCATCGTCAGGCGTCCTTGGCGTGGATCACGCGCTTCAGATCGCTCGCGATGGCGTCGATAGAGTCTTGATCGGTCGCGAGCAGGCGCGCGTGACCGGCGGCATCGAAGAGATAGACGGCCGAGCTGTGCGTGACTTCGTACGCGCCGTCCGGATCGCGCTTTTCCATCTGATACGCCACGCGATAGCGCTGCGCGACCGATTCGATGGCGCGGTCCGTGCCCGTCAGGCCGACCGCGTGCTTGTCGTCGAAGGCGCGCACGTAGGCGCGCAGGACCGCGGGCGTATCGCGCGCGGGATCGACCGAGATGAACACGATGCGCGTCCGGTCCGCATCCGGCCCCGCCCGCTGCAGCACTTGCATGAGGCGCGCCATCGTTTCCGGGCAGACATCGGGGCAATGCGTGTAGCCGAAGTACACGAGCGTGGTCTTGCCCGCGAACGACTGTCCGGTGACGGGCGCGCCGCTGTCGTCGACGAGGGAGAAATCCAGGTCCGGCAAATGGCCCGATACGTCGGTCAGATGCCACGGCTCGGCGGGTTTCGAGCAGGCGGCGAGCGCGCACAGCGAGACCAGTGCGAACAGGTTGCGGAGCGCGCGTCTTGCGGGAAGCGGGGGAAGCGTGAGGAACGAAGCGTGCATCAGGGATCGCGTTGCAGGATGATTCAATACGGGTCACGCCGCAAAATACACGCCTTTGGCCGCGCGGCGAGCGCATCATCTCGCTATCGGACTATTTTTGAGACGATTTGCCGCATGGTTCAAGCGCGCTGAAAGGCCTTGCGGGCAAGGCTGTAAGCTAGGAGCTTTCTTAAACGAAAGCCTTCGCGCGGTAAGATGCGCACGCATTGCGATGTCCGAAACGGGCGCGCCACATCACAGGCCAACGATCGATGCAAATTCTTCCCGATTCCCTGTCTCTTGCCGAGACCGCCTTCTTCTTCGATTTCGACGGCACGCTCGTCGAACTCGCCTCCACGCCCGACGGCATCTTCGTGCCGCGCTCGGTGCCCGACATCCTCGCCGCGCTAAGACGCGCGACCAACGGCGCGGTCGCGGTCGTGTCGGGGCGCGGCATCGACAATATCGACTCGTTCCTGCAGATGGACGATCTGCCCGTGGCGGGCATGCACGGCGCGGAACGGCGCGATTCCAACGGCGATGTGCAGCGCATCGGCTTCAACGACGAGCGGCTGCTGCGCATGGAGCACGCGCTCGAAAAGGTTGTCAACGCGAATCCCGGCATGCTGCTCGAAATCAAGGGCGCGGCGCTCGCGCTGCACTATCGCAACGCGGCCGATCGCGAGCCGGTCGCGCGCGCGGCCACCGAGAAGCTCGTCGCGCAATACGCCGACGCCTACGTGCTGCAGCCGGGCAAGATGGTCTACGAGATCAAGCCGAAGGACGTCGACAAGGGACGCGCGGTGCGCGCGTACATGGCCGAGCCGCCGTTCACGGGCCGCAAGCCCGTGTTCATCGGCGACGATCTCACCGACGAAAAGGGTTTCGCCGTGGTCAACGAGTTCGACGGCCTGTCCATCAAGATCGGCGCGGGCGATACGGTCGCGCGCGCGCGCATCGAATCGGTCGAATTGCTGCTCGACTGGCTGCAGGTGATCGCGGGCACGGCGGGGAAGCACGCGTGAGCCGGCTGATCATCGTATCGAACCGCGTCGCGCCGATTTCCGAAGGCGGCCCCGCGGCGGGCGGGCTTGCCGTCGGCGTCTATGACGCGTTGAAGGAAACCGGCGGCATGTGGTTCGGCTGGAGCGGCGACGTGCTCGCGTCTCATCCAGAAGGCATCAAGCTCGAAGAGCACGGGCCGGTGACCTTCGCGACCATCGGGCTCGTGCGGCGCGATTACGATCAGTACTATCGCGGCTTTTCCAACGCGACGCTGTGGCCCGCGTTTCACTATCGCCCGGACCTGATCGAGTTCGACCGGCACGAATACGATGGCTATTGCCGCGTGAACCGCTGGCTCGCCGAGCAGCTCGCGCCGCTGCTCAGGCCCGACGACGTGATCTGGGTGCACGACTATCACCTGATTCCGTTCGCGCAGGCACTGCGACGCCTGGGCGTGAAAAACCGGATCGGCTTCTTTCTGCATATTCCGTTTCCGGCGGCGCAGATTCTGTTGAGCGTGCCGCGTCATCGCGAACTGGTGGAGGCGCTGTGCGCGTTCGATCTGCTCGGCTTTCAGACCGAACCGGATCTGCGCGCGTTCTGCGATTACATCGAAACGGAAGCGGACGGCACGTTGCTGCGCGACGGCGCGAAGCCGGTCGAGGTTCGCGCGTTCGGTCAGACGCTGCGCGCGGCGGCGTATCCGATCGGCGTCTATCCCGACGAGATCGCCGCGCTCGCGAAGGACGGCGAAAGCGGCCGCGACGTCGAGATCGTCAAGTCGACGCTGCATCATCGCAAGCTCGTGATGAGCGTCGATCGGCTGGATTATTCGAAGGGTCTGGTCGAGCGCTTTCGCGCGTTCGAGCGCCTGATCGAGCACGATTCGCATCAGCGCAACAACGTGTCGTTCCTGCAGATCGCGCCGCCTACGCGCTCGGATGTCGATGCCTACCGCGACATCCGTCTGCAACTCGAAGCGGAATCGGGCCGCATCAACGGCCGCTATGCCGAGCTGGACTGGACGCCGATCCGCTATATCCATCGTCAGTACGAGCGGCCGGTGCTCGCGGCGCTGTTTCGCGAGGCGCATGTCGGCCTCGTCACGCCGTTGCGCGACGGCATGAATCTGGTCGCAAAGGAATATGTGTCGGCACAGGACCCGGACGATCCCGGCGTGCTCGTGCTGTCGCAGTTCGCGGGCGCGGCGCGCGAGCTGACGGCGGCGCTTATCGTCAATCCGCTCGATGTCGACGGCATGGCCGATGCGCTCGCCGCCGCGCTCAAGATGCCGCTCGCCGAGCGCCGCGCGCGCTACGACGAGATGATGCAGCAGCTTCGCGACAACAACGTCTCCGTCTGGCGCGACAACTTCCTGCGCGATCTGAAGACATAAAAAGGCCGCGTTTCCTCTCGGGAACGCGGCCTTCTCACACTGACAAGCGTCTACGCCGGCTGCTTGTGCGGCGTCGCGACGATCGACGGCACCTTGCCGTGCTGCTTCGCGAGCAACTCGCGATACAGCCCCGGACGATCGCGCAATTCCTGCGGCGAGCCGTCGTCGATGACCTTGCCCGCGCTCATCACGATGATGCGGTCGAAGTTCTGCAGCGTCGACAGGCGGTGCGCGATCGCGATCACCGTGCGGCCGACCATCAGCCGGTCGAGCGCCTGCTGGATCGCTTCTTCCGATGCGCTGTCGAGCGCGGACGTGGCTTCGTCGAGCAGCAGAATGGGCGCGTTCTTCAGGATCGCGCGCGCGATCGCGATGCGCTGGCGCTGGCCGCCCGACAGCTTCACGCCACGGTCGCCGACGATCGTGTCGAAACCTTCCGGCATCGCTTCGATGAAGTCCGTGCAGCGTGCCTCGCGCGCGGCGGCGAGCACTTCTTCGCGGCTCGCCTCCGGACGCCCGTAAGCGATGTTCTCGAACACGGTGCGGTGGAACAGCGAAATATCCTGCGGCACCAGCGCGATGGCATGGCGCAGGCTGTCCTGCGTGATCGCGCCGATATCCTGGCTGTCGATCCTGATGCTGCCTTTCTGCGTCTCGTAGAAGCGTTGCAGCAGCGCGAGCACGGTCGACTTGCCCGCGCCCGACTTGCCGATCAGCCCGACGCGCTGGCCCGGCTCGATGTGCAGATGGAAGTTGTCGAGAATCGGACGGCGGCGCGGATAGGCGAACGTGACGTTGTCGAAATCGACGCGGCCGCCTTGCGGCACGAGTTCGGTCGCATCCGACCGGTCCGGCATACCGTGCGGCTCCAGCAGCGTCTGCACGGCTTCGGCGAGACGCGCGACGTGTTGCGTCACGTCGACGAGGGCGACCGCCAGATCGCGCGTGCCGTGCAGGATCGTGAAGCCGAGCGAGCTGACGAGCACGATATCGCCCGAAGTCGCGCGGCCCTGCGACCACAGCCACAGCGCCCAGCCGAGCAGGCCGGCGGAGAGAATCGCCGTCACGACCGCGTGGAACAGGCGCAGCTTTTCGAGGTACAGCAGGCTTTGCTGGCGCGCGACCATTTCCGCCTTCACCGTCGAGCCGAAGCGCTTCTGCTCGCGGAACGTCATGCCGAACGCGCGCACGAGCGCCATGTTGCCGATCACGTCGACGAGCTCGCCGTCGACCGACGCCGCTTTCGACGCAAAGCTGTGATGCCGGGCCGAGCCGCGCTTGGCCAGCCGGTAGAGGATCAGCGAGAGAATCACCGACGCGGTCATCAGGCCCGCGGCCATCAGCGGATTGACGGAGACGATCATCACGATCGCGCCCAGCACCGCGATGCACGGCGGCAGGACGTTCCACGCCATCACGTTCTCGGAGGTGTAGATCGCGTTCGAGGTCGCCGTGATCCGGCTCGCGAGCATGCCGGGCTGTTTCTCGGAAAAGTATGTGGGCGAATGGCCGGACAGATAGGAGAAGAGATCCTTGCGCAAGTCGCCCGTGACGATCACGAACACGTGCGCGCCGACCCAGCCGCCGACCCGCCATAGCAGGTTGTCGGCGGCGATCAGCCCGACGAGGATCATGAACGCGCCCCAGAGCGGGCCGGGATGTCCGCGGCCCTGTCCGAGCACATCGATCAGATGTTTGATCGCGTACTGCGAGGCGAGCGCGCAGCCGACCGCGGCGAACACGCTGAAGAGCACGATGGCATGGGCGACCGGATGCCGGCGGATGTAGCGCAGCAGGAACGCGAGCGGGCGATGCGCGTAGCTCGAAAGCTTCGCATTGTGCGCGTTACGCTGGGAGACGGTGAGTTGGTCCAATGGTCTTTTTTGGTCGTAGAGCGGTTGAGCGTGTGTTGCGCCTTCGGGCAGTGCCATGCGCGGTATCGTCTGCGGCAACCGGCATGCGATGCGTCGCCCGATCCGGCGCGACTGACGTCAAGCGAGGCGACGCTGCGCCGTCTCCATCACGAATTGTAGCCAGTATCGCGATGAGGCAACGCGTCTTTGGGCACATGATGCTCGGTGCATGTGGCCGTCCGAACATCGCCCGGGGTGAAAATCGGGCCGTCACCGGTGCCGGCTGGCTGCCGGGCGCACGGCTTACGGCATGGGCGCGCATTGTAAGCACATTGCGCAGTTTTTTGCGATGAAGCGCTCGCCAGCCTGGCGGGCGCTTCGGTGTTGCGTCGCGGCAGCGATGCTGAAAAGCACGCGTCGCGCCAGGCATCGGCCGCGGCTGATTTGCCGTCGTGAAGTGCGTGCCGCCGCCCGGGCATTGTCGAAGCCCGTGCTCCAATGTAGAACAACCTTAATAAACAGGGGTTTGCAAAATGTATCCCGCGTGTAACAAGGTAAATAAGTTGAAATGACTACCGCCGTGACTCTGTAAAAAGCTCCATAATCCGCTCCGGGTTTGCCCCTAGGTCATCGACAGGTTTTTGCAAGTTCCGGTCAACCGCCGAAGCACACACGCGTTAATTGCTGGCGCGCGGCGATTTTCGAGATATGGAACCGCACTTGCTTGGTTCGAACGCCTGCGCGCCAAACCAGTGATCGGGCGACCACGCTTTTTCACTCGAGCATCAGCACCAGCGCCGCGGCCCACGCGCCGCGGCTAGCTTCGCCCGAGCCGAGCGATTCGCTCCCCAACGTCAACATGACAGTAGTTCTTGCCTGACCTTTCATTAGGAGTTTCACGAACATGCGAATCGCTCAAATCGCGCCCCTCCACGAAGCTGTTCCGCCGAAGCTGTATGGCGGCACGGAACGCGTGGTGTCTTATCTGACCGAGGCACTCGTGGATGCTGGACACGACGTCACGCTCTTCGCGAGCGGTGATTCGCAAACGTCCGCGAAGCTCGAAGCATTCTGGCCGCAGGCGCTGCGCCTCGACCCGACCATCCGCGACACGATGGCGCCGCACATGCTGCTGCTCGAGGAAGTCCGCCGCCGCGCGGATGAGTTCGACGTGCTGCACTTCCATATCGATTACTACCCGTTCTCGCTGTTCGCGCGTCAGCCGGTGCCGTTCCTGACGACGATGCACGGCCGTCTCGATCTGCCCGAACTGCAGCCGATCTTCAGCACGTTCAGCGACGTGCCGGTCATTTCGATTTCGGACAACCAGCGTCAGCCGCTGCCGCAAGCGAACTGGCTTTCGACGGTCTATCACGGCCTGCCGGAAAACCTGCTCAAGCCGATTCCGAACGTCGAGCCGGGTTATCTCGCGTTCCTCGGCCGCATCTCGCCGGAAAAGCGTGTCGATCGCGCCATCCGCATCGCGCAGGCCGCGGGCATGAAGATCAAGATCGCCGCGAAGCTCGACAAGGCCGACCGCGCGTACTACGAAGAAGAGATCAAGCCGCTCTTCGCGCTGCCGCACGTCGAGTACATCGGTGAAATCAGCGAAGCCGAAAAGACCGAGTTCCTCGGCAACGCGCACGCGCTGCTGTTCCCGATCGACTGGCCGGAGCCCTTCGGTCTGGTGATGATCGAGGCGATGGCCTGCGGCACACCGGTGATCGCGTTCAATCGCGGTTCGGTGCCGGAAGTGATCGAGAACGGCGTGTCGGGCTTCGTCGTCGAAGATGAGCTGAGCGCGATCGCCGCGGTCAAGCGTCTCGATACGCTGTCGCGCGCGAAGGTCCGCGCCGCGTTCGAAGCGCGCTTCTCGTCGAAGGTGATGGCGCGCAACTACGTCAGCGTGTACGAAGAGATGCTGCGCCAGAAGCGCCGCACGGTGCTGCGCGAAGTCAACGCAAGCTGAGCAAGTCTTGCCGCCTCGCGCGGCAGAGGCTGCAAAACAACGCCCCGCGCGCCTCAAGGCGCGCGGGGCGTTGTCGTAATAGCACATACAGGCATGCCTTTCGCGCGGCAGACCGCGCTACGGTTGTGAAACCTCTGACGACATCCGTAATCTCCCTATAATGACCGGGCTTCGCAGTGCGCGAAGCGGCATGCATCGTTCGTGGACAGGAGTTTTTCCTTTGGCAAGACCCAAGCAAATCAGCGCGAGCCCGGCACCGGGCGCCGGCACCGTGTTCGCCCTGCGGGCGATCGGGCTGGTGCTTGCGGCGCGGTGGGCGTTCTCGATGTCGCAGATGGGCTATCTGTCCTCGCTGCGCGGGATGACGTCGTCGCCGTGGGCCTGTCTGAACCTCGTCCTGATCTTTCTGCTCGTCGTGCTGCCGGGCGCGAAGGCGCGCATGGAGCGGCCGCTGCATCCGCTGCCGCAATGGCTGCGGCAGGCGCTGCGCCTGCTCGCGCTCCTGACCTTCGGTTTTGCGATGTTCTCCGTCGGTGCGTTCGTCTGGAGCGCCGGCTGGCGGCGCTTCACGCAGGCGCTCGCCGAGACCAACGGCTGGCTCGTCGTCGGCCCGGCGCTGTATGCCGTGATCATGTGGATCTGCCGGCCGCGCGCGCTCTGGCGCACCAACATCGCGGCGCGCCGTTTCGCGATCGGCCGCTATGCGATTTCGCTCGATCCCGTCACGCGCACGGCCGTGGTCTGGGCGGAAAGCCGTAAGCTCGGCCAGTACGATGCGCGCGAGTTGTCGCTGAAATGGCCGGCCCCGTCGCCGGAGGTTTCGCCTTCCACGACGATTCTCGCGCCGGCCACCGAGCCCGCCGGTCCGTCGATCCGCGCAAGCGGAGAAGTCCGGCGCGGCGTGTTCGCGCGTCGGCCGAAAGTCGAATTGCTGTGGGACTCGCCCGCCGCGGCCGGGCACAATCGCACCACCGTGTTCCGCGCGCCGCTCGCGAGCGAAGGCGATCGCAACGCCGCGCGGGCGCTCGATGCCACGCTGCGGCAGGTCTGAATCACCCGCATTCGCCGGACATCGTTAGCCTGAATTGCCGCACGTCGTTCCGATCTCTTCCGGGAGGAAAGGATGCTGATACGCTGGTTGCTGGCCGCGCTTCATCTGCTTGCTTTCGGTTTCGCGCTCGGTTCGGTGCTCGCGCGCGCCCGCGCGCTGCGGCGCATCGATGCCGCGCAATCCATTCAGGCCAACGAACTGCGCCTGCGTGACGTATTTCGCTTGGACAGCGTGTGGGGCATCACCGCGATCGTGCTGATCGTGACCGGCGTGACGCGCGCGTTCGGCGGCTTCGAGAAGGGCGGCGCGTACTATCTGCACGAGCCGCTTTTCCATTTGAAGATGACGGCGCTGGTTGTGATTCTGCTGATCGAAGTCTCGCCGATGCTGGCCCTGATCCGCTGGCGCATCGCGCTTGCGCAGGGCGGGCCGATCGATCTCACGCGCGCACGGCGCTTCGCGTGGATGAGCGATCTGGAAGCAGGACTCGTGATGGTGATGGTGATCGCCGCGAGCGGCATGGCGCGGGGCGTTTGGGCGTCTTAGATGCGCGGTGAGCGCGTGGCGACGCTGAAAATGAAAAAGGCCCAGGTCGTGAAACCTGGGCCTTTTGTTCTTCGGTGCTTGTCTTTACCAACACCAGAATCCTGGTGGGTAGTACTGGGATCGAACCAGTGACCCCTGCCGTGTGAAGGCAGTGCTCTACCGCTGAGCTAACCACCCGAAGTAGCAAGATTATGTCAGGCGTTTCGCGTTTCGTAAAGGGCTTGTTAAAGCAAAATCGAAAAAAACTACGCGGGAACGGCGTCGCCTTCTGCCGGGGCAGGTTCCGTGCGCCATACGCTCGTGCCCTTGACCGCCTTGTCGAGGCCGGACAGCACGGCCTCATGCGCTGCGAGCTCTTCCGCGCTTGCTGCGAGCACCGGCAGATCGAGATCATCGAACGCGACGCGTGACGTCGAAATCGAGCCCGATGCCTGCTGGTCGCCGAGCATGTCGATGACAAGGCTTTCCTGGCCGCGCGTCATCGCCAGATAGACTTCCGCGAGTAGTTCCGAGTCGAGCAGTGCGCCGTGCAGCGTGCGATGCGCGTTGCTGATGCCGAAGCGGTCGCATAGCGCGTCGAGCGAATTGCGCTTGCCGGGGAACATCTGCTTGGCCTGCGCGAGCGAGTCGATCACGCCGCCGCATGTCTCGGACAGCTTCGGCAGCCCGAGTTGCGCAAATTCCATGTCGAGAAAGCCGACGTCGAAGGGCGCGTTATGGATGATCAACTCCGCGCCGGCGATGAAATCGCGCAGTTGCGCGGCGATCTCCGCGAACTTCGGTTTGTCGCTCAGGAATTCGGTGGTCAGGCCGTGCACCGCGAGCGCGCCGGGATCGCTGTCGCGCCCGGGGTTCACGTAGAGGTGCAGGTTATTGCCGGTCAGCCGGCGATTCACCAGCTCGACGCAGCCGATTTCGATGATCCGGTCGCCCGTTCTCGCGTTCAGGCCGGTGGTTTCGGTGTCCAGTATCAGTTGGCGCATAGATGGCGTGTAAGTTGATTAGCTGTCCGCGAGCGAGGTCACGCCGCGATTGGCGAGCGCATCGGCGCGTTCGTTCTCGGGATGACCGGCGTGGCCCTTGACCCAGCGCCATTCGATCTCATGCTGCGCGACGAGCGCGTCGAGCCGCTTCCAGAGATCGGCGTTCTTGACCGGCGTCTTCGCGGCCGTCATCCAGTTTTTTTTCTTCCAGCCGTGGATCCATTCGCTGATGCCTTTCTGCACATACTGCGAATCGGTGTGGATGATCGCGTGGCACGGGCGTTTCAGCGCCTCGAGCGCGGAGATCACGGCCATCAGCTCCATGCGGTTGTTGGTGGTCGCGGGCTCGCCGCCGAACAGTTCCTTTTCCAGCGAGCCGAAACGGAGCAGGGCGCCCCAGCCGCCAGGGCCGGGATTGCCTTTGCAGGCGCCGTCCGTGTAGATGTCGATTATCTTGTTCGATGCGGATTCTTGAGTCATCAATGCTCGTTGCGAGTCTCGTTGCGCGTGTGCGGAGCGGCGACCGGCGCGAGGCCGGCCGCGAGCGCGGTTTTCTTCAGCTTGCGCGGACCGATGAGACGCATGCCGCGCACGCGCTTCACCGCCGTGATCATGTACGCCGCGCCGAAGATGGGCCACCAGCGGTCGCCGGCGGCTTCCATGAACTGATAGCGTTGCAGCCATTTGTCGGTGACGAGCGGCGGACGATAACAGCCGAAGCGCCCGCGTTCAAGATCGAATCCGAGCAGCTTGATCCAGTCCTTGATACGCGTGAACGCGATCATCTCGTGCGCCGCCGGCACGAACGGCCGTCCCGCCACCTTGCCGAGCGATTGCCGCGCGCCCCACAGGCTCAGCGAATTGAAGCCGAGGATGATCAACTGGCCTTCGGGCACCAGCACGCGCTCGGCTTCGCGCAGCAGCCGGTGCGGATCGGGCGAGAATTCCAGCGTGTGAGGCAGCACGAGCAGATCGACGCTCTGCGCTTCGAAGGGCAGGTCGAGCAAGTCGCACCAGACGGTGCTGCGGCCATCGGGTGCGCTCGCGGCGGGCAGCGCGCTCACGCCGGGCATGGTGGCGCGCGGCGGCGTGTAGGGCGCGCTCGATGCGCTTTCGGCGTCGAGCACGAGCGCACGGCCGGTCATGCGATTTTCGCGCAGCGCGTCGAGCTGCGGCATGCCGAGCTGCAGCGCGTGATAGCCGAAGATGTCGGACACCACGTGATCGAGCTGCGCCTGCTCCCAGTCGAGCACGTAGCGTCCGGGCGCCGAGCTCGTCCAGGTGGGCCAGTCTATAATCGGTCGGTCAGACATGTTCGAATAGCCGCATAGAAGATCGCCATGAATTCGCTTGCCAAGAATTTGCCTGCTCAGAATGCACTCGAATACGTGCCGGTTCCGGCGTTCGAGGACAACTACATCTGGCTCGTGTCGGACTCGCGCGATGCGGTCGTGGTCGACCCCGGCGACGCCGCGCCCGTCGAGGCGTATCTCGCGAGCCGCGGTTGGCGACTGACCGCTATTTTACTCACGCACCACCATCAGGACCATGTCGGCGGCGTGAAAGCGCTCCTCGATAGCCGAACGGCAGAGGGCGGCATTCCCGTCTACGGCCCGGCGGGCGAGCGTATCGAGCATCTGACCCAGCGTGTCACGGGCGGCGACACGGTGCGCATTGCGCATCCGGCGCTCGAACTCAGCGTGATCGACGTGCCCGGCCATACGGCGGGTCACATCGCGTATTTCCAGGCAGGCGACCAGAGCGGCACGCCGCATCTTTTTTGCGGCGACACGCTGTTCGCAAGCGGCTGTGGCCGTCTCTTCGAAGGCACGCCGCAGCAGATGCTCAGCTCGCTCGATTCGCTCGCCGCGCTGCCCGAAACCACGCAGGTGCATTGCGCGCACGAGTACACGCTCTCGAACATCAGGTTCGCGCGCGCGTGCGAACCGGACAACGCCGCGTTGCTTCGCTGGAGCGACGATGCGCAGGCGCTGCGCGCCGCGGGCAAGCCGACTTTGCCGACCACCATCGGCCACGAAAAAGCGGTGAATCCGTTTCTGCGCTCGGACATTCCCGCGATTCAGGCGACACTTTCGTCACAGTTTGGCACGCCGGTTTCGGACCGACTGGAAGCGTTTCGAATGATGCGCGGCTGGAAGGATAAGTTCCGCTAACCGAGAACTATTAAGGCCAACTTCATCCGAAACGTTGGAATCGCTGTTAGATACAGGATTTTGCAGGGGTTTTGCGCGCATTCTTATTGACGTCTTAAGTGCCGTTCCGTACTATCGGCTGCAAATTTCCAAGCATTATTTTGTGGAAGCAGAGACGTTCCATGCGACTAACCCTTAGCGCGCTGTCCGTCCTGATGCTCGCCGCTTGTGCGAGCCAGGGACCTACAGCGTCAGATCCCCTTTCGGCCTCAGCCACTTCCACCGCTTCGCAGCAACAGCAGCAACAAGTCGCCGACACGATTCGCCGCACCGCCGCAGCCAAGGAAACCATCGACGTCGACAAGACGCCGGTGACTTCGCTCGCGGGCTCGTCCGATCTCTGGAACCGCATTCGTGGCGGCTTCCAGATTCCCGACCTGCAAAGCGACCTCGTCGACATGCAGGTGAACTGGTACGCCCAGCGCCCCGACTATGTCGAGCGCATGACCACGCGTTCGCAAAAGTACCTGTATCACATCGTCGAGGAACTGGAGCAGCGTCACATGCCGACCGAACTGGCGCTTCTGCCTTTCATCGAGTCGGCCTACAGTCCGCAGGCGCTCTCGGTGGCGAAAGCCGCCGGCATGTGGCAGTTCATGCCCGGCACTGGCCGCGACTACAAGCTCAGGCAGAACATGTGGCAGGACGAGCGTCGCGACGTGCTTGCGTCGACGAGCGCCGCGCTCGACTATCTTTCGCGCCTGCACGACATGTTCGGCGACTGGCATCTCGCGCTCGCCGCGTACAACTGGGGCGAGGGCAACGTGCAGCGGGCCATCGCGCGCAACGAGGCGGCGGGCTTGCCCACCGACTACGAAAACCTGCGCATGCCCAACGAGACACGTAACTACGTGCCCAAGCTGCAGGCGGTCAAGAACATCGTCAGCAACCCGCAGATGTACGGGCTCGCGCTGCCGGACATCCCGAATCACCCGTATTTCGTGACCGTCACGACCGCGCGCGACATCGACGTGACGATGGCCGCGAAGCTCGCCGGCATGAGCGTGGAGGAATTCCGTTCGCTGAATCCGTCGTTCGCGAAGCCGGTGATTCTCGGCGCGACCAATCCGCAGATTCTGCTGCCGTTCGACAACGCGGCTTCGTTCCAGCGCAACCTGTCGTCGTACACGGGCGCGCTGTCTTCGTGGACCACGTACACCGTGACCGAGCGTTCGCGCCCGGCGGCGATCGCCGAAAAAATCGGCGTCGACGCGGACACGCTGATGTCGGTCAACCGCATTCCGGCGGGCATGCGTCTGAAGCCCGGTTCGACGATCGTCGTGCCGCGCACGGATGACGACGACGAAGACATCAGCGCCGACGTCGCCGAAAACGCGATGCTCGCCATCGAACGCGACGTGCCCGACACGCGCAGGCTCGTGATTCGCGTGCGCCGCAAGCAGGCCGTCACGACGCTGGCGGACCGCTACAACCTGTCGGCGGCGCAAGTGCGCTCGTGGAACCGCACGCGCGGCGACATGTTCATGCCGGGGCAGGTGGTCGTGCTGCACGTGCCTTACGGCCGCCCGGTGCCGGCCGAACCGGGACCGGTGCGCGTGGAGACGGTGGCCGCGTCCAGCCGCTCGTCGGGTGGCGTGTCGAAGATCGGCACGCGCGTACCGGAGGCGAAGCCCGCACGCGGCGGCAAGGCGAGCGCTCACGCATCGGAAAAGGTGACGAAAGTGTCGGCCTCGACCGCGTCGCGCACGGCGAAGCCTGCCGCCACGGCCAAGGTCGCGAAACCGGCGGCCGCCACGAAAACCGCCAAGAAGAAGTAAGCGCGGGTCTCTCGCTCGAGACACAAATCCACGCCGTCACCAAGGTGACGGCGTGTTTTTTGGTGCGTCCGCTAAACTGGCGTTCCAGAAGAATCGAAGAATCGCCCCGCTCCGCATGTCGTCCTCCGTTCGCCTCCGCGTTTTTTTCCTCTTCGCAGCCGGTTATTTCGTCTCGTACGTGTTCCGGGGCGTCAATCTCGGCTTCGCGCCGCTCATTACGCACGATCTCGGTATGTCGGCGGCGGATCTCGGTCTGCTGACCTCGCTGTACTTCATCGGTTTTGCGCTGGCGCAGATTCCCGTCGGCGTGTTGCTCGATCACTTTGGCCCGCGACGCGTGACCGCCAGCATGCTGATTTTCGCGGCGGCGGGCATCTGGGTGTTCGGCGCGTCGCACGGACTCGCGGGACTGATGGTCGGCCGGCTGCTGATCGGCGTCGGCGTGTCGGTGTGTCTGAGCGCGGCGTTCAAGGCGTCGGCGCAGCATTTCGCGCTCGCGCGCCTTCCGCTCGTCAACGGTTTGACGATGGCGGTGGGCGGGCTGGGCGGCGTCGCGGTGGGATCGCCACTCGCGTCTCTGCTGCACGTGGCGACCTGGCGGCAGGTGTGTGTGTGGCTCGGCGTATTCACGCTCGTCGTCGCTGCCGCGATCGCCCTGTTCGCGCCGCGCAAGGCGGAAACCGATCCACATCATCGGGCGGACGTCGTCACGCAGTTCAAGGGCACGTGGCTCATCCTCAAGAGCGGCGTGTTCTGGAAGATCGCGTCGTTTTCCGTCGTCACGCAGGGCGTCTTCTACGCGATGCAGTCGCTCTGGATTCGCCCCTATTTGCTCGATGTGATGAATCTCGCGCCCGCGCATGCCGCGGCGCTCGTGTCGGTTCTCGGCTTTGCGATGATGTTCGGCTGCGTCGGCTTCGGCGCGGCGGCGCGCGGGATGGAGCGGCGCGGCGTGTCGGTGTATGCGTTTTGCGGAACCGGCATGGTGCTGTTCGTCGCGACGCAACTGTTGATGGTGCTGCGCGTACCGTTGCCGCCGTCCGCGCTGATTACGGCATACGGCATTTTCGGCGGCACGGGCATTTTGAGCTACGCGGTCGCGGCGGAGTACTTTCCGTCGCAGATGATCGGACGCGCGCATACCACGCTCACGCTCGTGATCTTCCTGCTGATCTTCGGCTTTCAGGTAGGCGTCGGCGCGATGCTGTCGCTGTGGCCTTCCGAGGGCGGTCGCTATCCCGTGTCGGCGCATCTGACGGTGTGGATCGTGCTGATCGCGCTGCAGGTCGCGAGCGCGGTCTGGTACGTGTTCCCGAGCCGCGTGCTGCACAAGATCGACCGCGACGTGGAACGCGCGGCGCCGTGATCGGATAGGGCGCAATCAGTTGGATGACTGCAAGCGGACAGTTCCCAAATCTGGCGAATGTGGCGTTTTCACGCTATAATTCGAAGGTTTGAGCATATCAACCCGCACCCTAGCGCCTACCTCCCATACACCGTCGTTCGCTGCGCACGAAATGCGCGCCGCATGCCGCCGATCGCCTGCTTGAATCCTCCGTTGCCACGCACGAGCGTGCCGGTTCGAGCCGCGATGCGCGCCCCGCGAGCCGCCGCTTTCGTTGCCAAGGAAACCCTCGTTCGTCGAACGACGGGAAGCCAAGCCTGAATTTCGGACAGACAGGTCGGTAACAGGGTGTTCCCCAAGGAGCTTCCCGTGTTGCCGTCATTTTCCCCCGCACTACTCGCACTTGCCGACGGCACGGTCTTTCGTGGTCAATCGATCGGCGCATCCGGTTCGACGATCGGCGAAGTGGTGTTCAACACCGCCATCACCGGTTATCAGGAAATCCTGACGGATCCGAGCTACGCCCGCCAGATCGTCACGCTGACCTATCCGCACATCGGCAACTACGGCGTGAACGCCGAAGACGTCGAAGCCACCAAAGTCCATGCCGCCGGTCTCATCATCCGCGACCTGCCGGTTCTCGCCTCCAACTTCCGTTCCGAGCAGTCGCTTGCCGATTATCTGAAGGCGCAGGGCGTCGTCGCGATCGCGGGCATCGACACGCGCAAGCTCACGCGCATCCTGCGCGAGAAGGGCGCGCAGAACGGCTGCATTCTCGGCGGCAGCGACGACGAAGCGAAGGCGCTCGGCCTCGCGCGCTCGTTCCCGGGTCTCGCGGGCATGGACCTCGCGAAAGTCGTATCGACGGAAAAGAGCTACGAATGGACGCAGACCGAATGGCGCCTCGGCAGCGGCTACGGCAAGCAGGAAGCGCCGAAGTTTCGCGTCGTCGCGTTCGATTACGGCGTCAAGTTCAACATCCTGCGCATGCTCGCCGAGCGCGGTTGCCACGTCACCGTGCTGCCCGCGCAAGCCAGCGCCGCTGACGCGCTCGCGCTCAACCCGGACGGCATCTTCCTGTCGAACGGCCCGGGCGACCCGGAACCGTGCGACTACGCGATTCGCGCGACACGCGAATTCATCGAGCGCGGCATTCCGACCTTCGGCATCTGCCTCGGCCATCAGATCATGGGTCTCGCCGTCGGCGCGAAGACGATGAAGATGAAAACCGGCCACCATGGCGCGAACCATCCGGTGAAGGACATGGAAGACGGCCGCGTGGTGATCACCTCGCAGAACCACGGCTTCGCGGTCGATGCCGCCACGCTGCCCGGCAACGCCAAGGTCACGCACGTCTCGCTCTTCGACGGCACGCTGCAAGGCTTCGCGCTCACGGACAAGCCCGCGTTCTGTTTCCAGGGCCACCCGGAAGCGTCGCCCGGCCCGCACGACATCGCGTATCTGTTCGACCGCTTCATCAGGCTGATGGAGTCGGCGAAGGTCGCCGCTTAAAGCCACAGAACAGATCACCGCACAATATTCATCGAGAGCAGTTATGCCGAAGCGCACAGACATCAAGAGCATCCTCATTATCGGCGCGGGCCCGATCATCATCGGCCAGGCGTGCGAGTTCGATTATTCGGGCGCGCAGGCCTGTAAAGCGTTGCGTGAGGAAGGCTACAAGGTCATCCTCGTCAACAGCAATCCGGCGACGATCATGACCGACCCGAACACGGCCGACGTCACCTACATCGAGCCGATCTCGTGGGAAGTGGTCGAGCGCATCATCGCGAAGGAACGCCCGGACGCGATCCTGCCGACCATGGGCGGACAGACCGCGCTCAATTGCGCGCTCGACCTGTTCCATCACGGCGTGCTGGAGAAGTACAAGGTCGAGCTGATCGGCGCGTCGCCGGAAGCGATCGACAAGGCTGAAGACCGCCAGAAGTTCAAGGACGCGATGACGAAGATCGGCCTCGGTTCGGCCAAGTCGGGCATCGCGCATTCGATGGAAGAAGCGCTCACGGTTCAGGCGCAGATCGCCGAAGCCACCGGCAGCGGCGGCTATCCGACCGTGATTCGTCCGTCGTTCACGCTCGGCGGTTCGGGCGGCGGCATCGCGTACAACAAGGAAGAGTTCGAGGAAATCTGCCGTCGCGGTCTCGATCTCTCGCCGACGCGCGAACTGCTGATCGAAGAATCGCTGCTCGGCTGGAAAGAGTACGAGATGGAAGTGGTCCGCGATAAAAAGGACAACTGCATCATCGTCTGCTCGATCGAAAATCTCGACCCGATGGGCGTGCACACCGGCGATTCCATCACGGTCGCGCCCGCGCAGACGCTCACCGACAAGGAATATCAGGTGCTGCGTAACGCGTCGCTCGCGGTGCTGCGCGAGATCGGCGTGGATACGGGCGGCTCGAACGTGCAGTTCGCGATCAATCCGAACGACGGCCGCATGGTCGTCATCGAGATGAATCCGCGTGTCTCGCGTTCTTCTGCGCTGGCGTCGAAGGCGACGGGCTTCCCGATCGCGAAGGTCGCCGCGAAGCTCGCATGCGGCTACACGCTCGACGAGCTCAAGAACGAAATCACGGGCGGCCAGACGCCGGCATCGTTTGAGCCGACGATCGACTATGTCGTCACGAAGGTGCCGCGCTTCGCGTTCGAGAAATTCCGCGAAGCCGATTCGCGCCTGACGACGCAGATGAAGTCCGTCGGCGAAGTGATGGCGATGGGCCGCACGTTCCAGGAGTCGTTCCAGAAGGCGCTGCGCGGTCTGGAAGTGGGCGTCGACGGTCTCGATGAAAAGACCGCGAGCCGCGACGAAGTCATTCGCGAAATCGGCGAGCCGGGTCCGGACCGCATCTGGTATCTCGGCGATGCATTCCGTCTCGGTCTCACGATGGAAGAGATCTTCGAAGAGACGTCGATCGATCCGTGGTTCCTCGCGCAGATCGAACAGATCATCCTGAAGGAGAAGGCGCTCGAAGGCCGCACGCTGCAAAGCCTGACGCGCGACGAACTGCTGTATCTGAAGAAGAGCGGTTTCTCGGATCGCCGCCTGGCGAAGCTCACGGGTTCGAAGCAGGACGAAGTGCGCCGCCGCCGTCACGAATTGAAGGTCCGCCCGGTCTACAAGCGCGTCGACACGTGCGCGGCCGAGTTCGCGACCAAAACCGCCTACATGTACTCGACCTACGAGGAAGAGTGCGAAGCGAATCCGACCGACAAGAAGAAGATCATGGTGCTGGGCGGTGGCCCGAACCGGATCGGGCAGGGCATCGAGTTCGACTATTGCTGCGTGCATGCCGCGCTCGCAATGCGCGAGGACGGCTATGAAACCATCATGGTCAACTGCAACCCGGAAACCGTGTCGACCGACTACGACACGTCCGATCGTCTGTACTTCGAATCGCTGACGCTCGAAGACGTGCTCGAAATCGTCGATCTGGAAAAGCCGGTCGGCGTGATCGTGCAGTACGGCGGCCAGACGCCGCTCAAACTCGCGCTCGATCTCGAAGCGAACGGCGTGCCGATCATCGGCACGTCGCCGGACATGATCGACGCCGCCGAAGACCGCGAGCGCTTCCAGAAGCTGCTCAAGGATCTCGACCTGCGCCAGCCGCCGAATCGCACCGCGCGCGCGGAAGACGAAGCGCTGAAGCTCGCGGACGAAATCGGCTATCCGCTGGTCGTGCGTCCGTCGTACGTGCTGGGCGGCCGCGCAATGGAAATCGTCCACGAGCCGCGCGACCTCGAGCGCTACATGCGCGAGGCCGTGAAGGTGTCGAACGATTCGCCGGTGCTGCTCGACCGCTTCCTGAACGACGCGATCGAATGCGACGTCGACTGCATCTCCGATGGCGACGACGTGTTCATCGGCGGCGTGATGGAGCACATCGAGCAGGCGGGCGTGCACTCGGGCGATTCGGCCTGCTCGCTGCCGCCGTACTCGCTGTCGCAGGATACCGTCGACGAATTGAAGCGACAAACCGCCGCAATGGCGAAGGCGCTGAACGTGATCGGCCTGATGAACGTGCAGTTCGCGATCCAGCAGGTTCCGCAGGACGACGGCTCGAAGAAGGATGTCATCTACGTGCTGGAAGTGAATCCGCGCGCATCGCGCACGGTGCCGTACGTGTCGAAGGCGACGGGCCTGCCGCTCGCGAAGATCGCCGCGCGCGCGATGGTCGGTCAGAAGCTCGTGCAGCAGGGCGTCACGAAGGAAGTGATTCCGCCGTACTTCAGCGTGAAGGAAGCGGTGTTTCCGTTCGTCAAGTTCCCGGCCGTCGATCCGGTGCTCGGACCGGAAATGCGCTCGACAGGTGAAGTGATGGGCGTGGGCCGCACCTTCGGCGAAGCGCTCTTCAAGTCGCAACTCGCCGCGGGCTCGCGCCTGCCGGAATCGGGCACGGTGCTCCTGACCGTGATGGATGCCGACAAGCCGAAGGCCGTCGAAGTCGCGCAGATGCTGCACGAACTCGGCTACCCGATCGTCGCGACCAAGGGCACGGCGGCGGCCATCGCCGCGGCCGGCGTGCCGGTGAAGGTCGTGAACAAGGTGAAGGACGGCCGCCCGCACATCGTCGACATGATCAAGAACGGCGAGATCGCGCTGGTCTTCACCACCGTCGACGAAACGCGCGCGGCGATCGCCGATTCGCGCTCGATCCGCATGAGCGCGCAAGCCAACAAGGTCACGTACTACACGACCATGTCCGGCGCGCGCGCGGCGGTCGAAGGCCTGCGTTATCTGCGCGATTTGGAAGTCTATGATTTACAAGGCTTGCATGCTCGCCTAAACTAAGGCTTCGATTACCAGTCTAAGTATCACGAGCCGCGGTTAAGCGGCGTCTCCTTTGATCGGGAGATGCGCTTAACCGCGGTAATTTTTTTGACGAAATTGTTTGTGAGTGGTCTATGAGCACGATTCCTTTGACGAAGCGCGGCGCGGAGTTGCTGCGCGACGAATTGCAACGCCTGAAGGCCGTGGAACGTCCGGCGGTCATCAATGCGATCGCGGAGGCGCGCGCGCAAGGCGACTTGTCTGAAAACGCGGAATACGACGCCGCGAAGGAAAAGCAGGGATTCATCGAGGGCCGCATCGCGGATATCGAGTCGAAGCTCGCCGCCGCGCAGGTGATCGACCCGACGCAGGTCGAGGCCGAAGGCCGCGTGGTGTTCGGCGCGACGGTCGAACTGGAAGACCTGGAGTCGGGCAATACGGTCACGTATCAGATCGTCGGCGATGACGAAGCGAATATCGATCACGGCCTCATTTCGGTGAGCTCGCCGATCGCGCGCGCGCTCATCGCGAAGTCGGAAGGCGACGTGGCGTCGGTGCAGGCGCCGAGCGGCGCGCGCGAATACGAAATCATCGCGGTTCGCTACGTCTGATGGAGCACAAGCTCTTTCGCACCATCAGCATGGTCTGGGTCGGCAGTTTGCTGACCCTCGGCCTCATTGCCGCGCCGGTGCTCTTTTCGTTGCTCGACCGTACGTCGGCGGGCTCGGTGGCGGCGCAACTCTTCCGGATCGAGGCGATCATCGGCGTGATCAGCGCGCTCGTGCTGATCGTGATCAGCAATCGCTTCGTGAAAAGCGGCATCGTCGATTACAAGCGCGTGCGGTGGATCGTCGCGGCGATGCTCGTATGCGTGCTGATCGGCTATTTCGCTCTGCAGCCTTTCATGAACTCGCTGCGCATGGCGGCGCAAGAAGCGGGTACCGATCTCGCAAGCTCGCCGTATGCGAAGGAGTTCGGCATTCTGCACGGCATGTCGAGCGCGATCTATCTGATCGAATGCCTGTTTGGCATTGCGCTGGTTTGGCGTTTGCCGGGCGCGGCCCCGGTGAAGATCGTGCCGAAGGGCAAATCGGCCAAGGTGGCGGCAAAACGGGCGCGAAGCTGAATCGCGGTGCGTTCAGGACGGCGCGTGGGTTTCATCGGAAACGCACGCGCCGTTCGATCATTTCGCGGCCTGATGCTGGCGCTTCGAACCGGTCTGACGCTTCTTCGCGCGCTTCACGTTGCCGCCGGCGGTCACGCGTTCATTACCCAGCACTTTCAGCGTCTGCTTTTTCGGTTTCTTGAAGGCAGGACCGTCGCGCGTGATTTTCACTGCCTTGACGACGCGCGGCGCGCGTCCCTTCGCCGAGCGGTCGTCGGCGACTTCGCCAGCGCTCGGCGGCATCGTGCTGCGCGTGCGGGTGGCGCGGCTTTTCGGCGCGGCGCCTTCGGGCCTCCAGATCACCAGCAGTTTGCCGATATGCTGAATGGGCGCCGCGTTCAGGCGATCGCAGATTTCGTCATAGATTCCGACGCGCGTCTCGCGTTCGTCGCCGAACACGCGGACCTTGATGAGCTGGTGCGCTTCGAGGTGCACGTTGATCTCTTTGAGCACGGCATCGGTCAGACCCTCCGCGCCGACGAGCACGACGGGCTTGAGCGCATGGGCCTGGGAGCGCAGATCGGCGCGTTCGGCGGGGGAGAGTTCAATAGCTGGCATGAGGAATTCGGGACTCGACTAAAATGTGGGCGGCATCAGGACACCGGGCACGCTCGCGAAGCGGTTCGAACACGCTGCGACGCGTGGCGCGTCGATCGCGCCACCGCCCATCAGAAACAGAACAGGCCGGATGCCGGGTTTCGGCGCGCGCAAGCGCCCGAGGACCGGTCCGGCCGACAAGACGCGTATTATCCGCTAAAAGCCTCGCCCGAGGCAGCAAAATCCGCACCGGGCGCGCCGCTCGTCACGATCGGGCGCGTCACATGAGCTCAGTTTGAATGGCAAAGAACCGTTTTAATCAATCGTGGTTGCACGACCACATCAACGATCCCTACGTGAAGATGGCGCAGCGCGAGGGCTACCGCGCGCGCGCCGCATACAAGCTGAAGGAGATCGACGAGCAGGACAAGCTCATCAAGCCGGGGCAGGTGATCGTCGATCTCGGCTCGACGCCCGGCAGCTGGAGCCAGTACGCGCGCAACAAGCTCGCGCAGGGCACCAGGCGCGACGCCGAGCGCGAAGGCGGCATCGACGGCACGATCATCGCGCTCGATATTCTGCCGATGGACCCGATTGCGGACGTCACGTTCATTCAGGGTGATTTCCGCGAAGACACCGTCATTGCACAACTCGATGAAATCGTTGGCGAGCGGCAAGTAGACCTTGTAATTTCCGACATGGCCCCCAACCTGTCGGGAGTAGCGAGTGCGGATGCCGCGCGCATGGAACATCTCTGCGATCTGGCGCTGGAGTTTGCGCAGAACCACCTGAAACCGGAGGGTGCGCTGCTGGTCAAATGTTTTCATGGCAGCGGATACAGTCAGATCGTCGAGAAATTCAAGCACCAGTTCAAAGTGGTGGCGCCGCGCAAGCCCAAGGCCTCTCGCGACAAATCGTCGGAGACTTTTATCCTCGGGCGGCGGCTGAAGCGTCCGAGCTGAACGGCCCGCTCAAGCGATTCGGCGAAAATCGGCGATATTTGCGCGGATTATGCCGGAAAAGGCCTCTCTGCCGCTATTTGTGCGGTGGATAAACCTTATGGCAGGGGTTAGCGGTCTGGATTAGAATGCTTTTGTGGCGTCGCAAGGTTTGTGTAGGCGCCCGTCTATGAGTGAGGAGTGGTGCTTTGAACAACAATATGTTCTCTAAAGCGGCAGTGTGGCTCGTGATCGCACTGGTGCTGTTTACGGTGTTCAAGCAGTTCGATAAGCCCCGCGTCCAGGAAGGTGTGTCCTATTCGCAGTTCATGGACGACGCGAAGAACGGCAAGGTCAAGACGGTCACCGTTCAAGGGCGCAATCTGACGGTCACTCCGGCAGACGGCCAGAAGTATCAGATCGTGTCTCCGGGCGATATCTGGATGGTCGGCGATTTGATGAAATACGGCGTTCAGGTCAGCGGCAAGGCTGACGATGAACCGAATGCGCTCGTCTCCGCGCTGTACTACCTCGGGCCGACGATCCTGATCATCGGCTTCTGGTTCTACATGATGAGGCAGATGCAGGGAGGCGGCAAAGGCGGGGCGTTTTCGTTCGGCAAGTCGCGAGCGCGGCTGATCGACGAGAACAACAACGCGATCAATTTCACCGACGTCGCAGGCTGCGACGAAGCCAAGGAAGAAGTATCGGAACTGGTGGATTTCCTGCGTGATCCGCAGAAATTCCAGAAGCTCGGCGGGCGAATTCCACGCGGTGTGCTGCTGGTCGGTCCTCCGGGTACGGGTAAGACGCTGCTGGCTCGCGCCATCGCGGGTGAGGCAAAGGTGCCGTTCTTCAGCATCTCGGGTTCGGACTTCGTGGAAATGTTCGTCGGCGTGGGCGCGGCTCGCGTGCGCGACATGTTCGAGCAGGCGAAGAAGCACGCGCCGTGTATCGTGTTCATCGACGAAATCGACGCGGTCGGCCGTCATCGCGGCGCCGGCATGGGCGGCGGCAACGACGAGCGCGAGCAGACACTGAACCAGATGCTGGTCGAGATGGACGGCTTCGAGGCGAACTCGGGCGTCATCGTGATCGCAGCGACGAACCGTTCCGATGTGCTGGACAAGGCGCTGCTGCGTCCGGGCCGCTTCGACCGTCAGGTGTACGTCGGTCTGCCGGATATCCGCGGCCGCGAGCACATCATGAAGGTGCATCTGCGCAAGGTGCCGATCGCGAACGACGTCGATGCATCGGTCATCGCGCGTGGTACGCCGGGCTTCTCGGGCGCGGATCTCGCGAACCTCGTCAACGAAGCGGCGCTGTTCGCGGCGCGTCGTGGCAAGCGCATTGTCGAGATGCAGGATTTCGAAGACGCGAAGGACAAGATCTTCATGGGTCCGGAGCGCAAGTCGGCTGTGATGCGCGAGGAAGAGCGTCGGAATACGGCGTACCACGAGTCTGGTCACGCCGTGGTGGCGAAGCTTCTGCCGCACGCCGATCCGGTCCACAAGGTCACCATCATGCCGCGCGGCTGGGCATTGGGCGTCACCTGGCAGTTGCCGGAGCATGACCGCGTGAACCTGTATCGCGACAAGATGCTGGAGGAGATCGCGATCCTGTTCGGCGGCCGCGCAGCGGAGGAAGTGTTCCTGAATTCGATGTCGACGGGTGCGTCGAACGACTTCGAGCGCGCGACCAAGATGGCGCGTGACATGGTGACACGCTACGGCATGTCGGATGTGCTCGGCACGATGGTCTACGTCGATACCGAAGAAAACGGCATGTTCGGCAAGATGGGCGCGAAGTCGGTGTCGGAAGCCACGCAGCAGAAGGTGGATTCGGAAATCCGCCGCATTCTCGACGAGCAATACGCGCTCGCCCGCAAGCTGCTGGAAGACAACCGCGTCAGGGTCGAAGCGATGACCAAGGCGCTGCTCGAATGGGAAACCATCGACGCAGACCAGATCAGCGACATCATGGCGGATCGTCCGCCACGTCCGCCGAAGAACTTGCCGCCGCCTTCCGGCGACACGCCCCCGGGCGGCAGCAGCGGCACCGAGGTCAAGCCGGGCAACGCGCCGGCAACGGCCTGAGTCGTCTGCAGGAGTTCATGGGCCGGTGTGCATAGCACGCCGGCCCATTTTCCATTTCCGGCCGTCGTTTTAATCGGACGCTGAGCGTGGCGTCGATTGCGTCCGGTCACCACTTTGCATCGTTCGACTCGCTTGACCACACCAACCTCATCCCCGCTTTCAGCCGCGCCGCTCCAGTGCGGGCGCTTCACGCTGACCTTCGAACGCCCGCTCGTGATGGGCATCCTCAACGTCACGCCGGATTCGTTCTCGGACGGCGGCCGTTTTCTTTCGCGCGACGCCGCGCTCGCTCGCGCTCACCAGTTACTCGCCGACGGCGCCGACATGATCGACATCGGCGGCGAATCCACGCGTCCCGGCGCGCCGCCCGTGCCGCTCGACGAGGAACTGGAACGCGTCGCGCCGATCGTCGAGGCGCTGCGCGCCGTGCAGGTGCCGATTTCCGTCGATACCTACAAGCCGGCCGTGATGCGCGCCGTGCTCGACGCCGGCGCGGACATGATCAACGATATCTGGGGTTTGCGTCAGGAAGGCGCGCTCGATGCCGTGAAGGGCAGCGACTGCGGGCTATGCGTGATGCACATGCTCGGCGAGCCGCGCACGATGCAACTCCACGAGCCGGTGTACGAAAATGTCGTCGCCGAGGTGCGCGATTTCTTCGCGGAACGTGTCGCCGCGCTTGCGCAGGCTGGCATCCCGATGGCGCGCGTCAGTCTCGATCCAGGCTACGGCTTCGGCAAGACGGTCGAGCATAATTACGCGTTGCTCGCGCATCTCGCTGCCACGCTGCCGGCCGGGACGCATTTTCCGCTGCTCGCGGGCATGTCGCGCAAATCGATGCTCGGCGCTGTCACCGGGCGCGGCGCGGGCGAACGGCTCGCGGCGAGCGTCGCCGCGGCGGTGTGCGCGGCGGAGCGGGGCGCGGCGATCATCCGCGTGCACGATGTCGCGGAGACCGTCGATGCGCTGAAGGTCTGGCAGGCCACAAAAGATGCCGCCCTAAGTGGGCATCATTGAACCTGGCCACGTTTATCAGGAATCAGGCGCAGGCGCACGCGCCGATATAAATCTCAACTAAAGTCGCGGACCGAAAACAGGCGCCGTATGTTCGCGAGGAGGGTCAGGCAATAATGGCACGTCAATATTTTGGAACGGACGGCATTCGCGGGCGCGTGGGCGTCGCGCCGATCACGCCGGATTTCGTACTCAAGCTCGGCTACGCGGCCGGCAAGGTGCTCGCGGGCGCCGACCGCGCGCAGCAGAAGAAGGGCAATCGCCCGACGGTGCTGATCGGCAAGGACACGCGCGTGTCCGGGTACATGCTGGAAGCGGCCTTGGAGTCGGGCTTTTCGGCGGCGGGCGTCGACGTGATGCTGGCCGGCCCGATGCCGACGCCGGGCGTCGCCTATCTGACCCGCGCGCTGCGGCTGTCGGCGGGCGTCGTGATCAGCGCGTCGCACAATCCGTATAACGACAACGGCATCAAGTTCTTCTCCGCCGACGGCAACAAGCTCCCGGACGAAGTCGAGCTCGAAATCGAGCGCCAGCTCGAGCAGCCGATGGAATGCGCGCCGTCCGAGCGCCTCGGCAAGGCGCGGCGTCTCGACGACGCGGGCGGCCGCTACATCGAATTCTGCAAGAGCACGTTTCCCGCGAGCTTCGACCTGCGTGGCCTGAAGCTCGTGGTCGACTGCGCGCACGGCGCCGCATATGACGTCGCGCCGCACGTTTTCCACGAACTCGGCGCGGAAGTGGTGCCGATCGGCGTGTCGCCGAACGGCTTCAACATCAACGACGGCGTCGGCGCGACCGCCCCGGATGCGCTCGTGCGCGCCGTGCTGGAGCACAAAGCGGATATCGGCATCGCGCTCGATGGCGACGCGGACCGCTTGCAGATCGTCGATTCGGCCGGCCGTCTCTACAACGGCGACGAATTGCTCTACGTGCTGGTCAAGGACCGCATCGCGACGGACGGCAAGGTGGCAGGCGCCGTCGGCACGCTGATGACCAACATGGCCGTCGAGGTGGCGTTGAAGGAGGCGGGCGTGCAGTTCGTGCGCGCGGCCGTCGGCGACCGCTACGTGCTCGAAAAACTGCGTGAGAACGGCTGGCAACTGGGCGCGGAAGGCTCGGGCCATATCCTGTCGCTCGATCGTCATTCGACCGGCGACGGCATCGTGTCGGCGCTGCTCGTGCTGGCGGCGATCCAGCGCAGCGGCAAAACGCTCGCCGAATTGCTCGACGGCGTGAGCCTGTTCCCGCAAAAGCTCATCAACGTGCGCATGAGTGCGGGCGCGAACTGGAAAAGCAGCGACGCGATTCGTCGCGCCGTCGAGCAAGCCGAGCGTTCCCTCGAATCGCACGGCCGGGTCTTGATTCGCGCGTCGGGTACTGAACCGGTCCTGCGCGTGATGGTGGAAGCGTCGGCGCAGCAGGACGCAGTTCGATACGCGGAAACGATTGCGCAGGTCGTGAAAGAGGCGACTTCGTAGGCGTTTACTGAAAGTCGTCACATTTCGCTAAAAGCGGGCTTCGGCCCGCTTTTTTTATTTCCATCAAGGGCTTGACAAATCGGGTGTGATCAAACTTTCAGCGCGTAAGCGAAATGACACGCCGGCTTCACGGAGAGTCATATTACTGTCACAGACTCCTCCTATATTTCGCGGTGTCGACTCACACGCTCACAACCCTGGAGGTCTCATGAAATTGATGCAAACCGCGCTGGCTGGCGTAATTGGCGCCCTGTTCGCCATCTCCGCGCAAGCAGCCGATATCACCGGCGCGGGCAGTACCTTCGCAGCTCCCATCTACACCAAGTGGGCGGATGCCTACCAGAAAACGGGCGGCGGCAAGGTCAACTACCAGGGCATCGGTTCGTCGGGCGGCATCAAGCAGATCATCGCGAAGACGGTGGATTTCGCAGGCTCGGACGCTCCGCTGAAGGACGATGAACTCGCGAAGGACGGCCTTTTCCAGTTCCCGACGGTGGTCGGCGGCGTCGTGCCGGTGATCAACGTGCCGGGCGTGAAGGCCGGCGAAGTGACGCTGTCGGGCTCGCTGCTCGGCGACATCTACCTCGGCAAGATCAAGAAGTGGAACGACCCGGCGATCGCCGCGCTGAACCCCAAGGTCAAGCTGCCGGATACCGACATCGCGGTCGTGCGCCGCGCCGACGGTTCGGGCACCAGCTTCATCTGGACGAATTACCTGTCGAAGGTGAACCCGGAGTGGAAGTCGAAGGTCGGCGAAGGCTCGACCGTGAACTGGCCGACGGGCACGGGCGGCAAGGGCAACGACGGCGTCGCGGCTTTCGTGCAGCGTCTGCCGGGCGCGATCGGCTACGTCGAATGGGCGTATGCGAAGCAGAACAAGATGACCTACGTCGGCTTGAAGAACTCGGCCGGCACGATCGTCGAGCCGAAGACGGACACGTTCAAGGCGGCGGCCGCCGGCGCGGACTGGTCGAAGTCGTTCTACCAGATTCTGACGAACGAGTCGGGCCAGAACGCGTGGCCGATCGTCGGCGCGACTTTCGTGCTGCTGCACGCGACGCAAGAGAAGCCGCAACAAGGCACGGAAACGCTGAAGTTCTTCGACTGGGCGTTCAAGAACGGCAATCAGGCTGCGAACGATCTCGACTACATCTCGCTGCCGGATTCGGTCGTTGCGGAAATCAAGACGCAGTGGAAGGCGAAGGTCAAGGACGCTGCCGGCAAGCCGGTCGCGGAGTAAGCGAAGCACGCGTAGTTTGAAACTGTCCTAAGCTGCTGAAGGCGAGGGACGGTCGGTAACAAAAAAGCCGCGCTGCGGGCCGGAAGGCCTGCAGCGCGGTCTGACACGTAGCGTAACCAAGGCTCCCATGTCGGACATCAACTTATCGTCGGCGGTGCCGGCGGCGCATACCCAGCGCGCGCCGAGCCGCACCGGCGACATCATTTTCGGCGGCCTGACTCGGCTTGCGGCCATCGTCACGCTGCTCCTGCTGGGCGGCATCATCGTCTCGCTGCTCGTCGCGTCGATGCCGACCATCCAGAAATTCGGGCTCTCGTTCCTGTGGCGCGCGGAGTGGGATCCACCCAGCGAGAGCTTCGGCGCGCTCGTGCCGATCTACGGCACCGTCGCGACCTCGATCATCGCGCTCATCATCGCGGTGCCGGTGAGCTTCGGCATCGCGCTCTTTCTGACCGAGCTTTCGCCCGCGTGGCTGCGCCGCCCGCTCGGCGTCGCCATCGAACTGCTCGCGGCGATTCCGTCGATCGTCTACGGCATGTGGGGCCTGCTCGTGTTCGCGCCGATCTTCGCGCAATACTTCGAGAAGCCGCTCGGCCATCTGCTCGGCGATGTCCCCGTGATCGGCATGTTCTTTCAGGGCGCGCCGATCGGCATCGGCATTCTGTGCGCGGGCGTGATTCTCGCGATCATGATCATTCCGTACATCGCGTCGGTGATGCGCGACGTGTTCGAAGTGACGCCGGTGCTGCTGAAGGAATCGGCATACGGCATCGGCTGCACGACGTGGGAAGTGATGTGGAAGATCGTGCTGCCCTATACGCGCGCCGGCGTGATCGGCGGCGTCATGCTGGGTCTCGGCCGCGCGCTCGGCGAGACGATGGCTGTCACGTTCGTCATCGGCAATACGAATCTGCTCGATAACGTGTCGCTCTTTTCTCCCGGCAACAGCATCACCTCGGCGCTCGCGAACGAATTCGCGGAAGCGAGCCCGGGACTGCATACGTCTGCGCTGATGGAACTCGGGCTGATTCTCTTCGTGATCACGTTCTTCGTGCTCGCGCTCTCGAAACTGATGCTCTTGCGCATGGAACGCGGGGAGGGCCGTAAATAATGAGCCGTCCCGCTACCTTCAGTCAGGATCCCGAACGCGTGCAAGCCACGCGCATGAAGCTGCAACGCCGCCGCCGCGGCACCAACGCGCTCGCGCTGACGCTTTCGCTCGCTGCGATGGCCTTCGGGCTCCTCTGGCTCGTGTGGATTCTCTTCACGACGCTCAAGCTCGGCATCGGCGGCCTGTCGATCGATCTGTTCACGCAATCGACGCCGCCGCCGAACACCGATGGCGGCGGTCTCGCCAACGCGATCGTCGGCAGCCTGATGCTCGTCGTGCTCGCGACCTGCGTGGGCACGCCGCTCGGCATTCTCGCGGGCGTGTACCTCGCCGAATACGGCCAGAAGCGCTGGCTCGCGAACGTGACGCGCTTCATCAACGACATTCTGCTGTCGGCGCCTTCGATCGTCGTCGGTCTGTTCGTGTATGCGCTCGTCGTCGCGAAAGTAGGGCGCTTCTCGGGCTGGGCCGGCGTGATCGCGCTTGCCCTGCTGCAAATTCCGATCGTGATCCGCACGACGGAAAACATGCTGAAGCTCGTGCCCAACGCGCTGCGTGAAGCCGCGTTCGCGCTCGGCACGCCGAAGTGGAAGATGGTGATGTCGATCACGCTGAAGGCGTCGGTCGGCGGCATCGTCACGGGCGTGTTGCTGGCGATTGCGCGCATTGCAGGCGAAACCGCGCCGCTCCTGTTCACGGCGCTGTCGAATCAGTTTTTCTCGTGGGACATGAGTCAGCCGGTGGCCAACCTGCCGGTGACGATCTACAAGTTCGCGATGAGTCCGTTCCCGCAGTGGCAATCGCTCGCGTGGGCCGGTGTGTTCCTGATTACGCTCGGCGTGCTGGGTCTGAATATCCTGGCACGCGCGATCTTCTCGAAGAAATAAGGGCGGAGTGATTCCATGAATATGGTCGAAAGTGGTGTCAACCACCTGAATCCGAAGACTGAAACGCCGGTCGAGCGCGGTCCGGCGCCGGGCAGTATCCGCCCGACGCACAGCTCGCAGCCGGCGGATTCGATCAAGCCGAAAATCGAGGTGAACAACCTCAACTTCTTCTACGGCAAGTACCACGCGCTGAAGAACATCAACCTGCGCATTCCCGAGAAAAAGGTGACGGCCTTCATCGGCCCTTCGGGTTGCGGCAAGTCCACGCTGCTGCGCACCTTCAACAAAATGTACGCGCTTTATCCGGAGCAGCGCGCCGAAGGCGAAATCCTGATGGACGGCGCGAACCTGCTCGACACGACGCGCGACATCTCGCTGCTGCGGGCGCGCGTGGGCATGGTGTTCCAGAAGCCGACGCCGTTCCCGATGTCGATCTACGACAACATCGCGTTCGGCGTGAAGATGTTCGAGCAGCTGTCGCGCTCGGAGATGGACGACCGCGTCGAATGGGCGCTCACGAAGGCGGCGCTCTGGACCGAAGTCAAGGACAAGCTGCAACAGAGCGGCTATGGCCTGTCGGGCGGCCAGCAGCAGCGTCTGTGCATCGCGCGCGGCATCGCGATCCGCCCGGAAGTGCTGTTGCTCGACGAACCGTGCTCGGCGCTCGACCCGATTTCGACGGGCCGCATCGAAGAGCTGATCGCCGAACTGAAAAGCGATTACACGGTTGTCATCGTCACGCATAACATGCAGCAGGCGGCGCGTTGTTCGGACTACACTGCCTATATGTATCTCGGTGAATTGATCGAGTTCGGCGATACCGAAAAGATCTTCATCAAGCCGGCCCGCAAGGAAACGGAAGACTACATCACGGGCCGCTTCGGCTGATCGAAGCCGGGTCAAACACACAGGCTTAAGGAGCACATATGTCCGATAAACATCTCTCGAGCCAGTTCGACGCCGATCTCAACGCGGTGTCGTCGAAAGTGCTGGAAATGGGCGGTCTGGTCGAGTCGCAGATCATCAACGCGATGCAGGCGCTGAACGAATTCGACATCGGCATCGCGGATCAGGTGATCGCCGCCGAAGTGCGTCTGAACACGATGGAAGTCGAGATCGACGAGGAGTGCAGCAACATCATCGCGCGCCGTCAGCCGGCCGCGCGCGATCTGCGCCTGCTCATGGCGATCTCGAAGACCATCACGAACCTCGAACGCGCCGGCGACGAAGCCGAGAAGATCGCCAAGCGCGTGAAGCGCATCAACGAAGACGGCGCGGGCCGCACGGTGAACATCGCCGAGATCAAGCTCTCGGGCGAGATGGCGGTGTCGATCCTGCGTCGCGCGCTCGATGCGTTCGCGCGCCTGGATACGGTCGCGGCCGCGCAGATCGTGCGCGACGACAAGGCCATCGACGATGAATTCCGCGCCTTCGTGCGCAAGCTCGTGACGTACATGATGGAAGATCCGCGCACCATTTCCGCGGGCCTCGACTATCTGTTCATCGCGAAGGCGGTGGAGCGCATCGGCGATCACGCGAAGAACATCGCCGAATTCATCATCTATATCGTGAAGGGCACGGACGTGCGCCATATCTCGCGCGACCAGCTCGAGCGCGAGGCGCTCAGTTGAGCGTCGGCTGCGCGCAATCGTATTAACTCAAGCAAAAGGTCAAGAGGTGCCGATGCCCAGCAGTATCCTCGTCGTCGAAGACGAACCCGCGATCTCCGAACTGATTTCGGTGAATCTTCAGCATGCGGGACATTGCCCCATTCGCGCGTACAACGCGGAGCAGGCGCAAAACCTGATCAGCGACGTGCTGCCCGATCTCGTGCTGCTCGACTGGATGTTGCCGGGCAAGTCGGGCATCTCGTTCGCGCGCGAGCTGCGCAACAACGAGCGCACGAAGCATATCCCGATCATCATGCTGACGGCGCGCGGCGACGAGCAGGACAAGGTGCTCGGCCTCGAGATCGGCGCGGACGATTACGTCACCAAGCCGTTTTCGCCGAAAGAACTGATGGCGCGCATCAAGGCGGTGTTGCGCCGTCGCGCGCCGCAGTTGACGGAGGACGTGGTCGCGATCAACGGCCTGCGGCTCGATCCGGCGACGCATCGTGTGGCGGCGAGTCATTCGGGCAACGACATCAAGCTCGATCTCGGTCCGACTGAATTCCGTCTGCTGCATTTCTTCATGACGCATCCGGAGCGCGTGCACAGCCGCACGCAATTGCTGGATCAGGTGTGGGGCGATCACGTGTTCGTCGAGGAACGTACCGTCGATGTGCACATCAAGCGTCTGCGCGCGGCGCTCAAGCCCGCGGGCTGCGATGCTATGATCGAAACGGTGCGCGGCAGCGGATACCGGCTGGCGAAGAGCGCCTGAGTTCAGGTTCAACGTGAGCCGCTCCAGCTTGCCGCATCAACGTCACTCAGACTCACCGACAACATGAACATCATCTGGACGCGTGCGATCGTGTCCCTCGCGCTGCTCGCGGCGATCAGCGTCGCGATCGGCGCACTCGCGGGCGTGCGCGTCGCGCTCGCTTTCGCGGTGCTCATGCTGGTCGTGCAGGGCTTCTTCGTCACGTATCACATGCAGCGCCTGTGGCGTCTGCTCGAAGCGCCGGTCTATGGCGAGGTGCCGAGCGCGCTCGGCATCTGGGGCGAAATCTATTACCGGCTGCATAAACTCGCGAAGCGCTGGCACGCGCAAGTGCGCCAGGTCGAGCAACAGCATGCGCGCTTCATTCAGGCGATCCAGGCGTCGCCGAACGGCGTCGCGATGCTCGACGATCACGATCAGATCGAGTGGTGCAACGCGATCGCCGAGGAGCATTTCGGCCTCGATGCGAAGCGCGATTTGCGTCAGCACATCACGCATCTCGTGCGTCATCCGGATTTCGTCCGCTATCTGAACGCGCACCACTACGAAGAGATGCTCGTGATGCGCGGCATGGGCGTGAACCGCAAGTACACGGTATCGGTGCAGGTGTTTCCGTATGGCGATCATCGCAAGCTGATTCTCACGCAGGACATCACCGAGCTGGAGCGCACGGATTCGATGCGCCGCGATTTCGTCGCCAACGTCTCGCATGAACTGAAAACGCCGCTGACGGTGCTTTCGGGCTTTCTCGAAACGATGCGCGAATTGCCGCTCGATGAAACCGATCGCATGCGTTATCTCGACATGATGGAGCAGCAGGCGTCGCGCATGCAGAACATCGTGCGCGATCTGCTCGTGCTCGCCAATCTCGAGGGCGACATGCGTCCGCCCGGCGATGAATTGCTCGATATGCGCGCGGTGATGCGACATCTCGAAGACGATGCGAACAATCTGTCGAACGGGCGGCATCGCATCACGTTCCGTACCGACGATGCGTTGACCATCGCGGGCGCGGAGACCGAAGTGATGAGCGCGCTCGGCAATCTCGTGACCAACGCGGTGCGTTATACGCCGGACGGCGGTGCGATCGAAGTGTCGTGGCAGCGGATGAAGGATCGCGCGGTGTTCGCGGTGCGGGATAGCGGGTTCGGGATTCCGGCGGAGCATATTCCGCGGCTGACCGAGCGGTTTTATCGCGTGGATCGGAGCCGGTCGAGGGATACCGGCGGCACCGGACTCGGGCTGGCTATCGTCAAGCATGTGCTGCAACGGCACAATGCGGAGCTCGATGTGAAGAGCGAAGTGGGGAAGGGGAGTACGTTTGTCGTGCGGTTTCCCGCTTCGCGGACGGCGTTGAGGAAGTCGCTGGCGGCGTGAGGGGCGTTTGCTTTCGCAAGCGCTCCCATCCACGCATCAAGCGCAAAACTTGGCCAGCAACCCCAGTTGCGCATTGCGAATGGACTTCCCCGGCCGCCGCTTCCGATAATGCCCATCGCTCTGCATGACCCACGCCGACTGATTATCCCCAAGACAAACCGACAACCCTTCGGCGATGACGCGCCGTTTCAAGCGCCGATCGCGAATCGGAAACGCCACCTCCACGCGACGAAAGAAGTTCCGGTCCATCCAGTCCGCGCTGGAAAGAAACACATCTTCCTTGCCATTCGCATAGAAATAGAAAATGCGATGATGTTCGAGGAACCGCCCGACGATCGAGCGCACCGTGATGTTCTCCGAAAGATCCTCGACGCCGGGCTTGAGCGAACACACGCCCCGCACGATCAGATCGATCTTGACCCCCGCATGCGACGCCTCGTAAAGCGCGGCAATAACGGTAGGCTCCAGCAACGCGTTCATCTTCGCGACGATCCGCGCCCGCCGCCCGGCGCGCGCATGCTCGGCTTCGGCGCGAATCGCATCGATGAGCTTCGCGTGCAGCGTGAACGGCGACTGCCATAGCTGATGGAGCGCAATCTCGCCGCCGATGCCGGTGAGTTGCTGAAACACGTGATGCACGTCCTCGCACATTTCCTGATCGGCGGTCATCAGGCCGAAGTCGGTATAAAGGCGCGCCGTGCGCGGATGATAGTTGCCCGTGCCCAGATGCGCATAACGCTTCAGCACCAGCTTGCCGCCCAGCGACACGCGACGCACGATCAGCATCATCTTCGCGTGGCACTTGTGGCCGACGACGCCATAAACAACATGCGCGCCCACGGCTTCGAGCTGCGACGCCCAACTGATATTCGTCTCTTCGTCGAAGCGCGCCAGCAACTCCACGACGACCGTCACTTCCTTGCCGTTGCGCGCGGCCTGCATGAGCGCGTCCATCAGCGGCGAATCAGTGCCCGTGCGGTAGATGGTCTGCTTGATCGCGACGACTTGCGGGTCCTTCGCCGCCTGCAGCAGCAGCTCCAGCACCGGCTGAAAACTCTCGTATGGGTGATGCAGCAGGATATCGCCCTGATCGATCGCATCGAAGAGGTTCGACGTGTTCGCGATGGACTTCGGCACCGAGGGAATATGCGGCACGAACTTGAGATCCGGCCGGTCGACCATCTCGGGCAACTGCATCAGACGCACGAGATTCACCGGGCCGTTCACGCGATACATGTCGCGTTCGCTCAACTGACTCTCGTCGAGCAGACGCCGCACGAGATGCGGTGGCGTTTCCGCCGATACTTCGAGACGCACGGCATTGCCCAGATGCCGCGCCGGCAATTCGCCCTGCAGCGCGACGCGCAGATTGGTGATCTCGTCCTCATCGACGAAAAGTTCGCTGTTGCGCGTGATGCGGAACTGATGGCAACTGCGGACGACCAGATGCGGAAACAGTTCGTTGACGAAGTGCTGCATGAACGAACTCAGCAGCACGAAGCCGTGCGGATATCCCGACAAGGCCTCGGGCATGCGCACGAGCCGCGGCAGCGCGCGCGGCGCCTGCACGATGCCCATCATCGCCTGACGGCCGAAGGCGTCGGTGCCTTCCAGCTCGACAACGAAGTTCAGGCTCTTGTTCAACACGCGCGGAAACGGATGCGCGGGATCGAGCCCGATCGGCGTGAGCACCGGCAGAAGCTCGTTGTAGAAGTAGTCGCGCGCCCACGTGGTCTGCTGCGCGGTCCAGCCTTCCGCGCCGTGAAAATAAATGCCTTCCATCTCCAGCGCGGGCAGCACGATGTCATGCAGCATCGAATATTGCTGGCGCACGAGGCGCTGCGCGCGCTCTGAGACGAGGTCGTAGACGTGTTGCAGCGACATGCCGTCCGGCGAGAGCGAGCCGGGGTTGTCGCGCATCTGCTCCTGCAGACCCGCCATACGGACTTCGAAGAATTCGTCGAGGTTGCTGCTGGTGATGCAGATGAAACGAAGGCGTTCCAACAGCGGCACCGTTGTGTCGGCGGCCTGCGCGAGGACGCGCTCGTTGAAACCTAATATGCCCAGTTCGCGGTTGAATAACGGATAGCGTATGGACATCGGAGGGAGTGACGGTGTCTCGATCGGATGGGCAAGGAAACTCTCGGATGCTCTCACAGTATGATGTATTTTTTATGACAGAACGATTGTCACAAATTCTACTCACATTGCGGATAGCGTCGCTAGCGCGAACGCGCCGAATGGGTGAGATTGCGAACGAGTTGCCGAAGGTTTGCGCCGCGCCGGCATAGAATAGAATTCGTGCGCTGCAACAGCGCCGCTGTGACAGTGCCTTTCCCCACTTCACGATCTCTGGACATCCGATGGTCACACATCCCCATCTACTAGCCGCGGTCGACCTCGGATCGAACAGTTTCCGGTTGATCGTCGGCCGGGTCGAGGAAACGCCCGCCGGCAGCCAGATCTATCAGGTCGACGCGCTGCGCGAACCCGTGCGGCTCGGCGGCGGCCTGTCGAAGGACAAGATGCTCGACCGCGCCTCGCAGGTGCGCGGCTGGGACGCCCTGAAGCGTTTCGGCGAACGCCTGCGCGACTTTCATCCCGAGCAGGTCCGCGCCGTCGCCACCAATACGCTGCGCGTCGCGAAAAACGCGCACGACTTTCTCGTCGAGGCGGAAAACGCACTCGGCTTTCCGATCGAAGTCATCGCCGGGCGCGAGGAAGCGCGACTCATCTATGCGGGCGCCGCGCATTCGGTGCCGGCGAGCGCGGGCAAGCGGCTCGTGGTCGACATCGGCGGCGGCTCCACGGAGTTCATCATCGGCTCGCATTACACGCCGATCCACATGGAAAGCCTCTATATCGGCTGCGTGAGCCACAGCCGCCAGTTCTTCCCGGCCGGCAATGTCGACGAATACACGATGCGTCAGGCCGAACTCGCCGCGAAGCGCGAAATCCAGATCATCTCGCACGAATACAAGGCGACCGGCTGGGATCAGGCTATCGGCTCGTCGGGCACGGCGCGCGCGCTCGCGGAACTGATCGAGGCCAACGGCTTCAACGACGAAGGCATCACGCACGGCATCTCGCGCGGCGGCCTGGAGAAACTGAAGCGCGCGCTCATCAAGGCGGAGAACGTGAACCGGCTGAAGCTCGTCGCGCTGAAACCGGATCGCGTGCCGGTGCTGGCGGGCGGCCTGTCGATCATGCTCGGCGTGTTCGAGGAACTGGGCATCGACTATGCCGACACCACCGACGCCGCGCTGCGTCTGGGCGTTCTTTACGATCTGCTCGGGCGCTCGCAGCATCAGGACATGCGCACGGTGACGGTCGAAGGCTTCAAGCGCCGCTACGGCGTCGATGCGGCGCAGGCCGAGCGTATCGGCGAGCTGGCGATCAGCTTTTACGACCAGCTCGGCGAGCCCGACGAAGACGTGCGCCAGGAGAACCGCATGTTCCTCGCGTGGGCGGCGTCGCTGCATGAGATCGGCCTGTCGATCGCGCATAGCGCGTATCACAAGCATTCCGCGTATATCGCCAGCAACGCCGACATGCCCGGCTTCTCGCGCACCGATCAGGCGCGTCTCGCCGCGCTCGTGCTCGGTCATGCGGGCAAGCTGGGCAAGCTCGCGCAGGCTCGCGACGTCGAATGGACGCTGCTGTTCTGCCTGCGGCTCGCGGCGCTGCTGTCGCGCCGGCGCGCGGATGTCGGGCTGCCCGGCATCGAGGTGAGGCAGGCGGTCGGCGGCTTCGAAGTGCATCTGCCGAACGACTGGGTGACCAACAATCCGCTCACCGATTACAGCCTCGTTCAGGAGGCGATGGAATGGGAGAAGATCGGCCGGCCGTATCGCGTGGTATATACCGGCGTCTGATGCCGTAAATGAAAAGGCCCCGTCGCTGGGGCCTCGTCTTTTCAGGACTTCAACGTCCCTGCATGTCGCCGATGAAATGCCGCGCGTAACGCGCGTTGATCTCGGAGAGGCGGAAGAGGGTGAGGAAGTCGGCGGTGTTGAAGTCCGGGTCCCAGGCGGGCGCGCCGCAAATCTTCGCGCCCAGACGCAGATAACCCTTCACGAGCGGCGGCGCGCTGACGTTCGCGCCCGTGCGCAGCTCCTCGACGGGTAGCGGCGTGTGCGGGAAGGCGCGATATTCGGGCGCCGTCAACGCATCGGCGGGCAGCGAGCAATACAGGTTCGCCGCATAGTGCCCGCCGTCGATCATGCCGACGCTCGCGCAGCCGAGCATCGTTTCATAGCCGTTCTGCATCATGTAGGCGGCGAGGCCGCCCCACAGCGACATGATCACCGCGCCGTTGCGATAGTCGGGATGCACGCACGAACGGCCCACTTCGACGAGCTTCGGCCGCAGATGCGTCAGGCGCGATACGTCGAACTCGCTTTCGGCGTACAGACGGCCGATGCGCGCCGCCTGATGCGGCGGCAGCACGCGATAGGTGCCGACCACCTGCAGCGTGTCGAGATCGCGCACGAGCAGGTGATCGCAGTAGGCGTCGAATGCATCGACATCGAGGCCGGCGGGGCCGGACAGGCGCGCGCCCATTTCTTCCGAGAACACGCGATAGCGCAGGCGCTGTGCGTCGCGCAGGGCGTCGTCGTCGCGCGCCCACGCGACTTGCAGGCGCTCGCGGCCCGCGATGGTTTCCGACGTGCGTGGAAGGTGGCGGCGCGAATCGAGCGAGAGCGATGACGCTCCGCGTTGCAGGAAAGGCGTCGGCAGATCTTGCATTGGCGTTCCTCGACAGGACGTGGCTGTGGCTTCAAGTCCTCGCCAATGTAGTAATGCGCGGTGACGCTCGCATGGCATCGCAATGACGTTTCGATGAAACGACACGCGCATGCCCGCGTGCTCGACGCCCTCTCGTCGACGCTCAGAGCAGGTCCGGATTGATCACCGCGCGCAGCACGACGTGGCCATCGCCGCCGCGCGTGCGTCCCTGAAACCACCAGATACCCGATTTTTTGATCGACCACTCCGCTTCGTGGCCGGTAACAAGCAGCGCGGCGACGCGGCCGAGCGTCGGCTGATGCCCGATCACGACGACCGTCTCCGCGATGCCGTCGGGCCAGCCGGCGGCATCGAGCACGGCCTGCGCGCCGTTGCCCGGCGCGAGCGCGTCGATCACGCTGTAGCGGTCACCGAAGGCTTCGGCGGTCTGAATGGTGCGCGTGGCGGGGCTGGCGAGCAGCACGGCGTCGTCGTCGATACGCGACTTCAGCCACTTGGCGATGCCTTGCGCCTGCTTGCGTCCGCGCGGCGTGAGCTGTCGCGCGAGATCGCTCGACGCCTGATCTTCCGCTTCGGCGTGACGCCAGAGAATGAGGTTCATCGATTGTCTCCCGGTGATGAGGTTCGTTGTCGCGGCTTCGACAGAATACGCACGCTTGCGGCGGCGCATCAGGCACGCTACAATTCGCGGCTCGACGGAGCGTAGCGCAGCCTGGTAGCGCATCTGATTTGGGATCAGAGGGTCGAAGGTTCGAATCCTTTCGCTCCGACCACGATACACGAAGGGGTTACAAGTTACGGCTTGTAACCCCTTTGTCTTTTCGACGCTCGTCCGGGAGTCTCATGCCGCGTATCGTTTCCGCCTTTCTTTGTGCCGCATTCGTCGCGCTCGGGCTTGCCGCCTGCGCCGAACCGCAGCACAAGCATCCGCCACAGGATCCGCCCGACTACAAGGGCGTGCCGACGGACATGACGCCGCCGTCGATGATCGAGCCGCCCGCCAAGCCACAGTGATTCTTCATCGTTCGCGAAAAGACGAAGCCCCGATGCGGGCACACCGGGGCTTCTGACCCGCGTCGACTGTTCGCGCGGAGATCGACGTGGGCTCAGACCAGTCTAGAAATATCCGCGACGCCCGAGTGTATTGGCTTGTTTCCGAGCGTAACGGGATGCAAGAACGTTCTTAGGCGAAAATCCGGAAAACGCTACCTGCCGCACAGTTTCAGAAGATTCGTTTGAGCGAAGGTTTTGCCGGACGGGTATCATCGGCAGACTTGTTTCAAAATGTATCTGCCATGAATCTGATGTGGGCTTTCGCCGCCGTTGCGCCGCTTGGCGTGGCATCGCTCGTCGTGTTTGCCGCGCATATCGATCCATTGTCGGGGCACTGGCGCACGCCGACCCGATCAGGCGGCGAGGACGAAACCGCCGACGCCTGATCTCGCGAGCGTCACTGCTTGCAGCGGATCACCATCGAGCGGTTCTTGATATTCGCCCCGAAAATCCCGCCGACGGACCCGCCCGCGGTCGCGCCGTTGTCGGCGTCCTTTGAAATCACGTCGTAGCCATACGCGCCGCACGTTTCGCCCGCCTGCTTGTAGCAGGCCGCCCAGCTCGTACTGGCGTCGCTGCCGCTGCAATTGACCGCGAAACCGGTATCGCCCGAAGGCAGATAGGTCATCGTCGTCGTGTGCGCGCAGCCGGCGAGCGCGCCGGTCAGCGCCAATGCCGCGCCGAGCGCGGCCGTGTTCATCCTCTTCGTCAATCTCATCGATCTTCCTTGTAACGTCCGCCGGGCGTTCAACGCGGCGGAAGGTAGCGCGCCGGGTCTGTCGAGCGGCCCATGTAGCGCACTTCGAAATGCAGCATCGTGCGATTGCTGTCGGTATCGCCCATTTCGGCGATTTGCTGGCCCTGCTGCACGGTCTGGCCTTCCTTGACCAGCAGCACGCGATTGTGGGCGTAGGCGGTCAGATAATCGTCGTCGTGCTTGACGATCAGCATGTTGCCGTAGCCGCGCAGGCCGTTGCCCGCATAGACGACATTGCCGGTCGCGGCAGCGACGACGGGTGTACCCGCCGCATTGGCGATGTCGATACCCTTCGAATTCTTGCCGTCGAAGCTGCGGATGACGCTGCCCTGCGCCGGCCAGACGAGCGTCACGGCCGGTCCGGCCTTCTGCGATGGCACTTGCGCGCTGGCATCGCTCTTCGCGCTGCCCGCCGCGCCCGCCGACGACGAATCCGCCGCTGTCGCGCTGCCCGCCGGCGGGGCGATGCGCAGCACCTGGCCGACCTCGATCGCGTCGGGATTCGTGAGCCCGTTCCAGCGCTTGAGGCTCGCCACCGTGGTGCGGTTCTCGCGCGCGATCTTTGAGAGCGTGTCGCCGCGCTCTACCCGATAAAAGCCTGGCGCGACCGGCCCCGTTCCGCAAGCGGCCAGGACTGCGATGAGCGATGCGCAGACGAGCCGTCGAATTGTTTTTTGCAAACCTGACCTCGCAAAGCACCGCCGCGAGCCGTGCATGACACAGCCGCGCGGCGAACCGAAAGGCAGGATTTTACCGTCTCGGGTTTCCCCGGACAGAAAGCCGCCTTGCGCGGGCGGCTGGGATGTTACTTGTCGGCCGTGACGACGAGCCTGAGCGAGGCCGTCTCCGTCTTGCCCGGCGCGAGCCAGCGCAGCCCGCGGCCGTTGTGGATGGCGTCGGGCAGGCCGATCCACGGCTCGACGCAATAGAAGTCCGACGTGTCGGCTTCGGTCCAGGTCGTGACGGCGTACCACGGCACCGAATCCGGCTGATGCAGCTCGAAGCCGACCGTGCGGCCGGGCAGGTTCAGCAGCATCGGCTCATCGGACTGGCGCGTGAGGCAGTGAAACGTATCGACGATGCTCGCATCGGCCAGCGAATAGCGCGGCAGACCCGGCTCGGCGTCGCTGATCGAGCCGTCCGGAAGCTGCCGGCGCCGCTCGGTGCGCGGCAGCTCGACACTGCTTTGCGCGCGCTGACCGTGCGGCAGATGAAAGTAAAAGTGATGCCCCGCGTAGTAGGGCAGCGCGACCTCGCCCGGATTCGACGTCGTGAGCTCGACTTCGAGCGTGTTGCCGTCGACGATGCGGTATGCCGCCTCGAAGCGGAACGCGAACGGATATCCGTCGCGGGTGGCGTCGCTGTCGACGAGCGTCATGCGCAGGCCGTGGCCGTCGGCATCGCGGGTGCAGGAAAAGGGCAGGTTGCGCGCGAAGCCGTGCGTCGGCAGCGCGTGCACGACGCCTTCCGGATCGCGCCATTTGCCGATTTCGCCGTCGACGAAATGTCGCCCGAGGAACGGAAAGAGCAGCGGATTGCCGCCGCGGATCTTCGCCGGGTTCGACCAGTCGGGCGCGTCGGGCCAGTGGACGACCGGCTCGCCGCCGACGCGCCAGGTCATGAGCCGGCCGCCCGCGCGCGGCGCGAGCTGGATGGCGGCGCCGTCGCGCTCGATTTCGATGATGTCGGTTTCCGGTGACATGATGGCTGGACGCTCCGTTGAATGGCTTGTCGCCGCGCGCGGCACTTACGCGATTCGCGCGGCCCCAAACCGACGATTCTGCCTTGGAATTCTGTACGGAAAAACCCTTTGCGGGAAATTGCGACTGAGCAAGGCTTATGCAATATGTTGTTATATGCTCCGTGTGTTGGGAATCAGACGGACAGGGAGCAACCATGGATCTGGCGATGGCAATGGGCGTCGCGATGTTCGGCCTCTTCGGCGCGAGCACGGTAATCTTTCTCTACAAGCTGAAGGTCTGACGGACGAACGCGAATTTCTTTCGTACCGCTTATATCCAGCTTTCGATAATTATTCGTTTTGCCGACGATCGACTGTCGGCGCAATTTGTGTGCGGTTAGCGCTTGGCGCTCGATTTCGCCACCGGCATAATCGGTCCCGTTTGCGCGCCGTATCGGCTGTTCCTTCCTGTTTCAGATCCCCGTTCGCTCCTTTCGGCTTCGCGTGCGCGAGGAATGGAACTGCACGGCGCGTCCTTCATCCTCCTCAAAAAAGGACCGACGCGTGACTCTGTGGTTTCTCGTATTCTTGAGCGTGCTCCAGGGCGTGACCGAACTCTTTCCGGTCAGCAGCCTCGGGCATACGCTGCTCGTCCCCGGCCTGATCGGCATGCATATCGACAAACACGCGCCGCAATTGCTGCCGTTTCTCGTCGCGCTGCATCTCGGCACGGCCGTCGCGCTGCTCTGGTATTTCCGCACTCGCTGGATCGCGCTGATCCGGGGCTTCTTCGCGTCGCTCGGCGGCCGCAGGAACGACGACGGCCACATGATGTGGGCGCTCATCATCGGCACGATTCCGACGGGCATTGTCGGGCTGCTGCTCGAAAAGCGGCTCGAGGCGATTTTTCACGATTTGCGGATCGTCGCGGCGGCGTTGATCGTCAATGGCGTGCTGTTGTGGCTGGGCGACCGTCTGCAAAAGCGTCGCGCGCTGCAGGCGCCCGATAAGCTCACGTTCAAGCAGGCGTTTCTGGTCGGACTGGCGCAGATCGGCGCGTTGATTCCGGGCTTTTCGCGCAGCGGTCTGACGATGATCGCGGGCGTCGGCGCGGGACTCACGGCCGAGGCCGCGGCGGAATTCTCGTTTCTGCTCGGCACGCCGATCATCTTCGCGGCGGGCGTGCTCGAATTGCCGAAGCTTTTTCACGCACCGGGACAACTGGCCGATGCGGCGCTGGGCGGCGTGCTCACGGGCATCGCAGCGTATCTGAGCGTGCGTTTCCTGATGCGCTACTTCGAAGGGCACGGCAAGCTCGCGTCGTTCGGCGTGTATTGCGTGATCGCGGGTATCTTCTTTTTCGGCTGGTTCATGATGCATCCGCAACCGGTGTGATGAAGCGGGACAAGCGGGGCGGCGAATGAGGTAAAATCGCCGTCTCTTCTGATCCGCGGCTGTCTGTCTGTTTCGGCCGCGCGTTCCGGTTCTCCGCCCTTAGCTCAGCTGGATAGAGCAACGGCCTTCTAAGCCGTAGGTCACACGTTCGAGTCGTGTAGGGCGGGCCAATAAAATCAATTACTTAGACGCGCTTCTGCAGTTCGAATCTGCGCCGAGCGGAAGCTGTGTAATCCCCGTGTAACCCGATTCTATCAACGCACTCTCGGCTGAGTCGCCCGCGCGATGGCCGGGAGGTCAGGTGTTTTCTCTTCCAGCTGGTTTGACGAATCCCGCTGCGCACCGACACGGTGAACGGATGCTTTTAATCGAGCTCCTGCGGTAAGGATCTATGGCCGTGGCCCGAACGCTTCTAACGCGGGTGGCACGCCTGCTCGACGGTAGTCGGAAAAAATCCAAACGGTAGCGCTCGCTGGATTAATCGCGACGTAGCTCTGTGCAAGATGGGCAGTGCCACCTGTGCACGACAGTGACGATTTCCCCTGTGTGTATATCATTCTGCGCACGCTCGACATGCCAACCGCGTCAGGCGCATCATCTGTCCACGCCGCCTAGAAAAAAGGGGTCCTTCATGCTATTCGTCGTCCACTGGTCCGGTCCCGCAAGCGCAAGAAAGGTTGCAGTCGAACGCTACAAAAGCATGCGAAACAATAGTTCGAGGTCGAAAGAGATCAACATTATCGCCCGCTGGCATGCGATCGCGGAGCCGGGCGGATATGCAGTCATCGAAGCGGACGATGCGTCGAAACTCGCTGCATGGATCATCCAGTGGAACGATCTCTTCAATTTCACGCTGACGCCCGTGATGACCGCAGAGGCATACGATGCCTCGCTGGGACTGCTCTGACAGGTCAATCCGCTTGGTCTGCCGTGGCATCTTCGGCGCTGTGCCTCGCTGTGGCGCCTTCTGTCAGCGCACAAAACTGAAAGTTGTTCTTGCCTGAACCCTTTGCTTCGTACATTGCGATATCGGCGCGCTGGAGCAGTTCATTCGGCCCCGCGCCGTGATCTGGAAAGAAACTGATGCCGATGCTGGTCGTCACGCGCGCCTGGGTCGAGTCGATATCCATCGGACGTGCTATCGATGCCACCAGATTGTGCGCAATGCGCGCCACATCCTGCGGATCGGTTATCTCTTCGAGGACGACGGTGAACTCGTCGCCGCCGAAGCGCGCGATCACGTCGCTTTCGCGTAGCGATTGTCTGATCCTCGACGCGACGATCTTCAGCACTTCATCGCCCATGCCGTGACCGAGCGTGTCATTTATCTGCTTGAAACCGTCGAGATCGATGAACAGCAACGCAACACGCGTCAGCTTGCGTTTCGCGCGCAAGATCGCCTGACGCAGATGCTCGCCGAACTGCGCGCGATTCAGCAATCCGGTCAATGCGTCGTGCGTCGCCAGATAACTCAGGCGTTCTTCTTCGAGTTGACGTTGCGTTACATCGGAACTGAATGCAACGAAATGCGAATAATGTCCGTCCCCGTCGCGGATGCCCGACATCGACACGGATTCGAGATAGATGCGGCCGTCCTTTCCGCGGTTCCAGACCTCGCCTTTCCAATGGCCGGTTTCGTTCAGGCGACACCATAGATCTTCGTAGAAGGTCCGGTTCTGGCGTCCGGAATTGAGCAGACACGGAGAGCGACCGAATACCTCGTCCTGCGTGTAACCGGTCAGGATCGTAAAACCCGGATTGATCCGCTCGATCATTCCCTTCTTGTTGATAATCATGACACCGTTCGAAGCGTGCTCGAAGACTCGGTTGGCCATCCACAGGTGATAGCGCGTCTCTCTCTTGACGTCGTCTCGCTCAAGCAACAGGTACACGAACAGGCCCGCGACCAGCAATAAAACCGCCACGACGAATCCCGAACCCACCATGAAGGTCGTCTTGACGATCGACGCGCATTCCTGAGCGAATCGCTCGGCCTGCCGCGTATTGACAGCAATGTCCTGGCCGAGCCTGGTGTCCAGGCGGTCCATGAAATCGATGTTGCCGTCTAACCATTTCGACGCCGCGTCGTAGCGTGCGTCGGCCAGCAAGACCACGCCTTCTTTGATGATGGCTTCGAATCGAGGCAGGTCGCGTAAGAGCACATTCGCCAATGTGCGCTCCTCCGCGCTGCTGATGCCCGCCGGGAAATAGCGCAACCAGGCTTTGTCGAGCTTTTCGATCGATCTGCGTATCGATCGAATCGCTGCCGTTGTGACGTCAGGATCTCGTAACGCGAGCGCTCTCCAGAACTGCCTGCGCATGTCCATTTCCGCAATGCGTATGGCATCGAGCTCGCTGACCGGCGCGATATTCCCGGCATACAACACCGCCACATTCGACTCGAGTTTTGACGTTTCCAGCAGCCCGAACGCTATGAGCGCGACCAACGCAAAGCTTCCCGCCGACACCACTCTTACTATCTTCCCTCGGTAAATGCGCGTAAGTAGTTTCATGGCGATGCCGATCTGGCCAGCCTGTGTTGGGGGGATCCAGAAAAGCTTCAGAGCGTAACGATTCGCCGTCTGTCGAATATTGACTTTGCTTAAAAATGCATTCGATTCGTCGTGTCGCGGCCGTCCGATGTTGTGGCGCACACGATTTGCGCTCTGGCGAACGTCATCCGTGATCTATCTCAAAATTGACGGCAATCAAGAAATTTTCGAGGTCCGCGCCTTACCCTTGCAACCTGTTCGGACCTCCCGGTTTGCGTTGCCTGGCGCGGCGCTCCGGGCTGCGCCGCGCGGCCGGCTATTCTCTCGGACCTCGGAGCACCGCCCGGTGAGAGGGATCGCCGTAGGCCGATTCAACATCCACATGCCGCTTATTAGCACTCGCAACGACGCCGATGATTCGTCGTGCGCGACGCTGCACGCTTGCCTTCGTCAAGAACCCGGAAAGATAGTCATGCCTTGTTGTTCACGTTGTTCGCTGGACCGCTTCTGCGTACCCGAGGGTATGAGTCGGGAAGAAATTTCGATCCTCGACATCGAGATCCACGAACGTATCCGCATTAGAAAGGGGCAGACGCTGTATCGTCAGGGCGATCCGTTGACTTCGGTGTATGCGATTCGCTCGGGAATGTTGAAAACGCTGACGAGCTCCGCGGATGGCAGGGTGCATATCACGGGCTTCCATATTCAAGGTGATCTGGTCGGGCTAGATAGCTTCGACGAAGTCCGATACGCGTCAGATGCCATCGCGCTCGAAGACTCCGACGTGTGTGTGATTCACGTCGAGAACCTCGCCATGCTTGCGATCCGCGCGCCGTTCCTTCAACAGCAGTTGCTTCGCATGACGAGCCGTGAAGTCAGAAAGGACCACGTGATGCTGCTCTCGCTCGGTTCGATGAGCGCGGGAGAAAGAGTCGCTACGTTCCTGGTCAACTTGTCGGAGCGATTCGCCGCGCGTGGCTATTCGAGCAGCGAGTTCTATTTGCGCATGACACGCGAGGACATCGGCAATCATCTGGGTATCAAGCTGGAAACCGTCAGCCGGCTATTGTCGAAGATGATGGATCGCGGGCTGATACAGGTGCGTCACCGTCATGTAAAGCTGTTGAACGTGGCGGAACTCAAAGCGCGTACGCATCTGAGCGAGCAGTGGGACAGCCGCGCATCGGGCGTACCGTCCGCCGACGATTGCGCAAACTGAATCTGCTGCTGCGAAAAAAAAAGCGCGTCACCGTGGAAGTGACGCGCTGTAATGGACGAGAGCTGTCCCAGTACACGGCGCGAACGGGGATTCGACCGTGCATGCGAATTATTAGCCTGACCGAGGACTTTGGGAGAAGTGAAGGCCCCACTTTTTTGATCTGATCCAATCTTCGACGAGATTGATTGCGCCCGCGTTGAGCCAATAGCTCGGCCAACGCACTTGTAGGCGTTTCCTTACAGACGTGCTCGCCGCCTTACATCGATCTGCGGCGGCGACTGATTTTGCACGCAATCCGAATACTGCAGACTTCTATCGTGGGCATCGACATTTCGCCTTGCTCACGGCGCCCGGCGGCACGTTTGCCGAACTGGCGCCCGATCTGCGAGGAGAAGGGGATGCCCGTATCGAACGAACGCCTGCCGCAACCGCCCGTTGCGACACGGCGTACCGCACCGCGCTGCTCGACCTGTTCGCGGCGCTTCCTATGCATGCCGACCGACCTCTCCGCGCGGGAGCTTGCGCAAGTCGATGACATCGTCGGCGCGACGCGTGCGATCCGGCGCGGAGGGCGACTCTTTAGCGCGAACGACCGATTCGAGAACGTGTATAAGGTTCGCACGGGTTCGCTCAAGGCCGTGCTCATGCATCGTGAGGGCGTGGAACAGATCACCAGCTTTTTCGTTGCTGGGGAAACGGTCGGCCTTGACGGTTTGAGTGTCGATCGCCATGCATGTGATGCGATCGCGCTCGAAGACAGTTCCGTCTGCGTGATTCCGTTCGCGGCACTGGAGAAAATCTGCCTTGGTATCCGCGCGATGCAGCGATATCTGCATCGGGCCATGAGCGGAGAGATCGTCAGGGAAAGCGCACTCGTCATGATGCTCGGCACGATGTCGGCCGAGCAGCGCGTCGCCGCCTTTCTGCTGAATCTCTCTGATCGCGTAGGCGGTCGCGGCTATCCGAGAGAAGAACTCGAACTGCGCATGACGCGTGAAGAAATCGGCAGTTATCTCGGACTCAAGCTCGAGACGGTGAGCCGGATGCTGTCGAAATTCACGCGCGACGGGCTGATCCAGGCGCGCGCGAAAAGAGTTCGAATCGTCGACCGCGAGGGTCTTTCGAAGATCTAGCGCAGGCCATTACGCTGCATCGCAGCAGACAGTTGTCTGCGATTTAACCTGCTGGTTGCCAGCTTTGCTGAAGTGGTGGCATATTGAACGCCGATATGCCAGCCATGGAGGTGTGCGTGTCCACTGTGCCACGACAGCCTTCGCTGTCCATCGGGGCGCAACGCCCGAGCAATCCATGACGAACGTTCTGATCGCTGACGATCACGAACTGGTTCGCGAAGGCCTCCATCGCATTCTCCTGAATTCCCGGCGTTTCGACGTGGTGGGTGAAGCGGGGGACGGGCCGGGCACGCTGGAACTGGTGCGCTCAATACCCGCGCACGTACTCGTGCTAGATCTGTCTTTGCCGGGCCGCAACGGCCTCGACCTGCTGAGGCAGATAAGAAAAGAGCGGCCTGATTTGCGCATTCTCGTCCTGACGATGCAAGCCGAACAGCAGTACGCGGTACGTGCATTTAAGGCGGGTGCGGCGGGCTATCTGACGAAGGCCTGTGCGGCATCCGAACTGCTCGCGGCCGTCTCCAAGGTTGCGTCGGGCGGCGTCTATGTCAGCATTTCGATGGCGGAGCAATACGCGCAGCGCCTGTACGAGCCTGCCAGCGCCCTTCCTCATCAGCGCTTGTCCGACCGTGAGTTCGATGTATTCCGCAGGATAGCTTCGGGCGGCACGATCACGGAAATTGCCAAGGATCTCTGTCTGAGCGCGAAAACTGTGAGCACCTATAAGGCGCGCATTCTCGAGAAGATGCAGATGCCGCATGAAGCGGCGCTCGTGCGCTATGCGGTGAATCAGAAACTATTCGACGAAGACGAATGATCCGGCCGCGTATCCCTGCGCAATCGATCAGGAATGCGCCGCGTACACCCAGTGCGATGACATGCTGAAACGATCAATTTCGTGGTTGTCTCAAAATTGATCGCGATCAACGTTCATCCTGCGAAGCGCGGTTAGCATTCGTCGCTATTGAGAAGCCTACCTTTGCCCGAAGTCTTCACGTCACTCGCCGGCTCCTTCATGCGGAGCAGCTGCCGAGTACCGTCTGGAGCTTGAACCAATTGCGATGAATCACTTTCTCCACACGATCCGCTTCCGGATGATGCTTGCGTTCGGCATTGCCGTCGCACTCATGCTCACGCTCGGTCTCTTCGGCCTTTACGGCATGTCGAAACAGAGCGACAACATGCAGGCATCCTATTCCGGCAATACTGTGCCGATCAGTCAGCTCGCCGGCGTTCGCGCCAATGTGCTCAATACGCGCCGCGTGCTGTGGATGATTCAAGCCACACAGGAAGCGCAGCAAACCTCGAAGGTCCGGGATGCTCTGTCCGCGATCGAAAATGCCTGGTCGAGTTATTACCCGAACGGGGTGTCGAGCGATGACGAGCGGGCCATTGCCGAGAACATCGAAACGCAACTGAAGCAGTTCCGCGCCGCCGTGCAAGAAGAGCAGGCGCTGATCGAAAAGGGTGATTTTCAGGCCAGTGCGGCATTCCAGAGAAATACGCTCGCATCGCTCGGTGATCGCCTGACCGACCTGATCAGTCAGGATGTCCAGCTCAACGTCGACCAGGCGAAGAACTTCGCTGCGGAGAGCGCGGCGATGAACGGCCAGTTGATGTGGGTTCTCGGGCTGATCGTCAGTGTTGGCGTCGTCATTGCGATCGGCACGTCGGTGTATCTGTCGAAGGCGATTGCCACGCCGTTGGGACAGTCCGTGCAAGTTGCGAATGCGATCGCGGCGGGCGATCTGCGCCGCGCGATCGCGTTCGATTCGCATAACGAGTTTCGTCCGCTGCTCGATGCGATGAAGCGAATGAGCGATCAGCTCACGACGACGGTGCGCGGCATTCTGTCGTCGAGCGAGGCGGTGTCGATCTCGGCACGCGAGATCGCGGGCGGCAACATCGATCTGTCGGCGCGTACCGAAGAGCAGGCGTCGTCCCTCGAAGAGACCGCAGCCAGTATGACGCAGATCGCGCAAACCGTGCGGCAGAACGCCGACAACGCGCGCCATGCGAACACGCTCGCCACGAGCACACGCGAGACAGCGAATTCCAGCAACTCGGCGGTGCAAACGATGGTCGAGATCATCGGCAATATCCGCGACAGTTCCACGCGCATATCCGAGATCACGACGATCATCGAGAGCATCGCGTTTCAGACTAATATTCTGGCGCTCAATGCCGCCGTCGAAGCCGCGCGTGCGGGCGAGCAGGGACGAGGTTTCGCCGTCGTGGCAAGCGAGGTGCGCGCGCTCGCTCAACGCTCGTCTGCTGCGGCGAAGGAGATTAAGGATCTGATCGAGTCGTCAGCCACGCTCGTGCGCAACGGCGTGGAACAGGCGGAAGTCGTGGGCGCCGCGATGACGCAAGTGATCCGCGGCATTCAGCAAGTCTCGGAAATCGTGGGCGAGATTTCGGAAGCGTCGGAGGAACAGAGTCAGGGGATCGAGCAGGTCCATCAGGCGATCAGTCAGATCGATTCCGTCACGCAGCAGAATGCGGCACTCGTGGAGCAATCCGCTGCGGCTGCGCAGTCGCTGGAGCAATCGGCGGTGCAAATGACGAATGCGGTCGCCGTATTCGAGCTATCGAACGCATTGGATCGGCCGGCTCGACGAAGCACGCCGCATGCCGCGACCACGTCTTTCGGTGGCGTCGAGACGGTCTGACGGCGCAATGACGCGTCTCGAAGAATTTTCCTTATTGAGTCAAACCATGCAGACAGCCGCTCCGGAAACAGCGATCAATGAAGCGTATTCGCAACTCTCGACGGTCCAGGGCAACGCGTTGCTCGACTACGGCGTGCGCATGATCGTGATACGCGAACTCTGTCAGGCGCTCCTGACACATTTCCCCCTCAGTATGCGCGCGGACATCGAGCGCAGTTTCAGAACACGGATCGAGCGCGTTCTTGAAATGACGGACGACAACGTATTTCCTGCAGGCGCGCAGACCGCGTTCCTGAGTGAGATCAACTATTTTCTCGGCACCCTCGGCAAGAAAGCGGCGACGTAACGCCGAGCGATTCCGCGCCCTTTGTCTCGAGATGCGATTCAACCGCAAGCTGAATCTGTAGCGCCAAAAATATAAAGAGGAAAGCACGCCATGCTAAACCGCCTTGCCTCGCAGACCGCCGGGGCTCACCCGACAGATGAAGAATTTTCGATCTACGGAGAGGCGCATCGACGCGCGCTGACATCGCTGACGTCCGCGTTGTCCGACAGCGCGTCGCGGGTGGTCAATCGCTTCTATTCGATGCTCGCCGGCCTGCCCGAGTCGAGGCGCATTCTGGAGCGGCTTTCGGATTCCGAGCTCGCGCACCTCGAAGCGCAGCAAATCCGAAACGTGCTCAGGCTCGCAAATCCCGACCTCACGGCGGCCGATCATCGCACAATGGCGCTGCGAATCGGCCGCATCCATGCGACGCTCGGACTCGATCACGAGAATCTCGTTCACAGCCGTGCGGTCTTTGAGAGCGCGATCTGCAGCGAGATCGATCCGGATAGCCACGGCGAGGCACTGACAATACTGACTCTGCGTTTTGCACGCGATCTCGCCATTCAAGCCGAGGTTTACAAGGAGGTGCAAAGCGCGCGTTCCGAACTGTTGCTGTCCATCATCCGTATTACCTCTGAAGTGGACAGCTATGCGAGTCTGGTCGATGGCGTCGTGCAGGCCATCGCCCAGCTTGAGGAAATAGCTGGCTGTGCGGTCGGGCGTCCCGACGCGGATGGGCGCTTTCGCTGGGAGGCAGTCGGCGGCGCGCGTCTGCCGGACTATCTGCAGGCCATCGAGGCCGAAGGCTTGGGCGTACTGAAGCATGAGAACGACCGGTTGGGCCAAGGCCCGATTGGCGTCGCCTTCCGGACCGGCGCAACGGCGCGCGTGATCAACATCGTCACCGACCGGCACGTCGCGCCTTGGCGAAAGCTTCTTGGCGAACATGGCTTTCGCTCTCTTGCCGCGATTCCACTCAGCCCGATAGGCGAAGTCCCGCGAGCCGTGCTGTGCCTTTATAGTGCGTTGCCCGGCGGATTTGCGGGCGGCGATCAGCACGATTTCATCGCGCTCGTGCAGACACTGCTCGGCCTCGCGATAACCCGCATCGAACACGTCGAGGGCGGCACGCGCACCGTGCCCTTTTCGGTCAGGCAGCGGTGGAGCGAACTGCTGCGCGCCGACGGCTTGCAGATGCACTTCCAGCCGATCCTGAATCTGAGGACACGGGAGGTTGCCAAGGTCGAGGCGCTCGCCCGCTTGCACGACGGGCATCGCTTGCTCGCGCCCGCCCAGTTCCTTCCGACCTTCTCGCGCGACGATATGTACGAGCTCTTTGTGCGGGGGCTGGAGCAAGCCCTGGCGCAACGGAATAGCTGGCTTAAGGAAGGCATCGAACTGGACCTTTCCGTCAATCTCCCACCGAGCGGACTCAATGACCCGCGCTACTTCGACGCGACACGGAACGTGCTGTCAAGACACGCATGCGATCCGGCCACGCTCACGCTCGAAGTGCTCGAGACGGAGGAGTTGCAGCGCGAGCGTTCTCTTCAAGGCATCCTCAAATACAAGGGGCTCGGCGTCATCCTTGCGCAGGACGATCTAGGCGCGGGACACAGCAGCCTGAACCGGCTGAGAGTGCTGCCGTTCGATTGCATCAAGATCGACAAGGAGATCGTGCGTCTAGATGGCAACGACAATTCCGACATGCTGCGTTTCATTTATCAGTTGACGCGGCTCGCGCATTCGCTTGGAAAGACTGTTGTCGTGGAAGGCGTCGAAGATAAAGGCCTCGTCGAGGCACTCGTCATTCTCGGCGCGGATTTCGTTCAGGGTTATGGAATCGCGCGTCCGATGCCGGCCGAGCAGATGTCCTTGTGGATGAACACGAACGCTGCGATGTTGCAGACCGGTCAGCCTGTCAGCCGGCTGGGCAAACTCGCGCGTCTTTTGATCTGGGAAGAAACACTGCATCTGCATTCGGAGGTTCGCAGTTCGATGTCGGTGTGTTTGTTCCCGGATTCCGCCATCGCGCTCGATTGCATTCTCCCCTCGGTCTCGCGATCGCCCGCGAAAGACGCGTTGCTCGAAGCGTTTGCTCAACACGGTGTCGGCAGCGAAAGCTATCAGTCGGCGAGGCGCAGCCTTGTTTCGGAAATCTGACTCTAAAACGGATCGGCGACGATCCGGAACAGGGTGAACGATAGTTCATTTTTGATTGCGCTCAATATCACCGTTGCCTTATCTCAATATCATGTGGTCAATCCGTTGGGCGACGCGGAATCAGGCTGATTGAGCGAATTACTATGAGGTTATTTTGAAAAGCATCGAACGTCTCGACGCGCTGCGGGAAGTCAACTTGTCCTACCTCCTGCTCGCGCAAAATATGATTCGTGACGATCTGGCCGAGGCGATGTTGCGTCTCGGCATCGGGAAAGACGTGGCAGAAGTGCTCGCGATGATCACGCCTGCACAGCTGATGAAGCTTGCGGATTCCAACATCATGCTGTGCCGGTTCCGCTTCGATGATCATGCAATTCTTTCGACGCTCACGCATCACGCCAAACACGCCGAAATGAGCCACATGCAGGCAGCGCTTTTGCTCGTTCAGCAACCCGTCGAGTCGATTCAATGAGCCGGACTCATCCATGTCTGAAGAAAACGAAGGATACGTCGGAGCTTGTACAGAAAAGTTTGCTGAATGAAGCGCACCAGACCCAACTCGCCATCAGTCTGATTAATTTCGGCGCGCGCGTTCAAGTGCTCGAAACGGAGACGACCTTGTCGCGCGATCGCCTGATCCGCCTTTATAAGGAACTGAAGGGCGTGTCGCCTTCGAAGGGCATGTTGCCCTTTTCGGAAGACTGGTTCCTGACGTGGCGGCCGAACATTCACGCATCGCTGTTTTATTCGTTCTATCGCTTCCTGCTCGAAACCGCGCAAGTGGAGCGCATCGAAGCGATGTTGAGCGCCTATCGACTCTATCTGGAACACACGTCGAGCACGGATCGCGAACCTCTTCTGAGTTTTACCCGTGCCTGGACGTTGCTGCGATTCATCGAGTGCGACGTGCTCGAATCGTGCCGTTGCACGTGTTGCCAAGGGCAGTTCGTTGCTCATAAGCTCGAGCTGAAGCCCAACTACGTTTGCGGCATTTGCCATCCTCCGGCACGCGCGGGAAAGGGACGGCCCGATCGCATAAGCGAGCTCGAGGCGATGCCGGCCTGAGTCGGCGTTGCTCTCGATTACCGTGGCGCCTCAAGAAATTCATTGATTAGAACATGGCCCGAGTTAGAGTTTCCTGCGCCGATCTGAGTGTCGGCGTTCCTTTGCAATTTCCGATCTATTCCGTCTCCGGAGATCTTCTGCTTGGACGAGGCTATGTGATTCAGAAGCAGGATCAGATAGATCGCCTTATCGAAATGAAGGCGTTCAGGCATGAGATGCGCGGGGAATATCGCGGTATTCAGAATGGACCGGTATTCGGCATTCTTAACACCAACGCGCGTACTCAGTCGCGCGAGAGCCGCTCGCAGGGTCCGGTCGTCACGACGTTCCCGGCTTTCACGCGGGGTCCTGAATTCTTTCTTTTGAGCGTGAGAAGGCAAGAAGACGTGTCTTTCAGCGTGAACTTCGTGGGCACGTTGAAAGGGCAAAGCTTGCTGGTCACAGTCCCGCAGTGCGCGGATGCCTTTCAGCCGGGTGCCGAGGTCAAGGGAAAGATTGTCGTCGGCCGCTATATCTACATGTTCCACAGTCGCGTGCAGGCTCGCGTACTCGAACCTTTCGATATCCTCCACATCGATCTTCCGGTTCAGGCGACGCGTCAGATATTCCGGCGCCATCTTCGCGTCGATGTCGATCTCAATGCACGCGTCATCCGGAACGACATGACGACGGCCGGATTCGATGCGACCATCGTCAATCTGAGCATCGGTGGAATGGGTATTTCCGTGCCGGAAGCGGATCTGATGGTTGGCGAGCATTTTCGGATTTCGCTGAGATTGCCGGCTGGCGACGGCTTCGGACCGTCGCTCATGCTGACAGGCATCGTCAGAAACGCGTCGGTCAGGAGCGCGCAACACAGGGTCTTCGGCGTCGAGTTGCAAGGACTCTCCGATCAAGAGAGGGCGAGCCTGCAGAACTATATTTTCGACATTGCAACGAGCCTCAACCCCGCCCCGAATTGATCGAGCGACGGCGTATCGAAACGACGTGTCGAGAACCGCGCAACAGGAAAGCAGATGAGAAATTTCGAGACTGAAGCCCATTCCACCATCGCTGCCGGAAGTTTCATCGACAGCTTCGATCAGACTACCTCGCTTCATCTCGCGGAAGCCATCATCGACTCTTCGGAAGACGCCATCGTCGCCAAAACGCTCGATGGAATCATCCGCACATGGAACAACGGTGCGCGCGCCATCTTCGGCTACGAGCAGGACGAGATCGTCGGCCGGCCGGTACTGGTCCTCATTCCTCCCGACCGTCTCGAAGAAGAACACATGATTCTGGCGCGGGTAATAAGAGGCGAGCGGATCGATCACTTCGATACGACGCGGATACGTAAAGACGGCGGCAAGGTCGATGTTTCCGTGACGGTTTCGCCCGTCCGGAACGGCGAGGGCGCAATCATCGGCGCTTCGAAAATCGCGCGGGACATCACCTTTCAAAAGCTGGCTCACAAGCGTTTGCTCAAGGCTTCCAACGTCTTCACATATTCCAGCGAGGCGATTGCCATCACCGATCATCAAGGGCGAATCGTCGAGGTCAACGACGCGTTCTGTTCGACGACGGGCTTCGCTCGAAACGAAGCGTTGGGCTGTTCCTTCGAATCGTTTTTGAAAAGCGAAGATGGCATCGCGGAGTTTTCAGCCATTCTGCTCTCCGGCACGACCGAACATTTGCGCATCGAAAGTACGGGGCGAAAGAAGCATGGCGACTCCTTCGTTGCGCTGGTCACAGTGACGGCTGTCAAGGCGAACGAAGCGATGATCGAGAGCTTTATCTTTCTCATTGCCGATGTGACCGAGCTGAGAGAAAAGCAGAAGCAACTCGAAGCGGCTGCTTATCGCGATGCGCTGACGGGATTGCCGAATCGGCGCTCGCTCGTAACAAAGCTCGAAGCATTCATCGAGCAATGCGTTCGGACAAACGAAACGTTCGCGCTCGCTTTTATCGATCTCGACGGATTCAAACTGATCAACGATACGCAAGGGCACGACACCGGTGACCGCTTTCTCGCGGCCATTGGCGAGCGCTTGAGTCAGTCGCTGCGTGAGGGAGACTTTCTTGCTCGAATCGGCGGCGACGAGTTCATCGCGATCCTGCCGGGCGTGCAATCGGCGGAACATTGTCGAGGCATCGTCGAACGGCTGCTTTCCGCGTGCTCGCGGCCGATTTTGCTCGACCGCATCGAACTGACTACATCGTGCAGCATTGGCGTGAGTTTCCTCATGGACCGGCCCACAAGTCCTGTCGCGATGCTGAACGCAGCGGATCGCGCCATGTACGAAGCAAAGCAGTACGGCAAGAATCAGGTGTGCTTTTCGGCGGAAAGCTTGTCATCGGAGACGACGACTTTCATCCTGCCTTGAGCATCCTTGCGCAGTCTATAAAAAGCCGCCTGAGGGCGGCTTTTCCTTTTCCTGATGCGTGCTGCGCTTCTCTCCGCAGGCCCTAACGGGTCGCCACGATCAACCGCCATCTGATCGTGCCTTCCTGCAAGCCGCTGTGTCGATGATGACTTTGCGCCGGCAGCGGGTGTCCCGATGTTGCCACCTCATTCACGCCGCATCCTTCGCATCGGTACACGCCCGAATGAGGTGCGCGCGATCCGGCCGCGTGAAGCGCATCGAACGCAATGTGTTTAAGGACGGTTACGTACTTGCTTTCTTGATAGATTGCCATATTGTTCAGCGCATGGGTCCCATTCATCGAAGCGCGTTCAGGCACTTGCGCACTTCGACCAGCAGTTCGTCCTGAAACGCTTTCGGCATGGGACAGTCGTCGCCGAGCGCGAGAATCCTTTCCATGCGTTCCTTAAATAGCGCCTCCGCCTGGGTTCGCTGCTCCTGCGGCGTCAATGCGATCAACACCTGAGCGATTTCCCGCGTGACGACGAGCTGGGCTGTCGACTGGATGTAGCTGTTGCCAAGCGATACGACCAGATCTTCGGGTTTCATGTGAGCCCGAAGAGCGGGACTGGCCGATTCGCACTGCGTCAGTGAATCCATATCTTCTGTGGCGTGCAGAACCACGGCTTGAGGGCGAGAGTTGACTTGCAAAGATGCATTCATGCCTTGTTCCTTGGGATCAGAAGGTTTGCCATTCGGGTTCGTCGGCGGATAGCGGGGCCGATGCAGAAGGATCGATTGCCTTCGTGCTGCCGGACGACATCGCCTTCCGGGGCTTCGCAATCGATGCGGCCGGCAGTTTCCTGACAGGCGAGGGGACAGCCGCTTTCCGCGTGATTGCGGATGTGTCGCCATCGAGTCGGAAGAAACCCATATCCGATTTCATCCGGTCGGCCTGTTCCTGCAGCGATTGTGCGGCAGCAGCCGCTTCTTCGACCAGGGCGGCGTTTTGCTGCGTCACCTCGTCGATCTGCGTGATCGCCGCATGGACCTGTTCGATGCCCCTGCTTTGCTCGTCCGATGCTGCAGTGATCTCGCCGACGATATCGGATACCCGACCTATCGCATGACTAACCTGATCCATGTTGCCGCTGACGACACCGGCCTGTTCTGCGCCTCGGTGCACTTTCTTCGCCGAAGCCTCGATAAGCTCCTTGATCTCCTTGGCCGCCACCGACGCGCGCTGCGCCAGTGTACGCACTTCGCCCGCCACTACCGCGAACCCGCGGCCCTGCTCGCCGGCACGCGCCGCTTCCACAGCCGCGTTCAGCGCGAGGATATTGGTCTGGAAGGCGATGCCTTCAATCATGCCGGTGATTTCAGCAATCTGGCTGGAGTCCGCGCTGATTTCCTTGATCGTGGCAACCATGGATTGGACCGCCGCGCTGCCCGCATCCGTCATTTCGCGTGCATTGTTGGCGAGCGAATTCGCCTGGCGCGCGTTGTCGGCGTTCTGACGAACGGTTTCGGTGAGCTGTGTCATGCTCGCCGCGGTTTGCTCGAGGGACGACGCCTGCTCTTCAGTGCGCGCCGACAGGTCCTGATTGCCCGCCGCGATCTGTGCCGCAGCCACATTGACGGACTCGCTCGAATCGCGAATGCCTCGCACCGTTCCGGCGAGGGTCTCGTTCATCGTCTTCATGGCGTCCAGCAAGCGGCCGAATTCGCCTTGAGCCTTCGCTACGATCCGGCCATCGAGACGACCTTCCGAAATATCGCTCGCGATCCTGACAGTATTGTTCAGTGGAACCGTGATGACTCTGACGAGATAGACAGTCGATGCCGTTAGAGCCGCCGCGCCGATCAGAATCAAGGTCAGGTTGATCCACGTAAGGCGTGCCGCTTGCGCCACGCCCGCCGCCGATGCATCCCGTGCCTGATCGGCATTATTCTCGAAGTCGTCGCCGATCAGATCAGAAAGCGCGTTGCCCATCGGGAACACGGTTTCCGTTTGCAGTCTGCCTGCCGCGGCAAAATCGCCGGCCTCGATGAGCGGAAGTTCTTGCGCCACCGCGGCTTCGAATCGGGGAATCATCGCGTTGATCTTGTCGGCGATCGCCTGCTCGGACGTACTGGTGATCTCACCGCCCGTGTAATAGCTCTTCCAGTCGCTGTCCATCTGCGATTGGAATTCCCGAACCTTCGGGACCAGATCCTTGATTTGCTGTGCCTGCATTCTCCACAGCGCGAGGCGCATATTCATCATCGCGGCGCGTACCTTCGCCACGCGCGTGATCGGAACGATATTTCCGCGATACGTGTCCTGCATGGAGCCACTTAAACTCGACATGCCAAACAGCCCTGCTCCACCCACGAGAATTGTGATGAGCATGCTGATTGTTAGAACCAGAATGATTCTGGATTTTATGGAAGAGAAGAACTGCGACATCGGAAATCCTTCGATAGATAAACACATCGCCGGCTTACAGAACGGCTTCGCGATGGTGATTTGGTCGTGAGCCCGTCGGGACAGGCAGCGAGCGCTGTGGATACCAATCCGCACAGTCTCGAACTATATTTCGGTTGATCGAAGCGATTCGACAGTAGAACAGACTCGAAAACATTGACCGCAGTCAAATTGTCTGTTTCTAACAGGCATGTTATCGGCAGGACGCCAACGCCTTTCTTGCTGCTGGCTTCGGCCGCTGGTCCGGCAATGACGCAGCGGACGACGCACACGGGTCGTATCAAAGGTTCGAACGGGAGAATGGTATGAAGCGCGCTTAATGGCGGCAATCAGAAGACCACACGGGTTCTAGTTTGCGACGGCGTTGGTGCGACGAAACATACCGGGGGAGGGGGGGTGAAAAGTCTGGGTCGAATTGGCTAGGGACCGACCGTTCCGTCGAATTTTTACGTCCACAAAATTCTAGTTTGAATCGTTACTCATAAATCTTTGATTAGAATAAGAAGTGCTTTTAGTTTTCAACGAATTTGCTCAAAAATTAGGCAGAAAGAATTGAAAAAACTTGCTCGCGCGAGCGTCAGGTCAGTAGGCTAATACAGCGCGACATCGCGCGCATTTGGAGGGAGAGGTAGTCATGGCACGTCCCCGCACGCCAGCCAAAGTCTTGGAGATGCGCGGCTCGTACAAACGGAACCCGAACCGGCGGCGCGAAGAGCCCGACGTTTCCGGTCCGCTCGGAGATCCTCCCGCACATTTTTCTGGCGCCGAGCTTGCCGCATGGAACGACATCGCGAGCGGCGCGCCGCGGGACGTGCTCACTGGCTCTGACCGCATTACGGTTGAGCTCGCCGCGCGGCTGCTAGCCGATTCGCGCGTCAACTGGGCGGACTTCACGGCCGCTAAGCTGGCCCGCCTGGAGGCCATGCTCGGAAAGTTCGGCATGTCGCCCGCCGATAGATCGAAGGTGGCGGGCGGCGGGAAAAAGAACGGTGACAACCCGTTCGCTCAATTGCTTGGATAGACCATGGATCAAGAACAAGAGATTGCACGGTTGCGCGCACTCGTCAATTACGCAATCGTCTCAATGGAGGGCGCAAGCGTGATGCTCACGGCCGCCGAGGACATCAGACAGGCGCCTTTGCGCGAGATGTCTGACGCTGTAGTCGAGGTTTTGGAGACAAGTGGAAAGAAGCTTCACGAAGCGCTCGGCGATGCCAAGACAATAAATTAATGCAGTCGCCACGCTTTCTTAGCGCGTTGACCTCAACTGCGTTGCGCCCCTGATGGCCGCGATCAGTGGGCTGCGCCCAAGGGGAGGGGAATGCGGAAATCTACAAAGTTCCGACTAAGAACATACCGTTCCGTCAAATTTTCACACCCGCGAAATTAAAAATTCAAAAGTTCTACCTCGACCCCGGTCGCGTAAGGAAACGCGGCGGCGAGTCTGTCCAGTTCGCCTAAAAAATAGGCATTGGAACCAGGCGTTTTCAGGACGAACACTTTCAGCTAACGCGCATTGGACTTGATGAGTTGGAGCCAACCGAACGCGAGGGATTGGCGATTGATCCGCGTGAAACGCACCGTCAAATTCAACCCGTTAAGTTTTAATGGTTTTCACCAATCAAGCGGTTCCGCCTGTATGCCGACATCGCGTCTGTCGCTTATGCCAGCGGCGCGATCGCTCAACAGGGGAGCATTCATGAAGAAAATCATCGCCGCGCTGATCTGCGCGTCGTTCATCGTTCCAGCTATCGCGGAGGCGCGTGGCGGCCACTATGTCGGCGGCCATGGCTCATCGCACAAAGGCGGTCACTACAAGAACGCCCGTACGGGCGATCACTACGAGAAGCGGCACTGAACTCGCGGCAGATACGAGTGAGCGCAGTGAATCGCGCCCGACCTCTCAAATATTGGCCCGTCCGAGCGACGGGCTTTTTTCTGCTACCGCGAGCCCTCCGCCGGGATTCCGAATTACGCTCCACAGTTCGCTGCTGGCCACCAACGCAGCCAACTTTGCAGCCCATTACAAAGCTCGACTGGAACCGTCGTGTAGATGCTTCCGAAGAAAAGCCACAGCACGCCATAGAGCGCCTGATCCAGGCCGCCGGTTGCAGATGCTTCTAGCTCGCGTCGAATCGAGCTTTCGCCATCCTTCCTCTCAGATCGCTCCTGTTGGAGAGAGGCCATTTGCTCTGCGAATTTCTGATCGATCTCATCTCGCGCCGTGGAAGCGTCAATCGAAAGATCCAGCACAGTCTTCTCTAACCGTTCTAGGCGCTGCTCGACTGTGAGTCCTTTCACTGAAGGCACAACGAAGCCTCTAGCCTTTCCCGTTGCGCCAGCCAAGCTCCCACGCACGACCCCCGTGATGGGCTGCGGGAAGCTAGGGAAAGATTTAAAGAAACGCCACGGACGAACAAAGATCGACGGCTGATCGAATTTTCGTCTGGTGCTGGCCACGCCGATCGCTACAAACGCGAGACCCAGGATGTTCAGGAACAAGCCAGCGAAGCGGACCTGCTTCTCAGCTCCGTGGCTCGCTGCGATCCAAACGAACGTACCGACGACGGGAACTATTGCAATCACGAAGGCGGCGAAGCCAAGGCTCCAGTTGCGAATCTGACGGAACCATACCATCGTCAATGTAAGCCTCTGCTTGAAGGGCATTCGGCAAAAATCCAAGGGTCAGAGGATTGCTCATCGGTTGCTGCGCTCCCGAGTCTCGGCGTTTCCGCGATAGTACGCAAAACACCCTATCGCGAACGCTTAAGCAGCACATCTCCAAGTTTGACACCCGCATCAGTTATCTTGTTCAGCGGGTTCGCTCGGCAGTAGTTATCCACCCACGCCATAACGGATGGAGCATCTGTAGATGCTAGGAGATCGATACTGGTCGTCGCTGTCGCCAGACCTGTCATGTAACCCATGAGCCATCCTTGCACGGCGGTTTCTTCGAAACCGTTCGAGGAACGGCTCAACCACTGCCCGCACGACCTGTCGCCAAACGTCTTATAGGCAGAGGCCTCAGTGGAAAGCAGCGAGATAAAAACCGCCGCCGACAATATCGATACTCTTCGTCGGGCACCCATCGGTTTCCCCAAAGCCAGTATTTACGGCCTGGCCGATCCTAGTCTTTAGCCTGGTGTGCGAGGCAGGCAAATTCTCCGGGACGTAGCAACTGCGCGCGGATGGCAGCGTGCACGTGCTTTTCCACGAGCGCACTTCAGTTTTGACCTGCTCTGCCGTTATTCCGTCAGTAAGCCGAGAAAATCGATCGGCATGGCCAGCGGGGTAGGTCGTCGATCGGACGATAAGCAGAGGGACCGATGAAAATGTTGTTCACCATTCTCGTTGCGGCACTAACAGCGCCGTGTGCTTCTTACGGAGCATCGCTGGGAGATTGGATTACCGGATCGACTCCTGACGGTCAGCAGCTATATGCCGGCTCGATCAACGAAAGCGGCGGAACTCTCACGAAAGCCTGTAGACCCGCTACTGGGGTTTGCTATTGGTACCTCATCACGTCGACGATCTGCGACAAAGGGCAGACTGTGCCTGCGCTTTTCTCCACTTCGAAGGGCGCAGTGCCGTTCCAGCTAAGTTGTGAGACGGCCGTTGTTCAGGACGGGAAGACAAACTATCGATCGATCATTCTCGACCCCGACAAGATGGATTCCATTCTCGAATCAACGATGCCGCTTGGCATCGCGGTCGCGTTGCAGGACGGGAGATTCGCGGTGTATCGTTTCTCAATGTCAGGGGCAAAACGAGCGGTTTCGATCCTGATGGAAGGAGCGAACAAGCTGGGGCAGCCCAACTCAAAAGGCACAAGAGACACAACGCTTTAACGAAAGCGGAAGATTATATTTCTTCTTCTGCCCCGCTAAATGCAGACGCATCGGAAGTCCTCGCTTCAACAAATCGGACATAATGACCAATCGCGACGCATACATGATCGACGAGATCGAAGCTGCTTTCGAGATGTCGAGGGCGGTCCATGAAAAACGGATCAAACGTTCGCAAGCGATTCGCCACCTCGCTTCGAAAAACATAAACGAGGGAAGCGCGGCCGTGTTTATCGATGGTTTCCGAAAACTCCGTCGCGGCGAACTCTACAAAATGGCGCTTAGCAACGACGCCGTCGAATTGTTCCTCAAACGAACACATGAAGCCCGAGATGCTCAGGGACTGCGCTTGGCTCTCGTCGCATTTCATGGAAACATCGACTATTACGAATCTGTCGAGGCAAAGAGGAAGGGAGCCCGTCCAACGCTGCACAGCGCCCGCGCGCTTCACGCGAGATATGACGCGATCGCGGCCGTTCTTGAAGCAACGCTAGTCGCAGAGACCGAGCGCAAGAGTTCGCTCGCCACGCTGGAATCGGACTTCGAGCGAAATGTCAGAAAGTCTTTGCGAGACAGTGCTGAGACCAGGGAGGCGCGACTACGCGCTGCGGCGAAGAAGCCGGCAAAGGTCAAAATCTCGATTGAGGCCTTTGTTCGCAACCCTGACGTGGTTGCCGCCGTTCTTATTAGAGCCGGTGGACGATGCGAGAAATGTGGGAATCTTGCGCCGTTTCGGCGAAGGGTAGATGGTAGTCCCTTCCTTGAAGTGCATCACATCCAGCGCTTGGCAGACGGTGGAGAAGACTCGATAGACAACGCGGAGGCCCTTTGCCCAAATTGTCATCGGCGGGCACATTACGGCTAGGTAGGCGGCGAGACAGTCGGCTTCTTAGCCGCCGAAAGCCGCTCGGTCTACGCGCGGAGAGGAGCGTCGCTCATCGATGGGCTAGCAGCTTTTGATATTTCTCGGGTAGCAAGGCAAACTCACCCCACGACAACCGTGAAACCGCAAAGCCAACTCCGTTCGCGGTAATTTTCCCCCAGAAAAGAACGATGCGCCCCTTCGATTCGTCGTTGATACCCTTCTCTTCCTGCTCGCCGGCCCGTACTTTTATCGTGAAGTCCGGAATATTCGGATGCGCTCGCAGTCGCGTCATTCGAATATTATCGGGCCTTGAAAACTGGCCAGCGTTCCAGGATCGGAGAATGGTCCCGTAGTACAGCCGCGGAACGTCACATTCCTCGGTGACGGTGGCGATGTCTACCAGCAGGTCGCTTAGTTTGCGGGCGACTTCGGCACCGGGAAGCACGAGATACTTGTAGAGGTTGACATCGAAACGTCGGCAGAGGCCGGCCAACGTGGTTATCTTGCTCGGAAGCGCGAACGTCTCTCCCCGGTGCCGTCCGATCGGAACCGCGGCGATCGGTCCGTCCTGCACTTGAGCGTAAGGCTCTGCCCGCGCATCTGGTGCGACAGGTTTGCCTTGCATGAAGGAATGAACGATCGCGAGCTGATCATGCGCGATGGCCTGCTTCTGCTGATTAGATCGTTCGTACTAAGCTCGAACCTGAGCCGGAGTGTGCTTGCCAATTGACGAGTCAGCTGCACTCCGTCAGCCTGCATGCGGCTACAAGCCGCCGTTCACATGCGTCTTCGGTCGGACGTTCAGGTGTGGGCTCTGCCCTCGTAATCGGCCAACCGATTGTCAAAGGATCTTCGAGCACTATCTGGAAGAGGTGCACAAGCTCGGCGCGGAACTGTCCGTGTCGAACCTGCTCGCCGGTTCGAGCGATGCGCTGAAAGCACTCGCCGATGCCTCGCGGGATCAATCGCCGCATCGCACCGACGAGCCGTATCGGCGTGCGCTCATCGGCATTTACACGCGGCTCGCGGCGAGCGCGCGCGTTCGGCTGGGCGAAGGCGTCGTCGCCGTGCGCAGCGCGGGGCCGGGCGCGCCGCAGATTCGCGCGAAACCTTACGCCGACGCCGCTGAATTCTCGCGCGCGCCGCCGAGGTGTTCGACTTCCTTCTCGCGAGCATCGACTTGCGGCGGCGGATTCAACCGATCGATGCAATAGTTTTCTGGAACCGTTCAGCCGGCGTTTCGGAATTCAGTGTCATGCGTGGACGCTCGTTCAGCCTTCTTGCCACGGCATTGAGTTTGGCCTGAGAGTAGACCGACAGATCGATCCCTTTCGGGAAGTACTGCCTCAGAAGACCATTGGTATTTTC
>NZ_FCOE02000011.1 GCF_001544915.2 Caballeronia pedi | reverse complement strand
TTCGGATCTGCCGGCCAAGCTAGCATTTCCGCTGCGGGGGCATACTCAGGAACGACCGGGACCTATTCAGGCAACGTGGCTGCAGGCTCGATCACCGCCCCAAGCCTGACGAGTAGCGCGGCTCTGGCTTTGGTCTCGTCCTCAAACGTCATAACGTTATCCACAAACGGTGCGGAGCGCGCACGTCTCGACACGAACGGCGCGCTTCACGTCAACGAAATATCGGCCTGGTCTTCTGGGAACGTCTCTGCACGGAATTCATCCGCCAATTCGTGGGGCATTAGCTCGTACGCTTCGACGCAGAGTGGCGGTGCGTATCTCGCTCGAGTGGACGCCACGGGAACGCCGTTCGTCGCATTCTTCTTCGGTACGACCAATGTCGGTTCGATCAGCACCGGCAACGGCACGAGCACGTCCTATAACACCACGTCCGATTATCGACTTAAGGCGAATTACGTATCGATTCCTGACGCCGCGGTCTCGCTGCAGCGAATCAAGTTCTACCAAGGTGAGTTTAAGGCCGCGCCCGGCGAACTCGCACACTACGTCTTGGCGCATGAGTTGCAGGAGGTTGTCCCTTCAGCGGTAACAGGCGAAAAGGACGCGTTGGGCGATTGGCATCCTCTGTTTAGAGACGGTTACGATCCGGCCGACGTTCAGGATGGCGATATTCTGGACGTCGTGCAGGAGATTGTGCCGCAGGCGGTCGATTATTCGAAGCTCGTGCCGCTGATTGGTGCGGCGCTGCAAGAAGCGCTTGATCGGATCGCCGCACTCGAGGCTAAGGCGGCCGCATGACGATTTCCGCAGACATTCAGCAGTTAGAGCCGGGTCGGCTCATTGAGCTCTTCGAAGTTGACTGCACCGCGATCGGCGGCGATTTGTTGCGCTTCCACGGCCATTTGCAGTCTGCGTCGATCTTTTGGCAAGGCAACGAATATAAGCCGTGGCCCATTCAAGCGAGCGGCTTCGAGCACACGTCGGATGCACAACAGCCGGAGCCAAAGCTGACCGTCGCGAACGTCGACGGGACGATCTCGGCACTGTGCGTATATCTGGCGGACATGGTTGGCGCGAAGGTGCGGCGCCGGCGCACGCTTGGCAAGTATCTCGACGCAGCTAATTTCCCCGGCGGCAATCCGACCGCGGATCCAACTGAAGAGATGGCGACTGAGCTCTGGTACATCGAGCAGAAGAGTAGCGAGACGAATGTGCAAGTCGAATTCACGCTTTCGTCGGCGCTCGACTTTGGCGGGCAGCAACTTCCCGCTCGTCAAATCGTGACCATTTGTCAGTGGCAGTACCGCGACGCAAACTGCGGCTACACCGGCAGTGCTTACTTCGACGTGAACGATCAGCCTGTGAGCGATCCCGCCCTCGACCGATGCAGCAAGAGAATCAGCGGCTGTGAATGCCGCTTCGGCGTGAACGAGCCGCTCTCGTTCGGCGGATTTCTGAGCGACACCATTTCCTCATGAACGAAGAGACGAAGAAAGCGATCGCGGATCACGCGCTCGCGGAGTATCCGCGCGAGTCGTGCGGGCTGGTCGTCTTGCACGACGGCGACGAGTTGTATGTGCCATGTAGGAATCTCGCGACGACCGCCACTGACCATTTCGTGATGTCGCCCGAAGACTATGCGTTAGCCGAAGACATGGGCTCAATCACCGCCGTCGTCCACTCGCATCCCGGTGCGCCTGCGCGTCCGAGCATGGCGGACAAGGCGATGGCGGAGAAGACCGGCGTCGACCGTTGGGTGATCATCTCTGTGGGCGTACAGGCGGATGGCGCAATCGGTGCGGAAGACTGGAGCGAGTTCGGGCCAAGCGGCTATGTGCCGCCGCTGCTCGGTCGCGAGTTCGCGCACGGTGTGCTCGACTGCTACACGCTTATTCGTGACTGGTATCGGATCGAGCGCGGTATCGATCTGCCTGACTTCGAGCGCGCGGATAACTGGTGGCAGGACGGCTCATCGAACCTCTACATGCAGCACTTCGCGGAGGCGGGCTTTGCAGACGTCGGGCAGGACGCAGCGTTGCAGCCGGGCGATGTGCTGCTCATGCAGATCCGCAGTAAGAACGGCGTGCCGAACCACGCCGGCATTTACCTCGGGAACAACCAAATGTTGCATCACATGCACGGAAGGCTTTCCGGCCGCACGGTCTGGGGCGGCATGTGGGCTCACGCGCTGCGCACGGTGCTTCGATATAAGGGAAATCAGACGTGAGCGACAAGCTTCGAACTATTCGCCTGTATGGTGTGCTCGGCGCGCGCTTCGGTCGCGTGCACACCCTCGCCGTGTCGTCGACGACGGAAGCCGTGCGCGCGCTGAGTGCGGTAGTGCCTGGCTTCAAAAAGTTCATGCTCAATGCAAAGGACAGCGGGCTCACGTTCGCCGTTTTCAACGGGCAGAAGAACCTCAGCGAAGAGCGGCTGCCGGAGCCCGTAGGCGGCGATGACATTCGAATCGCACCGATCCTTATGGGAAGCAAAGCGGGCGGCCTGTTTCAGGTGATTCTCGGCGCGGCTCTGATCGCGGCATCGTTCTTCATCCCCGCCGGCGGCGCATTCGGCATTGCAGCGCTGAGTCAGGGTGCGGTGCTCGGCATGGGCGCGGCGATGGCGCTCGGCGGCGTCGTGCAGATGCTCAGTCCGCAAACCAGCGGGCTTGCGAGTTCGAGCGGCGATAACGGTACGTCTTACTACTTCAATGGCGCGGTGAACAGCGCGGCGCAGGGAGATTGCGTGCCGATCGTCTATGGCCGCATGCGCGTCGGATCGAAGCGCGCGAGCGCTGGCATATACGCAGAGGACCAAGCCTGACATGCGCGTCTACGGTTCCAAGGGCGGCGGCTCGTCGAGCACGGCGACCGAGTCGCCTGATAGCCTGCATTCGACCGCGATCGCGAAGGTGCTCGACATCGTATCGGAAGGCCCGATCGTCGGCCTGGTGAATGGACTGCAGTCGGTCTATCTAGACGACACGCCGATTCAAAACGGCGACGGCTCGACGAACTTCACAAACTATTCGGTCGACACCAGGACAGGCACGCAGGACCAGACGTACATGTCCGGATTCCCCTCGGTGGAAAATGAGATCACCGTCAACACCGCGCTGACGTCGGACACGCCGTGGGTTCACCAGTTGCAGAACCTCCAGCTGTCCGCGGCGCGCATCCGCTTCGGCGTGCCGCAGCTGCAACAGTCGAATCAGTCGACTGGCGATGTCACCGGCTACCGCATCGAGTACGCAATCGACATCGCCGTGGACGGCGGCGCGTATGCGCAGGTGCTCAGTGGTGCTTTCGACGGTAAGACAACGTCGCTCTATGAGCGCAGCGTGCGCATCGAACTGCCGACGGCGACGACCGGCTGGCTCGTGCGTGTGCGCCGCCTCACCGCGAATGCGCACAGCTCGCTGATCGCCGACACGGTGAACATCGAGGCGATCACCGAGATCATCGACCGGAAGCTGCGTTATCCGATGAGCGCGCTCATCGGACTATCGTTCGACGCGCAGTCATTCAGTTCGGTGCCGACGTGCGCCTACGACATCAAGGGTTTGATCATCCGCGTGCCGACGAACTACGACGTCGACGCGCGTACGTACTCGGGCACGTGGGACGGCACGTTCAAGACGGCATGGACGGATAATCCGGCATGGATCTTCTACGATCTGGTGCTGAATGACCGGTACGGTCTCGGGAAGCTCGTCGATGCATCTATGATCGACAAGTGGAACCTTTACCTGATCTCGCAATACTGCGACGTCATGGTGTCGGACGGGAAGGGCGGACAGGAGCCGCGCTTCACCTGCAACGCCGTGATCCAGTCGCGCGCGGACGCGTATAAGGTGCTTCAGGATCTCGCGACCGTCTTCCGAGGCATCGCTTATTGGGGTCCGGGGCAAGTCGTCGCGAACGCGGACATGCCGCAAGATCCGGAATATGTCTACACCGCTGCGAATACGATCGATGGTCGTTTCGAATACGTCGGCTCTTCGCGCAAGACTCGCTACACGACGGCACTCGTCAGTTGGAACGACCCGGCGAACAGTTACAAGCAGGCCGTCGAGTACGTTCCCGACGAAGACGGTCTGGCGCGCTATGGCGTAATGAAGGCGGAGATCACGGCATTCGGCACGACCTCGCAGGGGCAGGCGCACCGGCTCGGATTGTGGTCGCTTCTTACGAGTCGGTACGAAACGAACACGGTTTCGTTCAAAGTAGGTCTCGACGGAACGCTTTGCCCGCCGGGCACGATCATCGCCGTGGCAGACCCGGCGAAGGCTGGGCGGCGCACGGGCGGTCGCATCCGCGCGGCCGCTGGCCGCGTCGTGACGCTCGATAAAGCGCCCTCGGTCGCCGCCGGCGATATGCTGACTGTAATTCTCCCTTCTGGCCTCGCCCAGAAGAGAACTGTGCAAAGCGTGACCGGAAATGCAATAACCGTCTCGGATGTGTTCAGTACGCAGCCCGCCGCGGGCGCGGTATGGATGGTCGAGAGCAGCGACCTCGCGGCGCAGTATTTCCGAATTGTCAGCGTTCAGGAGTCGGACGACGACGGGCAGATCACGTACACCGTCAATGCGACGCAATACGAGCCTGGCAAGTATGCGGCGATCGACACCGGCGCAGCGATTCAGGTCCGGCCCATCACCGTTATTCCGCCGTCAGTGCAGCCGCCGCCGACCAACGTTCGAGTGTCTACGTATTCGGTCGTCGACCAGGGCATCTCGAAGACCATCATGGTCATCGCGTGGGACGCAGCAGACAAGGCGGTCAACTACCTACCCGAATGGCGGAAGGACAACGGGGATTGGGTGTCCGCCAATCCAACAGGCGGGCTGCAGGTTGAGGTAGTCGGCATCTATCAGGGCACGTATCTCGCGCGTGTGCGCGCGCAGAACGCGATGGGCGTGACGTCGGTTCCGGCGTACGGCGTGAACACGACACTGACCGGCAAGACGAGTCCCCCGCCGGCGCTGACGTCGCTCACCACGACGACGCAGGTATTCGCGATTCAGGTCGACTGGACGTTTCCCGCCGATGGCTCAGCAGGCGACACCGCGTATACGGAACTCTGGTACAGCAAGACGAATGACCGTAGCACCGCCACGCGGCTCTCGCTTTACCCATATCCGCAGGCGCGCGCGAACCTGATGGGACTCGCCGCTGGTCAGTCGTTTTTCTTCTGGGGCAGGTTGATTGATACGACGGGCAATATCGGCCCGTGGTATCCGACCACGTCGCAAGGCGTGCTTGGTCAGAGCAGCAGCGATGCCGACGAGATTCTTTCCTATCTCACTGGCCAGATCACGCAGACGCAGCTCGCTCAGGACCTCTTATCGCAGATCGAAGCCATACCGGACCTGCAGCAGACGGTCGAAGAGACGGCGGCGGCGATCACCTCAGAGCAACAGTCGCGCATCGAGGGCGACAGCGCATTATCGGAGCGCCTCGACGTTGTCAGCGCTCAGGTGCTTCTCCCGCCGCTCGCCGGCAGCACTGACGACTACGCTGGCTCGACTCAGATTTATGCCGGTGTCTGGTCGGAGCAAAGCGCGCGCGCCGAAACGGATCTCGCGCTCGCGAAGAGCATCGATACGGTGTCGGCTCAGATTACGTCGAACAACGCGCAGTTGATCGCGGCGGTGCAAACTGAGACGCAGGCGCGGATCGATGCCGACAGCGCGCAGGCTTCCCAAATCACGACTATCCAGTCGACGGCGAACGATGCGCAGGCGACAGCGCAGACGGCGGCGAACTCGTACGCCGACTTGAATGGGCGCGTCGCCGCTTCGTACACGATCAAGACTCAGATCACGGCGAACGGCAGGACATATATCGCTGGCGTCGGAATAGGGGTCGACAACACCAGTGGCGTCATCGAATCACAGGTGCTGGTGGCGGCGAGCAGATTCGCCGTCCTAGATCCGAACGGCAGTGCCGTCTCGTCTCCGTTTGTAATTCAAGGCGGACAGGTCTTCATTAGTCAGGCGTTCATTGGCACCGGCTGGATCACGAATGCGATGATCGGCGATACGATCCAAAGCAACAATTTCGTGTCTGGCGTACAAGGCTGGCAAATCAACAAGGCGGGCACGTTCGAGATCAACGGCACCGGGAATGGCGGCCGCAATTTGCTGAACGCGAACGGCCAGCAGATCTATGACTCGGCCGGCACATTGCGTGTTCGTCTCGGATATATCCCCTGATGGCATATGGACTGGAGTGCTACGACGCATCCGGGAACCCGGTTCTCCGCGTCACGGATCGCATCACGCGTTATGGTGGTCAGTTCGATACCGGAACGACGGCTGGATCGATGACGATACCGATGTTCGGCGGCGGCACACCCTGGTTCACCGTTCGTGACATTGATCCATTCAGCGGGGCAAGTATTCCGGCGTCAGTGTCGATCAGCGGCAATGTGATCAGCTGGACTTTCGCGGCATCCTCGTCGTATCCGAATCGGTCGGTGCGAGTGACCTACGGGGTGTATTGAATGGCCGACTTTGGGCTGCAGGTGCTGAACTCATCGGGCAACGTGCAGATAGACAGCACGTTCAAGAATCTCGCTTTGCGAGAAAAAGGCACCCTCACCTCGGGCGGATCTGAGCAGGGTAATACGGGTTGGTACTTCGCCTCCGTGACAACGGCCGTTGGAACTAGCCCCATCATCGCCTTCCGATCGTCCGCCAAGTGCTACCTTCGTTACTCGGCGATCTCGGGCAGCCAGATCACATACTTTTTCCATTGCCAAGGGTCGGGTGTGGCCGTGCAGTATTGGATCTTCGACGATCCTTCGCTCGCGACTATGTCCGGCAACTATGGATTGCAGGTATTCAATAACGTCGGGTCTGTCGTTTTTGACTCGCGAACGAAGTACATGCGCGTGATCGATACGTTGAGCTCGCCCGGCTCGATCACGGGCGATCCGATCGATAGTGGAATTTCACGCAGTTATTCTGGAACGCCGGCTGTCGTCCAAGGACAGCTTCGCTACATCATCAGCAACAACGCGGTGGGAACTCCGCCGAATGTCTCGGTGATCAGCGTTCTGACAGTGCCGGCCGTGTCGTTCTCTGGCGGCGCCGTGACATGGAAGGCTGACAATCCAGCAACAACCCAGTTCACAGGGAATGTGCCAGAGGGGCAGAATCACACGCCCTATGACTACATGGTCCTCGACGTTTCAGGTATCTAGGAGAACTACAGCATGTCAATCATCATCGACTACGTCACGCCTGGCACGGGCGCGACGGCCGCCTTTCATGTCGTGCAGCAAGTCACGATCGACTATCGCAACTCGCGCTGCGCGGCGCAGCTCGAATCATTTGTGAGCAAGGAGACCTTTGACAACGGAAAACAGCCCGTTTTTAGCCAGTCAATCGAGTTCACCGAATTGCCGACGGCCGATCTCGATCCGCGCGCGTATGCCGAGCAGAAGATCGTCGCGCCTGCTGACGACAAAACGTCGCCGACGATCGCGCGACAGTATTTCATCGGCGCCGAGATCGCCGAGTAAGAGACAGGCCAGACGCGACAAGCCGCCGCCGCGCGGCTTTTTTTATGCCCGGACGACCGGCAACAGTACGAGGAAGGTCATTCATGCCATCGCCAGAATGGATTCAGAACGGAGGTGCCGGCGCTGTAGCAGCGCTGGCCTTCCGATGGATATGGCAAGAGGTCAGAAGCCGGCGCAAGGACATTCAGGTCGATCAATCCGAGGCGCTTGCGCTCAAGAATATGCGCGACGAGATCGCGCGTCTCACCGAGCGAATTGATTCGCTGGAGAGGAAGCTCGACGAACGGGATGTCGAAGTCGAAGCGGAGCGGAAGTTGCGACGCATCGCCGAGAACGATCTTGATCAAGAGCGTCGGCGAAGCGCGGCGCTCGAGGATCGAATCGCCGAATTGGAGAGCGAACTTGCCAAATCTTAGTCAGTGGTGGCGCGCGAGCAAGTTGCTCATCGCCGTTGGGCTGTTGGTGCTCGTTGCTGGATTCGCCGGCGCGCAGTGGCAGTCACGGGCGGACGCGGACGAGCGTGCAGCGCTGCTCGATCGCTTCCCCATCGTGCGGAAGCAGGAGCGCGAAGCGTGCGTGCGAGAGTTCAGTGCTCAGGTCAGCGGCCTCAAAGCGTTGAACGAACAGGGTGCCAAGGCGCTCGACGACATCCGCGCGCAGATGGAGGACACGCACGAAGTCGTCGCTTATACGCTGCGCTTCCTTGGCGACCGGGCGAAGCTCACTGACGCGCGCCAGGCTGCGCTGATCAAGCAGGCTCGGCAGGCCGCCGCAGCCGCGACGGCCGCGGCGCAGAAAACCGAGGTTGTCGAGCAGAAAGTGAGCGTCGCGACGGCGAAGGCGACCGAGGCCGCGACCACGGCGAAGGCTGTTGACAAGAAGTTGGAGAGCGCGGTCCAACCGCCGTTGCCGGTTCAGCCATGGGCTGGCAATCGCCGCTGATCTCATTACTTTTCCACCTAGACCCGGCCTCGAGCCGGGTTTTTTATTTCCGGAGGCCATATGCCACTTATCCCGTTCACTCGCTGGCGGCTCACGCTTGCCAACGGGTGGCAGACGCTTCACAAGCGCGGCACGGTCATCGCCGGTGCCGCGTTCACCGCGCTTGCCGGCGCGGGTCCGCTCATTTCGCAGGCGTGGTCCGGTATGCCGCACGAGCTGCGCGACGTGATCCCGCAGAACGTGCAGCAGTGGATTGCCTACACGATCTTCGGCCTGACGTTCATCGCGATTCGCTACACGTCGGTGCATCGCGCGCCGAAGGAGGGTGGCGATGAATCTCAATGACGTCATCCGCACGGCGATCGCGCCGGCTCTCGCAATCCTGCCGTACCAGATGGACACGGGTGAAGCGCGCGTGATGCTGCTCAGCATCGGACTGCAGGAGTCGCGCTTCACGTGGCGACAGCAGATGGGCGGCGGTCCCGCGCGCGGCTTCTGGCAGTGCGAGCAGGGCACGCAGGCGAGTCGCGGCGGCGTCTGGGGCTTCTACCTGCACCCGTCGAGCCGGTACTGGATGAGCGTCCTGTGCAAGGCGCGCGGCGTCTCGTTCGACGCCGCATCGATCTACAGCGCTCTCGACAGAGACGATGTGCTGGCGGCGGGCGTCGCGCGGCTCGGTCTGTTCACGGATCCGAAATCTCTGCCCGCTATCGATGACATCACGGGCTCATGGAATCTCTATCAGCGCGTTTGGAGGCCGGGTAAGCCCAAGCCCGATTCGTGGCCGGTCCTTCATGCCCAAGCTGTCGCGGCAGTCACCGGAGAAAAAGCATGATCGAACTCTTGATGAAGCTCGGGCCGTGGGTGGTCGCCGGGCTGTCCGCGGTCGCTGCTCTGTTCTTCCATTTGAGCAGCAAGGCGAAGGTAGCAGATGCGCAGCAGAAGGCGCAGGTCGACGTCGCCGCGGCGGAGGTGAAACAGCAAGTAGCGGAAAACAACCTCACCGCGCGCAAGACGGCAGACATTCAGGCCGACGCGGACGCGGCAAAGACTGCGGCGACCGCCGCGCAGGAGCGCACCAATGTGGAAAATTCTCAGGTCATTCTCGATGACGCTGCTGCTCGCGATGAGCTTATCCGGATGCTCCGTGGCTCCGGTGAAGACAACCCCGGAGCCGGCCAAGGAAGTGCCGGGGCCGACCCGGGTCGTCGATAACTCATGCCTGTATTTCAAGCCGATCACGCCGACTGACGCAGACGTGCGCGTCATGTCGCGCGGCCTTGTCGATCAGGTAACAGCGCATGACAAGGTCGGCATTGAGCATTGCGGGTGGAAGTTTCGCTAAAGGCTATCGAGAATGCTCAAGCGCCCCCTGCAATTGTCGGGCTGGAAATCCGGCCGATTCAGGGCCCTGAATGCTGGTCACCGCAAGTGTGGCGTTTCTTTTCGAGACAGTCACATGCACGGCGTCCGGCATCGAGCATTTCGCGTCTTTGTAGAAAAGGAATTGCCGCTTATATTGATCGCCATAATCGATCAACCAGAACGCGCGCCCGACGCCCAAGACAAGCCAAAATGGCGAGGTGTTGGCTTCCTCCGGGCTTGGAATGCTCGGCGCGAAGCAGAACGCAGTGTCTTTTGTGATTGGGACATTCTTGACGGCCGTCTGCAGTTCTCTGATTCCGGATCCGTAAGGCGAATCCATAAAGCTCTCTCGCTGCGGTGCGCCGTTCTCGATCGAATAGAACACGAACACGAAGCTCAGACCGATCAGCGCGAACGACCGGATCTCGCGCGCCCGGAACGCAGGCATGGCGAAGTTCCCGAACAGCATCAGCGCAAACAGGATGTAAGGAATCGCCATGTACCCGAGCGTGCGCTGATCGCTTAGGAAGAACAGCATGCCGAACGCTGTGCCGAATGCCGCGAGCAGCGGCAAGGTCAAAAGATAGGTGCGCCGGATGTTGAGCGCGACGAGGGCGATCACAGCAATGAAGAGAAGCCAGTATCCTCGCCCAATCATCCCCGCGCGCAACAGCTCGTCGTAGAACTGCGCGCCGATCAGCGAGTGCTCAAGCGACAAATCCAATTTATAAACTACCGGCGCATTGTGAGAGATCGCGAGCGACCATGCGACTGTCACCGAAGTCAGAGCGCCGAGGAACACGATCAAACGCCCGAATTGCGGAATCGCGGTTCGGTGATTGCGCAGCAGTACATATACGCCGACAAACACGACCGCGAACAGCGAGCTCACGTTCGAGAAAACCGCCAGCAGAAAGACAATCGCTGCGCTCACAAGGCGCGGCTTTCCGGCATTAATTCCGCCTATCATCAACGCGATGAACCAGAAAGAAAAGAGGTGGGCGACAGTGTGCTGAGAATTGGAGATCCACAATGCGTGCGGGACAGTTGGCGCCATGTAGAAATACACAGCCGCGGCGGTCGCTGCGACATACGGATCGATAGAAAACTCGCGCAGTGTCCTATAGATGAACCAACAAACACCCGCGATAACGGCGAGATTCAGATAGAAAAAATTAGCGGGATCCTTTCCGAGAATGTGCGACGTCAGGAAAAAGTAAAGATCTCGCGTTACTGGCCGTCCGAAGTTGCCTTTCGGATTGAACAAGTGATGAAATTCGAGCGTGGAGTAGCGCGGCCAGAAATAGAAATCGTCTTGGAAAAAATATGAGTGTCCAATTATCGTGAGGTATGCTGCGAAGACCAGAACACAGATTACGATGCTGGAATAAACGAGCGCCTTTTTGAATGGTTCAACCTTGTTTCCGCTTACCACCTTCTCTCCCTATAGTGCCCGTGTTGTGTGATTCGTCGTCTGTGCCGACGGCCCATACCCAGAATGCACAGCCGTTAGCCAGCACTGCTGTTACCTGAGTTCCGCAGCCGCGCACGCAAACCGCGTGATTTCCGTTCGCAATATCGCCACCCCAATGCTCGCATTTGCGGGCAATGGTGCGCTCCGAGTTCGATCTGGAACAGGCCCAAGTGCGCGCCCTGCGAAGCTGTATGCATGTACAGCATATACGCTTTGGCATATAAGCATACAGGGCTGTTCAATTCCCAAAATGGGAATTTTCGCGGGAACCAAAGCAAAAACGGCACTGTGATTTTTCACAGTGCCGTTTCTATAAATCATTGAACTGCTTGGCATTCTCGGTGGGGTGGCTGATGGGACTCGAACCCACGACGACAGGAATCACAATCCTGGACTCTACCAACTGAGCTACAGCCACCACTGTTACCGCGATCCTGACTGCTTCAGAACTGCCGTAGCAATCAAGAAGCGAGATTATACGAACAAAGATTGCGCTTGCCTAGCCCCTTTGAGCATCTTTTTCCGGCACGCGCGCTTCAGGATTCGATCGCTTCCGCGGCGTCGCAGAGATGGGCACGCGCCTCGTCGAAAATCGTCAGATCGCCCTTCGCGAGACGGCGATTGTCGGACAGCACGCGACGCCATCCACGCGCGCCCGCGACCCCGCGATAAAGCCCGAGCGCATGCCGCGTCACCGCGCCGAGATACGTGCCGCGCGCGAGTTCATTACGCGCGTAGCCGATCAGTCCCGCCTCGATCTCCTCGCGTGAAGGCACCGGCGTATCCGCGCCATAGAAGCGCGTGTCGACGCCCGCGAGCACATACGGATTGTGATAAGCCTCGCGACCCAGCATCACGCCGTCGACATGCTTCAGATGCTCCTCGACTTCATCCAGCGTCTTGATGCCGCCGTTGATCGAAATCTCCAGATGCGGGAAGTCGCGCTTCAGGCGATACGCATACTCATACTTGAGCGGCGGAATCTCGCGGTTCTCCTTCGGGCTCAGGCCTTTGAGGATCGCGTTGCGCGCATGCACGATGAACACCTCGCAGCCCGCATCGGCGATCGTGCCGACGAAATCGCGCACGAACTCGTAATCCTCGACCGTATCGACGCCGATGCGATGCTTCACCGTCACCGGAATCGACACGGCATCGCGCATCGCCTTCACGCAATCCGCGACGAGCTGCGGCTCCTTCATCAGGCACGCGCCGAATGCGCCGCGCTGCACGCGCTCGGACGGGCATCCGCAATTCAGGTTGATTTCGTCGTAGCCCCATTGCTCGCCGAGCTTCGCGCTTTTCGCGAGATCGGCCGGCTCGCTGCCGCCGAGCTGCAGCGCGACGGGCCCTTCGGCGGGTGTGAACGCGAGATGGCGCGCGACATCGCCGTACAGCAGCGCGCCGGTCGTCACCATTTCCGTGTAGAGCCACGCATGACGCGATACGAGGCGATGCAGGGACCGGCAATGGCGGTCGGTCCAATCCATCATCGGTGCGACGGAAACGCGGCGGGGGCTGATCTTCGATACGGCTGTCATGGGCGACAGCGGCCGCGCTTTCGGGCGAACCGCCTTGAATCTGAAGGGGAATCCGCGATTTTACCGCAGCGCGGCAGTTCGGTCGTGCCGTTCGCTCGCGCGGGGCGTCGCAAACGTTCACTCCCTTCGCCTCACCATGCTAGGATTTCCAAACCACCCCCAACGACGGCATCGGAGGCAGACATGGCTACTTTGGCGATCGACGGTGTGCGCTGGGTCAACGACCGCGTGACCAGCGTGCGCTGGGGCAGTTTCGATCCAGCCACGAACGACTGGGCCGCGCCCACCACCATCGTGGATGTCCAGCAGGTCGTGGACGCCATCAAAAGCGGCAAGGAAGTCCGCACGCTCTTCACGCTCGGCGGCCGTGCCTTTCTCGGCCCGAAAGTCATCGCGATGCCGTATGCGAACGGGCATATCGGCATCGAGGCGCGCGTGCAGGACGGTCAGATCGAGAAATCGCTCGAAGATCTGCCGCCCGTCTGAACCCGCCGCACACCAAGGCCGCGCGCGGAGAACAGCTTTGAATCGGCAACAGGCGCTCCGGTACGAGACCGACTTCATGCCGCGCATCGTCGAGCGCGTGACGCGCGTCGTCGGTCACGGCGTGCGCGTCGAAGTCTTGCCCTACGAAAGTCTGCTCGTGCCGACGCGCCTGCACGTCAGCGCCGAGCGCGCACCACACGAGGGCGATGACCATCGGCGCGGCTATGTGTATCCGTTGAATGTATTTCTGACCTGGGACGACGAGGAAATCGAACGCCTGCTGGGCGCTGGCGGCGAGGCCCGTTTCGTGCGATACCTCGATGCGATCGGCGCCAAGCTCGACGCGTGGCAGGGCGCGCGCGACGTCGATCTCACGACGCGCTCGCAGGCGGAGCCGTCGGTGCTCTTCGGCGGTCTCGACTTCGAGGCCTGATCACGGCGGCCGGCTGCCGCCCGCTCGCGCCCGTTCAGCCGGACGCATCGCATCGCCGATTGCCACGCAGCGCGCGGCACGGCAGGGCGCATCAACATGAACGAGGAGGTCGGTATGGCATCGTCGAATGAAGGCAACCTGCGCGCATTCGTGCAGACCGCGGAACAGGCGGGCGGCTTCATCTGGGTCATCACGCTCGTCGATTTTTCGGCGCGCGAGGTCAAGCGCGCCATCGTCTCCGAAGAAAATTTCTCCACCTCCGACGCGGCTCGCGATGCGGGCAACGATCGCCTGAAAGGCATGTCGAACGACCACTGACGAAGCGTGACGGCGCGCGACGGAGTTACTTCGTCGCGATCACCATCGAATCCGGTCCGACCAGCGGCTCGACGCGCGCCGCTGAGAAGCCCGCTTCCTTCATCCACGCGCAGCATTGCGCGCCGGTGTAGTCGAAGCCGCCCGGCGTTTCGATCAGCATGTTGAGGCTCATCAGCAGGCCGAACGCGTTCTGGCGACGCGCGTCGTCGATGATCGCGTCGTACACGATGAGGCAGCCGCCCGGCGGCAATGCCGCGTGACATTTCGCGAGCAGTTCGAGCTTTTGCGTCAGATTCCAGTCGTGCAGGATGTGACCCATCACGAGCACATCGGCGGACGGGCACGGGCCCTTGAAGAAATCGCCGGGATAAAAGCGCAGCCGGTCCTGCAGGCCGTTCGCGGCGACGTATTCGTCGAAGATCGGGCCGACGACCGGCAAATCGAAGCCGCCGCCCGTCAGATGCGGATGCGCGAGCGCGACCTGCACCGGCAGCGCGCCCTGCGCCGCGCCGATATCGATGAACGTGCGGTACTCGCTCCACGGAAACTGCCGCGCGATCGCCCGCGCCGCGCCCATGCTCACGCCGCTCATCGCGTGCAGAAAGCCGCGCAGACGCGCGGGGTCGCTGTAGAGGGTGTCGAAGAGATTGCCGCCGTGCTTCGATTCGTTCTGCGGCAGCCCGCTGCGCAGCGCGTCGGTCAGCGATCCCCAGAACGGGTAAAGCCGCGCGTTCGCCATCTCCAGCAGTCCGCCTACATAAGTTGGCTTGTTGCGATCGAGGAAGATGTCGGCATCGCCTGCGTTTGCGTAGCGGCCGTCCTCGCGCGTGAGCAGATTGAGCGCGACGAGCGTATCGAGAAAATCGAGCGCCGCGCGGGGATGCAGTCCGAGCGCATGCGTGAGATCCTCGGCCGGTTGCGGTCCGGTCGCCAGTTGCGTGAATACGCCAAGCTCGACGGCCGAAAGCATCGCTTTCGATGCCCAGAAGGCCATGCCCATTTGCAGCAGCCGCTCCGGATTCGGCTCGCCGTCGATGTTGCCCTGCGCGTCCTGCATGATGCGCCTCCTGTCGAAATTGCACGTAAGCGAGCGGGAAGGACGGCGTAACTTTAGGCGTCGCGCGCACACGGTTCAAGGAGATGTGTGGCCCGCATCACGAAGACGAAAACATGTTCGACGATATCGAACGAGTGCACCGAGAGCATCGCACGGCAGGATGCGAAACGCCGTCCATAATGGCTTCACACTGATCAACGTTCACAAGGAGAACGCCATGAATCGCTTCGAAGGCAAGACAGTTCTGGTCACCGGCGGCAACAGCGGCATTGGTCTCGCGGCGGCGCAGGCATTCGCCGCGGAAGGCGCGCGGGTCGTCATCACGGGCCGCGACGAAAGCGCGCTCGCCACCGCGCGCGCCACGCTCGGCGAGAACGCCATCGCGATCCGCAACGTGGCGGGTACGGTCGCCGCGGCGCGCGAACTCGCGCAACGTCTCGCCGATGCGAACATCCGCCTCGATGCGGTGTTCGTGAACGCGGGCGTCGGCACGTTCGCGCCGTTCACCGACATCGACGAAAAGGCATGGGACGAAACCTTCGCGGTCAATGTCAAGGGTCCGTATTTCCAGATCCAGTCGCTCGTGCCGCTGCTCAACAAGGACGCGTCGATCGTGCTGAACGGTTCGATCAACGCGCATATCGGCATGCCGGCGTCGTCGGTGTATGCGGCGAGCAAGGCGGCGCTCGTGTCGCTCGCGAAGACGCTGTCGGCGGAACTGCTGCCGCGCGGCGCGCGTGTGAATATCGTGAGCCCCGGCCCGGTCGCGACGCCGCTGCATGGCAAACTCGGCCTCGTCGATGAAGCCGCCGCGCAACTGCAAAGCCAGATTCCGCTCGGACGCTTCGGCAAGTCGAGCGAAATCGCGGCGACGGTGCTGCATCTCGCATCGACGGAATCGGGTTTCATCGTCGGCACGGAGATCATTATCGACGGCGGCATGAGCCAGCTCTGACCGCCGGCGCGGGCCGCGCATCGTCACGCAATTCGCGCGAAGCAGGCGCACAATCGCCGAAGGCCACGACACGGGTCATCGGAATGACTGAAAAAGAAGAGCAAAACGATGCGCATACGGCCCGCGAGGCGCGCTATCGACGTTACGAGGCGGCCGGCGAACCCTCTATTCGCGCGGACCTCGACGAGTCCGCCGACACCGATCCCGAAGCGGCATTCAAGCGCGCGTGGCTGCGTCGCAAGGAAGCGTCGCGTCAGGACGAGCAGTTTCGCGCGATGTTCGCGTCGGTGACATCGGCGAACGACGCGGCGCAGCTCGCCCGCGATTCGGCGCAGGCGTCGCGCCGCTCCGCGTTCTGGACCATGATCGCCGCGCTCGCGGCGACGCTGGGCGTGATCGTCAACGCGGCCATCGCGCTCGGCTGGCTCGACTGGCTGCGGCGTTAGCGCATGGTCGGTTGCAGTTCGCCCCAGCCGACGAGGATCTGCTGGATGCTGCGCGCGTAGGCATCGCGATACTTCGGCGATTCCGAGTGATACGCGCCGACCGCGCGCCACGTATTGCCGTACTTCACCATCTTCTGCTTCAGCAGCCACGCGGCGACGAACACGTTGACGCACGGATCGGTGAGCGCGCGATGCGGTATGCCGTGGCGCGCCAGATCCGGGAAATGAATCGAGTTGATCTGCAACTGGCCGACATCCATCGAGCCGTTGAGATTGCGGTTGATGGCGGCGGCATCGCCTTTCGATTCGCGCCACGCGACGGCGCGCAGCACGAGCGGATTGACGCCCTGATAGGCGGCGGCCTGCTCGAAGCAATCGTCGGCGAAAGCGGGGCTCGCCGCGAGCGACGCGACGAGCAGCGCGCACGCGGCGCGCGCGACATGAGTGAAACGGAACATGAAGCGTGGCTCCTTCGGGAAATGAACGAGGGGCGGCTTACTGCGCGAGCGCGGTGTCGATACGGCGTTCGACGTCCTTCAGATACGTGCGCGATTCGTCGGACACCACGAGGCGCGGCTCCGGGCCATTGCATTTGCAATCGGCGGCGCGGCGCGGCTTCTTGCCTTTCTTGCTCGCGGATTTGACGGGCGCGTCGTCGTCATCGCTTGCCGGCGGCAGCATCGCGAGCGTGGGTAGAGGCGGATAGACCTTCTGCACGGCCGGGCCGAGCGCGGCGAGCGTCTGCACGGACGCGGGCGCGCTCACGTCGAGCGGGCCGGCGAAGGCGCCCGACGTGACGAGCATGCCGGCGCAAAGAATGAGCATTGGGCGCATCGCGTCAGCCTCCCTGAGTCGGCTTGATGGCCACGCTGTATGGCTGTCGCGCGCCGGCAGTGAGGTTTTCCAGGCTGAGCCTGACCGTATGGCGGGCCGGCACGCCTTTCCAGATCGCCTGATTGAGATAGGGGAAGTCTTGCGCGAGCGCCGTGACGAGGATGGTCGTCGGCTGCTTTTGCGCGGCCGCGAGCGCACCGGCTTTCGCGAGGATCGCGGTGAGTTGCGCATCGCGCGCGCCGAGCGCGTCGGCGGGAATCTCGAAACGGACGATCTCGGCGGACGCCGCCTGCTTGTCGATCTGGGCCGTGCTGGCCGCGGGCATCGGCGCGCAGCCGGTCACGGCGACTGCAACGACGATGGCAAAAAGTGACGCTACCCACTTCACTGGCATCTCCTGATTGAGTCATGGCTATATGCGAGTTGTCGGCGCGCGTGAGCGCGACTTGATGGCCGCGCGCAAACGTTTCGCCAAATAGCAAAACTTGACTCAGAAGATGTCGATTCGGGGAATCGGCTTACGCGGATCGCTGTAAACGATGCCGCTACGTTGCCCAATTCGTCAGATAGGCCACCACGCGCCGATGCTCGGCTCCGCGTCTAGCGCGCGCAGGAAGTCGTCGGCGAAGGCGTCGGCGACGCGCTGGCGGTCGGGCGAGCCTTCCGGGAAATCGTGCGGATTCTTGAGGCCGCGCGCGTGGCGGATGGCGGCGACCGTTTCGGTCAGGGCGGACAGGGCGTCGAGGGTGTGGGAGTTCATACGCGGGATTACGGCAGGCGCGGCGAAGGCTTGAGCCTTCGCGTCATGAAATCGTCACGCCTTCGGCTTTCGATGCCCCGAAACCAGCGCCCCCGCGTCCTTCGCGAGCCCGAAGAGATCCACCACGCCGACCAGCCCCACCAACGCGACGATCAGAAACGCGACGCTGAAATCTTCCGGCCCGATCGAATGGGCGTCGTGCCCGTGGAACCACTCGCCGATGCGCAGCGCGATCGCCCCGATCGCGACGCCGATGCCCATCGTCATCTGAAAGAGCGTGCTGGACAGCGCCGATGCGCCGCTCATCTGCGCTTTCGGCACATCGGCGAAACTCAGCGTGTTCAGCGCCGTGAACTGCAACGAACGCGACAAGCCGCTCAGAAACAGCACGACGACGATCACGAGTGTGGGCGTCGTCGGCGTGAGCAGGCTCATCGCGGCGAGCGACAAGGCGGCGAGCACGCCGTTCACGATCAGCACCGACCGGAAGCCGAACTGGCGCATCACGGGCGTGGTGACGAGTTTCATCGACAGATTGCCCGCGAACACGGCGAGCGTGAGCAGGCCGGATTCGAACGCGTTCATGCCGAAGCCGACCTGGAACATCAGCGGCAACAGGAACGGCGCCGCGCTGATCGCGATGCGAAAGAGCGACCCGCCGGTCATCGACACGGCGAACGTCTTCACCTTCAGCGCCGACAGATCGACGACCGGCTGCGTCGCGCGCCGCAGATGCCAGTACGACGCGATACCCGACACCACGCCCACCGCGACCAGCACGCCCACCAGGGTCCAGTCGGCGTCGCTGCGGCCGATCAGTTCCATCGCGTAGAGCAGCGTCGTGCACGCGATGCCGCACAGCGCGAAACCCGGCAGGTCGAAGCGGCGCGTCGCGTCCTCGCGTTCGTTGCCGATGTAGCGCAGCGTCAGCAGCAGGCCGATCAGACCGAGCGGCACGTTCAGATAGAAGATCCAGCGCCACGACGAGTAGGTCGTGATGAAACCGCCGAGCGGCGGGCCGATCACCGGAGCGACGAGGCCCGGCCAGGTGATGATCGCGATCGCGCGCATCAGGCCTTCCTTGGGCGTCGCGCGCAGCACGGCGAGGCGTCCGACCGGCACCATCATCGCGCCGCCGATGCCTTGCAGCACGCGCGCCGCGGCGAAGGCCGGCAGGGTCGAAGTCGTCGCGCACAGCACGGACGCCGCCGTGAACACCGCGATCGCGCTCGCGAACACGGTACGCAGGCCGAAGCGGTCGGCGGCCCAGCCGGAAATCGGAATGAAGACGGCGAGCGTGAGCAGATAGGCCGTGATGCCGAGGCTCATGTCGGCGGGATGCACGTTGAACGAGCGCGCCATCTGCGGCAAGGCGGTGGCGATGATCGTGCCGTCGAGGTTCTCCATGAAGAAGGTTGCCGCGACCAGCATGACGATGAGCGACGAGCCTTTGTTCTCGCTGACACTTGCAGACGGCATCGGTGACGCGCTCCTGCCTGAGGTATTGGAAGCCTGCCATTCTAGCCGCGAGAGCAGACCTTTCGCGGCTATGGTAGTTTTTGCGATTGCCGGAAAACCAGCCAAGCAGCATTTCCGACAATGCGCCGACAGCGCGCAAACACTACGCCAACAAGAGGACTGAGCAATGAAGTTTCGGAAACTGGGTGATTCGGGTGTCGACGTGAGTCTGATCGGGCTCGGCACCATGACCTGGGGCGAGCAGAACACGGAAAGCGACGCGCACGAGCAGATCGGCTATGCGCTCGCTCAGGGCGTGAATCTGATCGATGCCGCCGAAATGTACCCGGTGCCGCCGCGCCCCGAAACGCAGGGCCGCACGGAGGAATATATCGGTACGTGGCTCGCGAAGAACGCTGCGAAGCGCGCGGACATCGTGCTGGCGACGAAGATCGCCGGGCCCGCGCGTCAGCCGCACAATCCGCGGCACATTCGCGGCGCGGGCAACCAGTTCGATCGCAAGAATCTGAACGAGGCCATCGACGGCAGCCTGAAGCGCCTGCAAACCGATTACGTCGATCTGTATCAGCTGCACTGGCCGGACCGCAGCACGATGACCTTCGGACGCCCGAACTATCCGTATCTCGAAGACGAGTACACGGTGCCGATCGAGGAAACCCTCGCCGCGCTCGCGGAGATCGTGAAGGCGGGCAAGATCCGCTATGTGGGCGTGTCGAACGAAACGCCGTGGGGCGTCGCGCAGTTTCTGCGCGCGGCAGAGAAAGTGGGCCTGCCGAAGATCGTCAGCATTCAGAATCCGTACAGTCTCGTGAACCGCACGTATGAACTCGGGCTGTCCGAGTTCACGCACCAGGAAGGCGTCGGGCTGCTCGCGTACTCGCCGCTTGCGTTCGGCTGGCTGTCGGGCAAGTACGAAGGCGGCGCACGTCCGGCCGGCGCGCGCATCACGCTGTACGAACGTTTTCAGCGTTACAGCAAGCCGCAGGCAGTCGCGGCAATCTCGTCGTATGTCGAACTGGCGAAGCGTCACGGCCTGACGCCCACGCAACTCGCGCTCGCGTTCGTCAACACGCGGCCGTTCACGACGAGCACGTTGATCGGCGCGACGTCGATGCCGCAACTGAAGGAGAACATCGATAGCGTGAACGTGGAACTGTCGGAGGAAATTCTGGCCGAAATCGAAGCACTGCACGAACGCCAGCCGAATCCGGCGCCCTGAATTCCCTGTCCGGTCAACGATTTGTCGAAGAATCGGATGGGCTGGCCCCGAATGTGTCAGCATTGACGTTCGTGCGGCGGGTCATCCCATCTTCTGAAACCGCATCCGTTTGTCTGTCGTGCCGCCGTGATGCGGCACGGCGCGCCCCTCGCAATACTCGCCGTGCGGTGCCGGCTGCAAGGCACTACACTTGCTCGATGGTCCTGGTTGCCCGCTGCGGCGCCTTTCGCCACAGCGCGCTCTTTGCAAAGGAGTCGTCGCTCATGTCTCAAGCAACACCGCAGGCCAAAGATCTCGATCGTCTGACGATCGACACCATCCGTACTCTCTCGATGGACGCCGTGCAAAAGGCCAATTCCGGCCACCCCGGCACGCCGATGGCGCTCGCGCCCGTCGCCTTCCATCTCTGGCAGAACCATCTCCGTTACGATCCTGACGCGCCGCTTTGGCCGAATCGCGACCGCTTCGTGCTGTCGGTCGGTCACGCGTCGATGCTGCTGTATTCGCTGCTGCATCTGGCGGGCGTGAAGGAATTCGGCCAGGACGGCAAGCCGACCGGCAAGCCCGCGGTGTCGCTCGACGACATCGAGCATTTCCGCCAACTCGACAGCAAGACGCCGGGCCACCCGGAATACCGCATGACGACCGGCGTCGAAACGACGACCGGCCCGCTCGGGCAGGGTCTCGGCAACAGCGTCGGCATGGCGATGGCCGCGCGCTGGAAGGAAGCCCACTTCAACAAGGGCAAGGACGCAATCTTCGATTACCGCGTCTACGCGCTGTGTGGCGACGGCGACATGATGGAAGGCGTATCGCACGAAGCGGCGTCGCTCGCGGGGCATCTGCGGCTGTCGAACCTCATCTGGATCTACGACAGCAACCGCATCACCATCGAAGGTCACACGGACCTCGCCTACAGCGACGATGTCGAAGCGCGCTTTCACGGCTACAACTGGCACACGCTGCACGTAGACGACGCCAACGACGCCAGCGCGCTCGAAGACGCCATCAACAAGGCGAAGTCCCACACCGACAAGCCGACGCTGATCGTCGTGAAGAGCATCATTGGCTGGGGCGCGCCGCACAAGCAGGACACGTCCGGCGCGCACGGCGAGCCGCTCGGCGAGGACGAAATCAAGCTCGCGAAGAAGTTCTACGGCTGGCCCGAGGACAAGCAGTTTTACGTGCCCGACGGCGTCATGCAGCATTTCGCCGACGGCATGGGCGCGCGCGGCAAGAAGCTGCACGCCGAGTGGAAGCAGCGCTTCGACGCCTACGAGAAGTCGAATCCGGAACTCGCGAAAGAAGCGTGGCTGATGCTCCAGAACAAGCTGCCTGAAGGCTGGGACGCCGATATTCCCACCTTCGAGCCGGACGAAAAGGGCATCGCGACGCGCGACTCGTCGGGCAAGGTGCTCAACGCGATCGCGCCGCGCCTGCCCTGGCTGATCGGCGGCTCGGCGGATCTGTCGCCTTCGACCAAGACGAACCTCAAGTTCGAGGGCGCGGGCAGCTTCGAACACGACAGCTACAGCGGGCGCAATCTGCACTTCGGGATTCGCGAGCACGGCATGGGCGCGGTCTGCAACGGCCTCGCGCTGTCCGGACTGCGGCCGTATGGATCGACGTTCCTGATCTTCAGCGATTACATGAAGCCGCCGATCCGCCTCTCCGCGATCATGGAAGTGCCGGTGATCTACGTGTTCACGCACGATTCGATCGGCGTCGGTGAAGACGGACCGACGCATCAGCCGATCGAGCAACTGGCTTCCTTGCGCGGCGTGCCGGGCCTCTCCACGCTGCGTCCCGCCGATGCGAACGAAGTGGCAGAAGTGTGGCGCGTCGCGCTGTCGCATCCGAAGGAGCCGTCGTGCATCGTGCTGACGCGCCAGCCGCTGCCGACCTTCGATCGCGAGAAATACGCATCGGCCGATGGCGTGAAGCGCGGCGCGTACGTGCTCGCCGATACCGCAGGCGGCAAGAAGCCCGAAGTGCTGCTGCTCGCGACCGGCAGCGAAGTGTCGCTGTGCGTCGAGGCATACGAGAAGCTGAAGGCCGAAGGCATCGCGGCGCGCGTCGTGTCGATGCCGTCATGGGACATCTTCGAGAAGCAGGATCAGGCGTACAAGGACTCGGTGCTGCCGCCGGACGTGAACGCTCGCGTGTGTGTCGAGCAGGCCGCGACGCTCGGCTGGGATCGCTACGTCGGCCGCCTGGGATCGCAGATCGTGATGCACACGTTCGGCGCGTCGGCGCCATTGAAGGCGCTCAAGACGAAATTCGGCTTCACGCCGGAGCGCGTCTACGAAGAAGCGAAGAAGCAGATCGCGCGCGTGAAATCCAACGGCAAGGAGTAAATAATCATGCAGATCGGCATCGTGGGACTGGGACGCATGGGCGGCAACATCGGACGGCGCCTGATGCGCGGCGGGCACACGTGCGTCGTGTACGACCACGCCCCGCAGGCGACCGAGGCGCTCGCCAGCGAAGGCGCGACGGGCGCGAAGGATCTGGGCGATCTCGTCGCGAAGCTGGCCGCGCCGCGCGTCGTCTGGCTGATGCTGCCCGCGGGCAAGATCACCGAAGACACGCTGAATGATCTGCACAAGATCCTCGGCGCGGACGACGTGATCATCGACGGCGGCAACAGCTTCTACAAGGACGATATCCGGCGCGCCGCGCAGTTGCGCGAGCAGGGCATTCATTACGTCGATGTCGGCACCTCGGGCGGCATCTGGGGACTGGAGCGCGGCTACTGCATGATGATCGGCGGCGACGAAGCAGTCGTGCGCCGGCTCGATCCGATTCTCGCGACGCTCGCGCCCGGACGCGGCGATATTCCCGCCACGCCGGGACGCGAAGGACGCGATGCGCGCGTCGAGAACGGCTATATGCATTGCGGACCGGTCGGCTCGGGACACTTCGTGAAGATGGTGCACAACGGCATCGAGTACGGTTTGATGCAGGCGTATGCCGAGGGCTTTCACATCCTCAGGCACAAGGAATCGAAGGATCTGGCGGAAGGCGAACGCTATACGCTCGATCTCGCGGATATCGCCGAAGTATGGCGGCGCGGCAGCGTGGTGTCGTCGTGGCTGCTCGATCTGACCGCCGGCGCGCTCGCTACCGATGGCACGCTCGAACGCTTCTCGACGGAAGTCGCGGACAGCGGCGAAGGGCGCTGGACCATCGAGGCGGCGATTGAGGAAGCGGTGCCGGCGCAGGTCTTGTCGGCGGCGCTTTATACGCGCTTCCGCTCGCGCGATGCCGAATCGTTCCCCGAGCGCATGCTCTCCGCGATGCGCTTCGGCTTCGGCGGGCACCACGAGTTTCCGGCGAAGTAGCGCTGTTTCGTCGACGATGCGAAAACGGCGATGGGCTTCGCAGTCCATCGCCGTTTGTCATTTGTCACTTCATCATGCGCCGCCTGAATAGCCACGCGCAGAGAAAGAACGGCACGACCGCATACGCGATCAGCACGAGCACGTGCACGGCCAGGCCGTCGAACGGGCGGCCGAGCATCGCGGGACGAATCAGTTCGACCGCGTGAAAGAGCGGCAGCACCTGCGTGACGTGCTGCGCCAGCGCGGGCAGTTGCGCGATCGGAAAGAACACGCCGGACAGCAGAAGCATCGGCGTGAGCGCGAGCGTCTGATAGAACATGAAGAAGTCGTAACTCGGCGCGAGCGCGGTGATGACCATCGCGGCGCTGGCGAACGCGAGTCCCGTGAGCACGATGACGGGCAGCGCGATCAGCATCGACGGAAAGCTCGCATAGCCGAGCGCACCCGCGACGACCATGATCGCCACGCCCGACAGCACCGATTTGCTCGCGGCCCAGACGATCTCGCCCAGCACGATATCGCCGAGCGTGAGCGGCGTGTGCATGATCGCTTCCCACGTGCGCTGCACGTGCATGCGCGAGAAGCCCGAGTACATCGCCTCGAAGCTCGCGGACATCATCACGCTCGACGCCGCCGTGCCTGCCGCGAGAAACGCGATATACGACACGCCGTCGACGTGTCCGACCATCAGGCCGAGTCCAAGTCCCAAGCCGAAGAGATAGATCATCGGATCGGCGAGATTGCCGATCATCGAGGCGATCGCGAGCTTTCTCCACACGAGATAGTTGCGCAGCCATACGGACATCCAGTGCGTGCCGTTGGCGGGCAACGCGCTGGACAGCGGCGTGAAGCTTTCCGCGTGCGCCGGCGGCCTGTGCGCGCGCTTCTTGTCGACGCGGGATTGATCGAGCGTATCCATTGACTCAGTCCACCATCTCGCGTCCGGTGAGACGCAAAAACACATCTTCGAGATTTGCCGGACGATGCAGATAGCGCACGTCCGCGCGGCCCTTCACGCGCGCATGCACGGGCTGCGGGTCGTCGACATAGCAGAAAAGCGTTTCGCCGCTGACCTCCATGCGCGCGACCAACGGCGCGAGCTCGGCGGCGAGGGCTTGCGGATCGGGGCCGTAGATTTCGATCACGTCCGAGCCGATCACCGACCCGATGAGATCGCGCGGCCGTCCCTCGGCGATCTTGCGGCCTTCCTCGATCACGCAGAGCCTGTCGCAGAGGCGTTCGGCTTCTTCCATGAAGTGCGTCGTGAGGAGGATCGTCTTGCCGCGCGCGAGCAGCGAGCGCAGGCGTTCCCAGATCAGATGCCGCGCCTGCGGATCGAGGCCGGTGGTCGGCTCGTCCATGACGAGGACATCGGGATCGTTGACGAGCGCGCGCGCGAGCGTGAGACGCCGCTTCATGCCGCCCGACAGTTCACCGACGCGCGCATCGGCCTTGCTCTCCAGCCGCGCGAATTCGAGCAGCGAAGGCACGAGCGCGTCCATGCGCGCGCCGGTCAGGCCGAAGTAGCGGCCGAAAACGGTCAGGTTTTCGCGCACCGTGAAATCGGGATCGAGATTGTCGAACTGCGGCACGACGCCCACGCGCTCGCGCGCGAAACGGGCGCGTGCGGGCACCGGCTCGCCGACGAGCCGGATCGCGCCGCTGTCCGGCGAGGTGATGCCGAGCAGCATCTTGAGCGTCGTCGTCTTGCCCGCGCCGTTCGGGCCGAGCAGTCCGAAGCATTCGCCGGGGCGCACATCGAACGAGAGACCGTCGACGACGATGCGTTCGCCGTAGTGTTTCCTTACTTCGTTGAACTCGATGGCGGGCGGCGTGGCGCTTTCGTCGGCCTCGGTTCGTGTGGTCGGGTGCAATGTTTGATCAGTCATGCTTTCGTGCCGCAGGGAAAACCGCATCGGGAAATCCAGCGGGCTAGTGTAATCCATTGCACCAAGGCAGCGCGTCGCTTGCAACCGCATGCGGCGAGCGCGAGTCAAAGCTGTGCGGGAAGAGTTTGAACCGGTTCCGGCCGATAGTGCCAGAGGCTTGTCCGCCGGTGTGTCCGGGGTTCTGGCACGGTGCGAGCTAGCACGTTCGCGGCGGTTAGCGTTTTCCAGCGTTGCCACGTATGGGGCGACACACCATGATGAAGAAACGCCGCAGGTTAATCGCGCTACGGATCGCATCGAACGGAGCGCGACGGGCAAGTTGGCCAGGGAGGTCACGATGGATAGCTATCGAAAAATCCTGCTGTGCTATGACGGCTCCAGAGAGGGGCGCAAGGCATTGCGGCAAGGCGCGAATCTCGCGCTGGATCTGAATGCCGAGACGCACGTCCTCGCGGTGGTCGACATGCGCTCCAGCATCGCGCAGAGCGCCGGACTGCTAACCGATATGGCCTGCGGACGTTTCGAAGAGGCCGCACGCGACATCCTGCAGGAAGGCGTCGAGTGGCTGCGGGAGCGCGGCCTTCCGGCGCAGGGGCATTTCGCGTTCGGCCATCCGATCGACGAAATCGCGGCGCTCGCGGAAAGTTTGCAGGTCGATCTCGTCGTGGTCGGGCATCGGTGCCGCAGCGGACTCGCGCGCTGGTGGATGGGCGCAGGCAACACGCCGCTGCTCGATCGCGTGAAATGCAGCATTCTCGTTGCCGTGTGTCAGGCGGGTGAATCCGCCGAAGCGGAAGACGAAGCGGCTCATGCCGCGAAGCCGGTCAAGGCCGAAGCGGGCGCTTGACCGTTCGCCGCACGTTCAGCCGTTTAGATCGACCGCGACGAGCTTCCACGACACGAGCCCGTCGCGGCGGAAGATCGCCGAGTAACGCGCATCGCCGGCGCCGTGCTGATACGTGACGACGAACGTGTTCAGGTTTCGATAGCCCGCCGTGGTCTGCGGCGGCGCTTTCGGCGCTTGTTGCGCCGTCGTGACACCGGATGCGGGCGCGTTCGCGGCACTCGCCGATGCGCTATCGCCCGCCTGTGGCGGACGCTCGCCCGGATCGCCGCGCGGCGGAATACCGTTCAGAATGGCCGCGACGCCGTCCGGGGTCGCGTATGAATCGACCAGGGGACCGACGAGCGCCGCGCCGATCATCGCACCGATGATCGCAAGCGGATTGCCGCTTTTCTGAATATCGACGCGCCGTGTCAGCAGCGCGGCGACCTGTTCCTTGAGGCTTGCGCGCAACGCGGGAAAATCGACGTATTGATTGACGGTCTGCGCGTCACGCGCATCGGCCGCGCGCTTAACGCGGTCCAGCGCAATGTAAGGTGACGCGTAGATGAAACCGAGCGCCGCGACGAGAATCAGGACAACGAGCGCGGCAACGACAGAACGGGTAGTGCGGGACATGCGACGGCGAAGCCTCTTTTGCAGAACGTGAATCCGGGATTGACAGCGCGCAGGCCGTTTATATCCCGGAAATTCACGTCCGGCGTGCGGTTCGCCGCAAATTCAGGCGAGGATGCCGCCCGTAAGCCCCGCGTCTTCCTCGGCGATACAGCGGTCGATCATGCGCGACACTTCGTCGATCTTGCCCACCAGAATCACCCGCGATTGTCCGCGGTACACCCTGACCGGCGCGCGCTGTTCAGGTTCCGCATGCACCGTGCTGCTCAGCGACACGCGTGCGAAAGCGGGCTGGCGCGACGGCAGCGCGGGCATTTCGTCGAAGAGATCGGGCGCGGTTTCGGCGCGCGGCATGCCGCACGTGATCAGCGCGCGCAGGTGACGCAGGCGGCCGAACTGACGGAAGGGCAGCAGACGGGCAAAACGTTCCATGATGACTCTCCAGACGATAGGATGCACCGCGGCGCACCGGAACGGCGGCCGTCATGCTTGTTGTGTTTGGGACGCCCTGAACGGACGGTGAAGCAGTTGGTGAGGCTATCTTGATATTTGAACGGGACATTTTCCGTCCCGTTGCGAAAGTCTTTTGCGATCTGCCTTCGACTTTCGCGCCTCGCCGCCCATGAAGCGCGCCGTCAGAACTCGCCCGAGCGGATCAATCCGACTGCGATGCCTTCGAGCGCGAAATCGCTGTTGCCGGAGCGCACGAAAATGTTTTCGTAGTCCGGGTTTTCTGCAATCAGTTCGACGCCGTCGGGGCGGCGCTTCCAGCGTTTCACCGTGACGTCGTCGCCCAGACGCGCAACAACGATCTGTCCGTCCTTCGCTTCGTTGCGCTTCTGCACGGCGAGCAGATCGCCATCGAGGATGCCGGCGTCGCGCATCGACAGCCCGCGCACCTTCAGCAGATAGTCGGGTTTATCAGAGAAGAGCGCGGGATCGCACGAGTAATGCTGCGAGATGTGCTCCTGCGCGAGGATCGGGCTACCCGCCGCGACCCGCCCGACGAGCGGCAGCGACAGTTGCATGATGCTTTGATGCGGCAGCGTGAACTGATGCGGCAACTCCTCGGAGCGATCGATGCGCGATGCATCGCCGAGCAGGCGGATGCCGCGCGACGAACCCGCCGCCAGCTCGATCACGCCCTTGCGCGCCAGCGCCCGAAGGTGTTCCTCGGCGGAATTCGCCGAGCTGAAACCCAGTTCGGCCGCAATCTCGGCGCGCGTAGGCGGGAAGCCGGTGCGGTCGATCGCACGCTGGATGAGCTCGAACACCTGCTGTTGCCGCGCGGTAAGTTTGGATGTCTTGGTCACTGGCTCAGGCCCCGGATGCACTGTATGAATGGACAGGTGACTGTATTTTTATACAGTATTTCGCGCTTTTCAAGCTTTACTTTAAGTTCGTGCCCGCCAGCCCGCGAAACGGCCGGTTGCCGGGCGCGCGCCCTTTTTCCATCCAGGAATAAGCTTCTTAGCAGTTTTTCGTATAAAAAAGTGAATAACGATTATTTTCATTCATATAGGCGCCTCGTTAGACTGATTCCGTCAATTCGATAAGACGGAGAACGGGGAATGCAAAGCATCACACTGGGATTAGGCAAGGGCGCGCGGCGCCTGTTCGCGGCGGCGGCGCTGACGGCGGCGAGCTTCGGCATGGTCACGTCCGCGTACGCGCAGACGTCGTTTCTGAATGTCTCGTACGACCCGACTCGCGAGCTGTATCAGGACTTCAATCAGGCGTTCGCTAAGAAATGGAAGGCCGACACCGGCGAGACGGTGACCTTCAAGCAGTCGCACGGCGGCTCGGGCGGCCAGGCGCGCGCGGTGCTCGACGGCCTGCAGGCGGACGTCGTGACGCTCGCGCTCGCCTATGACATCGATGCACTCGCTTCGAAGGGTCTCGTCAACGCGGACTGGCAGAAGCGCCTGCCGGACAACGCATCGCCGTACACGTCGACGATCGTGTTCCTCGTGCGCAAGGGCAATCCGAAGCACATCAAGGACTGGGACGATCTGGCCAAGCCGGGCGTCTCGATCGTCACGCCGAATCCGAAGACCTCGGGCGGCGCGCGCTGGAACTATCTGGCCGCGTGGGCCTACGCGCAGCACAAGCCGGGCGGCAACGAGCAGACTGCCAAGGATTTCGTGACCAAGCTCTACAAGAACGCCGGCGTGCTCGATTCCGGCGCGCGCGGCGCCACGACGAGCTTCGTGCAGCGCGGCCAGGGCGATGTGTTGATCGCCTGGGAAAACGAGGCGTTCCTCTCGGTGAAGGAGTTCGGCACGGACAAGTTCGAGATCGTGGTGCCGACGGTGAGCATTCTGGCCGAGCCGCCGGTCGCGGTGGTCGACAAGGTCGTCGACAAGCACGGCACGCGCAAGCTCGCCGAAGCCTATCTCAAGTATCTGTATAGCGACGAAGGACAGACCATCGCCGCGCGCAACTTCTATCGGCCGCGTTCGGACAAGGTGCCCGCCGATCTTACGAAGCAGTTTCCGAAGCTGAAGCTCTACACCATCGACGACACGTTCGGCGGCTGGGCCAAGGCGCAAAAGACGCACTTCGCGGACGGCGGCGTGTTCGATTCGATCTATCAGCCGCAGTAAGCAGCAGAAGCGGAAGAAGTGGGCGCAGCGGCGCGTCAATGACGCCGCGCGCCCGAAGCAGCAACGCGCGCCCGACCCCGGCGCGCAACCAAGGATCAATCAAGGATGACGACCCTCACATTCAAGAAGCCGAGCGCGCTTCCCGGGTTCGGCCTGACGCTCGGCATCACGGTGGCATATCTGAGCCTCGTGGTGCTGATTCCGCTTGCCGCCACCTTCGCGAAGACCGCGACGCTCGACTGGGCGCAGTTCGTGCGGGCGGTGACTTCGCCGCGCGTGCTGGCGTCTTACCGGCTGACGTTCAGCGCGGCGCTTGGCGGCGCGCTCATCAACGCGGTGTTCGGCTTTCTGGTCGCGTGGGTGCTCGTGCGCTACACGTTTCCGTTCAAGCGCATCGTCGACGCGATGGTCGATTTGCCGTTCGCGCTGCCGACCTCGGTCGCCGGCATCTCGCTCGCCGCGGTCTATGCGGGCAACGGCTGGATCGGGCAGTATCTCGCGCCGCTCGGCATCAAGGTCGCGTTCACGCCTCTGGGCGTGCTGGTCGCGCTGACGTTCATCGGCTTGCCGTTCGTCGTGCGCACGGTGCAGCCGGTGCTCGAAGACTTCGAGCGCGAACAGGAAGAAGCCGCCGCGTGCCTCGGCGCGACGCGCTGGCTCACGTTTCGCCGCGTCGTGCTGCCTTCGCTCTTTCCCGCGCTTTTGACCGGCTTCGCGCTCGCGTTCGCGCGTGCGCTCGGCGAGTACGGCTCGGTCATCTTCATCGCGGGCAACGTGCCGATGAAGTCGGAGATCACGTCGCTGCTCATCATCACGAAGCTCGAACAGTACGACTACGCCGGCGCGACCGCGCTTGCCGTGGTGATGCTGTGCGTGTCGTTCCTGATGCTGCTGCTCATCAATACGCTGCAATGGTTCCTGCAGCGGCGCACCAGCAAGACGGGCGCGGCGCCTGCCGTCGCGGTCGGCCCCTCGCTGCATGTCGGACATCAGGGCGGAGGTCACGCATGAGCACGCCAAACAGCAAGGCGCTGCCGGTGAACGCCGCCGCGCGCATGCACGAGAACAGCCTCAATCCCGTCACCGAGCCGCGCGCCGTGCGCTGGCTGCTGACGGGCATCGCGCTCGTGTTTCTTGCGCTCTTTCTCGTCGTGCCGCTCGTCGCCGTGTTCGTGCAGGCGTTCGCGAAAGGCATCGACTATTACTTCGAGTCGCTGAAGGACCCGGATGCGTGGTCGGCCATCAAGCTGACGCTCATGACCGCCGCGATCGCCGTGCCGCTGAATGTGGTGTTCGGGCTGGCGGCGTCGTGGGCCATCGCGAAGTTCGAGTTTCGCGGCAAGGCGCTCTTGACCACGCTGATCGATCTCCCGTTCTCCGTGTCGCCGGTGATCTCGGGTCTCATCTACGTGCTGATGTTCGGCGCGCAGGGCTGGTTCGGCCCGTGGCTCGCCGCGCACGACGTGCAGATCATCTTCGCGGTGCCGGGCATCGTGCTCGCGACGATCTTCGTGACGTTCCCGTTCGTCGCACGCGAGCTGATTCCGCTGATGCAGGCGCAGGGCAACGACGAAGAGGAAGCGGCGCACGTGCTCGGCGCGTCGGGCTGGCAGATTTTCCGGCGCGTGACGCTGCCCAACGTGAAGTGGGGCCTGCTCTACGGCGTGATTCTCTGCAACGCGCGCGCGATGGGCGAGTTCGGCGCGGTATCGGTGGTCTCGGGGCACATCCGCGGACAGACCGACACGATGCCGCTGCACGTCGAAATTCTCTACAACGAATACAACTTCTCGGCCGCGTTCGCGGTGGCGTCGTTGCTTGCGCTTCTTGCGCTCGTGACGCTCGGGCTGAAGCTCCTCGCGGAGCGGCGCATGACGCAAGCCATCACCGAAGCCAAGACAACCGCACCGAGTTAAGAGGCCGTCATCATGAGCATCATCGTTCGCAATCTGCAAAAACGCTTCGGCAGTTTCACCGCGCTCGACAACGTCACGCTCGATTTTCCGGCGGGCGAACTCGTCGCGCTGCTCGGACCTTCGGGCTGCGGCAAGACCACGCTGCTGCGCGTGATCGCCGGCCTCGAATTCGCCGATGCGGGTCAGGTCGTGCTGCATGGCGAGGACGTCGCGGAAGTCGGCGCGCGTGAACGTCAGGTCGGCTTCGTGTTCCAGCATTACGCGCTGTTCCGGCATATGACCGTGTTCGAAAACGTGGCGTTCGGTTTGCGCGTGAAACCGCGCCGCGAGCGTCCGAGCGAAGCCGTGATCCGCGAGAAGGTGCATGAACTTCTCAAGCTCGTGCAGCTCGACTGGCTCGCGGAGCGCTTCCCATCGGAACTCTCCGGCGGGCAGCGGCAGCGTATCGCGCTCGCGCGGGCGCTGGCCGTCGAGCCGAAAGTGCTGCTGCTCGACGAACCGTTCGGCGCGCTCGACGCCAAGGTGCGCAAGGAACTCCGTAGCTGGCTGCGCCGTCTGCACGACGATCTGCATATCTCGACGCTCTTCGTCACGCACGACCAGGAAGAGGCGCTCGAAGTGGCGGACCGCATCGTGGTGATGAATCACGGGCATGTGGAGCAGGTCGGCAGCCCGCAAGACGTGTACGATCATCCGCAGACGTCGTTCGTCTACGAGTTCCTCGGCGCGGCGAACCGGCTGCAAGGAAACGTCGATGCCAACGGCTTCGTCGCCGATGGCGCCGCGAGTCCGATCGCCGCCGAAGCGCATTTCAGCGGCCGCGCGCTCGCCTATGTGCGTCCGCACGATCTTTCGCTCTATCCCGCCGATGGCACGCATCGCGACGGCATCGTGGTTGGCGTGCGGCGCGTCGTGACGCTGGGCGGTTCGGTGCGCGTCGAACTCGAAGGCAATGCGGGCAGCGTTATCGAGGCGGAGCTGGATCGCGAGGCATGGCGCGCGCTCAAGCTCGATATCGGCGATGGCGTGACGGCCGTGCCGCGCGCGCTGCGCGTATTTCCGGCCCCGTCGCCGGCGCAATGACATAACGACATAAAAGCATCAAGAGAGGCTGACATGAACTTCCAGCAATTGCGCTTCGTGCGCGAGGCCGTGCGTCAGAACATGAATCTGACGGAGGTCGCCAACGTGCTCTATACGTCGCAGTCGGGCGTATCGAAGCAGATCAAGGATCTCGAGGACGAACTCGGCGTCGATATCTTCATTCGCCGCGGCAAGCGTCTGACCGGCCTTACCGAGCCGGGCAAGGAGGTGCATCAACTGATCGAGCGCATGCTGCTCGACGCCGAAAACCTGCGGCGCGTCGCGCGCCAGTTCGCGGATCAGGACAACGGCCATCTCGTCGTCGCGACCACGCACACGCAGGCGCGTTACGCGCTGCCGAAGGTGATTCGCCAGTTCACCGAGGTGTTCCCGAAGGTCCATCTCGCGCTGCGCCAAGGCAGCCCGCAGCAGATCGCGCAGATGATCATCAACGGCGAGGCGGATATCGGCATCTCGACCGAGGCGCTCGACCGCTATCCGGACATCGTCACGTTCCCGTGCTATTCGTGGCATCACACGGTCGTGGTGCCGAAGGGTCATCCGCTGGTCGGACGCGAGAACATCACGCTCGAGCAGATCGCAGAGTATCCGATCGTCACGTACGACCAGGACTTCACCGGCCGCTCGCACGTCGACCAGGCGTTCGCGAGCGCGGGCGCGCTGCCCGATATCGTGCTCACCGCGATCGACGCCGACGTCATCAAGACGTATGTGGAACTGGGCATGGGCATCGGCATCGTCGCGGCGATGGCGTATGACGCGAAGCGCGACACCGAACTCGTCGCGCTCGACACGCAGCATCTGTTCGAGGCGAGCACGACGCGCGTCGGTCTGCGCAAGGGCGCGTTCCTGCGCGCTTACGCGTATCGACTGATCGAAATGTTCGCGCCGCAACTCGATGAGGCGCAGATCGCGGCCCAGCTTCGCGAAGCGGCGTGATCCCGGCGTAAAACCCATGCCGGCTGATTTACAATCGCCGGCATGAATACTTCCTCTCTCCCTCGCATCGCCGTGCTGGCAACGGGCGGCACCATCGCCGGACAGGCTGGCGATGCCTCGAAGACGGCGGGCTACAAGGCAGGCGTCGTCGGCGTCGACAAATTGCTCGATGCCGTGCCTGCGCTCGGTTCCGTCGCCCGCATCCACGCCGAGCAGATCGCGAGCATCGACAGCAAGGACATGAGCGCCGCGTTGTGGACGACGCTGAGCCGCCGTGTCGCCGCGTTGCTCGCGCAGGACGATATCGATGGTGTCGTCGTCACGCACGGCACCGATACGCTCGAAGAAACCGCCTATCTGCTGCATCTGACCGTGAAGAGCGCGAAGCCCGTCGTGCTGACGGCCGCGATGCGCCCATCGACCGCGCTTTCCGCCGATGGCCCGTTGAACCTGCTCAATGCGGTGACGGTGGCGGCTTCGAAGGATGCGGCGGGGCAGGGCGTGCTGGTCGCGTTCAATAACCAGATTCACAGCGCGCGCGATGTCACCAAGACGAGCACTTACGCCGTCGATGCGTTTCGTTCGCCCGAAACTGGCGCGCTCGGGTTCGTGCAGGATGGGCGCGTCGAGTTTCAACGCACGGTCGTGCGGCCGCATACCGTTGCAAGTGAATTCGATGTCCCCGCCGGGCAGTGGCCGATGGTCGAGATCGTCGCGAGTTATGCGGATGTGTCGCGAGTGGTCGTCGATGCGCTTGTTGCTGCGGGCGTGAAGGGCATCGTTGTCGCGGGCACCGGCAACGGCTCGATGCATGCGACGCTTACGCAAGCGCTCGTTGATGCGATGAAGCACGGCGTTGTGGTGGTGCGTGCGTCACGCGTGGGGGCCGGGCATGTGATGCGCAACGGCGCGGCGAATGATGATGCGCTCGGGAGCGTCAGTGCGGGGACGCTCAACCCTTATAAGGCGCGGGTGTTGTTGATGCTTGCTTTGACTTCGGGGGTTAAAGACCTGCAGCGTGTTTTTGATATGTACTAAAAAAAACGCGGACCGAAGTCCGCGTTGGAATAGTCGCAAAACAATAAAATTCAGTTCGCCGCGGGAATCCGCAACACCTGCCCCGGATAAATCTTGTCCGGACTCTTCAGCATCGGCTTGTTGGCCTCGAAGATCGCATCGTTCTTCGAGCCATTGCCATAATATTTCTCGGCAATCTTCCAGAGATTGTCACCCGACACGACAGTGTGATACCGCGACTCGGGTTCGCTATTCGGCACGGTCAGTTGATCGTCCACCTTGTCGACGTGCTGGACGTTACCCGCAGCCACAAGGATCTTCTCCTTTGTAGCCTGATCCGGCGCCTGACCCGAAACGGTCACCGTATGCGACGCGCCGTCATATTTCACATCGAGATTGTCTGCGTTGAGGCCTTGCGAACGGATGTACGTCGCGATGGCTTCGCCCGCCTTCTGATTCAGCGCCGCGACATCGACCGGCGCTGGAGCCGCCTGCGCGCTCGGCGTGGCTGCGCCGAACAGTTTTTCGCCTGCTTCCTTGATAAAGCTGAGGATTCCCATTGTTCAACTCCTTGATTAACGGTAGTGATACGGCCCGCGAAGTCTAGGCAGATTAGTCGCGATCACCACCAGATAGTTCTGAGTTTCAACAAAAGGATTTGTAGCACCGCTCATGCGTGAGCGTTAGGACGCAAATTGCAACAATCCGACGCGGACACCCGACGACAAACCGTCTGACCGACCAAGGCTTACCCGGCGCACCGCCGGGTGCCGCTCTCGGACCCCACTATTGCCGCCCTCAGCCCAGAGCGACAGTTGTCCCGCGTGCCCATACGCGGGACGCCCCACGGTTCAGATGACGATGCGAATCACGCAGCAGCCTTGGCTTGCTGCGGCTCATCGGCCACCTGGAAGTTCGACATGATTTCGAGCGCACGCACGAGCGCCGAGTGATCCCACGCCTTGCCGCCGTTCGCGGCGCACACGCTGAACAACTGCTGCGCGCTCGCCGTGTGGGGCAGGGCGAGGCCCATCTTGCGCGCGCCGTCGAGCGCGAGGTTCAGGTCTTTCTGATGCAGTTCGATACGGAAGCCCGGATTGAACGTGCGTTTCGTCATGCGCTCGCCATGCACTTCGAGAATGCGCGACGAAGCGAAGCCGCCCATCAGCGCCTTGCGCACGCGCTCCGGGTCCGCGCCCGAGCGTGCCGCGAAGAGCAGCGCTTCGGCGACCGCCTCGATGTTCAGCGCAACGATGATCTGGTTCGCGACCTTGCAGGTCTGGCCCGCGCCGTTGTCGCCGATGAGCGAAATGTTCTTGCCCATCAGGTCGAAAAGCGGCTTCGCGATGTCGAACGACTTCTCCGGACCGCCGACCATGATCGTGAGCGTCGCTTCACGCGCGCCGACTTCACCGCCGGAAACCGGCGCGTCGAGATAGTCGCAGCCGAGCGCGTTGATCTTCTTCGCGAACTCCTGCGTCTCGAGCGGGGCGATCGAGCTCATGTCGATGACGAGCTTGCCCTTCGAGAGACCATTCGCGACGCCGTCGTCGGCAAACAGCACATTGGCGACATCGGGCGTGTCGGGCACCATCGTGATGACGATCTCGCTCGCCTGCGCGACCGCGCTCGAATCCGCGACGACTTGCGTCTGCGCGCGGATATCGTCCGGCACGGGGAACTTGCCGTTCACGACGAGCGAGTGGCCGCCCTTGATGAGGTTGCGCGCCATGTGCGCGCCCATGATGCCGAGGCCAATGAAACCGATCGTTGCCATACTTCGAGCTCCTCCTGTGTGTCAGATTTACGCGGCAGCCGTGGCTTTCACGCCGCCGATGCTTTGCAGCCAGCCGAGGCCCGCTTCCGTGCCGTTGAGCGGCTTGTACTCGCAGCCGATCCAGCCTTGATAGCCGATCTCGTCGAGCAGCCCGAACAGGAACGCGTAGTTGATCTCGCCCGTGCCCGGTTCGTTGCGGCCGGGGTTGTCGGCGAGCTGGATGTGCGCGATCTGCGGCAGGTTCTTTTTGATCGTCGCGGCGAGTTCGCCTTCCATGCGCTGCATGTGATAGATGTCGTACTGCAGGAACAGGTTGTCCGAGCCGACCGCGCGGATCACGTCCAGTCCTTCCTTCGAGCGGTTCAGCGCGAAGCCCGGAATGTCGTAACCGTTGCACGGCTCGACCAGCAGCCTGATGCCTTCCTTCTTCAGCGCTTCAGCGGCAAAGCGCAGATTCTCGATGATCGTCGCACGCGCCTGCTCCGCCGATACACCCGCCGTCGGAATGCCGACGAGGCAGTTCAGTTGCGGCACGTTCAGCGCCTTCGCGTATTCGATCGCGCGCGGCACGCCTTCGCGGAATTCCGCGACGCGGTCCGGCAGGCAGGCGATGCCGCGCTCGCCCGCTTCCCAGTTGCCCGCGGGCAGGTTGTGCAGCACGATCTGCAGGTCGTTGTCCTTCAGACGCGTCTGGATATCGCTGATCGAGAACGCGTAGGGGAACAGGAACTCGACCGCCTTGAAACCCGCGTTCGCCGCCGCCGCGAAGCGGTCGAGGAACGGGACTTCGTTGAACAGCATGGTCAAATTCGCGGCAAATTTCGGCATTGTTCTTTCCTGATGGTCGGTCAGTGAATGTGCCCCGCGCGTTCCTGTCATGAACGCGCGGCGGCATTACTTAGTCGAGCGGCGTAACGGCAGTCGGTGCATCCGCCTTCGTTTCGGCGAGTTCCTCGAACTCGTTGATCGCGTCGATCTCGGTGCCCATCGCGATGTTGGTCACGCGCTCGAGAATCATCTCGACGACGACCGGCACCTGATGTTCGGCGGCCAGCGCCTGCGCCTGCTTCAGCGCCGGGGCGATGTCTTCCGGCTTGTGCACGCGCAGTGCCTTGCAGCCGAGGCCTTCGGCCACCGCGACGTGGTCCACGCCATAGCCTTCGAGTTCAGGCGCGTTGATGTTGTCGAACGCGAGCTGCACGCAGTAGTCCATGTCGAAGCCGCGCTGCGCCTGACGGATCAGACCGAGATACGAGTTGTTCACGACCACATGCACGTACGGCAGCTTGAATTGCGCGCCGACCGCGAGCTCTTCGATCATGAACTGGAAGTCGTAGTCGCCCGAAAGCGCGACGATCTTGCGTTGCGGATCGGCCGCACGCACGCCGAGCGCGGCGGGGATCGTCCAGCCGAGCGGGCCGGCCTGGCCGCAGTTGATCCAGTTGCGCGCCTTGAACACGTGCAGGAACTGCGCGCCCGCGATCTGCGAAAGACCGATCGTCGTGACGAAGCAGGTGTCGCGGTCGAACGCGAGGTTCATCTCTTCGTACACGCGCTGCGGCTTCATCGGCACGTTGTCGAAGTGCGTCTTGCGCAGCATGGTGCGCTTGCGCTGCTGGCAGTCCGCGACCCATGCGCCACGATCCTTCAGCTTGCCGGCGGCCTTCCATTCCTTCGCCACTTCGACGAACAGTTCGAGCGCGGCCTTCGCATCCGACACGATGCCGAGGTCCGGTCCGAACACGCGGCCGATCTGCGTCGGCTCGATATCCACGTGCACGAACTTACGGCCCTTGGTATAAACCTCGACGCTGCCGGTATGGCGGTTCGCCCAGCGGTTGCCGATGCCGAGCACGAAGTCGGAGGCGAGCATCGTCGCGTTGCCGTAGCGGTGCGACGTCTGCAAGCCGACCATGCCGGCCATCAGCGGGTGATCGTCGGGGATCGCGCCCCACGACATCAGCGTCGGAATCACGGGCACGCCGAGCGTTTCGGCGAACTGCACGAGCAGATCTTCCGCCGCTGCGTTCAACACGCCGCCGCCGGAAACGATCAACGGCTTTTCGGCGTCGTTCAACATCGTCAGCGCCTTTTCGATCTGCGCGCGCGATGCTTTCGGCTTGTAGACCGGCAGCGGTTCGTACGTGTCGATGTCGAATTCGATTTCGGCGAGCTGCACGTCGATCGGCAAGTCGACCAGCACCGGACCCGGACGGCCCGAGCGCATCAGATGGAATGCCTGCTGGAACACGCGCGGCACGAGCGCCGGTTCGCGCACGGTGACGGCCCACTTCGTGACCGGCTTGGCGATCGATTCGATATCGACGGCCTGGAAGTCTTCCTTGTACAGACGCGCGCGCGGCGCCTGGCCGGTGATCGCGAGAATCGGAATCGAATCCGCCTGGGCCGAATAGAGGCCGGTGATCATGTCCGTGCCCGCCGGGCCCGACGTGCCGATGCAAACGCCGATGTTGCCGGGCGCGGCGCGGGTATAACCTTCGGCCATGTGCGATGCGCCTTCGACGTGGCGCGCCAGCACGTGGCTGATGCCGCCCGACTTCTTCATCGCCGAGTAGAACGGGTTGATGGCCGCGCCCGGCACGCCGAACGCGGTATCGATTCCTTCTTTTTCCAGCACGAGGACGGCTGCGTCGACGGCTCTCATCTTGGGCATGGTTGTCTCCTTCCTGGGGTCTTGATCCGAAATGGCTGTCTGCATTCAAGCAGGGTTCCGTTGCACTTTAAGTCTGTGAAAAAGGTTTGATAAGATCAGCCGAAGTCGCTTTTTCCCAAACAAAAAGTATGGAATGCCCGTTCCGCGCGGTCTGGCGGCTGGAGACGAGAGATGGACCGCTTCAAGCAGATAGAGACTTTCGTGCGCGTGGCCGAGGCGGGGAGCCTCGCCGCGGCGGCGCTGGAGGAGGGCGTGTCGCCGGTGATACTCGGGCGGCGCATCGACGCGCTCGAAAAACGCCTCGGGGTGAAGCTGATGTATCGCTCGACGCGGCGACTCGTCGTGAGCGAAGAGGGCGCGGCGTTTCTCGACCGCTGCAGGAATCTGCTGTCGGAATGGGATCAGGCGGAAAACGAACTCGCAGCGGGGCGGCGCGCGGTGGGCGGGCATCTGATCGTGTCGGCGCCGGCGGCGTTCGGCCGCATGCACGTCGCGCCGCACGCGCCCGCGTTCCTCGCGGACAAGCCGGAATTGCAGATGTCGTTCAATCTGACTGATCGCGTCGTCGATCTGGTGCGCGAGGGTTACGATCTGTCGATTCGCATTGGTGGAGCGGTCGATCCGAACTTCGTCGCGGTGAAGCTGGCCAGCAACCGGCGCGTTGTGTGCGGCACGCCTGCCTATTTCAAGAAGCACGGCAGGCCGAAAGCGCTCGAAGACTTGCCGAATCACAATTGCCTCGCGTTCAATCTGCAGGGCGGCCAGAATCGCGGCTGGTATTTCCGGCGCAACGGCAAGGTCGTGACCGTGCGCGTCACCGGCAGTCTCGATTGCAACGACGGCGAGTTGCTGCACCGCTGGGCGTCGGAGGGGCTAGGGCTCGGCTGGCGCTCGACGTGGGAAATCCAGCGGCAACTGGAATCGGGCGAACTTGAAACCGTGCTCGACGAGTTCGAATTGCCCGATTACGACATTCTCGCGGTCTATCCGCAGCAACGTTACGTGCCGGCGCGCGTGCGCTACTTCATTGATTATCTTAAGGAAATCTATGCGCAGCCCGGTTACTGGAGCCGTCGCCTGACACTTCCCGGAGAACCGCAGCCGGAGCATGCGCACGGACGCTAACTGCTTGAAAATGCGATCGAAATTGCATTTGCGTGAGCGCATACAAAAAGCTATAATCTTTGGCTTCTCACTTGCCGCACCGGTCCGACGCCCGGGTGGCTTTTATCCATAAGTCAGCACAAGGAGTGAATATGCGTCATTACGAAATCGTCTTTATCGTGCACCCCGATCAGAGCGAGCAAGTGCCCGCCATGATCGAGCGCTACAAGGGCACGATCACGTCGCACGGTGGCCAGATCCACCGCATCGAAGACTGGGGCCGTCGCCAACTGGCCTACATGATCGAGAAACTCGCGAAGGCTCACTACGTCTGCATGAACATCGAATGCGACCAGACCACGCTCGAAGAACTCGAACACGCGTTCAAGTTCAACGACGCCGTTCTGCGTCACCTCATCGTCAAGATGAAGAAGGCCGAAGCCGGCCCGTCGCCGATGATGAAGGAAGTGCAGCGCGAAGAAGCCAAGAAGGCGGCCAGCCAGCCGTCCGAAGCGCAGGCTTAAGGACAGTTTCGAACTGTCAAGCCACCAGGAACGAACACTTTAAGTGAACCGGCTGCAACTGACAGCAAGCGTCGTGGAACGCGAACCGGTGCGGTACACGCCCGCCGGCATCCCGATCGCAAGCTGCACGTTGCAACACGCGGCAGAAGTCGTCGAAGCGGGCATCGCCCGAAAGATCGAACTGACACTGCAGGCGGTCGCGGCCGGAGAAGCGAGCGGCAGGCTGGAAAGCTGTCCGATGGGCGTCGAAACACGCTTCACCGGCTTTCTGGCGAAGAAGAGCCGTAACGCGCGAACCCTGGTGTTTCACATCACAGAATTGCAGGACATTGGAAAGGACTAATCATGCCCCGCCCGACTGGTAAGAAATTCGACAAGCGTCGTCAGCAACAAAACCCGCTCTTCAAGCGCAAGAAGTTCTGCCGTTTCACGGCAGCCGGTGTCGAGTACATCGACTACAAGGACACGGAAACGCTGAAGGACTTCATCGGCGAAAACGGCAAGATCACGCCGGCTCGTCTGACTGGCACGAAGGCGCACTATCAGCGCCAGCTCGACACGGCGATCAAGCGCGCGCGTTTCCTCGCGCTCCTGCCGTACACCGACCTGCACAAGGCCTAATCAGACGACGCACTAAGGAAAGCCAAAAATGCAAATCATTCTTTTGGAAAAGGTCGTCAACCTGGGCAACCTCGGCGATATCGTCAAGGTCAAGGACGGCTACGCACGTAACTTCCTGATCCCCGGCAAGAAGGCTCGCCGCGCCACGAAGGACGCAATCGCTGAATTCGAAGTTCGCCGCGCCGAACTCGAAAAGGTCGCCGCTGAAAAGCTGGCAGCCGCGCAAGCTCAAGGCGAAAAGCTGAGCGGTTTTACCGTTCAGATCTCGCAGAAGGCTGGCGTCGACGGCCGTCTGTTCGGTTCGGTCACGAACGCGGACATCGCTGAAGCGCTGAAGTCGCAAGGTTTCGCGGAAGTGGAAAAGGCGCAAGTGCGTCTGCCGCAAGGCCCGCTGAAGATCGTCGGCGACCACGCAGTTCAAGTCGCGCTGCACACGGACGTCCTCGTCGACGTCACGGTGTCGGTGCTGGGCGAGCACGCGTAAGTTTCAAGCGAGGCTTCACGCCTCGCGCGCAGGAAAGAAGGGCAGGAACCAAGGGTAAAAACCCGCCGGTTCCTGCCTTTTTTGTTTGTCTGAACATAACAACGACCGCGTCATTTCGTTGATAATTCCACCCCATGAACGCTCCGTCCAAAGACCCGCAACTCGACGCGCTGAAGGTCCCGCCGCATTCGATCGAAGCCGAGCAATCCGTAATCGGCGGCCTGCTGCTGGACAACGCCGCATGGGACCGTATCGCCGACGTCATGCATCAGAGCGATTTCTATCGCTATGACCATCGCATCATCTATGAGCACATCGGCAAGCTGATCGCGACGACGCGCCCGGCGGACGTGATCACCGTCCACGAAGCGCTCACGATGGCCGGCAAGGCCGAGGAAGTCGGCGGGCTCGCCTATCTGAACGCGCTCGCGCAGAACACGCCCAGCGCGGCGAATATCCGCCGCTATGCGGAGATCGTGCGCGATCGCGCCGTGCTGCGCCGTCTCGTCTCGGTCGCGGATGAAATCTCAGCCGACGCATTCAATCCGCAAGGCAAGGAAGTCCGGCAGATTCTCGACGAAGCCGAAGCGCGCGTGTTTTCTATCGCCGAAGACGGCGCACGCGGCACGCAGGGCTTTCTGGAAATCGGGCCGCTGCTCACGCAGGTCGTCGAGCGCATCGACACGCTGTATCACACAGCCAATCCGAGCGATGTGACCGGCACGCCCACGGGCTTCGTCGATCTCGACCGCATGACCTCGGGCATGCACGGCGGCGAACTGATCATCGTCGCGGGCCGCCCGTCGATGGGTAAAACCGCGTTCTCGATGAACGTCGGCGAATATGTCGCGGTGGAGTACGGCTTGCCCGTCGCGGTGTTCTCGATGGAAATGCCGGGCACCCAGCTTACGATGCGTATGCTCGGCTCGGTCGGCCGGCTCGATCAGCACCGCATGCGTACGGGCCGTCTCACGGACGAAGATTGGCCGAAGCTCACGCACGCCGTGCAGAAAATGAGCGAGGCGCAGCTTTTCATCGACGAAACCGGCGGCCTGAACCCGATGGAACTGCGCTCGCGCGCGCGGCGTCTGTCGCGGCAATGCGGCAAGCTCGGCCTGATCATCGTCGATTACCTGCAGCTCATGTCGGGCTCGGGCGGCGGCGAAAACCGCGCAACCGAAATCTCCGAAATCTCGCGCTCGCTCAAAGGCCTCGCGAAGGAACTCGACGTGCCGGTGATCGCGCTGTCGCAGTTGAATCGCGGTCTCGAACAGCGGCCGAACAAACGTCCGATCATGTCGGACTTGCGCGAATCGGGCGCTATCGAGCAGGACGCGGACGTGATCCTCTTCATCTACCGCGACGAAGTCTACAATCCCGACAGCCCCGACAAGGGCACCGCGGAAATCATCATCGGCAAGCAGCGTAACGGTCCGATCGGGCCGGTGCGCCTGACTTTCCACGGTCAGTACACGAAGTTCGACAACTTCGCCGGCGCGCAGAACTTTTACGGCGGCGAGTAAAAGCCGTCTACCGCATCCGCTGTCAAGTCCTCGCATTGTCACAAGCCGCGCGTCAGGCACGCGCGGTGCGGCGGCTGATGTGCGCAGGTACAATATGTCAGTTTGATGTATGTCTCAAAATTGACCCACTTAGCGGGAATTTCATGTTCGGTCGTTTCATGCCCACCGAGGGCAAATTCTTCGAGATCTTCAACGCGCACGCGAAATGCATGGTCGATGCAAGCCACGAGCTCGAACTGCTGATCGACAACCTCGACGACGCCGAGGTTCACAAGCAGAACGTGCAGGCGAACGAGAAGCGCGCCGACAAGCTCACGCACGAAACCATCGATTTGCTGCACAAGACGTTCATCACGCCGCTCGACCGCGACGAAATCCATAAGCTCATCACGACGATGGACGACATCCTCGATCTGATGGAGGACGTCGCGACGGCCATTTCGCTGTATGACGTGCGCGCGGTGACGTCCGAGGCGAGCCAGCTCGCGCATATCTGCACGGGCACCGTCACGCGCGTGCAGAAGGCGGTCGAATTGCTGGCGGACATGAAGCGTGCGAGCGAGATTCTGAAGATCTGCGAAGAAATCGACCGCCTGGAGTCGGATGCGGACCGCGTGCTGCGTTCCGCAATGTCGAAGCTCTTCCGCGAGGAAGACGACGTGAAGACGCTCATCAAGCTGAAGGCGATCTACGAGCTTCTCGAGACGATTACCGACAAATGTGAAGACGTCGCGAACATCATCGAAGGCATCGTGCTGGAAAACGCCTGATCAAGCCGTCCGAGCCCCCGGCGCGCGGCAGGCCCGCGCGCGGCGGGGCACCAAAAAACCGGGACGACAAACCGGCCAGCGCAGTACAAGACCGGTCAAAACAACACCAACCGATGCATTCGATTCAACTCGCCATCTGGGCAGTCGCCTTGCTCGTCATAGTCGCACTCGCGTTCGACTTCATGAACGGCTTTCACGACGCCGCCAATTCCATCGCGACGGTCGTCTCGACCGGCGTGCTCAAGCCACAGCAGGCGGTCGCGTTCGCTGCGGCGTTCAACGTCATCGCGTATTTCATCTTTCACCTGAAAGTGGCCGCGACCGTCGGCAAGGGCACGATCGATCCGGAGATCGTCGATCACTACGTCATCTTCGGCGCGCTCGTGGGCGCGATCGGCTGGAATATCGTCACCTGGCATTACGGTATTCCGTCGAGTTCGTCGCACGCCCTGATCGGCGGTCTGGTCGGTGCGGCGCTCGCCAAGTCGGGCTGGGCGTCGCTCAACTGGGACGGGCTGCTCAAGACGGTCGCGTTCATCTTCATCTCGCCGCTGCTCGGCTTCGTGCTCGGCTCGTTCTTCATGCTGCTGGTGTCGTGGCTGTATTTCCGCACGCCGCCCTCGAAGGTTGACCGGCGTTTTCGCCGCATGCAGCTCGTCTCGGCCGGTCTCTATTCGCTCGGCCACGGCGGCAACGACGCGCAGAAGACCATCGGCATCATCTGGATGCTGCTGATCGCGACGGGCTACGCTTCCGCGACCGCCGACGCGCCGCCGGTCTGGGTCATCGGCCTGTGCTATTTGTCGATGGGCCTCGGTACGCTGTTCGGCGGCTGGCGCATCGTGCGCACGATGGGGCAGAAGATCACCAAGCTGAAGCCGGTCGGCGGTTTCTGCGCGGAGACGGGCGGGGCGATCACACTGTTCGTCGCATCCTTCCTCGGCATTCCCGTTTCGACGACGCACACGATCACCGGCGCAATCGTCGGCGTCGGCGCGACGCAAAAGTTCAGCGCGGTGCGCTGGGGCGTCGCGGGCAATATCGTGTGGGCGTGGATTCTGACGATTCCGGCTTCCGCCGCGCTCGCGGCGGCCGGCTGGTGGGTCGGCCACCAGTTCCTGTAAGCATCGAACCTTGCCTTCGGCCCCGCATCGCGTCGGGGCTGCAGCGCATCAGATGATCGGCGACGACACTCCGTCCATCGGAATGATCGCGCCCGATACATAACTCGCGCGGCGGCTCGCCAGAAAGAGCGCCACGTCGGCGATTTCCTCCGGCTTCGCGTAACGGCCGAGCGGCACTTTGGCCTGGCTCTCGGCGAGCACCTGATCGCGCGTGACGCCTTGCCGTTTCGCTTCCAGTTCGAGCGCTTCCTCGACGCGCTCGGTAAGCGTCGCGCCCGGATTGATCGCGTTGATGCGAATGCCGAGCTTCGCGTAGTGATGCGCGAGGCCGACGGTATTGAGCATCAGCGCCGCATTGGCCGCGCCACCCGCGATATGGATGTCCGTCGCGATCTTCCCGCCCATTCCCACGATATTCACGATGGCGCCCGGCTCGGCCTTCGGATCGTTGCGCAGGCGCTCGGCCATGCGCTTCAGCACGACCTGCTGCGGATAGACATAGGAGAAGTATTTCGCGTCCATGGCCGCCTTGTAGGCGGCGGCGTCGAGCGTGTCGGGATCGTAGCGCCGGGCGGCGCCGGCGCTGTTGATGAGAATGTCGATCGGTCCCAGCGCGGCGCTCGCTTCCTCGACGACATCTTCGGCGCTGTGCGCTTCATGCAAGTCGGCGCGCGCGAGATGAATGTGATGTCCGACGCTGGCCAGTTGCTCGCGGGCGCGGGCGAGATTCGCGGCATCGCGCGACACGATCGCGACTTTCGCGCCTTCGCTCGCGAACGCTTTCGCACATGCAAATCCGATTCCCTTGCTGCCGCCCGTGATCAGGACGACCTTGCCCGCGAGTCCCAGGTCCATGGTGTTGCGCTCCGTCGAAGAATGATCGGAACACGATAGCAGAGACGCGCGGCGCGCGTCAGTTCGTGCCGGTGGCGAAGCGGGCGATGGGATCGTCGGTCTGAGCCGGACGCGGCGCGGCGAGCGATCCGGTGGAGGCGCGCATCACGCGCACGGGCGGTTCAATTGGATCGGCTGTGGCTTGCGCGGTGCGCGCCTGCTGGCGTGCTGCGTTCGAGGTCGGAGGAGGCGGCTCGAAGGCGTCGGCGGCGGCCTGGATCGGATCGGGCGCGGCGCTGGTGGCGACGGCCGCTTGAGGCGCAGTCGCGCCCGCAGCTTGCGACTGGCGCTGCGCGGCGGTGAGCGTGGAGGGCGGTGGTTCGAAAGCGTCAGCGTTCGTCGTCGGCGGCGTCGGCGTTTGCGCGGGAGCAGGCGATGCCAGATAAACCGGTGCGTCGAACGGCGCAGGCGCGGACTTCGGCGGCGCGACGCGGCGAATGCCGTCGAACCGTTTCGCCCAATAGGGATTGGTCAGATAGTCGAGCCGCACGGTGCCGCCCGTCGACGGCGCATTCACGAAGCGCAGCTTGCCCACATAAATGCCGACATGCGAATGCGGCCGTCCGGTCGTGTTGAAAAAGATCAGATCGCCCGGCGCGACGCCGTCCGGCTCGATCGATTCGCCACGCGAACTCATCTCCGCCGTCGTGCGCGGCAGATTGACCGACGCCGCGCGATCGACGACATAACGCACGAGCCCGCTGCAATCGAAACCGGCATCGGGCGTATTGCCGCCCCAGCGGTAAGGCACGCCGACGAGCGACATCGCCTGGATGGAGATTTCCTCGCGCCCGACGCTGTGATCGACGAAGGTCGGGAAACCGGCCGGCGGCTTGTAAGTGCGATTCGCATTCGCGCTGGCGGCAGGCTGACGTGCCGCCTGCTGCGGCGCGCTGCCACACGCGGCGAGCAAAACGGTAACGAGAAGCGGCAGCCAGATTCGACGCATTGCAGAAAGGCGACCAAAAAGTCGCCAGGAAGGGCAGTGTGCCGATACTAATCCCCCGAACGGGCGTGCGGCAAGACGTCCTCAGGTTTTACATGAAGTTTGTGCCGTAAGTGTTGCAAGCGGGAAACGTCCGACGAAAAGAAAATGGCCCGGTGGATTGCTCCACCGGGCCGTCTGACCCGCAATGAATGCCGGGCGCTTACAGAATGTCGGACGCGTAATCGGCCAGACGCGAGCGCTCGCCGCGCGCGAGCGTCACGTGACCGCTGTGCGTCCAGCCCTTGAATCGATCGACCACATAGGTGAGCCCCGAACTGCCTTCGGTCAGATAAGGCGTGTCGATCTGCGCGATATTGCCGAGGCACACGATTTTCGTGCCCGGACCCGCGCGCGTGACGAGCGTCTTCATCTGCTTCGGCGTCAGATTCTGCGCTTCGTCGATGATCACGTACTTGTCGACGAATGTGCGCCCGCGCATGAAGTTCATGCTCTTCACCTTCAGGCGCGAACGGATCAGCTCCTGCGTCGCGGCGCGGCCCCATTCGCCGGCGGCGTCGTCGGTTTTTTGCAGCACTTCGAGGTTATCGTCGAAGGCGCCCATCCACGGCTGCATCTTCTCTTCCTCGGTGCCCGGCAGAAAACCGATATCCTCGCCGACCGGCACCGTCGCGCGCGTCACGATGATTTCGTTGTAGCGCTTGTCGTCGAGCACTTGCGCGAGGCCGGCGGCGAGCGCCATCAGCGTCTTGCCGGTACCCGCCTGGCCGAGCAGCGTGACGAAATCGACTTCCGGATTCATCAACAGGTTCAGCGCGAAGTTCTGTTCACGGTTGCGCGCCGTGATGCCCCACACGTTGTTCTTGTGATGGCCGTAGTCACGCAGCGTCTGCAACAGCGCGGTCTTGCCGTTCAGTTCGCGCACGACCGCGTGGAACGACGGCTCGCCGTTCTGCGGTTCCAGATACACGAACTCGTTGACGAGCATCGACGGACACAGCGGCCCGGTCACGCGGTAATACGTGGTGCCGGTCTTGGTGTCCTGCCAGCTCTCCATGCCCTTCGCGTGCCGGGTCCAGAAGTCCTGCGGCAGCGCGCGCACGCCCGAATAGAGCAGATCCTTGTCTTCGAGAACCTGATCGTTGAAATAGTCTTCGGCGGGCAGGCCGAGCGCATGCGCCTTGATGCGCATGTTGATGTCTTTCGACACCAGCACGACCTGACGATCCGGACGCTCCTTCTGCAACGCGCGCACGACGCCGAGAATCTGGTTGTCCGCCTTGCCGACGGGCAAGCCTTCCACCGGTTCGATGTCCGTGAGCGTCGTCTGGAAGTAGAGGCGGCCGAGCGCGTCCCGGTTGCCTTGCGCGGCCAGCGGAATGCCTTCCGTCATCTTGCCCGCGTTGGCGACGAGCGCATCGAGCGTGCGGCTCACCTGACGCGCATTGCGCGCCACTTCCGACATGCCCTTCTTGTGATTGTCGAGTTCTTCCAACGTCATCATCGGCAGATAGACGTCGTGCTCCTCGAAACGGAACAGCGAACTCGGATCGTGCATCAGCACGTTGGTGTCGAGCACGAAAAGCTTGCGCAATTCGGCTTCGGCCGTGGTGCCCTTGCGGCGTTTGCTCTGCGCGCGCGTGTCTTTCGCGGCGGACGGAGCCGCTGCCTCGGGCGCGACCGGCGTTTCGGCGCGCTCCGTGCGTGCTTCGACCGGCTCCGGCGCGGTGCGCGCGGCCGGCACCGGCTGCAGCAGCGCGGCGGTCTGTTTCGATTTTCGGCCGCGCGCCGGCGCGACGCCAGCCGCGGGCGACGGCGCGGCCGCTTCCACATGCGGTTCGGCCGGAATTTGCGTGAGCACGTCGCTCGCGATCGAGCGCAGCGTGTGCGCGGCGTTCGTGGCGGGACGCTCCGCGGCGACGGTCTCGACCGCGCCGTACGCGTCGTCATCGCTCGCCGCGGCTTGTTTCTTCGACTGTTTCGAAGGCCGGGCTTTGGCCTTGTATTCTTCAGCCGGAAGGAGATGGCCGAGCTTGGCCGGGGCGGTAGGCAAAGGCATGGTGTTCCCTCGAAGGAATCGGGTCGTATATCGTGCGCCGCCTGTCGCATCCTGCCCGTACGCCCTCGAAGCGGTACGGTTCCCGCAGTTTGCGCCCGGCGGCGCGCTTCATTGTCGAAATCGCCGGTTCGCCTAAGTTTCGATCTGCTCCTTGGGGTTGCGTCCACTGGACATCGCGCGAGCCTTCAAGGCGTGGTTTTTGTGCGACGCCAATAAAAAAGCCGCCGTTCCGACTACCGGAACCAGCGGCTGACTTCTGCTGCGGAGCGCCTGCGCCGTGCCGTCTTCACGTAGCCCGGGTCCATGCCGACCGTGCCGGCAGGCACACGGCGGCTCGCGCTACAAAGAATGGGTTGGACTAGACGTGCGCTCATTGCGAACCAATATAGCGTGCCTCAAATTGCTTGTACAGCCTCGACAATAGCCTCTACGTGGCCCGGCACCTTGACACCGCGGAACTCGCGGCGAAGCACGCCTTTCGCGTCGATAAGGAAGGTCGAGCGCTCGACGCCGCGCACTTCCTTGCCATACATTTTCTTCATTTTGATGACATCGAAAAGCGAGCAAATGACTTCGTCGCCGTCCGAAACCAGCGTGTAAGGCAGTTCCAGCTTCGCCTTGAAGTTGTCGTGCGACTTCACGCTGTCGCGCGAGATGCCGACGATTTCCGCGCCCACCGCCTTGAACTGGTCGTAGTGGTCGCGAAATTGCAGGCTTTCGGTCGTGCAGCCCGGCGTGTTGTCCTTCGGGTAAAAGAAGAGCACGACCTTCCTGCCGCGCAGGCTCGAAAGCGTGAACTCGCCACCCGTCGCGGGTGCGGTGAAGTCGGGAACGGGCTGGTCGACTGCGACTGACACGAAAGTTTCTCCGGTTGTTCTGGTTCGTTGGTGAGAAAAAGACGATGAGATTCGAAGTGTGCTGCGCGCCGCTTCAGCCGGGCTGCACGATCAGTTCGCCCGCGCGGCCCGGAATTTCGCCCCACGTCACAGGGTACGTGGGCAGCGTCGCGCGGTCCAGCGTCGCATGGTAGTCGCCCATGGTGGCGAAGGTGTGTCCCTGCGCGCGCCAGCCAGCGAGCAACTGTTCGAACACCGGCGCGAGCTTCTGGCCTTCGAGCTCGGCGTGCAGCGTGAACACCTGATCGTGCGGATTGTTCGCCGTGTGACGCAAGAGACGCGCCGCGACATTGCTTTCGTCGACGCCATCCACGCCCAGGATTTCGTCGAGCGTCGGCAGCGTGGTGGGCATCTGGATGTGATCGAGCGTGCGGCCATCGAGCACGGGAATGTACGGCGTATGCCCGCGCCCGTCGGATGCATAGCGCATGCCCCACGCATCGATCTGCTCGAACGCGTAGCCGTTCATCTGCCAGCCGGCCGCGCCGTGCGTGACGGGCGGCGCGCCGAATATCTCGATGAAGCGGGCATGGCTCTGCTGCATCTGCGCGACTGTCCACGCGCGGTCGCGCGCGCGCACGTTGTCCTGCCAGTAGACGTGATCCCACGTATGGATGCCGCATTCGAAGCCGGCTTCGTGGATCGCGCGCATCTCGGACACGGCTTCGCGGCCGATATCCGGTCCCGGCAGCAGCACGCCGTACATGAGCGTCTTCACGCCGTAGTGCTCGACTACGGAGGTGCGCGACACTTTCTTCAGAAAGCCCGGCCGGAAGACGCGCCGTAGCGCCCAGCCGGTGTGATCGGGACCGAGGCTGAAGAGGAACGTCGCGCGCGCGCTGTACTTGTCGAGCAGACGCCCGAGGTTGGGTACGCCTTCGCGCGTGCCGCGCAGCGTATCGACGTCGATCTTGAGAACGATGCGGGCCACGCCTGGTTCCCTTGCTTACGACTGCTCGACGAGCTTGCGGGCTTCGCCCACATGGCCGCGATACGCTTCGAAGATCTTGCGCAGCGCGTCGTCCATGGACGCTTGCGGCGCCCAGCCGAGTTCCTGCATCGTGTTGTCGATCTTCGGCACGCGGTTCTGCACGTCCTGATAGCCGTTGCCGTAGTACGCGCCCGACGAGGTCTCGACGAGCTGCACTTTCTTCGCGTTATCCGAGTACTCGGCGTACTCGTTGGCGAGCGCGAGCATCTTGTTCGCGAGTTCGCGCACCGAGAAGTTATTGGTCGGATTGCCGATGTTGTAGATCTTGCCCGACGCCACGCCGTTCTTGTTCTCGATGATCTTCATCAGCGCGCCGATGCCGTCGTCGATGTCGGTGAACGCGCGCTTCTGCGCGCCGCCGTCGACGAGGCTAATGTTCTCGCCCCGCACGATATGGCCGAGGAACTGCGTGACCACGCGCGACGAACCTTCCTTCGGCGTGTAGATGGAGTCGAGACCCGGGCCGATCCAGTTGAACGGGCGGAACAGGGTGAAGTTCAGCCCTTCCATGCCGTAGCCCCAGATCACGCGGTCCATGAGCTGCTTCGAGCACGCGTAGATCCAGCGCGGCTTGTTGATCGGGCCGTAGGACAGGACGGAGTTTTCCGGATCGAACTGCTCGTCCGTGCACATGCCGTACACCTCGGACGTGGACGGAAACACCAGATGCTTGCCGTACTTCACCGCCGAACGCACGATCGGCAGATTCGCTTCGAAGTCGAGTTCGAACACGCGCAGCGGCTGCTTCACGTAGGTCGCGGGCGTGGCGATCGCGACGAGCGGCAGGATCACGTCGCACTTCTTCACGTGATACTCGACCCACTCCTTGTTGATCGTGATGTCGCCTTCGAAGAAATGCATCCGCTCGTGATTCGCGAGGTCGCCCAGGCGATCGGTTTGCATGTCCATCCCGAACACTTCCCAGTCGGTGGTTTCGAGGATGCGCTTGGACAGGTGATGGCCGATGAAGCCATTGACACCCAGGATGAGAACTTTTTTCATGAATGACGAGAGGATTGAATGATGCGGCCGAATTCGGCGGGATCGACGGTGCGTGCTTCGCCTGACGGTTCGCCGTCGGCACCGGGCGGCCGGTGGCGCAGTTCGTGAATGGCGATGACGCGGCCGTCGCCGCACACGCCAAACAGCGCATTATCCGCCACCCGTAGGCCGGGGGGCAAACTCCGCAGCTCACCGAGTCTTTCGGGAGACACGCCCGGCGCGCCCGTTTCGGGCACGAGCCGCGCCCGCGCGACGATGAAGCGGTCCGCGCCGATATCCGTGAACGCGCCCGGATAAGGCGGCGCGACCGCGCGAATCAGGTTGTAGACGCGCTGCGCCGGCTGCGACCAGTCGATGCGTCCGTCTTCGGGCTTGCGCCCGCCGTAATAGCTGCCCGAAGCGAGATCGTTCGGCAGATGCGGCGCTTCGCCCGCGAGCAGCGCGGGCAGCACGCGCCAGAGCGTCTGCTCGGCGGCGACGACGGTCTTGTCGAAGACGAGCGCCGCGGTATCGTCGGGAAGAATGGGCACGGGTGTCTGCGCGAGGATCGCGCCGGCGTCGGGCTTCTCCGCCATTTCGTGCAGCGTCGCGCCGCTTTCGGTTTCGCCGTTGAGCACGGCCCAGTTGGTCGGCACGCGGCCACGATACTTCGGCAGCAGCGAGCCATGCATGTTGTACGCGCCGCGCCTCGCGAGCCCGAGCAGCGATATCGGCAGCATGTGCCGGTAATAGAACGAGAAGATGAAGTCCGGCGCGAGTGTTTCGATCGCGTCATACAGCTCGGGCGACTTCGGATCGGCGGGCGTGATCGTCTCGATGCCATGTTCCGCCGCGACCTGCGCGACGCTGCCGAACCAGATGTTCTCGCTCGCGCTGTCCTCGTGCGTGACCACGAGGGCGACCTCGACGCCGCGCGCGAGCAGCACCTGCAGACAACGCACGCCGACGTTGTGATAGGCGAATACGACTGCGCGCGGCTTCATCGGCCGTCTTCCTCGCGGGTGACGACAGCCACGTGCTGCACCGATTCCTGCAACGGCTTGGTCGCGGAAGGCAGACCGTCGCGCTGTTCGAGAATGGTCTGAACCAGATAGCGCGGCCGCGCACGCACCTGCTGATAGATGCGGCCGATATATTCGCCGAGCAGCCCGAGCGCGAAGATGATCACGCCGAGCATGAAGAACGTAATGGCGAAGAGGGTGAACACACCCTGGACTTCCGCGCCGAACATGAAGCGGCGAATCACCAGCAGCAGGAACAGACCCGCCGAGCCGACCGACAGGATCACACCGATGAACGACAGCCATTGCAGCGGCACGACCGAAAAGCCGGTGACGAGATCGAAGTTCAGGCGAATCAGGCTATAGAGCGAGTACTTCGATTCACCCGCGAAGCGCTCCTCGTGCGCGACGTCGACTTCGATCGGGTTCTGCGCGAAGGTGTACGCGAGTGCGGGAATGAACGTGTTGATCTCGCCGCAACGGTTGATCGTATCGATGATATGCCGGCTGTACGCGCGCAGCATGCAGCCCTGATCGGTCATCTTGATCTTGGTGATGCGCTCGCGCAGGCGGTTCATTGCGCGCGACGCCTTCTTGCGCCACAGACTGTCCTGACGCTGCTGACGGATCGTGCCGACGTAGTCGTAGCCCTCGCGCATCTTCTCGACGAGCTTGGCGATCTCCTCGGGCGGATTCTGCAGGTCGGCGTCGAGCGTGACGACGATATCGCCGCGCGACTGTTCGAAGCCCGCGAGAATCGCCATGTGCTGGCCGTAATTGCCGTTGAGCAGAATGACGCGCGTGGTGTCGGGCCGCACGTGAAACTGCTGCGCGAGCAAAGCGGCCGATTTGTCGCGGCTGCCGTCGTTGATGAAGATCACCTCGTACGACGTATTCAGCGCGTCCAGCGCCGGATACAGACGCTGGAAGAGGGCGGCGAGGCCGTCTTCCTCGTTGTACACCGGGATGATCACCGAAAGCTCGGGGGAAGTTGCCGGAAAATCAATATGACTCATGTTGCGCCGATTGTCCCTGGGTTACCCGTTGCGCTTCGAATCGCCTGCGAACTGTTCGCAGATCTCGTCGATCGTTTTCACGACGTGCGTGACATCGTCCGTGCTCATCAGCGTGAAGAGCGGCAATGTCACCGTCGACGCGCCATAGCGCTCCGCATGCGGGAACATGCCTTCCGTGAAGCCACGCGCGCGATACAGCGTGAACAGATGCAGCGCCGGATAGTGAATGCCCGTGCCGACGCCGCGCTCCTTCATCTCGCCCATGAATTCCGCGCGCGTGAGCGTCAGCTTCTCGAGCGGCAGCGCGATCTGGAACATGTGCCAGTTGCTGTCGGTGAAACTGCGCGGCGGCAGGCCGACGCCGAGCTTCACGGCGGCGCCGCCTTCGAACGCGTCGAAGTAGGCGCGCGCGAGTTCGCGGCGCTTTTCGGTGAACCGTTCGACGCTGCGCAACTGGCCGAGCCCGACGCGCGCCGCCACATCGGTAAGGTTGTACTTGCCGCCGAGCACGTCGCAGTCCATGCCGTCGAAGCCCGTGCGCGTGATGCCCTGCAAGCGGTATTTGCGCGCGAGTTCCGCTTCGTCTTCGTTGTTGAGCACGAGCGCGCCGCCTTCGATCGACGTCACGTTCTTGTTCGCGTGGAAGCTGAACGACACGATGTCGCCGAGCGCGCCGATGCGCTTGCCCTTCCAGGTCGAGCCGAACGCCTGCGCGGCGTCCTCGATCACGCGCAGTTTGTGGGCGCGCGCGATCTCGTAGAGCCGGTCCATGTCGACGGGCAAACCCGCCAGATAGACCGGCATGATGGCCTTCGTGCGCGGCGTGATCGCGCGTTCGAGCAGGTTCAGGTCGATGTTGCGCGTGACCGGATCGATGTCGACGAACACCGGCGTCGCGCCCACTTCGAGGATCACGTTCGCCGTCGACACCCAGGTCATCGGCGTGGTGATGACTTCGTCGCCCGGACCGACACCCGCGATGCGCAGGCCGATTTCCATCGTGCAGGTGCCCGAGTTGAACGCGCGCACCGGGCGGCCGCCTACGTAGGCCGACAACTCGGCTTCGAACTGCTGATTCTGCGGGCCGGTCGTGATCCAGCCCGAGCGCAGCACGTCGACGACACCCTGAATGGTTTCTTCATCGATCTCGGGTTTGACGAATGGCAGGAACGGCCGCGTTGTTTGAGTCATGGACTATGCGCTTAAGAAATGAATTGATCCGGTTGACGCTTCGGGTTGACGTTTCGGTTCGGTGAATCAGCCGCGGGCGAGCACCACCACGCCGAACAGAATGATGCCGATGCCGATGAGCCGCTGCATCGACAGCACCTCGCCGAACAGATACCACGCCGCGAACGCGTTGACGACGTAACCGAGCGAGAGCATCGGATAGGCGATCGACACGTCCACCCGCGACAACCCGACGATCCACACGACGACGCTCAGCACGTAGCACGCGAGCCCGCCGATGATGGGCAACTGCGTTGCGATCCTGAAGCCGACCGGGATGATATTGGCGGGTGTCAGGTCGAAATGGCCCACAGCGTTCACGCCGGCTTTGAGCAGGAGCTGGGCGCACGCGTTCAACAATACGCCGATGATGATGCAAATGAAGGAAATCGGGTTCATCGCGCCTTTTTCAAATGCGAAACAAGGATACTCGGTTCGTCGCGAAATGCCGAACGATCGTGCGGCGCAACATCGTGACTGAGAAGGAACTGAAAGCTCACGGCTGCGGCTTCTCCACGATCACGCGGCGCTCGTCGCGCGCGATCACCTGCATCGGCACGTGACGCGCCACGAGTTCGTCGTAGCGGGACGGCGGCATCAACGCGAGCGCGTAGCGCTTCGAATCCCACAAGCCGATCCATTCGTCGATGCTCGGCACCCATTTCTGCGGTTCGGTCTGTACGCCAAACGTAAGCTCGTCGGCTTCCTGGACCATGATCATCGTGTGATCGAGGTAAAAGGGCATCGTGTGATCGAGCTTCGCGATCGAATAGAACGGCGTGTCGGGCGGCAGTTTCGCCATCGCGGCCTTCACGGCCGGCACGAGCTTCACGCCGGAGCTTTGTGTGCCGAACACGTCGTGCCCGGAGCCAGCGATCGTGCCGAGCAGCAGCCACGCCGCGCCCAGTCCGGCGGCGCCCGCGAGCACGCTGCGCCGGTTCAGCCAGATCGCGAACACGGTCACGACGAACGCGACCGCGAGGCCCGCGTACACCCAGATCTGGAACTCGCGATAGAGCGCGTTCGGCGTGTTCGCGCTGCCCGCCCGACCGAGGAAGATCGCGCCGAACGCCGCGGCGATCAGAAACACCGCATAGCCGATCAGATGCATGCGGTAGCGCGTCTTCGTCAGCGACGGCAGATAGAGGCCGATCACGAGCGCGATCGCCGGCGCGATCGGCAGCACGTAGGACAGCAGCTTGGAGTGCGACGCGCTGAAGAACAGGAAGATGAACGCCGACCAGACGAGCAGCATCGTCACGGGCGCGAAACCGTTGGGCTGGCGCGGCGTCTTCAGGCCGTGACGCACGCTCTGAAAGGTGATCGACAGCCACGGCAGAAATCCGACGATCAGCACCGGCACGAAGTAATAGAACGCGCCGGGGCGGTTCTGCTCGGGCGTCAGATAGCGCTTGAACTGCTGAACGATGAAAAAGAAATTGAAGAACTCGGGGTTCTTCATCTGCACGAGCGCGAACCACGGGCCGGTCACGATCAGGAACACGATCAGCCCGCTGCCGATGTAGAGCCGCTTCCAGAGCGCCCAGTCGCGCGCGACGAGCGAGTAGAGAATGAGCGTCGCGCCGGGCAGGATCAGACCGATCAGGCCTTTCGACAGCACCGCCGCGCCCATGCCGGCCCAGCAGAGCCACATCCACAGACGGACTTCGCGCGTCGGCAGGCCGGGGCGCTGGGCGAGCAGCAGCGCGCAGAGCGTCAGCTCCATCCAGAACGACAGGCCCATGTCGAGCGTGTTGAAGTGGCCCATCAGGTTCCAGTACGGGCAGGTCGCGAGAATGACCGCGGCCGCGAAGCCCGTCACCGCGTTGAAGACCCGCGCGCCCGTGAAACCGACGAGCAGCACGCCCGCGAAACCCGCCAGCGCGGTATAGAAGCGCGCCTGCCATTCGCCGATGCCGAACCAGGCGAACGTGAGCGCGTTCGCCCAGGTCTGCAGCGGCGGCTTCTCGAAATACTTGTAGCCGTTATAGCGCGGCGTGATCCAGTCGCCGGTGACGAACATCTCGCGCGCCATCTCGGCGTAGCGGCCTTCGTCGCTCGGCACGAGATGACGATAGCCCAGCGGCGCGAACCAGATGATCGCGAGCGCTAGAACGAGAAGAATGAGTGAAAGACGTGTGAGCGGTAGCCGCGAAGGCGTATCGTTCATGAAGTCAACCTGTCCGATGCCGCGATGCGCGGCGCTAGTGAAACGAAATGGGCGATGGGCGCGCGCATACTCAGGCACGCATTTTCGATGCGAGTTCGCATTGATCGGCCACGCCGCGCGATTTGCACCGACGCCCCGAATCCATCCCGGCGAATGCCCGCCGAAGCGAATCGCGCCGTGCCCGGCGCATCCCGGAAAGGCGGACGCCGGGCGGGAGTGTAGCGCACGCCCGGCCTGCATTCGTCAAATTCGACGCGGACAGACCCTGGCGCGCGCCGGGATCGGACGGGCGGCGCAAGTCTGCCAGCGCTTCCTTAACGAATACTTAGCTGCCTGCTCAGGTTTCGATCAGCAGCGCGGCGGCCACGCGGCGGCCTTCGGACATCAGAATGTTGTAGGTGCGGCAGGCCGCGCCGAAATCCATCGTCTCGACGCCGATGCGGTGCTTCGCCAGTTGCGCCGTCAGGCGCGGATGCGGAAAGCGCAGCCGCGACCCGCTGCCGAAAATGACGACCTCCGGCGCGGCCTCGACGAGCGCGTCGAAATGCTCGGGCGCAAGCGCCTCGAACGACGACACCGGCCACGCCGCGACGGGCATCTCGGGCATGACGATCACGCTGCCTTCGTGCCGAGCGAGATTGATCGCCACGAAACCGTCTCCGTAGCTCGTGATGGTGTTGAGCGCGTTGTTGGAATCCTGGTGCAGTTTCAAAACAGTGATCCGGCAAGGGAAAGGGTGACGACCCAGCGTTCGCCGCGACGGCGGGAGCAGCCTGCACACCTTCTGGCGCGTCGACTTCGGGCCGCGCAGACGCGTTCCTTTGGTGCATTGCGGAACTGAGTCATAATCAGTAAATTATAACTTTTCGGCCGCCGGGCTTGCTCGTGCGCCGTCCGTTGCACCCGCGCGCCGCCACAAGCCGCCGCCGGCGCGCAATCCGGTCCGCATCGCCCATGCCTTACCTGGCGCGGCGTCTAAAATGCATCGTTCGGCGCTCGGGAACGAGCGAGTCGTCCGGGCGAGCCGCCTTCAGGCTTCAAACTCGGTTTTCATCGAACGCCCGTTCGCCGTCCGCGCACGAGGCTGGCTGTCCGGAACGCCGAGCCGCACCTGATCGACATCAGAAAAACCAGTCCGCATCAACACCCAGACCCAGAGCGCCAGCCGTGAAACCGATTCTCAAATCCAACAAGCTGCAAAACGTCTGCTACGACATTCGCGGGCCCGTGCTCGAACACGCGAAGCGCCTCGAAGAGGAAGGGCATCGCATCATCAAGCTCAATATCGGCAATCTGGCGCCGTTCGGCTTCGAAGCGCCCGACGAGATCATCCAGGACATGATCCGCAACCTGCCGGGGTCGTCGGGCTATTCGGATTCGAAGGGCGTGTTCGCCGCGCGCAAGGCGATCATGCATTACACGCAGCAAAAGGGCGTGGCGGGCGTCGAGCTGGACGATATCTACATCGGCAATGGCGCGTCCGAACTCATTGTGATGGCGATGCAGGCGCTCCTGAACGACGGCGACGAAGTGCTGCTTCCGGCGCCGGACTATCCGCTCTGGACGGCTGCGGTGAGCCTGTCGTCGGGCACGCCGCGCCATTACATGTGCGACGAGAGCAACGGCTGGATGCCCGATCTCGACGACATCCGCGCGAAAATCACGCCCAACACCAAGGCGCTCGTCGTCATCAATCCGAACAACCCGACCGGCGCGCTGTATTCGGACGAACTGCTGCGCGACCTGATCGCGATCGCGCGCGAGCACGGCCTGATCATTTTCGCGGACGAGGTCTACGACAAGATCGTCTACGACGGCAAGACGCACACGTCGATGGCCGCGCTGTCCGAAGACGTGATCACGGTCACGTTCAACAGTTTGTCGAAGAGCTACCGTTCGTGCGGTTATCGCGCGGGCTGGATGGCGATTTCCGGGCTGATCGAAGAGAACCGCCGCCGCGCGAAGGATTATCTCGAAGGTCTCGGCATTCTCGCGTCGATGCGCCTGTGCCCGAATGTGCCGGGCCAGTACGCGATCCAGACCGCGCTCGGCGGCTATCAGAGCATCAACGACCTGATCGTGCCGGGCGGACGTCTCTACAAGCAGCGCGAGCTCGCATACGACATGCTCACGGCCATTCCCGGCGTGACCTGCGTGAAGCCGCAAGCCGCGCTCTACATGTTTCCGAAGCTCGATCCGAAGATGTACCCGATCCAGGACGATCAGCAGTTCATCACGGACCTGCTGCTCGAGGAGCGTGTGCTGCTGGTGCAGGGCACGGGCTTCAACTGGCCGACACCGGATCACTTCCGCGTGGTCTTTCTGCCGAACGTCGACGATCTCGCGGATTCGATCAACCGCATCGCGCGCTTCCTCGACGGCTATCGCAAACGACATTCCGCTTAATCTCTCTTTTAAAGACTCGCGCTGCATGGAACCGATCAAAGTAGGACTCTTGGGCTTCGGCACGGTCGGCAGCGGCACCTTCACGGTGCTGCGCCGTAACCAGGAAGAAATCAAACGACGCGCCGGGCGCGGCATCGAAATCGCGCGCGTCGCGGTGCGAACGCCGGCGAAGGCCGAAGCCGCGAAGCAGGAAGGCATCGCGGTGACGGACGACTTTGGCGCGGTCGTCGACGATCCTTCCATCGATATCGTGTGCGAAATGATCGGCGGCACGGGCTTCGCGCGCGAGCTGGTGCTGCGCGCGATCGCCAACGGCAAGCATGTCGTGACGGCCAACAAGGCGCTGCTCGCGGTGCACGGCACGGAGATTTTCGAAGCCGCGCGCGCGAAGGGCGTGATGGTCGCGTTCGAAGCGGCGGTGGCGGGCGGCATTCCGATCATCAAGGCGCTGCGCGAAGGGCTGACGGCGAACCGGATCGAGTACATCGCGGGCATCATCAACGGCACGACGAACTACATTCTTTCGGAAATGCGCGACCGCGGGCTCGACTTCGCGACCGCACTGAAGGCCGCGCAAGAGTTGGGCTATGCCGAAGCCGATCCGACCTTCGACATCGAAGGCGTCGACGCCGCGCACAAGGTCACGATCATGAGCGCGATCGCGTTCGGCGTGCCCGTGCAGTTCGATCGCGCGTATGTGGAAGGCATCAGCAAGCTCGCGGCCATCGACATTCGCTATGCCGAAGACCTCGGCTACCGCATCAAGCTGCTGGGCATCGCACGGCGAACGGAGAAGGGCATCGAGTTGCGCACGCATCCGACGTTGATTCCGGCCAAGCGCCTGCTCGCGAACGTCGAAGGCGCGATGAACGCGGTCGTCGTGCACGGCGACGCGGTCGGCACGACGCTCTACTACGGCAAGGGCGCGGGCGCCGAGCCTACCGCTTCGGCCGTGGTCGCCGATCTCGTCGACGTGACGCGCCTGCACACCGCCGATCCGGAGCATCGCGTGCCGCATCTGGCGTTTCAGCCGGACAGTCTCTCGAACACGCCGATCCTGCCGATCGACGAAGTGACGAGCGGCTATTACCTGCGCCTGCGCGTCGCGGACGTGACGGGCGTGCTCGCGAACATCACGCGCATTCTCGCGGACAAGGGCATCTCCATCGACGCGTTGCTGCAGAAGGAATCGGAAGAAGTCGACGGCGCGAACAAGGGCGAAACCGACATCATCCTCATCACGCACGAGACGCTGGAAAAGAACGTGAACGCGGCGATCGCCCAGATCGAGGCGCTGTCCACGGTGGTCTCGAAGGTGACGAAGCTGCGCATGGAAGCGCTCAATTAAGGGCAAGGACGCACGATGAACTACATTTCGACGCGCGGCGCCGGCAGCAACGAGCGCCACACGTTTTCCGACATCCTTCTCGGCGGGCTCGCGAAAGACGGCGGTCTGTATCTGCCGGCGGACTATCCGCGCGTTTCGGCCGATGAACTCGCGCGCTGGCGCACGCTCTCGTATGCGGATCTCGCATTCGAAGTGCTGTCGAAGTTCAGCGACGACATTCCCGCCGACGACCTGCGCTCGCTCACGCGCAAGACCTACACGGCGCAGGTGTACAGCAACGTGCGCCACGAAGAGAGCGCGGCGCAGATCACGCCGTTGAAGACGCTCGGCGTGGAAAACGGCACGACGCTCTCGCTGCTGGAACTCTCGAACGGCCCGACGCTCGCCTTCAAGGACATGGCGATGCAGCTGCTCGGCAATCTGTTCGAGTACGCGCTGGAGAAGCACGGTGAGACGCTGAACATTCTCGGCGCGACCTCGGGCGACACCGGCAGCGCCGCCGAATACGCGATGCGCGGCAAGGCCGGCGTGCGCGTCTTCATGCTGTCGCCGCACAAGAAGATGAGCGCGTTTCAGACCGCGCAGATGTTCTCGCTGCAGGACCCGAACATCTTCAATCTGGCCGTCGAGGGCAACTTCGACAACTGTCAGGACATCGTGAAGGCCGTATCGAATGATCACGGCTACAAGGCGAAGCACAAGATCGGCACGGTCAACTCGATCAACTGGGCGCGCGTCGTCGCGCAGGTCGTGTACTACTTCAAGGGCTATTTCGCCGCCACGACGGGCAACGACGAGCGTGTGTCGTTCACGGTGCCGTCGGGCAATTTCGGCAATGTGTGCGCGGGGCATATCGCGCGCATGATGGGTTTGCCGATCGATCAGCTCGTCGTCGCGACCAACGAAAACGACGTGCTCGACGAATTCTTCAAGACGGGCGTGTATCGCGTGCGCGGCGCGGCGGAGACGTATCACACCACGTCGCCGAGCATGGATATCTCGAAGGCGTCGAACTTCGAGCGCTTCGTGTACGACCTGCTGGGCCGCGATCCGGCGCGCGTGCTGCAATTGTTCCGCGACGTCGAGGAGAAGGGCGGCTTCGATCTCGCGGCGAGCGGCGATTACGCGCGCGTGCAGGAATTCGGCTTCGTGTCGGGCAAGAGCGACCACGACGACCGCGTGAAGACCATCCGCGACGTGTTCGAGCGCTATCAGACGATGATCGACACCCACACCGCCGACGGCGTGAAGGTCGCGCGCGAGAACCTGAAGCCCGGCGTGCCGATGATCGTTCTTGAAACCGCGCAGCCGATCAAATTCGGCGAGACGATCCGCGAGGCGCTCAATCGCGAGCCGGAACGGCCCGCCGCGTTCGCCGGACTTGAAAAACTGCCACAAAGGTTCGATATCGTTTCTGCGGACGCGGGCGTGGTGAAGGCGTTCATCGCCGAGCGCACGTAGAGCGCGGGCGGGTATCCTCGGCGCTGAAGCGGGGCGCGGCTCGAATGGCCGCGCCCCGTTGCTTTTGGCCGCCCCGGAACGCCGCCACCCGGCTCAAAAGCCCGCAAATTCTGCTAAAATCTCAGGTTTTTCGTCGTACCCCATTCAAAAGGACGCGCCGTGCTGTCTACCGCCAATATCACCATGCAATTCGGGCCCAAGCCCCTCTTCGAGAACATCTCGGTCAAGTTCGGCGAAGGAAACCGCTATGGCTTGATCGGCGCCAACGGCTGCGGCAAGTCGACCTTCATGAAGATTCTGGGCAGCGATCTGGAACCGAGTTCCGGCAACGTCATGCTGGAGCCGAACGTCCGCCTTGGTAAGCTGCGCCAGGATCAGTTCGCGTACGAAGACATGCGCGTGCTCGACGTCGTCATGATGGGCCACACGGAAATGTGGGCCGCGATGACCGAACGCGACGCGATCTACGCCAACCCCGACGCGACCGACGACGACTACATGCGCGCCGCCGACCTCGAAGCCAAATTCGCCGAGTACGACGGCTACACGGCGGAGGCGCGCGCGGGCGAGCTGCTGCTCGGCATCGGCATCGCCATCAACGATCACAATGGCCCGATGAGCAATGTCGCGCCGGGCTGGAAGCTGCGCGTGCTGCTCGCGCAGGCGCTGTTCTCGAAGCCCGACGTGCTGCTGCTCGACGAGCCGACCAACAACCTCGACATCAACTCGATCCGCTGGCTGGAAGACGTGCTCAACCAGTACAACTCGACGATGATCATCATCTCGCACGATCGACACTTCCTGAACCAGGTCTGTACGCACATGGCGGACATGGATTTCGGCACGCTGAAAATCTGGCCGGGCAACTACGACGACTACATGCTCGCTTCCACGCAAGCGCGCGAGCGTCAGCAGAACGCCAACCAGAAGGCGAAGGAGCGCGTGGCCGATCTGCAGGACTTCGTGCGCCGCTTCTCGGCCAACAAGTCGAAGGCGCGTCAGGCGACCAGCCGTCTGAAGATGATCGACAAGATCAAGATCGAGGAATTCAAACCATCGTCGCGTCAGAATCCGTTCATCCGCTTCGAATTCGAGAAGAAGCTGCATAACATCGCGGTCGTGGCCGAGGATCTGACCAAGAAGTACGACCGCACGATCTTCCAGAACTTCTCCATCAGCGTGCAGCCGGGCGAGCGCATCGCGATCATCGGCGAGAACGGCGCGGGCAAGACGACGCTGCTCAAGTCGCTCAAGGGCGCGCTCGACCTCGATCACGGCACCGTGAAGTGGGCGGAGAACGCGAACGTCGGCTACATGCCGCAGGACACCTACGAAGAGTTTCCGAAGGAAGAGACGCTGACCGACTGGATCGATCAGTACCGCAAGGAAGGCGACGACGAGCAGATGGTGCGCGGCACGCTCGGCCGCCTGCTCTTCAACGCGGACGACATCAAGAAGAACGTGAAGGTGCTGTCGGGCGGCGAAAAGGGCCGCATGATCTGGGGCAAGCTGATGCTGGGCCGCCACAACGTGCTGCTGATGGACGAGCCGACCAACCACATGGACATGGAGTCCATCGAGTCGCTGCAGATCGCGCTGGACAAGTTCGAAGGCACGCTGATCTTCGTGTCGCACGATCGCGAGTTCGTGAGCGGGCTGGCGGACCGGATCATCGAAGTGAAAACCGATGGCACGCTGCGCGACTTCGGCGGGAATTACGAGGATTTTCTGTCGAGTCAGGGGATTCAGTAAGACCCGGCTTCCCGCACTGTCTGAAAAACGGCCCGTCTCGAAAGAGCGGGCCGTTTTTTCATGGGCTTACAGGTGGTCGTTGCGAAACCGCATCGCCGTGCCCTCGCGCGTGATGCGCGCCCAGATCGCGCGTTTTTCGTCGTCGGTGAGGAACACCCAGTTCGACACCTCGCCGGCCGTGCGGCCGCAGCCTTTGCAGACTTCGTCGAAGAGCGTGGAACACACGCCGATGCAGGGGCTATCAGGAAGGTCGTGAAGATTCGAAGACATTGGCGGTCAAATCGTAAAAAAGCTCAGCGCGCGATACTGTAGCCTATTCGCGCGATCCAGTGATGTCGCTGGTTGTAATCGAGGATATCCTCGCCGTAGCCGTTGAAATAGCTCACGAACAGATAGCCGCCCCACGCGCTGCCGACCAGTTTGGCGAGCGGGTAGGTGAGCTGCGAGTCGACGCTGCCGTACCAGTGCTTCGTGCCCTTGCGCAGCGTGGTCGCGAGTTGCCAGCCGTCCGGACTGCCGTACTTCACGAGAAAATCGACATAGCCGCGATAGTCCGCAATATCCTCGTTGCCCGACTTCGACAGGTAGTAATAGAACTTCGGCGAGAGCGTCAGGTGATTGCCGTTCAGATCGCCGAAATCCCAGGTCGGGCGCACGAACGCGATGTTGATCGAGCGCGACTCATCCCCGCTCTTGCCGTTCGATTCGTGCCCGAAGCCCGCCGACACGCCCATGCGCGTGAAAAGCGGACTCTTCCATCCCGTGTCCTCCACGTAATAGAACAACTGCGGCTGAAAGCTGATGTCGCGAAACGGCACCGACTCGGCGGAGAGATTCCAGATTGCCGTCTGCGTATAGCCGAAGTAAAGATTGTCCAGCAAGCCGCGTGAGCGCGGATCGTCGGGCAGATGCAGCCGGTATTTGAAGCTGAACTGGAATTTCGCGAGGTTGTCGCCGTTCTTGCCGTCGGCGAAATAGATCGGCTCGAAGGTCGAGAAGCGGCCGGAGAGCATCGTGTCCTGCGAGGCCGTCGGCACGACGGCGGTGTTCGCGGCTGCGCTGGCGGTCGCAAGCTGCGCGGGCGTCGTCGCCTGCGTTTCGCGTCGCTCGGCCGCGGCGACCTGCGTCTGCGTGTCGCTGCGATTGATCGTGACGAGCATCGGCGAGGCGTCGAAGCCGACCGGGTCGATCTTCACCGTGCCGCGCGCCGAATCGGGCCACGGCGCCGAAAAGCGCACGCGACGATACTGGCCCGGCGCAAGACGCAGGCGGTCGGGCACGGCGGGGTCGCGCACGAGCGCGAGCGGCGCGGGCGGCAGATCGCCGTTGGTCAGGTTGACGATGAGTTGCTTCGGCACGTCGACGCTCAGGGGTTTGGCGTCGTCATCGGTGTAGAGGAGCGTCAGTTCCAGCGGCTGCGCGGCGGCGGCTTCGCGCGCGGGTTGCAGCACGGCGACGGTCGCGTGGGCCGCGCCGCCTGAAGCGATCAGAACGATGAAGAGCGCGATCGCGCGCACGCGGCCGATGAAACGACCGGCGGATATCAGTGAAGCCATCTAAATTCGTGTCCTGTTTCGGGCGGGAAGGAGCGCGGTGATCGCGCGCCAGAGGACATTGGTAGCACAACCCGCGCCACACCCACAAACCGACCCGAAAATCGCAGCCTCAGCCCGAAAGTACCGCCTGCCACAGCATCGCGCCGTTCAACGCGACGATCACGCCCGCACACGCCCACGCCAGCGCGAGCGGCACGCGCGCGACGCGCCAGCGGCCCATCAGACCGGCATCGGAGGCGAAGCGCACGAGCGGAATGACCGCGAGCGGCAATTGCAGGCTCAGCACGACCTGGGTCGCGACCAGCAGCGCGTTCGAGCCGTGCTGGCCGAAGCTCGCGACCGCGACGAGCGCCGGACCGATCGCGAGGCCGCGGGTCAGCAGCGCCCGGGCCCAGCGCGCCATCTTCAGACGCAGAAAGCCTTCCATCACCGCCTGACCCGCGAGCGTGCCGGTGACCGTCGCGTTCAGGCCGCAGGCGAGCAGGGCGGCAGCGAACACGACGCCCGCCCAATGGCTGCCGACGAGCGGTGCGATGAGCCGGTGAGCGTCGGCGAGATCGTCGACGTCCGTGTGGCCGCTCGCGTGGAACACGGCCGCCGCGACCAGCAACAGCGACGCATTGACGATGAACGCGAGCGCCAGCGAGCCGAACGTGTCGATGTTCACGCCGTATAGCGCGCGACCGATGGCGGCGTCGTCGCGACCGCTCGCGTGCTCCTTGACGAGCGCCGAATGCAGATAGAGGTTGTGCGGCATGACCGTCGCGCCGAGAATGCCCGCCGCGAGCCAGAGCATGCCGGCGTCGCGCACGAGCTGGCTCGACGGCGCAAGGCCGCGCAGCGCGTCGCCCCAGACCGGATGCGCGAGCGCGAGTTCGACCACGAAGCAGAAGCTGACGAAGAAGATCAGCGCGGTCACGGCGCGCTGCAACGGCCGCTTGCCGCGGCTTTGCAGCGCGAGCATCGCGAAGGTGCCAACCGCCGAAATCAGCACGCCGGCGGTGAGCGAGAGGCCGAACAGCATCTGCAGCGCCACCGCGCTGCCGACGACCTCCGCGACATCGCAGGCGATGATCGCGATTTCACACGCGATCCAGAGTATGAGCGTGGTGCGGCGGCTGTAGCGCTCGCGGCACAGTTGCGCGAGATCGCGCCCGGTGACGACGCCCACGCGCGACGCGACCCATTGCAGCAGCATGCCCATCAGGCTCGCGAGCAGCACGACGAAAAGCAGCGAGTAGCCGTAGCGCGCGCCGCCCGCGAGCGCCGTCGCCCAGTTGCCGGGGTCCATGTAGCCGACCGCGACGAGCGCGCCCGCCCCGGCGAACGAATACCAGCGTCCGTGCGGGCGCGGCGCCCGCTGACGCTCCTCGCGGCTCGCCGCGGGCGACTGCACGTCGGATTGCGCGGCGGATAGCTGGGCGAGCGCGGACGGATTGGTATTCATGCGTTAAGCGGCCTCGAATAGCGGGACAACGGCGGCGTCGTGTCAGTCGTATACGCGTGCGTTGCGGTTCAGGATGCGCCGCGCGTTCGCGGCGCACGTCGAATTGGCTCGCAACAACTGTTCCGCTGGCTATTCGTCAGGCTCGGCGTCCGGGTCCGGACGTGCGTCGTCGCGGGACCCGGGAGGCCGATCACGAATAATGACATTGCATCGGGCTTACGCGCGCGCGTGCCACTTTGGCGAGTGTGGTTTTATCAGGTGCCGCCGGGGCCGTTTAGGGGCTAAAATGCGCGCTCTTTCCGGCTGCCCGCGCGCGGTGGGAAGCCGTGGAAAGGCCCGCGTGGCAAGACTGTGGCCGCGCGACGCAAGGGTGTGTACATTTTGCGCGACACGCGGCGCATTATTTTTTGTCGCCCCTGCGTTTAATGGTAGTTTTCGGGGTTTTGAGGGAGTCGTGGACCAGATCGGGCGACGGGACAACGCGCCGGGTCCGCGCGGCACGACGCCGTGACAAGTCGGAACAAGGGAGAATCGAGATGAACGAGAAACTGGCGAGCCGCATGGCGAAGCTGGCGGGCGCCCTGACATGCGCCGCGATGCTGACCCCGCTCGCAGCGATGGCGAAGGACACGCAGTTGAACGTGTACAACTGGTCGGACTATATCGCCAAGGACACGATCCCCAACTTCACCAAGCAGACCGGCATCAAGGTGAAGTACGACAACTACGACAGCGACGACACCCTCCAGGCCAAGCTGCTCACCGGGCGCTCGGGCTATGACATCGTCGTGCCGACGAGCAATTACGCGGGCAAGCAGATCGCCGCCAATATCTTCGCACCGCTCGACAAGTCGAAGCTGCCGAACCTCAAGTATCTCGACCCCGACCTGATGAAGCTCGTCGAGGGCGCCGATCCCGGCAACAAGTACACGGTACCCTGGGCATACGGCACGACCGGCCTCGGCTACAACGTCGACAAGGCAAAGCAGATTCTCGGCCCCAACGCCGAACTCAATAGCTGGGACATCCTCTTCAAGCCCGAGAACATCTCGAAGCTGAAGGCGTGCGGCGTCTCGGTGCTCGACGCGCCGGACCAGATGTTCGCCGCCGCGCTGCATTACATCGGCAAGGATCCGATGAGCACGAATCCGGCCGACTATCGCGAAGCGCTCGCGATGATGAAGAAGATCCGCCCGTACATCACGCAGTTCAATTCGTCGGGCTACATCAACGACATGGTCGGCGGCGACATCTGCTTCACCTACGGCTGGTCGGGCGATGTCGTGATCGCGAAGCATCGCGCGGTCGACGCGAAGAAATCGTTCAAGATCGAGTACTACATTCCGAAGGGCGGCGCGCCCGTGTGGTTCGACGTGATGGCGATCCCGAAAGACGCGAAGAACAAGGACGCGGCGCACGAGTGGATCAACTACATCGAGACGCCGCAGGTTCACGCCGCGATCACGAACGCGGTGTACTACCCGAGCGCGAATCTCGAGGCGCGCAAGTACGTGGACAAGGACGTTGCGAACGATCCGGCCGTGTATCCGCCGCAGGAGGTCATCAAGACGCTGTTCCTGCTGAAGCCGCTGCCGCCGGAAATCCAGCGCCTGCAGACGCGGCTCTGGACGGAATTCAAGTCCGGCCGATGAACCGCAAAAGCCGGTTATTCTTTTGAATCGACGAAGCCCCTGGACCTCCGGGGGCTTTGTTCGTGGTCGCATCGCACGTCGGGGCGGGCCGCGAAAGTCACCTGGAAGCAAGGAGTCGAACAGGCAATCATGAGTGAGCAGTCGAGCGCGTTGAAGGCAGCGCCTAATTCCGGCCGGCGCGAGCCGGGCAGTTCTCCATCGGCCCCGGGCACGGACGACAACTTCGTGCAGATCGTCGACGTCGTGAAGAAATTCGACGAGACGACGGCCGTGCGGGGCGTCAACCTGTCGGTTAAGAAGGGCGAACTCTTCGCGCTGCTCGGCAGTTCGGGCTGCGGTAAATCGACCCTGTTGCGCATGCTCGCAGGTCTCGAGTCCGTGACCGAAGGGCAGATTCTGATCGACGGCGAAGATCTCGCGAAGATGCCGCCGTATCAGCGCCCCGTGAACATGATGTTCCAGTCCTACGCGCTCTTTCCGCACATGAGCGTGGAATCGAACGTCGCGTTCGGGTTGAAGCAGGAAGGCGTGAAAGGCGGCGAGCTGAAGGACCGCGTGCACAACGTGCTCACGCTCGTGCAGATGGCGCAGTACGCGAAGCGCAAGCCGCATCAGTTGTCGGGCGGCCAGCAGCAGCGCGTCGCGCTCGCGCGAAGCCTCGTCAAGCGCCCGAAGCTGCTCCTGCTCGACGAACCGATGTCCGCGCTCGACAAGCAGATCCGCCAGCGCACGCAGATCGAACTCGTCAATATTCTCGATCAGGTCGGCGTGACGTGCATCATGGTGACGCACGATCAGGAAGAGGCCATGACCATGGCCAATCGCATCGCCGTGATGAGCGAAGGTCAGATCGTGCAGCTCGGCACGCCGCACGAGGTCTACGAATACCCGAATACCCGTTTCTCGGCGCAGTTCATCGGCTCGACGAATCTGTTCGACGGCAATGTCGTGGAAGACGAGCCGGATCACGTGTTCGTCGAATCGCCGGATTTGCCCGTGCGCCTCTATGTGAGCCACGGCATCACCGGGCCGCTCGGCATGCCGGTCACGATCTCCGTGCGCCCGGAGCGCATCGCGCTCATGCGCAAGCCGCCCGAAGGCACCTACAACTGGGGCCGCGGCAAGGTGACGAACATCGCCTACATGGGCGGCTACACGCTGTATCACGTGACGCTCGATTCGGGCAAGGTCGTGGTCGCGAACCTGTCGAGCCTCGCGATCGGCGAGATCGATTCGCCGACCTTCGGCGACGAAGTCTATGTGCGCTGGAGCGCGTCGGCCGGCGTGGTGCTGACGTCATGATGATGAATCTGCTCAGGCGCATGGGCATTTCGGGGCGCTCGCTCGTCATCGGCGGGCCGTACCTGTGGCTCCTGCTGCTGTTCTTCGTGCCGTTCCTGCTGGTCGTGAAGATCAGCTTCGCCGACAGCCAGCTCGGCATTCCGCCGTACACGGATCTGGTGTCGATGGAACAGGGCGTGATGCACATCGCGCTCGACTTCGCGCACTACGCGTTCCTCGTCCAGGACAGCCTGTACTTCGCGACCTACATGAACTCGCTGCTGGTCGCGGCGGTGTCGACAGTACTGTGCCTGCTGATCGGCTATCCGATGGCGTATTACATCGCGCGCTCGAATCCGGCCACGCGCAACATCCTGATGATGGCCGTGATGCTGCCGTTCTGGACGTCGTTCCTGATTCGCGTGTATGCGTGGATCGGCATTCTCAAGAACAACGGCCTGCTCAACAATTTCCTGATGTCGGTCGGCCTGCTGCATTCGCCGATCGAGCTGTATCACACGAATATCGCGGTGTATATCGGCATGGTGTATTCGTATCTGCCGTTTCTCGTGATGCCGCTCTACGCGCATCTCGTGAAAATGGACCTGACCTTGCTCGAAGCGGCTTACGATCTCGGCGCCAAGCCGTGGAAGGCGTTCGTGCAGATCACGCTGCCGCTGTCGAAGAACGGCATCATCGCGGGGTGTCTGCTCGTGTTCATTCCGGCGGTGGGCGAGTACGTGATTCCTGAACTGCTCGGCGGCGCGGATACCCTGATGATCGGCCGTGTCATGTGGAACGAGTTCTTCAACAACGCCGACTGGCCGATGGCCTCCGCCGTCACCTGCGCGATGGTCCTGTTGCTGCTCGTACCGATGGCGCTCTTCCAGCACTTCCAGGCGAAGCAACTGGAGGAAAAGCGATGATCAAGCCTAGCCGTCCGTTGCAAATCACCGCGCTGGGCCTCGGGTTCGCTTTTCTGTATATCCCGATCCTGAGTCTCATCGTCTATTCGTTCAACGATTCGCCGCTCGTCACTGTCTGGACCGAGCCGTCGCTCAAGTGGTATCGCGCGCTCGTCACCGACGACGAGTTGATCAACGCCGCGTGGCTGTCGTTGCGCATCGCGTTTTTGACGGCGTGCGCGTCGGTCGTGATCGGCACGTGGGCGGGCTTCGTGCTCGCGCGCATGGGCCGCTTCAGGGGCTTCACGCTCTACACGGGCATGATCAACGCGCCGCTCGTGATTCCCGAAGTGATTCAGGGCATCTCGCTGCTCTTGCTGTTCGTCGAAATGGCGAAGCTGATCGGATGGCCGGAGCGCGGCATCTTCACGATCTGGATCGGGCACGTGATGCTGTGCATTTCGTATGTCGCGATTATCGTGGAATCGCGCGTGCGGGAACTGAATCCGTCGCTGGAGGAAGCCGCGCTCGATCTCGGCGCGACGCCTTTGCGCGTGTTCTCCACGATCACGCTGCCGCTGATCTCTCAGGCGCTCGTCGCGGGATGGCTGCTGTCGTTCACGCTGTCGATCGATGACCTCGTCTTGTCGGCGTTCCTGTCGGGCCCGGGCTCGACGACGCTGCCGCTCGTCGTGTTCTCGCGCGTGCGTCTGGGCCTGAATCCGGAGATGAACGCACTGGCGACGTTATTCATCGCGCTGGTGACGATCGGCGTGGTCGCGGCGAATTACTTCATGCAGCGCAGCGAGCGCCGCAAGCTGGCCGCGGTGCTGTGAGGTAACGCGTCACGGAAACGGTAGATGAAAACGCGGCCCCAAATGGGGCCGCTTGCACGTCATGCGTTCGCCAGATGCTTCGCGAACGTCGCCGGATCGGTATTGGTTCCGCACAGCAGCACGCCCACGCGCTTGCCTTGCAGACGCTCGCGCAGCGGGCCGAGCAGGGCGGCGGTGGCGGCGGCGCAAGCCGGCTCGACCGCGAGCTTGAGTTCGCTGAAAAGTTGCAGCATGCCGTGACGCAGCGCGTTGTCCGACACGGTCACGATCTCGTCGATATGCCGCCGGCACAGCTCGTAGCTGTACTGCTCGGTATGCGGCGCCATCAGCGAATCGGCGATACCGTGCATCGCGCCCATCTTGATCGTGTGATTCGCTTCGAAGCTGCGCTTCATCGCGTCCGATCCTTCGGGTTCTACGCCATAGACATGCAACGAAGGATTGGCGAGACGCATGGCCGTCGACACACCCGCTGCGAGCCCGCCGCCGCCGATCGGCAGGATCACCGCGTCGAGATCGGGCGCCTGCGAGGTCCATTCGTAGCCGAGCGTCGCCGTGCCGAGCACCGTGCGATAACCGTTGAACGGATGGATGAAGACGCGTCCTTCTTCCGCTTCGACGCGCCGCACGACATCGAACGCTTCGGCGACGTTCTCCGCGAACACGACTTCCGCGCCGAAGCGCCGGCACAGCGCGACGCGCGCCGGACTCGCGCTCTTGATGATGACGACCTTCGCGCCCACGTCCATGCGCTGCGCGGCATAGGCGACCGCAACCGCGTGATTGCCCGCCGACACGCAGGTGACGCCCGCCGAGCGTTCGCTGTCGGAGAGCGCGAGGATGTTCGAGAACGCGCCGCGCGCCTTGAACGTGCCGCTCGCCTGCAGCAGTTCGAACTTGAACGTGACGGGCGTGCCTTCGAGCGTGGGGAAATCGTGGCGCTCGAAAGTGGGCGTGCGTGCGACCCAGGGCGTGAGCGCCATGTGCTGCTCGGCGATTTCGTCGAGCGTCGGAATCGGCGTGCCGTCGATCGTATTGTCGGAATGCTGGGTGGCGGTGGACATGGCGCTTGTTGCTCTGAAAGGGTCAGCGGGCCTGTGCTTCGACGGACATGCTGTGAATGAACTTGCCGAGGAACGCCTCGCACTGCGCGAGCTGTTCGAGCGACACGTACTCGTTCGCCTTGTGCGCCTGCTCGATGTTGCCCGGCCCGCACACGATGCTCGGCACGCCCGCGTTGGCGAACAGACCCGCTTCGGTACCGTAGGCGACCTTGCGCTTGTCCTGGTTTTCGGTGAGCGCGCGCACGAGCTGCGTGATCGCGGCCTGCTCGGTGGCGTCGAGACCGGGCGCGGAAGCGAGCCTGGTGAATTCGATGGCGCCGTTGCCGTGTTCCTTCAGCATCTTCGGCAGTAGCGTCTCATGCGCGTACGATTCGATGCGCTGGAAAATCTGCTCCGGGTCCATCGTCGGCAGATTGCGGAATTCGAATTCGAAGTTGCATTCGGCGGGCACGGTGTTGATCGCGTTGCCGCCCTTGATCGTGCTCGTTTGGCTGGTGGTGAAGGGCACGTCGTAGAGTTCGTCGAACGGGCCTTTGGCGCGGAATTCATCGGCGATATCGCGGATGTGGCAGATGAGCCGCGCCGCGTATTCGATGGCGTTCAGGCCTTTCGGCGTCAGCGACGAGTGCGCCGCGAAGCCGCGTACGCAGCAGTGATACGTATTGATGCCCTTGTGCGCGATGACCGGGCGCATCGACGTCGGTTCACCGACGATGCAGCCGTCCGGTTTCACACCGCGTTTGAGCAGGTCCGCGATCATCAGCGGGGCGCCTGCGCAGCCGACTTCTTCGTCGTACGAAAGCGCGAAGTGGATGGGTTTGGCGAGCTTCGTCGCCTGCATTTTCGGCAGCATGGCGAGCGCCGCGCCGATGAAACCTTTCATGTCGCACGAGCCGCGGCCATAGAGCAGGCCGTCGCGCACTTCGGGCTTGAACGGGTCGCTTTGCCAGTCCTGTCCGTCGACCGGCACGACGTCGGTGTGACCCGAAAGCACGATGCCGCCGTTGGTCTCGCCATCGTGCGCCGGGACCGTGGCGAAGAGATTGGCCCACTGGCCGCGGGGATCGCTGGTGATGGTCGCTTCGATGCCGGCGTGGCGCAGTTCATCGCGGACGGTTTCGATCAGGCCGAGGTTCGAGTTGCGGCTGACAGTGTCGAAAGAAACGAGTCGCTCGATCCACGGCAGGGAGAGCGGAGATGTTGTCGAGGCTGCTTCTGGATGCGCCGGGTCGGCGATCTGTGACATGTTTTTACTCCTGCGGGTAGGGTTTGATCATAGCCGAAAGGGGTGGGGGTGGGGTGGTTCGACTGGGCTTCCATCCATAGAAGCCCAAACGATCACCGAACAGCAGAAGCCGACTGCCTCACCGGCCCGCCCAACGCCCGCAACGTCTCCTTGACCGTGGAAATCCGCACCGCAAGATCCGGACTCCGCGACTCGATGCGCAACTTGTCCTGCCCCGCCAGCTTGATGTGCTTATGCTTCTGCACCATCTCGATGATCTTCATAGCATCCACCGGCGGATTCGGCACGAACTGCAGCGAGATGGACTGCTCGGCCGCGTCGATCTTGGAGATGCCGAGCGGCTTCGCAGCGAGCCTCAACCGATGCGTCTCCACCAGCGCATGCGCCTGCGGCGGCAGCTTGCCAAAGCGGTCGACGAGCTCTTCGAGAATCCCATCGATCGCATCGCTCGATTCGCAGTTCGCGAGCCGCTTGTACAGCGACAAACGCTCCTGCACGTCGCCGCAATACTCGGCCGGAAGAATGGCCGGTGCATGCAGATTGATCTCGGTCGTGGCAGCCAGCGGCGCATTCAGATCCGGCTCGCGGCCTTCCTTCAGCGCGCGCACCGCGTCGTTCAGCATGTCGGTGTAAAGCTGAAAGCCGATTTCCTGAATCTCGCCCGATTGCTTGTCGCCGAGCACTTCACCGGTACCGCGAATTTCCAGATCGTGCATCGCGAGATAGAAGCCCGAACCGAGTTCCTCCATCTGCTGGATCGCCTCCAGCCGTCGCTGCGCCTGCTTCGTCAGCGACTGCGGATCGTGCACGAGCAGATACGCATACGCCTGGTGATGCGAACGCCCCACGCGCCCGCGCAACTGATGCAACTGCGCAAGCCCGAACTTGTCCGAGCGATGCATGAGGATTGTGTTCGCGCTCGGCACGTCGATGCCGGTCTCGATGATAGTCGTGCACAACAGCACGTTCGCGCGCTGGCCGACGAAATCGCGCATCACGCGTTCGAGTTCGCGCTCATGCATCTGACCATGCGCCACCGCGATACGCGCTTCCGGCACCAGCGCTTCGAGCATCGTGCGGCGATTCTCGATCGTCTCGACTTCGTTGTGCAGGAAGTACACCTGTCCGCCGCGCTTGAGTTCGCGCAGCATCGCTTCGCGAATCACGCCGTCTTCCTCGCGCCGCACGAAGGTCTTGATCGCGAGGCGCTTCTGCGGCGCGGTCGCGATCACGGAGAAATCGCGCAGCCCTTCGAGCGCCATGCCGAGCGTGCGCGGAATCGGCGTCGCGGTGAGCGTGAGCACATCGACCTCGGCGCGCAGCGCCTTCAACGCTTCCTTCTGGCGCACGCCGAAGCGATGTTCCTCGTCGATGATCACGAGCCCGAGCCGCTTGAACTTCACATCGCCCGACAGAAGCTTGTGCGTGCCGATGACGATATCGACACTGCCATCGTTGATCTGCTGCACCGCCGTCGATACTTCCTTGCCGGTCTTGAAGCGCGACAATTCCGCGATACGCACGGGCCAGTCCGCGAAACGGTCGGTGAAGGTCTGCGTGTGCTGCTCGGCGAGCAGGGTGGTCGGCGAGAGAATCGCCACCTGCTTGCCGCCCATCACCGCGATGAACGCGGCGCGCAGCGCCACTTCCGTCTTGCCGAAGCCGACGTCGCCGCACACGAGGCGGTCCATCGGCTTGCCGCTCGTCATGTCGCCGATCACCGCGGCGATCGCCGCCGCCTGATCGGGCGTTTCCTCGAAGCCGAAGCTCTCCGCGAACTTGACGTAGTCGCGCGGTTCCAGCGCGAACGCATAGCCCTCGCGAGCCGCGCGGCGCGCATACAGGTTGAGGAGTTCGGCGGCGGTGTCGCGGATCTGCTGCGCGGCCTTGCGCTTCGCCTTTTCCCACTGGCCCGAGCCAAGCTGATGCAAAGGCGCGCTGTCCGGGTCCGCGCCGCTGTAGCGCGAGATCACGTGCAACTGCGCGACCGGCACATACAGCTTCGATTCGTTCTGGTACTCGAGATGCAGGAATTCGGTTTCGCCTTCGCCGAGATCCATCGACACGAGGCCCATATATCGGCCGATGCCGTGTTGCGCATGCACGACCGGATCGCCGACTTTCAGCTCGGCGAGATCGCGCACCATTGAATCGACGTTGCTCGCCTGTTCCTGCCGGCGTCGGCCGGCGCGGCGCGCGAGCGGTCCGTACAGCTCCGTCTCGGTGACGATCGAAAGCTTCTCCGACGGCAACACGAAGCCGTTAGCCAGCGGCGCGATGCCGAGCGTGAACTTGCCGTCGCTTACGAGCCATTCCTGGAACGTGTCGCGCAACTCGCCGCGCAGGCCGTTGTCCGCGAGCAGTTGCTGGATGGTTTCGCGCCGTCCCGCCGATTCCGCGACCAGCATCACGCGGTTGTCCGTCTGTTCGAGATAATGGCGCAGCGCGAGCAAGGGCTCGTCGGCGTGGCGGTCGATCGCGAGTCCCGGCAACGGCACGGCCCAGCCCCCTTCGGGCGTCGACGGGAACTTCAGTTGCGCGAACGGCTTGGCGAAGGTGAAGAAATCGTCGTCGCTCAGAAACAGGCGGCGCGGTTCGAGCAACGGCCGCTCGCGGTCATGCGAAAGAAAGTCGAAGCGCTGCTTGGTGTCGTTCGTGAAGCGCTTGATCGCCGCGTCCATGTCGCCGACGAACGCGAGCTGCGCGCCTGCGGGCAGATAGTGGAAGAGCGTGGCGGTTTCGTCGAAGAAGAGCGGCAGATAGTATTCGATACCCGCCGACGGCACGCCGATGCCGATGTCCTTGTAGATCTGCGAACGGCTCGGATCGCCTTCGAACACCTCGCGCCAGCGGCTGCGGAAGGCGGTGCGCGAGGCTTCGTCGAACGGAAATTCGCGGCCCGGCAGCAGGCGCACGTCGCGCACAGGATAGAGGCTGCGCTGCGTGTCGGGATCGAACGCGCGGATGGAATCCACCTGATCGTCGAACAGGTCGAGGCGATAGGGCAGCGCCGAACCCATCGGATACAGGTCGATCAGCGAGCCGCGCACGCAGTATTCGCCCGGGCGCACGACCTGGCTCACGTGCTCGTAGCCCGCGAGCGTCAACTGCGCTTTCAGCTTCGCCTCGTCGAGACGCTCGCCCTGCGTGAACGAGAACGTGTAGGCCGCGAGAAACGACGCGGGCGGCATGCGGTACAGCGCCGTCGTCGCGGGCACGATGAGAATGTCGCAGCGTCCTTCGCCGAGATCGTGCAGCGTCGCGAGCCGCTCGGAGACGAGATCCTGGTGCGGCGAGAACGTGTCGTACGGCAGCGTCTCCCAGTCGGGCAGGAGACGCACGCGCGCATCCGGTGCGAAATAGGGGATTTCGGCGGCGAGGCGCTGCGCATCGACGGCGCTTGCGGTCACGACCGTCAGCAGCGGCACGCTCTCGCGATACGCGCCGTAATAGCGCGCGATGGCAAGCGCATCGGACGAGCCGGACGCGCCGTCGAAGGCGAAACGCTGGCCTGGCTTTACGAGCGCGATGGGAGAACTGGACTGCGCTTTGACGGCTTTGGAAGACATAAGGTGTGCATGGAACGGCCCGGCAAACGCGGGTTCGAGGAGTCGAACCCGCGTGCGCGGGACGTGATCGCGAAAGACCTATTATAAAATCCGGGCTTCAACTTTGACTTGCCCACAACAATTGCCCGTGACTTCGCGCCTGTTTTCCCTGATTCCCTGCGCCGGAACCGGCAGCCGCGCCGGTGCGCCGATGCCGAAGCAATACCAGACGGTCGCGGGCCGCCCGATGCTCGCGTACACGCTCGCAGCGTTCGACGCGTGCTCCGAATTCTCGCAGACGCTCGTCGTGCTCGCACCGGACGACCATCATTTCGACGCGCGCCGCTTCGCCGGGCTGCGCTTCGCGGTGGAGCGCTGCGGCGGCGCATCGCGGCAGGCGTCGGTGTACAACGGCCTGATCGCGCTCGCGAGATTCGGCGCGCGCGACGACGACTGGGTGCTCGTGCACGACGCCGCGCGCCCCGGCATCACGCCGGAACTGATTCGCAAGCTTGTCGCGGAACTGCGCGATGATGCCATCGGCGGGATTCTCGCGCTGCCGGTCGCGGACACGCTGAAGCGCGTCGCACCGAACATGCCCGATGCGCCTTTGTCCGCGGGGCCCGCGCAGACGCGCATCGCCCGCACGGAATCGCGCGACGGCCTGTGGCAGGCGCAGACGCCGCAGATGTTCCGCCTCGGCATGCTGCGCGAAGCGATCGAGCGTGCGCGTCACGACGGCCACGACCTGACCGACGAAGCGAGCGCCATCGAATGGCTCGGGCACTCGCCGAAGCTGGTTCAGGGCAGCTTGCGCAACTTCAAGGTGACCTATCCGGAAGATTTCGCGCTCGCGGGCGCGATTCTTTCCGCGCACGCCTGACTCACACTCAAAAAGGTTTGGATCGATGGATCTCAGAATCGGACAAGGATACGACGTCCACCAGCTCGTCGAGGGCCGCCCGCTCATCATCGGAGGCGTGACGATTCCCTACGAACGCGGCCTGCTCGGGCACTCCGATGCCGATGTGCTGCTGCACGCGATCACCGACGCGCTGTTCGGCGCGGCGTCGCTCGGCGATATCGGCCGGCATTTTCCCGACACGGCGACCGAATTCGCCGGCGCCGACAGCCGCGTGCTGCTGCGCGAGGCGTTCAGGCGCGTGTCGGAGGCGGGTTTCGCGATCGGCAATGTCGACAGCACGATCATCGCGCAGGCGCCGAAGCTCAGCCCCCATATCGACGCGATGCGCGCGAACATCGCCGCCGATCTCGATCTTTCGATCGACCGCGTGAACGTGAAGGCCAAGACCAACGAGAAGCTCGGTTATCTCGGCCGTAAAGAGGGCATCGAGGCGCAGGCCGCGGTGCTGCTGCGCCGGACGTCGATCGACGGCTGAACCGGCGACGCTACCCTTGCGCTTCGATCGTCAGCGCGACGGCGTTGATCACCGCCGCGATGCGGCCGACGTCGCGTAGTTGCGTCGTCGACATGCCTTCGGCCACGAGATTCTCGTAGTGCGACTTCACGCAGAAGTGACACTTGCCGATGATCGACGCCGCAAGCGCATACATCTCGAAGCGCCGCTTGTCCACGCCGCCGTGAGAGGCATACGCGTTCATGCGCAGGTTGGGGGGCTGCGTCTTGAGGTCGGCGTTGTCCGCCATCTCCAGATACGGATACCACACGTTGTTCATGCCCATCAGCGCGGCAGCGGTGAGCGCGGCGTTGGTTTCTTCCGGCGACAGCACGCCCGCGTTGCGAATGATGCCGACCAGTTTCGTCGCTTTCGCGGCGAACGCGGCGGCCAGCGCGACACCGACCGCATCGTTTCCTTCGAGCGATGAGCGGGCGATCGTGCCGTCGACATTCAGGCGGATGTCCTTCGCGTAGTCGGGCACGAGTTCCTTGATCGCGGACAGGAATTCCATTGTTTTCTCCTTGTTCGTGGCATTGGCGTGGCGTTAAAAAACCCGCCAGCGCCGAACGCATTCGGCCGGTGGCGGGTTTCGCGGCATCCGGAAACGCTTACAGCGTTGCGCCGCCGACAGAACGGTTGCACGGGCACAGTTCGTCCGTTTGCAAACCGTCGAGAATACGCAGGACTTCTTCCGGGCTGCGGCCCACGTTCAGGTTGTTGACCGACACGTGCTGGATGACGTTGTCCGGATCGACGATGAAAGTCGCGCGCAGCGCCACGCCGGCTTCTTTATCGCGCACGCCGAGCTGATCGATCAGTTCGCCCTTCACGTCGCCGAACGCGTAGTGGTTCAGCTTGTTCAGGTCTTTATGCTCGCGGCGCCATGCCAGCTTGACGAACTCGTTGTCGACGCTGCCGCCGAGCAGAACCGCGTCGCGGTCCTCGAAATCCTTCGCGAGCTTCGCGAACTCGACGATTTCCGTGGGGCAGACGAACGTGAAGTCCTTCGGATAGAAGTAGATGATCTTCCACTTGCCCGGGAAAGACTGTTCGGTGATTTCCTCGAACGCGGACTGCCCGTGCTCTTCGTGATGGTTGAAACCCGGCTTCGCAGCGGTGACGGTGAATGCTTCGACTTTATCGCCAACGGTCTTCATGCGGAAAACTCCTGTGAAATCGTTGAAAGGACACACTCCAAGCAAACTACGGGATCGCCGTAACGCGCGCGTGACACTTTCAATGCCAGCCATGCTGCGCGTTAACCCGATTCACCTTAACCCTATACAAATAATCGCTCCAATAGTTTTTAACTAACCATGGGGACGGCCAGCGCGTTCAGCCTTCGAAACGCGCGCCGCCTTTGATCGGCGGAAAGTCGATGGTCACTTCGAAGCCCGGCAGAGGCGTGCGGTTGCGCAGCCGCAGCGTGCCGCGCTGACGTGTGACGAGCCGCTGCACGATCGCCATGCCGAGGCCGGTGCCGTTCGCCTGCGTGCGCGCCGTATCGACGCGATAGAACGGGCGCGTGATGAGCGCGACCTGATCGTCGGGAATGCCGCGGCCTTCGTCCATCACGGAGAGTTCGACCTTGCCGTGCGCGACGCGCGTCTGCAACGTGATGCGGGCGATGTCGTCATGTTCGCTGCGCCCGTACTTGCGCGCGTTCTCCAGCAGGTTGCCGACCACGCGGCGCGCGTCCGTCGGGTCGCCTTCGATCACCGCGCCCTGCGCGAGATCGGTGTGCATCACGACGCCTTCGTCGGCCTGGAAGCGCGCGGCGAGTTCGCCCGCGATCATCGACAGATCGACCGCCTCGGGCATGCGCTGCATCGGCCGCGCGTAGTCGAGGAAGCGGCCGATGATCATGTCCATCTGCTCGATGTCGTCGATCATCGCGAGCTTGGTCGCTTCGTCCGACGGACTCATTTCGGTTTCGAGACGCAAACGCGCGAGCGGCGTGCGCAGATCGTGCGAGATGCCCGCGAGCATCAGCGCGCGATCCGCTTCGAGCTGCTCGAGGTTCTGCACCATCTGGTTGAAGCTTCGATTGGTTTCCGCCGCAACGCCCATGCCACGCTCGGGCAAGGGTTCGGGCGATTGTCCCGAGCCGACCCTGCGCGCTGCGAGCGCGAGGCGCGCGAACGGCCGGTTCACGAGACTCGTGATGAACGCCGCGCCGAACAGCGACAGCGCGAGCGCGAACACGCCCCAGCCGGCCCATTGCAGGCCGGTGACAGTGTCGAGCTGATCGCGGTCGAGTGCGACCCAGTAGTCGTCGTCGTCGATCTTGAAGCTGATCCAGACGCCCGGAATGTCGTTCACGGATTGCGCGATGATCGTCTCGTTGCCGAGCCGGCCGCGCACGTCGCGCTCGATCAACCGGTTGAGCGATTCATCGGGCTGCAGCTTGTACTTGTCGGTGGTTTCGCGCGGATACACGCGCACGCCTTCGTTGCTCTCCAGATCCTGAAGCAGCGCGCGGCGCAGATCGGGATCGGAATAGAGCAGGGCGGTGCGCGTGAGCTTGACCACAGCGACGAGCTGCAGCGCCACGCGCTGCGCGCGCGGCTCTCGTTCGATCACGCGAAAGCTCTGGAACCACGCCGTCAGACTGACGGCGATGAGCAACGCGATCAGCGCGAAGGTTCGCCAGAACAGGCCGCCGAACGCGAGCGCCAGTAGCCGCCTGTCGATGCGCATGGGTCTGTCGGGTTCAGCTCGATGAAGAGGGGAAAGCGTGACGAAACTCGCTCAAGGATCGATCAGGCTGCGCCGTCGGGGATGAAGACGTAGCCGAGGCCCCACACGGTCTGAATGAAGCGCGGACTGCTGGGATCGGGCTCGATCAGCTTGCGCAGACGCGAGATCTGCACGTCGAGGCTGCGGTCGAACACTTCGTATTCACGGCCGCGTGCGAGCTCCATCAGCTTTTCACGCGATAGCGGCTGACGCGGATGACGCGCGAACACCTTGAGCACCGAAAACTCGCCCGTGGTCAGCGGAATTTCCTGACCGTTCTTCGTGAGCGTGCGCGTGGCGAGGTTCAGCGCGAACTCGCCGAACTCGAACACTTCGGTGGTTTCGGACGGCGCGCCCGGCAATTCGGACGGCGTCTGACGACGCAGCACCGCATGAATGCGCGCGACGAGTTCGCGCGGATTGAACGGCTTCGGCAGATAGTCGTCGGCGCCCATTTCGAGGCCGACGATGCGATCGACATCTTCACCCTTCGCGGTGAGCATGATGATCGGCGTGCGATCGTTGCTGCCCCGCAGACGCCGGCAGATGGAAAGACCGTCTTCACCGGGAAGCATCAGATCGAGCACGAGCAGATCGAAACGCTCGCGCACCCAGAGCTTGTTCATCGACGGCGCATTCTCCGCAACGTAGACGTTGAAGCCCTGTTCACCGAGGTAGCGTCGCAGCAGATCGCGCAGGCGCGGATCGTCGTCGACGACGAGAATTTTTGAAGGGTTCTTGGTTTCCATGGAGGCATCTTAGCGCGTTTGGTCAAACGCCGAGTTTGTAACAAAAGCGAGTGTAACAGTTGGTTACAAAATTTACGGAGGTGGTGGCACGACCTAAGGGTTTGGTGCGTACACTGCTTTACCTAAGCCCGCCATTCGGTAGATACTCCATTAGACCAGCGCGTCATGCGGCCCGACCAGCCACTGCGAGACGCGCGCGAAAAGAATGAGGCTGTCCGGTTGTCGAGCAACGAAGGGAAAAACATGAAGGGAGCGCGGCAGCGCGGACCTGTGCGCGCTGAGCGCATCTTCAGACAGACACTTCTTGCCAGTGCGCTTTACGCAGTACTGAGCACGCCTCACGCCTATGCGCAATCGACCGGCTTCGATCGCGGCTTCACCAGTTCCCCGAATCGCTTCGATGGCCGCATGATTCGCGCGCAGCAGCGCGCGAACACGACTCCTTCGAGCCGCGATCGAGCCTCCGGCACGCCCTCCATGCAACCCGTACAACAGGCCGATCAGACGCCGCCTGCGCGCCCGCCGCGCCATACGGTGATGACCGCCGACGAGCGGCGTCTCTTGCGGCAGCACATCGAAGAAGCGGTGCGCGATCTCTACAAGCGGTGAGCCGCGCGGACCGCGATGAACCGACGTCAATTCCTCTCGATTGCCGGCGCGTTCGCAGGATGTGCGGGCAGCGTGGGTGACGCGTTCGCCTTCAGTCGATCCGATCCTCCATCTTCCATTCGCACGCTGGTGCTCGTCGATCTCGACGGCGGCAACGATGCGCTCAACACTGTGATTCCCATCGCCGATCCGCGCTATCGCGCGCTCAGGCCGAATCTCGCGATATCGAAGGATCGGGCGTTGATGCTCGATGAACGCACGGCCCTTCATCCGTCGCTCTTGCCGTTGATGAACGCGTGGCGCGCGAACGATATGGCGATCGTGCAGGGCGTCGGCTACGACGCGCCCAACCGCTCGCACTTCCGCTCGCGTCAGATCTGGGACACGGCGTCGCATGCGGATGAATATCGCGCCGATGACTTGTTCGATCGCGTGAAAGACACGCACGGCGCGAACGTGATCCGCGTCACGTTGCATGGCTTCGACACGCACGAGAATCAGGCGCATCGTCACGCGGCGCTGCTGGCCCGATTGGCTGAAGGACTCGCATCGTTGCGTGCATCGCTGATCGCGTCGGGCGACTGGAACCGCACGCTCGTGATGACGCGTTCGGAGTTCGGACGCGCCGCGCGTGAAAATGCCGCAGGCGGCACGGAGCACGGCGCGGGTGCGGCGCATTTCATGATGGGTGGCAACGTGCGCGGTGGCCTCTTCGGCATGCCGCCACGGCTCGATCGGCTCGACGCGGACGGCGGCTTGCCGGTCGGCGTCGATCTGAGAAGGCTGTATGCGACGGCCATTCCTGCTTGCTGGAGATTCGATGCCGCCGCGATCCTCGGACAGCGCGTCGAGCCGCTACCGCTGCTGCGCGTCTAGCGCGTGCGCCACGTGATCCACAGCTTGCGGATCGGCGTCAGCGCGATGCGCTGATGCAGCACCTTGAAATTCTCCCGCTCGATCTCGTCGAACAGCGCGAGCGACAGCGCCGCCTGCGCGCGCAGCACACGCTGCGTCGCGCGCTCGGAAGCGGGGATGGCCGCGAGCGCTTCGGTTAGCGCCTGCCGCGCGCGTCCGGTCTGAAAGCGCATGAGATCCGTGAATGCATCGCTGTACTTGCGATTGATGATGTCCGCGGCGGTCACGTTGAAGCGCTGCATCTCGTCGATCGGAATGTAGATGCGGCCGTGGCGCGCATCGTCGCCGATGGCCTGAACGCGTTCGGCGAGCAACAGCGCCGAGCCGAGCGGCGCGGCCCACGCGGCGGCTTGCTCCGGAGCGCGTGCACTCGCGCGTGCGATGGCCGTCGCGAACGCACCGCCCGTCTGCTCCAGATAGCGCCTGAGGCCGGGCCAGTCGAGATAGCGTGCCTGATCCAGATCCATGCCGAAGCCATCGACGACCGCGGCAAGCGACGCGCGCCCGGCATCGTCGAGAACGGGATGCGCGGCGTCGCCCGCGTGCGCCCGCAACGCCTTCGTGACGGGATGCGTCGGTTCGCCGCCGTCGAGGCGGCCCAGTTCGCTCTGCCACCACGCGTGCTTGGTGCGGCCGATGGCCGGATCGCTGGTTTCCTTGACGGTCTCTTCGAGCTCGCGGTAGAGCGCGTAGAGCGCGGTCAGAAGCGGCTGGCTCGACACCGGCGCGCGGCGCAGCGCGTAGTACGTGCCGGAACCATCGGGGGCGGCCTTTTGCTGGCAATAATCGTCGAAATTCACGGACGGGGCTGGTGGGGGAGGTTTTGTTTTGTGGCTTCGCCAGGCGCTGGCCGACGCACGGGCGCTCATTTTATCCGGCGAAGCGCGGCTTCGCTGCCAACGCGCTCGCGCCGCGCGATTGTGTGCCGAAGCACCGACGCGCATCGCCGCGCGCGCGAGACTGCCGCCATCGACTCAGGAGGGCGCTCATGGCCTTGAGCAAATCCGAGAACAAACAATTCAGCGAAACTTGCCTGCCTTATCTCGTCAGGAGCGTGGCGACGGATTTCGGCTTCGACTTTCGCGTGTGTCCGCGCCAGATGCACGTCTCGCCGACGGTGGGCCTGCATATCACCGCCCATCGCCGCGCCGACGCCCAGCTCACGTACCCGCTCAACGTCTTCGTGTTCTGGCAGCCGGCATGCGTGCGGCGGTTTCTTTCGCATGTCGACCGGCCGATCGCCGCTGCGCGCGCAAGCGAGCAGATACCGGAGGAGATCAGGCGCGTGATGGACCGTGCGGGCATCGACTTCGACGGACGGTCGCAGGATAAAGGCGAGGTGATGATGGTCGAAGTGGGCGAACTCAGCATTTAGACGGAATAACCGCCGCAAAAACGAAAAACCCCTTTGCCGATGAAAGGGGTTTCGTGTGGTGCGAGGAGGGGGACTCGAACCCCCACACCCTTGCGGGCGTCAGGACCTAAACCTGGTGCGTCTACCAATTTCGCCATCCTCGCAGCACGGCAGGCGCGCTGGGCGCCCGGCGTTTGCCGCCGTGTCCGGCACCGGTCCACTGTGCCAAGCCCGAAATTCTAACCGATTCGTCTGGCGATGTCTGCGAAAATGCGTCAACGCTTCGGGCGCCGCACATGGCGGCGTGACGCGCGGATGACGAGCGATTCCGGTCATACGCACTGCAAGATTGCGGCTTGCCGAACGCCTGCCTACAATCTCGTTCAATCTTCCGCACGGCCACGCAAACTTCCCTCATGAACCGCAACGCGCGCAATCGCTTCGTCGCATGGCTCGGCATCGCCGCCATGTGGCTCGCCATTGTCGCGCCGGTCATCAGTCAGACGCTCGCGGCGCGCAATGCGGCGAGCGATACGGAAGCCATTCTGTGCGCCGTCGACGCACCGGAAGCGCAGGCGCACGAAGGGCATCACGCGGTCGCGCAGGAGGACGCCGGGCACGGTGGTCACCACGACGCCGCGAGCCATTTCGACGCCTGTTCGTATTGCGGACTGCTCGCGCACAATCTGCCGATCGCCACGGGCGCCGCGAATAACGCCGTGCGCGTCGAGCGCGTCACGCGCGTTTCGAGCTTCGTGGTCATCGACACTGTCTCGTCGAAATCCTTCAACGCCGCGAGTCCGCGCGCGCCACCCGTCCTGTCCTGAAACCGTCCTTCGTCCGATCGCCTCGACGTACATCGCGCACATGAGCGCGATGTACGCGACGTATGCGCGCGATCGCTCGTCAGCCTTTTCAGGAATTCTCGATGTTCACGCTCACCACGCGAGCGCGACGGCGTTCGCGCCGCCGTGCCGCGGCGCACGCACGCGCCTGGCTGCCGCTATCGCTGATGGCGCACGCGGCCTTGTCCGCGGCCGCTTCTCCCGCACCGGATACACCGGTCCCGACCGCGCAGGCCGATAGCGCCGCGCCCTCCAGTTCGAACGACGCCACGCTGGCGCCGGTCGTCGTCACGGCCCAAGCCGGATCGCGGGCATCGCCGCTCGATCCCAATCTGCCCGCGAGCGTCAACACCGTCACCGCCGACCAGTTTCAGTACTGGAACGTGACGACGCCCGAAGACGTGCTCAAGTACGCGCCGAACATGGCCGTGCGCAAACGCTTCATCGGCGATCCCAATGCGACCATCGCCGTGCGCGGCACGAGCAACTCGCAGACGGCGCGCGGCCTCGTCTATGCCGATGGCCTCCTGCTCAGCAACTTCCTCGGCAACACCTGGACGTTCGCGCCGCGCTGGTCGATGGTCTTCGCCGACGACATCGAGCGCACCGATGTCATCTACGGCCCGTACTCGGCGCTGTATCCCGGCAATTCGATCGGCGCTACCATCGCGATCACGACGCGAATGCCGACCCAGTTCGAAGCCGACGCGAAAGTGCAGGGCTTCACGCAGCACTTCGATCTCTTCGGCGTGAACCGCAACTTCAACGGCACCAACACGACGGCGACGGTCGGCGACCGCATCGGCAAGCTGTCGTTCCTGATCGGCGTCGATCATCTGGAGAACACGGGGCAGCCGCTGCAGTTCGCGACGCTCGCGCAATCGAAAACGCCCGCCACGGCCGCCGACACGCCGGTCACGGGCGCGACCTTCTACAACGACCAGTTCAACGCGCGCACCGCGGTGCTCGGCACGTCGAGCGAAGGCATCACGCGCACGTTTCAGGATCAGGTGCGCGTGAAGCTCGCCTACGATCTCACGAACACGCTGCAGGCGGGCTTCACGCTCGGCTACTGGCATCAGAAGTACAACAGCGACACGCAGACCTTTCTGCGCGATGCCGCCGGCAACCCGGTGTACAGCGGCCGCGTGAACATCGGCGGTTTCGAGTACGTCATTCCGGCCGCGACGTTCGCGCCGAGCATGGGGTCGAGCGAGAACTTCCTCTATGGGGTGTCCTTGCGCACGCACAACGACACGGGCTGGAACGCCGAGGCGATCGCATCGTACTTCGACATCACGCAGAGCATCGCGCGCACGGCGAGTTCCGGCGTGCCCGGCGACGGCCCCGGCACGCTAACCGACGGCAGCGGTTCGGGCTGGAAGTCGCTCGATCTGCGCACGAGCTGGACGCCGACCGCGCGCTCGGGCCTCGCCGCGCACGCGTTGTCGTTCGGCTATCACTACGACAACTATTTTCTCGACAACGTCACCTCGAACACGAGTGCGTGGCGCGATGGCGCGGGCGTGTCGTTCGCCAATTCGTTCGGCGGACGCACGCGCACGCAGGCGCTCTACGCGCAGGACGCGTGGCGCTTTCTGCCGCGCTGGGCGTTCACCTACGGCGTGCGTTATGAGAACTGGAACGCGTATGACGGCACGCGCGCGGTCGGCTCGACCGCGCTCGGGTATCAGGACGCGAGCCAGAGCCATTGGTCGCCGAAAGCGTCGCTGTCGTTCGATGTGACGCAGGACCTGACATTGCGCGCTTCGGTCGGGCGCGCGTACCGGTTTCCGACCGTCGGCGAGCTGTTTCAAGGGCAGATCAACGGCATCTCGATCGTCAACAACAATCCGAACCTGAAGCCCGAAGACGACTTGTCCAAGGAACTGACGGCCGAATGGGTGCGCGGCAACGGGCTGTATCGCTTCACGCTCTTTCAGGACGACGTCAAGAACACGATCTTCAGCCAGATCAACACGACCGTCATTCCGAACGTCACGAACTTCCAGAATATCGACAAGGTGCGTTCGCGCGGCGTCGAGTTCGCTTACGAAGGACAGGACGTGCTGCTGCGCGGGCTCGATCTCATCGCAAACGCCGCGTACACGCAGTCGAAGATTCTCGCGAACAGCGGCAATCCGGCATCGGTGGGCAAGTACTTCTATCGCATTCCGCTGTGGCGCGCGAACGTGGCGGCGACGTATCACACGCCCGGGAATACGGCGACGACGCTCGCGGTACGTTACTCGGGGCGGCAATACAACACGCTCACGAACACCGACGTCAATCCGAACACCTACGGCGGCACGAGCACGTACGCAGTCGTCGACGCGAAGTTCACCTGGAAGCCGACGAAGCGCACGGAACTGGGCGTCGGCGTCGACAACCTGTTCGACAAGCGCTACTACGTATTCCATCCGTATGCGGGGCGCACGTTCTATCTCGAAGGACGCATCGGCATCTGATGTCCTTCAACCGAAAACGCACCTATTCAACGAGAATCGTCATGCTTGCACCCAACTTGAACGCGGCAGAGGCAACGTCGAACGCGCAGGTCATCGCGCATCGCCGCACGCTCTGGCGCTGGCATTTCTACGCGGGCCTCTTCGTGATGCCGCTGCTCATCGTGCTCGCGATCACCGGCACGATCTACTGCTTCCAGCCGCAGATCGAACCGCTGCTGTATCGCGACAGGATGGTCGTCACCGATACCCATGGCCCGCAGCTTTCACGCGAGGTGCTGCTCGCGAAGGCCGCGGCGAACGAGCCGCGCGGCGCCGTGCCGACGCTCGCGCAGATCGAAGCCGATCGCACGCGCAGCGCCGAGTTCGTTTTTCGTCTGCCGTCGGGCGAGAGCGAAAGCGTATATGTGAATCCCTACGATGGCGCCGTGCTCGGCACGCTTTCGGTCGAACATCGGCTGATGAAGCAGGTGCGCAATCTGCATCGCGGGCTGATGCTCGGCAAGACCGGCGAGCTCGTGATGGAGCTGGCGGGCTGCTGGACGCTCGTGATGATCGGCACGGGCATCGCGCTGTGGTGGCCCAGCCGGTCGAATGCCCGACAGGGCGGTGTGTGGCTGCCGCGTCTGTCGCTGCAGGGCCGCGCGTGGTGGCGCGATCTGCATGCGGTCGGCGGCGTGTGGCTCGCCATCGGCGCGTTGTTCTTCGTGCTGTCGGGATTGCCGTGGTCGGGATCGTGGGGCAAGCAGTTCAAGGCGCTCGCGACATCAGCATCGCTCGGTTATCCGAAGGGCGCGTGGGGCGAGGCGCACGTGCATTCGACCGCGCCCGGCGCAGCGGGAAAGCCAGGCGATGAACACGCGATGCACGGTATGCAGATGAAGATGGACGATCTGCCGTTGCAGCAGACGCCGTGGGCCGTCGGTGCGACGAACCTGCCGGACAGCGCGCATGCGCCGGCGCCGGCCGCGCGCGTCTCGATCGACGACGTAGTCGCGCTCGCCGCGAAAAACGGCGTCACCGACGACTACGGCATCGCGCTGCCGGCCAAACCGTCCGGCGTCTACACGGTGTCGTATTTTCCCGCCGATCCGCGTGACGAGCGCACGCTGCATATCGATCAATACAGCGGCCGCGTGCTGTCCGATATCGACTACGCGAGCTATGGAGGCGTCGCGCAGTGGATTTCGTATGGCACGTCGCTGCATATGGGGCGCTACTTCGGGCTCGCGAACCAGATCGTCTGCTCGGCGATCTCGCTCGGGCTCGCCGCGCTCGCGGTGACGGGCTTCATCATGTGGATGAAGCGCCGGCCCACGCGCGAACTCGGCGCGCCGGCACGGCCGGTCAAGCGTGCGCCCATGCGCGCATGGCGCGGCGGCCTGACCGTGCTCGGCATGATCTTCCCGCTGATGGGCGCGACGATGCTCGCCGTCTGGTGCCTGGACCGGCTTGCGTTCGGCTTGAGGCGCGCGGTGGCCTGAGGCGCCCGCGCGCGTCGTCCGGACTCAGACCGAACCGAACCTCAGCCGCGTGAGCTGCTCGGCTTCGTTGGCGAGCAGGCGCGCGGCGTCCCGGATCGCCGTGTCGAGTGTGATCGGGCCCGGCGCGGGCGAGAAGCAGCCGCTGAAGAATTCGGAAAGGCGCGGCAGCGCGGCCGAATCGACGGCGCCCGACAGCAGCGTCGCTGGCACGCCCTGGTCGCGCGCGTGCTTGCAAGCGATGAACGGCGCCTTGCCGTGCAGCGTCTGCACGTCGGAGCGGCCTTCGCCGGTGATCAGCCAGTTCGCGCCTTCGAGCGCGGCATCCAGCCCGATTTCGCGCGCGACCACTTCGGCGCCCGTCTCGAAGCGCGCGCCGAGCATATGCAGCGCGAAGCCGAGCCCGCCCGCCGCGCCCGCGCCGGGTTCGTTGCGCTTCGCGACGCCCATCGCGGGTTCGAGCAGATCGGCGAAATGGGCGAGGGCGGCGTCGATCGTCGCGACCTGTTCCGGCGTCACGCCTTTCTGCGGACCGAAGATCGCGGTCGCGCCGTGATCGCCGTTGAGCGGATTGTCGACGTCCGACATGCCGACGAACTGCGCATCCTTCACGCGCGGATCGAGCCCCGACGCGTCGATGCGCGCGATCTGCGCGAGCGCCGACGGCACCGGCGCCAGTTCCTTGCCGGCCGCATCGAAGAGCTTCAGACCGAGGCCGACGAGCAGGCCCGCGCCGCCGTCGTTCGTGCTGCTGCCGCCGAGCGCGACGTAGAACGTGCGCGCGCCGGAATCGAGCAGCGCGCGAATGGCTTCGCCCATGCCGAGCGTGCTGCGTTCGGTGACGGGCACCGCCATCCCGTCCGGGTCCGTGATGCCGACGACTTCCGCCGTCTCGACGATCGCGCCGCCGTCGGCGAGCAGACCCGTGGCGGCATCGCGGCGCGCGGCGGCCGCGCCGCGCACGTTCAGCATGCGGCGCTCGCCGCCCGCCGAGAGCATCGCGTCGAGCGTGCCTTCGCCGCCGTCGGCCATCGGGCGGATGCGGATGTCGGCGTCCGGCCGCGCGCGCCTGATGCCTTCCGCGATGGCGTTCGCGACCCCTTCCGCGGACAGCGAGCCCTTGAAAGAGTCGGGAGCGATGACAACTACAGGAGCAGCAGACGTGGCGTTAGGCATGGTGTCTCGAATGTTCTGGTGTTGAAGGAGCGATCGGAAGCGCAGCGAGGCCCGATTCATGCACTTGTTGCATGCTTCTCATGCCTTGCGGCAATGGATTGCGCGCCGCGCGGCTTCGTCGCGTGAATCATGCGCCGGCAAGCTTATCAGCGCGGCGCGCGACGCAAAATAGCGGCGCGCCGATAGCGGGAATTGTGCGCGCGCGAGCGCGTCGGGAAAACGCGGATTTACGCCAGAATCCGTCCCAAAAACGGGCGCTTTTTCGGCCAAATTCAGCAGAAACGGCAGGTTCGCGGCTCCGTTGTCCGGCCCCTCGCCATTTGTTTGCTAAAATGCTTGGCTCTGTTGACTGACACCGTGTCGGGCGACGACCCGGCACCGCCGCGAGGCGCGCATTGCGTGCGCTTCGGGCGCCTGGCGTCGCTTTCGGCCGGCTCACGCAGAGTCCGCACCCGGACCCGCGCCTTTAGAACCGCGGAAGAACCGAACACCGAATTTACGATTTACTCTAGGACGATTTCAGCCATGGCTAACGTAGTTGAGAACCTCGGCAAGCTCGAACGCCGCGTGACCATTTCCCTGCCGAAGGACACCGTGCAGAAGGAAGTGGATTCGCGCATCCGCCAGTTGGCCAAGAACGTGCGCATGCCGGGTTTCCGCCCGGGCAAGGTGCCGCTCAAGATGGTGACGCAGCAGTATGCCGGTCAGGTCGAGGCCGAAGTGCTGAGCGACAAGGTCGGTAAGGAATTCTTCGACGTCACGCGCGCCGAGAACCTGCGCGTCGCGGGCCAGCCGAGCTTCGCGCCGAAGTCGGAAGACGCCACCGACGCCTACGCGTTCGACGCGACCTTCGAGGTCTATCCCGAAGTGAATCTCGGCGACGTGGCCACCGCTGAAATCGAACGCACGGTCACGACCATCTCCGAAGCCGAAGTCGACCGCACGCTGGACATCCTGCGCAAGCAGCGCGTGCACTTCCACGCACGCGGCGAAGCCGGCGAGCACGGCGACGGCGGCCCGAGCACGGCAGCAGCCGACGGCGACCGCGTGACGCTCGACTTCGTCGGCAAGATCGACGACGTCGCGTTCGAAGGCGGCAGCGCGCAGGACTTCGCGTTCGTGCTGGGCGAAGGCCGCATGCTGCCCGAGTTCGAACAGGCCGCAACGGGCCTGAAGGCAGGCGAATCGCGCGAATTCGACCTCAAGTTCCCCGAGGACTATCACGGCAAGGACGTGGCGGGCAAGACGGCGCAATTCACGATCACGCTCAAGAAGATCGAATGGCCGCATCTGCCGGAAATCAACGCGGACTTCGCGAAGTCGCTCGGCATCGAAGACGGCGATCTCACGAAGATGCGCACCGAGATCAAGGACAACCTGGAGCGTGAAGCCAAGCGCCGCACGCAGCAGATCGTGAAGAATCAGGTCATGGACGCGCTGCTCAAGATTTCCGAGCTGGACGTGCCGAAGGCGCTGATCGAGCAGGATCAGCAGCGCCTCGTCGAAATGGCCCGCCAGGACCTGCAGCAGCGCGGCGTGCCGAACGCCGCCGACGCACCGATCCCGGCTGAAATGTTCGCCGAGCAGGCCGAACGCCGCGTGAAGCTGGGCCTCGTGCTGGCGGAACTCGTGAAGGCCAACGAACTGCAGGCGAAGCCCGAGCAGATCCGCGCTGAAGTGGACGAATTCGCCAAGAGCTACGAAGACCCGAAGGAAGTCGTCCGCTGGTATTATTCGAACCAGCAGCGCCTCGCCGAGATGGAAGCGTACGTCGTGGAAAGCAACGTCGTCGATTTCGTCCTGGGCAAGGCCAAAGTGACCGACAAGGAAGTCAGCTTCGAGGAACTGGCCAGCGCAACGGCGCAAGCCTGACGCGATAGGCAGGGGGCGTGCGGAGTCGTCGGACTGACGGCCCGCACGCCTTTTTTGCATTAAAGTTTGGGCGTTTGCATGCCGTTCTACTGGATGTTCCTTTGTCGTTCAGTATCCCTATTCCGAACAAGGAAATTGCATGACCTTTCGCGCTGAATTGCTCGATACGTTGGCGTCCCACGCAACGCGGGACTTCGAAGCCCAGGCGCTCGGCCTCGTTCCGATGGTGGTGGAGACGAGCGGCCGCGGCGAGCGAGCCTATGACATTTACTCGCGCCTCCTGAAGGAGCGCGTGGTGTTTCTCGTCGGCGAGGTGAACGATCAGTCGGCGAACCTCGTCGTCGCGCAGCTGCTGTTCCTCGAAAGCGAGAACCCGGACAAGGACATCAGCCTGTACATCAACAGCCCGGGCGGCTCGGTCTCGGCCGGCATGGCGATCTACGACACCATGCAGTTCGTGAAGCCGGACGTGTCGACGCTGTGCATGGGACTTGCCGCGAGCATGGGCGCGTTCCTGTTGGCGGCGGGCGCGAAGGGCAAGCGCGTCGCGCTGCCGAACGCGCGCGTGATGATCCACCAGCCGCTCGGTGGCGCACGCGGTCAGGCATCGGACATCGAAATCCAGGCGCGGGAAATCCTGTACCTGAAGGAACGTCTGAATCAGTTGCTGTCGCATCACACGGGTCAGCCGGTCGAGCGCATCGCGCGCGACACGGATCGCGACAACTTCATGTCGGGTGACGACGCGCAAGCTTACGGCCTCGTCGACCAGGTGCTTCACAAGCGTCCCTGACGGCGTCCGGAGCGGCGCCGCGCCGGCGCCCGGAGACGGTGCCGGCCCAGTAGCGAAGTCGCGCATGCGGCGCAACGCCAGAACGCGCTTCGTTCGCTATCGCAAGGTGCGAATCTGCGAGGGCGAATCGAAGGGCGTATCATGTAACAAGAGTGTCCGGAGGCTTACACATTTATGGCGGACAAAAAAGGTTCCAGTAGCGAAAAGCTGCTGTATTGCTCGTTCTGCGGCAAAAGCCAGCATGAGGTGAAAAAACTCATCGCTGGGCCGTCGGTGTTCATCTGCGATGAATGTATCGACCTGTGCAACGAGATCATTCGCGACGAGGCGGCTGGCGCGGCGGATGAGGCCGGGCTGACCAAGTCAGACCTGCCGAGCCCGCAGGAAATCAGCGATATCCTCAATCAGTACGTGATCGGCCAGGAACGCGCGAAGAAAATTCTCGCGGTGGCCGTGTACAACCACTACAAGCGTCTCAAGCATCTCGACAAGAAAGACGAAATCGAGCTGTCGAAGAGCAACATCCTCTTGATCGGACCGACCGGTTCGGGCAAGACGCTGCTCGCGCAGACGCTTGCGCGCATGCTGAACGTGCCGTTCGTGATCGCGGACGCAACGACGCTGACCGAAGCCGGTTACGTCGGCGAGGACGTCGAGAACATCATTCAAAAGTTGCTGCAGAACTGCAACTACGAAGTCGACAAGGCGCAGCGCGGAATCGTTTACATCGACGAAATCGACAAGATCAGCCGCAAGTCCGACAACCCGTCCATCACGCGCGACGTGTCGGGCGAGGGCGTGCAGCAGGCGCTGCTCAAGCTGATCGAAGGCACGATGGCGTCGGTGCCGCCGCAAGGCGGACGCAAGCACCCGAATCAGGATTTCATCCAGGTCGATACGACCAACATCCTGTTCGTGTGCGGCGGCGCGTTCGACGGCCTGGAAAAGGTCATCACCGATCGCACGGAGAAGACTGGTATCGGTTTCGGCGCGAGCGTGAAGAGCAAGCAGGATCGCGACGCGGGCGAAGTGCTGCGTGACGTCGAGCCGGAAGATCTGATCAAGTTCGGCCTGATTCCCGAGCTGATCGGCCGTCTGCCCGTCGTGGCGACGCTCGGCAAGCTCGACGAAGCCGCGCTCGTGAAGATTCTGATCGAGCCGAAAAACGCGCTCGTGAAGCAGTATCACAAGCTCTTCGCGATGGAACGCGTAGAACTGGAGATCCGTCCGGCGGCGCTGCAGGCCATCGCGCAGAAGGCGATTCGCCGCAAGACCGGCGCGCGCGGCCTGCGTTCGATTCTGGAACAGGCGTTGCTCGACGTGATGTACGAACTGCCGACCATGAAGGGCGTTTCGAAGGTGATCGTCGACGACAACACGATCGACGGCGACGGCAAACCGCTGCTCATCTACGAAGACGCACCCAAGGTAGCTGGATCGAACTGAAGCAGGCTGTGTGTCGGCGAAAGGCCGTTCATGGCGACGTGAACGGCCTTTTATTTTTTTCGGTTTATCTTGTGGACGTTACTGACGCGATCTTTGACTACCGACTTTTCCCTTCCGATAAAGGCTTGCAATAGCTCTGAACGGCCTTACTTACGACTGAACTGATTCCATTAATGGGGAAATGAAATGTCAGGAACCCAACTCCTCCCGCAGGAACGCATTACGCTGCCGCTGCTCCCGCTGCGCGACGTAGTCGTTTTCCCGCATATGGTGATTCCGCTCTTCGTCGGGCGGCCCAAGTCGATCAAGGCCCTCGAAGCCGCGATGGAAGGCGGCAAGCACATCATGCTCGTCGCCCAGAAGACGGCGGCGAAAGATGAACCGACCGAAAAGGACATGTACGAAGTGGGATGTGTCGCCAACATCCTGCAAATGCTGAAGCTGCCTGACGGCACGGTGAAGGTGCTCGTCGAAGGCCTGCAACGCGCCAAAACGCTCTCGATCGAAGAGCAGGAAACGCAGTTCTCGAGCGACGTGATGCCGCTCGAGCCGGATCACGCCGACAGCGCTGAAACCGAAGCGCTGCGCCGCGCGATCGTTTCGCAATTCGATCAGTACGTGAAGCTCAACAAGAAGATTCCGCCGGAGATCCTGACCTCGCTGTCGGGTATCGACGAAGCGGGTCGTCTTGCCGACACCATCGCCGCGCATCTGCCGCTCAAGCTCGATCAGAAGCAGCACATCCTCGAGATGTTCCCTGTGATCGAGCGGCTGGAGCATTTGCTCGCCCAGCTCGAAGCCGAGATCGACATTCTTCAGGTCGAGAAGCGCATCCGTGGCCGCGTGAAGCGCCAGATGGAAAAGAGCCAGCGCGAGTATTACCTGAACGAACAGGTCAAGGCCATCCAGAAGGAACTGGGCGAAGGCGAAGAGGGTGCGGATCTCGAGGAACTCGAGAAGCGCATCACCGCCGCGCGTATGCCGAAGGAAGCCAAGAAGAAGGCCGATGCCGAGCTCAAGAAGCTGAAGCTCATGTCGCCGATGTCCGCGGAAGCGACCGTCGTGCGCAATTACATCGACACGCTGATCGGCCTGCCGTGGCGCAAGAAGAGCAAGGTCAACAACGACCTCACGAACGCCGAGCGCGTGCTCGACGAAGACCACTTCGGTCTCGAGAAAGTGAAGGAACGCATTCTCGAGTATCTCGCGGTTCAGCAACGCGTCGAGAAGGTGAAGGCGCCGATTCTGTGCCTCGTCGGGCCTCCGGGCGTCGGCAAGACCTCGCTCGGGCAGTCGATCGCCCGCGCGACGAATCGCAAGTTCGTACGCATGGCGCTGGGCGGCGTGCATGACGAGTCGGAGATTCGCGGTCACCGTCGTACGTATATCGGCTCGATGCCCGGCAAGATTCTGCAGAGCCTGTCCAAGGTCGGCGTGCGCAATCCGCTCTTCCTGCTCGACGAAGTCGACAAGATGGGCATGGATTTCCGCGGCGATCCGGCTTCCGCGCTGCTCGAAGTGCTCGATCCGGAACAGAACCACACGTTCGCGGACCACTACATCGAAGTGGACTTCGACCTGTCGGACGTGATGTTCGTCGCGACGTCGAACTCGCTGAACATTCCGCCGCCGCTGCTCGACCGGATGGAAGTCATCCGCCTGTCGGGTTACACGGAAGACGAGAAGGTCAGCATCGCGACGCGTTACCTGTTGCCGAAGCAGAAGCGCAACAACGGCCTGAAGGACGGCGAGATCGACGTCACGGAGCAAGCCATCCGCGACATCATTCGCTACTACACGCGTGAAGCGGGCGTGCGTTCGCTCGAGCGTGAAATATCGAAGATCTGCCGCAAGGTCGTGAAGATGCTGCTGTTGAAGAAGGCCGAAGGCGCGGTGAAGGTCGACGGTTCGAACCTCGACACCTTCCTCGGCGTGCGCAAGTACGACTTCGGTCTGGCCGCGAAGGAAAACCAGATCGGTCAGGTGACGGGCCTCGCGTGGACGGAAGTCGGCGGCGATCTGCTGACGATCGAAGCGGCGGTGATGCCCGGCAAGGGCGGCGTGATCCGCACGGGTTCGCTCGGCGACGTGATGAAGGAATCCGTCGAAGCGGCGCGCTCGGTGGTGCGTTCGCGCTCGCGGCGTTTGGGCATCACAGATGAATCCTTCGAGAAGAAGGACATTCACATCCACGTGCCGGAAGGCGCGACGCCGAAGGACGGTCCGTCCGCCGGTATCGCGATGACCACGGCGCTGGTGTCGGTGCTGACGGGCATTCCGGTTCGCGCGGATGTCGCGATGACGGGCGAAATCACGCTGCGCGGCGAAGTGCTGCCGATCGGCGGGTTGAAGGAGAAGCTGCTTGCGGCGCATCGCGGCGGCATCAAGCTCGTGCTGATCCCCGAGGAAAACACGAAGGATCTGGCCGACATTCCCGACAACGTGAAGAACGCCATCGAGATCGTGCCGGTTCGCTGGATCGATCGCGTGCTGGAATTGGCGCTCGAACGCACGCCGGAATCCTTGCCTGAAGAAGAGGCGAAGGCGACGCCGGTGGCGGCCGAGCAGCAGAAGGACGCGCCCGCATCGGGTGAGTTCGTGAAGCACTGACGCGCGCATCGGGCAGCACGGCTTTATCGCCGTGTTGCGTGATCGACGCTAAAACCCGCGGGCTCACGCTCGCGGGTTTTTCTTTTTGCGCGCGGCTTTTCGAAGAGGTCTTCTAAAGCACCGCAAACCCTCGCCGAATAAGGCTCAACCCCCGTTGACACGGTTCTTTCGGCTAAGTTAAATGAGCGCCGCATCCAAACTTATCGAGATGCCATTCGCATCGATGCGGGACCAGATCGATTACAACGTGCCAATACTGATTCGGGGATCACAATGAACAAGACGGAACTGATCGACCATATCGCGCAGCATGCCGATATCTCCAAGGCCGCTGCCGGCCGCGCGCTCGAAGCGGTGATCGGCGGCGTGCGCGCGACGCTGAAGAAGGGCGGCACGGTGACGCTGGTCGGCTTCGGCACGTTTGCCGTTGGCAAGCGCACCGCGCGCACGGGCCGCAATCCGCGCACCGGCGATGCGATCAAGATCAAGGCCGCGAAGGTCCCGAAATTTCGCCCTGGCAAAGCGCTGAAGGATGCGCTAAACTAGCGGACTCGCTGGATACGGGCTTCGCAAAACGAAGTTTTGAATTCAGCGCTGCGCAAACCGGATGAATTGCGAACCGGGTGCTTAGCTCAGTTGGTAGAGCGGCGCCCTTACAAGGCGTAGGTCGGGAGTTCGAGCCTCTCAGCACCCACCAGGTTTCAATTCATTGCGCGCTACCCAGGAGCGGTAGTTCAGTTGGTTAGAATACCGGCCTGTCACGCCGGGGGTCGCGGGTTCGAGTCCCGTCCGCTCCGCCAGAATCGAACATGAAAGTCCCGCAGGCTGCGAAGCGTGCGGGACTTTTTGTTTTTCGCCGCGCGCTTGTCGCGTTTGCCTCTCCATCAAGAGTGCTAATCATCACAGCGCGACGATTACGCAATTTGACCCAATCGCGGGTTAAATGCCTGATAGATAAAACAATTCGCATCGATTCGAGGGTTCGACTCCGCATCTGTCGTCTGCCGGAAAGTCCATTCGCCCACCACCTTTCGCCTTTTCCTCTGCCACTGTTGTAATATCGAGCGTTTTGTTCTGACTACGCAGCGCTACGCATGCTCGACTTCTTCCGTAATCACCAGCGCCTGATGATGGCTCTGCTGATCCTGATCATCGTGCCCGGTCTGGGCATGGTCGGGATCCAGGGATTCAGCAACTATTTCGACGAAAGTTCTTACGTCGCCAGCGTAAACGGCCACAAGATCACGCGCGCCGAATTCGACAGCGCTTTCCGCCAGCAAGTGGATCGCGCCCGCTCGATGCTCGGTTCGCAGTTCGACGCCAAGATGTTCGATTCGCCCGAAACGCGCGCCGCGATGGTCGACAGCCTCGTGCAGCAGCGCGCCATGGCCGACGAAACGCAACGCCTGCATCTGACCGCGTCGGATGACGCCGTGCGTCGCGCGCTGCTTTCCGATCCGGTGATCTCGTCGCTGAAGAATCCCGACGGCACGATCGACCTCGAACGCTACAAGCAACTGCTCGCCATGCAGGGCATGACGCCCGCGCAATACGACGAACGCATGCGCTATCAAATCGCGACCGACCAGATTCCGGGCAGCATCCAGGCGACGTCGTTCACGTCGAAAGCGCTCGCGCAGAGCCTGACTGAACTCGCCGAGCAGAAGCGCTCGGTGCAGGGTCTGTCCTTGCGCGCGGCTGACTACACCGCGAAAATCCAGCCGACGGACGCGCAGCTCACGGCCTACTACGAAGCGCATCGCAACGACTTTGCGACGCCGGAGACCGCCACGATCCAGTACCTCGTGCTGTCGCCGTCGTCGATCGCTGCAGCGTCGAAGGCGACCGACGCCGATCTCAAGAAGTATTACGACGACAACATCCAGCGCTATCGCACGGAAGCCCAAGTGCGCGCGAGCCACATTCTCGTGAACGCACCGAAGGACGCGAGCGCGGCCGACAAGGCGAAGGCAAAACAGAAGGCCGAAGAACTGCTGGCGCAGGTCAAGGCGCATCCGGACCAGTTCGCGCAAGTCGCGCAGAAAAATTCGGACGATCCGGGCTCGGCGAGCAAGGGCGGCGATCTCGGCTACTTCGCGCGCGGTCAGATCGCCGGCGGCAAGGCTTTCGACGACGCCGCCTTCGGTCTCAAGAAGGGCGAAGTGAGCAATATCGTCGAGTCGGACTTCGGCTATCACATCATCCAGGCGACCGACGTGAAGCCTGGCGCGACGAAACCATTCGATGAAGTGAAGGATGCGATCGCGAAGGACTACGCGGCTCAGCAAGGCACGAAGGGCTTCGCTGACAACGCGCAAGGCTTCACCGATCTCGTCTATGAGAAGGCGAAGACGCTGCAACCCGCGGCCGACAAATACAAGCTGACGATCCAGACCGCGACAGTCGGCCCGAAGCCGAACCCTCAGTTGCCGCAGGACAGTCCGCTCAACAATCCGAAGTTCCTCGCAGCCGTCTTCGCGCCGGACTCGGTGAAGGACCGCAACAACACGCAGGCGATGGATGTCGGCAACAGTACGCTGATCGCCGCGCGTGTGACCGACTACAAAGCGTCGACCGTTCCCCCGTTCGACGTGGTGAAGGAGGACGTGCGCAAGAAGGTCATTGCGGAAATGGCCGCCGCCATGGCGAGGAAGGAAGGCGAGGCGAAGCTCGCGGACCTGCAGAAGTCGAAGTCCACCGAAGGCTTCACATCGCCGATCACGGTATCGCGTAACGACGCGCAGGGCTTGCCGCCCGCCGCGCTGAGCGCGATCTTCAAGGCGGATGCGTCGAAGCTGCCGGCTTATGTCGGTGTGGACCTCGGTGCGAGCGGTTACGCGATCTACCGTGTGAACGGCATCGAGAAAGCGGCGCCGGTCGCAGCCGACCGTCTCACGGGCGCGCAACAGCAGGTGGCGCAGGTGTATGCGCAGGCCGAAATGGAAGCGTATCTCAACTCGTTGAAGGCGCGCTCGAAGGTCAAGCTGAGCCAGGCTCCGCCGCCGTCATCGAACTGATCGGCTCCGCGATCATGGAAAAAGCCCCGCATCTGAAAGGATGCGGGGCTTTTGTTTGGGCTATGCCGCCATGAACGCGCGGCAAGCGCACAACCGAGCGCTGCTTACAGGCAAGCCTGAATGTCGCCGGTTGCCTGACTGCCGGCCGCACCCGAGGCGCGGAAACCGACCCACGAACCCGGACCGGACCACGCCGGGTGAATGATGGCCGCTGCGCCGTTCGGCGGCTGCTGGCCGGGAACGTACACGTCGACGGCCTTGTCGTTCGCGAGCGTATCCTGCGAAACGACCTGCTGCTGCGACTTGTCGGCCCACTTCTGGGCGACGCATTGCGCAATGACCTTCGGCTCTTTCTGGCTCGTGCCGACTTGCTGCACGCCGGCGGGCGGTTGCGCGGCGCACGCCGAGATCGCAACGGTCAGGGCGAGAAGAGGGGCAAGTTTCACGTGACCTCCTTGTAGAGTCGCTCATATGACGAGCGGGGTTATAAGAGTGACGCGAAAGTCTCAGATGACTGAATCGTGGCCATGTTCCGCGTTGTTGGAAAAGCTGTCGCGGGCCGGCGCGTCGTCTTCAATGCGCGGCGCTTGCGCCCAGCAAGGGTTTCAAGATTGGCCAGACGTTATCCAATAGCAATGGCTGGGCCTGCACTGTCGGATGAATCTGGTCGGCCTGAAACATGGCAGGCTTGTCAGCAATGCCGGCAAGCAGGAAGGGCACGAGCGACACTTTCTTTTCCTTCGCGATGCGCTCGTACACCGCGTGGAACTTTTGCGAATAGTCGGGGCCGTAATTGGGCGGAACGTACATGCCGATGAGTAAAACCTTCGCATGCGCCGCCTGCGACGCATCGACAATACCGCGCAGATTCGTTTCCGTCGTGGCAAGCGGAACGCCGCGCAGCGCATCGTTCGCGCCGAGCTCGACGATCACGACGTCCGGCTTGATGCGGGACAGCACGGCGGTCAGCCGCGCGCGGCCGCCGCTCGTGGTGTCGCCGCTGATGCTCGAATTGGCGACGCTATAATCGAGACGCTCCTTCGCCAGACGCTCGCGCAAGAGATTCACCCAGCCCGTGTCGCGCGGCAGGCCGTATTCGGCCGACAGGCTATCGCCTAGCACGACGATCGCGGGTTTGGGTTGCGTGGCTGCCTGCGCATCGGCGGCATGCGCGGTCCCGGACCATGCCGCCATCAATGCGATTGCGGGAACGAAGCCGCGCCAGTTCTTTTTCAGAGTGTCCATGCAAAACAATATCGAGCCGGTCATCGAAGTACGGGGTTTAAGCAAGCGGGTGAAGGACGCAACGGGCGAGCTCACGATTCTCGATCAGATCGATCTGTCGATCGCGAAGGGCAGCAGCGTGGCGATCGTCGGCGCATCAGGCTCGGGCAAGTCGACACTGCTCGGTCTGCTTGCCGGGTTGGACAGCGCGAGCGAGGGCTCGGTTCGTCTGCTCGGCAAGGAACTGTCCGCGTTGAACGAAGACGAGCGCGCCGCGCTGCGCAGCGGCGCGGTCGGTTTCGTGTTCCAGTCGTTCCAGTTGATGCCGCATCTGACCGCGCTCGAAAACGTGATGCTGCCGCTCGAATTGCGCGCGGAGATACCGCACGGCGAAATCGCGGCGCGCGCGCGATCGCTGCTCGATCAAGTCGGGCTGTCCCAGCGCACCGGCCATTATCCGAAGCTGCTTTCGGGCGGCGAACAGCAGCGCGTTGCGCTCGCGCGTGCCTTCGTCACGCATCCGGCCGTACTTTTCGCCGACGAACCCACCGGCAGCCTTGACGCCACCACCGGCTACGCGATCATCGACCTGATGTTCGAGATGAACCGTCGCAATGGCGCGACGCTCGTGCTCGTCACGCATGATGCCGAGCTGGCCGAGCGTTGCGACGCCACGGTGACGATCGAAGCCGGGCGGCTCGTGAACGGCCTGAGCGTATGAAAAAGCCCGCAACGCCGAAGCACTGCGGGCCACGAACCTACAGCGAGCCTTAACGCTTCAACGCCGCGCGCGCACGCGCGATCAACGCGGACGTCGACGAGTCATGCTTGGCCGGATCGGCGCTCGCGGCGGTGATATCGGCCTCGACGACCTTGCCGAGAATCTTGCCGAGCTCCACGCCCCACTGATCGAACGAGTTGATGTCCCACACCGTGCCCTGCACGAGCACCTTGTGCTCGTAGAGCGCGATGAGCGCGCCGAGCGTTTGCGGCGTGAGGGCGTCGAGCATGATCGTCGTGGTGGGCCGGTTGCCGGGGAAGCTCAGATGCGTCGCCAGTTCTTCCTTGCCCGGACCCGCCACTTTCTTCGCTTCTTCCAGCGTGCGGCCGAGCATCAGCGCCTCGCTTTGCGCGAAGCAGTTGGCGAGCAGTTTCGCGTGATGATCGACAAGCGGATGTTCCGGCGTCAGCACCGCGATGAAGTCGATCGGAATGATCGTCGGGCCCTGATGCAGCATCTGGAAGAACGCGTGCTGGCCGTTCGTGCCCGGCTCGCCCCAGATCACGGCGGCGGTCGGATAGTCGACCATCTTGCCGTCTAGCCGCGCGGACTTGCCGTTGCTTTCCATCTCCAGTTGCTGGAGATACGAAGGCAGATAGTGCAGCGCCTGCGAATACGGCGCGACCAGATCGCTTTGCGAGCCGAAGAAGTTGCGATACCAGATGCCGATCATGCCCATCAGCACGGGCAGATTCTTGTCGAGCGGCGCGGTGCGGAAGTGCTCGTCCATCGCCGCCGCGCCTTGCAGCAGCGCGTCGAAATTCTGCGGACCGACCGACAGCATGATCGAAAGGCCGACCGCCGACCACAGCGAGTAGCGGCCACCGACCCAGTCCCACATCTCGAAGACGTTTTCCTTGGCGATGCCGAACTTCACGACCTCGGCCGGATTCGCCGATACCCCGACGAAATGCTTCGACAGTTGATCTTCGGGACAGCCGGACTTCAGGAACCAGTCGCGCATCGAGTGCGCGTTGGTCATCGTTTCGAGCGTCGTGAAGGTCTTGGAGACGATGATCGCGAGCGTCTCTTCGGCGTCGACTTGCTGAAGGACGTTCCAGAGATCGGCGCCGTCGACGTTCGAGACGAAGTGCGTGTCGAGATCTTTCGAGGCGAGATGATGCAGCGCGTGCACGACCATCTTCGGCCCGAGGTCCGAGCCGCCGATGCCGATGTTCACCACATGGCGGATGCGTTTGCCGGTATAGCCTTTCCAGGAGCCGTCGCGCACGCGATCGGAGAAGGCGGCCATTTTGGCCTTTTCCTTCTGCACCTGCTCGTAGAAAGGCGCGTCGGGCGACTGCGCGCGCAGCGCCGTATGCAGCACCGCGCGCTGCTCGGTGATGTTGACGATATCGCCACGGAACATCGCGTCGCGGCGTTCGGTGACCTTGGCCTGCTGCGCGACCTCGACGAGCAACTTCAGCGTTTCGTCCTTGACGCGGTTCTTGGAGAAGTCGATTGCGAGGCCGCCGCCCTGAAAGGTGAGGCGCTCGGCGCGCGTCGGCGCGGCATCGTTCTGCGGCGCGAACCAGTCGCGCAGGCGCTCGCCGGAAATGGCATCGTAATGCGACTGGAGCGCCGACCAGGCAGGAAGCGAGTTCAGCATCGAGTTTTGGGTCATGAGCGGTCCGTTAGTCTGAGGGTGACAGAGGAATACGTTCGTGCGATTGCGGCTCGGCTCGCCTGTGCGTGTCGTGTTTGGTGAACGCAAGTGAACGCGACTAAACGGCCGCGGTTGCCCGAATCAAAAAAGAGTATAGCGACGATGCATGAACGGATGCTTGCAAAGCGTCACAACGCCTTCGCGGGCCGTCAGCTTCGCGCGTGTTCGGCGTAAAAACGCCGGTTGATGAGCTTGCGCACCGCGGGCGCGAGCTCGCCCGCCGTCAACCCCGCCGGGCCGATGCCGTCGTCCGTGAGCGTCTGCGCGGCGAGACCGTGGAGATACACGCCCGCGAGCGCGGCTTCGTAGGCGGGCAGTTTCTGCGCGAGCAATGCGCCGATCAATCCGCCGAGGACGTCGCCGGTGCCGCCGGTCGCGAGCCCGGCGTTGCCGGTCGGGTTCACCGCGACGCGGCCATCGGGCGAGGCGATCACCGTGCCCGATCCCTTGAGCACCGCGATCGCCGCATAGCGCGCGGCCAGTTGACGCGCGGCGGCGATGCGGTCGGCCTGAACCGCTTTCGCGTCGGTTTGCAGCAGACGCGCCGCTTCGAGCGGATGCGGCGTCAGGATGCACGGGTCGCCCTGTGCGCCGCGCGCCGCGACCGCGGACGCGAGCGCGTCGTCTTTCGCGATGAGATTGAGCGCGTCGGCATCGAGGAGCTTGGGCACGTCGAGCGTCAGCGCGTTTGCGAGCAACTGTTTCGCGCGCTCGCCCGCGCCCATGCCGCAGCCGATCGCGAGCGCGTCCATCTTATCGAGCGCGAAGCCGTCGGCGCAATGCAGCATGAGTTCCGGATGCGGCGGGTCGTAGGGCGGAAAGCCTTCGCCCAGGAACGCGACGTTCACCTTGCCCGCGCCGCCGTACAGCGCCATGCGTGCCGCGAGAACCGGTGCGCCGCACATGCCCGTGTCGCCGCCGATCACCGCGAGCGAGCCGAACGTGCCCTTGTTGGTCGCGTTGTCGCGCGGCGGCATGCACGCGCCGAAGAGTGCGGGCGCGTTCAGCACGATCGACGGCGCGGCGCTCGCGTCGACATCGAGCGTCGATACGAAAAGACGCCCAGTCAGATCGCGGCCTTGCGACGTGAAATGCCCCGGCTTCGCGCCGATGAACGTGATGGTTTCCGTCGCGCGGACGGCTTCGCCGCCGTTCACGGGCGCGCCGGTGTCGCTGTTCAGGCCGCTCGGAACGTCGAGCGCGAGCACGCGGCCCGCTGAGCGCGCACGCCGCGTGAGACGCGCGGCCACCTCGGCGAACACGCCGTCGAGCGGACGCGTCAGGCCGATGCCGAACATGCCGTCGACGAGCCAGCCGAAACCGTCGAAGGTCGCGGGCGGCTGGGTGTCGATCGGCACGCCCGCGGCGCGCGCCGATTCGAGCGCCCAGCGCGCGTCGTCCGGCTTCACTTCGACCGGCATGCACACGCGCACGGCGACGCCCGCGCGATGCAGGCGCTCGGCCATCACGAGCGCGTCGCCGCCGTTGTTGCCGGGTCCCGCCACGAGCCACACCGGCAGCGCGCGGGCGTCCGGAGCATGTTCGGATGCATCGATCAGGTATTGGGCGGCGGCCGCGCCCGCGCGCGCCATCAGCGTGTGAGGCGGCAGCGCGGCGGCAGCGCGCGCTTCGAGGTTGCGCAGCTCCGCGAGCGTCAGGAGCGCGAGCGGTTCGTCGCGCGGAGAGAACCAGGGTGAGCGGGCAGCGGTCATGGCGGCAGGCGGAAGGGCGTTTCGAGATTCGAGTCGTCGGAGCCCCGCGCCCGCAGCAACCGTGCCTGTCCGCTAGAAGCGTTCGACGCTCAGCGCGGCAAGGGTATCGGCCGGGAGATCGGGCGTGACGCCGGAAACGAGGTCCGCGACCACTTTAGCAGACCCGCACGCGAGGCCCCAGCCCGCCGGACCGTGCGCCGCGTTGACGAACAGCCGTGGATGGCGCGTCGCGCCGACGATCGGCAGGCCGTCGGCGGAAATCAGGCGCAACCCTTCCCACGGGCGCGCGACGGAAACGCGCGCCGCGCCCGGAATCCAGTCGTGCGTGCCTTGGCCGAGGATATCGAGCGCGCGGCGCGAAAGCGTGGCGTCGAGCGGTTTATCGGCCTTGGATGCGCTCTGAAACACGCCCGCGCCCGCAACGCGCAGCCGCTGGCTCACGCGCGTCATCGTGATGCGCTTGATCGAATCGACGACCGTCAGATGCGGCGCGCGCTCCTCGTACGCGACGGGCGCGGTGAGCGTGTGCACGCGCAGCGCAAAGAGCGACGCCGCCGATTTGATGCCGCCGATGAGCCCCGGCGTGCCGACGCCCGCTGCGACGACGATCGCATCGGCCGTGATCAGTTCGACCTCGGCGTGGCGCTTTTTGCCTTCGTTCGGATTGGCGAGTTCGACCGCGGCGCGCGCGCCCTCCAGACGCACCGACGCCACCGCGCGATGCATGCGGAACTGCACGCCATCGTCCTCGAGCACCTGCTTCAGCTGCTTGGTGAAGAGCGGGCAGTTGCCGGTGCGCTCCTCCGGCAGCAGCACGCCGCCCGCGAATTCGGGGTAATCGGGCACGGAAGGCTCGACGGCGACGCATTCCTCGGGCGTCAGTACCCGATACGGCACGCCGCAGCCCTTCAACAGGTCGATGGCCGGTTGCGCCTCCTCCAGCTCGCGCGGCTGGCGGAACACATGCAGCATGCCGCGGCGCTGTTCGAAATCGAGTTCCAGCCGGCCTTCGATAGACGCGATCTCGCGCCGCGACGCATCGACGAGCGGTTGCAGATGCGCGTACTGCGCGGCGAACGTTTCGGGATCGCGCAACGTCGCGAGTTGCTTGAGAAAATCGCGCGCGGCCGCGTCGAAGCCGGTCTTGACCGCCATGCCGCTTTGCTTCGAGCGGCTCGACACCATGAAGGTCGGCCCGAACCAGACATCGAGCGGCGAGGGCAGGAGCGCGCCGCCCTGACCATAGGTGGCGCCTTGCGCGACGGTCGCGTGGCGCTCTACTACGCAGACGCGGTGTCCGGCCGCATGCAGCTGATACGCGGTGGCGATGCCGGCGATTCCTCCGCCGATGACGATGACATCCATGACTTTTTTGTGCCCGAAGGCGCGAGATTGCAGTGGTGCGCGGCGTGACGCGCGGGCGGAAGCGCCCAATGCCGCGCGCCTTGACGATGAAACCTCGGGCGCGGCGGCGCGACCCGGCGCGCGTCGTACCCGAAGAAAGCGCGCCATGATAGCGCCAAAATCGTGTGCCAGGGACACGCAAGCCGCCCGGACATGCGGCCCGCCGACCGCTCCGTCCCGCACGGCCAGGCGGGCACGAGCGGGCGCGAAGTGATTTCGGGATGCGCAGCGCTGTCGCGCGGCGCTCCGACGGACCGCCCGGGCCGATTTCGAGACGCATCCGGGGTATAATCGCGGTCTTCCTTTCGCCTCACGCCGTATCGCGTGCTCGAATCCGAATTTGCGAATTTCCGGATTTGCAAACAGCGAGCGTCGCGCGAGCGGCACACAGACGTCATCGACGCACCGTCACAATGGCCCACTTCTCGTGTTTCCCCGGCGCTTCGGCCCTCTCCGATTTCCGTCAGACCCGCCTCCTCGAAACGCTCGCCCGCATCGACGCGAATATCGTCGGCGTGCGCGGTCAGTTCCTGCATTTCGTCAACGCGTCCGCGCCGCTCACGGACGATGACAACAGCCGCATCGAGGCGCTGATGCACTACGGCGCGCCGTTCGAGGAATCGAAGGAACGCGGCCACGTCGAGAGCTTCATGGTGGTGCCGCGCTTCGGCACGGTCTCGCCGTGGGCGAGCAAGGCGACCGACATCGCGCATCATTGCGGGCTCGACAAGGTGCGGCGCATCGAGCGTGGCGTCGAGTACTCGGTCATCATGAAAAGCGGCTTTCTCGGCGGCAAGAAGGCGCTGTCGGACGAAGCGCGCGCGGCCGTCGCGGATGCGCTGCACGACCGCATGACGGAAAGCGTCGCGGCATCGCGCGATCAGGCGCTGCATCTGTTCGATGAACTGCCCGCCAGGCCGCTGCAGACGGTCGACATCATCGGCGCGGGACACAAGGCGCTCGAAGCGGCGAACGCGGAACTCGGCCTCGCGCTCGCGGACGACGAAATCGACTATCTGGTGAACGCGTTCGAAGGCCTGAAGCGCAATCCGACCGATGTCGAGCTGATGATGTTCGCGCAAGCCAACAGCGAGCATTGCCGCCACAAGATCTTCAACGGCGAATGGACCATCGATGGCGACAAGCAGGACATGTCGCTGTTCCAGATGATCCGCAATACGGAAAAGCTGAATCACGAAGGGACGATCGTCGCGTATTCGGACAATTCGGCTGTCATGCGTGGCGGCGTCGCCGAGCGCTGGTTCCCGCGCGGGACGGACGAGCAGTATCGGCGTCACGTCGAACTGACGCATACGCTGATGAAGGTCGAGACGCACAATCACCCGACCGCGATTTCCCCGTTCGCGGGCGCGGCGACGGGTTCCGGCGGCGAAATCCGCGACGAAGGCGCGACGGGCCGCGGCGCGCGTCCGAAGGCCGGTCTCGCGGGCTTCACCGTGTCGAACCTCGACCTGCCCGACGCGCGCGAGAAATGGGAGAACGCACGCGATTCCGCCGTGCCGCTCGCCTCGCGCAATCCGGCCGACCAGCACGAGCCGTATGGCAAGCCCGAGCGCATCGCGTCGCCGTTGCAGATCATGATCGACGGGCCGATCGGCGCCGCCGCGTTCAACAACGAATTCGGCCGCCCGAACCTCGGCGGCTATTTCCGCACCTACGAGCAGAACGTCGCGGGCCGCGTGCGCGGCTATCACAAGCCGATCATGATCGCGGGCGGCATCGGCAATATCTCGGATCAGCACACGCACAAGAACGATCTCCCGGCGGGCACGCTGCTGATCCAGATCGGCGGCCCGGGCATGCGTATCGGCATGGGCGGCGGCGCGGCTTCGTCGATGGCGACCGGCGCGAACACCGCCGAGCTCGACTTCGACTCGGTCCAGCGCGGCAATCCGGAAATCCAGCGCCGCGCGCAGGAAGTCATCAACACCTGCTGGCAGATGGGCGAGGGCAATCCGATCCTGTCGATTCACGACGTCGGCGCGGGCGGCATCTCGAATGCGTTCCCGGAACTCGTCGATGGCGCGGGCAAGGGCGCGCGCTTCGATCTGCGCAAGGTGCAACTGGAAGAAAGCGGCCTGTCGCCGCGCGAAATCTGGTCGAACGAAGCGCAGGAGCGTTACGTGCTGGCCATTTCGCCCGCCGATCTGCCCGCGTTTCAGGCAATCTGCGAGCGCGAACGCTGCCCGGTAGCAGTCGTCGGCGTGGCGACGGAAGAGCGTCAACTGAAACTGATCGACGAGGCCAACGACGGCCAGGAACCCGTCGACATGCCGATGGACGTGCTGCTCGGCAAGCCGCCCAAGATGCACCGCGATGTGAAGCGCGAGAGCGCGCAATTCACGCCCGTCGACGTGACGGGGCTGCCGCTGTCCGAAGTCGCCGTCGACGTGCTGAAGCATCCGACGGTCGCGAGCAAGTCGTTCCTCATCACCATCGGCGACCGCTCGGTCGGCGGCACGACCGCGCGCGACCAGTTCGTCGGCCCGTGGCAGGTGCCCGTCGCCGATTGCGCCGTGACGACGATGGATTACGCGGGCTACCGCGGCGAAGCGATGACGATGGCCGAGCGCACGCCGCTTGCCGTCATCGACGCGCCCGCATCGGGCCGCATGGCGGTGGGCGAGGCGGTGACGAACATCGCGTCGGCGCCGATCGAGTCGTTGAACAAGCTGAAGCTGTCGGCGAACTGGATGGCCGCGTGCGGCAGCGCGGGGGAAGACGCCGCGCTCTACGACACCGTGAAGGCCATCGGCATGGAGCTGTGCCCGGCGCTCGGCATCAGCATTCCGGTCGGCAAGGATTCGCTGTCGATGCGCACGAAGTGGCAGGACGCGCGCGGCGGTGCGCGCGAGGTCGTGTCGCCGGTGTCGCTGATCATTTCGGCGTTCGCGCCGGTCGAGGACGTGCGCCGTCATCTGACACCCCAGCTCGTCAACGACACGAACACGGTGCTGATCGCGATCGATCTGGGCCGCGGCCGCAACCGCATGGGCGGCAGCATCCTCGCGCAAGTAACGCAGCAGGTCGGCGACACGGTCCCCGATGTCGACGATCCCGAAGACCTCAAGCGCTTCTTCAACGCGATCCAGGCGCTCAACGCCGATGGCAAGCTGCTCGCCTACCACGACCGCTCCGACGGCGGCCTGTGGGCGACCGTTTGCGAGATGGCGTTCGCGGGTCACGTGGGCGTGTCGCTGAACATCGACATGCTGACGCTCGACGCCGAACACGAATCCGATTACGGCGACGCGAAGGACTGGGCCAAGCAGACGAGCGGCCGCCGCGAAGACCGCACGATCCGCGCGCTGTTCTCCGAAGAACTCGGCGCGGTGGTGCAGGTGCGCGCAACGGAGCGCGATGCGGTGCTCGCCGCGTTGCGCGAACACGGTTTGTCGGCGTGCTCGCATGTGATCGGCAAGCCGAACGAGAGCGGCGCGATCGAGATTTATCGCGATGCAAAGAAGATTTTCGATGCACCGCGCGTGGAGTTGCATCGCGCGTGGAGCGAGGTGAGCTGGCGCATCGCGCGTCTGCGCGACAACCCGGCCTGCGCGGATGCCGAATACGACGCACTGCTCGATGCGGCTGATCCCGGCATCGCGCCGGTGCTGACCTTCGATCTGGCGGAAGACGTCGCCGCGCCCTTCGTTTCGACGCAGGCGCGGCCACGCGTCGCGATTCTGCGCGAGCAGGGCGTGAACTCGCATCTGGAGACGGCGTATGCATTCGACCGCGCCGGCTTCGACGCGCACGATGTCCACATGAGCGACCTGCTCGAAGGCCGCGCGACGCTCGCCGATTTTGCGGGCGCGGTTGCGTGCGGCGGCTTCTCGTACGGCGACGTGCTGGGCGCGGGCGAGGGCTGGGCCAAGACGATCCGTTTCAACCCGCGTCTTGCCGACATGTTCGCCGCGTTCTTCGGCCGCGCCGATACTTTCGCGCTCGGCATCTGCAACGGCTGCCAGATGATGTCGAGCCTGGCGTCGATCATTCCCGGCGCGGAGAACTGGCCGAAGTTCACGCGCAACAAGTCGGAGCAGTTCGAGGCGCGCTTCTCGCTCGTCGAAGTGCAAAGCTCGCCGTCGATCTTCTTCGCGGGCATGGAAGGCTCGCGCATTCCGGTCGCGGTCGCGCATGGTGAAGGCTTCGCTGACTTCTCGCAGCAGGGAGATCAGGCGAAGGCGCTCGTCGCGATGCGTTATGTCGATCATCGAGGTAATGCGACGGAGCAGTATCCGTTCAACCCGAACGGCTCGCCGCAGGGCATCACGTCGGTGACGACGCCCGATGGGCGCTTTACAGTGCTGATGCCGCACATGGAGCGTGTGCATCGCAATGTGCAGATGAGCTGGACGCCCGATGAGTGGACCACCGATGGCAGCCCTTGGTTGCGGGTGTTTCAGAACGCGCGGCGGTTCCTCGGGTGAGTGTTTCGGCTTACGCCGGATCCCGTTTTCGTGTCGGTGTATTAGCGTTGCCCCTGTGCGGGGCGGCACCTACTTTCTTTGCTGCTGCAAAGAAAGTAGGCAAAGAAAGCAGCTTGTCCCATCCTGAACGCTTCAAGCCGGCCGCGGCACAGGCGAGCGAGATTGGGCACAGCCGTAGCGAGTGCCTTCATAGGTCTAACCGGGCGTGGACCGCGCACGGTCTGACTCATCGCACCTCAACACAAACTGGTTCAGCACGAAATGGCTCCGGCCCGCTTCGCGGCCGATGGGTACATCGGGTCTGCGTGTGCGTGTGCTGCTTCGGTTCTCTTTGCACTTTTCTCGTCGGTTTCCCTTGCAAACCCAACGGCAGCGCGTAGCGCTGTGCCGAAGCTATTTCGTGCTGAACCAGCGCGCTAAAACGACTAGCTTGTCAGACCGTGCGCGGTCCACGCCCGAGGTGGCCTATGAGGGCACTCGCTACTGCTGTGCCCTAGCCGTTCGCCTGTGCCGCGGCCGGTGTGAGGCGTTCCGGATGGGGAAAGCTGCTTTCTTTGGTTACTTTCTTTGCAGCAGCAACGAAAGTGACTGCCGCCCCGCACAGGGGCAACGCTAACAGACCGACGCGCAAGCGGGATCCGGCGAAAGCCGAAAGTGTGCCAAGGCACTCCAACGTCAACTTTTCGACCGCCTCACCATTGCCTTCCAGCAGCTTTCTCAAAATTACCAACCTGTAAGTTACAGGTATAGTGCATCAGCGCGTCGTCATCAGACGCGTTGAATCACGGAGGAGAAATGAGGCAATTTCGAAAAAAATGTTCAGGTATGCAAAATTTATTGTCAGCTGCGCTAATGGCGATAGTGTGTCTGATGACCGCAGCCTGCGGCGACAGTTCTGACTCAAGCGCGACAAATCTGTCACCAACGGCCCGCGCAGCCGCCCTCGGCGAGAACCTGAAGGTACGCGTCGAGATCGACGCCAACGATGCCGCAAAATCCGGGACGAACTGCGCCGACCTCGGCGCCGACTGGGCGAGCTGCGCCCGCGGCAAGCTGATTCTCGAAAACACCGGCGGCCGCAGCCTCGCGTCAGGCGGCTGGACGCTGTACGTACACAGCATCCGGCGCATCCTGATGGTCGAGCATCCCGCATTCGCGTGGAAACATATCACCGGCGACCTGTACGCGCTCACGCCGCGTGCCGGCGCGTTCACGCTCGGCGCGGGCGAGCGCGTCGAGGTGCCGTTCGTCGGCGAGTACTGGTATCAGCGCTACAGCGACCTGTTGCCGCGCGCGTACGTCGTCGCCGATGGCAATGCGACGCCCGCCATCCTCAAGCACAACGATACCGATGACGAAACGCAGTACGTCGACCGCATTCCGCCGAGCGCGGACGACGCAGCCGCGTTCGCCGCAACGCCCGCGCAAGTCCAGCGCGCCCGCGCGGAAACCGCGCCGCCCTCATTGCAGCAAAGCGCCGCGCGCGCCGTGCCGGCCGTGCTGCGCGAGACGGCGGGCGAAGGCGCGGTGCAAGTCGGCGGGATCGATCTGTCAATGGCGGGATTGACGTCGTCGCAAGCGGCAGCGCTCAAATCGCGCGTGACGACGCTCGGCCTGAACGGCGCGGCCGTGCGCGTGAACGGGCAGATCGTCGGTGGCGCGCTGCCCGCCGATATCGCGCGCTCGGGCGGCTATCGCCTGACCATCGCGCAGAGCGGCGTGAACGTCGACTCATTCGATGCCGCCGGGCTCTTCTACGGCGTGCAGACGCTGCTGTCGCTCACGCCGGCGGGCGGCGGCAGCGTGCCGGCAACGACGATCGAAGACGCGCCGCGCTATGTTTATCGCGGCATGCACGTGGATGTCGCGCGCAACTTCCGCCAGCCCGCCACGCTGCACCGCCTGATCGACCAGATGGGCGCGTACAAGCTCAACCGGCTGCATCTGCATCTGTCGGACGACGAAGGCTGGCGCATCGAGATTCCAGGTCTGCCCGAACTCACCGACATCGGCGCGAAGCGTTGCCACGACCTCACCGAAACGAAGTGCCTGTTGCCGCAACTCGGCTCGGGACCGGATAACCGTTCGGGCGGCGGCTATCTGAGCCGCGCCGACTATGTCGCGCTGGTGCGCTACGCGGCGGACCGTTTCGTCGAGATCATCCCCGAGATCGACATGCCCGGGCACTCGCGCGCCGCGGTCGTATCGATGGAAGCGCGCTATCAGCGTCTGAGCGCGCTGGGCGACACGGGAAGCGCGAGCGCATACAGGCTGCTCGATCCGGCGGACACGTCGAACGCGACGACCGTCCAGTTCTACGATCGCCGCAGCTTCATCAATCCGTGCTCGGCCGGCGCGCAGCGTTTCGCGTCGAAGGTGATCGGCGAAATCGCGTCGATGCATCGCGAGGCCGGCGCGCCGCTTTCCGTGTGGCACTTCGGCGGCGACGAAGCGAAGAACATCCTGCTCGGCGCGGGCTTTCAGCCGCTCGACGGCACCGATCCCGGCAAGGGTCACGTGAATCTCGCGGCGCAGGACAAGCCGTGGGGACGCTCGCCGCAGTGCGCGGCGCTGATCGCGTCGGGCAAGGTGGCATCCGTCGATGAATTGCCGTCGATGTTCGCGCGCCAGGTGAGCCAGATCGTTCACGCGAACGGCATCGGCACGATGGCCGCGTGGCAGGACGGCATCAAGCACGCGAACGGGCCGCAGGATTTCGCGACGTCGAGCACGATGGTGACGATGTGGGACACGATCTTCTGGGGCGCATCCGACACCGTGCAGACGCTCAGCAGTCAAGGCTACAAGACGGTGCTCGCGTTGCCGGACTATCTGTACTTCGACTTCCCGTATGCGTTCGATCAGCCTGAGCGCGGTTACTACTGGGGGTCACATGCTACAGACGGCTTCAAAACCTTCTCGCTCGCGCCGGACAATCTGCCGCAGAACGCGGAGATCATGGGCGACCGTGACGGCAAGCCGTTCGAGGTGACGAGCGCGGGACCGGCGCCGCGCATCGAAGGCATTCAGGGGCAGGCCTGGGCCGAGGTGATGCGCACGGATCAGCAGTTCGAGTACATGGTGTATCCGCGTCTGCTCGCGCTGGCCGAACGCGCATGGCATCGGGCGGCGTGGGAGCGGCCGTACGTGCAGGGCGAGCGCTACAAGCTCGGCGATACCGATAAGGTCGACAAGGCCGCGCTCGCGCAGGATTGGGCGAGCTTCCTGAGTGTGGTGCAGAACCGCGAGTTGCCGAAGCTGTCGCGCTCGGGTGCTGTCACGAGGGCGAAGCTGGGCGGTTGATGGTGCTGGAAACGACAAAGCCGCCCGAGGGCGGCTTTGTCTTCGATCGCATCGCGAAAGGAAAGGCGAGGGCGCTTACTTCACCACCGCCTTGTTCCGCAGACCCTCTTCGAACGTCTGCAGCTTCTCCTGCTGAATCTGCTGCGCAATCTGCGCCTTCACCTGCTCGAGCGGCGGCGGGGCGACTTCACGCGAATCATCCAGGCGGATGACGTGCCAGCCGAACTGCGTCTTCACCGGCTGAGGCGTCACTTCACCCTTTTTCAGCTTCTCCGCTGCCGCACCGAACTCGGGCACGTAAGCCGAAGGCGACGACCAGTCCAGATCGCCGCCGTTCTTGCCCGATCCCGGGTCCTTCGAATATTGCTTCGCGAGATCCTCGAAGCTTGCGCCGCCCTTGATCTTCGCGATCAGATCCTTCGCCTGCGCTTCGTCCTCGACGAGAATGTGATGCAGATGCAGTTCCTTGCCGCCGCCGTTCTGCTTGACGAGCTGGTCATAGCGCGCCTTGATCTCGGCGTCGGTCGGCGTGTTCTTCTTCACGAAATCTTCGATCAGCGCGCGCAGCACCACGGTCTGTTGCGCGACGGCGACTTGCGCCTTCACATCGGGGCGCGTCGCGATGCCTTCGCGCGCCGCTTCCTGCATGAGGATTTCGCGGTTGATGAGTTCCTCGCGCACCGCCTGCTGAAGTTGCGGCGAATCCTGTTGACCCTGCGCCACGAGCTGTTTAACGAGCGCATCGGCGCGCGACGTGGGAATCGGCGTGCCGTTGACGACGGCGATGTTTTGCGCAAACGCGGGAGCAGCCGCGAATGCAGCGAGCAACACCCAGACGCGGGGTTTTTTCAAAGTCATCGAAGGTTCCTAACTGAGCAGACTGACGCCTTCAAGGGCGAGATTAAAGAGGCAAGGCTTGATTGATGAACCGCGCGTGTGTCTATTGGAATTGTTCTGCGAACTCCTGCGGCGTGTAAGCCCGGATCGCGAGCGCGTGCACGCCGCGCCGCATTTCCTCGGCCAGCGCATCATACACCAGCCGATGTCGCGCCACGCGCGCCCGGCCGGCGAAGCATTCCGCGACGATCGTCACCGTGTAGTGGCTGCCCGCCGCAGCGCCGGCATGGCCCGCGTGCGCGGCGCTGTCGTCGTCGATGTGTACCGAATGCGGTTGCAGTGCGGCGTTCAGGCGCGCTTCGAGATGCGCGATCTTGTCCGCCGCCGATGCGTTGGTGAAATCGAACGATGCGCTCATTGCCCGTCCTCCTTCATGTATTTCGCGAGCCAGAAGCTTTGCGCGACGATGAACACGACCAGACATCCCGTCGCGCCGAACAGCTTGAAGTTCACCCACTGATCGGTGGTGAAGTTATACGCGACGAACAGGTTCACGATGCCGAGCAGCGCGAAGAACACCGCCCACGCGACATTCAATTGTCCCCACACGCGATGCGGCAACACGATCTGCTTGCCCATCATCGCTTCGATCAGATTCTTTCTGAAACCGATCTGCGCGACGATCAGCGCGAACGCGAAGAGCCAGTACAACGCGGTCGGCTTCCATTTGATGAAGGTATCGTTGTGCAGCACGAGGGTCGCGCCGCCGAACACGACGACGACACCGAGACTGACCCACAGCATCGCATCGACCTTGCGATGCCGGAACGCGACCCAGGCGATCTGCACGAGCGTCGCGGCGATCGCGACCGCCGTCGCGGTATAGATGCCCCATACCTTGAATGCGACGAAAAAGAGGATGATCGGAAACAGATCGAACAGAAATTTCATTGGCGGCCGGAGGTGATGGGCACCGGATGCGGTGCAGGGCGCGCGAGTGGCGAGCGCCCGACCGGTAAAGGTGCGGGCGTCGATGCGACGGAATGCGGAGCGCTACCGGGCGCCCCGTGCCGGACTCGCGCTTACTTGGGTTCGAATTGTAGCGCAGCCGAGTTGATGCAATACCGCAAACCGGTCGGCGCGGGGCCGTCTTCGAATACGTGGCCGAGATGCGCGCCGCAGTTCTTGCACAGCACTTCGATACGCAACATGCCGTGCGTGCGGTCGGTTTTTTCCTGGATTACTTCGCCGTTGATCGGCTTGAAGTAGCTGGGCCAGCCGCAGCCTGCATCGAATTTCGTGTCGGATTCGAAAAGCGGTGTGCCGCAACACACGCAGTCATAGATGCCGCGCTCGTCGTGATCCCAGTATTTGCCGGTAAAAGGGCGTTCGGTCACGGCGTGGCGCGTGACCTGGTACTGCATCTCGTCGAGTTCGCGACGATAAGTGGCGTCGTCCTTTTGCAGCGGATAGCTCGTCGGGGTGTCGTCGTGGCTCATGTGATTCCTTTGATGTGGCCGCAAGGCCCTGTATATAAGGGCGATCCTACGAAGAACAACTGACTTCGAGATCGCCTGCCCAGTCGGGAGGCAGGCCAGCATAGGCCTCGTACTGGGGCTGTTCGTCGTACGGATGGCGCAGCACGTCCAACAGGCGTGCGACTTCCGAAAAGCCCTTCTCGTTCGCCTGGCGGATCGCCTGTTCCGCCAGATGATTGCGCAGCACGTATTTCGGATTCACGCGATTCATCGCCTCGGCGCGCGCGGCGTCGTCGCGCGGCTCGTGGGCGAGGCGTTCTCGATACTGCGCAGCCCACGCATCGAAGGCGGCGCGGTCGAGGAACAGGTCGCGCACGGGCGCATCGTGACTCGCGTCGGATTTCGAGAGCTTCGACAAGTTCCGGAACGTCAGCGTGAAGTCCGCGCGATTCGCGTGCATGATTTCGAAGAGGCCGTTGGCGAGCTTGTCGTCGCCTTCGCGCTCGATGTCGAGGCCGAGCTTCGCGCGCATTTTCGCGACGAGCGCGGGCCCGAAACGTTCCTTGTAGCGTTCCATCACTTTCTGCGCCTCTTCGACCACGCGCTCGGAGCGTCCTTCTTCCGGCAGGTTTTCGCCGAAGAGCGGCACGAGCGCCTGCGCAAGACAGAAGAGGTTCCAGTACGCGACCTGCGGCTGGCGGCCATACGAATAACGTCCCTGCGTATCCGAATGATTGCAGACGTGATGCGCGTTGAACGCGTCCATGAAGCCGAACGGGCCGTAGTCGATCGTAAGTCCGAGGATCGACATGTTGTCGGTGTTCATCACGCCGTGGCAGAAGCCGACGCCTTGCCACTCCGCCATCAGATCGGCGGTGGAGCGCACGGCTTCATCGAGCAGCGCGAGGTAGGGATCGTCCTGCTCCCTGCAATGCGGATAGAAACGGTCGATGACGTGATCGGCGAGCTTGCGCAGATCGTCGATGCGATCGTTCGCATAAAAATGCTCGAAGTGGCCGAAGCGCACGAAGCTCGGCGACACGCGCGTGACGATGGCCGCCGTTTCGATGCTCTCGCGGCGCACCGGCAGATCGGAGCCGATGACGGCAAGCGCGCGCGTCGTCGGGATGCCGAGATGGTGCATCGCTTCCGAGCACAGGAACTCGCGGATCGACGAGCGCAGCACCGCGCGGCCATCGCCCATGCGCGAGTAGGGCGTGCGGCCCGCGCCCTTCAGTTGCACTTCGACGCGCGCGCCGTCGTGCTGGACTTCGCCGAGCGTGAGCGCGCGGCCATCGCCCAACTGGCCCGCCCACACGCCGAACTGATGCCCCGAATAGACGGCGGCATAAGGCAACGCATCGCTGGGCCAGTCGCGCGTCGGATTGCCGGCGAAGTACGCTGCGAATTCATTCTTTTCAGGACCGGTGGCGATGTCCGGATCGAAACCGAGCGATTCGGCCATTTCGCGCGACAGCCCGATGAGATAGGGATCTGGCACCGGCGCGGCGGGAAGAGGCGTGAGAAATGCGCTGCCGAGCGCGGCGAACGAGTCAGCCAGACCGGCCTCGATCGCGCTCGCAATTTCGCGCATGGAACGCGCATCGGCTGGCGTCTCGTCGCGCGCCGCGCGCACGGCATTGCTTGGGGAAAACGACATATTGAGCGCCTCAGAGTTAAACGATATTGTAAATCCGCGTCCGCGGGCCTGCAGGAGCCGGCCCGTCAACCCATCGAGGACATTGCCTATGACGTCGCCGCTCTACGGCCAGATGATGGAAGTACCGCTGCTCGCGTCGTCCCTGCTGTCTTATGCCTCGCGCCACTTCGGCGACAACGAGATCGTGTCGCGCCGCATCGAAGGCGATATCCACCGTTATACCTACCGCGATTGCGAAAAGCGGGCGAAACAGCTTGCGCAGGCGCTGGTTGCGCTCGGCGTTGAACAGGGCGAGCGCATCGGCACGCTCGCATGGAACGGCTACCGGCATCTGGAGTGCTATTACGGCGTGAGCGGCATGGGCGCGGTCTGCCACACGATCAACCCGCGCCTCTTTCCCGATCAGATCGCGTTCATCATCGATCACGCGGACGATTCGTACATCTGCTTCGACATGACTTTTGGCCCGCTCGTCGAACTCATCGCGCCGCAGTGCCCGAACGTGAAAGGCTGGATCGCGCTCGGCGACGCCGCGTGCATCGGCGAGCATCTGTCGAACATGAGCGTGCCGGTGATGAGCTACGAGAGCCTCATCGGCGAGCAGGACGGCGACTACGAATGGCCGATGCTCGACGAACGCCAGGCTTCGTTTCTCTGCTACACGTCGGGCACGACGGGCAATCCGAAGGGCGCGCTGTACTCGCATCGCTCGACGGTGCTGCATGCCTACGGCGCGGCGCTCCCCGACGCGATGGGCGCATCAGCGAGCGATGCGATTCTCCCCGTCGTGCCGATGTTCCATGTCAACGCGTGGGGCATTCCGCACGCCGGGCCGCTCGTCGGCGCGAAGCTCGTATTTCCCGGCAAGGACCTCGACGGCAAGTCGCTCTATGACTTGATGGAAGCGGAGGGCGTCACGTATTCGGCCGGCGTGCCGACGGTCTGGATGGGCCTGCTCGCCCACATGAAGCAGCAGAACCTGCGCTTCTCGACCCTCAGGCGCACGGTGATCGGCGGCTCGGCGTGCCCGCCCGCGATGCTGCGCACCTTCGAGGAAGACTACGGCGTGCAGGTGATCCACGCGTGGGGCATGACGGAGATGTCGCCGCTCGGCACGCTCTCGCGCCTCTCCTTCAAGCAGAAGCAGCGCCCGCTCGAAGCGCAGCGTCAGTCGCTGGAGAAGCAGGGCCACGCGATCTGCGGCGTCGACATGAAAGTGGTCGGCGACGACGGCCGCGAACTCCCGTGGGACGGCCAGTCGTTCGGCGATCTGTATGTGCGCGGACCGTGGGTCATCGACCGCTATTTCCGTCGCGACGACTCGCCGCTCATCGATGGCTGGTTCCCGACCGGCGATGTCGCCACCATCGATTCGGATGGCTTCATGCACATCACCGATCGCAGCAAGGACGTGATCAAGTCCGGCGGCGAATGGATCAGTTCGATCGATCTGGAGAACGTCGCGGTGTCGCATCCGCAGGTCGCGGAAGCGGCGTGCATCGCGTGCTCGCATCCGAAGTGGACGGAGCGGCCGCTGATCGTCGCGGTACTGAAACCGGGCGCCACGGTGACACGCGAGGAACTGCTCGCGCATTTCGAGGGCAAGGTCGCGAAGTGGTGGATTCCGGACGATGTCGTGTTCGCGCAGGAATTGCCGCATACCGCAACCGGCAAGCTGCAAAAAGTGCGGCTGCGCGAGCAGTATCGCGATTACGTATTGCCGGGCGCGGCCGAGAATCCCGTTTAACGCCGATCGCCTTTTCAACGCCCCGGTCCGCGCGAGCGGAGCCGGGGCTTTCTGCTTTTTCGGCGCTGTTGATCCGCGCGAATTCTTCAATTGAACGATCGTGCTTTTTTGTGTATTCTGCGCCCATCACCGACAATTCAATCAGTATCCAGCCGAAAAGGAGACACCTTCATGGCAGTGGATTACGCGATACGCGGCGATGTCGCCGTACTCACGCTCGACAATCCGCCCGTCAACGGGCTTGGGCATTCGACGCGCCTCGGCATCGTCGAAGGCATCGAGCGCGCGAACGATAGCAACGAGGTGCGAGCCGTCGTCATCATCGGCGCGGGCAAGGCGTTTTCGGGCGGTGCGGACATCACCGAATTCAACACGCCGAAAGCCACGCAAGAGCCGACGCTCATGACCGTGATCAAGGCGCTCGAAGCGAGCACGAAGCCCGTGATCGCGGCGATCCACGCGGTCGCGATGGGCGGCGGTCTCGAACTTGCGCTCGGCGCGCATTACCGCATCGCCGCGCCCGGCGCGCAGATCGCGCTGCCGGAAGTGAAGCTCGGTTTGCTGCCCGGAGCGGGCGGCACGCAGCGCCTGCCGCGCGTGGTCGGGCTGGAAACCGCGCTGAACATGATCGTGTCGGGCACGCCGGTGCTGTCCGAGAAGCTCGCGCAAACCGCGCTCTTCGACGAACTCGCCGAAGGCGATCTGCTGGAGCACGCGCTGTCGTTCGCAAAGCGCGTCGCCGAGCGCGGCGCTCCTTATCCGAAGGTGCGCGATCGCAAGATCGAACATCCGAATGCCGAAGGCTTCATCCAGTTCGCGCGGAACGGCGTCGCGGCGGTCGCGAAGCATTTCCCGGCGCCGCACAAGTGCATCGACGCCGTCGAAAAAGGCGTGAAGGAAGGCTTCGAGCGCGGCCTCGCATTCGAGCGCGAGTGCTTTCTCGCGCTCGTGCAGACGCCCGAAAGCCGCGCGCTGCGACATGCGTTCTTCGGCGAGCGCGCGGCGGCCAAGGTCGCCGATGTGCCGTCGAATACGCCTGTCAGGAAGATCGAACGCATCGGCGTGATCGGCGCGGGCACGATGGGCGGCGGCATCGCGATGAACTTCCTCAACGCGGGGCTGCCCGTCACGCTGCTCGAAACGAAGCAGGACGCGCTCGATCGCGGCATCGCCACGATTCGCCGCAACTACGAAGCGCAGGTCAAGAAAGGCAAGCTCACGCAGGAGCAGGTCGAAACGCGCATCGCGCTGATTCAGCCGACGCTCGCCTACGCCGACCTCGCGCACGCGGACCTCATCATCGAAGCCGTGTTCGAAGAGCTGAGCGTGAAGGAACAGGTGTTCCGCCAGCTCGATGACGTCGCGAAGCCGGGCGCGATCCTCGCATCGAATACGTCGACGCTCGATCTGAACCGCATCGCCTCTTTCACGAAGCGCCCCGGCGATGTGATCGGCATGCACTTCTTCAGCCCCGCGAATGTGATGAAGCTGCTCGAAGTCGTGCGCGGCGCAAAGACGGAGAAGGACGTGCTCGCGACCGTCATGCAGCTCGCGAAGAAAATCAAAAAGACGGCGGTGGTGTCGGGCGTGTGCGACGGCTTCATCGGCAACCGCATGATCGAGCAGTACATCCGGCAAGCGCTCTTCATGCTGGAAGAGGGCGCGCTGCCCGCGCAGATCGATCGCGCGATCGAGACCTTCGGCTTCGCAATGGGCCCGTTTCGCATGAGCGATCTCGCGGGCAACGACATCGGCTGGGCGATCAGGAAGCGCCGCTATCGGGAGCAGCCGGATCTGCGTTATTCGCGCGTCGCGGATCGTCTCTGCGAAATGGGCCGCTTCGGACAGAAGACCGGCGCGGGCTGGTACGACTATCAGGCGGGCAAGCGCGATGCGGCGCCCTCGAAACAGGTCGATGAAATGATCGTCGCGTATTCGAAGGAGCAGGGCGTCGAGCGGCGCAAGATCGGCGATGAAGAGATCGTCGAGCGTCTCGTGCTCGCGCTGGTCAACGAAGGGGCGAAGATTCTCGACGAAGGCATCGCCGGCAAGGCGTCGGATATCGACATGGTCTATCTGACGGGCTATGGCTTTCCGATCTGGCGCGGCGGTCCGATGCTCTACGCGGACACCATCGGCCTCTACAACGTTGAACGCGCAATGCGCAAGTACGCGAAGCAGACCAACGGCGAAGCGTGGCAGCCTGCCGCGCGCGTGACCGAACTCGCGCAATCGAATGGACGCTTCAATGACTGAGATGAAACCCGTCGAAGATGTATTCCTCGTCGTCGATGTGCAGGTCGACTTCATGCCGGGCGGCGCGCTCGCGGTCGCACGCGGCGATGAAGTCGTGCCCGTCATCAACCGGCTTGCGCGCCGGTTCTCGCACGTCGTGCTGACGCAGGACTGGCATCCGCGCTCGCACGTCTCGTTCGCCGCGAATCACGCGGGCCGCCAGCCGTTCGAGATGATGACGCTGCCCTATGGCGAACAGGTGCTGTGGCCGGTGCATTGCGTGCAGGACACGCAAGGCGCGGCGCTGCATCGCGATCTGCATGTGCCGCACGCGCGCCTCGTGATTCGCAAGGGGCATCACGAGCACGTCGATAGCTACTCGGCGTTCATCGAAGCGGATCGCGCGACGCCGACAGGCCTCGAAGGCTATCTGCTCAATGTAGGTGCGAAGCGCGTCTGGCTCGCGGGACTCGCGACCGACTATTGCGTCGCGTGGTCCGCGCTCGATGCGCGCGCGGCGGGCTTCGAGGTCATCGTGATCGAGGACGCGTGCCGTGCAATCGACCTGAACGGCTCGCTCGACCAGGCGTGGCGCGACATGCGCGCGGCCGGCGTGCAACGCGTGAATTCGGACGACGTATTGAAAGCAAGGGAGACGACATGACCGATGCAGTCATCGTAGCGACGGCGCGCACCGCGCTCGCCAAATCGTGGCGCGGCGCGCTCAACATGACCCACGGCGCGACGCTCGGCGGCCATGTGACGAAGGCCGTCGTCGAGCGCGCGGGCATCGATCCGGCGCGCGTCGAAGACGTCATCATGGGCTGCGCGAATCCCGAAGGCGCGACGGGCATGAACATCGCGCGGCAGATCGCGTTGCGCGCCGGCTTGCCGGTTTCCGTGCCGGGCATGACGGTGAACCGCTTCTGCTCGTCGGGCCTGCAGACCATCGCGCTCGCCGCGCAGCGCGTGATGGCGGGCGAGGGCGATGTGTATGTCGCGGGCGGCGTCGAATCGATCTCGTGCGTGCAGAACGAGATGAACCGCCACATGCTGACCGATGGCTGGCTGAACCAGCACAAGCCGGAGATCTACTGGTCGATGCTGCAGACCGCCGAGAACGTCGCGAAGCGCTACGAGATATCGAAGGCGCGGCAGGACGAATACGGCGTGCGTTCGCAACAGCGCGCGGCGGCGGCGCAGGCGGCGGGCAGATTCGCCGATGAAATCGTGCCGATCACCGTGCTCGCCGGCATCGCCGACAAAACGACGGGGCGCATGTTCACGCAGGAAGTGACGCTCGCCGCCGACGAAGGCATCCGCGCCGATACGACGCTCGAAGGCGTATCGAACATCCGCACCGCGCTGCCGGGCGGCGTCGTCACGGCGGGCAACGCGAGCCAGTTTTCCGATGGCGCATCGGCGTGCGTCGTGATGAGCGCGGCGCTCGCCGAGAAAGAAGGGCTGGCTCCGCTCGGCATCTTCCGCGGCTTCGCGGTCGCGGGCTGCGAGCCGGACGAAATGGGCATCGGTCCGGTGTTCGCGGTGCCGAAGCTGTTGAAGCGCGCGGGCCTGTCCGTCGACGATATCGGCCTGTGGGAATTGAACGAAGCCTTCGCCGTGCAGGTGCTTCACTGCCGCGACACGCTGGGCATTCCCGACGAGCGCCTGAACGTGAACGGCGGCGCGATCGCGGTCGGGCATCCGTATGGCGTCTCGGGCGCGCGTCTGACGGGGCATGCGCTGATCGAAGGCAAGCGGCGCGGCGCGAAGTTCGTCGTGGTCACGATGTGCATCGGTGGCGGACAGGGCGCAGCGGGCTTGTTCGAAATCGTGTGACGGTTGCGCGCGTTGTTCGGCGCACGGCGATTTTTGCTACGCTTCAGTTCTCGTTCGAAAACAGGAGTCGCCGTGCTACGTCACATCGTCATGTGGAAGCTGAAGGAAAACGCCGAGGGCGCGAGCCGCGCCGAGAATGCCCAAAAGCTGAAGGCGAAACTCGAAACCTGCCGCAGCATCGTGAAGGGGCAAGGGCATTTCGAAGTCGGCACCGCGCAGCCGGGTTTCGATTGCACGTATGACGTCGTGCTCGTGTCAGACTTCGACGACAAAGCCGCGCTCGAAGCCTATCAGGTTCATCCGAAGCATCTGGCGCTGAAGGATTTCGTCGCGGCGGTGCGCGAAGAGCGTCAATGCGTCGACTACGAAGTGTGAGCGCGATGTCCTCTTCCGATAAGCCGGCGAGCAACGTCTCCATCGAAAGTCCGTTCATCGACGCGCTCGGCGTGCAGCTCGTCAAGGCCGCCGACGGCGAAAGCGAAGTACGCATGCCGCTTCAGGAAACGCACCTCAACACTTGGGGCATCGCGCACGGCGGCGTCACGATGACGCTGCTCGACGCCGCGCTCGCGCTCGCCGCGCGCAGCGTCGCGGGCGATGGCATCGGCGTTGTCACTGTCGAGATGAAAGTCAACTTCATGCAGCCGGGGCGCGGTGAATTGCGCGGTTATGGCCGCGTGCTGCATCGCTCGACGACGATGGCCTATTGCGAAGGCGAGATCCGTGACAGCGAAGGCCATTTCGTCGCGAAGGCGCTCGGCACGTTCAAGTACATGAAGCGGCTCGCGGTCGGGCGCGACATCGTCCGGCAGAAGATGCGCTCCGATCCGAAGGCGACGCCGGGACCGAGCGACGCCTGAACTCAACTCGCGAAGGAGAATTCGCATGGCAGATGCACAGATCAATCGCCAGATATGGCTCGTGTCGCGCCCGCAAGGCGAGGCGTCGGTGTCGAACTTCAGGCTGGTCGAGATGCCGCTCACCCCGCTTCAGGACGGCGAAGTGCGCGTGCGCAATCACTATCTTTCGCTCGATCCGTACATGCGCGGCCGCATGGACGACGCGAAATCGTACGCCGCGCCGCAGCCGCTCAACGAAGTGATGATCGGCGGCACGGTGGGCGTCGTGGCCGAATCGCGCAATCCGGCGTTCAAGACGGGCGATAGCGTCGTCGGCGTGCTCGGCTGGCAGGAATACGGCACATCCGATGGCAAGGGTTTGAACAAGGTCGATGCGTCGCAAGTGCCGCTGTCCGCCTATCTCGGCGCGCTCGGCATGCCAGGCGTCACGGCGTGGTACGGCCTGAACGGCATCATCGAGCCGAAGGCGGGCGAGACGGTCGTCGTGTCGGCGGCGAGCGGCGCGGTGGGCAGCGTCGTCGGGCAACTGGCGAAGGCGGCCGGCTGCCGCGCGGTGGGCATCGCGGGCGGGGCGGAGAAGTGCCGCTATGTCGTCGAGACGCTCGGTTTCGACGCGTGCGTCGACTACAAGGCGGGCAAGCTGTACGAGGATCTGAAGGCCGCGACGCCCAATGGCATCGATGGCTACTTCGAGAATGTCGGCGGCGAAGTGCTCAATGCGGTGCTCGCGCGCATGAAAGCGTTCGGGCGCGTCGCGGTGTGCGGCATGATCTCGGGCTACGACGGCAAACCGCTGCCGATGGACGCGCCCCGGCTCATTCTCACGCAGCGGCTCAAGCTGCAGGGCTTCATCGTCTACGAGCATCTGGATATCTGGCCGCAAGCGCTGAAGGAGCTCAGCGAGCGCGTCGTCTCGAAGAAGCTGCATTTTCGGGAGAGCATCGCCGAAGGGCTCGAGAATGCGCCCGAAGCGTTCCTCGGGCTCTTGCGCGGGAAGAACTTCGGCAAGCAACTGGTGAAGCTCGTCTGATAACGAAGGAACGCCACGTGGATCGTTTCGAAGGCAAGGTTGGCGTCATCACCGGCGCGGGCAGCGGATTCGGTCGCGAGTTCGCGAAGCAAGGCGCGGCGCTCGGCATGAAGCTCGTGCTCGCCGATCTCGACACCGCCGGACTCGCGGCGACCGTAGAAGCGGTGCGCGCGGAGGGCGGCGATGCGATCGGCGTTACCACGGACGTGTCGGACGCCGCTCAGGTCGAGGCGCTCGCGCGCGCATCGCTCGATACGTATGGCGGCGCGCATCTGCTCTTCAACAACGCGGGCGTCGGCGCGGGCGGCTTCGTGTGGGAGAACAGCGCGAACGACTGGCAATGGGTCTTCGGCGTGAACGTGATGGGCGTAGCGAACGGCTTGCGCGCGTTCGTGCCGATCATGCTGAAACAGAACGAGCCGGCGCATATCGTCAATACGGCGTCGGTGGCGGGCCTGCTCGCCGCGCCCGCGATGGGCGTGTACAACGCGTCGAAGCACGCGGTCGTCGCGCTGACGGAGACGCTGCATCATGACTTGCGGCTCGCGGGGGCGTCGCTGGTCGGGGTGTCGCTGCTGTGTCCCGCGTTCGTGCCGACTGGGATCGCGGATGCCGAACGCTCGCGGCCTGAAGCGCTCGCCAACGCGACGCCCTATACCGCGTCGCAAAAGCTCGCGGCGCGGCAACTGACCAGAGCGGTGGAGGGCGGCAAGCTCTCGGCGCGCGATATCGCCGAACTGACCTTCGACGCGGTGCGCGAGCGGCGCTTCTATGTCATCACGCATCCGAACATCATGCCGTCGGTGCAATTGCGGCTCGACGATATCGCGCAACTGCGCAATCCGACCGATCCGATGTCGCTGAAGCAGCCGCGCTAGGCGGCCGTGCTTCATGGCATCATCGTGTCCCTTTGATGCTTTTTCCGCCGATGCCGCTCAATCCGAAGATCGCGCAAATCCTGGAGATGGTCGCGCGCGCCAATCGACCGCCGTATCACACGCTCACGCCGCAGCAGGCGCGCGCCGCCTACGCGATGAGCGCGCAGATTCTCGATATCGCGCCGCTGCCGATGCACAACATCGAAGACCTGCGCGTGCCGACGCGCGATGGCGCGAGCATCGGCGTGCGCGTGTATTTTCCGGTCGAACCGGGCTGGGCCGCGCCTTCTGCGGCGCTGCTGTATCTGCATGGCGGCGGCTTCACGGTCGGCAGCGTGGCGACGCATGACGCGCTGTGCCGCAAGCTCGCGCATGACGCGGGCTGCGCGGTCGTATCGGTCGATTATCGACTGGCGCCCGAGCACCGGTTTCCCGTCGCGGTCAACGACGCATTCGACGCGCTGCAATGGCTCGCGCGCGAAGCGCCGACGCTCGGCATCGATCCGGCGCGGCTCGCGATCGGCGGCGACAGCGCGGGCGGCACGCTCGCGATCGTGTGCGCGGTGCTCGCGCGCGACGCGGGCATCGATTTGCGGCTGCAACTGCTGATCTATCCGGGTACGAGCGCGTGGCAGCAGAGCGCGTCGCATGCGCGGCTCGCAGAGGGATATTTGCTGTCGGGCGAAACGATCCAGTGGTTCTTCGCGCAGTATTTGCGCGATGACCGCGACCGCGACGACTGGCGCTTCGCACCGCTCGACGCGGCGGGCGGCGTGCCCGAATTCAAGGGCGTCGCGCCGGCGTGGATCGCGGCGGCGGATCACGATCCGCTCTATGACGAGGACATCGCGTTTGCGGCCAAACTTGAAGAAGCGGGCGTGCCGGTCACGCTCATGCGCTACGAAGGCATGATTCACGAGTTCTTCAAGATGGGCGGTTTCGTGCCGGAAGTCGCCGAGGCGCATGCGGAAGCGGTGAAGGCGTTGCGCGCGGCGTTCGACAGCGTGTAGTTGCCGGAAGGCAGACGAAAATCCGAATTCTCCCCTGCACAGAATCCGCGCTGGATCGTTAAATGGCGACCCTTGCCATTCGATCCGGTTTTCCTGTGCATATCAGAATGTTACGTCGTTCGAGCTACGCGGCCTTGCTCGTCATCGCCGTGCTCGTCGGCGCATTCAACCTGTTCAGTCTGAACGAAGCGTACGGCGACGGTCCGCCGTACTACGCGCGCACGACGAACATGGACAAATGGACCGATCCGCTACCCATCCTCGCGGCGGTCGATGCCTTCGCGCTGCTGGTCATCTTCGCGTCCTTGTGTCTGGCGCTACGAAAACGCTGATCACGCAATCCCGAATGCAAACGCCCGCTCGAACGCTCCGGGCCGCACGATGCGATGCGAACCGTCATCGTCGCTGCGCTCCTTGATGTCCAGCGACAACCCTTGCGCCGACGGACTCACGCGCAGCGCCGTCGTGCTGCGCGTCCCGTACTCCGGCGTTTCGATGAACGCCGCCGACAGCACGCGCTCACGCTCGATCGAAATTCCCGTCGATGGCAGATGCTCGTCGTTCGCGATGCGCGGATCGCGCAGGGTCTCGATCAGCACATCGAGCGACGGGCGTTCATCGGCATGAATCAGATCGCACAAGGCCTCGCGCTGCGCGACGAGTTTCGGCCACGGCGTGTTCAACAGGCTGTTCGATAAACCGTGCACGCCCGCGTCGAGCAGGGCGGGCGGCGAATCGGCGCGATTGCCGTACCAGCCGAGTTCGCGGCGCATAAAGTCTCCGCACAGCAGGTTGAAGCCGTTGTAGCGATGTCCGTCTTGCGCCACGCCATGCAGATAATCGAGCGGCGCAATGCGCTCGCCCGCTAGAAACGCGCTCACGAGCGTGCCGCGCGTCGGCGCGTTCGGCTTCATGTCATCCGGCGCGCGATAGTTCGTCAGCGCGGCGAAGCGGCCGTCGCGCGAGACGCCGAGCCACGTTCCGCCGCCCGTCAGATCGCGGCCGGCGAGCACGCCGGGGGCATCGGTCCACCAGTGCATCGGCTCGGCATCGCGGCGAAAGAATTCGTCGCGGTTGGCCGAGAGCGTCAGCAAGGCGCGGCCGTCGTCGTGCGAAGCCGTGGGCTGCCAGTCGAAGACGATCAGACACATGCGCGTGCGGCCTCAGGCATCGACGGGAAACGCGTAGGGCAGCGGCACGAAGGTGAGCGCCGGGCCTTCGGCGGAACCGACGTGCACCGAGCCGTTGTCGAGCGCGGCGAGCTTGATCTCGACCAGACAGTCGACGCCGCCATGCTCCGCGGGCGCCACGTTGACGACGAGTCCGCACGGCTGGCCGGGATCGTCGGAATGAAAGAGTTCCGCACCGGGCGCCGCCGCTTCGACGTGCGCGAGCGCCGTGCGCCGCTTGATCGTGCCGCGATACTGGCTGCGCGCGACGATCTCCTGTCCCGGATAGCAGCCCTTCCTGAAGTTCACCGCGCCGAGCACGTCGAAGTTCACCATCTGCGGGACGAACTGCTCGACCGTCGCGTGCGTGATGCGCGGCTCGCCCGCGTGGATATCGAGCCAGTCCCACATCGTTTCGGGCGCGCGTTGCAGTTTTTCATCGAGTTTCGCGAGTTGCGCCTCGACATCGGCTTTCGGGCCGACCCACAGAAAGCGCGGACGATGCGCCGCGTCCGGCACGCGGATCAGCGAGCCATGCGGGCCTTCCACCTTGACGTGCACGCCGTCGGGAAGCGCATCGAAGATGCCGGAAAGCGCCGCGCGCACATCGCCGGCGAAGCCGACCGCCGCCACTTCGGGCGTCGCGTCGGTGAGTTTCGCCTTCGAGCGCAGCACGAACATCGAAAGGCGTTTCTGCACGGCGGCCTGCACGTCCCGCGCGATCAAGAGGCGCACCGCGTCCGCCGTGCGCCACATCAGGAACGAGCCGAGCAGGCGGCCCTTCGGCGAGCAGTAGCCCGCGAGGCGCGCGGTGGAGGCATCGAGATGCTGGACATCGTTCGTGACCTGGTTATGCAGGAAAGAGGCGGCGTCCTCGCCCCTGACGTCGATCACGCCGAACTGTGTAAGCGGCATGTAGACGCCCGCGGTCTTGACGGATTCGTAATCGGAGGCGGCGAGAGCTGTGGTCTGGGAATTCATGAAATGAGCATGAGGTGGGCGGCTGTCAATCCTATCGTTTGGGCTCGGGTCGGCGAAAGCGACTCTGACGCAGGCGGCAAGTTATTATATTGGTCTTATCTCAAGCGTGTTTCGCATGTCCTTTCTGAAGAAATGCGTCGTGGCGGCGGTGTTCGCCGCGATGCTCGCGGCGGCCGTCGCGGGCGGCGTGTACTGGTGGGCGAATCGGCCCATGGAACTGTCGACGCCCGAACTCGACGTCACCATCAAGCCCCACAGCAGCCTGCGCAGCGTGAGCGCCCAGTTGAACCGCGGCGGCGTGCCGGTCGAACCGGAGCTGTTCGTGCTGATGACGCGCGTGCTCGGCCTGTCCTCACAGTTGAAGTCGGGCAATTACGCGTTCAAGAGCGGCATCACGCCCTACGAGGTGCTGGAGAAGATCGCGCGCGGCGACGTCAACGAATATGTCGCGACCGTCATCGAAGGCTGGACGCTGCAGAAAATGCGCGGCGAACTGGACAGCAATCCCGCGCTCAAACACGACACGGCGGGCATGACCGACACCGACCTGCTGCGGGCGATCGGCGCGGCCGAGGTCGACAAGGCGTCGGCAGAAGGGCTGTTCTTCCCGGATACCTATCTCTTCGACAAAGACACGAGCGATCTCGCCATCTACAAGCGCGCGTACCGGCTGATGCAGTCGCGCCTCACCGAAGCGTGGAACACGCGCGCCCAGAATCTGCCTTACAAGACGCCTTACGAGGCGCTCATCATGGCGTCGATCGTCGAGAAGGAGACAGGGCGCCCGCAGGACCGGCCGCTCGTCGCGGCGGTGTTCGCGAACCGGCTGCGCATCGGCATGCCGCTGCAGACCGATCCGACCGTGATCTACGGTCTCGGTCCGGCCTACGGCGGCAAACTGAAGAAAAAGGACCTGCAGACGGACACTCCGTACAATACCTACACGCGCATGGGCCTGCCGCCGACGCCGATCGCGCTGCCCGGCGTGGCCGCACTGAACGCCACGCTCAATCCCGCCGCGAGCGGTGCGCTGTATTTCGTGTCGCGCGGCGACGGCAGCAGCATCTTTTCCGACAATCTGGGCGACCACAACAAGGCCGTCGACAAATACATCCGGGGTCAATGAATGGCGCGCGGCAAGTTCATCACGTTCGAAGGCATCGACGGCGCGGGCAAGACCACGCATCTCGACTGGTTCCGCCAGCAACTCGCCGCGAAGCTCGAAAAGAGCGGACATCAGGTCGTGATGACACGCGAACCGGGCGGCACGCCGCTCGGCGAAACGTTGCGCGGCATCCTGCTCAATCAGCCGATGGATCTGGAAACCGAAGCGCTGCTGATGTTCGCCGCGCGCCGCGAGCATCTGGCGCAGGTGATCGAGCCGGCGCTTTCGCGTGGCGACTGGGTGCTGTCGGACCGTTTCACGGACGCGACCTTCGCGTATCAGGGCGGCGGGCGAGGCCTGCCGCGCGACAAGCTGGAAGCGCTGGAACGCTGGGTGCAGGGCGGCTTTCAGCCCGATCTGACCGTGCTCTTCGACGTGCCGACCAACACCGCGAGCGAGCGCCGCTCGGCGGCCCGCGCGCCGGACAAGTTCGAGAGCGAGTCGGACGCGTTTTTCGAGCGCACGCGCAGCGAGTACCTGCGCCGCGCGGCGGAATCGCCGCAGCGCTTTTTCATCGTCGATTCGACTCGTTCCATCGGCGATATTCGTGAAAGACTTGAAGAAGTAGTCTCAAGCCTCTGATTTAACTTGAGAATATCGATGATTTACCCTTGGCAGACCGATGACTGGCAACGTCTCCAGCAATTGCGCGCGCACTGGCCGCATGCGCTGCTGCTGCACGGAGAGGCCGGCATCGGCAAGCTTCAGTTCGCGCAGCATCTGGCGAAGGGACTTCTTTGCGAAGCGCCCACGACAAACCACGAGCCGTGCGGCGCGTGTCCGGCATGCCTCTGGTTTTCGCAAGGCAATCATCCCGATTACCGCGCGGTGCTGCCTGAAGCGCTCGCCGGGCTTGCCGCCGGAAGTGCCGACGCCGCCGATTCAGCCGAAAAAGCCGACAGCGACGAGGGCAAGAAGACTCGCACGCCCAGCAAGGAAATAAAGATCGAGCAGGTGCGCGCGCTGCTGGATTTCTGCGGCGTCGGCTCGCATCGTGGCGGCCTGCGGGTCGTGCTGCTGTATCCGGCGGAGGCGCTCAATGTCGCGGCGGCCAATGCGCTCCTGAAGACGCTCGAGGAACCGCCTTCGGGCGTCGTGTTCCTGCTGGTGTCGGCGCGCGTCGACCGGCTGTTGCCGACCATCATCAGCCGCTGCCGCCAGTGGCCGATGAGCGTGCCGCCGCAAAAGGAAGCGAGCGCGTGGCTCGCGTCGCAAGGCGTCGACGATCCGGCGGGACTGCTCGCGCAGGCCGGCGGCGCGCCGCTTGCCGCGCTTGCGCTGGCGAACGACGAGCATCGCGCCTTGCGCGACTTCACGCTTGCGCAACTGGCCGCCGGACCGAACTGCGATGCCTTCGCGTGCGGAGAGAACTTGCAGAAAGTGCCCGTGCCGCTCGTGCTCGGCTGGCTGCAGCGCTGGCTCTATGATCTGCTCGCGGAGCGCACGGCGGGCCGGCCGCGCTATTTTCCCGGCGCGGCGAAAGCGCTCGCCCGTTGCGCGCAGAGCGCCGATTCCGCCGCGCTCGCGCGCTATATGAAGACCGTCACGCGTCAGCGCGCGGTCGAGAACCATCCGCTCAACGCGCGCCTCGTGTTCGAGGAACTGTTCATCGGGTATCGCGGGATTTATACGGCCTGACGCGTTCGCGCCGCGCCGTAGTGGAAGAATTGCATCAAGGAGCACCGGATGTTCGTCGATTCACACTGTCATATCAACTTCGAAGGGCTCGCCGACCGTCTGCCCGACGTGCTCGACAAGATGCGCGCGCACGCGGTCACGCATGCGCTATGCGTGTCGGTCGATCTGGAAACGCTGCCTTCGGTGCTAGACATCGCCGAACGGTACGAGAACGTGTATGCCTCCGTCGGCGTGCATCCGGATCACGAAGACGCGAAGGAGCCGAGCGTCGCCGAGCTGGTCGAACTGGCCGCGCATCCGAAGGTGTGCGCGATCGGCGAGACGGGGCTCGACTACTATCGGCTGGAAGGGCGCAGCATCGACGAGATGGAATGGCAGCGCGAGCGCTTTCGCACGCACATTCGCGCCGCGCGCGAGACCGGCAAGCCGCTGATCGTCCATACGCGTTCGTCCTCGGAAGACACGCTGCGCATCATGGCCGAAGAGCGCGCCGACGTGCCCGGCGGCGTCATGCATTGCTTCACCGAGCCCTGGGACGTCGCCGAAAAGGCGCTCGCGCAGAATTTTTATGTTTCGCTGTCGGGCATCGTCACGTTCAAGAAGGCCACGGACGTGCAGGAGGTCGCGCGGCGCGTGCCGATCGAGCGGCTGCTGATCGAAACCGACTCGCCGTATCTCGCGCCAGTGCCGTATCGGGGCAAGCCGAATGAACCTGCGTATGTGAGTTATGTCGGACGTTTCATCGCGCAGTTGCGCGAGCAGCCGGAAGAGGCCGTCGCGCAGGCGACTACCGAGAACTTCTTCCGGCTCTTCAAGATCGCGCGGCCAGCCTGAGGGCGGCCGGACCGTGCGCAAAAAAACTGTTTCAAGGCAATCCGAAGGTCACTTATGAACAATTCCCCGATGGTTTCCATTCTGTCCGCGTCGAGCGCGCCTGACGTTTCCCGCGCACGCGCTGCGCGCCGTGCCGTGCGCGGTCTGGTCGCCGGCACGCTGCTCGCGGCGTGCGCGCTCGCGCAGCCGGTCTGGGCCGCGTCCGTGGACTCGCTCATCAAGGCGGTCAAGTTCGACGACATTTCGGCTGTCAAGAAACAGCTCGCGCAGGGCGCGGACCCGAATACGGTCGACAACACCGGCACGCCGATCATCGTGATCGCGGCGCGCGAGAAGTCCGACAAGGTCGGCCAGTTGCTCGCCGACAATCCGAAGACCGATCTGGAGAAAACCGACCCCGCCGGCGAAAACGCAATGATGCTCGCCGCGCTCAACGGCGACGCCACCTTCGTGAATCTGCTGATCGCGAAGGATGCCGAAGTGAACAAGAAGGGCTGGACGCCGCTGCACTACGCGGCGACCAACGGTCATGACGATATCGTGAAGATCCTGGTCGACCATTCGGCGTACATCGACGCGGGTTCGCCGAACGGCACGACGCCGCTGATGATGGCGGCGCGTGGCAATCATCTTTCGACCTGCAAGCTGCTGCTCGACGAAGGCGCGGATCTGCGCGTGAAGAATCAGCTCGGCATGACGGCGGTGGACTTCGCCCGCAAGTACGAAGCGCGCGACGTCGCAGAAGGTCTGCAGGCGCGCCTGGATTCGATGCCGCAAGGCGCGGGCGGCAGCGCTCCGCAAAGCGGCTCAAACGGTGCAAAATAGCGCAGCGCGAATCTCGAGCGGGGCAAGGGCGGTCAGGCGCGGCCGCGCATTGCCCCGATTGCCCCGAACCCGTCGCCCCAACACAAGCCGCCGCTCAACATACAAGGAAGATCATGCTGCGGGAATTCGTCATCGCCTGTGCTCTCGCGACGCCCGTGTGCGCGTTCGCGTTTACCGGCAACGATCTGAACAAGCTCTGCACCAAAACGGATCCCAATTCGCGAACCGCCTGCGCAGCCTACATCGAAGGGGCGGCGGACGGCATCTACAACACGATCGAGGCGATCGGCGGAACCTCCGGGCCGCAGATCGGCCAGTATTTCTGCCTGCCGGCCGACGTAAAGCCGCAGCAGCTCACGGACGCGGTGCGCAAGTACATCGCCAATAATCCCGACAAGGCCGATTTCAACGCGACGACGATGGTCTCGCTCGGTCTCGGCAAGGCGTTTCCCTGCAAGGCGGAACGCTGAACGCGCGTTCGACGCCGGTACGCCGTCGCGCGCACCGGCGTCGCGCTTGCTGAAGCGCCCGGACGGCCATCGCAGCAACGTCCCGCATCCGCGCGATGCGACCGCCGTATCCACCTCGACGCCGTCACTTTCACGAGGCTGATCCCGCGACGCTCATGCTTTCACTCGATCATTTCCTCGACCTGGCCGAACGGCCGCTCGGCACCTGGCCCGGCGCGCTCGTCGTCGCGGTCATCGCCGTGGCCGTCGCGGTGGGCGTGCATCGTATCGGCGCGCGCATTCTGACGCGCATCGCGCGGCCTTATCCGCTGATGAGCGTCGTGCTGCGCTACATCGACACGCCTGCGCTCATCCTGCTCATCATCCTCGGCATCGGCTTCATGATCTTCGAGGCGCCCGATGCGCTGCCGTTCATCGGCGTGCTGCGCGATCTCGAAACGGTCGCGCTGATCGCCGCGCTCACGTTCCTCGCGGCGCGTTCGGCGGGCGCGGTGGGCGAGGCGATCGTGCAGGCGCATCCGCTCGACACCGACGACAATCTCAACGCGCGCCGCATCCACACGCAGGCGCGCGTGCTCGCGCGCTCGGTGATGGTGGTGATCGTGATCATCGGCTTCGGCGCGGCGCTGATGGCGTTTCCGAGCGTCAGGCAGATCGGCGCGAGCCTGCTGGCTTCGGCAGGCGTCGCAGGACTCGTCGCCGGGATCGCGGCGCGGCCCGTGCTCGGCAATCTGATCGCGGGCTTGCAGATCGCGCTGTCGCAGCCGATCCGCCTCGACGATGTCGTCGTGATTCAGGGCGAGTGGGGGCGCGTCGAGGAAATCACCGGCACGTATGTGTCGATCCGGATCTGGGACCAGCGGCGGCTCATCGTGCCGTTGCAGTGGTTCATCGAGAATCCGTTCACGAATTGGACGCGCAACAGCTCGCAGATCATCGGCACGGTGTTTCTGTATGTCGATTACCGCATGCCGATCGCGCCGCTGCGCGAGGAACTGGAGCGCATACTCGCGCACGCGCCGGAATGGGACGGCCGCGTACAGGTGCTGCAAGTCACCGACGCCACCGATCGCGCCATGCAACTGCGCGTGCTCGTCAGTTCCTTCGATTCGGCGCTCAACTGGGATTTGCGCTGCCGCGTGCGCGAAGGCCTCGTGAACTTCGTGCAGGCGGCGTATCCGCAGTATCTGCCACGTGCGCGCGCGGATTTGTCGACGGACAAGGACCGCCACGTCGATTTCGCGCCGCCGCTGGAGCGCCCGGGCGCGGCGCAGGCGGCCAGCACGGCGAACACGCCCGCCGATCCGGTCGCGAGCCGTGGCGAGCCGGGCGGGCCGGACCCGCGCGCACACTCGGTGGCATCAACCGGGAAGACCTGAACCCGCACAGCATTCTCCAGTCGAAAATTTCGGGTTTATGCTGAAAAATAACGTCGGAAGAGGAAAAGGAAAGCATATGAGCCGTCTCGTCGTCGTATCCAACCGGGTCGCCACGCCGACCGAAACCAAGGGCTCCGCAGGCGGGCTCGCCGTCGGCGTCTTCGGCGCGCTGAAGGACAGCGGCGGCGTCTGGTTCGGCTGGAGCGGTGACGTGGTGACCGAAACCGTCGCGAACCAGGGGCCCAAGCTGGAACAGGACGGCGCGGTGACCTTCGCGACCGTCGGCCTGCCGAAGAAGGACTACGACCAGTACTACCGCGGCTTTTCCAACGCGATGCTGTGGCCGGTTTTCCACTATCGCAACGATCTCGCCGTCTATGACCGCGACGAATACGCGGGCTACCGGCGCGTGAACGCGTGGCTCGCGCACAAGCTCATCAAGCTGCTCGAACCCGGCGACGTCATCTGGGTTCACGACTATCACCTGATCCCGTTCGCCGAGGCGCTGCGCTCGGCGGGCATCACCAATCGCATCGGGTTCTTTCTGCACATTCCGTTTCCGTCGCCGCAGATTCTCCTGAACATCCCGCCGCACGAGGAACTGGTGAAGTCGCTGTGCTGCTACGACGTCGTCGGCTTTCAGACCGAGCGCGATCGCATCGCGTTTCACGATTACATCGTCCGGCACGCGCACGGCACCGCTACACCCGACGGCCACGTCGAAGCGTTCGGCAGAACGCTCACGACGAACGTGTATCGCATCGGCGTGTTTCCGGACGAGATCGCCGAACAGGCCGAGCGCGGCGAAGCGCGTCAGGACGTGATGGACCTGAAGCAGAGTCTCGAAGGGCGCAAGCTCATCATGAGCGTGGACCGGCTCGATTACTCGAAGGGGCTCGTCGAGCGCTTTCGCGCGTTCGAGCATTTCCTGGAGAAGTCGCCGGAGTGGCGCGGAAACGTCACGCTCGTGCAGATCGCGCCGCCGACGCGCTCGGATGTCGAGACCTATCAGCAGATCCGCCAGAACCTGGAATACGAAGCGGGGCGCATCAACGGCCGTTACTCGGGGCTCGACTACACGCCGATCCGCTATCTCAACCAGCGCTATGACCGCTGGAAGCTGATGTCGCTGTTCCGCGAATCGCAGATCGGTCTCGTCACGCCGCTGCGCGACGGCATGAACCTCGTCGCGAAGGAATATGTCGCCGCGCAGAATGCCGATGATCCCGGCGTGCTTGTGCTGTCGCAATTCGCGGGCGCGGCCGATGAAATGACGGGCGCGGTGATGGTCAATCCGCACGATATCGTCGGCACGAGCGAGGCGATCGGGCGCGCGCTCGCGATGCCGCTTGCCGAGCGCAAGCAGCGCTACGAAACCAACATGACGGCGCTGCGCAAGCACGATCTGGGCGTGTGGCGCGACGACTTTCTCGCCGATCTGCGCGGCGCGCCGAAAGCGTAACCGGCGCGCGAAACGAATGTTTCGCCCCTGTAACAGAGCGATGAAAGTGCAAGAATCGCCCGCGATGTTCACTTCGGCACCCGATAATGCGCTCATCACGGCACTCATCGACGGACAGCGCGAGACGGAATAACGCGTAAGGGCAAACCTCGTTGCCCCGCCTTACGGCCCGCTGTCATACTCGATGCGCGCCGCGGCCGGCTCGCAAAGCGTGGCGCCGCACGTCGATATCCGCATGGAGACGAGAACGATGAGAATTGCCCAGATTGCTCCGCTGACCGAATCGGTGCCGCCGAAGCTTTACGGCGGGACCGAGCGCGTCGTGTCGTACCTCACCGAGGCGCTCGTCGAGCTCGGTCACGAGGTGACGCTGTTCGCAACCGGCGATTCGCAGACCAGCGCCAACCTGGAACCCGTGTGGCCGCGTGCATTGCGGCTCGATCCGGCGATCCGCGACCGCATCGCGCCTCACATGCTGCTGATGGAACTGGTGCGCCGGCGCGCCGAGGAGTTCGACGTCCTGCATTTCCATATGGACTATTACTCTTTTTCGCTTTTCAAGCGTCAGGAGACGCCGTTTCTCACGACCATGCACGGCCGCCTCGATCTACCCGAGCAGCAGCCGGTATTCGATACCTTCAACACGGCGCCCGTCGTCTCCATTTCAGACTCGCAACGGCATCCGCTGCCGCAGGCGAAGTGGATTACCACGGTCTATCACGGCTTGCCTGAAATGCTCTACACGCCGCAGCCGGTGGAGCAGAAGTATCTCGCGTTCCTCGGGCGCATTTCGCCCGAAAAGCGCGTCGATACCGCGATCCGCATCGCGGGCCGTTGCGGCCTGCCAATCAGGATCGCCGCCAAGGTCGATGCCGCCGATCATGAGTACTTCGAGCGCGAGATCGCGCCGCTGCTGGAGTTGCCGTACGTCGACTATGTCGGCGAGATCAACGACAGCCAGAAGGCCGAATTCCTGTCGGGCGCGCATGCGCTGCTGTTCCCGATCGACTGGCCGGAGCCGTTCGGCCTCGTGATGATCGAGGCGATGGCGTGCGGCACGCCGGTCATCGCGTTCAATCGCGGCTCGGTGCCGGAAGTGCTGGATGAGGGCGTCTCGGGCTTCATCGTCGAGGATGAAATCGGCGCGGTGGCCGCGGTGAACCGGCTGCATACGCTGCCGCGCGAGCGTGTGCGCGCGCGCTTCGAGGAACGCTTCACGTCGCATCGCATGGCGCGGCAGTATATCGACGCCTATCAGGCGGTCGTACGCGCGCAAAAGCGTGCGCGCTTCAAGCTGATCGATCGCGCGACGTCGACCTGACAGGTCCGAAAAAACAGAAAAAAACCGCCGTGTGCCGCGACCCGAAGGTCGCGTCACACGGCGGCTTTGCATTCGCCGCGAAGCGGCGCGCGCTCAGTACTTGATGCGCGACACCTTCGTGCCTTGCAGCGAGACATCGGCCATCAGACCGGCATTGGTCAGCACGATGGCTTCGACCGGCTTGGTGGCGGTGGTCGTGTCGATCACGCCGTTCGCGCCCATCTTCACGAGCGCCACGGAGGCATCCGCACCCGCCGACCAGCCGTCGGAATTGCGGAATTTGTCGAGCGCGTCCTGCGTCATGAACAGGAAGATCAGCGCCTTCGATTGCGCACCCGCCTGCAGACCGAACGAGCCGGACGTCGTGCTGTAATAGCCGACGGTGCCGCCGCCCACGCGCAGCGCGCCCTTGCCGTACTGCGCACCGACGATGAAACCCGCCTGCAGCACCGACGGGAACACAAGCACGCCCCGCGCCTTCGCGACCAGTTCGCGCGAGCCGCCTACGGTGGAGTAGAGACGCTGCATGGTGCTGTCGACATCGGCGTCGATGGCGCGGCGGTCATCGGCGGCGCCCGCGGCTGCTTCGGCGCCGGTGTTCTTGTTGGCCGTGCAGCCGGCAAGCGCGAGGCCTCCCAGTGCCAGAACGGCGGTCGACTTGAGCATGAAGTTTCGTCTTTGCATCATTGTTCTCCATCGTGGAATTTAGGAAACCCCATAAGAGCGGGAGGGTGAGGCACGCAAAGTTATAGCACAGCAACGTGAAACACGAGCCTCGCCCCATGCGCCCAAAGCCTTGTCACGCTTGGGTTGTCAGGCTCCGCAACATTTCGGGCTCGATCAATCGAAATTAGAGCTTACTCCGACTTCGGCCGCGAACCGCCAGCCGGGACGGCAAATTACATAAAACTTTCGATTGTTTGATCCGCCTCATATCAGGGTAGACGAAGCTTCGACTAAACCGAAGAGAAACGGCGTTTTCGCCCGAAGGCGCCACCTCGTGGCAGGGATAATTTTCATGGCCCCTGCCGTCTGGCATTGCGAAAACCGCAAAGGCAAGTAGCAACGACCGTACCCGGCCATCGGTCAGGGGTGAGTCGTCGTTTTTACTTCGGCATGCGACGGCGACGGCGCATGCTGTGGACGCCGCAGCGCGCGCCTGATTCCGCCGATCAACATGCCGAGCACGAGCAGAAACGCCGCCGGCACGACCCAGTAGCCGACGAACGCGTGCCACAGGTAATCCGCGAGCGTCGCCTTGCGATGCGCGAATTCGTCGAGCGCTTCCTGATGCTTGACCGCGTTGGCCGCGAGAATGTCGGCGGGGCAGCCGGCGGCGCGCGCTTCGTCGGGCGCGCCGTGGCAGCGCGCGGCGGCGCCGGCGGCGCGCTGCGCGTCGGTCAGTTCCCAGGTGGAAAGCGACTTCTGGAGATCGACGTTGTTGTACGCCATCTCCTCGCGCACTTCATTGACCGCGACGATCAGCACCGGCACGAACCAGAACGTGATCACCACGAGCCACCGCCTGAACCAGCGGTTCTTGTGTCTCCATGCCATCCAATGCCTCCATGCGTGGCGTGTCGCCTCGCTCGAAACGGCGGCGGCCGATGGCGTGTTTCTTGTATTGGTGAGGGGGCCGCCTCCGCACCATCTTATGAGAAAAAGACGAAGGTGCGAATCAATTGCTTGGGTGCAGTGCAATAACAGCGGCAGAAACGGGTAAATACGAAAGACGCCGCGCGCGAACGGCGCGGCGGTAAAACAGACGCCGCCGCCAATCAGCCCTTGTTGCTGAGGCAGCTCTTCATGAACGCCTTGCGGTCGTCGCCTTTCTTGTCGGCCGCCTGGCTGTTACACGCGGTCATCTTCTGCTGTTGCGTCATCGGCGCGGAGGCGGCGGCCGGCGCCGCGGACAGGCAACTCTTCATGAACGCCTTGCGGTCGTCGCCTTTCTTGTCGCCCGCCTGCTTGTTGCAATCGGACATCTTGTTCTGCTGGCTGTTGGCGGCAAAGGCTGCGTTCGCACCGAGCGTCAGGCTCAGCACGGCGATGAGGGCGGTGGCTCGAATGGTCATGTGACGCTCCCTGGTTTGACTGACGGTTATTTTTTCGAGGCGGGTGTCGAAGCGGCATGCCGCCCGGGGCATTATGGCAAACCCAATATGAACGGTGTGCGGCATAGGGTGAAATCGGGAGGGCGGGAATGATGCTTGCAGGAAGCTTTCATGACCGGCATCAACGATGCAGTGCCGTGCATCGCAGCCGATCCGCACGAAGCAGCCTGCCGACGTATGATCGTGCGACGCATGTCCAACGCTCAAGGAGACGGTTCATGTCCACGCCGCTGTCCGACCATTACAAAGGCTTCGAAATCAAGGTGCAGGCATTGCGGCGCGCGAAGGAGCGCGACGAACCGGACGACGGTCCGCGTCACTTCGATATCGTCGTGACGATCGCGAAGAGCGCGCACGGCGACAGCGGCCGCTCGGTCATGTTCGGCGTGCCCGAACAGGAACCCTTCGACAGTCCGATCGATGCAACGCGCGCGGGCATCGACTACGCGCGCGACATCATCGACAACAAGGTGGAAGGGCAGTCGGTCGAGGATCTCTGACGCGGGCAGCGAGTCACAAAAGTTCTACACGTTAGCCCGATTGACCTCACGCGCCTCTCCAACGAGAATCGACGGCGAGCAAACGTTGAAACCGCGCCCCACAGGGCGACTGAAGGCTTGCGGTGTGTAATCGGGCGCGCGCGACAGGGCGCGCGCTGACCGCTTTCCCAGGCCGTCCGCGCGGCTCGACGCTCGGCTCACGTTCGCTGCATCTCGCATGACCAACAAACCAGAACAAAGCACTGGAGATCCGCATGAACCGAACCATCCGCCGGCGCGTCGTCAAGGCCGCCGTCGCGCTCGCCGTGTGCACGGCACTGCCGCTCGCCTCGTCATCCGTATTCGCGCAAACGCCGGCCAAGCCGAAAGTCGCGCTCGTCATGAAGTCGCTCGCCAACGAGTTCTTCCTGACGATGGAAAACGGCGCGAAAGACTATCAGGCGCACAACGCCAGCCAGTTCGACCTGATCACCAACGGCATCAAGGATGAAACCGACACCGCCGCGCAGATCCGCATCGTCGAGCAGATGATCGTCTCGAAAGTCGACGCGCTCATCATCGCGCCGGCCGATTCGAAGGCGCTCGTGCCGGTGATCAAGAAGGCGGCGGACGCGGGCATCATCGTGGTGAACATCGACAACCGGCTCGATCCGGACGTGCTCAAGTCCAAGGATCTGAACGTGCCGTTCGTGGGCCCGGACAACAAGAAGGGCGCGCGCAAGGTCGGCGACTATCTCGCGCCCAAGCTCAAGAAGGGCGATGAAGTCGCGATCATCGAAGGCGTGACCACCACCACGAACTCGCAGGCGCGCAGCGCGGGCTTCAAGGAAGCGATGGACGCGGCCGGCATGAAGGTCGTCGCGCTGCAGTCGGGCGAATGGGAAATCGACAAGGGCAACGCGGTCGCCTCGCAGATCCTGAACGCCAATCCGAACGTGAAGGCGCTCCTGTGCGACAACGACAACATGGCGATCGGCGCGGTCTCGGCGATTCGCGCGGCGGGCAAGGCGGGCAAGGTGCAGGTGGTCGGCTTCGACAACATCGGCGCGATCAAGCCGATGCTCAAGGACGGCCGCGTGCTCGCGACCGCCGACCAGTACGCGGCGAAGCAGGCGGTGTTCGGCATCGACGTGGCGCTGAAGGCGATCGCCGGCCACAAGAAGCAGTCGGAGCTGTCGCAGGTCGTGGAAACGCCTGTCGATCTCATCACCAAGTGAGCCGGCGCGAAAGCCTCAAGTTCGCGGCCATCGTGCCGATAACATGCTGACGTGCCCGTGAACCCAGCGAGGATGCACAGCGAGCCTTGAAGCGCCCCATGACCGGATCGAACGATGCGAACGTACTGACGGTGACGGGCATCGGCAAGACTTACGTCGAGCCGGTGCTGGCGGACGTGTCGCTCGAACTCGTCGCGGGCGAAGTGCTCGCGCTGACCGGCGAGAACGGCGCGGGCAAGAGCACGCTGTCGAAGATCATCGGCGGGCTCACGGACCCGACCACCGGCACGATGACGCTCGCCGGCCAGCCGTACGCGCCGAAGACCCGCTCGGACGCCGAGGCGCTCGGCGTGCGCATGGTGATGCAGGAGCTCAATCTGCTGCCAACCTTGTCGGTGGCGGAGAACCTGTTCCTGAACCGCCTGCCGCGCCGGGGCGCGCTGGGCCAGCTCGGCTGGATCGACCGCAAACGGCTGGCCGACGACGCGCGCCACGCGATGGCGCAAGTCGGGCTCGACGCGATCGCCCCGGACACGCTCGTCGGGAGCCTCGGCATCGGGCATCAGCAGATGGTGGAAATCGCGCGCAATCTGATCGGCGATTGCCGCGTGCTGATCCTCGACGAACCCACCGCGATGCTCACCGCGCGCGAAGTCGATCTGCTGTTCGAGCAGGTCGAGCGGCTGAAGGGGCGCGGCGTCGCGCTCGTGTATATCTCGCACCGGCTGGAGGAATTGCGGCGCATCGCCGAGCGCGCGGCCGTGCTGCGCGACGGACGCCTCGTGCACCTCGGCCCGATGGACGAACTCACGAGCGATCGCCTCGTCACGCTGATGGTCGGGCGCGAGATCGGCGAGCGCATCGATCTGGGCGAGCGCCGGATCGGCGGCGTCGCATTGAAAGTGGAAGGCATGACGCGCGGCGCCGTGGTGCGCGATGTCTCGTTCGACGTGCGCGCCGGCGAAATTTTCGGCGTGAGCGGGCTGATCGGCGCGGGCCGCACCGAGCTGATGCGGCTCATCTACGGCGCGGATCGCGCGGACGCGGGCACGGTGTCGATCGCGCGTCATGGCGAGGCGCTGCGGCGCGTGTCGGTGCAATCGCCTTCGGATGCGGTCGAGGAAGGCATCGCGCTGATCACGGAGGACCGCAAGGGCGAGGGGCTGTTGCTCAGCCTGCCCATCGCCGCGAACGTTTCACTGGGCAATCTGGGCGCGGTGGCGCGGCGCGGAGTCGTCGACACGCGCCGGGAAGCGGCGCTCGCGCAACGCCAGATCGACGCGATGCGTATCCGCACGTCGGGCCCGGCGCAGGCGGTGTCGGAGCTGTCGGGCGGCAACCAGCAGAAGGTCGTGATCGGCCGCTGGCTCGCGCGCGATTGCTCGGTGCTGCTGTTCGACGAGCCGACGCGCGGGATCGACGTCGGCGCCAAGTTCGATATTTACGGGCTGATGGGCGCGCTGGCCCGTGAGGGGCGCGCGCTCGTCGTGGTGTCGAGCGATCTGCGCGAGCTGATGCTGATCTGCGACCGGATCGGCGTGATGTCGGCCGGACGCATGACGGGCGTGTTCGAGCGCGCGAACTGGACGCAGGACGCGCTGCTCGCGGCGGCGTTCTCGGGCTACGCGAAGCGCGAGGCGATCCTGCACGAGCCTATCGTGCCCGACGCGAAAGCGCCCGAAGACAACGTGGAGCATTGAATGAGCGAAGCGAACCTGCCCGCCGACGCGCCGAAGAGCACGAAAGGCGTCGGCACGCGCCTGGGCATTTCGAATTACCTCGGTCTCGCGGGCGCGCTCGCCGCGATGATCGCGCTGTTCTCGGTGCTGAGCCCGCACTTTCTGACGTACGACACGTTCAGCACGATCGCGAACCAGATTCCGGATCTCGTCGTGATGTCGGTGGGCATGACGTTCGTGCTGATCATCGCGAGCATCGATCTTTCGGTGGGTTCGGTGCTGGCGCTGGGCGCGTCGGTGGTGAGCGTGGCCGCGCTCAAGTGGCACTGGCCGGCGTTTCCCGCCGCGCTGATCGGGCTGGCGGCCGCCGCGCTCACGGGCGCGGTGACCGGCCTCGTGACGGTGGCGTGGCGGATTCCGTCGTTCATCGTGTCGCTGGGCGTGCTGGAAGGCGCGCGCGGGCTCGCGTATCAGATGACGAACTCGCGCACGGCGTACATCGGCGATGCGTTCGATTTTCTGTCGAATCCGATCGCGTTCGGCATCTCGCCCGCGTTCCTGATCGCGGTCGCGGTGATGATAGTTGCGCATCTGGTCTTGACTCGAACGGTTTTTGGCCGATATCTCGTAGGGATCGGCACGAACGAGGAAGCGGTGCGGCTCGCGGGCGTCAATCCGCGCCCGTACAAGGTGATCGTGTTCGCGTTGATGGGCGCGCTTTCTGGCCTTGCGGCACTGTTTCAGATCTCGCGGCTGGAGGCCGCCGATCCGAACGCCGGCGCGGGGCTGGAACTGCAGGTGATCGCGGCGGTCGTGATCGGCGGCACGAGCCTGATGGGCGGGCGCGGCTCGGTCATCAGCACGTTTTTCGGCGTGTTGATCATCTCCGTGCTGGCTGCGGGACTCGCGCAGATCGGCGCGAACGAGCCGACCAAGCGCATCATTACCGGTGCGGTGATCGTGGTGGCGGTGGTGCTGGACACATACCGCAGCAGACGCAAACGTGTGTAATTGGCGACTGAGCGCCGACTGAGCGATGACTAATTGAGGGACGGCGACGGCGCGCGCTCCGCACGGGGTGGAGAAGCGGCCGGCGACGGTAGTGAGCATGAAGCAGGCAGGGCGCGGGGAAAGCAACGCGGCGCATGAAAATCAAGCGCCGCACGCCTTACGACCAATAAGAGAGCAGCAGGACCTAAGAAAAGCGAAGGACGATGTATGGCGACGATCAAAGACGTGGCAGCCATTGCCGGGGTGTCGTTTACGACGGTATCCCACGTAGTGAACAATTCGCGGCCGGTATCGGCCGACGTGCGGGCGAAAGTCGAGCGGGCGATTCTCGAACTCGACTACGTGCCGTCGGCGGTCGCGCGCTCGCTGAAGGCGCGTTCGACGGCGACCATCGGCCTGCTGGTGCCGAACGCGACCAATCCGTATTTCGCCGAGCTTGCGCGCGGCGTCGAGGACGGCTGCGCGAAGAACGGCTATTGCGTGTTCTTCTGCAACTCCGACGACGATCCCGCGAAGCAGCGCAGCTATCTGCGCGTGCTGCAGGAAAAGCGCATCGACGGGCTGGTGATCGCGTCGGCGGGCGAGGACGCGGTGCTCGCGCAATGTCTCGCGGGGGCGCGCGAACCACTCGTGATCGTCGATCGCAATATCGAGGGGTTGCAGTCGGACCTCGTTCAGATCGATCACGAAAAGGGCGCGTATCTCGCGACGCGGCACTTGCTGCAACTCGGGCATTCGCAGATCGGCTGCATCACCGGGCCGGTCGCGACGGCCGTTTCCGCGATGCGCCTGCACGGCTTCATCCGCGCGATGGCGGAACGCGGCATCGAGATCGAGCCGAACGCGATCGTGCAGAGCGACTTTTCCGCGACGGGCGGTTACGCCGCGGCCTCGCAATTGCTCGACAACATGAAACCGACGGCGATCTTCGCGTGCAACGACATGATGGGCATCGGCGCGCTGCGTGCGGCGGCCGAGCGCCACATCAACGTGCCGACGGATTGCTCGATCATCGGCTTCGACGATGTCGAGCTGTCGCGCTACACGTATCCGGCTTTGTCGACGGTGGGACAATCGGTGCGCGCGCTCGGCGAAATGGCCGCGCAGACACTGATCGACCGCATCACCGGCAAGCTGACCGGAACGACGCGCCGGCGCGTGGTGCCGCCGCGCCTCGTGCTCCGCGAATCGACCGCGGTCGTGCCGGAAGCGCGGCGCGCCGCGAATGGATAACGAAAGCTGTTGAAAGGAAGCAAGATGGGCGATGCAGGCAAGACCGGCCGCGTGACCGTGGTCGGCAGTCTCAACATGGATCTCGTCGCGCGCGCGCCGCGCCTGCCGCGGCCGGGCGAGACGCTGGCCGGGCACGCGTTCGCGCAGGTGCCGGGCGGCAAGGGCGGCAATCAGGCGGTCGCGGCGGCACGGCTCGGCGCGCAGGTCGCGATGATCGGCTGCGTCGGCAACGACTCGAACGGCGCGACGCTCAAAGGCAGCCTGGAAGCGGAAGGCATCGACTGCACGGCGCTCGCGACCAGCGCGGACGCGCCGACGGGCGTCGCGCTCATCGTCGTCGATGACGCGAGCCAGAACGCCATCGTCATCGTCGCGGGCAGCAATGCCGAAGTATCGCCCGCGCGCATCGAGGCGCACGAAGCGCTGATCGCGCAAGCCGACGTCGTCGTCTGCCAGCTCGAAACACCGCTGGAAACCGTGCGCGCCGCGCTCGCCACCGGCCGGCGGCTCGAACGCGTGACCGTGCTCAATCCCGCGCCCGCCGCGCGCAAACTGCCGCCGGACTGGTTTCCGCTCATCGACTATCTGATTCCGAACGAACTGGAAGCGGCGACGCTGTCGGGCGTCGCCATCGAGACGCCGGACGACGCGCGCCGCGCCGCGCAGGCGCTCAAGGCGAAGGGCGCGCGCAACGTGATCGTGACGCTCGGCGCGCAAGGCGTGCTCGCGCTGCTCGACGGCGCCGGCGACGACGGCGCGCATCTGCCGTCGCCGCAAGTCGAAGCCGTCGATACGACCGCCGCCGGCGACACCTTCATCGGCGGCTTCGCGGCGGAACTCGCGCGCGGCGCCGCAGCAATGGACGCGATCGCTTTCGGCCAGCGCGCCGCCGCCATCGCGGTCACGCGCGAAGGGGCGCAACCGTCGATTCCGCACCGCAGCGAAATTTCCGCATAACTTTTCAATGTTCGTTGAAAAACGGCGCGCCTGACGCGCCGTTTTCTTTTCATACGAAACAATTCCCTCAAGTCATGATGCTTTCGCGCCGTTTACGTCGATAGCGGACGCGCGACCTCGCGCGCACGTTCATCGACGGAAATGACGGCGCGCTTCGGCCGCGCGGACGTCAGCGGCGCGCTTTGGGCAAGGTCCCGTGCGCCGGCCGTCAAATCGGCCGGGAGACCCGCTCGCAAGCGGCATCAGGGAAAACTCAATGAAAAAGGCTTTGACGATCAAGGCGCGCCTCGGCATCTCGATGGCGTTTCTGGGCGCGCTGCTCATCGCGATCGGCGCGCTGGGGCTCACCGGCATGAGCCATTCGAACGGCGCGTTCCTCAACACCTACGCCGTGCAGATGCCCGCCGCGATCGCGGTCGGCAACGCGGAAATGTACGCGGCGCGCGAGCGGCTCGTGTTCGATCGCGCGGCGCTGCTCGCGGGCACACCCGAAGTGGCGGCGACCGTCGAGCGCGCGCGCATGATGCGCGAGCGCGCCGACGGCTTCTGGAAGGAATACACGTCGCTGCCGCAGTCGCCGGAGGAAAAACGTCTCGCCGAGGTTGCGCAGGACCGGCGTCTTGCACTGCAAGGCGTCGTCGACAAGGGCATCGCGGCGGTGCTGGCGAATGACCACGACGGCATCATCGCGAACGCCAAGTCGATGCAGTCCACCTATAACGAACTCGCCAACGCGAACGACGCGCTGCGCAAGTTTCTGACCGAGGCGTCGAAGAAGAGCTACGAGGAGACGCAAAGCCGCTTCCTGTGGTTCTGCGCGCTGAGCCTCGCCGCCATCGCGCTCGGTATCGCGGCGGCCGCGTTCGCGTGGGTGTCGCTGCGGCGCGCGATCGCGCGGCCGCTCGAAGCCGCGCTCGGCCATTTCGACGCAATCGCCGCCGGCGATCTGCGCCGCGAGGTCGTCGTCACGTCGCGTGACGAAATGGGGCAATTGCTCGAAGGCCTCGCCAGGATGCGTACGAGCCTGCTGACGACCGTGCGCACCGTGCGCTCGGGCAGCGAATCGATCGCCTCGGCGACGCAGGAGATCGCGGCGGGCAACACCGATCTGTCGTCGCGCACCGAGGAACAGGCGTCGGCGCTGCAGGAAACCGCGTCGAGCATGGAAGAACTGACGGGCACCGTCCGCCAGAACGCCGACAACGCGCGGCAGGCGAGCGCGCTCGCGGCGAACGCGTCGGAAATCGCGGGCAAGGGCAGCGCGGTGGTCACGCAGGTCGTCGATACCATGCGGGAGATCAACGGCAGCTCGTCGAAGATCGCGGACATCATCACGATCATCGAGGGCATCGCGTTCCAGACCAACATTCTCGCGCTCAACGCGGCGGTCGAGGCGGCGCGCGCGGGCGAGGAAGGGCGCGGCTTCGCGGTGGTCGCGGGCGAAGTGCGCAGTCTGGCGCAGCGCTCGTCGGCGGCGGCGAAGGAAATCAAGGAACTGATCGACACGTCGGTGGCGCGCGTGCGCACGGGCACGACGCTCGTCGACGAAGCCGGCCGCACGATGAACGAGATCATCGGCGCGGTGCAGCGCGTGACCGACATCATGGGCGAAATCGCGGCGGCGTCGGAGGAGCAGTCGAGCGGCATCGAACAGGTGTCGCGCGCCGTCACGCAGATGGACGAGGTGACGCAGCAGAACGCGGCGCTCGTCGAGGAGGCGGCGGCGGCTGCGCAGTCGCTCGAAGATCAGGCCGCGCGGCTGCGGCAGGCCGTGGCGGTGTTCCAGGTCGCGGACGGCGTCGCGCCCGCCGTGACGAGATCCACGCCGGCGGCGAACATTGCATCGCCTGCAACGGTGGTCGCGCGCGTCGCGCGCAAGCCCGTGGCGACGGCGCCGGCGAAGCGCGCCGCGCCCGTGCCGGCGAGCGCGCCCCGCGCCACAGCGACGGCGGATACAGGCGGCGACTGGGAGACCTTCTAAGCGCGCATGACGCGAATGCGCGCGAATCCACACGCGCGCGACCAATGCCGATCCGGTAACCCGTACACTGGGGGATATGCGTCACCGTTCACTCGAGGATATGAACATGACCGGATCGACACTCGCCGCGAAACTCGCGGACGCCCGCCGCCGGCATCAACTGATCGACGTGCTGGAGCCCGCCGACATTCCGGCCGATGCACCCACCGCCTACGCGATCCAGCACGAGATGCTGAGGGAGTCGGATGGGCGCATCGGCGCATGGAAGATCGGCGCGCGCGCGCCCGACGCGCTCGCCACGGGCGCGCCGATCGACGCCACGCTGGTTCATGCTTCGCCCGCGCGGCTGCCCTTCGAATCGTTCTTTCGCGTGCTGGTGGAACTCGAGATCGCGTTTCGCTTCGCCTACGCGCTGCCCGCGCGGCACGATCCTTACACACGCGAGGAAGTGTTCGATGCGATCGGCGGCGTCGCGGTCGCGCTCGAAGTGGTCGACAGCCGTTTCGCGCAGTGGCCCAATCTCGATCCGCTTGCCCAGCTTGCGGATTCGCAGAACAACGGCGCGCTCGTCGTGTCGGGCATGGAGCCTTACGACGTGATCGCGCCGGGCTTCGACTTTCTCACGCCGCGCCTGGAATTCACGCTCGATGGCGTGTCGATCGCGCCGGCCGCGCTCGGCAATCCGGCGGGCGATCCGCGCGAATTGCTGCCGTGGCTCGTCAACCATTGTTCGCGCATGGGTTTGACCGTCGAGCCCTTCTGGACGATCACCACAGGCTCCTACACAGGCGCGGTTCGCGTCGACGGACCGGCGATGCTGCATGGCGCGATCGATCGCATCGGCGAACTGGAACTGGTGCTCGCATGATGACGGAAACACCATACATCGGGAACGGTTATTGATGATGCTGCGCGTCGAGGTAATTGCATTTCATGACCGCGGGCGAACGTATGGATGCATCCTTCTATACGGGAACACGCGAGCGTGATCTACGTCGCATTGGCGGACAAGACCAGTGGATATGTAGCGGCGAGCGCGCGGCAACGAACAGGCAGGAACGATGTCGAGCAAGAGGATAGCGACATTGGGATGAGGATTGTAGGTGAACGAAAATAACTCACCAAGCTAGGAATTCTTCGAAGCAAATGAACAACGCAAGTGCGTGAAAAAAAATTCGAAAGGGTTTAGGATGATTTCAAGCGATGTCGTTTCGATTACGCGCGTTGCGCACGGCATAGCTTTCTGACTTAGGCGAGGAGGTAGCATGGATATCTACAGCAGTTTCGCGACCCGCTTCGAAAAAACCCGCGAGGAGGAATTCTCGCTCGAAGAGTATCTCGCGCTCTGCAAAGAAGATCCGGCCACATACGCAACAGCGGGCGAACGCATGTTGACGGCCATCGGGGAACCGGAGATGGTCGACACTCGCCTCGACCCGCGTTTATCGCGTGTGTTTGCAAACAAGAACATCAAGGTGTACCCGGCGTTCCGCGAGTTCTACGGCATGGAGGACGTGATCGAGAACGTCGTGTCGTACTTCCGGCACGCGGCGCAGGGTCTGGAAGAAAAGAAGCAGATTCTTTATCTGCTGGGTCCGGTGGGCGGCGGCAAGTCGTCGATCGCCGAACGGCTGAAGCAGCTCATGGAGCGCGTGCCGTTCTATTCGCTCAAGGGCTCGCCCGTCAACGAATCGCCGCTCGGCCTCTTCGATTACGACGAGGACGGCCCGGTGCTCGAAGAGCAGTACGGTATTCCGCGCCGCTACCTCAAGAGCATCCTCTCGCCGTGGGCCGTCAAGCGCCTGCATGAATACAACGGCGACATCCGCAAGTTCCGCGTGGTGCGCCGCTATCCGTCGATCCTTCGCCAGATCGGCATCGCGAAGACGGAACCGGGTGACGAGAACAATCAGGACATCTCGTCGCTCGTCGGCAAGGTGGACATCCGCAAGCTCGAAACCTATTCGCAGGACGACGCGGACGCATACAGCTATTCCGGTGGCCTGTGCCTCGCCAATCAGGGCCTGCTGGAATTCGTCGAAATGTTCAAGGCGCCGATCAAGGTGCTGCACCCGCTGCTGACCGCGACCCAGGAAGGCAACTTCAAGGGCACGGAAGGCTTCGGCGCGATTCCGTTCGACGGCGTCATCCTCGCGCACTCGAACGAGTCGGAGTGGAAGGCGTTCCGCAACAACAAGAACAACGAAGCACTGCTCGATCGTATCTTCGTCGTGAAGGTGCCGTACTGCCTGCGCTACGGCGAAGAGATCAAGATCTACGAGAAGCTGCTGCGCAATTCGTCTCTTGCCGAGGCGGTATGCGCACCGGGCACGCTCAAGATGATGGCGCAGATGGCCGTGCTCACGCGGCTGCACGAACCTGAGAACTCGAGCCTGTTCTCGAAGATGCAGGTCTACGATGGCGAGAACCTGAAGGACACGGACCCGAAGGCGAAGTCGTATCAGGAGTATCGCGATTACGCGGGTGTCGACGAAGGCATGACGGGCGTCTCCACGCGCTTCGCGTTCAAGATCCTGTCGCGCGTCTTCAACTTCGATTCGAGCGAGGTCGCCGCCAACCCGGTGCATCTGATGTACGTGCTCGAACAGCAGATCGAGCGCGAGCAGTTCCCGCCGGAAACGGAGCAGAAGTATCTCTCGTTCATCAAGGACGTGCTGGCTTCGCGCTATGCGGAGTTCATCGGCAAGGAGATTCAGACCGCTTATCTGGAGTCGTATTCGGAGTATGGACAAAACATCTTCGACCGCTATGTGACGTACGCCGATTTCTGGATTCAGGACCAGGAGTTCCGCGATCACGACACCGGCGAGAGCTTCGACCGCGCGGCATTGAACGCCGAGCTGGAGAAGATCGAGAAGCCCGCGGGCATCAGCAACCCGAAGGATTTCCGCAATGAGATCGTGAACTTCGTGTTGCGCGCGCGTGCGGCCAACGGCGGCAAGAACCCCGCGTGGATCAGCTACGAAAAGCTGCGCGTGGTGATCGAGAAGAAGATGTTCTCCAACACCGAAGAACTTCTGCCGGTGATTTCGTTCAACGCAAAGGGTTCGGCCGAAGAGCAACGCAAGCACGAGGACTTCGTCAATCGCATGGTCGCGAAGGGCTACACGCCGAAGCAGGTGCGCCTGCTGTGCGACTGGTATCTGCGCGTACGCAAGTCGTCGTGATGTAGAGTAGGGAATCGACGGGAGTGAGCGCTTTGGCGCTCGCTCCGGTCCCGCGCAAAGCGATAGTTAGCATGTCCATACCGCTCAGGCGTGCGGATTGCGACCGGGTGGTCCGATGGACACTTTGCGAGACGAAAGACGCCGCGCACCGCCGTTGGCTCGCGCAGCGCCTCTCAACCTCGCCAATAACGCGGGAGACTGGATGTGCTGCACCAAATCATCGACCGCAGGTTAGCCGGCAAGAACAAGAGCATCGCCAACCGCGAACGCTTCCTGCGACGCGTCAAGAGTTACATTCGCCGCGCGGTTTCCGACGCGGTGCGTGATCGCAGCATCAAAGACATTCAAAGCACGCAAAGCATCACCATTCCCAAGAAGGACATCTCCGAACCGTCGTTCCGTCACGGACCGGGCGGCAAGCGCGAGTACGTCCATCCGGGCAACGCCGATTACATTCGCGGCGACAAGATTCCGCGTCCGCCGGGCGGCGCGGGCGGCGGCGGCAAGAGCGCCAGCAACGAGGGCGAAGGGCAGGATGATTTCGTCTTCGAACTCTCGCGCGAAGAATTCATGCAGTATTTCTTCGACGATCTCGAACTGCCTCGCCTCGTGAAGACCCAGCTGCTGGCCGTGCCGACGTGGAAGAACGTGCGCGCGGGCTGGGCGGCGGAAGGCACGCCGAACAATATCGATGTGGTGAGATCGCTGCGCAGCGCGCTCGGGCGTCGCATCGCGCTGGGCTGGCCGCTCGCGTCGCAATTGCGCGAAATGGAACGCCAGCTCGAACAGTTGAAGGAAGAGGGCGCCGAGCCGGAAGAGATCGCGCGGCTCGAAGCAGACATCGTAATCATGCAGGGCCGCATCACGCGCATTCCGTTCATCGATCCGTTCGATCTGCGCTATATCAATCGCGTGAAGCAGCCCACGCCATCGAGCAAGGCGGTGATGTTCTGCCTGATGGACGTTTCAGGCTCGATGGACGAGCAGCGCAAGGACTTGTCCAAGCGTTTCTTCATCCTCCTGTACCTGTTCCTTCAACGCAACTACGAAAAGATCGAAGTCGTTTTCATCCGGCACCATACGCGCGCCGAAGAAGTGGACGAAGACACCTTCTTCCATTCGACGGAAAGCGGCGGTACGGTCGTTTCGAGCGCGCTCGAACTCATGAAGAAGATCATGGACGAGCGCTATTCGCCGACTGAATGGAACATTTACGGCGCGCAGGCATCCGATGGCGACAACTGGACGGACGATTCCCCGAAGTGTCGCAAGCTGCTGTCGGACGACATCCTGCCGAAGGTCCGGTATTTTGCCTATATTCAAGTAGCGCCGGAAGAGCAGAATCTCTGGCTGGAGTATGCTCAGCTTGCCATGGGCGCGCCCGAACTGGCGATGAAGAAAGTCGATTCGGCTGCGGACATCTACCCGGTATTCCGTGAGCTGTTCGAAAAGCAGCAGGCGGCCGCATGACGAGCGGGCATTTGCAAAACGAAACGCGGGGGTATCAGCTGGAAAGCACGGACGATCGTGCCGCTTCCCGGCTCGGTCCCGAAGCGGGACAACGCAAGGCGTCCGCAGAAATGGAAGAGGCGCACGAGGAAGGCAGAATGAATGTTGCAGAGAAGCGGCGGCCATTGCCGTGCCCGTCTGACTGGACGGTCGAGCTGATCGAGGAATACGACGCCGAGATTTCTCGCGTCGCGAATCGCTATGGGCTCGACACTTATCCCATCCAGCTCGAGATCATCAGCTCCGAGCAGATGATGGATGCGTATGCTTCCGTCGGCATGCCGGTGAACTATCGGCACTGGTCGTTCGGCAAGCACTTTCTCGCGACGGAGAAAGGCTATCGGCGCGGGCAGATGGGCCTCGCGTACGAAATCGTGATCAACTCGAATCCCTGCATCGCGTATCTCATGGAAGAGAACACCATGACGATGCAGGCGCTCGTGATCGCCCACGCGGCGTACGGGCACAATTCGTTTTTCAAGGGCAACTATCTGTTTCGTCTGTGGACGGACGCGCACGCGATCATCGATTACCTCGTCTATGCGAAGAATTACATCGCCGAGTGCGAGGAGCGATATGGTCTGGACCGCGTGGAGGAACTGCTCGATTCGTGTCACGCGCTGATGAATTACGGCGTCGATCGCTATAAGCGGCCGCAGAAGCTGTCGCTGGCGAAGGAAGCCGCGATGCGGCGCGAACGTGAAGCGTATCTGCAATCGCAGGTCAACGAACTGTGGCGCACGCTGCCGAAGGGCAAGGAGCCGACCGCGGAAGAAGCCGAGAGCCGCTATCCGCCGGAGCCGCAGGAAAATCTGTTGTACTTCGCGGAGAAGAACGCGCCGTTGCTGGAGCCGTGGGAGCGCGAGGTCATTCGTATCGTGCGCAAGGTCGGCCAGTATTTTTATCCGCAGCGGCAGACGCAGGTCATGAACGAAGGTTGGGCGACGTTCTGGCATTACACGCTGCTGAATACGCTCTACAACGAAGGCCGTCTCGAAGACAGCTTCATGATGGAGTTTCTGCATTCGCATTCGAATGTCGTGTATCAGCCGCCGGTGACGAAGCCGTATTACAGCGGCATCAACCCGTACGCGCTCGGCTTTTCGATGATGAGCGATATTCGCCGCATCTGCGAAAACCCGACGGACGAAGACCGCGAATGGTTCCCGGAACTTGCGGGCAGCGACTGGCTGGAGTCCCTGCATTACGCGATGCGTAATTTCAAGGATGAGAGTTTCATCGCGCAATATTTGTCGCCGCACCTGATTCGCGAGATGCGTCTATTCTCGATTCTCGACGACGACATGCGCGACGCGCTGGAAGTGTCGGCGATTCATGACGGCAGCGGGTATCGGTATGTGCGTCAGGCGTTGTCGCGGCAGTATGACATTCATCATCGCGAGCCGAATATTCAGGTGTATTCGGTGAATACGCGCGGTGATCGGAGTCTGACGCTGCGCCACTTCATGACCGATAACCGCCATCTCGCGAACGATAGCGACGAAGTGCTCAAGCATATGGCGCGCTTGTGGCAATTCGATGTTTATCTGGAAAGCGTCGATGAGAATGGGACGGTGAGGAAGCGGTTTGATTGCCGGTATGTGGCGCCGAATACGCGGTAGGGTTTGTTTCGTTGAAGGCAAGTTGAACCGGCTCCTCGTGGGCCGGTTTTTTTATTGGTGGTTCTCGTTGGGCTCATTCTGTCGCAGAAAATTCTGTTTTGGCGTTTTCGCTCAAAAAATAAGAGAAATCGTGCAGACACGCGCAGACAAACAAGTGAGAATTAGTGCGCGGTACTGATCAATATTGTCAAGAATTAAACCAACGAATTAGCTAAAGAGGCGAAAATGGCCGTTGAAGAACAAATAAAAAATAAGCTCGAAATTTGGAAAGAAGAAAGAAGAGTTGCGACGAGAGATAAAAATTGGAATAGTTGGGATAGTGAAATCCAGACGGCTGTCAGTGAGTATAACCACCATCTTTTTGGTGAGTCAGGTTACTTCTTCCTGGACTGGCGCATAATCAAGGCGATGGTGTGGGTTGAGTCCAACGCAAACAACCCGTCTTGGCAGACCAAGCCAATGCAGATCGGGGTAGGTAACGACCCAGGATTGACGTCGTTTCTTTCAGGTAAAGAGGGCGGTGATTTGATCGTACCTCCGATGTGGCGGGGGCGTCTCACGATCGCGTCGGTTCGATCGACTCCTGCTCATAACATTCGTGCTGGCATTGGCTACTTACTCATGCGTATGGCCAATTTCAAGCATCAGAGCGTATTGAACACCGACTCGGCAGTTTATGATGTTACGGTCAAAGTGGGCGATAGCCTTGAAAAGATTGCCAAAACACAAGGAAGCACGGTCGAGGTAATGAAGCGCTTGAATCCGACCGTAAGTGTTCTGCGTCCCGGGCAGGTATTGAAATACCAGAAAGCGTCGATACAAAGAGTCATCACGGGCTGGCAGCACATCTCACCGACGTCTATAGCGAATTTCTATAACGGAGGCGGCGATCCCAACTACGCGAACAAACTCCAATTTGTATTGGATTTGATTTATTCGCCAATGGAGGGGCAATGAATAAGGTCTCTGCAGGCTTGGCAATTATCTGCTTCTCGACAACCGTCCTTGCGGCCCCTACGAATCGTTCCTTGCGCGAAGAATGCAGCGAGTTTTCTCAGGGAGAAATGCGGGAATGTCTAGCCAAGAAAGCCGACGAAAGCCAACAAGCACTCACACGTGCCGAAAATTATGCGGTCGGCGCACTCACGCAATGGAACGAAGACGATAAGTATATCCGAGCCGCCAAAGCCAATCTCGCCAAGTCGAACAAAGCATTCGCTCGATATCGCGAAGCACAGTGCGGCTTCTTCCGTTCGCTCGGCGGTGGCGCGATTGGCAATGCGCTCGAGATCCGGCGGTTCGCATGCGTTGCCGAACTGAACGGCAACCGCGCCGAACAGTTGCACGACGCTGCGTCCGAACTACATACCAAATAGACGGCAATCAGACGGCAGGCGAACACCCGCTACGTGGTCGTCTGATCCTGTGAGAACGAATGTCAACTCGCCATGAACAGAGCCGACACCAACAACCCGTTTTCGAGGGGAATGAATAACGTCTCTGCAACCTTTGCAGCGCTTTGCTTCTCGACAGTCGTCCTCGCGGCTCCCACAAATCATGCCTTGCGCGAAGAATGCAGTGAGTTTTCTCAAGCAGGCATGCGGGACTGTCTAGCCAAGAAGGCTGACGAAAGCCAACAAGCACTGACGCGCGCCGAAAGCAATACGACCAGCGCACTCGCCAAATGGGACGAAGATGATAAATACGTCCGTGCGGCCAAAACCGATTTCGCCAATTCGAACAGAGCATTCGCTCAATACCGTAGCGCTCAATGCAAATTCTCGGCGTCGCTCAGCGGTGGTGGGGCTGGGAACGCTCATGAAATTCAGCGGTTCGCATGCGTCGCCGAACTGAATGACAACCGCGCCGAACAGTTACGCGCCGCTGCGTCTAGGTTGCCGCGAAATAGACAACAAGCAGACGACAGGCGAACACACACTACGCACTCGCCTGATCCTGCGAAAACAAATCCCAGCTCGCCATAAAAAGCGCCGCCACCAGCGGCCCGATCACAAACCCGTTGATCCCGAACAACGCCATCCCGCCGAGCGTGGAAATCAGCACGACCCAATCGGGCATTTTCGTATCCTTGCCGACGAGAATCGGCCGCAGCACGTTATCCACGAGCCCGATCACCACCACGCAGAACACGACGAGAATCAGCCCCTTGAAAATCGCTCCCGTCATGAAGAAATAAAGCGCCGCGGGTACCCAGACGATCGCCGCGCCAACCGCGGGCAGCAGCGAAAGAAACGCCATCAGCACGCCCCACAGCAGCGAGCCGCCGATGCCCAGAATCCAGAAAATCATCCCGCCGAGAAACCCCTGCACCGCCGCGACGGCGATATTCCCCTTGACCGTCGCGCGCACCACCGTGGTGAACTTCACGATCAGATGTTGCTTGGGCTCCGCATCGAGCGGAATCGCGCGCCGGATGCGCCGGCCGATCTCGCCGCCATCGCGCAGCAGAAAGAACACGAGATACAGCATTACGCCGAAACTGACGACGAACTGAAACGTGTTCTGTCCGATCGACAGCGCCTGCGTCGCTGCAAACTGACTGATCTGCGAAGCGCCTTCCATCAGCTTGTGCTGTATGCCGGGGATATCGTCGAGCCCGAAACGCCCGAGCAGTTGCTGAACCGATACCGGCAGCGCATGTAGCACATGCTGAAAGTACAGTCCGAAGTTCAGCTCGCCGCTCTTGATGCGCGCATAAACGAGGGCGATTTCCTGCACCAGCGTCACCGCGACGACCGCCAGCGGAATGATGACGATGAGAATCGCAGCGGCCAGCGTCGTCAGCGCGGCGAGGTTGCGGCGCTTGCCGAAGCGCGCGGCGAGATAGCGCTGCATCGGCTGAAACAGAATCGCGAGAATCGCACCCCAGAAGATCGCGCCGAAAAACGGCAGCAGCACCCACGCGAGCGCGAGCGTGACGACGAACAACAGGATGTGAAAGAAATTCTGATGTACGGTGTGGTTATCCATTATCGACCGGTAGGGCGGGCAGAAAGCGAGATACGTTCGCGCGAGGCGGGCCATGCTAGCACGGCCGTCGAACGGCTTTCGCGCTCCGGGTTCGAGCAAGAATCTCTCCAAGGGTTCGCGCGCCGCTGGAGCCTGACCCCGCGCGTCGACTAAAATCCGGCTTCCATTCCTTGCGGATCGCTTCCGGCCAGCCGGGAAACCATTTCCGCTCTACGCATCGAACAATGAATCCAGGCGTCGTCTACGCATTCGCGGCCTTTGCCATCTGGGGCCTTTTCCCGATCTACTTCAAGGCCCTGCATTCGATCGGCGCGGTCGAGATGCTCGCGCATCGCATGGCGTGGTCGATGGCCTTCCTGCTGATCGTGCTGACCGTGCGCCATCAATGGAAGTGGCTCGGGCCGGTTCTGCGCGACCGACGCCTGCTCGCGCGCTTTGCGGCGAGCGCCGTGCTGCTGTCGGCGAACTGGGGCATCTATATCTGGGCGGTGAACGACGGGCGCATCGTCGAGGCGAGTCTCGGCTACTTCATCAATCCGCTCATCAACGTGCTGTTCGGAATGGCGTTCCTGCACGAGCGGCTGCGGCCGCTGCAATGGATCGCGGTGACGATCGCCGCGCTCGGCGTCCTGTGGCTGACCTGGGTGAACGGTGCGCCGCCGTGGATCAGCCTCGCGCTCGCGCTGACCTTCGGCGGTTACGGCCTCTTGCGCAAGACCGCGTCGCTCGGCGCGCTGGAAGGGCTCACGCTCGAAACCATGCTGCTGTGTCCGGTCGCGCTGCTCTATCTGTTCTTCCTGAACTCGCATGGCGGCAGCGGCTTCGCGCACGCGTCGCTCGGCGTGAAGCTGCTGCTCGCGGCGGCCGGGCCTGTGACCGCCGTGCCGCTGCTGCTGTTCGCGGCCGGCGCGCGGCGCATTCCGCTATCGATGCTCGGCCTCATCCAGTACATCACGCCGACGCTGCAACTGCTGATCGGCGTAGTCATCTATCAGGAGTTCTTCGGCCACGATCAACTGATCGGTTATGGCGCGATCTGGACCGCGCTCGCGATCTATTCGCTCGAAGGCTTCTTTCGGGCGCGCGCGGCCCGCGTCTGACGCAAGGATCAGCGCAAGGCGTCGCCGAAACGATATTCGAGCGTCGCCTCGTCGAGCTTCGCCTTGATTTCCGGATCGATCGGCTGATCGACGGCCGCGAGCGTCTCGTTCAACTGATCCGGCCGGCTCGCGCCGATGATCGCCGACGTCACCGCCGGATTCGCCAGCACCCACGCGAGCGCCGTGCTCGCGAGCGAACGTCCCGTCGGCGCGACGATCTGGTTGATCTGCTCGATGGTGTGAAACTCCCGTTCGTGCCAGTAGCGCTCCGTGTACGTCACGCCCGCCTTGCCGACCGCGCCGGTAAAGCGGCCTTCGCTCGGACCGGCATCGTAGCGGTGCTTGCCTGTCAGTAATCCGCCCGCGAGCGGGTTGTACGGAATCACGGCGAGATTTTCCTCGGTCGCGAGCGGCAGCAGTTCGCGTTCGATCTGCCGGAACAGCAGGTTGTAACGCGGCTGCACCGATACGAAACGCGCGGCGCGCAGCACGTCCGAGCGCCCGAGCGCGCGCGCAAGCCGATACGCCAGAAAGTTCGACACGCCGATATAACGCGCCTTGCCCTGCCGCACGATGATATCGAGCGCTTCGAGCGTTTCGTCGAGCGGCGTGTCGCGGTCGTCGGTGTGGAGCTGGTACAGGTCGACGTAATCGGTGTCGAGGCGTTTGAGCGATGCGTCGATGGCGTCGAGCAGATGTTTTCTCGATGCGCCCTTGTGCCACGCGAGCGGCCCCATTTCATGCCCCGCCTTTGTCGCGAGAATGTAGTCGTCGCGACGCCCCTTGAGCCAGCGCCCGACGATTTCCTCGGTGCGGCCGGCGAGATCGTGCCCGCTGCCGAGCGGATAGACGTTCGCCGTATCGATGAAATTGACGCCCGCGTCGGCCGCGCGGTCCATGATGCTGCGCGACACGTCTTCCTCGGTCTGCAGGCCGAACGTCATCGTGCCGAGCGTGAGACGCGAAACGGTGAGACCGGTATTGCCGAATTTGCGGTATTGCACGGTTGCGCTCCAGAAAGAAAACGGTTCGATCGGACCGACAGAATAGCCGCAAGCGTCAGGACGTGCCGACGCGGGCCGGCGCGGCGCCGCGCGGCGCGTCATCGAGATAGCGGAACACGACGCCCGACAGCAGCGTCACCACGCCCATGCACACGAAGCTCAGGCGAAAGCCGGTCGAGGTCGAGAACGGGCCCTGGAACACTTGCACGAGCGAGCCGCCGATCGATACGCCGAGGCCGATCGCGAGCATCTGAACCATCGAGAAGAGGCTGTTGCCGCTGCCCGCGTCCTTGATCGAGAGGCCTTTCAGCGTGACGCTGTTCATCGCGGCGAACTGCATCGAATTGCACGCGCCGAATACGACGAGAATCGCGATCTCGACAGCGAGCGGCAACGTGGGCGAGAACAGCGCGAACGCGACGATCGACGCACCCACCAGCGCCGTGTTCACGAGCAGGAACATGTCGTAGCCGTAGCGCTTCACGAGTTGCGCGATCCAGCGCTTGCTGATGGTGCCGGCGATGGCGATCGGCAGCATCATCAGCCCCGAATGCAGCGGGCTGTAGCCGAGTTCGAGCTGCATCAGCAGCGGCAGCAGAAACGGCACCGCGCTCGAACCGATGCGGCACAGCAGATTGCCGATCAGTCCGACGCTGAAGTTCGGCTCGTGAAAAAGCGCGAGATGAAAGAGCGGATTGCGCTTGCGCCGCGCGTACGGCACATACGCGAATGCCGACACCGCCGCGAGCGCGAAGAGCGCGGCGGACACCGCGCCGCGATGCGTCTCTACCGGCGAATCGAGCGCGAGCGAGAACGACACCATGCACATCGACAGCAATCCGCAGCCGACGAAATCGAACGGCGGCGCGTCGTGCAGCGTATCGTTCGGCAGGAAGCGCTGCACCGCATAGAGGCCGACCGCGCCAATCGGCACATTGATCAGAAAGATCCAGTGCCACGAAAACGACTCGACGAACCAGCCACCGAGCGTCGGGCCGAGAATCGGGCCGACCTGGCCGGCGACGGAAATCATCGCGAGCGCGGAAACGTAGGCTTCGCCCGAGACGGCGCGCAACACGGCGAGACGCCCGATCGGCAGCAGCATCGAACCACCGATGCCTTGCAGCACGCGCGCGAGCACGAGCTGGTTGAGCGAGTGCGCGTTCGCGCAGGCGAGCGAGCCGATCACGAACAACGAGATGGAGACCAGATAGACGCGGCGCGTGCCGAAGCGGTCGGCGAGCCAGCCGGACGCGGGCGTGAACAGCGCCATCGTGAGCGTGTAGGCGACCACGATCGACTGCATCGCGAGCGGCGCGGCGTCCAGACTGCGCGCGATGGAGGGCAGCGCCGTGTTCACGATCGTCGTGTCGAGCGCCTGCATGAAAAAACCCACGGCGACGATCCAAAGGAGCGCCGTGTGCGAGGTCTGTCTGGTCATGTGATGGGGCAACGTGCTTGAGGCGCGGAATATTGGAAGTCATCGAAAGCCGTTTGAAACCGGTTTCCGCCGCGCATTGTGAAATCTTAGTGACTTGGCAGGTCATCGGGAAGACCGCTAACCACATTGACTGTCATCGCCTTTTCCGTTCACAATGGCGCATGCTCAATCCAGTCTGGTTGCACACTTTCGCGACGGTGGCCGCGTCGCACAGCTTCACCGACGCGGGACGCCAGCTCGGGCTTCGGCAATCGAGCGTGTCCGAACATATCCGGCGTCTGGAAGAGAGCGTCGGGCGGCGGCTTTTCGTGCGCGACACGCATTCGCTCGCGCTCACCGCCGACGGCGAAGCCATGCTGGTCCACGCCCGCGTGATCCTCGAAGCGATGGCGCATGCGCAATCGCAGTTCAGCTCGCCGCGTCTGCGCGGGCGCGTGCGGCTCGGTTCGTCGGACGATATCGCGCTCGGGCCGCTGCCGAGCGTGCTCGCGGCATTTCGCGACACCCATCCGGACGTCGAGCTGGAAATCACCATCGGCATGACCGGGCGGCTGTACCAGATGGTCGATGCCGGAGAACTCGATCTCGCGGTCGGCAAGCGGCGTCTGGGCGACGCGCGCGGCATGCGGCTTTTTTCCGGACGGCTCGAATGGCTCGCGAAGCCCGGCACCATCGTCGATACGAGCGGACCGCTGCCGCTCATTCTCGTCTCGGAGCCGAGCGTCACGCGTGGCGTCGTGCTCGATTCGCTGGCGATGTCCGGCGCGAGCTGGCAGATGGTCTGCACCAGCAGCAGCCACGCGGGCTGCATCGCCGCGGCGCGCGGCGGGCTCGGACTGACCGTGCGTTCGCATTTTCTGGCCGCGCGCGGACTGGCGCCGCCCGTGAATCGCGCCGAACTGCCGGAATTGCCCGAAGTGGAATTCATCGCGTTCGGCGCGAAACATCTGAGCCGTCCGGCCGAAACCTTGCTTCAGCTTCTCGAAAACAGCGACCTGCGCGGCGAATGGGACGGGGAATGACGCCGGGAACGCGCGCCCGCGAGGGCAGGGAAGCCGGTTGTGTGGCTGCAACGACCGGTAGACCCGAATGGCTATCGACAATCTGTTCTTATATATTGTGCGGCGTTTGAAGTAGCCGCTTCCAGGACGTGTTCCGCTTCTTTTCCCATTCCTTCTCCGGTCTGTTTCGCTGCGCGGCGCTCGTCTGCGTGATGGCGCTCGCGCCGTTTTCGGGCGCCCACGCGGCCGCGTACGTGACGAAGCACTGCGACGACCTCGAAGGCAAAATAGTGCCCGCGTCGATCATCGGGCTGCCGACGCGCGGCGCGACGATCGTCTCGGCCTGGGTCGTGAAGGCGGCCGCGCCCGGCAACCGCAACGGCGAGTATTGCCGCATCACCGGCTTCATCAAGGCGCTGCAGGATTCGACGCCCGACATCCGCTTCGAAGTGAACCTGCCGAGCCGCTGGAACGGCCGCGCCCTGCAGATGGGCGGTGGCGGCTACAACGGCACGATCGTCTCCGGCACCGAACCGATGCCTTTCGCGCCGGACTCCACGCCGCTCGCGCGCGGCTACGCGACTTTCGGCTCGGATTCGGGTCACGTCGGCAACGCGGGGCGCGCGGACTTCGCGGGCAACGACGAAGCCATCGTCAATTTCGGCTTCGGGCATCTGAAGAAAACGCGCGATGTCGCGCTCGCGCTGATTCAGATGGGCTACGGACGCACGCCCGAAAAAACCTACTTCGCGGGCGGCTCGACGGGCGGACGCGAAGGCTTCACCGTGATCGAGCGCTTTCCGAACGACTACGACGGCGTGATCGCCAACGCGCCCGCGATCAATTTCTCCGGCGTGCGGCTGATGGGCGTGAAGGTCGGGCAGGCGTCGTATGCGAAGCCGGGCGGTTTCGTCGGCGTCGCGCAGCAGCGGCGCGTGTTCGAGACCGTCGTGCACGAATGCGACCGGCTCGACGGCGCGGCGGACGGAATCGTCAGCAACGTCGAAGCGTGCAGGAAGCTGGAGCCGCAGATCATCGCGTCGCTGCGTTGCGCGAACGGGCAGCGTCCGTCCTTGCGCGACAGTTGTCTGTCGGACGCGCAGATCGACACGCTCCAGACCTTGCGCGACGGCGTCACGTTGCCGTACCCGCTCGCGTACGGCGTCGATAGCTATCCGGGCTACAACGTCTTTCAGGGCGTCGACTTCTCGGGCACGCTCGGACTCGGCGACTCACCGGTACTGCTCACTCCGCCGACCTTCGCCGCGAACGGCTATCTGTTCGCGCAAGGCGACGCGTATGTCCGTCACTTCGTCACGCGCGATCTCGGCTTCAGCGCGCTCACGTTCGACCTCGACAATCCCGGCCGCTTCAAACAGCGCCTCATCACGCTCGCGTACACCGTCGGCGCGATGAACCCGGATTTCTCCGCGTTCATCGCGCACGGCGGCAAGCTCATCGCGATGCACGGCCTCGCCGACGAAGTCATCAGCCCGAACCAGACGATCGCGTTCTATCGCGGACTCATCGACCGATACGGCCAGGACACCGTCGACTCGTTCATGCGGCTTTACATGGTGCCGGGCTTCCAGCATGGCAACGGCGTGTTCATTCCCGCATGGGACGAACTCGGCGCGCTCGACGAATGGGTGAGCAACGGCGTCGGACCCGAGACGCTTATCGGCAGCGACATCGCGCCCGCCACCAACGGACGCACGCGGCCGATATGCCGTTATCCGAACTATCCGCGCTACATGGGCAAGGGCAGTATCAACCTCGCGGCGAACTTCCGTTGCGTGGAGCCGTGAGCGGTTGCATCGTCAGAGCGCGTTGGCATGCCGGCCGGCGATGCGTGGCCAGTACCTCGCAAGCCAGCGCAGCAGCAAGCCGCGCTGCGCGGCGCGATAAGACGTGAGCGACACTTCGAGCGCCGCATCGCTTGCGGACGACAGCCACACGCGCTCGCCGCGCGACAGCCTCACGACATCGCCAGGCTTCATCCAGTAGTCGTACGGGTCGCGATGGCGCGTGAGCCAGAGGGCACATCCGGGCGCATCGGCCACGCGCAGTTCGGCGTCGCGCGTGAGACGCCAGGACACCATCTGATGCGGATGCACTTCGACATAGACCACGACGCGCGCGCCCGATGCGCCTGATGTGCTCAGGCGCCCCGACGCCACGCCGTGGCCGACGCCATGACCCGCGCAAACTTGCGATACCTCTTCCATCTCTGCTCTCCATGATGTGAGCCGAAGACGGAAACCTTGCACGCAAAAACAAGAAGGCCCCGTCTTGCGGCGGGGCCTTCGGAATCTGTCTGCTTGCCTGTTTCGCTAGCGCACACGCTGTCCCGATGACCCGCCACACATGGCGTTCATACGGTTTTTAATCGCGGCGATGGAGAAAAGGATGGCTGCGTGCATGTGTCGCAGTATCGTGTGGCGCGCTGGCGCTTGTCAATATCGAGATAGGGACGCGATGCAAAAAGACGGCGCAGGGCGGCCCTTGCCGATGCGCCCGCGACGGTTTAACTTGGACGCCATCGATAACTTTCGGAGGCTCGTCGTGGCTTATCTGTTACTCGTCGTGGAACCGGTCGAACAGCGCGGCCAGCGCACGCAGGAAGAGGGGCGCGAGGCGTATCGCAAAATGGGGGAGTTTGCCGAAGGGCTGAAGGCGCGCGGCGTGTTGCGCGCAGTCGAATCGCTGACCTCGCAAAAGGACGCGGCGCGCGTCACGAGCGTCGATGGCGATGCGCGCGTCATCGACGGCCCGTTCGCCGAAGCGAAGGAGATGATCGGCGGCTTCTTTCTCCTCGATTGCGAAACGCATGCGCAAGCCGTCGCGATCGCGGCGGAATGCCCGGCGGCGAAGTGGTGCACCATCGAAGTCCGCAAGGTCGGGCCGTGTTATTTGTGAAGTATTCGCGAAGTTCGTGTCGATTTTCACACGCGCGGATCGTCGTGCATGTAACGGCTGCGATGCCGCCTGACGATCCAACCCGGAGACCCTTGTCATGCACAAACAGATCTTCGTGAACCTTCCGGTTCGCGACCTCAAGCGTTCGATGACTTTCTTCAAGGCACTGGGGCTGAGCTTCAACCCGAACTTCACGAACGACGACGCCGCGTGCCTCGTCATCGGCGAAAACATCTACGCGATGCTGCTCGTCGAAAAGTTTTTCCAGACCTTCACGGAGAAGCCGATCGCCGACGCCCACGCGAGCACTGAAACGCTCGTGTGCCTGTCGTGCGAGAGCAGGGCGGAAGTGGACGAACTGGTCGCGAAGGCCCTCGCCGCGGGCGGACGCGCGCCGCGCGAGCCGCAGGATCACGGCTTCATGTACGGCCACGGCTTCGAGGATCTCGACGGTCATATCTGGGAACTCGTGCACATGAATCCGGAAGCGGCGTGAGCGGGCGCGCCCAGCGCAACGATACGGCGGACGATGCCGCGCGGCGCGCCATCGACGCGGTATGGCGCATCGAGTCCGCGAAGGTGATCGCGAGCGTGGCGCGCGTCGTGCGCGATGTCGCGCTCGCCGAGGAACTGGCGCAGGACGCGTTCGTCGCCGCACTGGAACACTGGAGCCAACCGGGCGTGGGCGTGCCCGAAAAGCCGGGAGCGTGGCTCATGACGACAGCGAAGAACAAGGCGCTCGACCGGCTGCGGCAGCACGCGCTGCACGCGCGCAAGCACGAGGAATACGGCCGCGACCTCGACGCGCAGGAAGCGCACATCACGCCCGATTTCGTCGATGCGCTCGACGCCGCGCGCGAGGACGACATCGGCGACGATCTGCTGCGGCTCATTTTCACGGCGTGCCATCCGGTGCTGTCCGTCGATGCGCGCGCCGCGCTGACGCTGCGTCTGATCGGCGGTCTCACGACCGACGAGATCGCGCGCGCGTTTCTGGTGCCGGAGCCGACCATCGCGCAGCGCATCGTGCGGGCGAAGCGCACGCTGTCGGCGGCCCGCGTGCCGTTCGAGGTGCCGAAAGCTGACGCGCGCGCGGCGCGGCTCGGCTCGGTGCTCGAAGTCATCTATCTGATCTTCAACGAAGGCTATTCGGCGACGGCCGGCGACGACTGGATGCGTCCGGGCTTGTGTGAAGACGCGTTGCGGCTCGGGCGTATCCTCGCCGAACTGACGCCGGATGAGAGCGAAGTCCACGGGCTCGTCGCGCTGATGGAAATCCAGGCGTCGCGCATGAAGGCGCGCGTCGACCGGGAAGGTCGGCCGGTGCTGCTGCCGGACCAGGACCGCAGCCGCTGGGACCCGCTGCTGATCCGGCGCGGGCTGGCGGCGCTGAAACGCTCGGAAGCGTTGGGCGGCGCGCGCGGCGTGTACGCGCTGCAGGCGGCGCTCGCGGCGTGCCATGCGCGCGCGCCGAGCGCCGGCGACACCGACTGGCCGATGATCGTCGCGCTCTACGACGCGCTGATGCAGACCGCGCCGACGCCGGTGGTCGAACTGAATCGCGCGGTCGCGGTGAGCATGGCGTACGGGCCGGAAGCCGCGCTGCCGATCGTCGATGCGTTGTCGGACGCGCCCGCGCTCAGGAACTATCACTGGCTGCCGAGCGTGCGCGCGGATTTGCTGGCGAAGCTCGGCCGCAGGCGTGAGGCGCGCGCGGAGTTCGAGCGCGCGGCGTCGCTGACGAAGAACGCGCGTGAGCGGGTGTTTCTGCTGGATCGAGCTGGGGAGATGGGGTGAATCAGACTCGACACCGGACCTCGGCTCAGCTGCTTTTTTTAATTTTACATAAGATAAATTATCGATGTTTCGATCTAAGATCAAAAGTAGACTGGAAGCGCTAGCAACCGAATGACCGCCCTGAAAGCCAAATCACCGCAGCCTATAATCAAACGAAGCCACGCACGATCATTTCAAAAATTGTCGATTTCTTAAAACATCGATCAACAATTTGAAATTTCTGTGGGAACTACGTGTCGCCGGTCCACCCGTAGCAAAGGCCTACGCAATAATGCCGCTCGCAGAATAATCCGACGCTTATTTCCATGAACACCGACGACTACCAGCAGCTCGCTCCCAAACTCTACGCTGGCGATATCGAGGCATGTTTCCAGTTTCTCGATGAGCACGAGGCAGCGGACGGGCACATGGCCGAATACTGGCACTGGCGCGCGCTCGCGCATATGCGCGCAGGCGAGTTTTCGCGCGCGCTCGACATCTGCTGCCAGATCACCCGCGAGTCGGACGTTTTCGGGTTCCAGCTCCACGCTCTGTGCGATGCGTGCGCGCATCTCGGACTGAAGGAACTCGCGCTCACCGTGATCGATTTCGTGAGAATGAAGCCCGATACGGCGCCGATCGCCGCCTTTCTCTGGCGCGTCTACGGGTGGCACTACCTCGGCGAGGACCAGCGCGTTCTGGACCTGAACGCGGACGGCGTCGATCCGCATTCGGCGTACGTGCTCGGTCATCATCGGGCACGCAGCGCAATGCGCCTCGACGGCATCGCCAATGGCGTCGAGCTGATGCATCGCTACTGGTCGTCGCACGAGGCGCGGCGCGTGCTGTTTCCGCATGTCGACGTCGAACACTACTGGTGCGGACAGCGCGTCCTGCCGGCCCATATGACGATGACGTCGATCGCGTCGGGGCACGGCGATCAGGTCAACTGGGTGCGCTACGCCGGCGCGCTCCAGGGGCTCGGCGTGCAGTTGGCGGTTGCCGACGGCTCGGACAGGAACTATCGCCTCTCGATGTCCGAGGCCCAGCAGGCCGGCGATGCGCAACGCCTGCGCGAGGCAGGTTTCACCGTCGCGCCCGACGGCGCGATGTGGACCGAGCCTTTCGCCCTCTTCACCTCGCTCTTTCCCGTGCTCGGCTATGCGTCTTCGGAACGCTACATCGAGCCGGCCGATCCCTCCTGCGCCGATGTGATCGTCGACGACATCCGTCAACGCGCGCGCGGCAAACGCTGCGTCGGCATCTTCTGGTCGTCGTGCGAGTCGGCGAACAACTTCGCCAACCGCAGCATGACCCTGCCGCAACTCGCGCCGCTTCTCGACGGCACGAGCGACATCCACTGGGTCATCATGCAGCGCGGCTTCGAGCTCAAACGCTGGCTGAACGACCCGCGCGCCAACGACCTCGAACGCTTCACGACGCTCGCCCCCGACGTCACGCTCGCGCAGAGCATCGGCATCATAGACCGGCTCGATGCGTTCATCGGCAACGACGGCGCCCTGACCCACCTCGCCGGCGCGCTCGGCAAGCGCTGCTACCTGCTCCTCAATCAGGTCGCCGAATGGCGTTACGAGCGCGAGCCGCATCACACCGCGTGGTATCCAACGATGCGCCTCGTGCGCGCGCGCCGGCTGGGCGACTGGGACGACGTCGCAAGCAAGCTGCGCCAACACCTCACGAACGACGCGCTCTGAACCAGCCTACGCAAACCGCGCCGCGAGCGTCTGCGGAATCGGACTGCGCTTCGTAAGCGCGCAGGTCGGCATCTCGGGACGCGGTCCGCGCACGTAGCTTTCGAGCTGGTCGATGGCGAACTGCTGCTCGTCGATGACATGCCGCACTAGATCGCCGATCGAAATCATGCCGACGAGCATGCCGCCTTCGACTACCGGCAGATGACGGATGCGGTGCTGCGTCATCAGCGTCATGCATTCGTCGGCGGTCGTTCTGACGCTCACGGACATCACGGGCGCGGTCATGATCTCGCATACCGTCGTCGTGCGCGAAGCCTTGTCCCGCAGGATCACCTTGCGCGCGTAGTCACGCTCCGTGACGATGCCGCACACCGTATCGCCGACCATGACGACCAGCGCGCCCACTTCCGCCCGCGACATCAGCGCGACGGCTTCGTGAACGCTCGCCTCCGCATCGATCGTGTGGACGATCAATTCGCTCTTCGCCTTCAGGACTTGCTTCACCGTTGCCATTTGCCGTTCTCCCTTTATCCGCGCGTGCGGCGTGCTGCTGCTTTTCAACAAACTCAAAAAAATTCGTCGACGTAATCGGTGCGTGCTCGTTGGCTCAGTCGAAGTCGAACAGATCGCCGAGAAACGACTTCTTGCGACGCCCGTGCTCATGCTTGCCGCGCGAGTCGCCGTAGTGATATCCGTCCTGACGATGCGGACGGCGCTCGCGTTCGTGATCGCGCTCGTGCCAGTCGTCGCGCCGGGCGGACTGTGCCTGCGCATCGGCGAGCGACTCCTGCGTGGCGCGGCGGATCATCTGATCGAGCTCGCCGCGATCCAGCCACACGCCGCGGCATTGCGGGCAATAGTCGATTTCGATGCCCTCGCGCACGGTCATCAGCAGGTCTGTCGCGGGACATACGGGACATTTCATGTCGATTCCTTTCTGTTTGCTTTCAATGCAGACAATCTAGCGGAAGGAATCGTTCCAAAAAATGCGAGATTTTGAGCGTGTCGGTTCGGAAAACTCGAAATTAGACGGTTAGTTGCGTACTAGGGCTGCCTATTCGGTCTTGAAGTCCGGCACCCGACTTGCGATTCATCTCAAAATTCCGCAAGCTTTCGGTTTGACGCGGCACGCAGCGCGCGAGCCGCCACGCAAAAGAAAGGCGACAACCATGTCCGACAAATCCACGATGAGCGAAGAACGCGACGGCGCCGAGACCGGCGACCTCCTCTATCTGCTGCAAGGCGCCGACGATTTCAGCCGTTTCGTGTTCCCCGATAGCGAAGCGCTCTTCAAGAGCCTCGCGCGCCAGCAGGCGCCGCACACGCTGTTCATCACCTGCGCGGATTCGCGCGTGTCGCCGGAAATGATCACGCAGACGCGCCCCGGCGAGCTTTTCGTGTGCCGCAACATCGGCAATATCGTGCCGGCATATGGCGAAATGCTCGGCGGCGTGTCGGCGGTCGTCGAATACGCGGTGCTCGCGCTCAACGTGCGGCAGATCGTGATCTGCGGGCACTCGGACTGCGGCGCGATGAAAGGCCTCGCGTCGGGCGCGACCATCGCCGATGAAATGCCGACCGTCCATGCATGGCTGCGCAATGCGGAAGCGGCGCGCAGCGTCGTGATGGCGCGCAAGCTGGAACAGGAGCGCATCGTCGCCGCGATGGTCGAGGAGAACATCCGGCTGCAGTTGACGCACCTGCGCACGCATCCGGCGGTCGCGGGGCGGCTCGCGCTCGGCAAGCTGCAGGTGCAAGGCTGGGTGTACGACATCGGTCGCGGCAAAGTCTCGGTGTACGACGAAGCCGACAGCAAGTTCCAGTCGCTCGAAGAAGCGCGCCTGCGCATGTTGCGCAAGGACGCGTCCTGATTTCGCGGCCATCGGGCCTTCTTTCTTCGAGTGAAAACGTCATGCCTTTCTACGATTACGAATGCGCGACGTGCGGCGCATTCGAAGCCGCCCGCCGCATTGCCGAGCGCGACGAACCCGCGGCTTGCCCGCAATGCAGCGCGACGGCCGCGCGCGTGACGATCGGCGCGCCGAGCGTGGGCGGCGCGAGTGCGAGCACGTCCGGCGCCGGTGCGGAGGATGCCGGCAGCTACGGCATGCAGCATCGCGGCGGCTGCCTCTGCTGCCGCTAGCGCCCGGGCACGGCCATTGCAAAGTCACCGTAGCGCCCGCCTCGCGCATGGCGGGCGTATCATGCAAGACGACGGTGTGCGGCGCGCCAGGCCGCGCGCAGTCTCGCCATCGCGAGGCCGGAGGCGGTTACCGTTCCTGCGATGATCGCGCTTAGCGTGTTCCGAACGAATAACAGGAGGTGATAAGGATGACGATAGAGTTCAGCGGGCGGCGTCATGTCGTGGCGGCAGCGCGTGTCGCTTTCGAAGCAAAGGTGGACGGGCGCGAAGTCTGGTGCAGCGTCTCCCTCGATGCGCTCAACGATCACTTCGGCAACAGCGGGACGTCGTCGCACGATCTCCTCTCCGCTTTCGAAGGCGGACGCGTGCAAATCGAGGACGTTGCCCGGCGCACGCTCGAGCGCAACCACGGCCAGTCGGTCGAACTGGAAACCAGCGACTTCAAGGCTTCCCGGGCAGTCTAGAACTTCATGGCGGGCGGCTGCGCGGCCGCCCTCACCCGGCATAGAAGCACTTCAACAGATCGAACATCCACCAGACCGGGCACGGCGTTCTGCAAAAGCCGTCGTAACCCGCGTCGAAGAGCGCATCGCGCGGGTCCCGGACGGCGTCGGCGGCGAGCGCAATCATCAACTGGAGCTCGCCTTCCCGCTGATCGCGAGCCAGCGCGACCCGTAATGCGCGTGCGAGCGAATGATCGTGCGGATCGCCGATGAGCGTATCGACGAACAGCGCCTGCGGCCGCCAGTTACCCACGAACTGCAAGGCGCTTTTGGCATCGCCCATCTGAATGGCTTCGAAACCGCGCATCGCGAGCAGCAGCGCAAACGAGTCGCCGACATTCGATTCCGAATGCACAAACAGCACGCGCCGCGAACCGGTGAAGATCGCGGACAGCGGATTCCATACTTCGAACCGCTCGGTGCAGAGATCGTATGATCGTTCTTCCATGTCGGCCCGATGCGGCGATGAGCACCGCACCGGTACGTTCATTTCAGCAAGGTTGAGACCCGCTTTCGTTTCGCACAGCCGCCGGCTTTTTTCAGCGCGCCGCCAGCAGGCCGACGATCAATCCTCCGACCGCCGCGAACGCGATCGACTTCCACGGATTGTCGTGCACGTAGTCGTCGGTGCCCTCCTTCGCCTGCCGATAGCGCGTCGAAACGATATCCTGCGCGCCCGCCAGCATGTCGCGCGCGCGGCGCGGAACCGGCGGCGACGGATGAAACTGGCTGCCCTGCCGCTCTGCCCTCGCGGCGGCGGGTTGCGCGAGCACCGACGGACTATCGCCGCCTTCGAGCACGCTGCCGTGCACGTGATACGGCGCGTACATCGCGGGTTTGTGCGCCGCGCCCGGCGCGAGCGGCGTCACGCTCGCGCCCTGCGCCTGCGTCATGCCCGGCGCGAGCGCCGCTTCCATCGCGCTCGCCACCGTGCGGCGCGCGAGCGGCGGTTCGTCCGAGGGCATCGTCTGGATCGTGGATGCGCTGCCGTTTGCATTGTCCATGGCTATCTCCAGTTGACTGCGTCCATCGCACTGCAAAACCCCATCATCCGCCTTGCCATCCTTCAGCAAGAGTCGCACCGAATACGCGCGCGGGCAAGCCGCCCGTCGCATGGCAATTTTTCTCACATAACGGTGAGAATTGCTCGTTTGCCGAAGACCCCGCGCGCACCTACGATGCGGGGGATAAGCGAAGCCGGGCCAGCGTCCCGAAAGAACGGCGAAGCACGCGCCGCGCCGACCGCGCTGTATCTTTCGTTTCACGCCGGGCCGAAACGTCGGCCTCGTGCGCGCCGCTACGATGGCTTCGTTACCCGACTCCCCTTGCGAAGCCCGCCATGACCCCTGTCAATCTCGCTCAATTATTCGTCCTCGCCGCGCTATGGGGCGGCTCGTTCCTGTTCATCCGCGTCGGCGTGACCGATCTCGGCGTCGCGCCGCTGATGGCGTTGCGCGTCGGCATCGGCGCGGCTTTTCTGCTTCTCATGCTCGCGCTGCGCGGCAACGCGCGACAGGCGCTCTCGACGATGCGCGAGCGCGCCCGGCCGCTCCTGGTCGTCGGCATCCTCAACTCGGCCGCGCCGTTCTGTCTGTTTGCGTATGCCGAGCTGACGCTGTCGGCCGGCGTCACGTCCGTCATGAACGCGACGACGCCGCTCTGGGGCGCGCTCGTCGCCTTCATGTGGCTCAACGACCGGCTGACGCGCCTGCGCGTCGCGGGCCTCGCGATCGGCTTTGCGGGTGTGCTCGCACTGGTCTGGGATCAGATGTTCGTCCACGACGCGTCCGCCGCTCCCGGCTCGCCGATGGCGACCGCGCTGGCCGCATTAGCCGCGCTCGCCGCGTCGGCCAGCTACGGCGTCGCCGCGAGCTACACGAAGAAGCATCTGATGGGCGTCGATTCGCTGACGGTCGCGGCCGGCACGATGAGCGCGGCGACCATCGTGCTGCTGCCCTTCGCGCTGTTCTTCTGGCCCGCGGGCACGGTGTCGCTCCATGCGTGGGGCGCGGTGCTCGCGCTCGGCGTCGCGTGCACGGGCGTCGCCTATATGATGTTCTTCCATCTCATCGCGGTAGCCGGGCCTGCGCGCGCGATCACCGTCACCTTCCTGATTCCGATCTTCGGCATCCTGTGGGGCGCGCTCTTTCTCGCCGAGCGCGTGTCGGTGGGGATGGGCATCGCGTGCGCGATCGTGCTGGTCGGCACCGCGCTCGCGACGGGCGTCGTCAAGCGCGTGCCTTTGATCGGCGCGCGCCGGACGCAGAAGGCTTGATGACGTCGATCAACGCCACTGACGTGTGAGCGGCCCATCGTCGCCCGCGACGGGATCGCTGCGCGGAAACGGTAGCGCTTCCATCGCGACGCGTTCGTCCTCGCTGAGCGCCGCGCGCCGGATATCCCACTGCTGAGCCGGCGGATACGCGCCGACCACCTGAAAGCGGCGACCGGCCGACAGCAGACAATGGCCGGTGCCGGCAGGCAGAACGAGCGCATCGCCGGCGCGGACCGAAATCACGCGGCCGTGCGGACCGCCGAGGATCAGCTCGGCGGTGCCCGATGCGATGCCGAGCGCCTCGTGCGCGGTCGAATGAAAGTGGTGATAGTCGAAGACGCCGTCGCGCCATTGCGGCGGCCAGCCGTTCTGCGCGAACAGCGTTTCGAAACGGGCGGCGGGCTCGGGTGTTTTTGGATCGATCGCGCCGTGCCACAGGAGCACCGGCAGGCGCGTGTTGTTCGGCACCCAGCCGTTCGGCGACAGCATGAAGTGCTCGCAGCGGGCGTTACTTGCCAGCAAGCTTACGGTTTGCTCAGCCATCGTGCGCTTTCTCCGGAAGAGTCGGAGAAAGCGCAGCAACGGGCGTTCCAGTCGCTCACGTGCACGGCGCGTCAGTGGCCGTGCCAGTGTCCTCCGCCGCTGCTGAAGCCGACGCCGAGCGATACCGACGGCACCGCGTAATACCCCGGCCCATACCCGTAGCCATAAGCAGGCGCGTAACCGTAAGCCGGCGCGGGCGCATAACCATACGGCGGCGCATAGACACAACCGCCGAGCCCTGCCGCCGCGATGAGCGCGACGGGCACGATCAGCGAGCGCGCGAACCACGCCATGGTTCGAGTTCGAGAAGATGGGTTCATGATGATGCTCCGCTTCCGGATGCTCTCCGCTTACCAGTGTCGATAGCCGTAGTAACCGCCATGATGCGCATACCAGTCGCGGCGTCCCCAGTAGCGATAGCCGTCCCAGTAACGGTCGCCGTGCCAGCCGACGACGATCGCGGGCGCAGGCGCGACGACGACCGGCGCCGGCTGATAGACCACCTGCGGCGGCGGCGGTGGCGGTGGGGGCGCCATATAGACGGGCGCGGGCTCGGCATACACCACCGGCGGCGGCGCGGCGTAGACGGGCGCGACAGGAACAACCGGAATCCCGAGATTGATGCCGACGCTCACGCCCGCCATCGCGGCTTCACAGGCGAGCCCTGCCGACAGCGCAATACCGACCCCGATCAAGCCCTTGGCGTTCATGTCTTCCTCTTCTGAGAAGGCCGTCATGCAGACCGCGATGCGATCCCGAACTCATATGCAGCCATGAATCCATGTTAGCCGCGCGTCCTGCGCGCTGAGTTACAAGCCGTGTAACAGATGTGAATCCTGAAACGAACGTACGAAGAAGGTCAGGTTGCGCCCCATCGGGCCGCCGTGGGATAGTTCCGGCTTCGTCAAACGGATGGCGGGACGATGGACTTATTGCGGAGCATGAGGATCTTTGCGCGGGTCGCCGAGGCGGCGAGCTTCACGACCGCGGCGCAGCAAATGGACATCACGACGGCGCAGGCGTCGCGCGCCGTCACGGAACTCGAAACGCATCTGCGTACGCGTCTGCTCAATCGCACGACGCGCCGAGTCGCGCTCACCGATGCGGGCAACCGCTATCTCACGCGCTGCAAGGAAGTGCTCGAACTCGTCGACTTGTCCGAGGCCGAAGCGAGCAACGCGCAGCTTTCTCCGAGCGGCGTGCTGCGCATGCACGCGCCGATCACGTTCGGCCAGCATTACGTGGTGCCCGCGCTCACACGATATCTGGAGGAACATCCGCAGGTGCGCGTCGAGCTGACGCTGTCGCAGCACGTCCCCGACATGCTCGACGAAGGCTTCGACGTCTTCCTGCAAGTCACGACATCCACCCTGCCCGACTCCGCGCTCGTCTCCACGAAAATCTGCTCGATGCCGAGCGTGCTCTGCGCATCGCCCGCGTATCTGAAGCGCGCGGGCGTGCCGCAAGGCATCGAAGACCTGACGAATCACGCGTGCCTGCAACTCGTGACGACCTTCTTCCCGGTCGACCGATGGGTGTTCGAAGGCCCGCGCGGACAGGTCGAAGTGGATCTCGAACCCGGCCGGCTGCGCGTCAATTCCGCCGACGCGCTCGCCGTCGCCCTGTCCAATGGTCTCGGCATCGCGCCGTTGCCGATGCTCGCGGCGCTCCCGTGGCTGCAAAGCGGCGCGCTCGTGCGCGTGCTGCCCGAGTGGGAATTGCAGACCATGACCATCTACGCGATGTATGCATCCCGTCAGTATCTCGACGCGAAGATCCGCACTTGGGTCACGTTCCTGCGCGATTTCGTCGAAGGAACGCTCGCGAACGAGCCGCCTGAAACGTCTTTGGAAACCTCGCATTCCGAAGACGAATGAAGTAGTCAGGTGCGTGGCGAAACGCACACACGCAGCGTGGACGCGCATTCTCTAAACGCGTAGTTGCAAGCATGATTCGGAACACTAAACTGCTTGATGGTGCGCCTGCATCGCCTCACGACGATGCACCGCAACAGAAAGGAGTCGGCCGACATGATCAGGACTCTGCGCGCAAGCATCGCGTCCCCCGCGCTGCGGCTCTGCACCGCCGCGCTCTTGAGCGCGGTCTTCGCGCATGCTTACGCGGAGCCGACTGGCGCGCGCGTCGTCGCGGGCGCAGGCACAGTCACGAGCGCGGGCGTGAACACCACGATTCAGCAGAATAGCGGGCGTCTCGCCATCGACTGGAATTCGTTCAGCACGCGCCCCGGCGAATCGATCACGTTCAATCAGCCGGGCGCGAATGCGATCGCGCTCAACCGCGTGGTGGGTCCGCGCCCGTCCGCGCTGTTCGGCCGGCTCGACGCGAACGGGCAGGTTTTCATCGTCAATCCTAATGGTGTGATCTTCGGGCCGAACGCGCAGGTCAACGTCGGCGGCCTGCTCGCGTCGACGCTCAATCTGTCGGCGAATGATTTCATGAGCGGTCACTACACGTTCGCGGGCAGCGGGCGTCGCTGGCACTGGCACGACCGCGGCGACGGCGCGCCGGTCGTCAATCTCGGCACGATCAAAAGCGCGCCCGGCGGCTATGTCGCGCTGATCGGCGCGCGCGCGATCAACGCCGGCACGATCGATTCTCCCGGCGGATTCGCCGCGCTCGCGGCGGGCGAACGCATCGCGGTCACGCTCGGCGATCACAGCATGATCGGCTTGTCGGTGGAGCGCGGCGCGCTGCACGCGCTCGCCGCCAATCACGGGCTGATTCAGGCCGATGGCGGTCAGGCCTGGCTCGCCGCGAGCGCCGAGGGCGCGCTGTTCGCCAATGTCGTGAACAACACGGGCGTCATTCGCGCGCGCAGCGCCGTGAACCAGAACGGCGTGATCCGGCTCGTCGCCGACAGCGGCGTCGTGCAGGTCGGCGGCACGCTCGACGCGTCCGCGCCCAACGGCGGCAACGGCGGCGCGATCGAGACGGCGGGGACGCAGGTGCGCGTCGCGCCCGATGCGCAGGTCACGACGGCGGCGGCGTCGGGGCAAACCGGCACGTGGCGCATCGCGAGCGGCTTCGCCGCGCTGGTCGGCTCGGACGATGCCTTCGGACAGCGCTTCGGCACGATCCAGAGCGCGACGCTCTCGCGCGTGCTCGAAACGACCAATGTGTCGATCAGCGCCGCAGCGCCCGCAGGCTTCGAGCCGTTCGGCTTCGTGCTGATCGACGGCCCGGTCGCGTGGCGCGGCGTCAATACGCTGTCGCTCGCGGCCCAGAGCGGCATCCGGCTCGATGCGCCGATCGACGCGCCACGCGGCACGCTGTCGATGTCCATGCCGAGCACTGGCACGGCCACGCAGCGCGCGCCCATCGAAGCGGCCAATGTCGCGCTGCGGGGCGGCACGTATCGGCTGACGAATGCGGGCAATCGGATCGGCACGCTCGCCGCCGATGCCGCGTCGGTCGCGCTCGTCGATGGCGCGCCGCTCGTCATCGGCAGTGTCGCGGGACTGAGCGGCGTATCGGCCAGCGGCGCGGTGACGCTCACCGCGCCGTCGCTCACACTTGCCGCGCCCGTCGCGAGCCGCGCGAGCGGCACGGCCATCACGCTCGCCGCCGCGACTTTCGCCAACCACGCTGGCGCGCAGGCGCTCGCCGCGCCCAACGGCCGCTGGCTGGTCTACACCGATTCGCCGGACACCGACGCCTTCGGCGGTCTGCAAAGCAGCAATCTCGCGCTCTGGGGCGACGCTTACACGGGCGGCGTCGATGCGCGCGCCGCGTCGGCCTCGGGCAACCGTTTCGCGTTCAATGCGCGCCAGCAAGTCACCTTGACGGCGATCAACATCGACCTGCCGCTCGACACGCCGCGCACGCTTGGACCGAACGACGTCACGATCGCGCTGCGCTACAACGGCGCGAATTACGGCAACGCGTTCGCCGACAGCCCGACCGTTCACGAGCCTTTCGTCTTCACGGTGACGAGCACGGGCGCGGCGCCGGGCGCGGCGGCCGGCACCTACGCGATCACCGTCACGGCGACGGGCGGTCCGACCGGCTACACGATCACGACGCAAGGCGGCACGCTGCGCATCGCCGGCACGCCGACGCCGCCGCCCACACCACCTGCGCCGCCCGCGCAACCCGTGGCCCCGGAAGCGCCTGGAACGGTGATCACGACCGCGGCGACGCTGCCCGGCGTTCTCGATTCCGTACGCACCGACGCCGCCAATCCCGCGCATCTCTCCGACGCGACGCCGGGCCTCCAGCCGGAAACCGCGCCGCTCGTGCAGCAGCGCACCGATTCGTCGAGCGACGGCAGCCGCCTGCCGGATGACGCATGGCCCGGTCACGTATGCCGCATGTGAAGCCCAGGCGCGTGCGACGCTTCGGCCCACACGCCCGGCGCAGCCTCGCTTCGACGCGGCTCGCTGTGCTGTTCGCGACGCTCGTCGCGGCAAGCGCGCGCGATCTGCGCGATGCGCGCGCGCAGGCGCTGCCGAACGCGGGCAGCATTCTGCGCGAACAGCAGCAGCAAGCGCCCGCGCCGCCGCCGCCTTCCGACCTGCGCCTGAACGTGACGCCCGCGCCCGCGCCGCCGCCCTCATCGGGCGCGCCCGGCGGCATCCGTTTCGAGGTGAAGGGTTTCACGTTCACCGGCAACACGCGCTTTGCGGCTGCGCAACTGCTCGATGCGGTGCGCCCGGTCATCGGCCCGGATCGCTCGCTCGACGATCTCGAAAGCGCCGCCGATCGCGTGAGCGCGTTCTATCGCCAGCACGGCTATCTGGTCGCGCGGGCCTACGTGCCGCCGCAGCAGATCGACGGCGGCATCGTGCGCATCGCGGTGAGCGAGGGACGCTATGGGCGCATCGACATCGACAATCAGTCGCGCACGCGCGATCCGGTCATCGCGCGCTTTCTCGGCGCGCTCAAATCCGGCGACGTGATCGACGAACACGCCCTCACCCGCGCGACGCTGCTCGCGCAGGACGCCGCCGGCACGACGGGCGCGAACGCGACGATCGCGCCGGGCGCGCTGCCGGGCACGTCGGACATGACGCTGCTGGTGCCGAAGGCGCGGCCGCTGTCGGGCAGCGTGCAGGCCGACAACTACGGCCAGACGACCACCGGCGCGGCGCGGCTGATCGGCGCGCTGCAATGGAACAATCCGCTCGGCATCGGCGATCAGTTGGGGGCCCGGCTGCTCGGTTCGATCACGGGGCAGTTCTACGGCAACATCGGCTACACGGTGCCGGTGGGCGGCAGCGGGCTCGCGTGGGGCATCGGGTACACGCGCTCGACCTATTCGGTCGGCGGCCAGTTCGACGAACTCGACGCCTACGGCAGCGCGAACGTGTTCTCCACCTTCCTCAGCTATCCCGTGCTGCGCTCGCCGTCCGCGAACGTGTACACGACGCTCGGCTACGATCACAAGCTGCTGTCCGATCATCTCGGCGCGTTCGATTCCGTCAGCGACAAGAGCAGCGATGTCGCGCGCCTGGGTCTGTCGGGCAATCTGACGCTGCAGAAAAGCATCACGACGTTCGATACCAGCATCCAGCAAGGCAACCTGCGCTTCAGGTCGCCGCAACAGGAACAGATCGAGGCGCAGATCGCCGGCTCGTTCACGAAGTTCGTGCTCGCGATGACGCATACGCAAGTGATCGGCGATCAGGCCAACGGCACGCAGTTCTACTTCTCGCTGACGGCCCAGGCGAGTTCGCGCAATCTCGATTCGTCCGAGCAGATCTCGCTCGGCGGCCCGTACGCGGTGCGCGCCTACGCCACCGGCGACGCGCCCGTCGACGAGGCGTACATCGCAACTTTCGAAGTACGGCAGACGATCCGGCAATCGCTCGTGCCGGTGCTCGTCACGCTGGCGGGCTTCATCGACACCGCCGATGGCAAGATCGTCGCGCATCCGGTCGTGCCGGGCGTCAATCACGTGCGGCTGTCGGGAATCGGCGTCGGTGCGACGCTCGCCGCGCCGCACGACTTCGTGCTGTCGATGTCCTACGCGCACACCCTCGGCTACGTTCCGTCTACCCTCGGCACCGGCCACGCGAACCGCTTCTGGGTCGCGCTCACGAAGTCCTTCTGAGACCCGTCATGATGCGCGCCCGACACGTTCTCTTGCTTCTGCTCCTGCTTCTGGCGATGACCACGCGTGCCGCCGTGGCCGAGCCGGTCGCGACGATCACCGCGCTCGTCGGCAATGTCGCGATCCAGTCGGCGGGCGGCGCGCAGCGCGTCGCGGCGGTCGGCGGCGGCATCGACAACGGCGACACCGTGCAGACCGGCGTCGCGTCCGAGATCGTGATGATCTTCACCGACAAGCAGCGCGTCTATCTGAAGCCAGGCTCCGTGTTTCGCGTCGACGATTTCCATTACGCCGCGAATGCGCCGCAGGAAGACCGCAGTTTTCTGTCGCTCGTGAAAGGCGGATTGCGCGCGGTGGACGGTCTCGTCGCGAAGGAAGGCAAGCCGGAGAACTATCGCGTGAAAACGCCGACGTCGACCATCGGCATACGCGGCACGGAATACTCCGTCACCGATTGCGCCAACCTCGAACCGGGCGGCAACGCGGATTGCAAGGGCGATCAGATCGTCGTCTACGACGGGCAGATCGTCGTGATCAATCAGGTCGACCGGCAGATCGTGCGCGCGGGCGAAGGTGCGATCGTCATCAGCGCGCGGCTGCCGTTCGGCGTGCTGCCGGCGTCGCGGGTAACGCCGGTGGTGCCGTCGGCGGCGTGCCGCTAGCGAGCACCGCGATGAGCGAGAACGCGAGCCATGGCACGGAGATCATGCGCGCATCGCAGTTGAACGCAGCGCTGACGTCCTTCGCCATCGACACGCTCGCGGGCGTGCTCACGGCGCTGCTCGCGCTCGCGTATGCCGCGGGCTACGGCGCGATGATTTTCTCGGCCGGACTCACGCCGTGGCTGCCCGCCGGCATGCCGACCGCGCTCCTGAGCTGCGTGATCGTCTCGCTCGTGATCGCGCTGACGAGCTCGGTGCCCTTCATGATCGCCGGCCCCGATTCGAACGCGACAGCGCTGCTCGCCGGACTGGCCGCGTCCGTCGCGCTGTCGGTGCATGCCGCGGGCGGCGACGATGCCGCCGTGCTCGCCACCGTGCTGATGCTGATCGCGGTGTCGTCGCTGACAACGGGCGCGCTGCTCTTCGCGCTCGCGCACTGGAAACGCGGCAACGCGATCCAGTACATCCCGTTTCCGGTGATCGGCGGCTTTCTCGCGGGCACCGGCTTGCTGCTGCTCGAAGGCGCGCTACGCGTGCTCACCGATGCGCCCGTCGGCGCCGCGACGCCCGGTATCTTCATGGCGCTGCCGTGGCTCGCGAGCGTGCCCGCGCTCGTCGTGGGCATCGGGCTGCTGGTGCTCACGCGCATCACGCCGCTGTCGCGCTATGTGATCGTATTGCCGTCGATGATCGCGCTCGGCATCGCGATCTTCTATGGCGGGCTGCACGGCTCCGGCAAGAGCCTGGAAGACGCGCGCCACATGGGCCTGCTCTTTCACTACGAGCCGGTCACCGGCATGCGGCTGCCGTTCGTGCTGCTGCACGACGCGTGGCTGCCGACGCTCTTCTCGCGCGCCCCCGAGATTCTCGCCGTCGCGGCCGTCTCGGCGATGACCGTGCTGCTCAACACGACGAGCATCGGCGTGACGGCCTCGCGCGATGTCGACTTCAACCGCGAGATGCGCGCGGCCAGCATCGCGAACGTGCTGACCGGACTGGCGGGCGGGCTCGTCGGCGCGCAATCGATGACGCGCACGATGACCAACTGGCGACTCGGCGTGAGAGGCCGGCGCGCGGGCGTGCTCGCGTCGCTCTTCTGCTTCGTCGTGATCGCGCGCTTTCCGAGCCTGATGGCGCTGTTGCCGAAGCCGGTGCTGGTCGGGCTGCAGATCTTCATCGGCGCAGCGATGCTGATCGAATGGCTCGTCAACGCGTTCCGGCGTCTGCCGTGGCACGACTATCTGCTGATTCCGGCGATCATGGTGATCATCGCGGCATACGGGATCGTCGCGGGCGTGCTGCTCGGCGTGATCGCCGCGTGTCTGCTGTTCGTGGTGCGCTATGGGCGCGTGAACTGCTTTCGCCTCGAATTCGACGGGCGCGGGCGGCGTTCGAACGTCGAGCGCACCGTCGACGAAAGCCGCGTGCTCGATGCCGAGGCGCGCGCGCTCTACGGCGTCGCCCTGCAGGGCTTTCTGTTCTTCGGCACCGCGTATTCGATCCTCACGCATATCCGCGCGCGCATCGAAGCGCCCGCCGATACCGTGCACTACGTGCTCGTCGATTTCGCGCGCGTGCATGGCGTCGATGCGTCGAGCACCGCGAGCTTCGTGCGGCTGCGCCAGGCGTGCGCGCGCGCGAACGCGCAGCTCGTGCTGACCGGGCTGTCGCCGATCCTGAAAGCGTGGTTCGCCAAGGGCATCACCGATATGAGAAGCGCGAGCGGTCCGCATGAATTCGCCGATCTCGACGGCGGCCTCGAGTGGATCGAAACGCAGATGCTGCGCGCGGCGAAACCGTCGCGCGACGCACGCGCGGGCGCATTCGCGTCGACGCCGCCCGATACGCTCGACATGCTGCGCCCGCATCTCGACACGCTCACGCTCGCGCCCGGCGAATACGTGTTCCGCCAGGCCGATCCGGGCGATTCGATCTACTTCGTCGAAACGGGACGCGTGACGGTCGCGCTGTCGGTCGGCGACGGGCGCACCTTGAGATTACGCAGTTTCGGCGCGGGCACGATCGTCGGCGAGATGGCGGTGTACACCGGCGCGCGGCGCAGCGCAGACGTCGTCGCCGATGAACCGACCGTCGTGCTGCGCCTCGCCCTCTCGACCCTGCAGCGCCTCGAAAGCGACGATCCCGCGCTCGCCGCGCGCATGCACAAGTTCGTCGCGCGCGTGCTGGCGGCGCGGCTCGTCGTTGCGAACGAGCAGATCCGGGCCGCACAATGAGCACGCGCGAGCCGCTCGCGTTCGTGCTGCGACGCTCGGGCGCGCGCTGGGCGCTGGGGCTCGCGATCGTCATCGCGCTCGCGGGACATGCGCTCGGGCGTTACGACATCCGCTTCGTCGATTCGCTCGACGCCATGATCTACGACGCCAAAGTGCGCCTCTTCATGCCGCGCACGACGGACTCGCGCATCGCGATCCTCGACGTCGACGAGAAGAGTCTCGCCGAACTCGGCCGCTGGCCGTGGGATCGCGCGCGCATGGCGGAACTGGTGAGCGCGCTGTTTTCGCGCGAGCGCATCGCCGTGCTCGGCTTCGACATGGTGTTCGCCGAACCCGATGCGAGTTCGGGCCTCGCCGTGCTCGACGGCCTCGCGCGCGGCGCACTCGCGGACAACGCCGCTTACCGCCAGGCGCTCGAACGGCTCGCGCCACGCCTCGACTACGACCAGCGCTTCGCCGATGCGCTCGCGGGCCATCCCGTCGTGCTCGGCTATTACTTCTCTAATCAGGATGTGTCGAGCGGTGCGATTCCCGCGCCGCTGATGCGCGAGGGCGCGTTCGGCGCGCATCCGTTCACGCTGTTCGACTGGACCAGCTACGGCGGCAACCTGCCCGCACTGCAACAGGCCACCCAACGCGCGGGCTACTTCAACCCGGTGATCGATTTCGACGGCTCCGTGCGGCGCGTGCCGCTCATCACCGCGCATCAAGATGGCGTCTACGGCGCGCTCTCGCTCGAAGTGATCCGCGCGCTGTTCGGCGACGCGTCCGTCACCCCGCTGTTCGGCGACCCGACCGATCCGGCCGCGCCGCTCGAAGGCCTCGCGCTCGCGACGCCGCGCGGCACGCGCGTCATTCCCGTCGATGACAACGGCGCGGCGCTGGTGCCGTATCGCGGCATCGCCGGCAGCTTTCCCTACTATTCGATCGCCGATGTGCTCGCCCAGCGCATCCCGGCGCGCGCGCTCGCGGGCAAGATCGTGCTCATCGGCACGACGGCGCCCGGTCTGATGGATCAGCGCACGACGCCCGTGGGCGAGGTTTATCCGGGCGTCGAGGTGAACGCGAACCTGATCGGCGGCATGCTCGATGGCACGATCCGTTTCGCGCCGCGGTTCGCCGCGAGGTTGCAGGCTTTCGCCCTCGCGCTCGCCGGTGTCGCGATGATTTTTCTGTGGCCGTGGCGCGCGCCCGCTCGCGCGACCCTGCTGGTCGCGATCCTGTTCGGTGCGATCGTCGCGGCGGATCTCTTCGCGTTCGGGCGCCTCGGCTGGTCGCAGCCGTTAGCCTCGCTGCTGCTCGCCGTGCTCGCGCTCTACGTGCTCAACATGTCGTACGGTTATTTCGTCGAGGCGCGCGCGAAGCGCCATTTCGCCGCGCTGTTCGGGCAATACGTGCCGCCCGAACTGGTCGAGGAGATGAGCCGCCATCCCGAGGACTACAGCATGGCGGGCCGCCGCGCGGAACTGACCGTGCTCTTCTGCGACGTGCTCGGCTTCACCGCGATTGCCGAAACGCTCGAACCCGAAGCGCTCGCGCGCCTGATGAACGAGTATCTCGGCACGATGACCGAAGTGATCCGCGCGCATCGCGGCACGCTCGATAAATACATCGGCGATGCGATCATGGGTTTCTGGGGCGCGCCCGTCGATGATCCGGACCATGCGCGCCATGCGGTCGCGGCGGCGCTCGGCATGCGCGCGGCGCTCGTCGAGCTGAACCGCACGCTCACGGCGCGCGGCTGGCCGACCTTGTCGATCGGCATCGGCATCAATACGGGGCCGATGACGGTCGGCGACATGGGCTCGTCGGTGCGCAAGGCCTACACGGTGATGGGCGATGCGGTCAACGTCGCGGCGCGGCTCGAAGGACTCACGCGCCGCTTCGATATCGACATCATCGTCGGCGAGGCGACCCGTGAGCAGGCGCCGGAGATCGTGTTTCGGGAGATCGATCGCGTGCGCGTGAAGGGCCGCATCGCACCGATCGCGGTGTTCGAGCCGCAACCCCAGCACGAACATGCCGATGCGCTCGCGCGCTGGCATGCGGCGCTCGCCCACTATCGCGCGCGCGAGTGGGACGAGGCGGAAACGCTACTCGCGACGCTCGCGGCGCAGTATCCTGAGCGGCAGGTGTATGCGATCTATCGCAGGCGTATCGATGCGCTGCGCGGCGTCGCGTTGCCCGAGGACTGGGATTGCGTAAGCGCATTCGATACGAAATGAACTCATCAGGCGGACGCACCATGAAGGTTCGGGTACTCGGCTGTAGCGGCGCGATCGGCAGCAGCCCGGACGCCGCGCACGACCCTGGCGGCACGACGGCGCTGCTCGTCGATGACGACATCATGATCGATGCCGGCACGGGCGTCGCCGTTTTGAGCGACGACGAACTCGCGCGTATCGATCATGTGTTTCTCACGCATTCGCATCTGGATCACATCGCGTATCTGCCGCTCATGATCGACGCCGTGGGCGATGCGCGCGACGCGCCGCTGACCGTCCACGCGAGCCGCGCGACGCTCGATATTCTTCGCGCGCATATCTTCAACAATCTGATCTGGCCGGACTTCACGCGCATTCCATCGCCCGATGCGCCGGGGGTGAGGTTCGAAGCGCTGGAAGTCGGCGAGTGTTTCGCGCTGAATGGGCGCGTGGTGACGGCGCTGCCCGCGCGGCATACGGTGCCGTCGATGGGCTTTGCGGTGTCGAGCGGACAGGCGTGCCTCGCGTTCAGCGGCGATACGACGACGAATCCCAAGTTCTGGGCGGCGGTGTCGGCGTTGCCGGGATTGCGTCATGTGATCGTCGAGACCGCGTTTCCGGATACGCAGATTGCGTTGGCGCATGCGGCGCAGCATTATTGTCCGAGGCTTATCGCGGATGACTTGAGTGGGGTCGGGATGAAGGCGGAGTTGCTGATTTCGCATTTGAAACCGCCGTACGGCGCGCAGATTCTCGATGAGTTGCGCGCCGCGTTGCCGGGGGTAAATTTGAGGGCTTTGCAGGCGGGTGAGGTTTTGATGTTGTTGTGATGTCGCTGCCACGCTTAGCGCGATCCCCCCACTGCCCGCCGCTCGATGGAGCGTACGTTATCGCTGATCGCCGTGACATTCGACGCCACAACCGGCAGCAGATTGCCCTTCACGACCGCCCGCACCGTCCCGACGATCAAGACTCCGATAAACACATTGGCAACGACGAACGCCACCGGCGCAATCCACACCATCGGTCCCGTTGCGCCGCGTTCGAGCATTCTGATCGCCATCGTGGGCAACGCGGCCGCGCCGAAGCTGAACGCCCAGTACGAAGGCGTGAATGCCTGCTGACGAATCCACGGCACGAGCCGGGTAAGCATCAGCGCCTGATACAAACCATAACCGAGCAGCATGTAAGCGAACATGTCCGGCACGCCATGCGTGATCGCGAGATACGACACGCCTCCCACGACCGGCGGCGCAAGCTGAATGCCGAGGGTCGGGCGCAGTGCGTCGGGCAGCGGTTCATGCACGGCGGCGCGATGCAGCACGATCGATTCGATCGCGAGCCACGAAAACACGCCCGCGCCGAAGAACAACATGCCGATTTGCGTGAACCCCAGACCCGCCGCTGCCGTTCCCGCGACGAAGCTCGGCGCGACCGTCGGCAAATAGATGGCCGGCGTGGTCGGCTCGGGCTTGCGGCCGCCCTGCCAGAAGCGACCATGAAGATAAGCACCGAGCGCAAGCGAACTCACCGTGCCGAGCGCGAACAGCGCAATGGCCAGTTCACGTGAATAAGCCTGCACGGCCTGCGCGGCGAGCATCGTCGATACCGGCACGAGCGCCGCGAAGGAAGACTGCACGGGATGACGCATCTCCGCGACGGCCGCATCCCGTTCGACGAGCCACTTGCGCCCATAGCCCACCAGCAGCGCGAACCACACCACGAGCGCCGCCGCCGTCAGAAACACGGGCAACGCATCGGGAATCGTCCATACCCGGGCCGCCGCCCGCCATGCGCCCGCGAGCGCGAGAGAACCCACTGCGATGCCGAAGAACGCCACGGGCATCGGTGCGCGATTGTTCGTACCATTGTTGCCGTTCATTGCCCTTCTCCCTGGATTTGCGTGAAAAGCGCGGTGCGCGCTTTCATTCCGTCGATGGAGAAAGGTTAATTGCGGCGGCCTTCCGCGCGAATGTCGCAGCGTCTCGTTCGGCTGCTCGCGCGTCTCAAATCATTCGCCGCCGCGCAGCTTCACCGCGATGTCGTGCCAGTCCTGCACCGCGTGCTTCAACTCGCGGCACAGCCGCGGATCGAGCGCGTTCAGACGTGACCACAAGTCGTCGAGCTTCTTTTCGCGCGCCTCGAACACGGCCACGGCCGCAAGCCTGCTCGCGCCCGAAAGCCGCGCCTCGGCGTCGACGCATTCCATGTAGAGCTGCGCGAGATGCGCATCGGCCAGTTCGACCGCGCGCAGATGAACGTCGGTAAAGCGTGACTTCATGATGGTATCCCCGGCTTTCTTGTAGTTATCGACGTGAGTGCTTTCGCATCACGATTGCGGGACAGTATGAAGGTGCGCTGAAAGCCCGCACAAGCCGGAACGTGCGCGCTGCGTGCGCCAGGAATCAGCAAACGTTTTCGTGTCGGCTCATTTCGACTCACTTCGATACGAACGCGTCGATGTGCCGCGCGAGTTCGATCGGATACTGGAACATCAAGGCGTGCCCGGCGTCCACGACCACGTCGAGCCTCGCGCGCGGAATCATCTGTTCGAGACGGCGCGCGTTGGCGTCCGCGAGGACCTCGTCGTTCGCGCCCGCGATGATCAGCGTGCGCATCGGCGAGCGGCGCAATGCAGCGGCCGCGGCGGAATCGGCGAACCAGCGCGTCATCGCCTGATTCTGCTGCGCGGCGACTGCATCGGGCACGGGCCTGCCCTTGTAATCGCGTGGCGCGAACATGTCGCCGACGAAGCACTTCGACGCATCCGCGACCGCATCGGCGGGAAACAACACGCCCATGATTTTGCCGAAGGCATCCGCGCCCGAGCTCGACAGCACCTGCTGCACCTCGGGCGTCAGCGGCACCGCCTGCGGCCCCGGCGGCGCGGTGGCGATCAGCGTCAGCGATGCGACTTTCTCGCGCGCGTCGAGCGCGAGCTGCTGCGCGATCATGCCGCCCATCGACCAGCCGACCACGTCGGCGCGTTGCAGCTTCAGGCCCGCGATGACATCGGCGGCGTCGGCGGCCATGTCGCGGACGCCGTAGTCTGGACCGAAGCGCCCTTCCACGATGGCCGAGCGTCCGACGCCGCGATTGTCGAATACGATGACGTCATGATGTTTCGCGAGTTCGCCCAGAAAATACGCGTTCCATTCGCCGAGCGTCGCGCGATAGCCCGTGATGAGCAGAAGCGGCGTTCCGCGCCCGAAGCGGGCGTAGCCGATCGGCCCGTTCCTGCCCTGCACGGTCTTCACCTGCACGGCGGCGTTGCGGTCGGGTCGCGCGGTCTGCAAGCCGCAGAGTTGATCGTGGCCGAAGGAGACATCATCGGCGAATGCGGCCGAAGCGAGCGCCAGTGTGGCAATAGCGAAGCACGACGACACGACACGGGCGAGCGGTATGGGCTTCATCCAATGCTCCGGGCAGAACAAAAAAATGCGGCGCGCGCAATGACAGCGGGGAATAATAGGCGGCGAATCACGCGCCTTCAACAAGAGCTCAAGAAAAAGGAGTGCAAGCCAATGAATCGTCTTTTCCGCTCATGCCTGATTCCCGTTGCAGTGCTGGCGCTCGCCGCGTGCAGCACGCCCGTCGAGTTCTCGGCGAGCGCGAATCCGCCTTCGTGGAACGATGCTGACGCCAACGCTGATTTCAGTGGGATGGACAACTCGATGTCCACATGCAAGGCCACCGCGAAGCAGGCGGGTGCGGGTCGCTGTACGCAGGTGCGGGCCTATGAGGCATGCATGAAGGACAAGGGCTATATCACCGTGCTCGGACCGGAGAATCCGCCGAACTGCGGCCAGCCGGAATGGGAGCAGGATGTGCGCAAGTGGCTGAAGTGACGCCTGCTATTTTCGATTCGCCATGCGCATGAACAGCACATAAAGCAACGCTCCCGCCACCGCGCCGATCAGCCAGCCGAGATTGTTCGGCGGGAGCAGCTTGAGCATCTGCGTCGAAAGCTCCCAGCCTACCGATATCGCGCCCGACAGGAGCAGCGCCGCGAGCCCAACCTTGTTCCACCCTCCGTCGTAGTAGAAGCGCCCGCCCGGCTGCATCGTATAAAGCTCGGCGGTGCGCACCTGCTGTCGCTTCACGAGATAGTAGTCGGACATCATCACGCCATACATCGGCGCAAGCACGGCGCCGAACACCGAGACGAAAATCGTGATCGCCTTCGGGCTGTCGACGAAAATCCACGGGCACACGATCACCGCGAGTATCGACGCAATGAGTCCGCCCTTCTTGAAGTCCACATGCTTCGGAAAGAGATTGGCGATGTCATACGCCGGCGAGACAAAGTTCGCGACGATATTGATGCCCATCGTCGCGATGATGAACGTGATGCTGCCGATCGCCACCCACACCTTGTTCTCGATGCGCGAGACGATCTCGACCGGGTCCATGATCATCGTGCCGAACACCTTCTCGCTGCCCGCCGTGACGATCACCGTGATGATGGCGAATGCAACAAAATTGAACGGCAGCCCGAGAAAATTGCCGATCTTCATCTGCCGCTCGCTCTTCGCGAAGCGCGAGAAGTCGCCGAAATTCAAAAGCAGCGCCGCGAAGTAACTCACCACGAGCAGGATCGCGTTGATCATCGCGTGCAATTGCTCGTCGCCGGACAGCACCTTGCCCGACAGCGTGAGGTTCAGGCTGCCGAGTCCCGCGCGATACAGAATCCAGCCCATCAGCACGAACATCACCACGTACACCGCCGGCCCGCAAAAATCGATGAACTTGCGGATGATCTCCATGCCGCGCTGAAAGATGATGAGCTGCAGAAGCCACATGAAGAGAAAGCTCACCCAGCCGAGCATGTCGAGCCGCATGAAGCTCGTATCGCGCCAGGTGATGACGGACGGCACGAACAGAAGCAGCAGTGTCGCGACAGCTTTGGACGCGAAATACGTCTGCACGCCGTACCACACGATACCGACCACGCCGCGAATCAGCGCGGCGAGATTCGCGCCCATCACGCCCATCGAGACGCGCGCCATCACCGGAAACGGAATGCCGTGCCTGAGGCTCGGCTTGCCGACCCAGTTCATCAGCACATACACGATGAGAATGCCGATGGTCAGCGCAAGCAACACCTGCCAGCCCGAGATGCCGAGCAGGAAGAGGCTCGCCGCAAAGGTGTAACCGCCGACGCTGTGCACATCCGACATCCACATCGCGAAGATGCTGTAGCCGTTCCAGGTGCGCTTCGCGCGCGGCACGGGCGCGAGGTCGTGGTTGTAGAGGCGTTCGTCGGCGTCGACGATTTCGGCGTCGGCGCCGAGCGCGGCGGCGTCGGCGGCGGAGGTTGCGTGGGATGCGGCCATGGTGTCCTCCAGTGCCTTCGACGGGCTCGTGTTATGTACTTAGAGTAATCCATCAAAAGCCTAAGGTGAAACGGCGTCACCGCTTATTAAAGTCCAATCGTGCGCCTGCCGTTATGCGGAGCATGAGAAAAAAACGCCTGAACTCCCGCGATATGAACGACGCCTTCGCCGCCGCAGCCGAGGCGCTCGCGCTCTTCTGCCGGTTGCGCAACCTCGACGCGGCCGATCTGCCCGCGCCCGAGGTGGATATCATTCTCGATCTCGCATTCGAGGAAGCCGCGCAGCAGGCGGCGGCGCGCAGTGAGGCGCGCCGGCCCGGCTGACGCGCCTTCGTCCCTCCGCGCGCATGGGTGCGAAACTTGCTGATCCGCACAGAATGGGCAGCGTTCGCGCCGCGGAGGTCCCATGTCGAAGATTCTCGGCCCCGTGCTGGGCCCGCAGGTAAAAAGCGTCGCAAGGAATCCCTTCGGCTTCGTGATGCGCACGCTGAAGGCCTTTCGCGCGAACCAGGGTTTGCTGCTGGCGGGCGCGGTGGCGTATTACGCGCTGCTGTCGATCGTGCCGATGCTGATCCTCATCGTCATCGTGCTGTCGAAATTCGTCGGACAGCAGGCCTTGCTCGATACTCTCGCGCATTTGCTCGAATGGCTCGTGCCGGGACAGGCGCGCGCGGTCGTGCGCGAACTCGCCAATTTTCTTGCGCATCGCGCCGTGCTCGGCTGGGTGTTGCTCGTCACGATGATCTTCTTCAGTTCGCTCGCCTTCACGGTGCTGGAGAACGCGATGTCCGTGATCTTCGTGCATCGCGTCGCGATCCGCCGACGGCATTTTCTGCTCTCCGCGCTCCTGCCCTACTGCTACATCCTGTTTCTCGGCGTCGGCATGCTGATCGTCACGCTCGTGTCGAACGGCCTGCAGGCGATGGGCAGCAACAGCGTCGATCTGCTCGGCGTCGAGGTGTCGCTCAGGGGCGTGTCGCGGCTGCTGCTCTATCTGCTCGGCGTCGCGGGCGAGATTTTCGTGCTCACGTCGATCTATCTCGTGATGCCGGTCGGCCGGCCCTCCGTGCGGCTCGCGCTGCTCGGCAGCATCACGGCGGCGGTGCTCTGGGAAATCACGCGGCACGTGCTCGTCTGGTACTTCGCGACGCTTTCGCAGGTGAGCGTCGTGTACGGCTCGCTGACCACGTCGATCGTCGTGCTGTTCAGCCTCGAAGCGCTCGCGACGCTGCTGCTCTTCGGCGCGCAGGTGATCTCCGAATTCGAGCGCTTCGGCATGGAAGGCGATACGCCACCGCAGCCCTTCACCACGGATTGAAGCGGCGCAGCATGTCTTTACGGCAAGCACGCGATACAGTGAGCACGCTCCCTTCCTCGCGCCGCCGATGCCCAATCAGACGACCGACGCCGCCTCGTCCGCACCTTCGGGCGCCCGCATCGCGATATCGACTGTCGTCGCAATGCTCGCCTTCGCCGGCAATTCGCTGCTGTGCCGTCTCGCGCTCAAGGGGACGCAGATCGACGCGGCGAGCTTCACGCTCGTACGCATCGCGTCGGCGGCGCTCGTGCTGGGGATCATTCTGCTCGCGCGCGGCGGCGATCGACGTAGCGCGCGCCGCGCCGGAAGCTGGCGTTCGGCACTCGCGCTGATCGTCTACGCGATGGCGTTTTCCTTGGCCTACGTGCGGCTCGCGGCAGGCACGGGCGCGCTGCTGCTGTTCGGCGCCGTGCAGGCGACGATGATCGGCTACGGCATCGCGACAGGCGAGCGGCTCGCCGTGGTCCAGTGGCTCGGTTTGCTGCTGGCGCTCGCCGGGCTCGTCTGGCTCGTGCTGCCGGGGCTCGCCGCGCCCGAGCCATTTTCATCGGCGCTGATGATCGTGGCGGGCGTCGGCTGGGGCGTGTATTCGCTGCGCGGACGCGGCCAGACCGATCCGGTCGCGGCGACGGCGGGCAACTTCCTGCGCGCGCTGCCGTTCGCGGTGGCCGTCTCCGCGCTCGCATTCACGCATGCACGCTTCGATCGCGCCGGTTTTGCCTACGCCGCCGCGTCGGGCGCGTTGACCTCGGGTCTCGGCTATGTCGTCTGGTATGCGGCACTGAAAGGATTGAAGCCCGCCGTGGCCGCCACGGTGCAACTGAGCGTACCCGTCATCACGGCTGCGGGCGGGGTCCTGCTGCTCGGCGAAGCGCTCACCGCGCGGCTCGTCGCGAGTTCCATCGCGATACTCGGCGGTATCGCGCTCGTCGTGTTGTCGAAACGCCACTGAGCCGTTGCGGAGATACGCGCATTCACGCCTCGGCGTGCCCCGTATGTGCGCAAGCTCACATACGCGGGGCGACTTCCTCTGAAGAATGATGCATGACCGATCCATCAAAAAAGGGGGTGGAACGAAGCATGCTAGTGTAGTGGCTCGAACATGCTCCCCGTCGCGAGTGCGTCGGGCGTCGCATGACAGTCGCATCAGCGGTTCGCTGCCGCATCGCCACGCCTGATTGTCGCGCTGTGTGGTGCGAGTTACATTGTTTGGCAAATTCCAGCCGGAAGGCGCAAGCCGAACCGGCGACGGCTGTCATGTCCGACGAAGCCGCATCGCGCTTATCGATTCATATGATGGAACGCGTTGCATTTCGCGCCATTCGCGCTGTACCGGACCCTGCGCGCGCGTCCGACGCCGCGGTCCGATGAATCCGTACTGGGAGAGCGCTGTCATGCCTCACCACGCAAAGCTGCCCGAAGAGACCGTCGCGGACCACGCGAGTCCCGCGAACGATCCCACTGTCATCAACCTGCCCGAGCCTGCAATCGATTTCGACGACGACCGTGGACCCGTTCGCGCGCCACTGCGCTTCGGGCGTCTGGCCCTGTGGATGGCGTCGGCGACGGCGCTCGGCATCGGTGTGCTCGGCACCGTCGCGTACAGCATGTGGTTCAACCACGACCAGCGCGTCTACGCCGAAGCGATGGCGAGCGCGCGCAGGACGCTCGGCATCGACCAGCCGGCCATCGCCGCCGCGCAAACGCAGTCGTCGGGCATGGTGGAAGCGCCCGCTGCCGGAGCCATCCCCGTTTATACCGGCGCGTACGCGACGAACGAGGCACCGGCGCCCGTCGATACCGCTTCGCTCGCCGACAACGTACCCGCCGACGAAACCCCGCCGCTCGCCGATGCGTCGGACAGCGCGGGCGCGGCCGGCGCTGCAGCGCTCGCAACGGCCGCCGCAGCGCCCGTGCAAAGCGCCGCCGTGCAACGCCGTGGCAACTCGTCGGCGACGCAGCAGGCCGCCGCGAACCGCGCGGGCCAGGCCAATTCGTCCGCACAGGCGCGCAAGCATCAGGCGCACGCGAAGCCCGAAGGCGGGCTGTTCGCGCGCGTGGGCGCGTTCTTTCATCGAGTGAGCTATCGAAACAATGTCCCGAACCGTCAGCGAGAGGAGTATTCCCGCCCCTGAGGGGACACTGGCAACGCGCGTGCGGCGCGCGCTCGAACGCGCGCGCATGCCGGGCCCCGCGCCGCTCGCGGGCGCGGCGTTGCTGTGCCTTCTGATCGGCCTGCTGTTTCTGGCGTTGCAGGTCCGTGCGATCTTTTCCGCGCAGTTGCAGCAGGAGTACGTTGGGCTGGTGCTCGAAGCCGTCGAGCGCGCCGATGCCGCCCGCGCCGCCGCACTTTCGCTGCAGAGCGTGCCGGCTGACGATCCGCGGCATCAGGCCGCGTATCGCGATGCGCGCATGGAACTGGCCGCACGGCTCGCCGCGCTGCATGCGCTCGTATCATCGAGCCCGATGCCGGCGCCCGCCGTGCCATCGGCCGTGCTCTCGCCGGCCACCGCGCTCGGCGAGGCGAGTTCCGCGCTCGATTCCGCCTATGCATGGTGGCGCACCGCGCGCGACCGCACGAGCGCGGACGTGCGCGAACGCATCCTGAGCGTGTCGCATACGCTGATCGCGCTGTCGGCGATCGTCTTCGGCGTGCTCATCACCGCGCTCGGCATGTATGCGAAGCGCAACCGGCAGCTTCTCGGCATCTCCAACGAATTCGAACAGGCGTCGCTACATGATCCGATGACGGGTCTGCCCAATCGCCGCAAGCTCTTCGCGGCGCTCGAGGAAGCGGCCAGCGCGCTCGCGGGCGGCACGGCGCGCATCGCCGTGCTGTATATCGATCTCGATGGCTTCAAGCGCGTCAACGATACGCACGGTCACCGCATCGGCGACGAGTTTCTGATCGCGGTGTCGCGGCGATTCCGTCAGACGGTGCGCGGCGGCGATCTGGTCGCGCGCATCGGCGGGGACGAATTCGCGCTGCTCGTGCGCGAGTTTTCGAGCGATGGGGAACTCGCCGCGATCGCGCAACGAATCATCGCGTGCGTCGGCGAGACCGACGCGCAGATGGGGCTGTCGATCGTGCGCGCGAGCATCGGCATCGCGAGCTTTCCGGATCGCGTCAACGATTACTGGCGGCTCGTGGCCGCCGCCGACGAGACCATGTACACCGTCAAGCGCAATGGCAAGAACGGCTACGCGTTCGCGTCGGCGCCGTCTGCCTGATCCGGTTTCTACGCGGCGGCGCGCAGATCTTCTTCGCCGCCCAGCGCGTCGGTAAGCGCCGACAGCATCTTCGCCAATTCGCCCGTCATCAGGATGAAATCGGATTCGAAGCGCTCGTCGTCGTTCGTCGCGGTGGGATCGGCGGCTTCCTTGATGACGTCGAGCGCGCTCACGCGCTTCAATGTCAGCGACGGCGTGAGCACGTAGGACACGCGGTCGTTCCATGTCATCGCGAGACGCATGCACTGCTTGCCCGCTTCGATATGGCGGCGCATGTCTTCCGTCTCGAGCGCGTGGCCGACGTAGCGCACCGTGGCGTTGCCTTCGCCCGTCGAGCGCAGTTCGGTATCGCGGTCGAGCGTGAAGCCCGCGGGCGCGTCGCCGGAGAGCAGCCACTCGGTCATCGCGGAGACGGGCGCGCGCGCGGTGCGCACGCTCGCGAGCGGCAGATCGGTGACGGATTTCACGAGCAGACCGATGATGTCGTCGCACAGCGTCGCCGATGCCGAATCGATCGCAAGCCAGCCGTTCACCGGATCGATCCACACGCGGGTGTCGCGGCGAATGCTGAAGGCGCGCGGCAGGAGTTCATCGGTGATCTGCTCTTTCAGTTCGCGCAACTGCTTTCTGCCCGGTTTGAAGCCTTGCTGCTCTTCGAGTTCGGCCGCGCGCTCCTTCACGAATTGCGTGACGACCGACGCGGGCAACAGCTTTTTCTCCGCCCGATAAGTGATGAGCATCTGACGATTCGCCGTGTAGACGAGCGCATCGTCGCCGCGCGGCGAGACCCAGCCGCGACGCTCGTTCTCGATGCTCGACGCGTCGCTGAAGGCGAGCGGCGCGAGCCATTGCTGCATTTGATTCGGCGTGACGGACCAGTGCGCGGGAAGACGGTGAAGCTGAAGATTCTTGAACCACATGGCGGCATTTCGATGTAGTCGGAAAGGGGCGCCATTCTATACGAGTGCGCGTCAATCGTTTGCGCGCTGTTTTTGCGGCACGATCCGCCACTGCAGATTCACCCCCGCCGCCGCGAGCAGAATGAGCACGGCGCCAGCCACTTGCAGCCATGCGAGCCTTTGCCCGAACGCGAGCCAGTCGACCACGATCGCGACCACCGGATAGATGAACGACAGCGCGCCCGTCGTCGCGGTCGGCAGCTTCTGGATCGCGCCGTAGAGCAGCACGTACATGAGCCCCGTGTTGACGACGCCGAGCACGACGAGATCCGACCATCCGCCGAGCGACGCGGGCGTCTGATCGAAGCGCGCGAACGGCGCGAGCATCACGATGCCGAACAGCACATGCAGCATCGCGATCAGATGCGGCGGCGTGCCCTTCAGGCGCTTCGTGACGATCGACGATATCGCGTAAAGAAAAGCCGCCCCGAGCGCATACGCGATACCTTCGAGATACTGCCCCGGCATCGCCAGCACGGCGGGCTCGACGCGCACCACCATCACGAGTCCGATGAACGCGATGCCGAGCCACGCGAGTGTCGACGCCGACACGCGCTCGCGCAGCACCAACGCGCCCAGCGCGACGAGCATGAACGGCTGCGTGTTGTAGACGGTGGTCGCCATCGAGATCGACGCGCGCGAGTACGCGGCGAACAGCAAGAGCCAGTTGCCGACGATCGCGACACTGCCGAGCGCGACCAGCCCGATCATGCGCCACGAGAAATAGCGTTGCTTCAGAAAGCCCAGCGCCGCGCACACGGCGATGAGCGTCGCCCCGCCGAACACGCAGCGGAAAAACACCACGTTCCACGGCGTCTGCCCCGACGACACGACCAGCCAGCCGATCGTGCCCGACATCAGCATCGCGAGCGACATTTCGATCGCGCCACGACGCAGCTCATTGGCGTTCGATGCGGCGGCCACGCGCGTATCGATTCTTTCCGTATTCATCTCATCGCTGCCATGCAAGTTTCGATGTCGTCAAGTCTATCGATGCACTTTACCCAAAACCATGCCTAAAATGAGGCACGCACATCTTTCGACCTTTGAATCGAAGGCCATCATGGGAAAGAACCTAAGCATCCTGCCATCGACGGGCGTCGACGCCATCGATCGCGAACTCATCGGCGTACTCGCGAGCGACGGACGTATCGCGATCAGCGAGCTGGCGAAGCGCGTCGGCCTGTCGGCGCCGAGCACCGCCGAGCGCGTGCGGCGGCTCGAAACGCAGGGCGTGATCCGCGGCTTCACGGTGGATATCGATCCGCGCGCGCTCGGTTACACGCTGCAGGCGATCGTGCGCGTGCAGCCGCTGCCCGGACAACTGCATCTCGTCGAGGACGCGATCAGGCGCATCCCGGAATTCGTCGAATGCGACAAGGTAACCGGCGACGACTGCTTCGTGTGCCGTCTCTATCTGCGCTCGATCGAACATCTCGACGATATCCTGTCGCGCGTCACGGAGCGCGCCGCGACGAGCACGGCCATCGTGAAAGCGACGCCGATCGAAAGGCGCCTGCCGCCGCTCGGCTGACTGGCGCGTTTTTACCTGCAGACGAACGGCGTTACACTAGGGTCATGCGCGACAGGAGCGAACATGAGTGACTTCGACGCCAACCGCACCTTCCGCGGACTTCCGCTGACTGCTGAACAGGATGCCGAAGTGCGGCATTACATCAAGAAGAAAAAGCAGCGCGGCGAACCGTGGGATACGCCGGAACTGGAAGCGATGCTGCACGACATGCTGGAGCCGCCCGCCGACGAGGACGGCCTCATCGACGACGACACCGAAGACGAAACCCGCTCGGTGGCGGAGCGCGCGACGGCGTCCATCGACGAAGGCATGGACCCGATCGAGAACAGCGAGGAATGGAACGCCGCGCGCGAAGCCGAGGCGATGAAAGGGCCAAGACGCTAAGTCGCTTTTTCGCGCTGCACAAAGACAAGGCGCCGGTCCGTGCCGGCGCCTTGGTCGCTTACTTCAGATAGCACTCTTCAATGCCTGTGCCGCCAGTCGCGCGGTGGATGCGAATCCAGCCAGCGTGCCTTCGGGGTCTGGATGTGCGGGTGTCGGTGATGCATCACGAGAACCACCGCGATGCATAGCACCAGGACGATTCCCGCCAACAGGCTGATCATCGGCTCGGCCATCGCGTCCTCCTCTTTCGGTGTCGGGGCGATGCCTCTATTGTAGGCGCAGATCGGCGCGCCGGAGCCAGCCGCAGCGTGCCGCGCCCTAGTGTCCTATAGTGCTTCTGCACGTCTGCTTTGCAGTCAGGCACATCAACTGGGAGACGCACATGGCAACATGGAAACCGGACCCGAGCTTCTATCCTTCCCCGCGGCTCGCGGCCAAGGCGCCGCGCGAAACACTCGCCTACGTGGCGACGTTCGATCCCGAGCGCAAGACGCCCGACAAAATCGCCGTCGTCGATGTCGATCCCGATTCGCCCGACTATACGAAGATCGTCGGCGAACTCGCGATGCCCGATACCGGCGACGAGCTGCATCACTTCGGCTGGAACGCGTGCTCGTCCTGTCTGTGCCCGAACGCGCCGCACCCGCATATGGAGCGGCGCTATCTCGTCGTGCCGGGGCTGCGCTCGTCGCGCATCCATATCCTCGACACGAAGCCCGATCCGAAGAAACCCGTCATCGTGAAGACGATCGAGCCTGAAGAACTCGCGGAAAAAACCGGCTATACGCGCCCGCACACCGTGCACTGCGGCCCGGGCGGCATCTACGTCACGGCGCTCGGCAACGCCGAAGGCAAGGCGCCCGGTGGCGTGCTGATCCTCGATCAGCAGAGCTTCGATCCGCTCGGCCGCTGGGAGGTGGATCGCGGCCCGCAGCAACTCGCGTACGACGGCTGGTGGCATCTCGGCTACGACACGATGGTCACGAGCGAATGGGGCACGCCCGACACCTTCGAGGACGGTCTCGTTCCCGAAATACTGCTCGGCGCGAAGTACGGGCGCAAACTGCATTTCTGGGATTTCACGAAGCGCAAGCATATTCAGGAAATCGACTTCGGCGACGAATATCAGCTCGTGTTCGAGCTGCGTCCCGCGCATGATCCGACCAAGGCGTATGGCTTCGTCAACTGCGTGATCAGCCTGAAGGATCTGTCGTCGTCGATCTGGACCTGGTATCGCGACAAGGACAAATGGGCGGTGAAGAAAATCATCGACATACCCGCCGAGCCCGCCGACGCCGATGCGCTGCCGCCGCTGCTCAAGGGCTTCGGCGCGGTGCCGCCGCTCGTCTCGGACATCGATCTGTCGATGGACGACCGCTTTCTCTACGTGTCGTGCTGGGGCACCGGCGACATGCTGCAGTACGACGTCTCCGATCCGTTCGCGCCGAAGCTGACGGGCAAGGTTCGCATCGGCGGCGTGGTCGCGCGCGCGACGCATCCGGGCGCGGCGAACGGTGCGTTGAACGGCGGCCCGCAAATGGTCGAAGTGAGCCGCGACGGCCGCCGCGTCTACTTCACGAATTCGCTGTACGGCGCGGTGGATGCGCAGTTCTATCCCGATGGCATCGAAGGCTGGATGGTGAAGCTCGACGCCGATCCGAACGGCGGCCTCGCCGTCGACGAGAAGTTTTTCATCGACTGGCCGAAAGGACAGCGGCCGCATCAGATCCGGCTGCAGGGCGGCGATTGCTCGTCGGATTCGTACTGTTATCCCTGACGCGTTACGAGCCGCCTCGCATGGACGCCGCGTCACCCGCGCTCCTCTTCACCGCTGCGGGCCTCGGCGCGTTCCACGGCCTCAATCCCGCGATGGGATGGCTCTTCGCCGTCGCGCTCGGGCTGTATGCGCGCAGCCGCCGTGTCGCGCTCGTCTCGCTCGTGCCGATCGCGCTGGGTCACGCGGTGTCGGTCGCGCTCGTGCTGGCGGGCGCGCTCACGCTCGGCGCGTTCATCGGCCACGACATGCTGGCGCGCGCGTGCGGCGCGCTTCTGATCGGCTGGGGCCTGTGGAGCGCGTGGCGCGGGCATCGCGGACGCCCGACCGTCGGCATGCGCACCGGGCTTGCCGGGCTCGCGTTGTGGTCGTTCGTGATGTCGAGCGCGCACGGCGCGGGGCTGATGCTCGTGCCGGCGCTCCTGCCGCTTTGCACGGGCAAGGTAGCCGGGGACGCGTTCGAGGCCAGCGCGCTCGCGCTGACGGTGCATACCGGCGCGATGCTGGCCGTGATCGCCGCGATCTCCATGTTCGCGATGTCGGTTCAGGAACGTGGCGGCCTCGGGTTTTTGCGCAGCGGCTGGATCAACATCGACTGGCTGTGGAGCGCTGCGCTTATCGCATGCGGCGTGTTTCTGCTCGTGTAGTCGATCGCATTTTGCATTCATCATGCACGATGGCATTTTGCATGCATGGTGCGAAATTCAATCCCGCCGCGATACCTCTTCCGGGGCCGGCAGCGCAGTCGTGGTCCATCCGCCCCCCAGCGCCTTCACGAGTGCGACGCTCGCCGCCATGCGCCGCCGCTCGATGCGCACCGCCGTGCGCTGATCCGACAGCACGATGGCCTGCGTCACGACCACGCTCAAATACGTGATCGCGCCGTTTTCGTAGCGGTTGCTCACCTTGCCGAGCGCGCGCTGGGCGGCATCGACCGCATCGCGCTGCGCTTCGCCCTCGCGGCGCAACACTTCCAGCGCGTTCAGGTTGTCTTCCACCTGCCCGAATGCCGTCAGCACCGTCTGCCGGTAGTCGGCGACGCTCTCGTCATAGGCCGCTCGCGCCGCATCGCGGGCGGCCGCCCGGCCGCCGAAGTCGAGCACCGTGAAAGCGAGTTGCGGCCCGAGCGACCAGAAACGGCTCGGCGCTTCGAGCCACGAGCTCAGGCGCGTCGCTTCGAGGCCGCCCGTCGCGGCGAGCAGCAGATTCGGGAAGAACGCCGCCGTCGCCACGCCGACGCGCGCATTCGCCTCCGCGACGCGCCGCTCCGCCGCTGCGATATCCGGCCGCCGTTCGAGCAGCGCGGAGGGCACGCTGAGCGGCAGCGCGGCAAGCGCCGCGGACGGACGCGGAGAATGAGCTTCGTTGAGCGGCGCGACATCGAGCGTGAAACCCGACGGCGACTCGCCGACGAGAATCGCGATCGCATTGACGAGGCTCGTGCGCGCGGTCTCCAGATCGATCAATTGCGCCTGCGTCGCGCGCAATTGCTCTTCCGCCTGCGCGACATCCGATTCCGCCGCGACGCCGCCCGCGAAACGATCGCGCGTAAGCGCAAGGGCCTTGTCGTAGGCTTGCAGCGTCGCCTGCAGCAGCCGTTCCTCTTCGACGACGCCGCGCAGATCGAAGTAATTCGTGGCGAGCTCGGCCTGCATCGAGAGAATGGCGCTTTGCAGATCCGCCGCGCTTGCCTGCGCCTCCGCTCGTCCGCCTTCGACGGCGCGCGAGATGCGCCCCCATAGATCCGGCTCCCAGGAGATTTGCGCATCGATCAGATAGTCGGGCACGGTGACGCCCGCGCTCGATTTGTACAGCACGTTCGACGACACGCGCGACTGGTTGAACGCCGCGTTCGCGGTGATCGTCGGGAAGTAAGCCGAACGCGCCTGCGCGGCGGCCGCGCGCGCGCCGCGAAAACGCGCGGCCGCC
>NZ_FCOE02000023.1 GCF_001544915.2 Caballeronia pedi | reverse complement strand
CCGCCGATACAGCACCGCGCGGCAGCGGCAGCAGCGCAGCGTGCCGCCCGGCGGCACTTCGCCTTCGCGCTGCACCAGATCGCATTCGTGGCACGCGATCAGCGGGCGCGTCTTGCGATCATCGGAGGCGGGCGTGTTCATTGCACGGTCTGGCCGGGCTTGGTCGCATCGGCGGGCGGCGTCGCCGATTGCTGCTGCGTGGTCATGTTGTCGGCGGTCGTGACCCAGCCGCCGCCCATCACCTTGTAGAGCGTCACGAACGACGCGAGCGCGGCGGCCTCCGTCTGCGTCTGCGAAAGCTGGGCGTTGAAGAGGCTGCGCTCGGCGTCGAGCACTTCGATATAGCTCGTGTAGCCGCCTTCGTAGCGCGCCCGCGCGAGCCGCGAATAGGTGGAGAGCGCGGTGACCTGGCGGCCCTGTATTTCCAGTTGCTCATGCAGCTTCTGCGACGAGATGAGCGCATCGTCGACTTCCTGGAACGCGACCTGGATGGCCTTCTGATACGTCAGCAGCGCCGCCTGCTGTTGCGCCTCGGCCGATTGCACCTGGCCGGAGATATTGCCGGCCGTGAAGATCGGCTGCGTGACCTGGCCCGCGAACGCCCACACGCGCGACGGTCCCGTGAAGAGCGACGAGAACTGGCCGCTCGCGGTGCCGAGCAGGCCGGTCAGCGAAATCTGCGGGAAATAGAGCGCGCGCGCCGCGCCGATCAGCGCATTGGCCGCGACCAGATCCTGTTCCGCCTGCAGCAGATCGGGGCGCCGCTCCAGCAGGTCCGACGGCAGCCCCGACGGAATCACCGGCGTCACGAGTTCGCCGAGCGTGCGGCCGCGCATGATCGGCCCGGGATTCGCGCCGAGCAGAACCGAGAGCGCGTCTTCCTGCTGCGCGATCTGCGTTTCGAGCTGCGGAATCGTCGCGAGCGAGGCTTCGTATTCGGACTGGCTCTGCGCGAGTTCCATCTGCGAGACTTCGCCGCCTTCGAAGCGCAACGTGAACACATGCACCGATTCGGCCCGGCTCTGGGTCGTCGCCTTGGCGATTTCGAGCTGCTTGTCGAAGCTGCGCAGATTCAGATACGACGTCGCCACCGACGCCACCAGCGACAGGATCGTCGCGCGCCGGCCTTCCTCGCTCGACAGCAGATTCGCGCGCGCGGCCTCGGTGAGCCGCCGGTTGCGCCCGAACAGATCGAGTTCCCACGCGGCGGACACGGACGCGTCGAAGCTGTTGTAGACCGGCCCGAAGCCGTTGAGCGGCTGCGGTCCCGCCGCCGAAGCGCGCTGCCGCGCGGCGTTCGCGCCCGCCGAAATCTGCGGGAACAGCGCGGAGCGCGTCGTGACGAACTGGCCCATGAACTGTTCGACGCGCGCCGCCGCGATCTTCACGTCCTTGTTGTTCGCGAGCGCGGTCGAGATCAGCTCGTCGAGCACCGGGTCCTGGAACTGCTTCCACCATTCGGTGTTCGCGGTATCGGCGACTTCGGCCGCGGCGAAGCGGTAGGTCGCGGGCGTCTCGACCGGCTGGCGCGAGTAGTTGGGACCGAGCAGGCAGCCGGAGAGCGATAGCGCGGCGGCGAGGCTGGCGTAAGTGCGCCGCATGTCAGTCCCCCTTGTCCGGAGCGGACGGCGAGGCATTCGGGCCGCTGCCGGACGCGTTCGGGCCGGGCGCTTTCGCATCGGCGGCATCGGTGGCATCCGTGGCGGTGGGCGCTTCGTCGCCTTTCTTTTTCTTGGAGCGCGAGGACATCGTTTCCAGTCCCCAGAAGAACATCGGAATGAAGAACACCGCGATGACCGTCGCGCCGAGCATCCCGCCGATCACGCCGGTGCCGATCGAATGGCGGCTGTTGGCGGACGCGCCCGTCGCGATGGCGAGCGGCACGCAACCGAGAATGAACGCGAGCGAAGTCATCACGATCGGGCGCAGGCGTTCTTCGGCGGCGGTCATCGCGGCTTCGTAGACGGACTTGCCCGCCTCGCGGTTCAGCACGGCGAACTCGAAGATGAGAATCGCGTTCTTGGCGGCGAGCGCGACCAGCATCGTCAGGCCGATCTGGAAGTACACGTCGTTGTTGAGGCCGCGCAGCAGAATGGCGAGCAGCGCGCCGAAGATCGCGAACGGCACCGCCATCAGCACGCCGAACGGCAGGCTCCACTTCTCGTACTGCGCGGCGAGGATCAGGAACACCATGATCAGGCCGAATATGAAGACGAGCGCCGACGAACTGCCCGACTGCTTCGCCTCATAAGCCTCGCCGCTCCACCCGATGCCGTAGTCCGATGGCAACCCCTTCGCGATATCTTCCAGCGCCTCGATGACCTGTCCGGACGCGTATCCGGGCGCGGCGTTCGCCGTGATCTTCACCGCCGGGAAGTTGTTGAAGCGCGTGATGAGATCGGGGCCGGTCACATAACGCGTCGTGACCATGGCCTTGAGCGGGACCATCTCGCCGGTCTTGCTCTTGACGAAAATCTGCGTGAGATCGTCGGGCTTCAGCCGGTACTGCGGCTCCGCCTGCAGAATCACCTGCCAGAGCCGGCTCGAACGGTTGAACTGCGACACATAGAGCGAGCCGAACATCGTCTGCATCGCGCTATACACGTCCTCTACAGGCACGCCGAGCGTTTCGGCCTTGTCGCGATCGACATTGGCGAGCATCTGTTGCGAAGATGCGTTGAAGGTCGAGGTAACGCCCGTCAGCTCGGGGCGCGCCTTGGCCTTGGCGACGAAATCGTCCACGATGGCCGCGAACTGGCCGATGGTCGCGTCGCCCTTGCTCTGAATCCACATCTCGGTGCCGCCCGTCGTGCCGAGGCCCGGAATCGACGGTGGATTCAGCGGCACGACGATGCCTTCCTTGATCTGCGACAGATGCTTGTACGCGTCGACGAGCACGGCGCGCGCGTTCTGCGTTCTGATATTGGCCGACGTGTAACGGTCCTCGAAACTCTTGAAGCCGACGAAGAAGGTAGACGAATTATTCTTGTTCTGGCTGTCGAGAATGCTGAAGCCGTCGATCGTCGTGATGCTGCCGACCGCCGGCTGCTTCATGAAGTATTCGGTGACCCGCTCGGACACCGCGCCGGTGCGATCGAGCGACGCGGCATCCGGCATGATCACCGCGCCGAGCAGATAGCCCTGATCCTCGGGCGGCAGGAACGCGGTCGGTATGTCGCGCATCATGACGACAGCGAGCGCGATCATGCCGACGAACAGCAGCAGCGCGATCAGGAAGCGCTTGATGATGAGCCGCACCACGCTCGTGTAGCCGTGCGTCATGCGCAGGAACTGGTTGTCGAACCAGCGGAAAAAGCCCTTTTTCTCGTGATGCCCCGGTTTCAGCAGCAACGCGGCGAGCGCGGGCGACAGGGTCAGCGCGACGAGGCCCGAGATCACCACCGATATCGCGATCGTAATGGCGAACTGCTTGTACATCTGCCCCGTGATGCCGGAGAGGAACGCCACCGGCACGAACACCGCGCACAGCACGAGCACGATGGCGACGACCGGCCCGGCCACTTCGTCCATCGCCTTCTTGGCGGCGGTCTTCGGATCGAGCTTGAATACGGTCATGTTGCGCTCGACGTTCTCGATCACGACGATCGCATCGTCCACGACAATCCCGATCGCGAGCACCATGCCGAACAGCGTCAGCATGTTGATGGAGAAGCCGAGCGCCTCCATGCCCATGAACGTGCCGACGATCGACACCGGCACCGCGATCACCGGAATCAGCGTGGCGCGCAGGCTCTGCAGGAACACGAACACGACGATCACGACCAGCACGACCGCTTCGAAGAACGTATGCACCACATCGGAGATGGACGCGCGCGTGAACTCCGTCGTGTCCATCGCGATTTCGTAGTCGATGCCCTGCGGGAAGGTCTTCTTCATCTCGGCGAGCGACGCGCGCACCTGCTTCGACACATCGAGCGCGTTGGCGCCGGGCTGCTGATAGACGGCGAGCACCGTCGCGGATTTGCCCTGGAAGCGGCTGCGGATCGAATAGTCTTTCTGCCCGAGTTCGGCGCGGCCCACGTCCTTCAGGCGCACGATCGCGGCGCCGCCCGATTGCGCGCGAATGATGATGTTGTCGAATTCGGAAGGCTCGGTGAGCCGGCCGGTCGTCGTCACCGCGAAGGACTGTTCGACGGCTGCGCCCGTCGGCGATTGTCCGAGACGCCCGACGGCGAACTGCTGGTTCTGGTTGGCGACCGCGCGCTGCACGTCGGAGGCCGTGATGCCGAGCTGCGCCATGCGGTCGGGCTTGAGCCAGATGCGCATCGCGTAATCGGGCGTGCCGAAGATGGCCGACTGGTTCGCGCCGGGAATGCGCTTGAGCGCGTCGAGGACATACACGTTCGCATAGTTCGCGATATACGTGGCGTCATAGCGTTCGTCGGGCGAATAGATGGCGATCACCATCATGAACGCCTGCGACTTCTTCTGCACCTGCACGCCCTGATTCGTCACCGACTGCGGCAGTTGCGGCAGCGCGAGATTCACGCGGTTCTGCACGTCGACCTGCGCGAGCTCCGGATTCGTGCCGATCTGGAAGTACGCGTTGATCGTCAGATTGCCCGTCGACGAACTCGACGAGCTCATGTAGATCATGTTGTCCGCGCCGTTGACCTGCTGCTCGATCGGCGCGGCGACGTTGTTCGCGACGACATCGGCGCTCGCCCCCGGATAGGTCGCGGAGATCGTGATTTGCGGCGGCGTGATGTCGGGATACTGCGCGGTGGGCAGCGCGAACATGCACAGCGCGCCGCCCAGCGTGATCACGATCGATATGACCGACGCGAAAATCGGACGGTCAATGCAGAAATGTGAAATATTCATTGGCCCCTTCCGCGCGACGTGTTTTCGATCGTCGTCAGTTCACATCACTTTTCGGTTCCGCCGCTTGCGTTCTTCGTCTGGCCGAGCGACGCCTCCTGTGCGCCGGAGGCCGGCGCGTCGCCCGCTGCGGGTGCGGCGACCACGCGAAGCTGCGAATCCGCGCTGACCCGGATCGCGCCATCGACGACGACGCGCTCGCCTGCCTTCAGGCCGCTCGTGATGAACCAGTCGTCGCCGTGCCACTCGCCGACTTCGACGACGCGCTGATGCGGCTTCGACTGATCGTCGATCACCCAGACGAAATGGCTCTTGGCGCCTTGCAGCACGGCGCGTTGCGGCACGAGGATCGCATTGGGCCGCACCGCGCCCGTCACGCGCGCCTTCACGAACTGGCCGGGGCGCAGCGTGCCCTTCGGATTCGCGAACACCGCGCGCACGAGGAACGTGCCCGTCTCCGTGCTGAACGCCGGATTCGTGAAGTCGATGCGGCCGGTCTGCGGATACACCGAGCCGTCGGCCTGGATGACGGTCACGTCGAACTGGTTGTCGGGCGGGAAGTGCAACAGGCCTTTCTTGATCTGCTCGCGATAGTTCAGCAACTCGTTCTCCGAGATGCTGAAGTTCACCCACATCGGGTCGAGCTGATAGACGTAGGTGAGCAGGCCCGATTGCGTCGGCGTCACGTAACTGCCTTCCTGCACGCGCGCGAAGCTGGAAAGGCCCTTGAGGGGCGAGCGGATCGTCGTGTAGCTCAGGTTGAGTTCAGCGGTCTGCACCTCGCCCTTCGCGGCGATCACGGCGGCCTCGGCGCTCTTCTCGTTGCCGACGGCGTCGTCCAGATCCTTCTTGCTCAACGCGTTCATCGCGGCGAGCGGCTTCACGCGGCCGAGATTCTGCTGCGTGACGAGCAGCCGCGCCTGCTGCTGCGCGAGCGAGCCCTTGGCGGTCTGCAGCGCGGCTTCGAAGGGGCGCTTGTCCATGATGAACATCACCTGGCCGACCGACACGACCGCGCCTTCCGTATACATGCGCTTTTCCAGAAAGCCGTCGACGCGCGCGCGGATTTCCACCTCGCGCGAACTCTGCGTCTGCGCGGTGAAATCGAATTCCACGGGCGTCGATTGCGCGGTGACGGTCACGACGGTGACATCGACGGCGGGCTTCGCGGCTTCGGGCGGCGGCTTCTTGCACGCCACGAGCGCGAGCGACGCGAATGCGGCGAGCGCGACTGCGCGCAGCGGGCGTGAAGATTGAACGAACGAGCAGCAGTGCAGTATCTGTTCCGACACGAACGCCATAGGCGCCTCCCTCTTGGGATGGCCGATCGTAGATGAGCGAGCGCGCCGGCGGGGCGTCTCGCCACGACATGCTCGCGGCATGCGTTTCAGATGAAATCGCGCGGGACGGGATTCGTTGGCGACGTCAGCGAGCGCGAGCCTGATGTTTGTGATGTGTCGTAGCTGCCTCCGGTTTTGACGGTCGAGTTATAGCCAGAGATGCTCATGGTTCGCCACCCCTATGGCGTGACGTGCGTGACGAATCTACTAATAGCTGAATACGGCTGAAAACGCCATAGCGTTTAATGCCATTTCGACTGAACGCAGTGGATCGCCATGCGTAGCAATTACTGAATAGGTGGGCGGCCCGACGAATCGCTAGCGCAGGCGCGAAGCTATGGATCGCTTAGCAAGGTGCGGATTCGTCATGCCGATTTGTGAAATGCCGAAGAGAACTGTCGATGTTTCCTGCGTCGTCGCGTGTGTCAGAGATGCCCGAACAAGGCGCGCGGCCGGTCGCGCAGCGTGCTCGCCAGGGTCCGCAAGCCGCTGACGAGCTGTTCCCGGCTTTCCGCGCACGCCAGATTGATGCGCACGCCATGCTCGATCTCGGACCTGTCCACGGCAAACGCCGACGACGGCATCACCACCACGCCGCGCGCTTTCGCATTGGCGGCGAAGTCATCGGCGCGCCAGGGCAGCGGCAGCTTCAGCCACACGAACATGCAGGCCGGATCGGATTGCAGCCACTCCTGCGGCAGCAACTCGCGCGCGAGATCGTGGCGCGCGCGAATCTCGGCGAGTTGCGCATCCATGATGTGCTGCGCGGTGCCGTCCTCCATCCAGACGGCCGCGATCAGCATCGACAGCGGCGCGGGCATCCACGCCGTCGTGCGCACGGCTTCCGCGCACAGCGCGGCGTTGTCCTGCGGACTCAGCAGATAGCCGAGCCGCAGGCCGGGCGCGAGTATTTTCGAGGTCGCCGAGATGTGAAACGTCAGCTCCGGGCACAGGCTCGCGATCGTCGGCAGGCGTTGCGCGACGAGCGGGCCGTACACGTCGTCCTCGATGATGGCGACGCCGTGCCGGCGCGCGACATCGACGAGCGCCATGCGCCGCTCGAGGCTCATTGTCGTGACGGTGGGATTCTGCAGGTTCGGCACGGTGAAGATGGCCTTGACCGGCACGCGCTTGCATACGCGTTCGACCTCGTCGACGAGCAGGCCGTCGCGGTCGCTCGGAATGCCGACGATCTCGAACTGGAACACCGGCGCGAGCGCCTTCAGCCCGTAATACGTCAGTTGATCCGCGAGGATCACGCCATCCGTGCCGATCAGGCTGTTGAGCACCGCGTACAGCCCATGCTGCGCGCCGCTCGTGACGACGACCTGATCGGCGGTCGGCGCGAAGCCCGGCGCGCTCATCCAGCGCGCCCCGGCCGCGCGCGCCCATGAAGGCCCCTGCGGCGGCTGATATTCCTGCAACTGCGCGAAGCGCGGATCGCGCGGCAGCTCGCCCATGGTGCGCGCGAGGCACGCGAGAAATTCGCCGGTCGCGGGCCGGTTGACGGTCAGATCGATGACTGCGCTTCCCGCGCTCGCGGGCGGCGTCTTCTCGACGCTCGGCATCGCGCCGCCGGTGACGAGCGAGCCGCGCCGCTTGCTGCCGATCACGAGGCCGCGCAACTGCAACTCCTTGTACGCGCGCGACACCGTCGAGACATTGATGCCCAGTTCGCTCGCCAGTTGCCGCTGCGGCGGAAGGCGGCTGCCGGGCGGATAGATGCCGCTGCGGATTTCCTGCTCGATCGAGCTGGATACCTCGATATAGGTGGATCGCTTCGTCGTGCCTTCGGCTTCGCCGTTCGCGGTCAGCGTCTGATCCTTGTCGGAAGCCATGAATCTCTGTCTCCATACAAACGATGCTTTGTCCGCGATTTGTGCGGAAGTCAGCCGATTCTAACCCAGAGTGAGGCCGATGCAATGGCCATGTAAGCCCCGAAAGTCCGTGACATCGGCTCTGCAAGAGCCGATCCAGCCCGGAGTTAGGGAAAATCCCGGCACCACACAATCGTGTTTTTAATTGCACACAAAAAAATCTTGTGTGATTCTAATATCAGAGTTTGTCTGGTGTGCGATGCGCTTTTGCCTGAGCCGCGTGTGCCATCCATCTGATCTTTGTCCGCAGGAGATTCCCTATGTCCTTGCCTCAATCCGCTCAATCCACTCCATCCGGCGGCCCGCCAAAACTCGGCTCGGCGCTGCGCCAGCGCCACGTCACGATGATCGCGCTCGGCGGCATCATCGGCGCGGGCCTGTTCGTCGGCAGCAGTGCGACGCTCGCCACGGTCGGCCCGGCGGCGTGCGTGTCGTATCTCGTCGCCGGCATCGTCGTGCTGATGGTCATGCGCATGCTCGGCGAAATGGCGCTCGCGGTGCCCGGCGTCGGCTCGTTCACCGAATACGCGCGCATCGGCCTCGGCAACTGGGCCGGCTTCACGAGCGGCTGGCTCTACTGGTATTTCTGGGTGATCGTGGTCGCCGTCGAAGCGGTCGCGGGCGCGGCCATTTTGCAGCGCTGGATACCGGCGCCGGTGTGGGTCATCGGGCTCGTGCTGCTCTCCGTCATGACCGCGATCAATCTTCTGTCCGTGAAGTCGTATGGCGAATTCGAGTTCTGGTTCGCGTCGATCAAGGTCGCGGCGATCATCGCGTTCATCGCGATCGGCGCGGGCTATCTGCTCGGTTTCGGGCACACGGGTGGCGCAGTCACGCATCTCGTCGGCGATCGCGGCTTTCTGCCGTTCGGCGCGATGTCCGTGTTTGCCGCCGTGCCGACGGTGATCTTCGCGGTCGGCGGCGCGGAAATCGCGACCATCGCCGCCGCCGAATCCGACGATCCCGCCAAGAGCGTCGCCGCGATGACGCGCTCGGTGATCCTGCGCGTCATCACGTTCTATGTCGGCTCGCTGTTCCTGATCGCGTGCATCGTGCCGTGGGGCAGCATCGTGACGGGCCATTCGCCGTTCGTCGCCGCGCTGGAGACGATGCGCATTCCCTACGCCGCCGACATCATGAACGCGATCGTGCTCGTCGCCGTGCTGTCCGCGCTGAACTCGGGTCTGTATGTGTCGTCGCGCATCCTGTTCCGTCTCGCCGAACGCGGCGATGCGCCCAAGTCGCTGCTCAGGCTCACGCCGCACAAGGTGCCGCGTCTTGCCGTGGTGTTGTCGAGCGTGGTCGGCTATGTGGCGATCATCGCGGCGATCGTGTCGCCGCAGGGCGTGTTTCTGTTCCTCGTGAACGCATCGGGCGCGGTGATGCTGTTCGTCTATCTCGCGATCGCGCTCGCACAGATCCGCATCCGCCGGCGCATCGAGAAGCAGGCGCCCGAGCGTCTCACGCTGAAGATGTGGCTGTTTCCGTGGCTGTCGTATGCGGTGGTCTTCGCGATCATCGGCGTGCTCGCGGCAATGGGCGCGGACCACGAACTGCGTCCTCAAATGATGGCGAGTCTCGCGAGCCTCGCGGTGGCGTCGGTGGCTTACTTCTTCGCGGCGAAGCATCATCATCGTCACGAAGAAGAGAGCGAATCGGCGACGGGATTCCTGTCGCATGAAGGCGATCTTGCATGGAAGGGGCACGAGTAATGTCGAAGGTGGCGATCATCGGCGCGGGGTTCATCGGCGTGGCGAGCGCTGCATGGCTCATGCGCGACGGACACGATGTCACGCTGTTCGATCCGGCGGGCATCGCGCAGGGCGCGTCGTTCGGCAACGCGGGCACGTTCGCGCCGTACGGATGCGTGCCGGTGAACAATCCGTCCGTGTTCCGCGATATCCCGCGCTTTCTGCTCTCGAACGACAGCCCGTTCAGATTGCGCTGGGGTTATCTGCCGCAACTCGCGCCGTGGCTCGCGCGCTTTCTGCTGAGCTCGCGGCGCGCGAATTACGAAGCGAGTGCGCGGGCGCTGGCGGCCTTGCTCGCGCGCGCGCAGCAAGGCTATGCGCCCTTGCTCGAAGAAGATGGCCTTGCGCGATTCGTGAAAGCGCGCGAGTGCCTGTATCTGTATTCGAGCGCTGCGTCGTTCGATGCATCGCGCGATTCTCTTGCCCTGCGCGAAAGCCTCGGCGTGGGTTTCGATGTGCTCGACAGCGGCGCGATCCGCGAACTCGAACCGCAGCTCGCGCCGATCTTCGCGTGTGGCGTGCTGTTTAGCGATAGCTGGCATTTCACCGATCCCGCCGGCTTTCTTCAGGCTTTGTTCGAACGTCTGGCCGCGCGCGGCGCGCAACTCGAACGGGTGAAAGTGGACGCGATAGAACCGCAAGCGCCGGGCGTGTCATTGCGCGTGAACGGCGCTGCGCGCCGCTTCGATCATGTCGTCATCGCGACCGGCGCGCGCTCGCGCGAGTTCGCGCATCAATGCGGCGATCACGTTCCGCTCGACACCGAGCGCGGCTATCACGTTCGCTATGCGTCGGCATCGGACCTGATCTCGCGGCCGTGCGGCTGGGCGGAACGCGGCTTCTACATGACGCCGATGAGCGACGGCATTCGCGTCGCGGGCACGGTCGAGCTTGCGGGCTTCACCGAAGAACGCAACCGCGCGTTGCTCGATCTCGTGACCGTATCGTCGAAGCGCGCGTTGCCCGCGCTCGGCGCGCCGGATCGCGAATGGCTCGGCTTTCGTCCGACGCTGCCCGATGGCGTGCCGGTGATCGGCGCATCGAAGGCGAGCGAGCGCGTGATTTACGCATTCGGGCATCAACATCTGGGTTTGACGCTCGCGGGCGTGAGCGGACGCATCGTCGCCGATCTGATCGCGCGGCGCGCGCCGCCGCTTGATCTCGCGAGCTATCGCGCGTCGCGTTTTCACTGAAGCGGCGCGCATTTCCATGAGGCTCGCTCGCGGTGTCGCGCCGCGTGCGGACCGTATGAACCTGGCGCGACGTCCAATTCTGTGGAGCACGAACATGAACCGCCGCTTAATGCTTTCGAGTCTTGCCGCAGGCGTGCTTGCCGCGTACATGCCGATGTCGTTCGCCGCCGATCCTGAAGTCGTCAAGATTGCGTTCGTCGGGCCGTTGACGGGGCCGGTCGCGCGCGTCGGCAAGGATTTGCAATACGGCGCGCAACTCGCCATCGATGAAGAGAACGCGAAGCATCCGACCGTCGGCGGGAAGCCCGTCAAGTTCGAACTGGACGTCTACGACGATCAGGCCGATCCGCGCGTCGCGATTCAGGTCGCGCAGAAGGCGGTGGATAGCGGCATCGTCGGCGTGATCGGGCATTACAACTCCGGTTGCAGCATTCCGGCGTCGACGGTCTATCACCAGGCGAATGTCGCGATGATCACGCCCGGCTCGACCAACCCGCAACTCACGAAGCAAGGCTTCAAGAACGTGTTCCGCACGATGGGTCACGACGGCGTGGGCGGCGTGGTGGCGGGGCGCTTCGTCGTCGAGCAGATGAAGCCGAAGCGCATCGGCATCATCGACGATCGCACGGCGTTTGGGCAAGGTCTCGCCGATGCGTTCGAAAAAGGCGTGAAGGAAGCGAACGGCAAGGTCGTCGCGCGCGAATACACCAACGACAAGGCCGTCGACTTCCGCGCGATTCTCACGACGATGAAAAGCCAGAACGTCGATCTGATCTTCTTCGGCGGGCTCGACGAACAGGGCGCGATGCTCGTCAAGCAGATGCGCTCGCTCGGCATGACGACGCAACTTTTCGGCGCGGGCGCGTTGAAGAGCAATGCGTTCCTGCAGATCGCGGGCAATTCGGGCAACGGCACGCAGGATCTAGAACCGGGGCCCGCGCTCGACAAGCTGCCGTCCGCGCAGGAGTTCGGCAAGCGCTACAAGGCGCGCTTCAATCAGGATGTCGAACTGTATGCGCCCTTCGCCTACGACGCCGCGCTCGCGATGATCAAGGCCATTCACGATGCGAATTCGCTCGATCGCGGCAAGATCGTCGAAGCGCTCGCGAAGGTCAACGTGACCGGCGTGACCGGCAAGATCTCGTTCGATCCGTACGGCGATCTGATCAAGCCACCCTATACGCTCTTTCAGGTCGAACAGGGGCAATGGAAGAGTTTGAAAACGGTCGGCGGGAACGGCGTATGAGGTTCAGCGAAACCGTAGGCGTTCGCACGTATCGCTTCGACGATCTGAGGACGCTGCTGGCGAAAGCGAGTCCGCCACGTTCCGGCGATGAACTCGCGGGCATCGCCGCGGCGACGGAAGAAGAGCGCGCGGCGGCGAAGCTGGCTTTGTCGGCGGTGCCGCTGCGCGCGTTCATCGAAGACGCGTTGATCCCGTATGAAGACGACGAAGTGACGCGCCTCATCATCGACGAGCATTCGAAGGACGCGTTCGCCGCCGTGTCGCATCTCACGGTCGGCGAGTTCCGCGAATGGCTGCTGGCCGATTCGACCGATACGGCCGCGCTCGTGGCGGTGTCTCCAGGACTGACACCGGAGATGGTCGCGGCCGTATCGAAGCTGATGCGCAATCAGGATCTCATCCTCGCCGCGAAGAAGCGGCCGGTCGTCACGCGCTTCCGGAACACGGTTGGCTTGCCGGGACACATGTCGGTGCGCCTGCAGCCGAATCATCCGACCGACGATGTGCAGGGCATCGCCGCATCGATGATCGACGGCCTCATGTACGGCTGTGGCGACGCGATGATCGGCATCAATCCCGCATCGGACTCGCCGCAGGCCATCGGCAAGCTGCTCGCGATGATGGATGCGTTCCGCGAACGCTACGACGTGCCGACGCAGACTTGCGTGCTCACGCACGTGACCAACACGCTCGCGGCGATCGAACAGGGCGCGCCCGTCGATCTGGTGTTCCAGTCGATCGCGGGCACGCAGAAGGCGAATGCATCGTTCGGGATATCGCTTGCGTTGTTGCAGGAGGCGTATGAAGCGGGTTTGTCGTTGCAGCGCGGGACAGTCGGCGAGAATCTCATGTACTTCGAGACGGGGCAGGGCAGTGCGTTGTCGGCGAATGCCCACTACGACGTGGACCAGCAGACTTGCGAAGCGCGCGCGTATGCAGTGGCGCGCAAATTCAATCCGTTTCTCGTGAATACGGTGGTCGGCTTCATCGGCCCGGAATATCTCTACGATGGCAAGCAGATCATTCGCGCGGGTCTCGAAGATCATTTCTGCGCGAAGCTGCTCGGCGTGCCGATGGGTTGCGACGTCTGCTACACGAATCACGCGCAAGCCGATCAGGACGACATGGACAATCTGCTCACGCTGCTCGGCGCGGCGAACGTGAACTTCATCATGGGCGTGCCCGGCGCGGACGATGTGATGCTGAACTATCAGAGCACGTCGTTTCACGATGCGCTCTATGTGCGCGAAGTGCTTGGACTGAAGCGCGCGCCGGAATTCGAAGCGTGGTTGCGCGCGATCCAGATCACGAACGGGCGCGGGATGCTGCAGGAGCGCGCGCATTGGCCCGCGTTGACCGACTGGATGAGGGCATGATGAGCGTCAGCGCCAATCCATGGGACGCGTTGAGGCGTTTCACCGATGCCCGCATCGCGCTGGGCCGCGCGGGCAGCAGTCTGCCGACCGCGCCGCTGCTCGCGTTCAATCTCGCGCATGCGCAGGCGCGCGACGCGGTGCATCGGCCGCTCGATGTCGACGCGTTGCGAAGCGCGTTGCTATCGAAGGGATTCGACATCGCCACAGTCGAAAGTGCGGCGCCCTCGCGCGATGTTTATTTGCGCTGTCCGGATCTCGGGCGGCGTCTGAGCGACGAAAGTGCGGCGCGTCTCGAATCCCACACGAAGCACGCAGACCTCGTGTTCGTCATCGCTGACGGACTGTCGTCCAGCGCTGCATCGACGCATGCGATACCGCTCATCGAAAGGACGATGGCGCGGCTCGAAGGATGGCGCATCGGTCCCGTGGTCATCGGGACACAGGCGCGCGTGGCGCTCGGCGATGGCATCGGCGCGATCTTGAAGCCGAGCCTGGTGGCCGTGCTGATAGGCGAGCGGCCGGGGCTGAGTTCGCCCGCGAGCCTCGGCGTCTATGTCACGTACGATCCCGTTCGGGGCCGCAGCGATGCAGAGCGCAATTGCATATCGAACGTGCGCCCTGAAGGACTTGCTTACGACGCGGCCGCGTTCAAACTCGCCTGGCTGTTGAACGAGGCGCGTCAGCGCAAGCTGACGGGCGTCGCCCTCAAGGACGATAGCGCCGCGACCTTGCCCGGGCGCACGATCGATCGGCGATTGGGCGGATAGCGGCGGATGCCCTTACTCATCAATTCCGCGGTTATCTACTCGCGGTGACGGCATGTCGCACAGTTCATCGATCTGTTTGGGAAAGCGCGTGTACGGAACGTTGTATTGCAGCCAATCGGCCAGACTGTCGGGAAAGACCATCGCGATGAGCCAGAAGACCTTCCAGAAGACAAGCCAGGGCGAGCGCCAGCGCGATTTGGCCGTGGGCAAGTCCTCGCGGAATTTTGCAGACCACTCGTGAAACTGCCGGGTGAATGCCTGGGTGCGCGTATCGCGTCTCGGTACGGGCGGAGGAGGGGTGAGGCCGTGTGGTCCATCTTCCATGAAGCGTTGCAGATAGTCCCATAGTTGCTTGGCCGATTGCCCATCGTCTCGCCAGCCGAGATTGCCGCAGACGATGCAGCGCTCGCAGGGCGGCGTGGCAATGGTATCCAGTCCCACCAGAAACAGCGGATGACGCGTGGTGTAGACCCCTGAAGCGAGCAGCGGCATGAAGCCCGCCATCGGTACGAGACGATCAAAGTCCAGCGTTAGCAACTCCTCCTGCCCAGGGGCAACGTAATAGAGCTTGCGCGTACCGCGATGCAGGCGAATGAAGGTACCGCGGTTGCGTCGGGCGCCGCTGAAAAGGTAGACCAAAAGTCCGATGACGGTGAAAATCAAAGGCGAGATTAAGGCCATCACGAGAGCGCTGCGACCGCTCAGGAAGCTTAGCCAGAATAGCGATCCGAAGATTCCGATCTCCATTGATCGTCCCACCCATCCGGCAGCCAGTTCACGATTTCCCGTGCTGTCTGCGGTCTGCAATTCCACGCATTGGTCATTGATCCGCCGGACGCCCAGAATCTGGCCGATCTCCCACGGCGTGGCGACCGCTTCCTCGCCGGTAAGCGTGTTGTGTTGCAAGCGTGTGGCGCCCGCGAACAGGCCGGGCGGCAGGCGCTTAACATTTTCGCTGCTGGCTATGCTCATGCTGGTGCCCTCACCGGAGCCAACCGACTCTCGTCTGCAGCGCCGTCGCGTGTGAAAATCAGTGGCTTGGGCATGTCGGGTTGCTCCAGTCCAAGGTCAGGCATCTTTTGGGGATCGGGGCGATAGAGATAGCTCACTTCCACTTGAGCTTCATGATGCATGCCGATTTGCCAGCCTCGCTCTGCGCCATAGTCACTGCTCAAACGTCCCACCACGAATTGTTTGTCGAGATTCAGATTGAAGGCACCCGTCGCTTTGCCTGCCGTTTCGGCATCGACCCTCTGAAGAGGTTGGCCATGCAAGCTGGCGCGAAGGACCGCTCGAAAATCACCATTACCATCGCCAGGCAAAGTACAGCGCAGACGCAAAGTGCCACTGTTGCCATAGGCAGCCTCCCACTTGGTGGTGATTTGGGGCCGGAAATGCAGGCTGTGCCACGCCTCCATTTCCTGACTGAGGCTGAAGTGTCTGACCGCCGCACCCCACGCGCTATGTGCAAGCCAGATTTCAACAGGGGACTGTTGGCTGCTGCCGGCTTTCACGGAGCAATAGATGACAACCGCCGTGGCCAGCACGGCGATCACAAGCCAGCCGACGGGGGTGAAGCCCAGCACAGCCACGGCTTCGCCGCCACCAGCGGCGAGCGTGGTCAGTACAGCTTGGCCGCCGGCAAACGTAGCTACCGCCACTACACCGCCTGCGAGAGCCGAACCCAGATACCAACTGGCCTGTTCGGCATTTCCGTCGTTGGAGGCATTGACGGCACGGATGGTATCGGCCACGGCCATAATGGCTGCGGCAGCACCACCCGCATACGTGGTACCCCATTTGAAGCCAACGGTGGCGATGGTTGTGGCGAGAATTTCGTTCCCCTTGCGCGCCATGAACATGGAGAGGGCAAGGGTGGTCACTTCAATTGCAGATCCAGCCAATCCAGCAAGAGCGCCGAATCCGGATACTGCGTTGGTCCCATTCAGTTCCTTGCTCAGATCCTTCACCGCTCCCCGCATTGTCCACACCGCCAACGCCCCTCCGATACCAGTAAACCCAACTCCCGCCGGTGTACGCAACGGCGCGGCCTTGACAACGGCTATATCACGCACGCGCTTGAGATTACGCAGCAACGGATTGCCAATAGCCGGAATGGGTTCAGCATGACCATGCGCCGCTCCTTGCACCGCAGCCGTGCCGATGGTCTCCCATTCCCACACCTCAATGCGCTGGCTTCCTTGCGTCTCCACGCTGCCGGGCGTTCTTCCGGGGACTTGGCTCATCTCCAACTTCCAGCGAGCGAACACATCTGGGCCCATCACCAGATAGCCTTGCATTTCCATCGCATAGTGAGCGAACTGCTCGGCGGAAATCTCTGTGTATCCGAGCGTGATATTGAAGCGCCGCGCGCTGACATGGCGCAGACGCAGAATCTGAATTCTGGCTTCGTTCACGGGCGCTGTCGCCACGAAGTGCTGCACCATGCCGGCCAGGATATTGGTGGCCGCCGTCGCCGCTCGTTCCTCCACATACTTGTCCGCAGCGCCGAATACCGCTCGGGAGATGATGAGGTAACGGTTCAGACGATCCATCAGCGGCTCGTCGCCGGCTCCCAGTGCTTTCCACAAAGGGCTGAGTTTGGGCTCCGCCCTGATCAGTTTGGCGAGTTCATGGAGTCCGTCGTCGGTGTGAACCGAAGCGCCAATGCAATTGAGCACCGCGATTTCGTAGTCCATCGCGTTACGGACACACGATAAATCGAATGATCGGAGTGCGGTGCCGAGCAATTTGGAATCGTCGAGAAGGCGCATCCAGGCCACGACATCGGCACCGGTCTTCCTGATAGGAGGATCGAAATTTTTCAGTTTCTGATCGTGGGTCGACTTGAATGCACGTGCGCCATTCAGATCCACCATGTTCTTCTGTCTTCGGATCGCATCCAGACCGTCCTGGCTCTTGCCATCGGGCGATGCTTCCGCTTGCTTGAAGTAGGTATCGATAAGGGCAGCGCTTTGTAACTTGTGCTTGTTCTGCGTTTGAAAGGCGTCTTTATCCTTCACGGCCAACGAGCAAAGATAGCCAAGCTCGCTGGCAATGCCAATGGTGTCTTGCAACGCCACGGCGAGCGGTATCACGTCTTTGCGCGGCAAAAGCATCGTGTACATTCCGCCGACTATCCGGTTGTTATCGGCCATTTCCTTCTCCGGCTTCACTTCGCTCCAGCTATACCCATAAGGCGTACCGGAGATCGCAGGTTTAATCAGTTCGACCGTAGCGTTGCCCGCGAGAATTGCCCGGAAGGTATGCGCCTGCTGGTCACCGCCAGCCGGCTTGACCTGCGTCGCGAGCTTGTCACGCAGACCGCCTTGATTGGTTTCAATCTTATAGAGGGTGCGGTGAGTGAGGACGGTATCGGTCACCAGAAGATAGACCGTGGTAGCAGTTTTCTCTTCCGGTGCGAGTAGCCATGGCTGGGCAACCGTCTCGTCGGGCGTGGCGAGTCGTCCCGGTGCGGCATCCTTGTCATCGGCTTCGGTCCACCAGATTGGCGCAAAGCGAACATCTGCCGTAACCCGATAGTGTTGCGTCCACATGCGCCCGTCCTTCATATAGCAAAGGTACACATAGCAACCGGGACGCAGCACGCGCAAACCATAGGCTTTGCCACCCTGCAACGCAGGGTATCCTGCGGTGGTCAGCTTCGGGAAGAGCTTGGTATCCAGTGGATGATCCGTGATGCCATAGCGCAGCGGATAGATAGGTATGCCACGTTGGCACGGCGGCGGAGAGATGGCTTTGCCTACCTGCTTCTCACCAGGATGGGGTGGTTGCAGGGCTTTCTTGAAGTTATCAGCCATGGGGATTCTGATTCTTGTGGATCATGGTTTGTTGCAGACGATCTTCGAGGTCCATCATGCGTTGACGAGCCGAGACATCGAGTTTCATCAAACTCGCACGGAGAACAGCGTCTCGCTCGAAGGACTCTTGCGGATATACGAGCCGAAGCGCCAAGTATTGGCGGACGTCTCTTTCGAGACGCAGTTCGAGTCTGCGCGCCTCATCGGCAAACAGAGCGAGATGTTGAGCGCACTCATCGGTGTCGATCAGATTTGCTTGACTCGGGTAGTTCTCGCGCAGGCGACGGACGGTATCGCGCATGAACCACGCCATACTGGCGCGATCCAGTTTCGCCTCGTCGCTGGTGGTCAGCGTAAAGGCGTGAGCCGGGACAAATGACGAGGTGTAGTTCGCCGGCGCCTCGATCCGCAACCACATCGCGGGCGCGACTGCTTCGGCAGCCCACGACAGTGTCTTTATAGGCCCGAGCAGTTCAGCCAAGCGGTGCGGCGGTAATGCTTCACAGAGTTCTTCAAGTGGGCGCCGGGCTGCAAGGCTGAAGCGCAGCGGTCCACCATCGGCAGCGATGATCTGATGCAGTGCTTGCAGATGAGTTATGAGAGTCGATTCATCCGCTTCACTGAGCAAGACAAGCCCAATTCCCGGAACTGCCCAATGGGTCAGGAAATGATCGAATAGCGCTGTGTCCAGAGGGACAAGCAATGGTCCCTGCCGATAGCCGGGACCCTGGTATTCCCGTTCTGTGCCACGCCACACCCAGCGGTGGTCAAAGCGGTGCGTGATTGCCATGACTTCGGCTTCCAGCGTGTCGCTGGCCGCGCCGTCAAGCCATAGCCACGGACGTGCTGCTTTCTGCAGTTCTGCAAAGGCGGGCTCCGCGACTTCCTGCACGACGTGGCGCGACCAATCTGGTCGCGCGGATTCCGCGCTGCTGAGCATCAGGCGACTCCTTTGCCATAGGGGAACGGATTGCGCGGGCAGGCGCCGTCTGGCCACCGCTTGGCCGGCTTTGGGCGAGCCGTTGAGCGAGAGGTGGTTGCCCGGGCCGGTGTCCATGGACTTTGGGCGGCTCTGAGTTTGTGATGCCCTTGTACGGTGTAATCGACGTGGTCGCCCACATCGATGATGTAGTTCGCCGTGCCCTGCTCGAAGGCGGTGACGATGCCGTGGCTGTAGCGCATGGGCGACGTGAACCGCATGTCGGATTGATGTGGCATGAATGATGAGTTTTCCGAAAGGCCTAGCGCGAAGGCGTGCGAGTCATGTCCAAAGCGCCGCAGGACGATTGCGATACGAATATCCAGACGAACACTGGTCCGCTCAGTGTTGCAGACAGGCGATCCGCGAGAAATATGAATAGTCTGAAATGGCCCTGTTTTTCAAAGCATGGGCCTGACTCCACGGCTCAGGCTGAGCTCGATGCTTCGCGTAAACCCCGTCGAAAGAAAGTGCCTCGCGTAAGAAACGGGTAAGCGGACGCTTTTACCTTAGTCTCCAGCGCCATTCACGCAGGAGACACAAATGGATCTCAAGGTAGTAGAAAAAATCAAATCGAGCGCCGCGTACGGCGAACTGGTGCGAAAACGCTCGAAGCTCGGCTGGACGCTCACCGCGCTCGTATTGATCGTGTATTACGGCTACGTGCTGCTGATCGCGTTCAACAAGGAACTGCTCTCCGCGAAAATGGGCGCAGGCGTGATGACCTGGGGCATGCCCATCGGCCTGTTCGTGATCGTCTTCACGGTCGTCATCACGGGTCTCTACGTGCGCCACGCCAACAGCACGTACGACGAACTCACCGACAAGATCAAGCGGGAGGCCGCATGAAGTCGCAACGTTTCCTCGCGGCGGGCGCGCTCTTCGGCGCATCCGCCAGTGCCTTCGCCGCGGGCGGCGATCTCGGTCAGGCGGTCAAGCAGGCGACCAACTGGACGGCGATCTGCATGTTCATCGCGTTCGTGATCGCGACACTGTTCATCACCAAATGGGCCGCGAAGAAGACGCGCTCGGCGGCCGATTTCTACACGGCGGGCGGCGGCATCACCGGTTTCCAGAACGGTCTCGCGATCGCGGGCGACTTCATGTCGGCGGCCTCGTTTCTCGGCATTTCGGCCGCGGTCTACAGCAACGGCTATGACGGCCTGATCTATTCGATCGGCTTTCTGGTGGGCTGGCCGATCATCACGTTCCTGATGGCGGAGCGCCTGCGCAATCTCGGCCGCTTCACCTTCGCCGATGTCGCCGCGTACCGCTTCAAGCAGACGCCCATTCGCGCGTTCGCGGCGTCGGGCACGCTCGTGGTCGTGGCGTTCTACCTGATCGCGCAGATGGTCGGCGCGGGACAGCTCATCAAGCTGCTGTTCGGCCTCGAATACTGGATCGCGGTGGTGATCGTCGGCGCGCTGATGATGGTGTACGTGCTGTTCGGCGGCATGACCGCGACCACCTGGGTGCAGATCATCAAGGCCTGTCTGCTGCTCGCGGGCGCATCGTTCATGGCGTTCATGGTGCTGTGGCAGTTCCACTTCAGCCCCGAAGCGCTGTTCGCCAAGGCCGTCGAAGTACACGAGAAGAAAGAGTCGATTATGGGCCCGGGCAATTTCATCAAGGACCCGATCTCCGCGATCTCCTTCGGCATCGCGCTGATGTTCGGCACGGCCGGCCTGCCGCACATCCTGATGCGCTTCTTCACCGTGCCGAACGCGAAGGAAGCGCGCAAGTCGGTGTTCTGGGCGACGACGTGGATCGGCTACTTCTACATTCTCACCTTCATCATCGGCTTCGGTGCGATCGTGCTGGTGAGCACCAATCCGATGTTCAAGGACGCAGGCGGCAAGCTGCTCGGCGGCACGAACATGGCGGCGGTGCATTTGGCGAGCGCGGTCGGCGGCAACGTGTTCCTCGGCTTCATCTCGGCGGTCGCGTTTGCAACCATTCTCGCGGTGGTCGCAGGCCTGACGCTCGCGGGTGCATCGGCGGTGTCGCACGATCTGTATGCGACCGTGTTCAAGAAGGGCAAGGCGTCGAGCAAGAGCGAGCTGAAGGTGTCGCGTATCACGACGATCGTGCTCGGTATCGTGGCGGTCGTGCTCGGCATCGTGTTCGAGAAGCAGAACATCGCGTTCATGGTGTCGCTCGCGTTCGCGGTGGCGGCGTCGGCCAATTTCCCGGTGCTTTTCATGTCCGTGTTGTGGCGCGGCTGCACGACGCGCGGCGCGGCGATCGGCGGTTTCCTCGGCCTGCTTTCGGCGGTCGTGATGACGGTGCTCTCGAAAGCCGTGTGGGTCGACGTGTTCCACTACGCGAGCGCACCGTTCCCGTACGCATCGCCCGCGCTGTTCTCGATGGCGATCGGCTTCGCCGGCATCTGGCTGTTCTCGGTGACCGACCGTTCCGCGCGCGCACGCATCGACAAGGCCGGGTTCGAAGCGCAGACGGTGCGTTCGGAGACGGGCATCGGCGCGGTGGAAGGCGCGAGCCATTGATGTGATGTTGACGCGGCGGCGCGCATCGGCGTGCCGCCGCGTAAGCGCTTTCGATCGACCGACCGGTCGTTTTGCGATGAATACATCGCCGGCGCGACATGCCGCTGCACTGATACGACAACACAGCCCCGCGTTATCGAATGGCCGAAAAAATGCGTTAAGCTCGATGCAACTGTATGCACGAAGCGCCACACGCATTGGAGCGAGCCATGGAACTGCAGTGCCCCAGTCTTTTCGAGCAATCGGCGTATATCGGCGGCGCGTGGGTCGACAACACGTCGCTGCCGCGCGTGCCTGTCGCCAATCCGGCGAATGGCGAGATCATCGGCAGCGTGCCGCAAGTCACGGCGGAGCAGGTGGCCGAAGCTGTCGAATGCGCGAACGCCGCGTTGCAGGACTGGCGCAGCTGGAGCAGCCGCGAGCGGGCATCGGTACTGCGTGAGTGGGGACGCCTCGTCGAGCTTCATCGCGACGATCTCGCCATCATCCTGTGCAGCGAGCAGGGCAAGCCGCTGCACGAAGCGCGCTCGGAAATCACGCAGGCGGCGAATTACCTCGACTGGTTCGCGGAAGAAGCGCGCCGCATCTACGGCGACAACATTCCTGCGCCGCGGCGCAATCAGCGCATCCGCGTGCTGCATCAGCCGATCGGCGTGTGTGGCGCGATCACGTCATGGACGTTTCCCTCCTCGATGGTCGCGCGACGCGTCGGCGCCGCGCTCGCGGCGGGCTGCACGGTCATTCATCATCCCGATCCGCAGACGCCGTTTTCAGCGCTCGCGCTTTGCGTGCTCGGCGAAAACGCCGGCTTGCCGCGCGGCGTGCTGTCCGTGCTGACGGGCGAGGGCGAGCCGATCAGAAGCACGCTGCTCGCGAATCGCGATGTGCGCAAGGTGTCGTTCACCGGTTCGATCGACGAAGGCAAGCGGCTGATGACCTTGTGCGCACCCACGGTCAAGAAGATGTCGCTGGAGTTGGGCGCGAATTGTCCTTTCATCGTGTTTGGCGATGCGGACATCGACCTTGCCGTCAAAGGCGCGCTCGATGCGCGTTTCCGTCATTCGGGTCAGGCCGCGATGTGCGCGAACCGTTTCTTCGTGCATGAAGACGTCTACGAAACCTTTGTCGCGAAGCTCGTTTCGAAGGTCGCGTTGCTCAAGGTGAGCAATGGCCTGGACGAAGGCGCGCAGATCGGTCCGCTGATCGGCGAGGCGGCGGTGACGCGCGTCGAAAGTCTCATCGACGAAGCCGTGAAGCTCGGCGCGACGATCGCGGCGGGCGGCTCGCGCCTGGCGCCCGGCTCGAACTTTTTCAGGCCGACGGTGCTGACCGGCGTCGATCCGTCGATGAGCGTGTGCGGCGACGAAGTGCTCGGGCCGATTGCGAGCGTGCTGCGCTTCAGGGACGAAGACGACGTGATCACGCTCGCGAACGATACGCGCACCGGGCTTGCGGCGTACTTCTACACGGCGGATATCAGCCGCGCGTTTCGCGTGATGGAGGCGCTGGAGTGCGGCGTCGTTGGCGTGAACGATAGCCTCGTGTTCAATGAGGTTGCGCCGTTCGGCGGTATCAAGGAATCGGGGATGGGGCGCGAGGGGGCGTCGTCGGGGGTCGAGGAGTATCTGGAATCGAAGTATGTGTGTTTTGGGAATCTGGAGAGGTAGGCTCTCAGGCTTACTCCGGCGGCCTCACCACCAGAATCGGCAAGTGACTATGCGTCAGCACCTTCTGCGTTTCGCTGCCGAGCAATAGCCCGCGAATGCCGCCATGTCCGTGCGACGCCATCACGATGAGGTCGCAGTGGCGCGCCTTCGCGGTATCGAGGATCGCTTCGTAGGGATGCGCGCCGGTAGGCGCTTCGGTATCGCATTCCACGCCGGCCGCAGTCGCGATGCTTCGCATGTTCTCGAGATATTGTTCGGCGCGCGCCCTGTCGACGGATTGAAGATCAGCCTGATCCGAGCCCACCATTTCGGCGCTGTAAACGGTCATATGAAACGGCCGCACCATATAAAGACCCGTGATGCGCGCGTTGTTTTCCTTGGCGAGCGCGACCGCCATGCGCAATGCCGCTTCTGACAGCGCGGAGCCGTCTGTGGGTACCAGCAGATGCTTGAACATGATGACGTCCTCCGGTTCTCTGGGGACAATGAAGTGACAAGATCAAGTATAGGCGAGCGTGTCGACGGTCGTAGGCGAATCGACAGCCAGAACCCTAACGCGCCATCGCCGCAGCCTCCTCATGCAAACGCACCGCCATCACAGGCGCTTCGGGGCCCACATGCGAGAGCTTCATCAACCGCGGCTGCAACAGCAGCGCCACAAGCCCGCTCCAGCCCGTCTGATGCGATGCGCCAACGCCGCGTCCATTGTCGCCATGAAAATACTCGTGAAAAAGGATGAGATCGCGCGAACGCGGATCGGCCTGCAACTGCGGATACGCGGCCATCACAGGACGTTTGCCGTCCGCATCTTTCAAGAATAGCGTCGTGATGCGCCGCGAAAGATCGTCGGCGATTTCGCTCAGCGAGTGCGTTTCTCCCGATCCCGTCGGATGCTCGACGCGAAACTCATCGCCGTAGTAGCGATGAAACTCGTACAGCGATTCGATCAGCAGGTAATTGACCGGCATCCAGATCGGCCCGCGCCAGTTCGAATTGCCGCCGAACACTCGCGTGTCCGATTCCGCAGGCAAGTATCGGATGCAGACGTGCACGCCATCGTGATCGAAGACATAGGGCGCTTCACAATGCACGCGCGACAACGCCCGAATTCCATAGTCGGAAAGGAACTCACTCTGATCGAGCGTGCGGCGCAGAAGCGCTTTCATGCGATGTCCGCGCAATAGCGAAAGCAATGTCGTATTGCCCTTGCCAGGCTCCGTCCAGCGCGACACGAGTTTCGCGAGATTCGGCCGATGATCCAGAAACCACACGAGCCGTTCGCGCAGTCCCGGCAGATCGCCGTACACGCGCTCTTCGAGCACATGCACGGCGAAGAGCGGAATCAGTCCGACGATCGAACGAATCCGCATCGGCACGCGCGCACCGTCCGGAAGATGCAGCACGTCATAGAAGAATTCGTCCTTGCTGTCCCATAGCCCGGTGTTGCAGCCTTCGCCGCAACTGACCGCTTCCGCGATATACAGAAAGTGCTCGAAGAACTTCACCGCGATCTCGACATACGACTCGTTCGTCATCGCGAGTTCGAGGCCGATCTGCATCAGATCGAGCGCATACGAAGCCATCCATGCGGTGCCATCGGCCTGGTCGATCCGGCCGCCCGTCGGCAGCGGTTGCGACCGATCGAAGATGCCGATGTTATCGAGCCCGAGAAAGCCGCCCTGAAAGATGTTGCGGTCGTCGGCGTCCTTGCGGTTCACCCACCACGCGAAGTTGAGCAGCAGCTTGTGGAACATCACTTCGAGAAACGCGTGATCGCCGATGCCCGTCATCTCGCGATCGAGTTCGAATACGCGCCATGTCGCCCATGCGTGCACGGGCGGATTCGCATCGCCGAACGCCCATTCATACGCGGGCAATTGTCCGTTCGGATGCATGTAGCGCTCTTTCACGAGCAGCGACAACTGCTTCTTCGCGAAGTCGGGATCGATGGTCGCGAAAGCAACCGCATGAAACGCCAGATCCCACGACGCGTACCACGGGTACTCCCATTTGTCCGGCATCGATACGATGTCGCCGTTGCACATGTGCCGCCAGTCCGCGTTGCGGCCGCGTCTGCGTCCTTTCGGCGGCGTGGGCTGGCCCGGATCGCCGTCGTGCCAGCGCGTGACGTCGAACTGGTAGTACTGCTTCGACCACAGCATCCCGGCGAGCGCCTGGCGCTGCACGAGGCGCGCATCGGCATCGTCGATATCGTGTTGCAGCGTCGCATAGAACTCGTCGGCTTCCGCTTCGCGGCGCGCGAAAAGCTGCTGCATGTCGAGCGGCGGCGCATTCGATACCGACGCGGGTCTCCAGCGCAGATACATCACGGCAGTTTCATGCGGACCGAGTTGCAGGCACGCGTGCGCGGCGCAGCGTGTGCCGCGATCGCGCCGGATGGCTTTATCGTCGCCTTCGACGAGATAGTCGTTGAAGCCGTCCTTGAACGGTCCCGCACCCTCGATACCGAAGATGCGACGAACGTTCGTTTCGTTTTCGCAGAAGATCCATTCGATGGGAACATCCGCCGAGGCCGTGACGATCGTCGTGCCCTGCGAGGGATTGTGCGCGACCACGCGCGTGCCTTCGCGCGCGTCCTGTTCCAGTGTCAGCGACGGCCTGCCCCATTTGCTCGACCACGACCAGCGGTTGCGCGCCCAGAACTGCGGCAGAACGTGAAGCGTGGCGGCCTCGTCCGCGCGATTTTCGACCGTCACGCGCATCACGATGTCATCCGGCCCGTGCTTCGCATATTCGATGCAGACGTCGAAGTATCGATCGTTATCGAACACGCCGGTGTCGAGGATTTCGTATTCGGGAAGCTCGGGCCCGCGCCGCCGGTTCTCGTCGATCAGATGCTGATACGGATACGCGGCGTGCGGATACTTGTACAGCATCTTCATGTACGAATGCGTCGGCGTGCCGTCGAGATAGAAGTACAGCTCCTTCACATCCTCGCCGTGATTGCCTTGCTCGTTGGTCAGGCCGAAGAGCCGTTCCTTGATGATCGGATCGCGCCCGTTCCACAACGCGGGCGACACGCACCAGTCGAGCGGATCGTTGCCGAATCCCGCGATGCCGTCCTCGCCCCAGCGATACATGCGGCTGCGCGCATGGTCGTGCGGAAAGTAATCCCATGCGGTGCCGTATTCGCTGTAATCCTCGCGCACGGTGCCCCATTGACGCTCGCTCAGATACGGTCCCCAGCGGCGCCAGTGATCGAGTTCGGGGCCGTGCAGGCGCGAACCTTCCTTCGTTTGCAGCAGATGGATTGCGCGTAGCGGTGGCATGCGACCTCCGATCCGGATGACGATCCAAACCCGCGATGCGTTCGATGCGCGGTTCTCCGATGATAGGCGAAGTGAAAAAAAAGCGCGGCGATTGCCGCGCTGCAAGATGTATCGTGCTGCGATCAGCGCGTGCCCGCGCTTCTCAGCGAAATGCCTTCGGGATGCGGATTCGCGTCGTTCATGTCCTCGGGCAGAAGATTGCCGTCCGCGAGGCGCTCATCGGCTTGCGCGGTCTCCGGAAAACGCTCGGGATAGAGATGACGCTCGCTGATCGCCGCATCGAAGGTGCGCGACCACTTCGCGATGACCACCGTCGCGAGACTGTTGCCAATCGTGTTGCACGTCGCGATGGCCATCGACATGAAGCGGTACACGCCGAAGATCAGCGCGAGTCCTTCGACGGGAAGGATGCCCGTCGACGTGACGGTCGCCGCGAACACAACGAACGATCCGCCCGAGACCGTGGCCGCGCCTTTCGACGTGAGCAGCATCAGCAGCAGAATGCCGATCTGATGCTCGATCGTGATCGGCACGCCATATGCATGCGCGATGAACATCACGCCCATCGACATGAAGATCGACGTGCCGTCGAGATTGAACGCGTAACCGGTCGGCAGCACGAGCCCGACGGTCTGCTTCGCGCAGCCGAGCCGTTCGAGCTTGATCAGGAGGCGCGGCAGCGCGCTTTCCGACGACGCCGTGCCGAGCACGATAAAGATCTCGTCCTTGATATAGCGCAGGAAGCGCCACAGACTGAAGCCCGCGAGCTTCGCGATCACGCCCATCACCACGACGATGAACAGCACGACCACCGCATAGAAGCTCAGCACGAGTTGCGCGAGTGCGATCAGCACCGCCGTGCCGTTGCTGCCCACCGAATACGCGACCGCGCCGAACGTGCCCAGCGGCGCAAGTTTCATCACAAGGTTGATGAACGAGAACAGCACTTCGGAGATGAGATCGAGCCCTTCGTTGATGCGCACGCGGCGGCGCTCGGGAATCGCGAGAATGCCGATACCGACCATCACCGCGAGCACGACCACTTGCAGCAATTCGCCCTTCGCGAACGCGCCGATGAAGTTGTCCGGCACCACGTGCATGACGAACTCGGTAAAGCCTTGCGGCGCGGCTTTGGCGGCCGTCGCGGGAACGGCGCCGACCGTGACCGATGTCATCGCCTTGCCCGTTTGCAGCAGATTGCCCGCGAGCAGGCCGAACGCGAGCGCAAGCGTCGACACGACTTCGAAGTAGACGATCGAGCGCCAGCCGACGCGCCCCGCGCTCTTCACGTCTCCCGCCGACGCGATGCCGTGCACGATCGTGAGAAACACGAGCGGCGCGACACCGGCCTTGATGAGCGCGAGAAAGATATCGCCGAGCACTTTCAGTTGCGCGCCGAACTTCGGAAAAACGAGACCGACCGCAATGCCGATCACGAGCGACAAAAGCACCTGCATGCCGAGCTTGCGATACCACGGCAGCTTCTTCGGCGGTGCGACGGTCGCGTCGTCGTGTGATGCGTGTTCGTTTTGCATCGCATGCTCCTCCATGATGTTCTGTAATCAGATTTCGCTCGACAACGCGATAGCCCGGTCGACCATCTGCGGCGCGACGCCGAGATAGTTCGCGGGGTCGGTCATGCGGTCGATCGCGGCGCGGTCGAAGTGTTTCGTCACTTCGGGCAATGCGGCGAGTGCTTCGGCGAGCGTGCCGCCGTGTTCGTTCACGGTGCGGCACGCGTCGTACACGATGTCATGTGCCTGCTGACGCCCGGTGTAAGGCGCCATGCCCATCATCACCGCTTCCGCGACGATCAGGCCGCGGCTGATGCCGAGGTTGTGCTTCATGCGCGCTTCGTCGACGATCAGTCCGCCGAGCGCGAACTTCGCCTGATGCAGCGCGCCCGACGTGAGGATGAAGCTCTCCGGAATCGCGATCCATTCGGCATGCCACGGGCCGGTGGCGCGCTCGAAGTCCTGGATCATCGCATCGACCATCAGGCCCGCGTGCTGGCGCACCGCCTTGGCCGCCGCCAGCATGAGTTCGCTCGAAATCGGATTGCGTTTCTGCGGCATCGTGCTGCTCGCGCCGCGACCCTTCACGAACGGCTCGTACACTTCCGCGAATTCGGTGGACGCCATGATCATGATGTCGATGGCGATCTTGCCGAGCGAACCCGTGACGAGCGCGAGCAGGTTGACCGCTTCGGCGAAGCCATCGCGCGCGACGTGCCATGTCGTCGCCGGCACGCCGAGCTTCAGTTCTTCGGCGAGCGCCTTCTGCACCGCGAAGCCCGTCTCGCCGAGCGATGCCAGCGTGCCCGCCGCGCCCGCGAATTCGACGACGGCCACGCGTTCGCGCATCTGCGCGATACGTTCCTGATGACGATCGAACATCGCGAGCCAGATCGCGACCTTGTAGCCGAAGGTCACAGGCAGCGCCTGCTGCAAGTGCGTGCGGCCGGCCATCGGCGTATCGCGATGCTTCTTCGCGAGGTTCGCGAGAATCGCGCGCAATTCGCGGATATCGCCGTCGATCGAAGCGAGCGCATCGCGCACTTGCAGCGCGACGGCCGTATCCATGATGTCCTGAGTCGTCGCGCCCCAGTGAACATAGCGTCCGGCGTCACCGCACATCTTCACCATCTGATGCACGAGCGGCAGGATCGGATAGCCGACGATATCCGTTTCCTCGCGCATGTGATCGAAGTCGATGCGCTCGATCTTCGATTCGCGCGCGATCACCTCGGCGGCCTCGGCGGGAATGACGCCGGCGCGCGCCTCGGCCTTCGCGAGCGCCACTTCGACATCGATGTAACGCTGCACCAGCGCGTAATCGGAAAAGATCGCACGCATTTTCGCGGTGCCGAACGCATCGCGGAACAGCACGGAATCGAACACGGTGCTGGCCAGGGGGGAAACGGAACTCGTCATGAAGACCTCTCGGGAATGCGGAAAGCCGGTGAAGAAGGACGCGCAATATGTCCGGACATATGCAGATTAATATGTTCGAACATATCGGGCAAGCTATGATTTACCCTGACCACCGAAAATCACCAACATCGCAGCAATGAACAGACCGCATTTCGCCGATATCGCACGCGAACTGACCGAGGGGATCGCGTCAGGACGCTTTCCTGTCGGCTCCTATCTGCCGACCGAACTGGAACTGCGCGACCAGTACCAGACGAGCCGGCACACCGTGCGCGCCGCGTTGCACGAGTTGCAGCAAATGGGGCTTGTGTCGCGGCGCAAGAACGCCGGCACGCGCGTCGAGTCGATGCAGCCGCGCAACGACTTTCGTCCGTCGCTCGCGTCCGTCGACGATCTCGTGCAGTTCGGCTCGGAGCATTTGCGCCTCGTGCAGTCGACGCAGCAGATCGAGGCGACGGCTAAGCTCGCGAAGACCTTGCGCTGCGCGCAGGGCGCGCTGTGGCTGCGCGTGTCGAGTCTGCGTATCGATGGCGACAAGGACAGCCCGCCTGTCGGCTGGACCGACGTGTATATCGATCCGGAATACGAGGACATCGCGCAAGCCGCGAAGGAGAATCCGGATACGCTCATCAGCTCGCTGATCGAGACGCGCTATGGCCGCAGCATCGACGAGATTCAGCAGGATGTGCGGGCGATTACGGTCAGCGCCGACATGGCGAAGCGCCTGCGCGTGGAGGCGGGCACGGCGGCGCTGGAAATCGTGCGCCGCTATCTCGATGCGACCGGCGCGACCTTCGAAGTGTCGGTCACCGTGCATCCGGCCGAGCGGTTTTCAGTGTCGATGCGGCTCAAGCGTTCGCAAAGCTGAGCGTACTATTGAAGCTATCGGGCGTGTTTCGGAAGGAGGACGCCATGCACATGGATAGCTTTCGGCGGACCTGCGCGATGGCGGGATTCGTCATGCTGGCGGGCGTGTCGGGCGCGGACGCACGATCGATCATGGTCGTAACCGGCACGTATGGTGCGAACTGCGGCGCCGCGAGCGGCAACGCCACGCGCGATCTGACGCGCCAGTGCGATGGCCGCGATACCTGCGCATATGTGCCGACGCGAACGCGTGGCGGCGATGCCGTTCGCGCTTGCAGAAAAGATCTGCGAGTCGACTGGCGCTGCACGGACAGCGAATTCCATACCGCGATGCTGAGTCCCGGAGCGGATGCAAACAGCACGCTCGTGCTGAGTTGTATCGAACAGAGCGGACCGGGGCGTTGAGCGGCATCGATGACACCGTGTCATCGATGCCATAACCGGCAAGCCATTTTTCTCGAAGCGTCCGAGCCCTAACATGCGATCCATCGAAGTCAAACGGATTGCATAAGGAGCCGGACCATGTACGTCATCACTGGAATCACTGGACAAGTCGGCGGCGCGCTCGCGAATGCGCTGCTGGAAGCGGGCAAGCCCGTGCGCGCCGTCGTGCGCGATGAGAAAAAAGGGGTGGCGTGGTCGGCGCGGGGATGCGATGTCGCGCTCGCGAACATGACCGATATCGGCTCGCTCGCGGATGCCTTCGAAGGCGCCGAAGCCGTGTTCATTCTTCCGCCGCCGGAGTTCGATCCCGCACCGGATTTTCCGGAAGCGCGTGAAGTCATCGATGCGATCATCGCGGCGCTGGCGCGTGCGAAGCCGCGCAAGATCGTTTGCCTGTCGACGATTGGTGCTCAGGCCGCACAGACCAATTTGCTGACGCAGCGCACGCTGCTGGAAGATGCGCTTCGCCGGCAATCGATACCTGTCACGTTCCTGCGTCCTGGTTGGTTCATGGAGAACTGCGCATGGGATGTCGACGCCGCGCGTGGCGAAGGCGTCGTGCAGTCGTTTCTGCAGCCGCTCGATCGCGCGATTCCGATGGTTGCTACCGACGATATCGGCGGAGTTGCAGCAAGGCTGATGCAGGAAGACTGGACGGAGATGCGTGTCGTCGAACTAGAGGGCCCGGGACGTGTGAGTCCGAACGATATCGCTGCGGCATTCGCGGAGGTGCTTGGCAAGCCGGTACGAGTGGAGGCGGTTCCGCGCGAAACGTGGCAGGCGCTATTCGTGAGTCAGGGCATGAAGAACCCGATGCCGCGCATCCTGATGCTCGACGGCTTCAACGAAGGTTGGATCGATTTTGAAAGCCGTCGTGAAGAGACCGTCAAGGGGACGATTGCGCTCGTCGATGTGATTCGCAAGCTCGTTGCCAAGCCTCAGGCAATATCACTCACGTGAGGAATCATCGCCGCCTGCCCGCGATACACGCCATCGCGATCAAACAACTGCCACACAGTCGCGCGCTCGATCCAGAATCTCTCGCCCGTCTTCCTGACGCGAACGCCCCGATAACCATCGACATACCCATCACGCGTCACCTGTTCGAGAAACGCCTGACGTTCACTGCGTTCGGGCGCTTCCGCAGAGAGTCGCGAGGGCAACGCCGTCAATTCGTTCCACGTATAGCCGAACAGCCGTTGCGCGCGCAGATTGCCATAGACGAAAACAGGATCGGCCTGCGTGTCGTGCGCGAGAATGCCGAAGGGCGCGTCTTCATAGAGCCAGCGCGCGGCTTCGGCGGAACTCATGTCTCGATCGGGAACCAGCGACGTTCCCAGCAAACGTGTATAGCTTTCGTCGAGAAGCGTGAAGAAGTCGGAATCGGTGGGCTGCATCGTGCAATGAATCGAATGGACAGAAGCCGATAACCTTACTCGTTTGCTTCGGTTTGTGCACGCTCCAGGTCCGCATGGGCTTCATCGACCTTGTGTTGCCGCTCCGCGATCTTCTTCGCGCTCTTGCCTTCGCTTTTCGCTTTCTGAAGATCGTGCTGACGTTCGTCGAGTTTCTTTTGCGCCGCCGCGACCTTGCGCTGGGCCTCGCTCTTGAGCGACTCATCCGTGCAATTGGCATTCAGACGCGCGAGCGCCGTTTCCAGCCCGTCCACGCGATTCGCATTGCCATGCGCGCGCGCATACGCGATTTCCTGTTCGATCGAACTGCGCTTCGCATCGCATCCTTTCGATTGAGCCGCGCAATAGAGCGGACTTGCGAGCGAGACGAGCAGCAATGCCTTGAATGCGAGTTTCATGTGTGACCTCACGAAAAACGATGCACGACCGGGTGAGCCCATACTCTACCGTTTTCTGGCTATACGAGTACCGCTACACTGTCGTCTCACGGGCATCAGGATACTTTGGACATGAATCACGAAACACTGACCCCCGAGGCGCTTCATCGCATTGCACACAGCGCATTGCTCGCAGCGGGTTCAACCGAAGCAACCGCCGAAGCCACCGCGAAAGCGCTCGTCTATGCCGACACACACGGGCTCGCATCACACGGCGTCGCGCGCCTGCCGATGTATCTCGCGCAATTGCGCAACGGCCGCGTCGATCCGGCCGCGGTACCGCACATCGTGCGCGACAAGGGCGCGGCGTTTCTCGTCGATGCCGCCGATGGCCTCGCGTTCGCCGCGTGCGAGCTCGCGATCGCCACAGGCATCGAACGCGCGCGCACGTTCGGCACGGCGGCGGCGAGCATCACGCGCAGTCATCATTTCGGCGCGGGCGCGTATCACCTCGAAGCCGTGGGCGAAGCGGGGCTCGTCGGTCTCGCGTTCAGCAACGCGCCCGGCTCGATGCCCGCATGGGGCGGCTCGCGACCGCTGTTCGGCACGAATCCGATTGCCGCCGTATTCCCGCGCGTGAACGGCAAGCCGCTGATGATCGATCTGTCCTTGTCGCAAGTGGCGCGCGGCAAGATCATGGTCGCCGCGCGCGACGGCAAGCCGATTCCCGAAGGCTGGGCCACGACCGCCGACGGCGAGCCGACCACCGACGCGCATGCCGCGTTGAACGGCATGATGCTGCCCTTCGGCGGCGCGAAGGGCGCAATGCTGGCGTTGATGGTGGAACTGCTCGCGGCGGCGCTGGCAGGCGCGCAGTTCGGCGCGGAAGCGGGATCGTTCCTGACGGCCGAAGGCAAGCGCTCGCGCGTGGGCCATCTGTTCTGGATCATCGATCCGGGCGCGCTCGCGGGCAACGACGCGTATCTCGAACGCATCGAGACATTGATCGAACTGATGCTCGCCGATGAAGGCGTGCGCCTGCCGGGTTATCGGCGCCATGACGTGGCCGCGCAGTCGGCGCGCGAGGGCATCGAATTGCCCGCGTCGCTCGTCGAGCAACTGCGGGCTTGCGTGGATACGCTCAGGACTTGACGACCTTGCCCGCCTGAAGCACGACTTCGATGCGCTCGCCATTGCCCGACACTGCCTCGATATCCTTCAGCGGATTGCCATCGACGATCAGCACGTCCGCGGTTGCACCCGCCGCGATCGTGCCGAGCTTGCCCTTCATGCCGACGATGTCCGCCGCGATCGTCGTCGCGGAGCGCAGCGCTTCCAGATTGCCGAGCACGTCCGCGCGAATGCGGAATTCGCCCGACTGAAACTCGTGCATCTCGCCGAGGAGGTCCGAGCCGAAACCCATCGGCACGCCGGCGCGCGCGTAGATTTCGAGCGATTCGCGTCCGGCCCGCTGCACGGATGCGACCTTCGCCACCGACTCGGGCGGCAGGCCGTATTGCGCGCCGTGCTTCGCGAGGGCATCGTAGGTGACGAGCGTCGGCACCACGAACGCGCCGTGTTCGCGCATCAGGCTTGCGGCGGCTTCATCGACGAGATTGCCGTGCTCGATCGTGCGCACGCCGCAACGCACCGCGCGCGCGATCGCGCGGCCCGTGTACGCATGGGCCATCACGTAGGTGTTCGCGGCTTCGGCTTCCGCGACGATCGCGCGAATCTCGTCCTCCGAGTATTGCGTGTTGTTGATCGGATCAGTCGGCGAAGCGACGCCGCCCGACGCCATGATCTTGATCTGCGTCGCGCCCTTCTGGATTTCCTCGCGCACGGCGAGACGCACGGCATCCACGCCATCGACCACGCGCGCGATCGCACCGGCGCGAAAGCAGCATGAGCACGGTTCCAGCAGATCGTTGCGCGGACGGAAATCGCCGTGGCCGCCCGTCTGCGACAGCGCCTTGCCCGACGGGAAAATGCGCGGCCCCGGCACGAGGCCGGTTTCGACCGCCTGCATCAGCGCCCAGTCGGCGCCGCCCGCGTCGCGCACGCTCGTGAAGCCGCGCGAGAGCATCGCCGCGAGAATCGGCAGCGAGCGAATGGCCGCGAGAATGTTCGGCTGCGCCGCGTTCGCGCCGAGATTCGCGTTGGATGCGAGCACGTGAACGTGACAGTCGATGAAACCGGGCATCACGGTCTTGCCCTTCGCATCGATCACGCGCGCGTTCGGCATATCGACGGGACGGTCCGTCACTTCGACGATGCGCTCGCCCTCGATCACGACATGATGATGTTCGAGCAACTCGCCGCGCTCGAGATCGAGCACGTTGCCGCCCTGGATGACGATAGTGGTCATTGCAATTACCTCGTTGTTTGACTCAGACGCGCTGCGCGGCGTCCTTGATGAAGCGCGTGCCCGCGAAGCTGATCGCCGCGGCGATCATCACGTAGATCGCAGGCGCCATGTTGCTGCCGGTCTTCGCGATGAGCCAGGTGATGAGGAACGGCGCGAAGCCGCCGAAGATCGTCACGGCGAAGTTGTACGCGACGGACAGGCCGGTCGAAAGCACCTTGGTCGGGAACAGCTCGGCGAACGCGGCGAGAATCGGACCGGTGTAAGCCGCGATCAGCACGCCGAACACCGCCTGAAACACGAGCAGCGAGGCGAGGCCGGGCGCGGCGTTGATCCACGCGAACATCGGCCAGGCGAGCACGAGGATCGCGAGCGCGGCGCCGGAGAGGAAGGGGCGACGGCCGTAACGGTCGGCGAGCGTGCCGATCACCGGCGAGAAACACATGATCATGACGCCGCCCATCATGCCGGCGACGAGGCCCGTCGATTGCGGCAGATGCAGCGTGCGCACGGAGTACGTCGGCATATAGAAGAGCAGCACGTAGGTGCAGACGGTCCAGAGAATCACCATCGAAAAGCTCGCGAAGGTTTCGCGCGGGAAGTTCGACAGCACTTCGGCGAGCGGCGACTTCGCCTTTGCTTCGTCGCTGACGGCGGCGAACGCGGGCGTTTCCTCGATATGGCTGCGGATGTAATACCCGACCGGACCGACGATGATCCCGAGCAGGAACGGCACGCGCCAGCCCCAGCTATTGAGTGCGGCAGCGTCGAGCGACGAGGTCACGAATGCGCCGGTGGCCGCGCCGAGCAGCACGGCAAAGCCGATGCTCGATTGAATCCAGCTCGAATAGAACGCGCGCTTTTCGGGCGGTGCGTATTCGGTGAGAAAGGCCGTGGCGCCGCCCATTTCTCCGCCTGCGGAGAAGCCCTGTAACAGCCGCGCGACGACGATGACGAGCGGCGCGAAGAGGCCGGCCTGTTCAAACGTCGGCGCGATGCCGATGAGCGCGGTGCCGAACGCCATCAGCAGAATGGTGAGCGAAAGCGCGGCCTTGCGTCCGACCTTGTCGGCATAGACGCCGAGCACGATGCCGCCCACGGGCCGCATGAAGAAGCCGACACCGAAGGTCGCCACGGTGAGCAGCACCGAGGTCAGCTCGTTGCCGGTGGGAAAGAACAGCTTCGCGATGGTGACCGCGAAGAAGCTATAGACGGTGAAGTCGAACCATTCGAGCCCGTTGCCGAGCACCGTGGCGATGATGGCGCGCCGCCGCTGCGTCCCGAGAGCGGGCGCGTGCGGCGTGGCGGGTGACAGTGTTCCTTGCATCGGACGATCCTCCTCCAGAAATAAGTCTCCCTTGCATGACGACATGCTAAGTACGGGGAGATTTGTTTCTGAAACGAAAGATTCGCATGCATGCATGCGCTGGACGCATGCGAACGGATCATCCGGCCTGTTCGAAGAGCCAGCGCGTGAAGATCCGCGCGGCCTGATTCTGCGCACGGTCGCTCGGCGTGATGACATAGTAGCCGCCGCCATGACTCGCCGATTCGCGCGTCACGCGTACGAGCAGCCCTTCGTCGATGCATGGATCGATCATGTGTTTCCAGCCGAGCGCGACGCCCTGACCGAGTATCGCCATCTGCACCAGCTGCGGATAGTGATTGATCGTGATCGTGCGCGGCGACTTCGGCATATCCAGGCCGTTCTGCCGAAAGAGTTCGGACCATGACATCCACTGCCGCTGGCCGTCTTCGAGCACGAGCAGCGTTTCGTGCGCGAGATCCGCGAGCCTCAGCGAGCGGCCCGCGAGATACGCGGGCGCGCAAACCGGAAAGACTTCTTCGTCATACAGACGCCGCGCGCTGAAATGCGAGGCGAGTTCCTGACGAACGTAGTAGACGCCGACATCGAACTCGGCGGCCGTCATCGTCGCGAGGCCATCGCGCACGATGAGCCGAAGGTTCACGTTCGGATGCGCGGCGCGAAAGCGCGGCAATTGCGGCGTGAGCCACAGCACGGCAACGCCGGACGAGCACGCGATCGTCAGCGCCATGTCGCCGTGATGCTTCATCACATCGTGCGTGGCTTCGGCGCAATGCGCGAGAATCGTCTGCACCTGGCTCGCGTACTGCTCGCCCGCGAGCGTGAGCCGCAACGCGCGGTGCTCGCGCACGAACAGCGAGCGACCGAGAAATTCTTCGAGTTGCTGGATCTGGCGGCTGATCGCGCTTTGCGTGAGATGCAGTTCGGCGGCGGCCTTCGTGAAGCTCGCATGACGCACGGCGGCTTCGAAGGCGATGAGACATTGCAGCGGAGGAAGCGGGGCGATGCGCATGGTCGGTCGTCGAGGAGAATCGTGCAACGCGCCGACCATACGAGGAATGCGCAGAGTTTGCAAGGGTTCAGCGTGCGGAACCTTTGCGTCTACGCAAGACCGTTATCACACGGATTTCACTTCGCCGCCGTCCATTCGCAGCGTGCTGCCCGTCATCCACTTCGCGGCGGGCGAGACGAGAAACGCCATCAACTCGGCGATCTCTTCCGGCTTGCCGTAACGCGCGATGCCGGCTTCAGCGGGAAAGCGCGCGGTCGCTTCCTCGACGCTCATGTCATGCAGCGGCGCCCAATGTTCGAGATACGAGCGGCGTCGTCCCGTCATCACGGGACCGGGCAATACGCTATTCACTTGCACGCCGTCCGCGATGCCGCGATCGGAAAACGCCTTCGCCAATGCGACGATCGCCGCGTTGATCGTGCCGACCGCCGCATACGGCGCCTTGGGAAACAGCGCCGAATTGCCCGACATCAACACGACCGATCCCGATGTTTCCTTCAACGAAGGCCACGCCGCGACCGTCAGCCTCCGCGCGCCATGCAGCTTCAGCGCGAAGCCTGCGTCCCATTGTTCGTCGGTCATGTCGAACAGATCGATTTGCGGCACAGCGCCCGCGATATTGAGCAGCGCGTCGATGGGACCGAACGCGGCGAGCGCTCGATCGACGACTTCCTGCGCGGCTTCGGGCAGCGCCAGATCGATATCGATCGCGAGCGTGCTGGCGCCGGCTTGTTCCGCCATTCGCGCGGTTTCATCGAGATTCGCGCGATTGCGCGCGACGAGCACGAGCGAATCGAAATCGCTTGCGAGACGGATCGCGGTCGAACGTCCGATGCCCTGACTCGCACCCGTGACGATCGCTACTTTCTTGGACATATCCTTTCTCCCGTTTTCAGTGAACGACGACCATCTTTCCGTTTGCTTCATTCGCTTCCATCACGCGATGCGCTTCGCGAATGTCATCGAAGGAAAACACACGTGACGGCTTCGCGTCGAAGCGGCCCGCGGCGATGTCTGCCGCGATTGCTTGCAAAGGCACATCGGAGAGCGGGAAGCCCGGCGTACCGAACACAAAGCTGCCGAAGAAGGTCAGATGCACGCCGCTCGACATCTGCAAGAGCGGATTGAAGTCCGCGATGGGCGCGAGGCCGCCGAGCCAGCCCGCGAGACACGCGCGGCCACCGCGACGCAGCATCGCGAGTGAATCGAGAATCGTGCTGTTGCCGACGAGATCGAGCACGGCATCGATCTCTTTCACTTCAGCGATGCGCGCGCTCAGATCCGGTCCTTCGAGTTCGACACGCGATACGCCCAGCGCTTCGAGCTTCGCGATGCGCGCGCGATTACGCGTCGTCGCGATGACCTTCACGCCCGCGTTCACCGCGAGATTCACGGCCGCCTGACCGAACGACGACGTCGCGCCGCGAATCACGACCGTCTGGCCTTGCTCGATTTCAAGGTTGCGAAACAGGCACGTCCACGCTGTCGCATAGGTTTCGGGAATCGCGGCCAACTCGGCCCACGGCAAGTCCGATTCGATCAGCGCCACGTTCGAGACCGGCGCGCGCGTGAATTGCGCATAACTTCCGTTGATGGTGCGCCCGAGCCCGCCCATCAGCGCGGCCACTTTCGCACCGACGGCAAACTCGCCGCCCGGACACGACTTCACGATACCCACGCATTCGATGCCGCTGACCTTCGCGGCTTCGGCCCATTCACCGCGCCGCATGTGCATTTCGGCGTGGTTGATGCCGAACGCCTTGATCTCGATGACGACATGTCCTTCCAACGGTTCCGGCTCCGGAATCTCCGTATAGACGAGGCTGTCGAGTCCGCCGAACTTTTCGAGGACGATTGCACGCATGATGTTCTCCTTGATGGATCCGCGTTTCAGTGAGCGAGGAATTCGGTGATGGCTGCCGCGATCTGCGCCGCGTGCGTTTCGAGCGCGAAGTGGCCCGTGTCGAAGAAGCGCACGTCCGCATTCGGGATATCGCGCCTGAAGGCTTCTGCGCCCGGCGGCAGGAAGAACGGATCGTGCTTGCCCCACACTGCGAGCAACTTCGGCTGATGCTCGCGGAAATAAGCCTGGAACGCCGGATACAGCGCGACGTTGTTGCGATAGTCGTAGAACAGATCGAGTTGCACGTCATGCGCGCCCGGACGGTTCAGGTAGTAGTCGTCGAGCGCATAGCCATCGGGTGAAATCGCGGACACGTCGGGCACGCCGTGCGTGTATTGCCACTTCGTCGTGTCCTTCGTGAGGAACGCGCGCAATGCGTCGCGGTTCGCTTGCGTCGGCGCCTGCCAGTACGCGCGGATCGGATTCCAGCCGTCGCTCAGTCCTTCTTCGTAGGCATTGCCGTTTTGCGAAACGATCGCCGTGATGCGTTCGGGATGCTTCAGCGCAAGACGAAAACCAGTAGGCGCGCCGTAATCGAAGACATAGACCGCATAGCGATCGAAACCGATGACTTCGGTGAAGCGATCGATCACGTTCGCGATGTTCTCGAACGTGTATGGGAACGCGTCGCGGCTCGGCATATCGGAAAGGCCGAAACCGGGCAGGTCGGGCGCGACGATATGAAACCGTTCCGACAACAGCGGAATCAGGTCGCGGAACATGTGGCTGGAACTCGGAAATCCGTGCAACAGAAGCAGCTTCGGCGCGTCTGCCGGACCGGCCTCGCGATAGAACACGTTGAAGCCGTCGACGTCGATATGACGATGAGCGATAGAGGGCATGACTGTCTCTCCGTGTAACCGTTAAAAGTGTGTTGAGAAGGTTACAAATCGATCATGTAACTTGTCAAGTGGTTTTTTAGCGGTTACGATGAAGTCATCGAAGAAACACGGCTGAACTCAAAAATGGACTACCGCTCCATCCCGGCGATGTTCCTGGCCGATGCGCCCGGCCTCGACTTCCTGAATTCGATTGCGACGCCGGTCGATGAACCCGTCGACTGGATCGGCGACGGCGAAGGTTTGCTGTCATGGCTGGAACAGGCGCGGCTCGTGCCCGTCGAAGTGCTTGCGCACATGCGTTCGCACGTCGCGCCGGCTGAACTGGATGAAGTCGCGGCGAAGGCGCGCGGCTTGCGCGAATGGTTTCGCGCATTCGTGCAAAAGAGGAAGGGAAGGCCGCTATCGGCGAAGGATTTGAGCGAACTCGATGCGCTGAATCGCGTGTTGCAGCGCGATGAACAACACGGTGTGATCGTCGCCGATGCAAACGCGGCGAGCGGTTTCGCGTATGGCATGCAGCGTCGCTGGCCGACGGCCGAATCGCTGTTGATGCCGATCGTCGAAGCGCTCGCGAAACTCGTCTGCGAAGAGGACTTTACTTACGTAAAGGCGTGCGAAGGGCCGTCGTGCACGTTGCTGTTTGCGGATCACACGCGTGGGCACGCGCGCCGCTGGTGCAGCATGGCGATTTGCGGGAATCGCGCGAAGGTGGCCGCGCACCGGGCGCGGCTCAGAGAGGGGAAGGCGTAAACGACGCGCAAGTCGCGCTATTCCGCCCCGTCCACCCGCGACGCACACAGGCGCCACGAAGACACAGCCGGCTTTGCATCGGCGACTGCACGCCACCACCGTTCTCCGCGATGCGGCGCTTCGAGATTCAGCCGCTCGCCCATACGCGGCGTCGTAACCGCGACACCGCGCGCGAGCGCAAGCCCCGTCACGCGCTCGAACGGCTCCTGCCACGGATGCAGCGCCAGATCGAAGGTGCCGTTGTGAATCGGCACGAGCCAGCGGCCGCGCAAGTCGATGTGCGCCTGCACGGTTTCCTCGGGCTGCATGTGCACGTAGGGCCATTGCGCATCGTAGGCGCCGGTTTCGACCAGCGTGACGTCGAACGGTCCGAGGCGTTCGCCGATCGTTCTGAAGCCGTCGAAATAGCCGGTGTCGCCGCTGAAGAACACGCGCACGTCATCATCGATGATGACCCACGACGCCCACAGCGTGCTGTTGCCGTCGAGCAGACTGCGGCCGGAAAAATGCTGCGCGGGCGTCGCGGTGAACGAGAGGCCGTCGAGCTGCGCGCTTTGCCACCAGTCGAGCTGACGCACCTTCGATGCATCGATGCCCCATTCGATCAACCGGTCGCCGACGCCGAGCGGCGTCAGAAACATCTGCGTCGTCGCGGCGAGCGCGAGCACGGTGTCACGATCGAGATGATCGTAGTGATCGTGCGACAGGATCACGGCGCGCAACGGCGGCAGATCATCGAGTGCAATGGGCGGCGCGTGAAAACGCTTCGGCCCGATGCGTTTGAACGGCGACGCGCGCTCGCCGAAGACCGGGTCGGTCAGAAAGTATTCGCCGCGCAGCTTGAACAGCATCGTCGAATGGCCGAGGCGGTAAAGGCTGCGATCGGGCGCGGCGTCGAGTTGCGCGCGCGTGAGTGCGTCGACGCTAGGCGCCTGCGCCGGCACCGTGTTTCGCGGCTTCTTGAAAAGCATGTTCCACACGATGCGCAAAGTTTTGCCGATGCCCTCGACAGGACGCGGCTTCACGTTGCGAAAGCGTTCGCCGTCGTGTTGCGGCGACGCGCTCGACATCACGCGTGAGCGCTTGGCTGCGGCGATACCCAGGGCACGGCTGATGCGAGCGGCGAACGAAGTCATGGGGCGTCATCCCGGATCTGAAAGTAGACTGCACAGTGTAGTTTAATTTCGAGAAAAAAGTAAACCAGCCAGTGTAAAATCTGGGGATGGATTCAAACGACATCAACGACCTGCCCCAGCGCCTGACCGACCGCAAGCGCGCCGCGATCGTGAGCGCGGCTGTGGAGGAGTTCATCGCGGCCGGCTACGACGCGACCAGCATGGACCGCATCGCCGCGCGCGCGGGCGTATCGAAACGCACGGTCTACAACCATTTCGAGAGCAAGGAGGCGTTGTTCGCCGCGATCCTGCATCGTCTCTGGGACGCGAGTGAAACCGGCGATTCACCCGTCTATAGCGCCGATGAACCCTTGCGCGCGCAATTGCTCGCGCTGCTCACGCGCAAGCTGCGTTTGATGACCGACGAGGCTTTTCTGTCGCTCGCGCGCGTGGCGATCGCGGCGGGGATACATTCGCCGGAGCGCGCGCGGGACATGGTGGCGCGTATCGGCGAGCGTGAGGAAGACGTCACGGCGTGGATCAGAAAAGCCGCCGCCGATGGCCGTCTCGTGGTCGCGGACCCGGTCTTCGCCGGGCAGCAGTTGCATGGCATCGTGAAGGGTTTCGCGTTCTGGCCGCAGGTGACGATGGGCCAGCCGCCGCTTTCGAAGAATGAACAGAAGAAAGTGGCGGAAGCGGCCGCCGACATGTTCCTCGCGCGCTATGAGCGCGCCGCTTCGAAACCCGCTTCGAAACCCTTATAAAACCGCTTCCGCGACCAGTTGCAACGCGGGCGCGAGCTTCACGCACACTTCCGGGCGTTCCAGCGCATACGCCAGATTCTTCTGCGCGATCTGCACGTGCTCCGTGGCGAGCGCCTGCGCGCGCGTGCCTTCGCCGCGTTCCAGCGCATCCACCAGACTGTGGTGCTGTTGATGCGCCATGAAGAGCCATTGCCGTCCTTCTTCGATGGCCGATTGCATCGGCAACATCGCGCTCGCTGCGGCGAACGGAAGGCGATTGTTCATGTCGATGGCGCGCATCAGCGCCGCGTTGCCCGACCCTTCGACAATCAGCTTGTGGAAGCGATTGTTCATGTCGGTGTAGGCGGCGTAGTCGTCGAGATCGAGTTCGGATTTCGCGAGCAGCCGGTCGCCCGCGCGCAGGCATTCGGCTAGCGCATTCGATAGCTGGCGCGGCACGCCGTGCTCCGCGACCAGACGCGCCGCCATGCCTTCGAGATGACCGCGCACCGCAATGGCATCGCCGATTTCGGCGGCCGTGATGCGCCGCATCACATAGCCGCCCGCCGGCGATGGCTCGACCAGACCTTCCTGCTCCAGCGTCGTGAGCGCGAGCCGCACCGGTGTGCGCGATGCTTTCAGCCGTTCGGCGAGTGCGACTTCGCCCAGGCGCTCGCCGGGCGCGAATTCGCCTTTCAGGATCAGGTCGCGCAGATAGACCAATACGCGTTCTTGCTGGGATTCCATTGCTTTCTCTCCGGTCGCCGCTGTGGGTGATTCTAGGCGAAAGACGTGCTGCTGCGCGCGAGATTTGAGCAGCGGTAAGCGTTTATGTTTTTGAATGTATGCAACATGGCGAAATATAGGGAGATGCTGATTCTAAGGGTAAACCTGATTTATAAAGTAAAATGTATATAAATCAATAAGATATACGAATCAAGGATCTCCTTTTCCAGATAACAGCACGAGCATGCTGCATACATCATTTGTACATATGCGTTCTTTTGGCTAATCTCCGTCCCAAGAACACGGCGCGTTGCATGCAATCAACCGCCGTTTGAATTCAACGAACCGGAGACACCGCCATGATGAGTTCGCAGCAAAACGAAACGATCACCCGCGTCGGCAAGGGCACGCCCGCCGGCCAGTTGCTGCGCCGGTACTGGCAGCCCGTCGCGCTCGTCGATGAATTGCCCGCCGAGCGTCCCGTGAAAGCCGTGCGCCTGATGGGGCAGGATTTCGTCGTGTTCAGGGACGAACAAGGCCGCTACGGCATGCTGGATCGCGACTGCCCGCATCGCGGCGCGGATCTCGCGGCGGGGCGTCTCGAAGACGGCGGCCTGCGTTGCGCATTCCACGGCTGGCTCTTCGACGCCAGCGGACGGTGTCTCTCGACGCCGGGCGAGCCTGTCGGCAGCACGCTCTGCAATAAGGTGCGCCAGTCGGCGTATCCGATCGTCGAGAAGGCCGGGATTCTGTTCGGTTACATCGGCAAGGACGCGCCGCCCGCGTTTCCGAACTTCGATTGCTTCGCCGCGCCCGATGCGTACACGTTCGCGTTCAAAGGCCTGTTCGAATGCAACTGGTTGCAGGCGCTCGAAGTGGGCATCGATCCCGCGCACGCATCGTTTCTGCATCGCTTCTTCGAGGACGAAGACGTGAGCGAAAGCTACGGCAAGCAGTTTCGCGGCGCGTCGGCGGATTCGAACATGCCGATCACCAGGGTGTTGCGCGAATTCGAATCGCCCGAGATTCTGGTGAGCCCGGCGGACTATGGCCTGCGTCTCATCGCAAAGCGCCCGCTCGACGAAGCGCATACGCATGTGCGCGTGACCAACGTCGTGTTCCCGCAAGCGTTCGTCATTCCGATGAGCTCGGAGATGACGATCACGCAATGGCACGTGCCCGTCGACGACGAGAACTGCTACTGGTACGCGATCTTCACGAGTTTCGGCGCGCCGACCGACAAGGCGCAGATGCGCGAGCAACGGCTCGAACTGTATGAACTGCCCGATTACACCTCGCGCAAGAACAAACGCAACAACTACGGCTTCGATCCGCGCGAGCAGTTGAGCGAAACCTATACGGGCATGGGCTTCGACATCAACGTGCACGATCAATGGGCCGTCGAATCGCAGGGCGCGATCCAGGACCGCACGCGCGAGCATCTGGGCACGACCGACAAGGGAATCATCGCGTATCGACGCCTGCTCGTCGATGCAATCGAGAAGACGCAGGCGGGCGAGCCGACGCTGATGCTGATCGATGAACAACAGGCCGCGCATCTGACCGGTCCCGCCTCGATCGACGGCATCGGGCCCGCGGACCGCTGGGACGAATACTGGAAAGAGTCCGACGTGAAGCGCCGCGTGAATGCACCGTGGCCCGCGCCGAAAGCCTGAACGAACCGACCCGCAACCCGAATGGAGCGCGCGGCGCCGATGCTGCCGCGCGGAACACACATGTCTTTCGTAGAAACTCATGGTTTGTGGACGGACACGCAGCACGCCGCGTATGCCGGACTCGTCGAACGTTTGAAACAGGGCGATGTGAAGGTCGTACGCTTCTCGTTTCCCGATCAGCACGGCCTGTTGCGCGGCAAGACGCTCGTCGTCGACGAAGCGATCAAGGCGATGAAAAGCGGCGTCACGCTGACGACGACGCTCTTCGCCAAGGACACTTCGCATCGCACGGTGTTTCCGGTGTTCACGGCGGGCGGCGGCTTCGACATGCCCGAGATGCAGGGCGCATGCGACACGCTGATGGTCGCCGACCCGGACACGTTTCGCGTGCTGCCGTGGGCGCCGCATACGGGATGGGTGCTGTGCGACGTGCATTTCGCCAACGGCTTGCCGGTGCCGTTCAGCACGCGACAGCTTTTCCGGCGCGCGCTCGACCGGCTATCGAATCACGGTTATGACTTCGTGTCGGGCCTCGAAGTGGAGTTTCATGTCTTCAAGGTCACCGATCCGCACATGAAGCCCGAGCATTCGGGACAACCCGGCTTGCCGCCCGATGTCGAACTGCTGTCGCATGGTTATCAGTATCTGACGGAGTTGCGCTACGACGCCGTCGACGACGTGATGGAACTCCTCCGGCGCAATGTCGACGCGCTCGGTCTGGGCGTGCGTTCGCTCGAAGTCGAATACGGTCCGAGCCAGTTCGAGTTCACGTTCGCGCCGGCCAAGGGCATCAAGAGCGCGGACGACATGGTGCTTTTTCGCAGCGCGGTGAAGCAGATCTGCCAGCGTAACGGCTATCACGCGACCTTCATGTGCCGTCCGCGCATTCCGAATGTCGTGTCGAGCGGATGGCATCTGCATCAATCGCTCGTGCATGCGGGCGATGGCGCGAATGCGTTCATGCCCGGCGATGCGTCCGAACCCTTGTCGATCGCCGGACAACGCTATCTCGCGGGACTGCTTGCGCACGCACAAGGCGCGACCGCGCTTTCGACGCCGACGATCAACGGCTATCGGCGCTACCGGCCGTATTCGAACGCGCCGGATCGTGCGAGCTGGGGGCGCGACAACCGCGGCGTGATGCTGCGCGTGCTCGGCGGCGTGAATGATCCGGCGAGCCGCATCGAGAATCGCGTGGGCGAACCGACCGCGAATCCTTATCTGTACTTCGCCTCGCAAGTGATCTCGGGTCTCGACGGCATGCAGCGCAAGCTCGAATTGCCGCCCTCGGCGGATACGCCCTACGAGGCGCACGCGCAAGCGCTGCCGCGCACCTTGAGCGATGCGCTCGACGCGCTGCGCACCGACGAATGCCTGCGCGAAGGCTTCGGCAGCGCGTTCATCGACTACTTCTGCAAGCTGAAGCAGGCGGAAATCGACCGCTTCAATCTGGAAGTCACCGAGTGGGAACACCGCGAATACTTCGACGCGTTCTGACGGCGCGCACTCAAGGAGAAATATCATGTCTATCGTTACGGTCATCTTGCGCGACGGCACGCGCCGCGACATCGACGTGCCCGACGGCACCAGCGTGATGGAGGCCGCGATTCACAACAACGTGCGCGGCATCGACGCGGAATGCGGCGGCTGCTTGTCCTGCGCGACGTGTCATGTTTATATCGATGCATCGTCGACGGCGGATCTTCCGTCGCCCGACGAATCGGAGCTCGAATTGCTGGATGGCGTCGCAGCGGAGCGGCGGCCTGAAAGCCGACTGAGTTGCCAACTCGTGATGAGCGCCGCGATGAACGGGCTCGTCGTACAGATTCCGCAAAGACAGGGGTGAAACCATGAATCAGACGCTCGTGATCGTCGGTGCGTCGTATGCGGGAGTTCAGCTCGCGGCGGCCACGCGCGAAGCCGGCTTCGACGGACGCATCGTGCTGATCGGCGACGAGGCCGATGCGCCGTATCAGCGTCCGCCGCTATCCAAAGGATTTCTCACCGGAAGCTTCAGCGAAGCGCGTTTGCCGTTGCGCTCGCAGGCCTTTTTCGATGAAGAGAAAATCGAATGGATGCCGTCGATGCGCGCAACGAATATCGATCGCGCGCAACGTGAAGTCGAGCTGCATGACGGCACGCGTATTGCCTACGATCATCTCGCGCTCACCACCGGCGCGCGCGTGCGCAAGCTCGATTGTCCCGGCGCGACGCTCGATGCCGTTCACTACCTGCGCGATCTGCGCGATGCGCGGCGTCTCGCGCAAACGGCGCGCGCGGCGCGGCGCGCGGTGGTGATCGGCGGCGGATATATCGGACTCGAAGCGGCGGCGTCGCTGCGTCAGCACGGCATCGACGTGACGGTCGTGGAAACGGAGGCGCGCCTGCTGGCGCGCGTCGCGTCGCCGTGGATGTCGGCGTTCATGCAGCGCGCGCATGCCGATAAGGGCGTCGCCTTCGAATTCGGGCGCAAGGTGGTCGCGCTACAGCCGCTCGACGATGCAGTGTCCGTCGTGCTCGATGACGATACGCATCTGCCGTGCGATCTCGTCGTGGTCGGCATCGGCGTGATTCCGAATACCGAGCTCGCGGCGGAGTGCGGCCTGGCGGTGGCGGGCGGCATCGTCGTCGACGAATGCGCGTGCACGAGCGATCCGGCGATCGTCGCCGCGGGCGATTGCGCCGCGTTCGTGCCGCACTGGGCGCCACCCGGCTCGCGCGCGAGCCGCATCGAATCGGTGCAGAACGCAAACGACATGGCGAAAGTCGCGGCGCTCGCGATCGTCGGGCGGCCGCAGCCGTATCGCGTGGTGCCGTGGTTCTGGTCCGATCAATACGATCTCAAGCTGCAGATGGCGGGCATTCACTCGGGCTTCACGCATCATGCGTTGCGCGGGTCCGTCGACGAGAAGAAGTTCTCGATCTTCTACTTTCGCGGCGATGCGTTGATCGCGGTGGACAGCATCAATCGTCCGCAGGAGCATATGCTCGCGCGCAAGCTGCTCGCTCAGAGCGTCAAGCTGGCGCCGCACGAAGCGGAAGATCCCGCGTTCGATCTGAAAGGAGCGGCGCAATGAAGCCGCTTGTCGGTGTCGTGTGCGACCGGTTTTTCGTCGGCGAATACGATCTGCATAGTGCGAAGCACAGCTATGTCCGCGCATTGATGACGTGCGCGCAAGTCAGCCCGGTGCTGATTCCGGCATCGCGCGATGTCGAAGCGGTCGCGGACTATCTCGACGGCGTGAACGGCCTGCTGTTTCCCGGTGGCGCGTCGAATGTCGAAGCGCGCCTGTACGGCGGCGCGGACGACGCGGACATGCTCGTCGATCCCGACCGCGATCATGTCGCGCTGGAACTGATGCGCGGCGCGGCGGCGCGCGGCATGCCGCTCTTCGGCATCTGCCGCGGCTTTCAGGAGATGAACGTCGCGTTCGGCGGCACCTTGCATCCCGACATCCATGCGTCGGGGCATTCGGAAGATCATCTCGAAGACAAACGCGAAGCATTGCTCGCGCGCTATCGCTATCGTCATGAAATCGAACTCGCCGATGACGGCGCGTTGGCGACGCTCGCGGGCGGCGCGCGGCGCGTGCAGGTGAACTCGCTGCATCGTCAGGGCGTGGCCAAGCTCGCGCCGCAACTGGCGGTCGAGGCGCGCGCGCCGGATGGGCTGATCGAAGCGATACGGCTCGAAGCGCATCCGTTCGCGCTCGGCGTGCAATGGCATCCGGAAGCGATGGTTTCGAGCGATGCGCTTTCCCGCGCGCTGTTCGAGTCATTCGGCGCGAGTTGCAGACGCTACGCGACGCGCGGCGAGGCGTGACGCGATGTCGGCCGAGCGTATCGACCTCAATCTGCTGCGCGTCTTCGACGCCATTTTCGAAGACCGCAATCTGGCGCTGGCGGGCAAGCGCCTGCACCTTAGCCAATCGGCGATCAGTCATGCGCTCGGTCGCATGCGCGACGTGCTCGGCGACGATCTCTTCGTGCGTACCGGGCGCGGCATGGAGCCCACCGTGCGCGCACTCGCCATGGCGACACAGGTGCGCGGCGCGCTCGCGCAGATCAAGGCGGCGCTGGGCGTCGACACCTTCGATCCGGCGATCGCGCGACGCACGTTCGTGCTGGCCGCGAACGACTACATCACGGCGCTGCTGCTCGGGCGGCTCAGCCAGCGTCTGAGCGCGGAAGCGCCGCTCGTGGATATCGTGGTGCGGCCGTCGACGCGCCTCGATCTCGCGGGCCAGATCGATGTCGGCCGCATCGACATCGCGATCGGGATTTTCGCCGATGTGCCGCGTCGCTTTCGCTCGATCGATGTGTGGGCGCAGACCGACGTGCTGCTGCTGCATCGCGAGCACGCGATCGCGGAGCGGCCGCTCACGCGAGAGGATCTGCTGACCTATCCACTCGTTGCGGTATCGCAGGGCGGCGAGGAAGAGGGCGCGGTGAGCGGCTTCATCGTCGAACGGGGACTCGCGCGGCAATCGGAGATGTTCGATCGCGATGCGCTCAACCGTGGCTTCGCCGATAGCGCCGATGTGCCGCGCGTGCGCATGGCCGTCGCGCATTCGCTCGCGATTCCCGCGCTGCTGCGTCATAGCGACATGCTCGCGCTGGTGCCGTCGTCGCTCGGCCGCGAACTGGAACGCAGCGGTGAACTGAAGATGTGCGCGACGCCCTATACATGTCCCGATGTGACCGTGCGCGCCGTCTGGCACGAACGCAACGATGCCGACCCCGGGCTGCAATGGCTCAGGCAGCAACTCATCGACGTATCGCGGCAAGTGCGAAGCCGCTGATGCGCGGCATGCAAGATCGTCATGCAAAGGATTCACTGCGTGCGCGCTGCTGAGCGCGCGCGTGTGAACGTCGTCGAAAGTCCCTGAAACAAGGGCTTTTTCATTCGAAATGGTGACATCGCGAGCAACGTCGCGAGGCGTTGGTGCGCGCTGCGCGCCGCGCGTTCGTAACTTGCCGGGTTGTTCGCCGGTATGCGCGCTCGTAATCTGGGCGCCTGTCGATCAGAGAGGATGCTATGGAAGAGACAAAGGTTGTCGATGTACAGGCGCTCATCAACGCACGGCCGTTTTCGCGTTATCAATGGCTCGTATTCGCGATGTGCTTCGTGATCGTATTGATGGATGGTTTCGATACCGCCGCGATCGGCTTCATTGCGCCTTCGCTCGTCGGCGAATGGCATTTGAGCCGCGCGGCGCTCGCGCCCGTGCTGAGCGCGGCGCTCTTCGGGCTCGCATGCGGCGCGCTGTTGTCCGGGCCGCTCGCGGATCGCTGGGGCAGGCGCGGCGTGCTGATCGCGGCGGTGTTCATATTCGGCGTGGCGTGTCTCGCTTCGGGCCAGGCGAGCGATCTTACTTCGTTGACCGCGCTGCGCTTCGTGACCGGTGTGGGCCTCGGCGCGGCGATGCCGAACGCCGTCACGTTGATGAGCGAGTTCTGCCCGAATGGCCGCCGCGCGACCATCGTCAATCTGATGTTCTGCGGCTTTCCTTTGGGCGCGGCACTCGGTGGCTTTCTCGCGGCCTGGATGATTCCGCACTTCGGCTGGCGCAGCGTGCTGCATTTCGGCGGCGCGGTGCCGTTGTTGCTGGCGGTGGTGCTCGTGCTCGCGCTGCCGGAATCGATCCAGTACATGGTGTCGAAGCAGAAGCCTGTCGAGCGCATTCGCAAGGTGCTGACGCGCATCGCGCCGCACGTCGCGGCGGCGGAAACGTTCGTGATGCGTGAGACCGCCGGACCTGAAGCGGGCAGCGGCGGGGCGCGCATCGTGCTGTCGCGCACGCATGTATTCGGTTCGCTGATGCTGTGGCTGTGCTATTTCATGGGCCTCGTGATCTTCTACGGCCTCATCAACTGGATGCCGGTGTTGCTGAAGGATGCGGGCCTGAGCCCACAGCGCGCGGCGCTGATTTCCGCGCTCTTTCCGCTCGGCGGCGCGGGCACGGTGCTGTGCGGCATGCTGATGGACCGCTTCAATCCGAACGGCGTCGTGGCTGGCGCGTATGCGCTCGGCGCGGTGAGCGTGTACGCGATCGGACAGGCGGTCGGCAATCTCGGCTGGCTCGTGTGCGCGGTCTTCGTGGCGGGCGCGCTCGTGAATACCGCGCAGGCTTCGATGCCCGCGCTTGCGGCGGCGTTCTATCCGACCTCGGGACGCGGCACCGGCGTCGCGTGGATGCTGGGCGTGGGCCGGTTCGGTGGCATCGCGGGCTCGTTTCTGGTCGCCGAGCTTTCGCGGCAGCAGATGAGCCTGCCGGGCATCTTCACCGTCGTGGCGATGGCGGGCGCGGCATCGTGCGTCGCATTGCTGCTCAAGCAGGTGGCGAGTCCTCGCGCGACGACCGAAGTCGCGGATACCCAGCCGCTCGCGCATTGACGATGCAATGCGGGTCTTCGTCGCCGATATGTCGAACGTTCATGCTCGAATTCGAAACGACGGCCCGGATGCATGACATGAAGGCATTACCCTTCGCACGCGCCGAGGTATATGGTTGAAGTGTGCGCGCACGCCGCGCACACGCATCGGCAGCAAGCCTTCGTTGAAGGAGGAAGTCATGAAGATCGTTCTCGTTTCGGCCACGCTCGTGGCCGTCTGCACGCTCGGAAGCCTGGCTCAGGCCGAAGAGACCACCGACACCTTGCAGTCCATCCCCGCGCCGCGCCAGCAGAGCGCGCAGAGCGCGACGCCTTCCGGCGACGCCGCTTATGGCGGCGCGGCCGCCGGTCAAAGCGCCAGCGGAAACGCGTCGACGTGGTCTGGCGGCGCAGCGCTCGGATGCAACCCGCGGCCGTTCTGCAACGCCTATTCGGGTGGCGGACAGTGAGCGTCATGTCCCTGACGGCCTATCGGAAGAGTAAGCTCGTCCGATAAGGCCGCCGGGTGCCGTGCGAGTAGGTGTCATCGGAGGCTGTTAAAATCCCCGCAACGTTTTTTACGGGCACGATGTGATGGGTTTCGAACAACTCGCCGGACTGAAAAAGCAACTCGAGAAACAGGCTGCCAGCAAGGCAGCGGAGAAAAAGGCGCCGCGCGGGCGGCGTCCCGCGCCGGCGGCCTCGGCAAAGCCGGCGGCCTCGGCAAAGCCGGTGAATCCGTCGAAGCCGGCGGCAGCGCAAAAGCCGGCGACGCCATCGAAACCGGTGGATCCGGTCGTCCACACGATCGGCAAGCTGCAAAAGCGGTTTCCGCTCGCATTTCCGAAGAATCCCGCGCCCAAGGTTCCGCTCAAGGTCGGTATTTTCGAAGACCTCGTGAAACATGCGGCGGAACTCGGCCTCGACGAGAAGGAATTGCGTGGCGCGATCAAGGTCTGGTGCCGTGGCAACCGTTACTGGACCTGTCTCGTGCAGGGCGCGCCTCGAATCGATCTGACGGGCGGCCAGGCGGGCGAAGTATCGTCGGCGGATGCGGAACGCGCCGGCTATCTGGAAGCGAATCGCCTTGCGCGGTCCGCTGCGGCTCCGAAGCCAGCGGAATCGGCGAAGACGGCGGAATCGGCGAAGACGGCGGAATCGGCCAAGACGGCGGAATCCGCCAAGTAACACGACACGCCGCGCGCAGTCTGCCGCGCGGCGTTTTCTATTTTTGCGAAGGTCTCATCGCGGCGGCGCGATGTCGTATGAGATTCGCCCGGCCGGTAGAAAGAACAGCGCGATCACCGCGCCGCCCTTCGCTTCCGGATAGTGATGACTTCCCGGCGCGGGTGCGGTCCAGCCGCCATGACACCATCCGTTTGGACCCGCGAGCGCCGCGCCTTCATCGAGCGGCACGACCATGTTGAATTCCCCATACGGGTGCGCGTGATAGTCGCCGCGGAAGCTGCCTTCCGGATTGCTCTGCTCGTTGCCCGTGCTGTCCATCAGAACGGCGGTGATGCTGAAGAAGAACGTCTCCGGACACGGCGCGACGAGACGCGCGCGCCGATATCGCGGGCCGGAGATTTCGACATCCGCCGCCCATCCTTCCTCGACGCCGAGCCTGATCAGCCGCGCGAGATCGTTGTATAGCGCGCTATCCATGCCGTATCGAGTGTTGAGCCATTGCTCGACGTTCGTGTCCGTCGTCATGTCCTTGACCTCTTCGAGAAAGGGCAGGCATCGCGCGACGAGCGCTTCCTTGCTGCTTTGTGCGGCTTGAGTCGGGGCCATCGATCTTCTCCTTGATTCGAATGAAGGCACGATGCCATAGCGACTTGCGCGTTAGAAGCGAAGTTGTTGCAAGGCAAACGTGAACGCCGTGCAAGTCGCGATTTCGTTCAAGACAGGGTTGAATACATTTCACACAAGCGCGTGTGATGCGTGCGCAGCAATTTTTGTTGGCATTTGCGCCGCTGAACAAAAGAGAATGCATCCGATCGCGGGCATCGACGCAACAACACGCCTTGCCTCGCTTTTCATCGGCGCGAGATTCGCTGTCTCCCCCGTTGCCGGCTTCAGACTCGATCCCTAAGCTCTTCGCGATGGTTTAAACCATCGACATAAGATTCGTCATCCGAACGAATCGACGGAGACACAGGAGAGTTCATGAGATTTGGCCGATACGCGATATCGATCGCGGCGTTGTTCAGCGCGTCCGCATTCGCGCAAAGCAGTGTCACGCTGTATGGCTTGATGGACACGGGCGTCGAATACGTGTCGCACGCGAATGCTGCGGGAGATCACATCGTGCGCATGCCGGGCATCACGGGGGAAGTGCCTTCGCGCTGGGGCATGCGTGGCGTGGAAGATCTCGGCGGCGCGCTCAAGGCCGTGTTCGTGCTCGAAAGCGGATTCAACGTGCGCGCCGGCGATTCGGGACAAGGCGGGAGGCTCTTCGGCAGACAGTCGTTCATCGGTCTGGAAGGGCCGTGGGGCACGCTGTCGTTCGGGCGTCAGTACACGATGACCTACTGGGCGATGGCCGATGCCGATATCCTCGGCCCGGACATCTACGGTATCGGCGCGCTGGATGCGTTTCTGCCGAATGGAAGAAGCGACAACACCGTCGCCTACAAGGGCAAGTTTCATGGCGTGACGCTCGGCGCTTCGTATTCGTTCGGGCGCGACAGCGCGGGCACCGGCAACTCGCCGGGGCAGGGCACCTGCTTCGGCCCCGTGCCGGGCGATGTCAATCAATGCCGCGAATGGAGCGCGATGCTCAAATACGACGGCACGTATTTCGGCATCGCCACTGCCTACGACGAGCAACACGGCGGCACCAGCGCAGCCGCGAATTTTTTCGACGGCGTACCGCCTTTCGCGATCGCGTCGGGCAGCGACAAGGACGCGCGTCTGCAGGCGAACGGCTATGTGAACGTAATGGGCGTGAAGATCGGCGGCGGATGGATCGGACGTCGCGTGGAAACGGAGGGCGCGGGCGGCAGCGTGCGCTCGAATCTCTTCTACCTCGGCGCGCAGTACTACGTGACGCCGGCGTTCGTCGTCGATGGAGAAGGGTATCGCGTGATCGTTCAGCAACACGACACGCGCGCGACGGTGGCGAGCCTGCGCGCGACGTATTTCCTCTCGAAGCGGACAGCGGTGTACGGCAACGTCGCGTACTTGTGGAACAGCGCGAAAGCGCGCTACTCGGTGAGCGCGGGCGGTGGCGGCACGACGCCCGCGGCCGGCATCGGGCAACTGGGCGCGATCGTCGGCGTGAGGCACGCGTTCTGACAGACCGATGACGCACAAGCACGTCGACGCGTGGCTCAGAACGGTGGACGATATCGGCGCGCGCGGGACCGGCGCGAAGATCACGCACCGTATCGCGCGATGCTGGGACGGATGCAGCCAGCCCATCGTGCGCGTGCTCGATACGCCGACGACGCGCACGCTGACCGTCTCATGGTGCGATGCGAGCACGGGACACTACGGCTATCAGACGTGGCGCGTGCGATGCGCGCGCACGGCGGGAACGTGCGTGCTGACAGGGCGGCCGATCGAGGCGGGCGATCCCGTTTTTAGTCCGCGCAACGGGTCGCCGCCGCCGGGCAACGCGGGCGCGATGATCGCGGCGGCGAGCCTGCGTTGCGCATCGAAGGAATAAAAAAAGCGCGATGCCTTATGGGCATCGCGCTTCCATTGAATCAAACGTCGATCAGAACTTGTGACGCAGGCCGACGCGCGTCACGAACTGCGTGTTCGCGCCCGCGTTGCCGATGAACGACGATGCCGAACCGATTTCCGCCTGCACCGGCACGCCGCGGTTGCTGCCGGATGCCTTCTGATACGCGCCAATCACATAGACGTCGGTGCGCTTGGACAGTGCGTAGTCCACCACGCCGTTGAACTGATTCCATCGTCCGTCGAAGTTGCCGCTGAGGTCAGAGAACGTGTAACCGACGCCCGCGCTGAGTGCCGGCGTGAACGCATACTTGCCGCCGACTTCATAGTTGTTCAGCGTCGACGATCCGGCCGTGATCTGATGGAACATCGTGTGCGTCCAGTTTGCCCAGATCACTGCGGCGGCGATCGAGTAACGCGCGCCGACGCCGAAGGTTTCCAGATCATGCAGGCCGAGCGTGTTCACGTTGGCGATGCTCACGCTGAACGCCGGCGTCGCGGCATTCGGATAACGCAGCTTGGTGTACGCCGCGCCGATGCCGAGCGGTCCCTGCGCGTAGTTCAAACCGAAGCTGTACGCGCTCGACGAACCCTGCACCGCGGTCGCGCCGGTTCCGGTCGTGGGCGAGCCCGCGAAGTTCGTCGAGTTCGAGAAGCCGTACATCGCGCCGAACGTCACGCCGTAGAAATTGGCGCTGCTGAACTTGACCGCGTTGTTGATGCGGCTCGAGGTCAGTTGATCCAGATCGTTGATGTGATACGCGTAGTTGCCGGCGGGCGTCTGGCTGCCCATCGTGTAGCTGCCGCCGAGATAATCGGTCGAGAACGAGTATTGACGGCCGAAGGTCAGCGAGCCGAACTCATTCTTCGATACACCGACATACGCCTGACGGCCGAATTCCGCGCCGCCCTGGCCGAGCGTGCCATCGCCGCTGTTGAAGCCGTTTTCGAGCACGAAGATCGCCTTGAGACCGCCGCCCAGATCTTCCGTGCCACGCAGGCCCCAGCGGCTGCCTTGCGCGACGCCGTCGGCGTACTTCACGACGCTGTCGTGGCCACCGGCCGTCGCGACCTTGTTCGCATACGTGATACCGGCGTCGATGATGCCGTACAGCGTGACGCTGCTTTGCGCATGCGCTGCGCCACTGAACATGGCAAACATGCCGAGTGCCGCCGCCGCTACGATGTGCTTCTTCATTCTTCTTTTCCTTGGTGTGGTCCGCGTGACGCGGCTCGATTCGGGAAGCGCCTCGACGCTTTTTCAAAGCGCGAACGCTGCCATCCCGGCTTCGCGCGTAATCGCTTGAAGGTCGAGTCGGACGTGATGATATGAGGTCACTGCTTTCGCGAGATAAGGCAGCCAGACCGCTGCTTCGCGTTATAGCGTTGGCAATATAGCGCGTCGTCAGGCGTTGGTAAATTTGCGTAACGCAATCTGTAGTATTTCTTCCACAGCATTGTCATTGCGGCGTAACACGTTCTCGCAATTGAATCGCAACTAACTGTCAATCGATAAATCCAACTTCGACTGGGCGCAAAGATTGCATTGCAGATGCCGGAAATGAGCAAAAGGAGACGCCATGCCCGATAGCAAACACCCGGACGCTTGCAGAATCGGCGTCGCTTTCATCGAAGCGCAACTGACCGCGTTGACGGCCTACGCAAGCCTCTTGTCCGACTGGATCGAGCGCGGCGCGCCGCCGCCTGATTTCGCCAAGGCGCAGTCGCTACTCGCGCACCGGCATTCGCATCCGGAAGGACATACGCACAGCGAAGACGGCACGCCGATGAAGAATCCGCCGCAGGAGGAGGCCTGGTCGTGGCCATCCTTCGACACCGCCGACAAGCGCATCGCGTTCGCGTTGATCGTTCCCTGCACGAACGCGATTCTCGCGGTCGCCGAATACTTCGATATTCATCGGCTTTCGGCGTCGCGCGCGCCCGAAGTGCAATTTCTCATGCGTGTGCGCGATGCCGCGGTGAACGGCAACACGTTCAGCATTCCCACCGACGAATACATGCCGCATGCGGCCTACGCGGGCTTGATCGTCGAGCATACGCTGGACGGCACGCTGCTTTTCAGCGATGGCGTCCAACCCGGCTTCGTGACATTCGGCGATACGGTCGGTTTGCTTCGTTATCTGACGAAGCTATTGAAGAGCATGCAATCGGCGATCAGCGCGGGCGATGCGGGATAACCCATTCAGCGCGCGTCACTCGCGGCGCGTTCCTGTCCGGGCGTTCTGGAAAACAATTGCTTGTAGCAGCGCCCCAGATGCGATGCGCTCGCGAAGCCGCATTGCATCGCGACATCGAGCAATGAAAGCGACGATTCGCGAATCAGCTTTTGCGCCGCCTTCAGCCGCAATTCCAGATAGAACTGCGAAGGCCGCACATTGAAATGCTTGATCCACATGCGCTCGAAAGTGCGCGGTGAAATGCCGGCGAGCGATGCGATCGTCTTCATCGGAATGGGGCGCTCGATGTTCTGTTCCATCAGCGTGACCGCATGAACGATGCGCCGGTCTTCCACGCCGTAGCGCCATTGAATCGCCATCTTCTGGCTTTCCTGCGCGGTGCGCATGCGCGTGTGGATGAACTGATCGGCCACTTCAGCCGCGAGCTGATGCCCGTGCTGACGCGCGATCAGATCGAGCATCATGTCGATGGCGGCGGTGCCGCCGCTGCACGTCATGCGATCGCCTTCGATGCAATAAAGATCGCGGCTCACGTTGAGCGATGGAAACTCGTCGGCGAGTTCCTTGAGCGCTTCCCAGTGAATCGTGCAGCGGCGCTTGTCGAGCAGGCCCGCGCGCGCGAGGATCATCGTGCCGAGACTGATGCCGCCGATCGTCGATCCGTTCGCGGCATAGCGGCGCAGGAAGTCGAAGACCTGCGCATTGCGATAGTTCGAAACGCCGATGCTCGCGACGACGAACACATGACTCAGCTCAGGCGACGACGTGATCGCGAAGTCCGGCAACAGCGCGAATCCCGAGCTCGACGAAACCGGCTCGCCGTCCGCGCTCATCAGATGCCAGCTATACAGCGCCTTGCCGCTCACGCGATTCGCCGCGCGCAGCGGCTCGGTGACGGAGCTGAGCGCCATCATCGAAAAATGCGGGACCAGGAAAAAGCCCATGCGTTGCGTCACCGCATCATCGCCGACGATGGATGTGCTCGCGCGCCCGGTTTTGATCGGGCGCGTGGTCGGCGGGATGTCGTTCGCGTTCATGCGCTAGACGCGGATCGACCCGAGCACGAGATCGAGCAAGGGCGTCACGTCGCCGGTGTCGAGTGCGTCGATGGTGCGCTCCAGTCGATGCGCCATGTTCGCGCCGCATGCGGCATCGGCGAAAGCGTGGAACTTGGCGCGGATCGCAGCTTCATCGAGCGGCGTGTCGGGATCGCCCAGCGCCTGCGTCGGGCCAGAGTGGAAGCGCTCGCCATCGACAAGCTCGATGCTCACTTCGGCCAGGCGCTCGCCCGGAAAACGCGACGTGTACTCGGCGCCTTCCTCGGTGCGAATGAGATGGCTCAGGCGCAGCACTTCGCTGTCGCGCAGTGCATCGCCGTGAAGCGCCTCGAAACGCACCGCGCCGTGCTTCAGCGCGACGGCGACGGGAAAGAGCAAACTATATTGCGCCTCTTCCGTCGATGCGGGCGCGGCGTGCGCGAGACGCGTCGCGTGGTGAAACGTACGCACGTTCACCGCGCGAATCTGCGCGCTCGTGAAGCCGTGCTTCGACTTGAGCGCGAGCGCCGCATCGATGGCGGGATGCGCCCATCGGCAGACCGGTTGCGGTTTGAAATATTGCTCCATGATGCGCCAGCGCTCGCCGAGATCGCTCCATAGACTGCGGGTTTCGTCCTGCTCGATAGTGAGCGCCGGCGCGCCCGTGAAGCCGCGCTGCGCGAGAAAAGCAGCGGAGAGACCCGCCATGCAGCCCCAGCCGGAACCGTCCTTCACCATCGTCGGGTGATCGATGCAGCGCATCATCTGACTGCGCGGGCCGTGATACTCGGCGATGCCGAGCGCCTCGCGCGTCTGCCGCATGTCGAGCGGCAACACGCGCGCGGCGAGCGCCGCCGCGGCCAGGGCATTCCACGCGCCCGACGTATGATAATCGCAGGCGCTCGCGTGCAACGCAATGCCCGCACGCGTACCGAGTTCATAGCCGAGCACCATGCACGCGAGAAACTCGCGGCCGCTCATGCCGGGCCGCATGTCGGCGAGCGCGAGCAACGCCGGCAGCACGGTCACGCCGACATGTCCTTTGGTTTGCGAGTGGCCGTCGTGACCGTCGCAGCTATCGATGGTCATCGCGCCTGCGAGACCGGCGCCGATCGGGCTGGCGGCGCGGCCATCGAAGAGCATGCGCGCGCGCAGCGTGGCGGGCGCGAAGAACTCGGCCGCGTGATCGCCCGCGATGCGCGACAGTTCCGTCTGTCTTCCCGCGAGCGCGACGCCCAGCAGATCGAGCACGCACAATCTGGCTTGTTCGATGACGCGTTCAGGCAGCGCGTCGAACGTCAGTTCATGAATGAAGGCGATGGCGGATGTGCCCATCCGTCAGTCTCCCGTATAGACTGCCGCGCGCCGCTCGAACGTCGCCGCGATCGCCTCGCGATGATCCGCCGTGCGATGCGCGATGCCCTGAAACGCCGCCGACAGTTCCAGCAGACTCGGCAAGTCCATGCGTTGCCCCTCGCGCACGAGGCGTTTCGACATGCGCAGGATATCGGGCGCGTTGCTCGCGATCTCGCGCGCGAGCGTGAGCGCGGTGTCCATCAGTTCCGCATCGGGCACGACGCGCGACACGAGTCCCCATTGCTCGGCGCGCTTCGCATCGATCGCCTTGCCGGTAAAGATCATTTCATTGGCGCGCGACAGGCCGACTGCACGCGGCAGCAGCCACGCGCCGCCATCGCCGGGAATGATGCCGACTTTCGCGAAGCTCTCGGCAAACAGCGCGCTTTCGCCCGCGATGCGGATATCGCACATCAACGCGAGATCGCAGCCGGCGCCATGCGCGGGGCCGTTGACCGCCGCGATGCACGGCACGTCGAGTTCATGGAACGCGCGCGGAATGCGCTGGATGCCGCGCCGATAGTTCTCGCGGATATGCGCGGACGTGCCCGAAAACGTGCCGACTTCATCGCGCATGTGCTTGATGTTGCCGCCGGACGAGAACGCCGGACCCGAGCCCGTCAGCACGATTGCACGCACCGACAGGTCGCCTTGCGCGCGCTCCAGACACGCGATGATTGCATCGACGACTTCGAGTTCGGTGATGGCGTTGCGCGTCTCCGGACGGTTCAGCGTCATCGTGACGACGTGGCCGTCCTGTTCGTACAGTACGGGTTCGCTCATTGCGGGGCTCCTGATAGCATGCTTTGATAAACGGGTCCGGCGAGTTCGTGACGCAGCACCTTGCCGCTCGGATTCAGCGGCAGTTTCTCGACGAAGAAGATTTTCTTGGGCCGCTTGTAGGGCGCGAGATCGTCGCCGCTTTTGCAGAACGCGACGACATCGTCTTCCGTCAGCGTCGCCACGCTGCGCACGATGAACGCCGTCACCGCCTGCCCCCACTTGTCGTCGGGAACGCCGATCACCGCGGCTTCCTGCACGCCGGGGCAGTGATACAGCACCTCTTCGATTTCACGCGGATAGATGTTCTCGCCGCCCGACACGATCATGTCGTCGGCGCGGCCCTGAAAGTGGAAGTAACCGGCTTCGTCGATGCTGAAGAGATCGCCGGTATAGAGCCAGCCCGACTTGAACTTCTTGTCGGTTTCGACCGGATTGTTCCAGTAGCCCGATGCGAGTTGCGGACCCTTCACGATCAACTGGCCCACTTCACCCGCCGCGACGGTCTCGCCGGGCGTCACGACGCGCTCCGGATCGTTGCGGATCACGCGGCATGTGCTGATCAGCGTGGGCTTGCCGCACGAGCCGAGATACGTGAGCGCATCGCGCGGATGCAGCAGCAGCGTAAGGCTCGCTTCGGTCATGCCGTAGCCGTTGAAGATGTTCGGGCAGAACTCGTCGATCACGCGTTGCATCGTCTTTGCCGGAATCGCCGCGCCGCCGGTCGTGATCATGCGCAGACTGTGCGTGTCGATCGAGGCGAAGTCCGGATGGAACAGCATGTCCTGAATCTGCGTCGGCACGGCGAAGAGCGTCGTGATGCCGTAGTGCGCGATCGCCTGCAAGGTCGCGAGCGGTTCGTAGCGCGGCAGGATCACGTTATGCGCGCCGACCATCAGATGCGGCACGAAGTACGCCTGCATGCCGCCGACGTGATAAAGCGGCGCGATATGCAGCGCGGCGTCGGTGCTCGTGAGGCTGTACTCCATCACGCAGTTCGTCGCGATGGCGACATCGTTGCCGTGCGTGTGGATCGCGCCTTTCGGGCGGCCCGTCGTGCCGGACGTGTAGACGAGCGCGGAGATATCGCCGGGTTCGAGGCGCGGCAGCGGTGCATCGAGTAGCTGCACGCGTTCGATCAACGCCTCGAACGAATGGTGATGCGCGGGTATGTCGGCGCCGTTATCGACGCACACATAGGTGCGCAGATCCGGCAGCGCATACTCGATCTTGCCGACGACCGGAAGCATCGAATCGTCATAGATCAACGCGCGCGCGCCGGCGTCGCGCAGGATGAACGCGGCTTCGTTGGCGGACAGGCGAAAGTTCATCGGCACCGCGATGGCGCCGAGCAACTGGCACGCCATGTAGGCGGTCGGCGTCGCGTCGGAGGTTTTCTGCAGGATGGCGACGCGATCCATCTGACGCACGCCGAGATCGAACAGCGCCTGCGCGAGACGGCGCACGCGCACGCTCCATTGCGCATACGTGAGTGAAACGGCGCCGCAGGTGAGCGCGGTACGGTCCGGATATTTGGCGACCGTGTTTTCGAAGAGCGACGTGATCGTGAGCATGATGCGTGGTGGTGCTCTCTAGAGAGTGATCCGGATGTCGGGAAGATCGCGGCCCGCGATCAGATACTTGGCGACTTCTGAGGTGCCGCCGACGATGGTCAACGCGCGCGCATCGCGATAGAGCTGTTCGGCGCGGCCGTATTCCTTCGTGATGCCATCGCCGCCGAGAATCTGCACGGTTTCATTCGCGCAGTAGTTCGCGGTTTCGGTCGCGACCAGCTTGGCCATCGCGGCTTCCTTCATCAGCGCCTTGCCGTCGGCGCCCGCGTCGTACATCTTGGTCGCGCGATACGTGATGAGTTCCGATGCGTCGATGCGCCAGCTCATCTGCGCGATCTTGTCCCAGATGAGCTGCTTGCAGCCGAGCGGCTGACCGAACGATGTGCGCGACTGCGCGTGCGCCGTGGCGATATCGAATGCACTGCGCGCGACGCCGAGACCCGAGCCGCCGAGAATCGCGCGCTCGAAGTTGAACATGCCGCGCATGATGCGAAAGCCGCCGCCTCGTTCGCCGAGCAGATGATCGGCCGGCACGCGGCAATCCTCGAACCTGACTTCGCCGACGATGCAGCCGCGCCGCCCCATGAACGTATAGTTGCGCGGGAAACTGATGCCGCGCGCGTGCTTCGGCACGGCGACCGCAGTCATGCCGTCATCGGTCAGGCCATACACGATATAGACATCCGCGACCGACGCATTCGAGATATACCGCTTGAAACCGTTGATGACCCACTCGTTGCGCGCTTCATCGAATTCGATGCGCGTTTCCATGCCGGCCGAATCGCTGCCCACGTTCGGCTCGGTCACACAGATCGCGCCGATCGCCGTGCCTTCGAGAATCGGCGTGAGATACGTATCGCGCAGACGCTCGCTCGCATGACGATGCAACGGATACGCGCACGAGAGCGCCGTCGCGATGGTCGTCTCGAACGCGTAGTTGATGTAGGACGCTTCTTCGGAAAGGATCGTCGCGTGTGTGAGGCCGGGGTGTTCGAGCTTGCCCTGATACAGATCGGGAAACATCAGCTTCAGATAGCCCGCTGCGCCGAGCGCGCGCACCACATGCTTGACCGCATCCCAGCTTTGACGGTCTTCGATATCCGCGGCGCGGGGCGCCAGCTCGCGTTGCAGGAAGTCGCGGACTTCGGTGCGGAAGGCCCGGTCCGCATCGTCTAAAAGAAAATCGCGCATGGTTGTCGTGTATGTTCGTTCAGGTTCGCTGCGCGTAGATGCGCGCGTCGCGCACCGTCGGCAGAAGGAAGCGCGCGCGGCGAACAGCGTCGTAATCGAGTTCGCCGACGACGAGGCATTCCTCTTCGTCTTGCGCCTGCGCGATGGTCTTGCCGAACGGATCGAGAATGCGCGAGCCGCCCCAGAAGGTCATCATGCCCTCGGTGCCGACCCGGTTCGCCATCACGATCGGCACGCCGTAGGTGAGCGCGTAGAAGCGCAGATTGATGTCCCAGCCCGCCGGATTGTCGAAGCCTTCGCCCACTGCCTCGCGCGCCGAGCTGATCGGCGCGGCGAGCAAAGTGACGCCGTCGCACATGAGTCCGTGCACGACCGCCGGATTCCACAGGTCGTTGCAGATGGGCGTCGCGATGCGCCATTCGTCATCGATCTCGTAGCTTTCGGGCTTCGCGCCCGCAGCGAAGTAGAGACCGTCGCGCAGCTTTCCGTAGGTGGCGAGCATCGTCTTGCGATGCACGTGAACCAGCTTGCCGTTCGCGACCGTCGCCTGGCTGTTGTAGAACTGCCCGCCCGGCGCTTCCTCGATGAAGCCGAACATCACGTGCATCCCAGCGCTCGCTTCCGCAAGCTGGGCGATCGCGGGATCGTCGCGCGTCATCGCGAGACGCAGCGCGTCCTTGCCGCCGCTATGGCCGTGCAGCGAAAGCTCGGGAAAGACGAGCAGACGCACGCCGCGCTTTTTCGCATCGCCGATATGGTCGAGATGCCGCGCGAGATTCGCGTGCATGTCGCCGTACGCCGTATCGGTTTGCGCGGCCGCCACCTTGATCGTGGTCATGAGATCGTTCCTTGGTTTTGCGAGACGCGCGGCTCAGATCAGCCCGGACTCTTTGAGGAACTGATTCGCCACATCGGAGAACGATTTCTTCTGCACGTCGACGCTCGCATTCAGGCGCGCCATCGTGGATGCATCGAGCTTCGCCGACAGCGCATTGAGCAACGGTCCGAGCGTCGGGTTCGCGTCGAGCGTGGCCTTGCGGATCACCGGCGTCAGCGCGTAGGAAGGGAAATACCCCTTGTCGTCCTTCAGCAGGACGAAGTTGAACGCGGGCACGCGGCCATCGGTGGCGAAGACCAGCGCGACATTCACCTGACGATCCTTCAGCGCCTGATACGTGAGGCCCGTGTCCATGCGCTTCACATCACCCTGGCTGAACTCGAAACCGTATTGCTTCTGCAGCGGGCGCAGTCCGTCCGGACGCGCATAGAACTCGGAGTTGCAGGCGAACGTAAGTTCCTTGCCGTCCTTTATCGCCTTCGCGAGATCGCTCATCGTGACGATGCCGAGCTTCTTCGCTTCGTCCTGATTCATCGCGAACGCGTACGTGTTGTTCGCTTTCGACGGATTCAGCCACACGAGGCCCTTCGCCGCATCGAGTTCCTTGACTTTCTTGTAGGTATCGTCGGGCGAGAGACGGTCGTTGACCTTGTTGTAGGTAATGAGCGACGTGCCGGTGTATTCCCAGTACACATCGACTTGCCCGTTCTCCTGCGCCTGACGCAACACGGCGCTGCCCATGCCGTCCTTCTTCGTCACGGTGAAGCCTTTCGCTTCGAGATAGCGCGTGGTCATCTCGGCCATCAACTGCTGCTCCGTGAAGTTCTTGCCGCCGACGACCACCGATGCGGCGCTTGCCGAAACACTCGAAAACAGGGAAATAAGGATGCCGAACGACACTGCGAATAATTTTTTCATGGCCTCTCTCTTCTTTGCGGATTCAGGTTAATGAGTCAGGTTTGCGGATTCACGCCGCGCGAAACGAGCAGGCGCTGCATCTGCCCGACGAACGCGTCGGTGAAAATCGCGAGCAGCGCGGTCGGAACGGCGCCGGCGAGCAGCATGCCGAAATCGTTCAGGTCGATGCCGGTGAAGATCAGCTCGCCGAGCCCGCCGCCGCCGATCAGAAACGCGAGTGGCGCCGTGCCGACCGTGATCGCCAGTGCCGTGCGGATGCCCGCGAAGATCACGTAGAGCGCATTGGGAAGTTCGACGCGCCAGAGAATCTGCCACGGCGTCATGCCCATGCCGGTCGCGGCTTCGATCAGCGAGGGCGGCACCGCGCGCAGGCCTTCGTAGGTGTTCAATGCGATCGGCAGCAGCGTCGCGACCCACAACCCGAAGATGGCGGGCACCGCGCCGATGCCCATCACGCTCATCGCGAGGGCGAGCAGGGCGAGCTTCGGCACGGCCTGTCCCGCGTTGAGCGACTGCATCACGATGGCCGCGCCGCGCTTCTGCGAAGGACGGCTCAGATAGACGCCCGCCGGAATCGCGACGATGATCGCGAGCACGCCCGCCACCACGACCATCATCATCATATGCACGCCCTGATAGACGATGTCGCTGCGATATTGCACGACGCTTTCCCACCAGCTATCCGCGTGTGCCTGCGTGCTCAGTGCAAGCAGCGCGACTGACAAGAGGCGTTTCATGCGTGCTCTCCCGCGGGAAGCTTCAACATATCGACGATGCGCTCCTGGCTCACATAGCCGACGAAGCGGCCGTCGTCATCGACGGTGGGCATCCACGATGCGCCGTTCGCGAACATCGTCGAAACGACTGTGCGCAGGTCGTCCTTCTGGCTCGCGGTGGCCTGCACGGGGAGCGCGTGCGCCGCCGTGATCGGGCCTTCGACTTTCAGCAGGCGGTCGATCGTGAGATAGCCGTGCGGCTTGTCGGCGGCGTCGACGAGCACGATCTGTCCGACGCCGTGCTTTTCCATCATCGCCCGGGCGCGCGTGCTGTCTTCGCCGACACGCACGAGACAATCACATGCGCTGAGCGCATCGCGGGCACGCAGCAGACGCAGACGCTTAAGCGCCCGGTCCGAGCCGACGAAGCCTGCGATGAACGGCGTCGCGGGCCGCGCGAGAATGTTGTCCGGCGAATCGAATTGTTCGAGATGACCGTTGCGGAAGATCGCGATCTTGTCGGCCATTTTCACGGCTTCGTCGATATCGTGGCTCACGAACATGATCGTCTTCTTCACCTGCTTCTGAATGCGCAGGAACTCGTCCTGAATCAGTTCGCGATTGATCGGATCGATGGCGCCGAACGGTTCGTCCATCAGCATGACGGGCGGATCGGTGGCGAGCGCGCGCGCCACGCCCACGCGTTGCGCCTGACCGCCCGACAGGTCTTTCGGATAGCGCGTGAGATAGGTGGCCGGATCGAGCGCCACGATCTCCAGCAGTTCCGCCGCGCGGCGGCGCGCCTTCGCCTTGTCCCAGCCGAGCAGCGTCGGCACCACGCTGATGTTTTCCTCGACCGTCATGTTCGGAAAGAGCCCGATCTGCTGGATCACATAACCGATGCGGCGACGCAGCTCGACGACTTCGAACTCGTCCGTGTCGCGTCCTTCCAGATAGATCTTGCCGGAGGTGGGACGCACGAGCCGGTTGATCATCTTGAGCGTCGTGGTCTTGCCGCATCCCGACGGCCCGAGCAGCACGCAGATTTCGCCTGCGCCGACTTCCATGTTGATGCCGTCGACGACCGGGCTCGCCGCGCCGTCATATCGCTTGGTAAGGTTGGAGAGCTTGATCATGATCTATTGCGCGTGTCCGGTTTGTTTGCGAAAGCCCGTCATGGCGGAGAGACGCAGCGCGAGGCTGCCTGCGCGGGAAGGCGCGCGAAGACCCTTGGGCGTGAGGAAGCGTTGAACCCATGAAAGACCGATATCGGCGGCGATGGCGAGCACGCTCACCAGAATCGCGCCGGCGATCAACTGACGTGGGTCCGACTGCGAAATGCCGCGGCTGATGAGCTTGCCGAGGCCGCCCGCGCCGATATACGCCGCGATCGCCGCGATGCCCACGTTGATCACCACTGCCATGCGCACGCCGGCCATGATGATCGGCAATGCGATCGGGATCTCGACTTTGCGCAGACGCTCGCCGGTCGTCATGCCCATGCCGCGCGCGGCTTCACGCAGAGCCGGATCGATGTTGGTGATCGCGGTGTAGGTGTTGCGCACGATCGGCAGTTGCGAATAGAGGAAGAGCGAGATGACCGTCGGCAGAAAGCCGATGCCCTGGCCGATTACCGAGAGGATGGGAATCATCAGGCCGAAGAGCGCGACGGAGGGAATTGTCATGATGATCGCCGCGACATACAGCACGATCTTCGCGAGGCGCTGGTTGATTGTGATGACGATGCCGAGCGGCACGCCGGTAACGATCGCGAGTCCGACGCCCACTCCGACGATCTCGATGTGTTCGGCGGTCATCCTGGCGATGCTCGCCAGGTTGTCCCAGATGAAGGCAAGGGTTTCCACTATGTCTCCTGAGCTCCTTCGTTGAAGAGCCGTGTCTGTGTTTGGATCCTGCTATGGACTCAACGATAGTGCGGAGTGGGGATATATGGCTAACATCGAGCCGACATTGTTTGTCACAAAAACGGCATGACGCACGCGTGACTCAAATTTATTCTTTTAAATCAGTCGAGTATGGAGCCAGTCTGACTGTACGGTCTGGTCAATGCGATGCGGCATCGCGGCGCACGCGCAGGTTGCGCCAGGCGAGCGCGAGGAGGGCGGCGGTCACGCACATCGAGAAGAGATAGAGTCCGGCCGGACCCACGCAGCTCATCGTGAACGAAGCCGCGATCGGGCCGATACTGCCGCCGAGCGCGAACGTCAGCAGCAGGCCCGCGCTCGCCGCGACGCGTTGACGCGAAGCGATCCAGTCGTTCGCGTGCGCGACCGATACGCCATAAATGGTGAAGATGAGACTCACGAAGAGATACGCGATGGGTCGAACGAACGCTGCGCCGTGAAACACGAACAGCGTGGCGCTCGCGAGCATCAGCACTAGCGCGATCCCGCGAATCACGCGCGCGCGGTCGAGCCTGTCCGACAGATGAGCGAGCGGCCATTGCGGCAGCAGCGCGGCGATCAGCGCGACGCCCATGAAATGCGATATCTCCTCGACGGCATAACCCGCGCCGCGCATGTACACGGGATAGAGCGCATAGAACGTGCTGTTGAGCAGACCCGACGCGAAGCATCCCCATAACGCGAGCGGCGCGTCGCGCCATAGTGTTGGCAATGCCTTGAGCTTTGTCTTCGGCGGCGATTCGAGCGGACCGGCCGGCGCGGGCCGTTCATCGCTATCCGCTACGGAAGCACGCGCGAGACTCGCGGGCACGAGCGACAACGCAAAGAGGGCCGCCACGAGGCTGAACAATTCGAAGCCATTCGGACTCGCGACGCCGATGAGAAACTGCCCCGCGCCCACGCACAGATACGTGGTGATGAGATAGACGGAGAACACGCGTCCGCGAAAGGCATTGGGCGCGACGCCATTGAGCCAGCTCTCCATCACGGCGAAGATGCCGACGAGTGAAAAGCCCGTCATGAAGCGCAACGCCATCCAGACGGGCGCTTGCGAACTGACTGCATAACCGAGCGCGCTGCACGCGGCAAGCGCCGCGAAGGCCGCAAACGCGCGATGATGCCCGACGCGCACGATGATCGCCGACCCGCGCCATGCGCCGAGCATGAAACCAGTGTAATAAGCGGCCTGAACGAAGCCGATGGTGGCAGCAGGAAAGTTCGCGTGGACCATCCGAAGCGCGACCAGCGTGCCGAGCAGGCCATTGCCCATCACGAGCAGCGCGAAGCCGAGCAACAGGCTGGCGATCGACGAAACGATGCGGCCAAAAGGAGGCCCGGTGTCATCGCGTTGATGGCATCCGCCCGCCGGACTCATGCTGCCCAGTTCTTCAGTGCTCACGCTTTCGCCTCGAATGAATGCGCGCCGGATCGACGGCTCACTATAAGGACGGGACAGCGCGGGCGTGTAGCACGGGAGCGACATCGCCTTGCACGCAGGCGGCATTGTGCGTCGGACGGGCCGGGCGCGGTGTTTGCTCAAGGGTCAGTGACATCATCCTGTCACACGGAAATGGACGAATCGCTGAAACGCCTGAGAGAGAGAATCGCGCGGCAGATCGCGCAGCGCGAGGCGTCGCTCGTGTCGTTGCGGGCGAGCGCGGAGCATGCGCAGACGAAACACGACCGCGAGCGCATTCTTCTGACGCTCGCCGTGCTCGACGACGAACTCGCCGGATGGAGGCAGGTCGCTGCCCGCATCGAGCAGGCGGTTCTGGTCGAGCCGCGGCAGCATCGCGCGATTCGCATGCCGGCGTTGCGGTAGCTCGAGCACGCGCTGCATGCGCGCGAGATTTGTTGCAACATGGCGTGAGATCCCGATTACGAACGAACATACGTGCGCGCGTCACGGTCGCAGCGATCGGCACGCCGCGCGTTTTCCATGGAGAACCGTAATGACCGTTTCCAATGACGCGCCTGTCTGGTTCATCACCGGATGCTCGACCGGTTTCGGCCGCGAACTGGCGTCGGCGGTGATCGAGAAGGGCTGGCGCGCGGTCGTGGCCGCGCGCGATCCAGACAGCGTCGCCGATCTCGTCGAACGCGCAAAGGATCGCGCAATCGCGGTGCGTCTCGACGTCACGCGCGCCGATGAAATCCGCTCCGCAATCGACAATGCTTATGCCGTCTTCGGTCATATCGACGTGCTCGTGAACAACGCGGGCTTCGGCTATCTGTCGGCTGTGGAAGAGGGCGAAGACGACGAAGTGCGCGCGATGTTCGAAACGAATTTCTTTGGCGCCGCCGCGATGATCAGGGCCGTGCTGCCGCGCATGCGCGAGCGTCGCTCGGGGCACGTGGTCAACATCACGTCGGTCGGCGGGCTCGTCGGCAATCCAGGCAGCGGCTATTACGCGGCGACGAAGTTCGCCCTCGAAGGCCTCGGCGAAGCGCTCGCGCGCGAAACCGAAACGCTCGGCATCAAGGTGACCGCGGTCGAGCCGGGGCCGTTTCGTACGGACTGGGCGGGGCGGTCGCTGAAGCAGACGCGCAATGTCATCGACGATTACGCGCAGACCTCGGGCGTGCGGCGCGCGGCGATCGCGCAGCGCAGCGGCAAGCAGCCGGGCGATCCCGCGCGGGCCGCGCAGGTGATCATCGAAGCGGTCACGTCGGCCGAGCCGCCGGGGCATCTCGTGCTCGGTGCGCCGGGGCTGGAACTGGTGCGCACCAAGCTCACGAAGCTCGACGCCGAGATCGATGCCTGGCAGGCGCGCAGCGAGTGGACCGATAGCCCGGAGCCGTGATCATCATGAGGCCGCTGTGCGCGGAGGAACGGCATATTCTCTCGCTCGTCGCGGACGACGCCGCGGCGCTCCACGTCGCGCCGCCACACGTGCGCTTCGTCGCGACGTCCGCCGGAGCGTGCTATGAGGCCTTGTTCAACCGCATCGAGATCGACCGCGCCACGCTCGCGTTGCCGGAGCCGCTGCTGTGCATCGTCGTGGCGCACGAAGTCGGCCATGCGACGCAACGCCGGACGATGCTCATCGACTTCGCGTGGACGAGCCTCTGCGTCGCCATGCTCTTCGCCATACCGTGCGTGTTCTTCGCCAGCTCGTTTGATGAAGACCTCTGGCGCGTGAGCGCGCCCGGCCTGGGTTTCGTGCTGGCGTACCTCGCGTGCTGGAAGATCTGGCGCGCGCACGGTGCCAGCCGTTCGGCCGCACTCGAACTCGATGCCGACGCGAAAGCCGCGTCGATCTGCGGTGCGGCATCGGCGTTGGCCGCGCTCGAAGCGATGGCCACGCGCGGGCATATCGACACCGCGCGCATCGAAGCGATGCGCGCGCTTTCTTACAGATAACTTCCAAAAAACGAAAAAGCACGCGCGTCCGGCGAGGGACGCGCGTGCTTTTATCGATGAAGAAGCCTTACTGCGCAGGTGCGGCTGGAGGCGGCGTCGTGGTCGACGAAGACTTCTTGTGATGTTTCTGGCCCTTCTTGTGATACGCGGGACGCGACTTGTTGGACGGGTAGTCCGCAGCCGCGAACGACAGTGTCGGCGCGGCGAACGCCGTCAGCACCAAAAGCACGAGAGATTTCTTCAGGGACGTTTTCATCGGAGACTCGCTTGGAGGAGATGGCCTTGGAAACCGCAAAGCAACGCGTGAGTCGCCGCTTCGCACTGTACGTAACATGAGACTCGATAAACACAACGGCGCGCTCGCGTTCATGCATTTGTGAGAGCCGAGCGGGTAGCGCTGCGGTTCCGCTTTCGCGTGACGCCGCTGAGGCAACAGTATATTGCACAAAAAAGTGCAATTTGGCAGAAGGGGTACTCAAGTGCCTGATCAAGCAAGATTTTGTCGCTTCGCGTTGCTTCGATAGCTGCGTTCGCGCACAGGATGGTCCGCGACAAATGTCATCGACTGCATCTACTATCGTGCCTGTTCTCAACTCAGGGACGACCCAGTGAAAGAAGACGACATCCGCAGGAATGCCTTCGCCATGCCTGTGCACAATCCCGCCTACCCGCGTCCGCCGTTTCGCTTTCTCGAGCGCGAGTACTTCATCATCTCCTATGAGACCGACCTCGACGCCTTGCGCGCGGTCGTGCCCGAACCGCTCAAGGTGGACAACGGTCTGGTGCATTACGAATTCATTCGCATGCCGGATTCATCGGGCTTCGGCGACTACACCGAAAGCGGTCAGGTGATTTCCGTCATCGATCCGGATGGCAACCAGGGCAGCTACACGCATGCAATGTATCTCGACGACGAAGGCCCGATCGCGGGCGGCCGCGAGATCTGGGGCTTTCCGAAGAAGCTCGCGTCGCCGCGTCTTGGCGTCGATGGCAAGGACACGTTGCTCGGCACGCTCGATTACGGCACGCAACGCATCGCGACGGGCACGATGGGCTACAAGTATCGTCCGCTCGATCTGGAAGCCGAGCGCAAGAAGCTCGCCGATACGCCGAACTATCTGCTGAAGGTGATCCCGCACGTCGACGGCACCGCGCGCGTGTGCGAACTGGTTCGCTTCTTTCTGCGCGACGTGAGCGTGATCGGTGCATGGGAAGGGCCCGCCGCGCTCGAACTGCACGCGCACGCGCTCGCGCCCGTTGCGGATCTGCCGGTGCGCAAGGTCGTCGGCGCGCGGCATGTCATCGCGAATCTCACGCTCGATATCGGCGAAGTCGCCTACGACTATCTCGCACCGCCCGACGCGCTCAAGCTCGCCGTCAATCAATAACTTCGCATCAATTCGATCAAGGAACAAACACATGGCACTGCAAGGAAAAGTCGCGCTCGTCACGGGCGCAGCGAGCGGCATCGGCGAACAGACCGCGCGAAAGCTCGCGGCCGATGGCGCGGCGGTCGTCATCGCCGATCTGAATCTCGCGAATGCGCAGAAGGTCGCGGACAGCATCGTCGCGGCGGGCGGCAAGGCCATCGCCGTGTCGATGGACGTGACCAGCGAAGACGCGGTGAACGCGGGCATCGAAGAAACGGTGGCGAAGCTCGGCGGCATCGATGTGCTGGTATCGAACGCGGGCATCCAGATCGTTGCGCCGATCGAAGAGTACGCGTATGCCGACTGGAAGAAGATGCTCGCGATCCACCTCGACGGCGCGTTCCTGACGACGAAGGCCGCGATCAAGCATATGTACGCGTCGGGCAAGGGCGGCTCGATCATCTACATGGGATCGGTGCACTCGCATGAGGCGTCGAAGCTGAAGTCGGCGTATGTCACGGCGAAGCACGGCTTGCTGGGACTCGCGCGCGTCGTCGCGAAGGAAGGCGGTCCGCGCGGTGTGCGCGCCAACGTGGTGTGCCCCGGATTCGTGCGCACGCCGCTCGTCGAGAAGCAGATTCCCGAGCAGGCGAAGGCGCTCGGCATCTCGGAAGAGGAAGTCGTGAAGAACGTGATGCTGAAGGAAACGGTCGATGGCGAATTCACGACCGTCGCCGATGTCGCGAACACGGTTGCCTTCCTCGCGGGCTTCGAATCGAATGCGCTGACGGGGCAGTCGGTCGTCGTGAGCCACGGCTGGTTCATGCAATAAGGAGAATCCATGCGCCGCGGTCAACGCAACACACTCACGCAGCCGAACGATGTCGCGCTGCCGGACTACGATGATGTTTGCCTCGTGCTGCAAGGCGGCGGCGCGCTGGGTTCCTATCAGGCCGGCGTGTTCGAAGGGCTTGCCGAAGTCGGCGTCGAACCGACGTGGACGTCGGGCATTTCCATTGGTGCCCTGAATACCGCGATCATCGCGGGCAATGCGCCGGAAGACCGCGTGGCCGCGCTGCGCGGTTTCTGGAACACGATCTGTCAGCCCGCGGATCTGATCGGGCATGTGGGCGCGTTCGTGCCCGCCGCGTTCGGGTTCGCCAATATCGGCCGCAAGTTTTCGAGCATGTGGGCCGCGGCGCGCGCGCTGACCGAAGGACAGAAAGGCTTCTTCTCGCCGCGCGTGCAGGTGCCGTCGATCCAGACGAACAGCAAGCGCCCGAGCGAAGTGAGCTTCTACGATACGTCGGCGCTGCGCGCAACGCTGCTGCAGTTTGCCGATTTCGACCGCATCAACGATGGCGCGATGCGCGTGTCGGTGGGCGCGGTGAATGTGCGCACCGGCAATCTGATTTACTTCGACAATACGAAGATGCGCCTCGCGCCCGAGCATTTCATGGCCTCGGGTGCGTTGCCGCCGGGCTTTCCGGCGGTGGAGATCGATGGCGAGTTCTACTGGGACGGCGGCCTCGTATCGAATACGCCGCTGACGGAAATCATCCGCGAAAGCCAGCACAAGGACACGCTCGTGTTTCAGGTGGATCTGTGGAGCGCGCGCGGCACGCTGCCCGGCGATTTTCTCGATATCAGCGAGCGCACGAAGGACATTCAGTATTCGAGCAGAACGCGCGCGATCACTGACTTCGTTTCGCATAACCAGAAGCATGCGCGGCTCATCAAGGAACTGCTGGAGCACGTTCCCGAGAAAGTGCGCCGTACGCATCCGTTGTTGCGCGAAGCGCGGCAGGTCGCGGATGGCGGCGCGGTGAACGTCGTGCATCTCATCTACAAGAACAAGTTCTTCGAAGGGCACTACAAGGACTACGAGTTCAGCAACGACACGATGGACGAACACTGGGCGAGCGGGCTCGAAGATATTCGCCGTTCGTTCGGGCATCCGGAGTGGTTCGAGGTGCCGAGTCATGATCTGGGCTTCGTGACGCATGACGTGCATCGATTCGAACCTGCGCCGAAGGCGACCGCCGAGATGCCGAGGGCAGTGGAGCAGAAGCTGGACGATGTGGATGTGGCGGAAGGGGTTTGAAGCCGGCGCGGGATTCCATTACGCTGATCGACTCGTCACGACTTCGAGTAACGTCATGCCCGACTGGAAACCCGCCACCTATCCGTCCATCAGCCCCTATCTCGTCTGCGCAAACGCCGAAGCGATCATCACGTTTCTCGAACGCGTCTTCGACGGCGCCTTGATCCGCCGTTTCGATCGTCCCGATGGTTCGCTGATGCACGCCGAAGTGCGCATCGACGACAGTGTCGTGATGATCGGCGGCGGCGCGACGGATCAGCAATCGTCCGGACCGCACATCCACGTCTACGTGCCCGACGCGCAAGCCGTCTACGACCGCGCGCTGCAACATGGCGCGCAAAGCGTGCAGGCGCCCGAGCGCAAACGCGCCGATGACGACCTCCGTGGCGGCTTCCGCGATGCCGCCGGTACGACCTGGTGGGTCGCGACGCAATAACCGGCTAACGCTTTTTTCGCTTCGCCGCGCGCGCCTCGGGCTTGCCCAGACTCTCGCGCAACGCGTCCGTCAGCGTGTTGAGAAACTGATCGACCGCGGGCGGCAGACGGCGCTCGCGCATCACCGTCACCTGCAGCAGACGCTCGTTGAGCAAAGGCTCGTCGATAGGCGTGGCGACGAGCGTCGGCGGGCCGGGATCGCCTTCGAGCGCGACCGCGCTGCCCAGCGTGATCGCGCCGGTGAGCGCGGCGAAATGATGCATGGCGCTCGAGTTGTTGCTCGTGAGCACCGGCTCCAGATGCACGCCGCGCGCCGAACAACACCAGTCGATCAACTGGCGCACCGTGGTGCCGCGATCGAGCACGGCAGTAGGGTACTGAAGGATATCGTCGAGCGTGACGCTCGGCTTGCCCGCGAGCGGATGCGTCGGCGGCAGCAATGCGCATACCGGCGCCTTCACGCTGTATTCGATGCTCAGCGCCGTCGATGTCGAGGTCGAAAACGCCAGCCCCACATCCACTTCGCCGCTCGCCACCCAATGTTCGACCTGCCCGGGCGTGCCGGAGCGCATCACGAAGCGCGTGCGCGGGTGCTCGCGATAATGCGTCGCCATCACGCTCGGCAGAAAGCAGCGCGTGAAACCCTCCGTGCAGCCGATGCGCACGATCCCGCGCCCGAGCGCATGCATGTCCGAAATTTCGTCGAGCACCGCGTCGCCATCCATCAGCGCGCGACGCGCGTGCTGCACCAGCAGTTCGCCCGCTTCGGTCAGGATCATGCCGCGCGGCATGCGCTCGAATAGCGGCGTGCCCGCCTGCTCCTCCAGCTTCGCGATCTGCCGGCTGATCGCCGACACCGCCACGTGAAGCTGTTCCGACGCCGCCGCGAGCGAGCCGGCACGCGCGACTTCCACGAAGTATTTGAGTGCGATGCCATGCAGCACGATGCTTTCCTCGCGGGTTGAGCGTTGCCTTTTCGGCAATGCTATCCGCAAATTTTGAAATTGTCGCGAATTTATGGCGTTTCTAGACTGGCCGGAATTGCAGTGATCATTCATCCGGAGACGTCGTGAAAGAGCCCCTGAACACTCGAAAAACCGCCATCGATCTCGCCTGCAAATCGTTCGATTCGGGCGCGTTTTTCGCCGATTTGCAGCGTCGCGTCGCGTTTCGCACCGAGAGCCAGAACGGGCCGAACGCCGCGCTGAACGCCTATCTGACCGATGAAGTCAGCGACACGCTCGCGCGTCTCGGCTTCACGGCGCGCGTCGTCGACAACCCCGTCGCGGGCGGGCCGCCGTTTCTGATCGCCGAACGGCACGAGTCGGACCGCGCGCCGACCGTGCTGACCTATGGCCACGGCGATGTCGTGCGCGGCTACGACGAGCAATGGCGCGCGGGCCTGAAGCCGTGGGAGATCGTCGTCGACAAAGACCGCTGGTACGGGCGCGGCACCGCCGACAACAAGGGCCAGCATTCGGTCAACTTCGCGGCGCTCGCAGCGGTGCTCCAGGCGCGCGACGGCAGGCTCGGCTACAACGTGAAGGTGATCTTCGAGACCGGCGAGGAAATCGGTTCGCCGGGTCTCGACGAAGTCTGCGCCGCGCACAAGGACGCGCTCGCAGCCGACGTGTTCATTGCGTCCGACGGGCCGCGCGTCTCGGCGGAGCGTCCGACGCTCTTTCTCGGTTCGCGCGGTGGCGTGCCGTTCGAACTGACGGTCGATCTGCGCGAAGGCGGGCATCACTCGGGCAACTGGGGCGGCGTGTTGCGCAATCCGGCGGTCGTGCTGTCGCATGCGATCGCGAGTCTCGTCGATCGCAACGGGCGCATCGCTGTGGAAGGATTGCGGCCGCCGCCGATTTCCGATGCGGTCCGCGCCGCGCTCGCCGATATCGAACTGGGCCGCGACGAAAGCTCGCCCGACATCGATCCGACGTGGGGCGAACCGGGCCTGACGCCGACCGAACGCGTGATCGGCTGGAACGCGCTCGAAGTGCTCGCGATGAAATCGGGCAACGCCGATGCCCCCGTCAACGCAATTCCGCCCGCCGCGAAAGCGGTGTGCCAGTTGCGCTTCGTCGTCGGCACGGACTGGGAGAACTTGCAGACACATCTCGAACGCCATTTCGCGGAACACGGCTTCACCGAAGTGAGCGTGAAGGCGACGCGCGGCACGCCCGCGACGCGTCTCGAACTCGACGATCCGTGGGTCCACTGGGCGCTCGATTCGATGCGCGCGACCACCGGCAAGAAGCCGGCCTTGCTGCCGAATCTCGGCGGCACCGTGCCCAACGACGTCTTCGCCAAAACGCTCGGCCTGCCGACGCTCTGGGTGCCGCATTCATACCCCGCCTGCAATCAGCACGCGCCGAACGAGCACGTGCTCGCGCCGGTCATGCGCGAATCGCTCGGCCTGATGGCGGGCCTCTGGTGGGATCTCGGCGAAGCGGGCGAGGCGATCGTCGCCACGCGCAACGCCCGTTGACAGACGACTTCACTCACACGCGGACATCATGAACAAAAAGCCTCTGAGTCTGACGCAGATCGTGCTCGCGACTTCGGTCGGAAACGCGCTCGAATGGTTCGATATCGCGATCTATGCGTTTTTCGCGGTGTATATCGCGAAGAACTTTTTCCCGGCCGCCAACGAGACAGCGTCGATGCTGCTCACCTTCGGCTCGTTCGGCGCGTCGTATCTGGTGCGGCCGATCGGCGGCATGGTGCTCGGCGCCTATGCCGACAAGCGCGGACGCAAGGCGGCGCTGATGATGTCGGTCGGCCTGATGATGATCGGCACGGCGATCATCGCGGTGATTCCGACTTACGCATCGATCGGGCTGATCGCGCCGGCGGGCGTGTTCATCGCGCGTCTGATCCAGGGCTTTTCGGCGGGCGGGGAGTTCGGCGCGTCCACGGCCATGCTGATCGAGCACGCGCCCGACCGGCGCGGCCTGCTCGCGAGCTGGCAATTCGCGACGCAAGGGCTCGCGACCTTGCTCGCGTCGCTCTTCGGTTTCGCGCTCGCCAAGCTGATGCCCGCCGCCGAACTCGCCGCGTGGGGCTGGCGCATTCCGTTCTTCTTCGGCTTGCTGATCGGGCCGGCGGGGCTGTTCCTGCGCCGCTATCTGGAAGACGCGACCGATTACACCGAAGCCGAACACACGGCCACGCCCGTGCGCGATGTGTTCGCGCGGCAAAAGACCTTGCTGCTGATTTCGATCGGCGCGCTGACGGTATCGACGGCAGTGAACTATCTGCTGCAGTACGTGCCGACGTTCGCGATGCGCGAGCTGCATCTCGATGCCTCGACGGGCTTCGCGGCGAGCACAGTCGCGGGATTGATGCTGACCTTGGTCACGCCGTTCGCGGGCCATCTGTCGGACAAGATCGGGCGCGTGAAGCAGATGTCGACCGCCGCGTTGCTGCTCTTCGTGACGGGGTATCCGGCGTTCGCGTATGTCGTCGGGCATGTGTCTGTGCCGGCGCTGTTCGCGCTCGTCGCGTGGCTGGCGCTGCTCAAGGCGATCTACTTCGGCGCGTTGCCGGCGCTGATGTCCGAGATCTTTCCCGTGTCGACGCGCGCGACGGGCATGTCGATCGGCTACAACATCGGCGTGACGGTGTTCGGCGGCTTCACGCCCGCGATCATCATCTGGCTGCTGAGCGCGACCGGCAGCAAGGCCGCGCCGAGCTTCTACATGATGTTTACCGCGATGATCAGTCTCGCGGCGCTGGCTGCGGTGAGCCGGGGCAAGGGCGGGATGGGGGCGTTGCGCGTCGCGGCGTGAGGGCGGCTGCCCGCCGCATGCAGCGGGCAGTCCTGGCACGGTCGTCCTTACTTGACCTCTTTTCTCTCGATCTTCTTGCCCGTCTCCTTGTTGTAGCGCTCGACATACTCGTCGGTGAGCTTGCGGATCGCGCGTCCGATCTTCCGATAATCGGACTCGTTGAGATTCGCGAGCGACACGCGCCCCGACGGATGCTTCGTACCGAAGCCCATGCCCGGCAGCAGCACGACGCGCGCGTCGGTCGCCAGACGGAACAGCAGTTCCGACGCCTCCGTGTGCTTGAGCAGCCAGTCGACGAACTCGCGTCCGTACGCACGCTCGCCGAAATACTCCATGTCGATGATCGAGTAGTAGTCGACCTGGTTCGCGTCCTTCTCGTCGAACGCAATGCCGATCTCTTCATAAAGCGCGCGCTTGCGGCTGCGGATCAGGCGCTTGAGCGCGTCCTTGTAGGCATCCGGCGTGTCCATCAGCGAGAAGAGCGAGAACAGCACCATCTGCACTTGCTGAGGCGTCGACAGGCCGGCGGTGTGATTCAGCGCGACAGTGCGGCTGTCCGCAACCAGCCGGTCGATGAACTTCAGCTTGTCCGGCTCGGTCGTGATCGACTCGTAGCGATGGTGCAGGATCTTCTTCGTGTCCTTCGGCAACTCGGAAATCAGCTTGTCGAGGATGTTGTCCTTGTGCGTCGCGATCGTGCCGAGCCGCCAGCCCGTCGCGCCGAAATACTTCGAGTACGAGTAGACGAGAATCGTGTTCTTCGGCGCGAGCGCGAACAGCGACACGAAGTCGTCGGCAAAGGTGCCGTACACGTCGTCCGTCAGCAGGATCAGATCGGGGCGTTCCTTGACGATCTGCGCGATGTATTCGAGGCTCTCGTCGCTGATCCTCACCGAAGGCGGATTGCTCGGGTTCACGAGGAAGAACGCTTTGACCTTCGGATCGCGCAGCTTGTCGAGTTCGGCCTTCGAGTATTGCCAGTTGTTCTCGACATCGGCATCCAGATTCACGACTTTCAGGTCGTACTCGCCGAGCGTCGGAATCTCGATGTACGGCGTGAAGATCGGGCGGCCGAGCGCGATGGTGTCGCCCGCCTTGATCAGATGGTTCTGCTTCATCGTGTTGAAGATGTACGTCATCGCGGCCGTGCCGCCTTCGACCGCGAAGATGTCGAACTCGCCGACGAACGGATACTTGCCGATCATCTCGCGCCGCAGATATTGCCCGACGATGACTTCCGAGAGCTTGAGCATCCGGTCCGGCACCGGATAGTTCGACGCGAGAATGCCTTCGCACATCTCATAGAGGAAATCGTTGCCCGAGAGTCCGAGTTGATCGCGCACATACGACACGGCGCCCGCGAGAAACGCGATGCCGGGCACGCCCTTGTTCTCGCGCAGGAACAACTCGAAGCGCTCCGACAGTCCCTCGCGCTTCGGAAAACCGCCGACGCCCTCGGGCATGTACGCAAACGAGCGCTCCGACTCGCGCATCGCGAAGAGGCCGAGCTGCCAGAAGCCGTGGCGCGGGATCGTCGCGAGAAAGTTCGGGTTGCCGCGTCCGGCGTTCAGCATCGAGATATTGGCCGGACGTTCGACCGCTCCGCCGCCCGCCGCCTTGATCAGCTCGTCTTTCAGTTCGAACGGACTCAAAGCCTGCAGCGCTGCCTGATCCTTGCTCTTGTTGGCCTTTGCCATGATGCGTTCTCCAGTGAAAGATTCAAACCAGACCGACGACGAGCGGTCCCAGTAATGTGAGCAGCACGTTCGCGATTGCATACGTGATCGCGAACGGCACGGTCGGCACGGCGCTTTCGGCCTTGTCCAGCACGCCGCCGAACGCCGGGTTGGCGCTGCGCGAGCCGGACAGCGCGCCCGCCAGAATCGCCGCGTTGTCGTAGCGCAGCACGTAGCGGCCGAACAGCATCGTGAGCAGCAGCGGGACCATCGTCACGACCACGCCGAGCAGGAAGATCGTGATGCCGAGCTGCTTGATCGTCGTCACGGCCTGCAGTCCCGAGTTCAGACCGACCACCGCGACGAACGCCGCCAGCCCGAAGTCCTGCAACAGGCGCGAAGCGGCGGGCGGCATCACGCCGTACATCGGATGCTTGCCGCGCATCCAGCCGAACACGAGGCCCGCGAGCAGGCAGCCGCCGCCCGACCCGAGCGTGAGCGGCACGCCGCCGATGTTGACCACGACCAGCCCGATCAACAGCCCCACGACCATGCCGACGCCCATGTAGATGAAGTCGGTCTTGATCGAGTAGGGCAGCTCGTAGCCCGTCGCCTCCACCGCGCGCTTCGTGTCTTTCGCGGAGCCGAAGTAGGTGAGCACGTCGCCGTGTTCGAGCTGCGTTTCGGGCAGGATCGGCACCGGCTGCCCGACGCGCGTGATGCTTTCGAGGAAAACGCCGTGGCGCAGATCGCGGTCGACGGTCTCGCGCACTTTCTGGATCGTCGTGTGGTTCAGGCCTTTGGCGGTGAACACGGCCTGGCGCGTCTGCATGACCGCGCTGACATCGGTGACGTCCGATATTTCCGTGCCGATCCTGGGCGCGACGGGCACCATGCCTTCGCGCCGCCCGACCACGAGCACGATGTCATCGGCGGCGAGCACGACGTCCGGCCCCGGCTCGATCTCCTTGCCCGCGCGCCGGATCTTCTCGACCGACACGAAATCCTGCGCCGCCATTTCGATCTCGGAGACCTTGCGCCCCGCCGCCGGTCCGACCCTGAACGCCCGCCCGACCAGTTCGGGCAGCGCCGCGAGTTGCCCCGGTCCGCGCGACGGCGTGCCGCCCGCAAGCTTCGCTTCGGCATCGAGCGCGGCCGAGCGCAGGTCGCGTCCCATGAACTTCGGCAGGATATTCACGCACACGATGATCGCGCCGAGCGAGCCGAACACGTAGGTCACCGCGTACGCTATGGCGACGTCCGACTGCAGCGACTTCACTTCTTCGGCGGGCAGGCCGAGACGCGCGATGGCATCGCCCGCCGTGCCGATGATGGCCGACTGCGTGAGCGCGCCGCCCGCGAGGCCTGCTGCGAGCCCCTTGTTCAGATGGAAAATCTTCGCGCAGATGATGACGGTCACGAGCGCCGATACGGCCAGAAACACCGCCATCGCGATTTCACGCAGCGTCTTGCGGTTCAACGAGTTGAAGAAGCCCGGCCCCGAGTCGTAGCCGACCGCGTAGATGAAGACGGCGAACATCACCGCTTTCACGCCGTTGTCGATCGACACGCCCGCCTGGCTGATCACGACGGCCGCCAGCAGCGAGCCGCCCACGCCGCCGAGCTGGAACTTGCCGAAGTTGATCTGGCCGATGAAGTACCCCACGGCCAGCGACAGGAACAACGCTATCTCGGGTGACTTGTGAAAGATGTTGTGTATCCAGTCCATCGTGCCCTCTCAATGAAAACGCGATTCGGTTCCGACTTACGCAGTCATTCGATGTTGGTTCGTTGGCCTCCCGTTTTCTTGCGTGCGCGATGCGGCGCCTTCAGCCACGAACGTGCGCGGCCAGCCCGACGACCACGGGCCCCATCAGCGGCAGCAGAATGTTCGACAACGCGTAGGTGATCGTGTAGCCGATGACGGGCGTCGAATTGCCCGTCACCCCGACGAGCGCGCTGATCGCGGGCGTGCTGCACTGCTGGCCGGCGATTGCGCCGAGCAGCATCGGCGGATCGAGTTTCAGGAACATCCGGCCGATCCACAGTGACAACAGGCCCGGCACCAGCACCAGGAGAATTCCGGCGACAGGCAGCGCAAGGCCGTACTGATGCACGAGCTTGATCGCATCCGGCCCCGCCGACAGGCCGACAGCCGCGATGAAGGTCGCGAGCCCGAAGTCCTTGAGAATTTGCGCCGCCGCCGGCGGCAGCGAGCCGACGATCGGATGGAACGAGCGGACCCACCCGAACAGCAGTCCGGACAGCAGACATCCGCCGCCCGTGCCGAGCGCGAGCGTGACGCCGCCGAACGTGCCCGACAGCCGGCCGATCGCCATGCCGACCAGCACGCCCAGGCCGAGATACACGAAGTCGGTCTTCAAGGTGGCCGGCAGCAGGTAGCCGAGCCGCTGCGCGCCGCGCAGCACGTCGGCCTTCGCGCCGACCAGCGTCAGCACGTCGCCGCGATTGAGCACGGTGCCGGGCAGCGCGGGCACGCGGTTCTCCAGCCGCGTCACGGCCGCGATGTAGATGCCGCGTCCCTGCTCGGGGTCGGCGCGCTCGCGCAACTGGCGGATCGTCGCGCCGTGGGCGTCCTTGCGCGTGAGCACGACGTCGACCATCTCGGCGAGCGCTGTCGAAAAATGGTGGCCCGACGCGACCTCTTCACCGAGCGACGGCGCGGCTTCGATCAGCGCCTCGCGCCGCCCGCCGATCAGCACGAGATCGTCCGCCGCGAGCATCACGCCGGGCGCGACGGCAAGCGGCGCGCCGCCACGCTCGATCTGCTCGACGGTCAGGCTGTGGCCGTATTGCGCCTCGAACCCGCTGACCGTGACGCCCGCCGCCCGCCCGACGCGAAACGCGCGTCCCACGAGCGCGGGCGCGGCGAGCCGCTCGCCTTCGCCCAGCGAATCGCCGCCGCCGAGCTTGCGCCATACGCGCTCGGCTTCCTCGCGCAGATTCACACGCAACAGGAGCGCTGCGAACTGACTCGTGAAGAGCACGATGGTGATAAGCCCAAACAGATAGCTGACGCTGTACGCGGTGACGATGTTCGCCTGCAGGCGCAGCGTGTCGGCATCGGGCAAGCCGAGCTTCGCGACGGCTTCCGACGCCGTGCCGATCACGGCCGATTCGGTCGCCGCGCCCGCCAGCAGCCCAGCCGCCGTGCCGGGATCGAGATGCAGCAGCGCGACGGCGAGCATCACGAGAATGAGCACCGAGACGATCTCGACGATCGACAGAACCCCATAGCGCCAGCCGCGCCCGACATTGGCGAAGAACTGCGGGCCGCCCGTGAAACCGAGCGCGAAGATGAAGAGCGCGAACGCGACGTTCTTGAGGTCGGGCGACAGGCGCGCGCCCGTTTGACCGAGCAGCAGCGAAACGATCAGCGTGCCGCACACGCCGCCCAGCTGGATTGGGCCGATTTTGAGAGAACCAATCAGATATCCGAGTGCAAGACTTGCGAACAACGCAATTTCCGGCTGAGACCTGAGCAATTCAGCAATCATCTACGCATCCCGGAAATTGCGTTTGTTCGTATGAATTGCTTTCGGATACCAAATGAATAATTCCAACTGCCTTTCCTGATTCAGACACGCGTGGAGCCTTGGCGAGGCAATTTCAGAAACGTCGTCCTTGGTACCGATAATCTAAATATACATTGCAGGCATTCGATTAAATCTATGAAAGCGGCCTTCGCGATAGCCGATAAAGCAAGGCGCTGTGAAAAAACCTAAAGCTATCCGCTGACATGCCGATATCGACGTCTACGGATATTTGCAAATGGAGTTCGCTCTTTCATGGCGTTGCTTTTTCTCGTGGCCTTGTTCCTCGCCTGGCCGACGACCGGCCTGTCCCTGATCGCCTGGGTCGCCATTCTTCTCGGTCGCGGTTATCTGCGAGGCAAGGCGGCCAAAACGCGCGCCGCTTATCTGGACGCGCAAGCCAGTGCTCACGCAGCCGCGCGCGCGGGCAGCGCCACGCTGCCGACATCGATTCTCAACCCGGCGTTTCAAAAGCAACTCGTGGTCGAGACGACCAGGGCGGCCGTCGATGCGGGCATGTCGGCGGAACAGGCGAAGGCGTGGTTTTCGCAGCAGAACGTGGCCAACGCGGTGATGACCGCCGCCGCCAGCTTCGAAAAGGAAGGCTTCAGCCGTTCCGCGCAGATCGTGGGCGCCGCCGATTTCACGAAAGATTTCGCGCGCGCGCACCTGCACGCAGCGAACGATGCACGCGAAGAAAAGGGCGATCACGACGCTGCACATGAAAAAGGCAAGGCGCTCTTCGAACAGGGAATGCGCCATGCGCTGCAATTCAGATCCACGGAAGCGATCGATTGCTACACGCGTTCCATCGAGGCAAGCGCGAATCCGGCGCCGTACATCAACCGGGCGAATCTTTTCGGCAAGCGAATCAGGCATTTCGAAGCGTTGCAGGACCTTCTGGAAGCGAAACGGCTCGACGAACAACAGGCCAACGAATTCCCGACAGAAATCGCACGCGAGCTCGAACATGCGAATCTGGTCACGCTCGGTTATCGGAATGGCTTTCGCGAGAAGCTGATCGAGGAACTCAAGGACGGCGACACACACGAGATCGCCGGAAGAATGCTGTGCGTGTGCTTCGGGATCGAGCCCGGCCGATGGAAGTACAACACGTATGACCATCCGTTCGTCGAATATCACTTCTTCAATGAACTGGACAACGTGTTCCGATTCGACGATCGGAAACACTATCCGGATGTCGCGGAATTCATCGATGCGTATCCGGGCGATTTCATCGCCATGAAAGTCGACGCCTGCCCCGATGCGCAGGCGTATCGGGACATCGAGGTGAAATTGCATAGCTTGCTGTGCTCCTACGATGAGCGGGACATGCAGCGGCTACGCAATTCGATGCTCTATCAGATTCACTGCAAGCTTCTTGAGCGGGATTTCGGCGAAATGTGGATGAGTTTTTCGTCGGAATGCGAAGGCGTTACGCGGGAGGCCGCTGAGTTCAGGCTGGGTGGGTAGCCTCGTTTCGTCTGTGAGATTTAATCATTCAAAAGTCCTATAAATAGCGCCTTGCGGTGATTAATCGTAGGGCGGGTGTGAGAAAAAATCATATAACTTCGGCGTTTCCACCTATATTTCCACCCCTCCAGCAGTGGTCTACTCATCACACCAGTTGACCACACTCGTGCGCTACGTCTGGAGGAGACATGAACGTTGCAGAAACGCAGTCCGTCGAGCAATCGGCGATCAGAAAAGTGTCGTGGCGGCTCGTGCCGTTCGTCGCACTGATGTTCTTCATCAACTTTCTCGACCGGACCGCGATTTCCTTCGCCGGCCCGAACGGGATGACCAAGGATCTCGGTCTCACCGCCGCGCAATTCGGATTCGCGGCGGGCGTGTTCTTCATCGGCTATATCGTGCTGGAGATTCCCAGCAATCTCGCGCTACACAAGTTCGGCGCGCGCCGCTGGCTCGCGCGCATCATGGTCACGTGGGGCGTCGTCGCGCTGCTGTTCACATGGGTCAGCAGCATCAACGGGCTTTATACCCTGCGCTTTCTGCTGGGCGTCGCTGAAGCGGGTTTCTTTCCCGGCGCGATCCTGTTCCTCAGCATGTGGGTGCCGGCGAAGCATCGCAGCCATATCCTCGCGCTGTTCTATCTCGCTCAGCCGCTCACGATCGTCATCGGCGCGCCGCTCGCCGCGCTGCTGATCCAGGCCAACGGGCTGTTCGATCTCGCCGGCTGGCGCATCATGTTCTTCGGCGTCGCGATTCCGGCGATTCTCGTCGGCGTGATCGCGTGGTTCTATCTGACCGACAAACCCGCCGACGCGAAGTGGCTCACGACCGCCGAGCGCGACTGGCTCGTCACGCGTCTGGACGAGGAAGAGCGCGCGAAGGGCGCATCGGCCAAGGGCCACGGCAGTCCGATGGCCGCGCTGATGAGCGGACGCGTGTGGCTGTTCGCGCTGATGTACTTCGGCCTGATCTACGGTCTCTACGCGCTGGCGTTCTTCCTGCCGACCATCATCGGCGGTTTCGAGGCGCGCTTCGGCACGCACTTCAACGTGTTCCAGAAAGGCCTGATCACGGCGGTTCCGTATCTGCCCGCCGCGTTCGCGCTGTTCCTGTGGAGTCGTGACGCGACCAAACGCGGCGTGCGCTCGTGGCATATCGGCGTGCCGGCGCTCGTCGGCGCGTTGAGCGTGCCGCTCGCCATGCAGATGAACTCGCCCGCCGCGACCATCGCCGTAATCACCGTGACGGCCTGCGCGATCTTCTCCGCGCTGCCGAACTTCTGGGCGCTGCCCGCGCGCTTCCTGTCGGGCGCAGCCGCCGCGGCGGGCATCGCGCTCATCAACACCGTGGGCAATCTCGCTGGCTTCGTCGCGCCGTACATCACCGGCATGGCGAAGGACGCGACCGGCTCATACCAACTGCCGATGCTGATCGTCGGCGCCATGATGCTCATGTCCGCCGCGCTGGCTTTCGCCATCGGACGCACGAGCCAGGAGCGGACGCCGGAAGCGGTCGCCGCTAACGCACACTAAACACATTGGAGATATCGACATGAAGGAAAAGATCGCGTTGTTCGGAGCTGGCGGCAAGATGGGCGTGCGCCTCTCCAGCAATCTGCTGAAGTCGGATTATCGCGTCGCGCACGTTGAACCGGGCGCGGCCGGACAGAAGCGTCTGAAGGATGAACTCGGCATCGAATGCGTGTCCGCCGATGCCGCGCTCGACGGCGCGCAAGTGGTGATCCTCGCCGTGCCCGATACGCTGATCGGCAAGCTCTCGCACGAGATCGCGCCGAAGCTCAAGCCCGGCACGATGGTCATGACGCTCGACGCCGCCGCGCCGTTCGCCGGCCACCTTCCGGACCGCAAGGATCTGACGTACTTCGTCGCGCATCCGTGCCATCCGATCATCTTCAACTACGACCTCGACGAAAAGTCAGTGCACGACCACTTCGGCGGCGCGCACGCGAAGCAGTCTATCGTCAGCGCGCTGATGCAAGGGCCGGAGGAAGCGTTCGATCTCGGCGAGGCCGTCGCGAAGGTGATCTATGCGCCGATCCTGCGTTCGTATCGCCTGACCGTCGATCAGATGGCGATTCTGGAGCCGGGTCTGTCGGAAACGATCTGCGCGACGCTGCTCTACGTGATGCGCGAGGCGATGGACGAGACCATCAAGCGCGGCGTGCCCGAACAGGCCGCGCGCGACTTTCTGCTCGGCCACATGAACATTCTCGGCGCGGTGATCTTCAATGAGATTCCCGGCGCGTTCTCCGATGCGTGCAACAAGGCGATCGAGTTCGGCAAGCCGCGTCTGATGCGCGACGACTGGAAGAACGTGTTCGACCGCGAGGAGATCGCGGAGAGCATTCGCCGTATTACCTGAAACGAGGGAATGACCGTGAGCGAACGCATCCACGCAACTTACTGGCTCGAAACCGGCGTCGATCCGCGCATTGCCGCCGAGACGATCGCGGGCGAGCAGTCGAGCGGCACTTTCATCGCGCTGCCCAACGAGACGCCCGAGCTGAAGGCGCGTTCGGGCGCGCGCGTCGAACGGCTCGACGTGCTGGGACACAGCGAGACGCCGAGCCTGCCGGGCGGCGCGGCATCGACACGCTACACGCAATGCGTGCTCGAACTGTCGTGGCCGATCGAAAACTTCGGCGCGTCGCTGCCGAATCTGATGTCGACCATCGCGGGCAATCTGTTCGAGCTGCGGCAGGTGTCGGGCTTGCGTCTCACCGGCTTGCGCCTGCCCGCGTCGTTCGCGGCGGCGTATCCGGGTCCGGCGTTCGGCATCGAAGGCACGCGCAAGCTGTCGGGCGTGACGCACGGGCCGCTCATCGGCACGATCATCAAGCCGAGCGTCGGGCTCTCGCCCGAGGAAACCGCGGAGCAGGTGAAGGCGCTGGTCGCGGGCGGCATCGATTTCATCAAGGATGACGAACTACAGGCCGACGGCTCGCATTGCCCGTTCGACGAACGCGTGCGCGCGGTGATGCGCGTCGTGAACGATCACGCCGAGCGCACCGGCAAGAAGGTGATGGTCGCGTTCAACGTGACCGGCGATCTCGACCAGATGAGGCGTCGTCACGATCTCGTGCTCGAACAGGGCGGCACGTGCGTGATGGCGGTCCTCAATTCGATCGGTCTCGTCGGCATGACCGAGTTGCGCAAGCACAGTCAGTTGCCGATTCACGCGCATCGCGCGGGCTGGGGCTATCTGACGCGCGCCGAAGCGCTCGGCTGGGACTACGCGCCGTGGCAGATGCTGTGGCGTCTCGCGGGCGCGGACCATCTGCACGTGAATGGCTTGCGCAACAAGTTCAGCGAGTCCGATGAAAGCGTCATCGCGGCGGCGCGCGCGGTCCTGTCGCCGGTGATGGACGAAGCGCCGCTGACCGCGATGCCCGTGTTCAGTTCGGGCCAGACCGGTTTGCAGGCGGCGGATACGTATGCCGCGATCGGCTGCGCGGATTTGATCCACACGGCGGGCGGCGGCATCTTCGGTCATCCGGGCGGCGTGGCGGCGGGCGTCGAGGCGTTGCGCGAGGCGTGGGTCGCGGCGATCGAAGGCGTGCCGCTCGCGCGTCATGCCGAACGCAATCCGGCATTGAAGACCGCACTGGAGTTCTGGAAATGAGCACGCAATGGCCCGCTGGCCTGCTGCTCGCGTACTACGGCGACGACTTCACGGGTTCCACCGACGCGATGGAAGCGCTGAGCGCCGCCGGCGTCCCGACGCTGCTCTGTCTGCAAGCGCCGACGCCAGAGCTGCTCGCGCGCTTTCCCGATGTGCGATGCGTCGGGCTGGCGGGATCGTCGCGCGGGCGCAGCCCGCAATGGATGGACGACGAACTGCCGCGCGCTTTCGCGAGCCTCGCGGCACTGGGCGCGCCGATTCTGCAATACAAGGTGTGTTCGACTTTCGATTCATCGCCGCACACCGGCTCGATCGGCCGCGCGATCGATATCGGCGTCACGCGGATGCGCGGCAAGTGGTCGCCGATGATCGTCGGCGCGCCGCGTCTGAAGCGCTATCAGGCGTTCGGCAATCTGTTCGCGGCGGTCGACGGCGAAGGCTTCCGTCTCGACCGTCATCCGACGATGTCGCGCCATCCGGTCACGCCGATGAACGAAGCGGACTTGCGCGTGCATTTGCGGCAGCAAACGCAGCGGCGCATCGAACTGATCGATTTCGTGCGGCTGCGTTCGCCCGATGCCGGCGCACGCCTGAACGCGCTGACGAACGACGACGCGCCCGTCGTCATGATCGACGTGCTCGACGAGGAGACGCTTGCTGCCGCTGGCAAGCTCGTCTGGGAAGGGCGCGGCGAGGGCGTGTTCACGGCGTCGTCGTCGGGCTTGCAATATGCGCTCGCGGCGCACTGGCGCTCGCAAGGCCTCGTGCCGCAGACGCCCGGACTGCCGGACGCATCCGCCGTCGATGTGATCGCCGCCGTCAGCGGAAGCTGCTCGCCGGTGACGGCGGGACAGATTAGCTGGGCGCGCGACCACGGCTTTCGCGTCGAGCGGCTTGAACTGCGCCGCGCGCTCGATGCGCGTTCGCGCGAAGCCGAGATCGAACGCGTGGTCGGCGTCGCAGTGCAAGCCGTGAGCGAAGGTCGCAGCCCGCTCGTGTTCAGCGCCGAAGGCCCCGACGATCCCGCCGTGCTCACTTTCGACGACATCGCATCGGACGCCGGCCTGAGCCGCGCCGAAGCCGCGCGCCGCGTCGGCGAAACGCTCGCCGACGTCATGCGCCGTTTGCTCGATCGCGCGCCGGTGCGGCGCGTCGTCGTTGCGGGCGGCGACAGCTCGGGCGAAGTGGCGAGCACGCTGGGCATCAGCGCATTGAGCGTCGCGGCGGGCATGGCGCCGGGCGCGCCGCTGTGCCGCGCATGGTCCGACGATCCCGCCCGCGACGGCCTCGAAATCGTGCTGAAAGGCGGGCAGATCGGCGGCGTGTCTTTCTTCGGCAACGTGCGCGACGGCGCTTCCCGAGCGGCTTCTTCGTGATAAGGTCGGCGCGAAGAATCATCGAAGACGGGCAATTCCGATGGCGGACATCATTCAGCGGCGCAAGCTGTATCAGGACGTACTGGACCGGTTGATGGAGCGCATCCGCTCGGGCGAAATCGCGCCCGGCGCGCAGCTTCCGTCCGAGCGCGAGTTGATGGAAGCCTATGGCGTGGGACGCCCCGCGATCCGCGAAGCCTTGCAGACGCTGGAGCGCTCCGGCATCGTCGAGATCGCGCATGGCGAGCGCGCGCGCGTGGTCGTGCCGACGGCGCAGAGCCTCATCGCGCAGATCGCGATCGGCACGATGCATCTGCTGCGCACGCAACCGGACATGCTCGAACATCTGAAAGCGGCGCGGCTCTTTCTCGAAACCGGCACGGCGCGCATGGCGGCCGAGAACGCGTCGGACGAGGACATCGCGCGGCTCGTCGAGCGGGTCGAGGCGCAGCGCGCGGCGGTCGACGATCGCGACGAATTCCTCGCCTGCGACATGGCGTTTCATCGCGAGATCGCGCATATCACGGGCAATCCGATCTATCCGTCGATCGTCGAATCCATCTTCAACTGGGCGTCCGAATACTATCGGCCGATGGTGCGTGCGCCCGGCGCCGAATCATTGACGCTCGCGGAGCACGAACGCATCGTGGAGGCGATCGCGTCGCGCGACGGCGACGCGGCAGCTGCCGCGATGCACGCGCATCTGTCGCGCGCGAGCGCGCTATACGGCAAGCTCATCACGTCCTGAGCGCCGCGTCTTCGCGCACGCGCGGGAACGCGGTCATCTCCTTCAGGCTCTCGTTCATTTCCTCGATCAGCCAGCGCTCAAGCTGCGCGACGTCGGCGTGCGCGCGCAGATGCGGCGCGACCCACAGCACGAGCTGGCGCGGCCCGGGCGCGAAGCCGAAGGGCGCGACGAGCTTGCCGGAGACGAGGTCGTTCATCACGAGCATCTGCGGCACGAGCGCGACGCCGAGCCCGCACACGGCGGCCTGGATCAGCAGATAGAAGTGTTCGTAGGCATCCGTGCTTGCGCCGGCAACGGGCGCGATGCTGGTCGCGCGATACCAGTCCGCCCACGCTTCGGGACGCGTGCGCGCGGAAAGCAGTTTTGCGCGCGCGAGATCGGCGGGCGTCGCGAGGCCGATCGACTGCGCGTAATCGGGCGAGCACACCGGCCCGATCCACTCGTCGATGAGCGTGCGCGTGAGCGCGTCCTTCGGCGGCTCGATCGTGCTCGCGCGGATCGCGACGCTGATCTTGTCGCGCACGAAATCGATCTGGTCGTAGTTCATGTTGAACTTCAGCTCCGTTTGCGGATAGCGCCGGTGAAAGCCGGCGATGCGCGGAATCAGCCAGTTCATCATGATGGTCGCGGAGCACGACAGCGTGAGCGGCTCGGGCTTGAGCTGCTCGATGCTCGCGTCGATGAGATTGAACGCCGTCGTGAGGCCTTCGGCGAGGCGCCTGCCTTCGGGCGTCGGGTCCGACGACTGCGCCGAGCGCACCAGCAGCGTGAGGCCGAGCGTGTCCTCCAGCGCCTTCACCTGCCGGCTGATCGCGCCGTGCGTGACGCACAGTTCCTGCGCGGCGAGCGTCATGCTGCGCAGGCGCGCCACGGCCTCGAACGCGCGCAGGGCGTTCAGCGAAGGGCGCGGGGTCTGCATGGTTTGTCTCCGTCGATGGTCTCGATTGTTTCCCGTCGCGATACGCGCCCGCCGATTGTAGACGGCGCGCCGACTTTGTATCGCACTGTATCTGCGACGAATGCCGACATACGGCGTTTCATAACGCGCGTTTCGCGAAACAAGCCGGATACGTCCGGCGGTTCTAATACTTCCAAGCCCGAACGATCCGAAACACACGGCGGATCGGCAAGACGGCCTTCCATCACAAACTCTGGAGGTAAATCATGAAAGTCATTCAATCGCTGATCGTCGCTGCCGCTGTCGCCATTCCGGCCCTTTCGTTCGCGCAGTCGAGCCAGCCGGTTACTCGCGCGGAAGTGCGCGCGCAACTCGTCGAGTTGCAAAAGGCGGGCTATGACCCCGCCAGCGATCAGACGCAATACCCGCGCAACATCCAGGCCGCGCAGGCGCGTATCGATGCGGCCCACGGCCTGACCGCGTACGGCGCGCCGGCGGGCGGCAGCGTCGCGTCGGGCGCGCGCTCGACAGATGCGGACGTCATCGGTCTCGGACCGGTTTTCGCGAAGCCGTAAGCGCGCGGTTTCAGCCATGTTCGCACGCCCGGACGGATCGACCGTCCGGGCTTGATACGTTTCTGTGAATATCGTATTACGCTTCGAACTTATCGCCATGCAGGCGATACACTCTTGCGGGAAAATCCAATTTTTGACCGGATGTGACATCCGGCCAAAGGGAAGAGCGCGGAAAATGGGTATCATCCCTGTCCGCCCCGCGCGGATTGAGCCGAATGTAACAACGTATCGCAGTTTTTTGAGTGCGACGCCACTGATTTTCGAGGCGCTTATGCCCACAGACGTAGACATCATCACTGTCGAGCAGATCGCGTCGATCGCCGATCGCCTGACCGAAGAAGGCCGCAAGGTCTCCCCACTGACTGTTTGGGAGGCGGCCGGCGGCGGTTCGCTCCTCGCCATCGCGGCCGGCCTGCAGCGCTGGCGCGAGGCGCGTTCGCCGGACATGCCGCAGCAGCAGGCGCTGACCGGGCTTCCCGACGATCTGGCGGAGACGCTCGTGAACGTCGCGCGGCGGCTCTGGACCGTGTCGCGCGACGACACCGAACGGCTTGCCGGCCAGCGCCTCTCCGCGCTGAACCAGCGGCTTTCGACGGCGCTCGCGGAACGCGACGAGGCGCTCGCCGAGTTCCAGAAGACCGGCAGCGAAGCCGAAAAGAACCGTCAGCAGATGACGGAAACGCTGAGCGCGTTGCGCGCGTCGGAAGAGTCGGTCGCGCGCCTGCACGAAGAGGTCGGGACGGCCACGGCGCGCGCGCAGAACGCCGAGACGCAGATCGAGGAAGCGGCGCGGCGCGCATCGATGGAACAGGCCGAGCGCGAAGCCGTGTCGGCGTCGCTCGAAGAAGAGCGGCGTGCGAAAGACGCGTTGAACGCGGCGTTGTCCGCGAAGGATGAAGACATCGCGCGCATCGCGCATGAGCGGGATCAGACGCGCCAGCAGCATGAGCAATTGCAGGCGGCGCTCGCGGGCAAGGACGACGAACTCGCGCGCATCGCGCAGGAGCGGGATCAGACCCGCCAGCAGCATGAGCAATTGCACGCGGCGCTCGCGGGCAAGGATGAAGAACTCGCGCGCATCGCGGACGAGCACAATCAGACGCAACAGCAGCACGAGCAATTGCACGCGTTGATCGCCGGCAAGGACCAGGATCTCGCGCGTATCGTTGAAGAGCGCGATCAGGCGCGTCAGGATCACGCGGATCTGCATGCGTTGCTGTCGGGCAAGGACGATGAACTCGCGCGCATCGCGCACGAGCGCGATCAGTTTCGGCAGGAGCACGAGGCGCTGACCCGGATTGCGCATGACAATTCGGCGCAGGTCGAGCGCTCGTCGCAGGATGCGAACGCCGCGCAGGCGCGCGCGCAAGCCGCCGAAGCACAGGCGAGCGAAAGTCTCGCGCGCGTGGCCGCGCTGGAAGCCGAGTTGAACGAAGTGCGCGGCGCGTTGGCGGCGGAGCGCGAAAGCGCGGCTGCGCGCAACGCGGAAGTCGTGGCGCAGCGCGATCACGTCGAGCGCGTGGGCGGCGAGCTGGAGGAAACCCGCAAGCGCATCAGCGCGTTGATGGAAGAAAAGGCCGAGCAGGGCGCGGAACTCGCGCGCGTATCGAACGATGTCCACGCCTTGCGCGAGCGCGCCGAGGCCGCCGAGAGGAACGCGACGGACCTGGCGAAGCGTCTCGTCGAGAAGGAGCAGGGCGAAGAGTCCGAGCTCGCGTCGTTGCAGCGTCAGGTTTCGGCGCAGGCCAAGTCGCATTCGAAAGCGTACGATGACCTTCGCGCCAACGCCGAACAATGGGTGACGTACGCGAAGGACTTGCGCCAGCGGCTCGACGTGGCCAACGAGAAGATCCTTTTCATCGATGCCCGCAGCACCGGCGAAGTCGCGCTGATGCGCAGGCTCGCGGTTGAACTTGAGCGCATGAAGCCGGACCACGAACTCGTGCTGCGCGAGGCGCAGCAGAAGCTGATCGGCGACAAGATGGCGCAGCAGCTCGCGCAGAAGGGTTATCGCTACGATCCGGCGACTGCGGTGATGTCGAAGATCGAATCCTGAAGCGCACGTGACGATGCAAACGCAGACCATCACTGTGACGATCGCGCGCGACTGGCGCGAGCTTTACGACGCGATCTGGCGTCCTGAGGTGTTTCCGACGTGGGCGTCGGGGCTCGCGCAGTCGGCGCTCGAAGACATGGGCGATCACTGGCGCGCCCGTGGACCGGAAGGCGAAGTGACGATCCGCTTCACGGAGCACAACGCGTTCGGCGTGATGGATCATCGGGTGTATCTGTCTAACGGTGATGAGGTCTATGTTCCGTTGCGCGTCTATCAGAACGGCGCGGGCGCTGAGGTGGCGCTCACGCTGTTCCGCCAGCCCGGCATGAGCGATGAAAAATTCGCTGCGGATGCGCAGTGGGTTCGGCGCGATCTGGCGGCGCTTGCCGGGCGGTATGGGAAGGGCTGAGAGCGCACGCCGAATCGCCGTATTCCGATAACGCCTTCGATGAAGGCGGGGAGCCGTGGCCGAGATGAAGAAAACCGCGTCGGACTGGGTACTGAGGGCCGCGCCGACCGAAGGCATCGAACGCATCGAAGCCTGGTTCGGCGGCAAGGCCTACGGCATGCATCGGCACGACACCTATGCGATCGGCCGCACGCTCGCGGGCGTGCAGAGCTTCAACTACCGGCGCGGGCTGCGTCACAGCGTGCCGGGCCAGACAATGGTCCTGCATCCCGACGAACTTCATGACGGACAGGCGGGCACCGGCGACGGCTTCCGCTATCGCATGCTGTATGTCGATCCCGCGCTGATTCAGGCGATACTCGGCGGCCGCGCACTGCCTTTCGTCGAAGGCGGCGTGACGACGGATCTGCGCGTCTCGCGCGCGACGGAAGCCCTGCTGCAGCGCACCGAAAAGGCGCAGCAGCCATTCGAGCCGCTCGAACAGCATGACGCGCTGACCGAACTGGCGCTTGCGCTCGCGCAAGCGGCCGGCGCGCCAACGGTCTCCGATAGCGGCGATTACACGAGCGCCGCGCGCGCTCACGCCTATCTGCGTGCGAACTGCGATCGCATCATCACGCTGGACGAACTGGAGCGCGTGACTGGACGCGACCGCTTCGGGCTGTCGCGTGATTTCCGCAAGTTCTACGGCACGAGCCCGTATCGCTATCTGACGATGCGCCGCCTCGATCTCGCCCGCCGCCTCATGCTGACCGGCGCGCCGCTCGCGGATATCGCGGCGCACGCGGGCTTCGCCGATCAGAGTCACATGACGCGCCAGTTCACGCGCGCGTTCGGCATTCCGCCCGCGCGCTGGCGGACGATCGCGAGCGGCGTCGCATCGCGCTGAGCGTCTGCACGATCGTTCAAGACGCGCGCCGCGCGCGAGCATTAGTCTCGGCTTCGTCAACGTCACGGATACGGAGCCCAATCATGACATCCATCGAAAGCTCTCGCGGCCAGCGCGTCGCGATCGACCCGCTCGACAAGGCGCGCAAAATCGACGGCTTCTGGCAGCAGCGCGTGATCGCCGAAATGAACGACTATCAGTTCAAGGTCGCGCGTCTCGAAGGCGACTTCATCTGGCATCGTCACGCGGACACCGACGAGACCTTCATCGTGCTCGAGGGCGAATTGCGCATAGACTTTCGCGACGGCGCGATGGTCCTGCGCGCGGGCGAGTTCGGCGTCGTGCCGAAGGGCGTCGAGCATAAGCCGTATGCGGCGCGCGAAGTGAAGATCATGCTCATCGAGCCGCGCGGCGTCGTGAATACCGGCGAGACGCAGAACGAGCGCACCGCGCCGAACGATCTCTGGATTTGATCTGCGCCTTCAGCCCAACAAGCTATCATGTGCACATTCCAAACATGCCGCACGGGCTGGAGAACCAAATGGCTGGACCTCAGGAAAGCGTCAGCATGGCGTTGTTCTGCGACTTCGAAAACGTCGCGCTCGGCGTGCGCGACGCGAAGTACGAGAAATTCGATATCAAACCTGTGCTCGAACGCCTGCTTCTGAAGGGAAGCATCGTCGTCAAGAAAGCCTATTGCGACTGGGATCGCTACAAGGGTTTCAAGTCGGCGATGCACGAGGCCAGCTTCGAGATGATCGAAATTCCGCACGTGCGCCAGTCGGGCAAGAATTCCGCCGATATCCGTCTCGTCGTCGATGCCCTCGATCTCTGCTACACGAAAGCGCACGTCGATACGTTCGTCATCATCAGCGGCGACTCCGACTTCTCGCCGCTCGTCTCGAAGCTGCGCGAGAACGCGAAGAAGGTGATCGGCGTCGGCGTGAAGCAATCGACTTCCGATCTGCTCGTCGCGAACTGCGACGAGTTCATCTTCTATGACGACCTCGTGCGCGAGCAGCAACGCGCCATCGCCAAGCGCGAGGCGCGCGAAACGAAGCGCCCGTCCGAAGAGGAACGCCAGCCGAAACACGAGATGGAATCGCGCAAGTCGCAGGCGATCGCGATCACCGTCGAAACCTTCGAGGCGCTCGCATCGGAGCGTGGCGAAAGCGGCAAGATCTGGGCATCGGTTTTGAAGAGCGCGATCAAGCGGCGCAAGCCCGGCTTCAGCGAAACGCAATACGGTTTTCGCGCGTTCGGCAATCTGCTCGACGAAGCGCAATCGCGCGGGCTGCTGGAAGTCGGCCGCGACGATAAATCCGGCGCGTTCGTGTTTCGATCGGCTCAGATCGCGCAGTCAGCGACGCTGGACGTGCGGCACGCCGAGCCGCCGGTAGCCGCGCGAGAGAGCGACGGCGCGGGAAATGCAAACCGCCGGAGCAAGCGCGGCGGCCGCAAGCAGGCGCCGATGCCCGTGGCCGAAGCCGTCACGGTCGTCGACGAAGCGCCGCCGATCGTCGAAGCGCAAACGCCCGAACCGCAAGCCGAACCCGCGCCCGCGCCGAAAAAGACCGCCGCGCCGCGCCGCGCGCGCAAGACGACAGCGAAGGCACGCGCCGCTGACGCGCCTCACGAAGCGGCTGCAGAAAGCGCGCCCGCTGCCGAACCCGAAGCGGTGAAGCCGCCGCGCAAGTCGTCGTCGCGCTCGGGCCGTTCACGCAAGGCGGCCGACAAGGCAAGCGAACAGTAGGCCAGTCATCCCGGCCGCTGCTCCGCCGTCACCGCGGCTTCGTCGCGGGCGTGCGCCGCCGCGTCTTCCTCGGCGCGCCAGCGCTGCCGCGACCGGTACATGGTCGCGACCGCGATGCGCGCCATTCGCACCCAGCCCGAATGACGCGGGTCCGCGAGCATGCTGAGCGCGCGCGCGTAATCGAGCGTGAGGCCGGGCGTCCAGGCCATCGTCGCGGCGCGCTTGCGCACTTGCGCCGCAACCCACAGCTCCGGCGTCGCCATGATGCGCACGAGCGGCTTCCACCCGCCGCCCTTTCCCCAGACCCGCGCCGATGCCCCTTCGATCGCCGCTTCCAGCGCGCGCGCCACGGAACTCGAACAATTGCGGTACGTGAGGTTGTAGGTCGTGTCGCTTCGATACGCCTGCCAGAAGCGCGCGAGCCGCTCCGGATCGTAATTGCGGATGCGCACCTGCTGCGTCGACGGGCACCATGCTTTCGATTCGGTCGCATAGTCGGGCTGAAACAGGCCGGGCACATCGTTCTCGCGGGTCGCGCGCAGCGTGCGCGTGAATTCGTTCGGCGAACGGTCGATCTCGACCGCCGGATACAGGCTGATGTACACGCCTTCAGGCGTCTCCAGCGCGGCGTGGCCGGTCGAGATGGTGCCGTTCCTGTCGACCGCGGCGATGTAGCGGTCGACGATCAGTTGCCGTCGCGTCTGCGACTTCGCCGTGCCGACCGGCGTCCAGACATGCACGGTCAGCGCCGCTTCATCGGGCGCGGGCGGGCCGTCCCAGACCGCGCCGGCGAATGACGGCGCGGCTTGCGTCGAAGCATCATCGGTAGCCGTGTTCGCCGCGCCATCGACGGCCGGATTCGCCGCCATGCGCCGCACGCGCGCCGCGAGCAGGATCATGTTCCAGCCGCCGAAGAACAGCCCGAACGCGACGCAATACGCGACGGTGCCCGCGTAGTGATCGGGATACGGCTGATAAAAAAAGATTGCGATGGCGATTTCGAGCACGCCGCCCGCCGTCGCGAGACGCCATTTGCGAAAACGGACCAGGCGCGCCGAGACGATCTGCAAGGCGCCGTCGACCAGAAAGAGCGTGCCGAAGATGAGCGACAGCACGAAGTTGCCGTGCTCGCCGCCGAACAGCACGAGCAGCGCCGACAGGCAGAACGTCGTGCCCTTCACATAGCGTAGCTTGCGCTGGCCGCCCATGCCGGTCCACGCGACTGCGAGCGTGGCGAGGCCTTCGAACAGCATCATCAGCGCGAAGGGGATGATGGGAAAGTAGAGCGAGCCGTCGAGCGCGTCGGTGAAGATGACGCCGCCGAGCGCGATGCTGAGTAACCCGATGATCATCACCGAGCGCCAGCGGGTGCGCAGATAGTCGACGCCGAGAAGAATCATCACGAGCCGAACCATTGCTTCCTCCGTCCGATCATTCGATGCCTTGTGCGGGACCCGCGCGGTCACACATTTTATAGGGCAATGACGGGGAAAGCGGCAAGCGCGGAAAATCAAACCACAGACAAATGCGCGGCCGTCATGCATGTTGCATGATAGCCGCGCGATTACTTCACTTACTGCACCGCATGCTTCGCGGCATCTTCGATGACAGCCGCGACCTGCTTCGGCTTCGATTCATACACGGAGTGGCTCGCGCCGGGTATGACCGTCATGTGACTATGCGCGCGCTCGTAGTACCAGCGTTCCAGATCCGGATTGATGATCTTGTCGCTGCCCGCCACGATGCCCCAGCTCGGCTTCGAGGTCCACGCCGCCGCCGTCAGTGGCGTCGTGAAGACTTGCGCCGCCGTCAGAATCTGCGAACGCGATTCGAACTGCGCCTGCCTGAGCGGCAGATCCGCCGCGAAGTCTTTCGGGAAGACGGCGGGGTTCAGATACGTGTAGCCATCCGCTGTCTTTTCCACTGCGCCGCTCTGCTTCGCGAGGAAGCTGGGCGTCTTCTTGCCGAGCGCGCCTTCGTCCTCGCCGACGTTCGGCGCGTGCGCCGCGACATACACGAGACCGGCGACATTCGGATGCACGCCCGCTTCCGTGATGACCGACCCGCCGTAACTATGCCCGACGAGAATCGTCGGGCCGTTCTGCAGATCGAGGACGCGTCTGGTCGCGGCGACATCGGCTTCGAACGAGGTCAGGGGTTCCTGCACCATCGTGACGTGATAGCCGTCTTTGGTCAGGATGTCGTAGACCGGTTTCCATCCCGAGCCATCGACCCATGCGCCATGCACGAGCACGATGTTTTTGACCGGGGCATCCTGAGCCATCGCGCCAGCCGACGAAAACAGACCGGCCGACAGCGCCAGCACCGAGGCTGCTTGCAAGATTCGCTTCATGAAAGACTCCGTTTGCGCGAATGAGAGATCAGCTGCCGAAGTACGGCTGGCAGAAGTCGATCGGACCGACGCACGTGTTTTTCATCGCGGCGTGCTTCGACGCGCCCGATGCGCTCGTGCCGGTCTGCGCGCCGCCATAGGCTTGCGCGGCGCCGGCGTGCTGCGCGGCGACTTTTGCCTCGGCCGCCTGGATATCGGCGGGATAGTACGCGTCGCTTGCGATCGCGGGGTTGTAGCCGGCTTTTTCGACGGCGACGAGATCGGCGCGAACCTGCGCACGGGTGACGGGACCGTTCGACTGTGCGAATGCGAGTGCGGGCGCTGCGAGCGTGGCGGCGACGAGGGTGAGGCTGACGAGATACTTGTTCATGTTCGACTCCAAGGTGGATGGTGACGTACTTCTGATTCGGTATCCGAATTGAATGTGTTGGTTCGGTTTCCGTGGTCAAGGTCGTTGGTCTGTATTCGTATCGCGACCTTGGTGAAACTGTATAGGCCGCGACGCGCCTCGACTACACCTACGAAAGAGCGTAAGTGCACCAACCAACGGTGCATCGGCCAAACGTTCGCATGGCGTTTGCGTCGTCGATCGATCCGTCCGGCTGCATCATCTACGATGCGCGGATGAGCCGCCTCGTGCGTGCGACTGAGGTGCTCATACGAAGGTATTAGCGCTCTGCGAATGTTTCGGGGCGCGCGAACCCATACCTTGATATAGGTTGACTCAACCATCAGGCGGTTGCGTCAACCGTATGTACGGCTAGGCGGTTGGGTGCCCTTTGTTTAACTTGGAGTCATCGAACAGGCTTCAGTTTTCATAACGGACCCATCATGACGCTTACCCTGCTTTCGCATCCCGAGACGCCGACGCGCCAGCCATTGATCGGACTGGAAGACCGATGGCGTCAGCCAGACACTGGCGCCCGACCCGGACGGATCACGTTGACGCGCTGGCTGCATCATGGCGAGTCGCCGCTCGAAGCATCGAACGACGGCAACGCCATGTTTCATTGCATCAGCCTGAACCTGAAGTGCGCGTCGCTGATTTTTCATCACGCGGGGCGCAGGCTGCTGCATGGCCGCCTGCCCGCGGGCGTCGTGCAAGTGACCGCACCGGCGACGCGCGTGAGCGCCGTCTTCGAATCGGCGATGGATGTGCTGCATCTCTTCGTCTCGCAGCAGACGCTGGCCGAGTGCTACGAGGATCTGTTTCATCGTCCGCATGCGGGCGATATCGTTCTCGGTGATCCGAAGCTGATTCGCGATCCGGCACTCGAACGGCTTGGCCAGGCGCTCGCCGTGTGCAAGACCGAGGGCGCGGCGCTCGGCAGCGTGTTCATCGAAAGCATCAGTCTTGCGATCGTGTCGCGGCTTATCGCGCGTCATTTCTCGACGCCCGTCGCGCGCGGGCGCGAGCCTTCGGCCTTGCCGCAATGGCGCATCAATCGTGTCTCCGAATTCGTCGATGCCCATCTTGCCGAAAACATCAGTCTCGCGGATATCGCCGCGAGCACGGGACTCACGCGCATGCACTTCGCTGCGCAGTTTCGCCGCGCCACGGGCATGCGGCCGCACGAATATCTGCTGCAGAAGCGCATCGAACGCGCGCAGGCGCTGTTGCGCACATCGAGACACAGCATTCTCGATGTCGCGCTGTGCTGCGGCTTTCGTTCGCAGGCGCATTTCACGACCGTCTTCAAGCGCCTTGCCGGCGTTACGCCGAAGCACTGGCAGACGAGCACGCTCGACGCAATTCTTCGCTAAGGAGCCGAACATGGCTGAAGCTGCAATTGCCCTCGATCCGTGGGCGCAAACGATCTCTCGATTGACGTCGTTGCATGATGGCGCGGGTTTCGAAGCACCGTTGCTGAGGCGTCCGTTCGCGGAGACGGGCGAGCGCCGCGTCGCCGTGAAGCTGATCGAGCGACCGTCGACCACGACGGCCACCATCGAATGGCGCGACTCGACGCGCTGCTGTTATGGCGATCAGGTATGGCGTGCGATGCGCGCACGCACGGCAGGCGTATGCGCGATGAGCGGCGCGGCGATTCGTCCAGGCGATCAGGTCTATGGGCCGAATCCGCGGCCCGTTCCGCGCAATGCGGGTTCGATGATTCTGGCGTCGGTGCTGGATCAGGCGACGCCGTTATGAGTTGGTTCAGATGCATTGAAGCGACACCGCCCGCGAGGCGGTGTTTTTACGTGGACAGAGTTGCCTGCAAACGAAACGACGCCCGATCGTGACCGATCGGGCGTCGTCGCAGTTGCAGTTGAATCGATCAGTCACTCGCCCGCATGCGCACTCCCCGCGAGCTTGCCTCGAAAGACGTGGTACTGATAAAGGTTGTAGCCGATCATCACAGGAAACACGAGCCCGATGCCGATCAGCATGAACGCGAGCGTCGGCGCATCGGATGCGGCTTCGAGAATGCCGAGCCTGCCCGGAATGAAATCCGGAAAGAGGCTGACCGCGAGTCCTGCGAACGACAACACGAACAACGCCACCGATGCACGGAATGGTCCGCGCGAGCTGCCGAGATACAGCGACGCCATGATGAACGCAAACGCAAGCACAGACGCGAGACCCAGCGCGATCAGCAGATGCATGACCGCCGGATGCGTCCAGCGCCCGTGACCGATATCGCTGTCGAACCATGTCGCGAGCGTCAGCAACGCGGCGGCGGCCACAGTGAACATCGCGCTCAGCAATGAAATCCGCCGCGCCCATTGTTCGACCATGCCCGAGGTCTTCTTGACGAGATAAGTCGCGCCGAGCAGGCAATATCCCGCGACGACACCTATCGCCGTGACGACGATGAACGCAAGCGCTGCCTTGCCAGGCGCGAGTCCCGTGATGACCTTGCCGAGCACGACGCCTTGCGAGAGCGCCGCAATCAGACTGCCGATGCCGAATACCTTGTCCCACAGCGGACCATGATCCACGCTATGGCGGAACTCGATCGCCGCGCCGCGCATGATCAGCCCCGCGATGAGCGCCATGACGGGCAGGTAGAGATGTTCCATCAACAGCGCATAGGCCGTGGGAAACGCGCCGAACAGCGCGCCGCCCAGCACGACGAGCCAGGTTTCGTTCGCGTCCCAGACATGGCCGATCGATTGCACCATCACGTCGCGATCCGACGATTTGCGGCGAAACAGCGAAAGAATGCCGACGCCGAGATCGAAGCCGTCGGTGACGACATAGAAGACCAGCATCAGGCCAATCAGGCCGAACCAGGTGTCGGCGAGCATCGTTTGAACTGCGTTATCCATGAGTCGAGCTCCAGAGTTCAGTAACCGGCGATGGTGTTGGCCGCTTTAGTTTGTTCGGCGAGGTTCGCGGGCGGCATGATGTCCAGATCGGGTCCGGCGCGCAACCAGCGCCGCGCCAGCACGAAGAACGTGACGAGCAGCACGACATAGAACGCGAGGAACATCGCCATGCTGAGCGAGACCGACGAAGCGGGAATCGTCGACACGGCATCGCGGGTGCGCAGCAAACCGTAGACGACCCACGGCTGACGTCCCACTTCACGCACGATCCAACCCGCTTCCACGGCGACATACGGCAACGGAATGCAGAGCACCCATGCGAGCAGAAGCTTGCGTTGCGCGAGCAGCGCCGCGAGACTGCCACGCGTTTTCCGGAGCGCGTACGTGGTCCAGAACGCAAGCAGCATGAAGGCGAAGCCGATGCCCGCCATCACGCGGAACGCGTAATAGAGCAGCGGAAGGGCGGGTGGCTGATCGTCGCGTGCGAAGTCGGCGAGGCCCTTCACTTGCCCATGCAATGAGTGCGTGCCGAGCACGCTCAACATGCCGGGCACTTCGATCGACCAGTCGTTGCGTTGCGCGTTCTGGTTTGGCCACGCGAGCAGTGACCACGATGCACCCGTGCCCGGCGCATTCGTCTTCCAGTGACCTTCTATCGCGGCACCCTTCGCCGGTTGCGTTTCGAATACGCTCACGCCGCTCGAATCGCCGAGCCAGATCTGCAAGGGCGCGACGAACACCAGCACCAGCAGCGCGAGACGAAACGAACGCGCAAAGAACTCGGCGTGCCGGCGGCGATACAGGTTCCACGCGGAGATGCCGGCAATCACGAACATGCCGGTCTCGATCGCCGCGACCCACATGTGCGAAACGCCCCAAACCATGTCGGGATTGAAGATCGCGGCGAGGTAATCCGTCACGATGATCTTGCCATCGACGACGGCATAGCCCGCGGGCGTTTGCATCCACGAGTTGGCGACCATGATCCAGAACGCGGAGATGCTGGAACCGAGCGCGACCATCGAGGTGGCGAACAGATGCACGCCACGCGACACGCGTCCCCAGCCGAGCAACATCACGCCGACGAAGCCCGCTTCGAGCATGAAGGCCATCGCGCCTTCGAAGCCGAGGATATTGCCGATGAACTGGCCGCTGTATTGCGAGAAGCCCGCCCAGTTGGTGCCGAACTGGAACTCCATCGGAATGCCGCTCACCACGCCGACGGCGAAGTTCAGCACCAGCAGCTTGCTCCAGAAACGCGCGTGCCGGTAATACGCGAGATCGCCGGTGCGAATCCACAGCACTTCGACGAGTACGAGAAACGCGGACAGGCTGATGGTCAGAATCGGCCAGAGAATGTGAAAGATCGCGGTCATCGCGAACTGTGCGCGCGACAGGTCGAGTACGTGATCAAGCATGGTGTGCATCCTCGTGTTGAAGATCGATGGCGTGCAAGACGGCGTCGGGCGCGGTGGCCGTGGACACGACTCTCACGGGCACGGACTTGTAGGACGGCGTGCGGCTTTGCGGATCGAACGCGTAAAGCGGCACGAGCGGATTCACTTCCGGGTAGTAAGCGCCGCAACATCCGTCGGGCAGCGCGTATTCGACGACCTTGAAATTGCGGATCACGCGTTCGATGGCATCGTCGGCAATGGCGAAGATATCGACGCGATCGCCCGCCTGCAGATGACGCTTCTTCAGCTCGCGCGTGTTCATGAAGATCACATCGCGCTGGCCGAACACGCCGCGATAACGGTCCGAATGCGAATAGAGCGTGGTGTTGTACTGATCGTGGCTGCGCATCGTGGTGAGCGAGAGCGAATCGGGATCGTTGGATGCGGGGTCCGCGTCGAGGCCATCGAAGACGAGGAAGTTCGCGCGGCCCGTGCTCGTATCCCACACGCGCTCGCGTGCGGAAGAGGTCAAATGAAAACCGCCCGGCACGCGAATGCGTGCGTTGTATGCCTGGAAGATCGGAAACACGATTTCGATCGCGTCGCGAATGCGGTCGTAACTTGCGACGAGATGCTCCCAGTGCACGCGCGACTTATCTCCGAGCGTCGCGCGCGCGATGCCCGCGACGATGGCCGGCTCGCTCATCAGATGCGGAGATGCGGGCTCGTTGCGTCCGGCGGATGCATGCACCATCGACATCGAATCCTCGACGGTGATCGACTGCGGGCCGTCCGCCTGAATATCGATTTCGGTGCGGCCGAGGCACGGCAGAATCAGCGCGTCCCTGCCATGCACGAGATGACTGCGATTGAGCTTCGTCGCGATATGCACGGTGAGATCGAGCTCGCGTATCGAGTCCTGCATGCGCGCCCAGTCGGGAATCGCGGCCGCGAAGTTTCCGCCCAGCGCCACGAAGACTTTCGCTTCGCCGCGCATCATCGATTCGAGCGTGGCGACCACATCGTTGCCATGCTTCGCCGGCGGTGTGAAGCCGAACGCGCGCTCGATGCCCGCGATGAGTTGCGCATTCGGCTTCTCGGTGATGCCAACCGTGCGATTGCCCTGCACGTTCGAATGCCCGCGCACCGGGCAGATGCCCGCGCCGGGCCGCCCGACGTTGCCGCGCAGAAGCGCGAGATTGGCGATCTGCTGCACGGTCTCCGTGCCACGGCGATGCTGCGTGAGACCCATGCCGTACACGAGAATCGCATTCTCCGCGCGCATGTAGATGTTCGCGGCATTGGTGATCTCGTCGCGCGTGAGACCGGCGTGGCGCTCGATTGCGTCCCAGCGTGTCGCGCGCACATCGGCCAGCAATGCGTCGATGCCGTGCGTATGGCCCGCGATAAACTCGACGTCGAGCACGCGCGGCATATCGGCGGCGATGGCGGCATCGTCCGCTTCGACGATTGCCTTCATCATGCCCTTGAGCACGGCGACGTCGCCGCCCACGCGCACCTGATAGAGAAAGGAGCTGATGTTGGTGTAGCCGAGCGTCGCCATTTCGATCGGGTTCTGCGGCGAGGCGAACCGTTCCAGCGCACGCTCGCGAAACGGATTGAACGAGACGATCTTCGCACCGCGACGCGACGCCGAATGCAGGTCGCTCATCATGCGCGGACTGTTGGTGCCGGGGTTCTGACCGAAGATGAAGATCGCATCCGCGTGCTCGAAGTCTTCGAGCAGTACCGTGCCCTTGCCGACGCCGATCGATTGCGGCAAGCCCACGCTCGTCGCTTCATGGCACATGTTCGAGCAGTCGGGAAAGTTGTTGGTGCCGAACTCGCGCACGAAGAGTTGATACAGAAATGCCGCTTCGTTCGACGCGCGTCCCGACGTATAGAAATCCGCCTGATCCGGATGATCGAGCGCGTTCAGATGACGTCCGACGAGCGCGAACGCATCGGTCCATTCGATCGGCACATAGCGGTCGGACGCGGATTCGTACATCATCGGATGCGTGAGACGGCCCGCCATCTCCAGATCGTAGTCGTTCCACGATCTCAGTTCCGACACGCTGTGTTGCGCGAAGAACTCAGGCGTGCAGCGCATCGCGGTCGCTTCCCATGCAACGGCTTTCGCGCCGTTCTCGCAGAATTCGAACGATGACGTGTGCTTGGGATCGGGCCACGCGCAGCCGGGACAGTCGAAACCCTGCGGCTGATTCATGTGCAGCAGCGTCTGCGCGCCGGACAACGGAATGCCCTGAACCTTCAGCGCTTCGCCGGTGGCCTTGAGCGCGCCCCAGCCGCCAGCGGGCTCGCTATAGATGCGTATAACTTTCTTGTCGCTCATTTCCTTCGCCTCGCATTGAGTAGAGTGGGTCGATCGTGATGATCGTAGTTCGGCGTGAGGCGGCTTTGCTTAAATGCGCGCCTCGTTTGCGATGCGCACGAACGCGGTGTATTCGTCAGCCGCCGACGAGCGACATGCGCACGGTCGGATAGCGCTTGCGCGAAGCGTGCGCGTGCATCGCATTGCGTAACTCCGAATAGCGGTCGTCGCGTTGCATCCAGCGCGTGCGGATCGCGTTCGCGAGTTCATCGAGCGAGAGCGAGGGACCGAGCCACGGTTTCAGATCGAACGATTGCGTGGCGAACAGACACGAATAGAGCTGTCCATCGACGGAAACGCGTGCGCGCGAACACGACGAGCAAAACGGTTTCGACATGCTCGACACGAAACCCACGCGCGCGAGACCGTTGGCAAAGCGATGGTTCACGGAAGTCGATTCCGGTTCGTCGCGCGTTTCGGGTTCGAGCGCGAAATGCCGTTTAAGAAGCGCGAGAATTTGATCGGAAGGCACGACCTTGTCGCTGGTCCACGCGTGCGCCCCGCCCACATCCATGTATTCGATGAAGCGCAGATCCACCGGCCGTCGATGAAAATGCCGCGCAAGCGGCAGAATCTGCGATTCGTTGACGCCTTTCTCCATCACGACATTGATCTTCAGCGGGAGCAGACCCGCATCGATGGCGGCGTCGATGCCTTCCAGCACGCGCGCAACCGGAAAGCCGACGCCGTTCATGCGCCCGAAGAGATCGTCGTCGATCGCGTCGAGGCTCACGGTGACGCGCCTGAGGCCCGCGTGCCGCAACCGATGCGCTTTCGCCGCGAGCAGCGAACCGTTGGTCGTCAGGGCGATATCGATATCGAGCGTTGCGAGCCGCTGGATCAACGTCTCGATTCCCTTGCGCAAAAGCGGCTCGCCGCCCGTCAGGCGAATCTTTTCGACGCCGAGTTGCGCGAACGCACGAGAGAGCGCGAAGAGCTGATCGAAGGAGAGCCACGCATCGGACGAAAGAAACGGATAGTCGTTCGTGAATACGTCCTTCGGCATGCAATACGAGCAACGAAAATTGCATTGGTCGATCACCGATAGCCGGAGATCCTTCAACGCGCGGCCACGCGTGTCGAGCGGTCGCGGCGGCAACGCTATCGTGTTCAATGGGCGCTCCCTGGCTTGATCGAGGCAAGTCCAAGATAAGCGAGGCGCGCGACGCGGACCATTGCACGTATGAGTCGATGGCCCGAGAGGTTTGGGTGACGGCGTTATACGAAGGTATGAGCAGCATGCAATGCGCACGCAACCATAAAGTTTTTTTCCAGCCGGCCGATAGCGCATAAGGAGCCAAGCGTCGCGCAGTTTCGCGACGCGGGCCGAAGCCGAGTCGGGGCGCAAGGACAAGCAGTCACCAAAGACTGATACGAAACGAGAGAGAGCCGATGACTGGTGTCTACAACCCGCTGCTGGTCTGTCTGTCGCTGGTGGTCGCGTTCCTCGCGTCCTATACGGCGGTGGAACTGTCCGGCGGCCTGAATGCGCTCGCGAGCGCGAAACGCCGGCCTGCGTGGCTTGCGGGCGGCGCAGTGTCGATGGGCGTGGGCATCTGGTCGATGCACTTCATCGGCATGCTCGCGTTCTCGCTGCCGATCGAAGTCGGCTACGACGTCTCCGTCACAGCGGCCTCGCTCGTCCTCGCGATCGGCGTGTCGTTCATCGCGCTCGCCACGGCGAGCCGGGGCGCGCTGTCGTGGGCGCGTCTCGTCGTCGCGGGAACGATCATGGGCGTCGGCGTCGCCGCGATGCATTTCACCGGCATGCAGGCGATGCAGATGTCGCCGGGCATCGACTACACGTTCTGGAAGCTCGCGCTTTCCGTGGCGGTCGCGATTCTCGCGTCGATGGCGGCGCTCTGGCTCGCGTTCACGCTGCGCGCATCGGACGTGGAGAATCTCGTCGTCAAGCGGCTCGGCGCGGCCTTCATCATGGCGATCGCGATCACCGGCATGCACTATCTCGGCATGAGCGCCGCCAATTTCGCGGCGGGCAGCCTGTGTCTCGCCGATGCGAAGCTCGATGCGAACTGGCTCGCGCTCGCCGTCACGGCCATGTCGTTCATCGTGCTGGTCGGCACGCTCGCCTTGCTCGGCTTCCATACGAGCAGCCTGTCGATCTCGCTGAAACGCGCGAACCGTCAACTGCATTATCTCGGCACGCACGATGCGCTGACGAACCTGCCCAACCGTCAGCAACTCTCGCGGCGCATCGCACAAGCGGTGGCCGACAGCGCGCGCACCGAATCGGCGTTCGCGCTGTTGTTCATCGACCTGGACGGCTTCAAGTCGATCAACGATTCGCTCGGCCACGGCGTCGGCGATGACTTGCTGCAAGTGTGCGCGGAGCGACTACGTCAGGATTTGCGCCATACGGACATGGTCGCGCGGCTCGGCGGGGACGAGTTCGTGATCGTGGTCGAGAACGCGGCGGAGACGTCGTCCGCCGTGGCGGTCGCCAATGGCGTGTTGCGGCGGCTGTCGCAGGAGATCGTCGTCAACGGCTTGCCGCTGCGCGTGAGCGCGAGCATCGGCATCGCGTTTCATCCGTGCGATGGGGCCGATGCCGACGAACTGCTGCATAGCGCAGACGCCGCGATGTACGCCGCCAAGCAGAGCGGGCGCAATACGTTCCGCGTGTTCGAGCCGCAGATGAATCACACCGCGCTCAAGTCGCTGATCCTGCAACGCGACCTGCATCGCGCACTGAGCGATGACGAACTGAGCCTGTCGTTCCAGCCCAAGTTCAGCGTCGCGTCGCAATCGGTGACGGGCGTCGAGGCGCTGATTCGCTGGCGTCATCCGGAACTCGGCGAGATTGCGCCGCTCGAATTCATTCCGATTGCGGAGCGCTCGGGTCTCATCGTCGAGATCGGCGACTGGGTGTTGCGCGAGGTCTGCCGCAACATCGCGCTATGGGACGCGCAAGGGCTGCCTGCGGTGCCGGTCTCGGTGAATCTCTCGCCGATCCAGTTCAACGTGCCGGATCTCGTCGCGCGCATCGATGCGCTGATCGTCGCGGCGGGCGTGGCGCCGTCGCGCCTCATGTTCGAGATCACCGAAACCACGGCGATGCAGAACATCGAAAGGACGAGCCGCACGATCGAAGCGTTGCAGTCGCGCGGCTATGCCGTAGCCGTCGATGATTTCGGCACCGGCTATTCGAGCCTCGGTTATCTTCAGCGCTTTCGCTTCGACCAGATCAAGATCGACGGTTCGTTCGTGCGCGATCTCGATTCCGCGGGCAATCGCGGCAGCGCGTTGCTTTCCGCCGTCGTGACGCTCGCGCGCGCCTTGCAGATAGAAGTGGTCGCGGAAGGCGTCGAAACGGAGTCGCAATTCCGCACGCTCGGCGAACTCGATTGCGATCAGATGCAGGGCTTCCTGCTGAGCCGCCCGATGCCTGCGGCAGACGTTCCAGGGTTTCTGAGCGGCGCGGTGATGCGGGGCGTCGTGGCCGAGCGCGCTTGCACGGCGCCCGCCTTATGAGCGCGGTTAATTCACGTTGTGTTTCACCAATGCGGCGATCTGCTCCGCCAGTTCGCGCGTAAGCGCGGTGAATTCGGTGTTCTGTCGTAACAGCGTTTCGATCTGCGCCGTTTGACGCGCGAGCGCCTTGTCGCGCCGCTGCGAGGCCAGTGCGAGCGCTTCGCGGTGCCGCGCATCCGCATCCGAGAATGCCTTGTCGCGATCGGCCTGGCGGGTCTGGGCGAGCAGGATCATCGGCGCGGCATAGGCCGACTGAAGACTGAACGCGAGATTCAGCAACACGAACGGATACGGATCGAAATGAATGACGCGCATCACGTTCAGCGCGATCCACACGACGACGATCAACGTCTGCGCGAGCAGGAACGTCGGCGTGCCGAAGAAGCGTGCGAACGCTTCGGCCTTCAACGCGAACCAGTCGTTGCCGAACGCGCTCGTCAGATGCAGATACGGCAATTGAAAGCGCAGATGATCGCGGTCTGAAGCGCTGTTGTCGTCCTGGTCGACCTTCATGTTGGCGATGAATAGCGTGGAGTTGTCTGCATCGCACTCTAGCTTCGGACGCGCACCAAGCGTTTCGAAAAGCCACGCGTCGATGCGCGCCAGCACGACGCGATAGCGTGAAAATGCGCCACCGTGCGTACGCTAAAACACCGGTTGCATCGAAAAGACCTGTCTCCCGGCCCCGTGAATACTCCTCTCATACGCGACGGACCCGCCGCGTCAATCCAGCATCTCGAAGGAGTATCAGCAATGGCCACATTCACACTGAAAGACGGAACCGAACTGTTCTACAAGGACTGGGGCTCGGGCCAGCCCGTCGTCTTCTCTCATGGCTGGCCGCTCAACGCGGACGCGTGGGACTCGCAAATGATGTATCTCGCGCAGCGCGGCTATCGCGTGATCGCGCATGACCGGCGCGGCCACGGCCGTTCGAGCCAGCCGTGGGACGGCAACGACATGAGCCGCTATGCGGACGATCTCGCCGAACTCGTCGATCATCTCGACGTGAAGGACGCGGTGTTCATCGGCCATTCAACGGGCGGCGGAGAAGTGGCGCGCTATATCGGCCGTCACGGCACGAAGCGCGTGAAGAAGGCCGTGCTGATCTCGGCGGTGCCGCCGCTGATGCTCAAGACCGAAGCGAATCCCGGCGGCCTGCCGCTTTCCGTGTTCGACGACATTCGCCGTGGCGTGATCGAAAACCGCTCGCAATTCTTCAAGGAACTGGCGACGCCGTTCTTCGGCTTCAATCGCGAGGGCGCGAAAGTCTCGCAAGGCACGATCGAGTGGTTCTGGCTCGCGGGCATGCAATGCTCGATCAAGAGCGCGTACGACTGCATCAAGGCATTCTCGGAAACGGACTTCACCGAAGATCTGAAGAAGATGACCGTGCCGACGCTCGTGCTGCAAGGCGACGCGGACCAGATCGTGCCGATCGACGATTCCGGCAAGCTCTCCGCCAAGATCGTTCCCGATGGCTCGCTCACCATCATCCCCGGCGCGCCGCACGGCATGTGCACGACGCACGCGGATGCGGTCAACGAGAACCTGCTCTCATTCATTCGCAAGTAAGGGAGCGGCGTCATGGTCAACACTTCGGAGTCTCGTCCGCCGCTTCCTCCGTTCTCGCGCGAGACGGCCATCGAGAAAGTGAGGCAGGCTGAAGACGGCTGGAATTCGCGCGATCCAGATCGCGTGTCTCACGTCTATGCGCGCGACACGCAATGGCGCAACCGCGCGGAGTTCGTGCACGGCCGCGAGGATGTGCGCGCGTTTCTCGACAGGAAATGGCGCAAGGAATTCGACTATCGGTTGATCAAGGAATTGTGGGCCTTCGGCGGGAATCGCATCGCCGTTCGTTTCGCCTATGAATGGCGCGACGATGCTGGCAACTGGTTTCGTTCCTACGGCAACGAGAACTGGGAATTCGGCTTCGACGGCCTGATGAATCATCGTCACGCGAGCATCAACGACGTGCCGATCACCGAAAGCGAGCGCAAGTTTCATTGGCCGCTCGGTCGAAGGCCTGACGATCATCCGGGCCTGAGCGAACTCGGGCTTTGAGCGTGTGAGTCTTCCGTGATGAGCCGCGCCGCGCGCATCGCTGTGCGGCGTGGCTTCGCATGTGTCATCGATGAGAGGGCGTGATGAAGGTCAAGCGAATCTGGAGCGTCTTCGCGACGATGGCGTTCTTTCTGATGGCCGCGTTCATCGGCAAGACCTTGTGGGATCACTACATGTATGCGCCGTGGACGCGCGATGGGCGCATCCACGCGGACGTCGTCACCATCGCGCCGGATGTATCGGGCATGATCGTCGGCGTGCCGGTGCATGACAACGAGTTCGTCAGAAAGGGCGATCTCCTGATGCAGATCGATCAGTCGCACTATCGGATCGCGGTGGACGAGGCCGAGGCGAAAGTCGCCGCGAGCAGGGCGGAACTGGCGCTCCGCCGCGATGACGCGAAGCGCCGCGCGGCGCTGGAGAACGAAGTCGTCTCCGAGGAAGTGAAGCAGAATTCGGGCTTTCAGGCGGACGCGGCAAAGGCCGCTTACGATCAGGCGCTTGCCGCGCTCGATGCGGCCAGATTGAATCTCTCGCGCACGCGCGTCGTGTCTCCAGTCGATGGTTACGTGACGAACCTGAACACATGGCAGGGCGACTACGCGACCATCGCCACGCCGAAGCTCGCGGTCGTGGATCGCAATTCCTTCTGGGTCTATGGCTATTTCGAGGAAACGAAACTGCCGGAAGTGAAAGTCGGCCGCGCAGTGGCTATCCGTCTGATGAGCGGTACGTTGCTGAGAGGTCATGTGGAAAGCATCGCGCGCGGTATCTACGATCGCGAGAATCCGCAGAGCATGGACCTCACCGCCAACGTCGATCCCGTGTTCAACTGGGTGCGTCTCGCGCAGCGCGTGCCGGTGCGTATCGGTATCGACAGCGTGCCACAAGGCGTCGAGTTGACTGCGGGCACGACATGCACCGTCGTCGTCGATCGAGGCGCGACGCCGGGGCATTTCATGGCCCGCGTGCAGCGCGCGCTGTAAGGCGAGGCACGACACATGGACGCGAGCTATTCGCGAAGCTCCGGCCTGCGCGTGCACCTTGCTCATTGGGCCGCTACCGATGGCCTCGTGTGGCTGCATCTCGCGAAGACGCTGAGCGCAGCCTTCCTCGCGATGGGCATTGCGATGAAGCTCGAAATTCCCACGCCACGCACCGCGATGGCGACCGTGTTCGTGCTGATGCAACCGCAAAGCGGCATGGTGCTGTCGAAGAGCGTGTACCGGATGCTCGGCACGATCATCGGGACGATCGTCGCGGTCTTGCTCGGGGCGCTGTTTCCGCAACAGCCGCCGCTCTATATCGGCGCGATGACGCTCTGGGTTTCGCTGTGTACGGCCGCAGCGCTGCGCTATCGAAACTTTCGCTGGTATGCGTTCGTGCTGGCGGGGTACACGGCGGCGCTCATCGGCATTCCGAGCGTGTCTGATCCGAACGGGCTCTTCATCGCTGCGCTGAATCGCTCCGTTGCGGTGCTGCTCGGCATCGTCTGCTGCGGCGTGATCAGTGCGATCGTGCTGCCGCAATGGTCGTCGACGCGGCTGAAGCATATTCGTCGCGAGCGTTTCGTTTCGTTCTCCAACTTCGCGGCGCAGGCGTTGCGCGGTGAAATCGACCGGGACCGATTTCGGCTGAAGTATGGCGAGTTCATCGACAGCGTGGTCGGCTTCGAAGCGACGCGCGCGTTCGCTTCGTTCGAAGACCCGGAGGTGCGTTCACGCTCTCGGCGTCTTGCGCGACTCAACAACGCGTTCATGGAACTGTGCACGCGACTGCATGCGTTGCATCGCTTCGTATCGATGGTCGAGACGTGTCGTCGATGCCACGCGACCGATCTCGTCGCGTCTTATTGCGCGGATTTGGCGAATCTGTTGATCGTGAAGTGCGATGCCGGTCTCGTCGATGATGCCTTCCTCTCTCGTCGAGCCGCGCTCGTTGCGAGGTTTCGCGTGCAGCTTGTCGAACGCGTCGAAGCCGATCGCAAGGCGCTCGAACGCACGGCGAACCAGCAACAACTGCTCGATTTCGATACCGCGGTTCAATTGTTGTCCGGCTATGTGGCGGCGTGTTCGAACTATGCCGAGACCTTTGTTTCGCTCGTTTTCCAGAAGCATGTATTTGAAGAGACGGAACTGAAGCGCGTCTTCGTGACGAACAGGAACGTCATCGTCGTGACGTTTCTGATGACATGCGCCGTGCTCGGCACGATCGGCGCATTGTGGCTGTCGAGCGACTGGCCGAGCGGCGGCTATTCGATCATCGGCGCGGCGGCAGTCTGCGCATTGGGATCGAATTCACCGACGCCGATCAGGTTCTCGTTGCAGATGGCTTCGGGCGCGGCAACGGCCACGTTGGCCGGCTATCTCGTGCTCTGCTACGTCTATCCGGCGATCGAAGGCTTTCCGCTGTTGTGCTTCGTGCTGACACCCTTGCTCGGGCTCGGTGCGTTTCTCGCCACGCGTCCGAAGTTTACGGGCTTCGGCCTGAGCTTCTGCATCTTCTTCTGCGTGCTCGGCGGACCGGACCGCGTGATCCGCTATGCGCCCGAGCCGCTGCTGAACGACGGCATCGCGCTCACGCTTGCGATGCTGGCCTGCGCGGTAGCGTACGCGTTCGTGTATCCCGCCGAGAAGCCGTGGCGTATCGCGGCGTTGATCCGCGACTTGCGACATCAGATCGATGTTGCATGTGCTGCGCCGCTGGAAGACCTCAAGCAAATTTTCCAGTCGGGCACGCACGATATCACCGCGCAGATTCGCGCGCTCCTGCCGCAATCGAATGCGCAGTATTTTGAAGCGCTGGCGTGGATTCTGGCCGTGCTCGAAGTCGGGCATGCGTCGATCGAGCTTCGAGCGGAAAGTCGCGATGCACAGGCGATCCGCATCGTGCGCGCGGACTGGCATGCATCCACAGAGGCGACGATGCGAACTCTTATGATGCTCTTCGACATGCCATCAAAACCTCATCGCAACGAAGCCATTCGCGCGATCGACAAGCAGGCGGAGCATGCGATGCGAATCATCGAAACGATGGGCGGTTCGACTCACGACATTCCGCACATGCGCCGGATGCTTGCGCGCCTGCATTTCATGCGCAGCGTGCTGCTCGATCGCGACGCGCCGTTTGCGACGTGAACGCGTTATCGCATCGCGTCTTCGACCAGTTCGATCCAGTGACGCACGCCCGTGCGACCCGCGCCCGCGAGATGCGTCTGACAACCGATGTTCGCGGTGACGATCATCTCGGGTGCGCCGCTTTCGAGCGCATCCATCTTGCGGTCGCGCAGTTGCGTCGATAACGCGGGTTGCGTGATCGAATACGTTCCCGCCGATCCGCAGCACAGGTGGGCATCGGGCACGGCGGTGAGGTCGTAGCCCAGACGCGCGAGAATCGCTTCCACCGCGCCGCCGAGCTTCTGCGCATGCTGCAAGGTGCAGGGACAATGAAACGCGATACGGCGGCGCTCGCCGGCGTGAAGCGCATCGAGCGGTTCGGCTCCGAGCACTTCCACGAGATCGCGCGTCAATGTGCTCACGCGCGCAGCCTTCGCAGCATAGTGCGGATCGTCGCGCAGCAAGTGTCCGTATTCCTTCACGAACGCGCCGCAGCCGCTCGCGGTCTGCAGGATCGCTTCCGCGCCTGCTTCGATGGCGGGCCACCATGCGTCGATATTGCGGCGCGCACGCATCAACCCCGCTTCCTGCGCGTCGAGGTGATAGTCGGTCGCGCCGCAACAGCCCGCGCGCGGCGCATCGATGACGCTGATGCCGAGACGATCGAGCACGCGCGCGGCTGCGGCATTGGTGTTGGGTGACAGCGAAGGCTGCACGCATCCTTCGAGCATCAGCACGCGGCGCGCATGTCTTGCCGTCGGCCGCGACTTCGCCGCAATAGTCTTCGCCGGAATCTTCTGCTGCAGCGCATGCGGCATCAACGGACGCGCGAGACGACCCGCCTTCAGGAGCGTATCGAACACGACGGGGCGCGGTATCACAACACGCAGACCCTTGCGCAACATGCGCTCGCGTGCGGAACGCCGCACGCGGCGATCCAGTTCCGCGCGGCCGATATCGAGCAGCGCGTGATACGTGACGCCCGAAGGACACGTCGTTTCGCAATTGCGGCAGGTCAGACAGCGGTCCAGATGCAACTGCGTCTTGTCGGTGACGGGTTCGCCTTCGAGCATCTGCTTGATGAGATAGATGCGCCCGCGCGGGCCGTCGAGTTCGTTGCCCAGCAACTGATAGGTCGGGCACGTTGCATTGCAGAAGCCGCAATGCACGCACGAACGCAGGATGTCTTCGGCTTCCTTCGCGCGTGCGAGCGTTCTGGCTTCGTCGCTGAGATTCGTTTGCATGGGGTGCCTGTCGGGGAAAGCGTCAGTAGTCCGCGTACATGCGGCCGGGATTGAATATGCCGTGCGGATCGAGGCGTTGCTTCAGTTGCCGGTGAAAGCGCATGAGCGGCGCGGCGAGCGGATGAAACGGATCGGCTGCGGCAGTCGGCATGAAGCACGTGGCGTGGCCACCCGCCGCGCTCGCGATGCCGCGAATGACGTCGGCGTTCGCATCGCTCTTGAGCCAGCGCTGCGCGCCGCCCCAGTCGAGCACGACTGTGCCGGGCATGTCGATGAGCGCCGTATCGTTCGGCAGGGACAGACGCCACAACGGACGCTCGTCGCTGAAGAAGGGCAGACGCTGTTCGCGCAGATCGGACCAGAACTGCGCATCCTGATGTTGTCCGCCGATGCGGTCCACCGCCGCGCGCACCGAGCCCGCGCCGCCTTCGAGACGCACATGCAGGCGGTTATCGACGTGGCATGCACCCGTCACCGGCAAAGCCGACTTGCGCCATGTTGCGAGCTCGCGCATCGCTTCGCCAGCTTCGAGCGCGAGAGAAAGGTGCTTTATTTCGCGCGGCCTGGGCAGTACCTTCAACGAGACTTCCGTGATCAGCCCGAGGCATCCGAAGCTGCCGCTCATCAAGCGCGATACATCGTATCCGGCGACGTTCTTCATCACCTGGCCGCCGAAGCGCAGATGCTTGCCTTCGCCCGTGACGATGCGGCACCCGAGCAGAAAATCGCGGACCGATCCGGCCCACGGACGGCGCGGTCCCGACAGTCCCGCCGCGACGACGCCGCCGAGCGTCGCGGTTTCGCCGAATGTCGGCGGCTCGCAGGGCAGCATTTGGTCGGCTTCGTCGAGGATCGCGTTCAGTTCCGCGAGCGGCGTGCCCGCGCGTGCGGTGATCACGAGCTCGCTCGGCTCGTAGCTCACGATGCCGCGATGCGAGCGCGTGTCGATCTCGTCACCATGCACGGGCGTGCCGAGCGACGCCTTGCTGTCGCCGCCGCGTATGCGCAGTGGCGCCTTGCGTGCGATCGCGTATTGCACTTGATCGACGAGTCGCGCGCTGTCGTCGATGGAAATGAGGTCGCGTCGCATCAGAAGCGCTCCAGTTCGGGATGAGGCAGGGCGCCGTGATGCACATGCATCGCGCCGAACTCCGCGCAGCGATGCAGCGTCGGCACGTTCTTGCCGGGGTTCAGCAAGCCCGAGGGATCGAATGCGGCCTTCACGGCATGAAAGAACGTGAGTTCGTCGCTGTTGAACTGCGCGCACATCTGGTTGATCTTCTCGCGGCCGACGCCATGCTCGCCCGTGATGCTGCCGCCCACTTCCACGCACAGTTCGAGAATGCGCGCGCCGATGGCTTCGGCGCGGTCCATCTCGCCGGGCGCATTGGCATCGAAGAGAATGAGGGGATGCATGTTGCCGTCGCCCGCATGAAACACGTTGGCGACGCGCAGTCCGTATTGCACCGACAGATCCGCGATGCCGCGCAGCACGCGCGACAGTTCGCGGCGCGGAATCGTGCCGTCCATGCAGTAATAATCGGGCGAAATGCGGCCTACAGCGGGAAAGGCGTTCTTGCGGCCCGCCCAGAAGCGCTGACGTTCCGCTTCGTTGGCGGCGAGGCGAATCTCGGTCGCGCCCGCCGTGCGCAGTAATGCGTCGACGCGCGCGCAATCTTCGTCGACATCCGATTCCGCGCCATCGACTTCGCAGAGCAGCAGCGCTTGTGCATCGACGGGATAGCCTGCGTGAATGAAGTCCTCGGCGGCGCGGATCGCGAGGTTGTCCATCATTTCCAGGCCGCCGGGAATCACGCCTGCCGCGATGATCTGCGCAACGGCATCGCCGGCGTTCTCGATGTCGTCGAAGCTCGCGAGCAGCACTTTCGCGCTTTGTGGCTTCGTCAGGAGTTTGACGGTCACTTCGACCACTACGCCCAGCATGCCTTCCGATCCGGTGATGAGCGCAAGCAGATCGAAGCCGGGCGCGTCGAGCGCTTCGGAGCCGAGCGTGAGACGTTCACCGTCGATCGTCACGACCTCCACGCGAAGGATGTTGTGGACCGTAAGCCCGTACTTGAGGCAGTGCACGCCGCCCGCGTTTTCCGCGACATTGCCGCCGATCGAGCACGCAATCTGCGATGACGGATCGGGCGCGTAATAGAGGCCGTGCGGCGCGGCTGCCTGCGAGATCGCGAGATTGCGCACGCCCGGTTGCACACGCGCGGTGCAGGCTTGCGCGTCGATATCGAGGATGCGATTGAAGCGCGACATCACCAGAAGAATGCCTTTTTCGAGCGGCAACGCGCCGCCTGAAAGACCCGTGCCCGCGCCGCGCGCGACCACCGGCACGCCATGCGCGTTCGCGTATTTGAGCAGCGTCTGAACCTCGTCGATGGTTGCGGGCAGCGCCACGAGCATCGGCGTGATGCGATAGGCGGAAAGGCCGTCGCATTCGAAGGGACGCAGGTCTTCCTTCGCGTGCAGCAATTGCAGATCGGGAAGCAGCGCGTGCAGATCGCGCACGATCACGGATTTGTCGTGATCGGCGAGCGGCCCGTCGAGCCGTTCGTCGTAGGCGTAGGTCATGCGATGTCTCCGTGGCCACGTGTGTTTTTTGGCGATTCTTCCGGGTCTGCGCAGCCATGTCGATTGTTTTTCCACTGGTATTACCAGTTTCTTGAATCGATAGGATTGGTGTTTATCGACAGAAACGTGACTGCTATTGCAGGAGACTGAGGCGCTTTGACCATCGCCGTGCTAGCATTTCAAGCTGGTAATACCAGTGACGGGCGCAATGATGGAAGCGGAAGAAAGCAGACGAAAACTCGCGGACGTGGTCGTCGAGCGCATCGAGGCGCTGATCGTCGACGGCGTGCTGAAGGTCGGGCAGACCCTGCCGTCCGAACGGCGGCTGACCGAAAAGCTCGGCGTCTCGCGCACCGCGCTGCGCGAGGGGCTGAAGGTTCTGCGGGCGAGGGGACTGATCGAAACCTCGCAAGGCAAGGGTTCGATCGTCGCGAGACTGACGGCCGAGCCTGCGCAGACGCCGATGATGCATCTGCTCGGATCGCAACCGCGCACGCTCTACGATCTGCTGGAAGTGCGCGAGATGCTGGAAGCGGAGGCGGCGCGTCTTGCCGCGCTGCGCGGCACGCAAGCCGATCACATCATGATCCGGCGTCGCTACGAAGAACTCGCCGCCGCCGATATCCACGACACCGACGCATCGACGCATGCGCGGCTCGATCACGCGTTTCATCTGGCGATCTGCGAGGCATCGCACAATGCGGTGCTGGTGCACACGCTCGGCATGCTCAACGATCTGATGCTGAGCGCCGTGTTCGCGTCGGTGAACAATCTCTATCACCGAGAGCCGCAGAAGCGTCTGATCGATCGTCAGCACGCGCGTTTATACAATGCCGTAACCGGCAAGCTGCCGGAGCAGGCGCGTCGCGCGGCGAGCCTGCACGTCAAGAGCGTGCGCGAGAGTCTCGCGGAAATCGAAAAAGAGGAAGAACGGCTCGTGCGTTCGACGTTGCGGCTGGAAGGGTGGGGTTGAGGGGCGATAACTCAGCTATCCGGGCCGCCATGATCGATGCCCACGAGCCGCGCGCCGAGCCGCCGCGCAAGCGCTTCGCCGCCTTGCTGCATCACGTAATCGTGATTCCATCTGAACAGCGGCCGCGCGATGGGCGCGAGCAGATTCATCCACCCACGGCCGGTACGCACGCGCCATTCGTATCGCACGATGGCAATATCATTCTGCGATGAAAACCGCCAGCACCCAAAGCCTTCGACATCGCCGCTCGCCTCGCCTTCGAGCGATACGAGCGGCTCGACGCGCGTGACACGCATGTCGAAGCGCACGCGATACGGCAAGCGTCCCTTCCACGTATATCGATGCAACGCGCCGACGCCATCGTCCGGGCCGCTTTCCACTTCGATCACGCGTTCGACACACGTCCACCATTGCGGCCACGCCGCCGGATCGTGGATGGCGTCCCACACGCATTGAAGCGGCGCTGCGATTCTCCAGACGGTAACGAACCGGTATTCGCTGGCGCGCACGTTTCGCCTCATTTTTCCTTCGCATTCTGCGCGATGGCTTCGTCGGTTTCCCAGCCGCCGCCGAGCGCACGGAACAGGTTCACCTGATCGATCGCGACCTGACTTTCGGCCGCCGCCACCTGCGCCGCGACGCCGGTCAACGTGCGCGTCGCGTCGAGATCGTTGAGGAAGGACTCGCGGCCCGCCCGATACAGACGATTGGTCTCATCCGCCGATTGAATCGCGGACTTGTAGGCGGTGCGCAACGCGTCGGCGCGCGTGGTGTCGGATGCATAGGTTGCGAGGCTGCTCTGCGTTTCCTCCAGCGCCTTGAGCACGACGCCGTCGAAACGCGCGAGCGCGCCGCTCGTCGCCGCTTCGGCCTGATGCACGCGGGCGCGCTGACCGTTGATCGGAAAGCTCCAGCTGATGAGCGGCCCGAACGCCCAGCGGTTCGTGTTCGCGCCGAACAGATCTTCCGCGATGCCGACCGATCCCACCGACGCACCGAGGCTCACCGATGGATACAACGCCGCCGTTGCGACGCCGATGCGCGCCGTCGATGACGCAAGCTGACGCTCCGCCTGACGCACGTCGGGGCGGCGCTTGAGCAGCGCGGCGCCATCGCCGACGGGGATCGGCGCGCGCAGTTTCGGCAGCTTCTTGCAGGCGAGGGCGGCTTTCGGCAAGTCGGCGGGCGCGCGCGCGAGCAGCATCGCGAGCCGATATTGCGCGACGCGGCGGCGCGCGACGAAGCGCGGGATGTCGGCGGCGAGGGTATCGGCTTGCGTCTGTCCGCGCGTGACTTCCGACTGATTGCCGCGGCCCGCGTCGCGCAGACGTTGCGTGAGCTGCACGCGCTGCTTCTGCAGGTTGAGCGACTTGCGCGCGATCTCCAGTTCTTCCGCCGCCGAGCACGATTCGACATACGCGCGTACGACATCCGCGACTACCGTGACGCGCGCGAGATCCTGCGCGGCTTCGACGGCTTCATCGTCGGCGTTCGCCGCTTCGGCGCCGCGCTTGAGCTTGCCGAACAGATCGATTTCGTAGGAGATCGAAAGATCGAGCACGCCTTCATTGACGACTGGAAGTTTCTCCGTCAACAGATACTGCTCCGCCGATTCCTGCGCGCGCTGAAACGCCGCCGATGTCTTGCCCGAGAAACCGCCTTGCTGATTCGCGAATTCGACTTCGGCGCGCGAGCGTGCGAGATTCGCGGCGGCCACGCGCAGATCGGTATTCGATGCGAGCGCCTGAGTGACGAGCTGATCGACGACGGGATCGTCATAGAGACGCCACCATTTCGCAGGCACCGTGCCCTGCGTGACGGGCGCCTGATCCGCGCCGTCGATGGCGGCGTTCGCATAGGGCGCGTTGCGCGCGGCGTTTTCGGGCAGCGTGTAGTTCGGTCCGACGGTCGTGCAGCCGATCAGCGCGATAGCCGACGAAGCAGCGATGGCGATGGCTTTCATTGCGACGCGCCCGACACGCTCGAAGTCGGTGCGGGCGCGGATGCCGGAGACGTCTCCGACGCCGCGCGCTTGCCGATCTTCGGCCCGATGCCGCGCACCGACACCGTCGCCGTGCGGCCCGCGATCATGCGAAAGTCCGCCGGAATTTCATCGAGCGTCACGCGCACCGGAATGCGCTGCGCGAGACGCACCCAACTGAACGCGGGATTCACGTTCGGCAGCAGACTCGCGCTTTGCTGACGATCCCGATCCTCGATCGCCGCGACGATGCTCTGCACGTGTCCACGCAGAATGCCTGGTTCGCCCATCACCTTGATATCGACAGGCTGACCAATATCGATGCCGCCCAGCTTCGTTTCCTCGAAGTAGCCATCGACGCGGAACGAATGCATGTCGACGACCGAGAGCACCGCGCGCCCCGCCGACACGAATTCGCCGACGCGCGGCGCGCGATCGTTCAGATAACCATCGACGGGACTGACAATCTCCGTGCGTTGCAGATTGAGACGCGCGGTATCGATCGCGACATCGGCATCGGCGAGCGCGGCGGTCGCCTGCTCGACGCGCGAATGCGTTTCCTCGACGACTTCACGCGCGACGAGATTGCCGAGCGCGCGATTGCGCGCATCTTCGCGGCGTGCCTGATCGAGCGTCGCGCGGCGTTGCTGGGCGGTGGCCTGTGCGTTGCGCAACGCCAGTGCATAGCGCGCCTGATCGATCACGAAGAGCACGTCGCCTTTCCTGACCTGCTGATTGTCGACCACCTTTACGTCGGTGATGAGGCCGGACACGTCGGGCGCGACCTGGATCACGTCGGCGCGCACGTGGCCGTCGCGCGTCCACGGCGCGAACATGTAGTAGTCGACGAGCTTCCACAACACGACGCACGCAATCGCGACGACGATGAGCGTAAGCAGAATCTGCCCGAGAGAGAACCAGGTTTTTTTCACGAGATGAGCCGCTGCGAAACGATGACGACAACACCCAGCACCAGAACATAGATGCCGAGATCGAAAATGGAACGGTGCCACACGAAGCGATAGAAACCGACGCGCGCGAGCACGGTGCGGATCGCCAGATTCACCAGATAGGCGATGAACATCAGCACGAGCACGGCGGGCACGAACACGCCGAGAATGTCGATTTCGCCGATCATGTATGGCTGTCCGGTGAAGGTGGCGTTGCGGGCGGATGCAGCGACAGGCGCATGCCGACCAGCGCGTGCAAGGTATCGCGCAGCCATTTCTCCGCGATAACATCCTGCGCGTTCGTGATGGCGCGCGACGTGACCTGCGCGCTCGCCGTATCGATGTTGCGAATGAGTTCGGCAGGCACCGGCTGACGCGCGCGCCGCGCGATGCACATCTCGAAGTAATGGCGCAATGCGTCGAGCACGATGTCGACGGAGCTCTGCAATTCGACCGGCAGCTTGCGGCGCGTGCGGCGCAGATCGAGCGCATTGAGGGCGACGCGGAAATCGCGGAAGCTCTCGATCGACGGATGACGATGCGAGTCCGTCGCGGCATGTCGCGGCAGGAGTTGCATCAGTCTGTCGAGCATGCGCGCATAGAGATTGCGCTGATCCTCGATCACTTCCGCCGACGACGCGCTCAGCACGATATCCGCCCAGGCCGAACGCGTGAGCCGCGCGGCGGCCAGTTCCGCGCCGAACGGACGCGTCATGCGCGTCCAGATGAACGCGAACAGCAGCCCCGCGACGCCCGCGAGATTGCTGTTGATGAACACGAAGAAGTTCGCTTCATAGGCGCTTTGAATGCTGATGAACGTCGCGGTGTTCACGGCCGTCAACATGGTCACGAGCGTGAAGCGCGGCCGCGGAATCAGCGTGCCGATGATCAGAAACGGCACCGAGAAAATCAGCACGAGCATTGGAAAGTCGTGTACGTGCGGCAGGACGGCGAACACATAGAGGCCGGCGAACACGACGCTCATGCAGGTCGCGAGAAAGAACGTGAACACTTGCGGCGCGGGCTCGTCGAGCGCGGCGAAGAAGCAGCACGCGACGGCGGCGAGCGTCACGGCGCCGGCGCCATCGTTCCAGCCCGATTCGATCCACAGTCCGCACGCGACGATGATCGCACTCACCGCGACGCCCGTCGAAAAGAGCATCATGCCGCGATCGAAAAAGCGCGCCGTGCCGCCGAGACGCCAGTGGCGGAAATGCGGCCGCCATTCGCTGGTTTCGTTGAGAATCGCGGCGCGCAACGCGCGAATGTCCTGCCAGACGTCGATGACCTGGCCGAGACGCCACAACGCATTCGACAGCAGCGCGCCGTCCGCGCTTGCCAGCGCCTCGACGGACGGACGCATCGCATGGATGCGTTCGCGCAGCGCATCCGGCGCGCGATCGTTCTCGATGTCCTGCACGGCGCGCGGCACCGGCGAGCCCACCCACGCGGCCACGTCCTTGAGCAGCGCTTCGAGCCCTTCCGGATGCGTGCCGTGCTTGTCGATGAGTTCGATGAGCGGATCCGCCATCGACGAAATCAGCGGCAGAAAGATCTGCATGCGGCCCTGCAATGCGCGCGCCCGGCGGATGATGTCGGGCCGCGTGTGATCGTAGGTCAGCTGGCTCAGCAGCAGTTCGAGCCCGTTGACGGTCGCCGCGAGCCGCTGGCGCGCTGCCGAGATCGATGCGCCCGCGACATGTCCGGAAAGCGTCTCGCACGCGTAGAACGCGGCGTCGCGAAACCAAGCGTCCGTTC
>NZ_FCOE02000020.1 GCF_001544915.2 Caballeronia pedi | reverse complement strand
CGCCGCCGACGATAGCGCCCATTTCTGCACGGCCGAGTTCTTTGCTGACTGCGAGGTTGTCGATCTTCAACATGATGGTTCTCCTGAGACTTGAATGAATGAGTGAGGTATCAGAGCGCCACGCCGCCGAGCAGGCTGCCGACCGAAGCGAGCGACTTGGTGATGTTCTTCACGTCGACGTCGGTGTGTTGCGAAGCATCGACTTGCGTCACGGGAGCGACGTTGGTCTGCGGGCTGGCGAAGGAGAAGCCGCCGTTGTAGTTGGAGTTGATGCCGTTGTTCTGGAAGATGCTCGCACCGCCGACGATGGCGCCCATTTCTGCGCGGCCGAGTTCTTTGCTGACTGCGAGGTTGTCGATCTTCAACATGATGTAGCTCCTGGGATATCTGGTTTGGTGGTTGGTTGAGCACCAATCGTTGCGCTCGCAGCTACATATGCGAGGGGCGTGCCAGAGAGGGCTAGAAGATCTGTTCGGTTAATCCAAGTGATTGATTGCAAGATAAAATAAATGCATCGAGCGCAATTTCGCGTGGATGTCTGAGCGCTCGACGGTCATCGATGTGTCGGATGGCAGGAGACAGAATACGGAGGGCTGTCGGCTAACGGCCGACAGAGTCGGCTGGGGCCGGTTAAAAAAACAAACGGACTGCTTGCTCGCGCAAGCAGTCCGTCACCACACCCCACACCTTTAGAGCTGCTGCGAAACCCCGAGCGGTGAAACAGGCTCCATCACCGGCACGCTCTTCGGCTGCACATCATTGATGAACGTCTCCGACAGCGCAATCACGCTGGCGAACGCGCGCGTATCGTAGAGCGCGTGATCGACGTCCTTGCACACCGCGGCCTTGACTCTCGTCATGCGCGACAGTTTCTTTCCGTGCCTGCCGAAATGCGCGTTGAGCTGATCGAGACCCTCGTCGCCCGCGCCATAGACGAGCAGCGTGCGCACGCCTTTGCGTTCGAGCGCATGAACGACACTGTGCGGGTCCGTAAGCGACTGCTCGCCGGACTGCACGGCTTTCTTGCCCTTGACGCCGAACATCTGGGAATGCAGCCGCGCTGCCGCATTCGATGCGAACGCCTTGACGATAGGCTTGAGTCCGCGCTTGCCGCTTAGCACCAGCCACCACTTTGTCGGCTTCAGAAGCGCAGGGCCAAGACGCGCCATCGTATTGCGGCGTTGATTCCTGAGCTCTTGCAGCGTCATTCTTTCGGGGATATAGAAGCGCTGCAGATTCACGGCGATGACAGCCGCGATCGCCGGTTCGACCAGCGACGCCCGCAACGCGCTATACGCGCCCGAGCAGATGCCGAACATCACGACCGTATCGTAGCCTTTGCGTTTGAGCCATGCGGCGGCGGTCCCGACATCTTCGATCGTGCTTTCCGCGTGAATCGTCGCCGTCGTGTCGAGCGTGCCGTCCGGCGATCGCGCGGGACTGTCGCCGATGCCACGAGCGTCGAAGCGCAGCGACGCGATACCGCGCCGCGCCATTTCACGCGCGATCCGCACGGACAGACGGCTGTCGCCATGATGCGCGCTGCCCGCGGTATTCGTGATGACGATGACCGGACCGCCCGCGAGCCGGTCGCGCGGCTCGCACAGAATGCCGAACAGCCCCGCTGCGCCGAAGATCACCGGGCGCTCGATCGCTTCCGGGGTTTCGATGATCGCGTCGTCGCACATGCCCGGCCGCGCAGCCTTTCTCGCGCGAAGCGATGCGAGATCGTCGGCGCGGCTCTCCTTCATGTTGTCCGCTATCCATTGCGCGGTTCGCTTGAGCGTCGTTTCCGGCAACGTGGACGATGCGGTTTCCTGCATGAAGTCGAAGTAGTCGTCGAAGGTTTCCGTTTCCACTTCGACGCCTCGATCGCGCAGTGCAACGCATAGCGACTGGCTTGCGCCGCGTCGCATATCGGCGACGAATACGCGCTTGGGCATGGCAGGCTGACAGCTCATGGCCTTGCCGAGATCGAGCCCGCTCAGGCGGTTGCGAAATGCTTCGCTATAAACCTGCCCGAGTACGTGAAAGGGCGAGTCGATCTGCCACTCACGCACGACGACGGGAAGATTCTCGACCCACGTCTTGCGCAACGCGGTCAGCTCGCGCAGATAGTGACGTCCGTTCAGCACGGGAGCGAGCAACGCCAGCGAATCCACCAGCGGATGGTGCGATGCAAGCGCAGCCAATGTCCCGCCGAGACGCAAGCCGCACAACGTCACCTTCGTTACGCCCGTTTCCTTGCGCAAACGATCGACAGCCGCGCCGATATCCGCGACGAAATCGTCGAGCCGATCGCCTTCGTGATCGACGCCGACCGAATCGCCCGTGGCGAGATAGTCGAAGCGCAGGACTGGAATATCGCGTCGGGAAAGCTCTTCGGCCAGAAAGCGCATGGCCTTGTGCCCCCACGCCTCCTCATGTCCGAACGGGTTGCACAGTACGACGCCCTGCTTGCCTTGGCCGACATGAAGCCAACCGAAGCGCCCGCCGAAGACGATCGGTGTCATGAGTTGCCTCCTCGCTCGAAATTACCGATATGCACGCCTGAGCTTCGGTAAAACGCGATTCGGGCAACATTACCGTTCCCTGAGCCGCTGAGTTTTGTTTTAGTGTCGCGCATTTTCTTGAGCTTCTGGTTGCACGTTTGGCAAGATTAAACATCCTTTTGAATTTGCCCTTCGGTGCGTTGGCGAACAAAGCTTTGGTCCCTTGTCGCAAGGGATAAATGACAAGCATTCTTAGCGTGTTTTTAGTCGCGTTCTTAGGCCTGGCTTTAGGCCGGTTTCTTAGGCGCTAAGCCTTTTTTAGCGGCCCTTGTGCGGGGTGGCGCACTGATGGACTCAAATGCTGCAAGGGATTTGTGCGTTGGGGCACCTAGCGAGAACGGCATTTTTGGGGATGTATCCGCATCGCGTCGGGCTTTTGTCGAGCCTTTTTCGCTCTCTCTGATCCGTTGCGCAGATGCTGAGCGCGCTTGCCACGGCAGCGGAGACGGCCAACGCGCGCGTGTAATCGGCAGCTAAGTCTGGAAGGCAAGAATTCGTGGCGCAGGACCACACGCGATTTCTTCGAGGCCGGTCGGAGGCGACCGGCCAATTCCAGCAAATATGCTTCGATATCCTATGAAAATGCTTTCATCTCTTTCTGGTTTGTCCACGATCGGACGGTGTGTCGTCATCGGCGCTTTGGCGAGTCTCCTGGGCGCGTGCGGAGGCGGCGGTGGAAGTTCGTCGTCGTCGAATCCGCCGCCTCCGCCGCCCGCCACGCAACCAGCGGTCAGCGTGTACGCGGGCGTCGTCGACGCCACGGGCACGAACGATGGCACAGCGGCCTCCGCACAATTCAACGTTCCGCAAGGTCTCGCTTCGGACGCAGCGAGCGATATCTTCGTCGCGGACACCGGCAACTTCACGATCCGCAAGATCAGCAACGGCATCGTGTCGACGTTCGCGGGCTCTCCGGGGCAGGCGGGTTCCGCCGATGGCACCGGCAGCGGCGCGCTCTTCGCCGGGCCCTGGATGATGGCTTCGGACAGCGCAGGCAATCTCTACGTGACCGATCAGGGCGCCAGCGCCACGGCTGCCGTCATCCGCAAGATCACGCCAGCCGGGCAAGTGACGACACTGACCAACGCCGCCACGAATCTCGCCGTTCAGACGGACGGCGGCGGCGCGATCGCCGTGGACGGCAATTCGAACGTCTACGTCTTCACATCGACGCCAACGCAGCCAAGCGTGCTCGCCCAGATCACGCCGGCGGGACAGGTGAACCTGATTTCGCTCACCAGCAATGTGGGCGGCACACCGATGGTGCTGGTGAATCCGCAGGGCATCGCGATCGATTCGGCCAACAACCTCTACGTCTCGGACGACGATCTGAACGCCAACGCCGGCGTGCTCTACAAGATCGCGCTGAGCGGAACCAGCGGCGTCGTGACGACGCTCGCGGGCTCGACATCTGTCTCGGGTTCGACCGACGGTCCCGGCACGGCCGCAACCTTCAACGGACTGGACGCGCTCGCGCTCGATCCGGCGGGCAACGTCTACGCAAGCGACTTCAACAACAGCACGATCCGGGAGATTTCGCCTGCGGGCGTCGTGAGCACGGTCGCGGGCGTGGTGGGTCAGACACAACTGGTGACGGGATCGCTTCCGGTTTCGCTGCCGGATATCGGGGCGCTGCTGTGGAACGGACAAACGCTTTATGCGAGCGATGTGGATGACAACGTGATCATCGCCATTCATCCGTTGCAATGAGACTGGGGCGTCGGGAAAACCATGAGTTCATGCGTGTCCCGATGCGAGGCGTATCGAGATGAGACGCCTTTCATCGCGCGACATGCACGAGCCGGAAAACGACAACGGAGACTGAACGTTCGAACTGTTTTCCACGTCGCGAAGCGGCCTGCGCAGCACAGCCGCGCTGGTTCTTTCAGTTTGCGAAAATATGCCGAAATCGTCGCTTTTGCGGGGATAAAGCGACAAGACGGGACCGGTTCCCCTTCCTAACATAGCGCCACTTGAATGACTGGTATTTAAGTGGATCTACGAGTCAGAGCCCACATACCGGTCCGTTCGCGCGACGACAAGTCATCGATCACGCAGTGCATCATCGCGGATACATGCTCGCGCGCGGTTGCCTCCCGGCGCTCGGATGGCAACCCGGCTCCTTGCTCCTTGAGCGCGATCCCAGCATCGTTTTCAGGGCAATGAGCATTCATATGAATCCGCGAGACTATGCAGCTATTTTTCCTTTCTCCAATTGTGTGCGCGCGGCGGGCACGGACGAGTTCGGCGACAGCCTGATCGCTGCGCTGGCCGGTCTTGTCGAGATCGAGCATTGCGTGCTCGTCAACGTAAAGCCGCGCGATGCGCATATTTCCGCGCTCGCGAGCCGGCGCGCCCGTGGTGTCGCCACACGGCTGACCGAAGCGTACGTGGGCGGATGTTATCGCGACGACCCGCTGGTACGCGAATTCGCCCCGGCCGAAACGATCAGGCCGCCCATGCCCGCCGTGCGTTCGTTGATGATGGACCGCGAATCGAATGCGGAGTATTTCGAGCGCTTCTTCATCGAGCCAGGCATCGCGGACAAGCTGTCGATCATCGCGCCGGGCGTCGGACACACGGCCTTTCTCAGCGTTTATCGATCCACCGCTATGGGGCGCTTCAGCGAGCGCGACAAAGCGTGTATCGCCGCTTTCGCGGATTTTCTCGCCGCGCTCGCTTCGACGCATTCGAGATTGCGCGCGACACCGAGCGTGCCACGCGAAGTCTCGATCAAATGGCATACGGCGCTGTCCGAGCGCGAGCGTTCCGTCGCGAAGCTCCTGGGGCAGGGCGAGACCGCGAAGACGGTGGGCGCGATACTCGCGCTATCGCCCGCGAGCGTCGTCACCTACAAGCAGCGCGCGCTGGCGAAGCTCGGCATCGGCACGCAGCGCGAGCTGGTTGCGCTGACGGCCCTGCTCGGCTGACATCGAATGGTTCTGTCCTGTTTCGTGAGGACAGACAACACGTCGACACGAATCTAAACTGCCCTCGCTCGACTGATCTTCGATGATTGCGGCGTCGGGCAATTCCTCGGAACACCATCCCGGTTATTTCGGTATCCGTAAGAAAAACGTCAGAGACGGTGTGCCTGTCATTTCAATGAACTGCGACGAACGCTTGCAAAAAACGAAGGAAGATCATGCGCGTGTTACTGGTTGAAGACGATCTGCAAATGGGACAGGCCCTGTTCCGTGCCTTGAAGAACGACGGCTACCGAGTCGACTGGGTTCGCGATGCAAGAGCCGGACGGCTCGCCATCGATGCGGCCTATTACGCCGTCGTGCTGCTCGACCTCGGCCTGCTCTGCGGCGGTGGTCTCGAATTATTGAGAGCCTCGCGCGAATCGGGCAACAAGGTGCCGATGTTGACGTTCACCGCGAGCAGCGACCCGGAAACACGCGTGCGCAGTCTCGATGTCGGCGCGGACGATTGCGTGCTCAAGCCCTTCGACGTGCGCGAGGTGCTGGCGCGTATCCGTGCGGTATTGCGCCGGCAGGCCGGTTATGCGACCTCCTGCCTCGGCGATGAATCGTTGAGCCTCGATCTCGACCGTCGTGCGCTGTGGCGCGATGGCGTCGCGTCGCCCTTGTCCGCGCGAGAATTCGCGCTGATGCATGCGCTGCTCGAACGGCCCGAAGCGATTCTTTCGCGCGCGCAACTCGAAGAACGCATCTACGGCTGGGGCAACGAAGTGGAGAGCAATGCGCTCGACGTGCTCATCCATTCGATGCGCAAGCGCTTTGGTCGCGCGCTGATCCGCAACGTGCGCGGCATCGGCTGGACGCTGATGCATGCCGGACAGGCGCTGCCAGCCTGATTAATTCTGGGCTAACTCTGCCTCTCTACGATATGCCTGCAGTCTGCTGATTCACCATTCAATCAAACCAAGGAGTGTCTTATGAAAGCCGCAAAAATCCTGTTGGCCCTGATGTGTGTCTTCGCTGTTCAAGCCGCCAGCGCGAAGGAAACGAAAGTCGCTCCGGCAAAGATGTCGTGCGCGGATTTCGTGCAGGTCGACGAAGCGTATCAACCCGCGCTCGTCTACTACGTCGCCGGCGTCGACAAACTCGGCGTGAAGGGCACGGAAACCACGGTCATCGATACGGCTCAACCTGTTGCCGCAACCGTGGTGGAAGCGTGCAAGAAAGATCCCGGCATGAAGTTCAGCACGAAAGTGCACTCGATGGTGAAGGCCAATCAGATCGCGCTGTTCGATCACCACTGAGCAAGCGTGTTGACGAATGCGAGGTGACGAGATGAACGCATTGAAGTTCGAAATCGAAGTCGGCGAGGAAATGGTCGCCGGCTTCGCGAAGAAAGGTCTCACGCAGGTCCGGCCATCGACGACGCGAGACCGGGGCGAAGGCCCCTTCGGCCGCCTCGTGTTGCGCGGCGCGACCGTGATCGATGGCACGGGCGCGCCACCGTTCGGACCCGCCGATATCGTCATCGAGGACGGCAGGATCACCGAGCTTGCCGTGGTCGGCGTGCCGCACAAGCCGGTGAATCCGGATCGCCGTCCGGCGCGCGGCGACCGTGAGATCGATTGCCACGGGAAGTACGTGTCGCCGGGCTTCATCGACAGTCACGCGCATATCGGCACGCCGTTTCACGCGGAGAACGGCGAGATGCTGCCCGCCGATTACATCTACAAGCTCTGGCTCGCGCACGGCGTCACGTCGGTGCGCGAAACGGGCTGCATGAACGGACTTGCATGGACATGCGAGCAGAAGGCGGCATCGGAAGTGAATCGCATCGCGGCGCCGCATCTTTATCCCTATGTCTATTTTCCCGCCGTCAATGATTACCTGAAGACCATCTATCGTCCCGACGATGGACGCGAATGGCTCAGACAGGCGCGCGACAAGGGCGCGGAGGGCGTGAAGTTCTTCGGTGCGCCGCCCGCGATCATGCAGGCCGCGCTCGACGAATGCGCGAAGCTCGGCCTGCGTACATGTTGTCATCACGCGCAATTGACGGTCGGTAGCATGAATGCGCTGAAGACGGCGCGTTGGGGGTTGACCAGCACCGAGCATTCATACGGCATACCCGAGACGCTATTTGAAGGGCGCTCGCTTCAGAGCATTGCCGACGACTACGACTACGACGACGAATATCTGCGTTTCTCGACGGCGGGCCAGACTTTCCTTCAGGCGGCCCAGCCCGGCTCGCAGAAGTGGAACGACGTGCTGCATGCGTTTCTCGAAACAGGCCACACCTTCGTGCCGACGCTGAATGTCTATGACGGCAACCGCGACGTGATGCGCGCGCGTCGCGCCGAATGGCACGACAGCTACACGGACAACACGACGTGGAAGTACTTTCAGCCGCAGCGCGGCGGACACGGCGCGTATTTCTATCGATGGTCGGTGAAGAACGAGGTCGAATGGCGCGAGACGTACCGAATCTTCATGCACTTCCTCAACGACTACAAGAATCTCGGCGGACGCGTGTGTCCCGGAAGCGATTCCGGCTTCATGTATCAGATCTACGGCTTCGGCTATGTGCGCGAACTCGAACTGCTTCAGGAAGCAGGTTTTCTGCCGATGGAAGTCCTGCGCGCAGGAACCGCGCATGCGGCGGATCTGCTCGGCATCGGCGAAGAGACGGGGGTGCTCGAAGTCGGGCGTCGCGCGGATGTGCTCGTGCATCGCGAGAATCCGCTGGCGGACTTCAAGCTTCTCTATGGCACGGGCGCGACGCGCCTGAATGACGAACTCGGCGCAGTCGAGCAGAAGCGCGCGCTCGAATACACGATTCGATCAGGCATCCTATTCGATGTCGACGAGCTGCTAGGCGATGTTCGCGCGATGGTCGCGGCGACATGGAAGAACGGCGAGACGCCGTATAGCCACGCAACGGAGCAATCGAAGTGAAGGCGCCCGCCACGCAATTCGTGATGCTCGCGGGCATGCTCGGCAGCGGCAAGACTTCGCTGCTCGAAGCGTTGTTGAGCGACAGCGCCGCGCAGACGTCGACGGCGATCATCGTCAACGAGGTCGGCGCGGTCAATATCGACGGCGCGGTTCTCTCCGAATCCGCGCGCGGTACCGCGATGGCGACGCTCAGCAACGGCTGCGTGTGCTGCTCGCTGAACAACGATCTGGTGATGACCATCGAAGATCTGGTGGCGTCGCGCATCGAGGCGGGATTGCCCGCGTTCGATCGTATCGTGCTGGAGTGCAGCGGCCTGTCGCGTCCGGGCGAGGTCATGCGCTCGCTGAATCCGCTCGCCGCGATGGGACTGCGCGTTCATATCGCGGTTACCTACGATTGCAGCCGCCCGCCGCTCGACGGCGATTCATTCGACGATGTCGCCGCGCAACTCGGCGCGGCGCACACGATCGTGCTGACCAAGACCGATCTGGTCGGCGATGAACAACGCAGCCTCGAACGTGCGCGCATCGCACGAATCAATCCGCTCGCCCATCTCGTCGACGAAGATAGCCTGCGTGAACGCGCCCGCGCCGCCTTGCGCGATATCGCGAGCGGCCAGGCGCTCATTGCGCACGAAGCGGACGATGGAAGGCGTTCGTCTCGCGTGCTGTTGCATCCGCGCTTGCGCGTGTTTTGTGCGCGTTTTCACGGCGCGCCCGAATGGGAGCAGACCCTCGAATGGATGGAGAACATCTCGGGCGCGCTGGGCGGCCGGCTTCTGAGAATGAAAGCGATCGTCGCAGGCCCGGCTCCCGGCGATCGCATTCTCATGCAAAGCGTAGGCACCACGTTCGCCGCGCCGCGCCGGCTTTCCCCGACGAGCGCGCCCGACATGGCCGCCGTTTTCATCGTCAGGGACTGCGGCATGCAGGAGCTGGAAGAGGCCGGCATGAGCGGCGTCGTGCGCTGGTCTTCGTTGCAAGGCTAATGCGCGATGATTCACGAATTCTTCAAGAGCGTTCTTCTGATCGTGACGCCGCTGTTCCCGATCATCAATCCGCCCGCGGTTGCATTGATCATTCTCGGGATGGTGCGCGGCGCGAGCGATGCGGATCTTGCGGACCTGGCGCGGCGCATCGCGATCAACGGCTTCGTGATTCTGCTCGTGTCGTTATCGGTCGGCGCTTATGTGCTGTCGTTCTTCGGGATATCGGAGGCCGTGCTGCGCGTCGGAGGCGGCTTGGTCATCGCGATGGCGGGCTGGGGTCTGCTGCAATCGCCTTCGGACGAAAGCGCCGCGCCGATCGAGGATGCCGGGCGCGCCGCGTCCTTGCGTGCGCGGGCTTTTTATCCGCTGACGCTGCCCATCACCGTCGGGCCGGGATCGATCGCGGTTGCCATCGCGTTGGGCACGGGGACGCCGCACGAGGGGCTTTCGCCGGTGCATCTGGCCGGCGTCGTCGTGGCGCTGCTATTGCTGTGCGGTTGCATTTTCCTCTGCGTGCGCTTCGCGGGGCGTCTTGCAAAGCTGCTGGGCAAGACCGGTACCCAGATTGCGATGCGGCTGTTCGCGTTCGTGCTGTTCTGCATCGGCCTGCAACTCGCGTGGATCGGCATCTCCGGTTTGGTCGGCACGTTGCATTTGCATTGACTGGAACTTGCGTCCGTCCTGGATAAAGCGGCAATTGCCTGGCCGCTTCAAGGCACGGCATACGGGTCGACCGAGTTTGCCGTGACCGATTGCGACGGCTATCTGCTCGCGTTTCAGCAACTGCGTCAGCCTTCATCTTCGAGCCGTTTTATCGCGCTCGCATATCGCTTTGCTATTGTCATGCAAATGCGTCATTTTCCGCGTGCATTGCTCAGAGGTGTGGCATCATGGCCTTACATTACAAGTTGTAAGGTGCGCGGTGAACGATTTCATCGCGGAGATGTCTCCGTTTAGGCAACCCATCGGATCAATGCGTCATGACCGATGAGCGCGCAGGGTTCCGCAACTACACCGACGGAGCAAATTACCGAATCAGCAACCTAAAGGAGCCTTCATGACAACTCCCGTTTTCGAGTCCGTGCGTCTCGACGATGTCCAGCTCGAGCCGGCTCCGATCGACCCGGCATGGATCCTCGAAGGCAATCCCGTCGCCCGCGGCGGTCGCTGGTCGCAAAGTCTGGATACGACCACATCGTCGTGGGTGTGGGACTGCACGGCCGGGCGTTTCAACTGGTATTTCGACGAAGACGAGACGATCTACGTGATCGAAGGCGAAGTCATCATCACGGCCGATGGCCAGGCGCCTCGCACGCTGCGCGCAGGACACGCCGCGCTGTTTTACGCGGGCACGCGCTCCGAATGGTACGTGCCCAAATACGTGCGCAAGCACGCGATCCTTCGTCCGCACATCACCAAGCCGGTGCTGCTCGCGCTCAAGGTGAGCCGCAAGCTCAGAAGCAAACCGACAGGCTATCTTGCCCGCTCGTCGTTCTGAACGGCGCGCCGCGGCGGAATTCGGCGCCACGTGACGACCACGGCAAGAAAGAAGGCCACATAGGCGAGCGTGAAGACCCAGACGGGGAAATCGAAATAGAGGAACGCGCTGACCCAGCGCTGTATGAAGCCTTGCGCGCCGGATTGCCCGGTGCGCATTCGATCTTCCAGAACGGTGAGCGGGCACGGAAGATCGACGACAGCCAGTGTCGCAACGATACCGATGGCCACGATATGCGCGATCCGCAACAGGCGATTGCGCGCCCACGCGTATCCGAATGCGGCGCCCGTCCAGATCGCGATCAGCCCGCCGACGATGAACAGCACGATCATCGCGTGCAGCACGAGAACCGTATTGGCGAGCGACATCATGTTCCGAGGCTCAGGTCACTTCGCCTACCGTTCCGGTGCGCACTTCGCCGTCGCGGATATAACGCGTAATGATTACGCCGCCGGGCGTGGTGGTTGAATCCGTCAGCGTGAAAGCGGACGCTTTTGCGTCGTCGCCGAACAGACGCTTGCCGCGACCCAGTACGACGGGGTAGATCAGAAGCCTTAGCTCGTCCACCAGGCCGGCGGCGAGCAGTTGGCGCACCATATCGCCGCTTCCGAAGGTCAATAGATCAGCGCCGTCCTGAGGCGTGAGCGCGCGTATGGCGTTGGCGAGTTCGCCCACCAGCGCATGACTGTTCTGCCAGTCGAGATTGCCGGTTCGATGGGTTGCCACATGCTTGGGTACGCGGTCGAACAGGTCGGCGATGGCGCGGTTGCCCGCATCGGCCGGAACGTGTGGCCAGTACGACGCGAAGATATCGTACGTGCAACGTCCCAGCAGCAACTCGAACGGTTGAGAAAGCAGTTCCTGCAAGTATTGGCCGATGGCTTCGTCGGAATAGGGTGCGATCCAGCCGCCCAGGCGGAAGCTGCCGCTGGGATCTTCCTCCGGTCCGCCGGGTGCCTGCATGACGCCATCCAGACTGATGAAAGTCGAAACGATGAGCTTGCGCATGATGTTCTCCAAGTGGACAGTTCCAGCGACTTCATGAACACGACGAGCGATCTCCCTGCAAATCGACACGGACGGAGACGTTATGATGCCGGCATTCATCACTCTTTCGCTCGAACTTCCGATGCCATCCGACGATGCGCGCTCAAAAGCAAAGCATGCGAATGCCGGCATGCACGATTTGCGTGTCGTGCGGATCGGCTTTCTGCTTCTGGATAACTTCTCGCTGATTGCGCTCGGCACGGCGGTCGATCCGTTGCGTATCGCCAATATGCTGGTCGAGCGTACCGTCTACGAGTACACGCTGATCGGCGCCAATGGCAATGGCGATGTCGTTCGATCGAGCGATGGCATTCGCGTGATTCCCGATGTCGCCATGGCGGAGTCGGGCGCGTTCGATGCGGTCTTCGTCGTCGGACCGAATCCGATTCCGCGCAAGGGCATCGGCGCGATCATGGACTGGCTGCGACTGCAGGCGCGTCGCGGCACCGCGCTCGGCGGGCTCGACACGGGCAGCTATTTTCTGGCGCGCGCGGGTCTGCTCAATGGATACCGCTGCACGATCCACTGGGAAGATCAGGACACGCTGCTGGAACAGTTTCCGAAGCTCACCGTGTCCAACCGGCTTTATGAAGTGGATCGTGATCGGTACACGTGCAGCGGCGGCGTCGCGCCACTCGATCTGATGGTGCATCTGCTCGCGCTTCCTCCAGGCAGTCCCACGCTCGCCGCGCGCGTGCTCGAATTGCTCGTCGCGGAGCGGCGCGGCCATGAAGAGCGGCAAGTGACTTCGCTGCGGCAATACATCGGCGATGCGCACGCGAAGCTCGATGAAGCGTTGCAAGTCATGGAGAGCAACATCGAGGAAACGCTCAGCATCGCGGAGATTGCGGTGTTCGTGAAGGTCTCGCAACGTCAGCTGGAGCGATGGTTTCATGAGCGCTTCGGCAAAACGCCGGCACAGGCTTACGTCGAAATACGGCTGCTGCGCGCGCGTCAATTGCTGTACCGTACCGCGCGCACGCTCGAAGACGTATGCGCTCGCACCGGCTTCACATCCCTCACGCATTTCTCGACGCGCTACAAGGCGCAGTTCGGCATCTCACCGATCGCCGATCGCCGCCGCTATCAAAAAGCCCTTTGAAACACGCGCATACGTGCGCGGTACGTGGTTAACCCTCGATGTCGAAAACGCGAATTTTGACGTCGAATCGGGAAATGTTCGAAACCATCAGGCTCCTACCATTCACTCACACCGATGGACTTTTCACCCAGGAGCCGAGTGCATGAAAATGGAGAACCTCATCCGTATCGAGAACGGCGAAAAAGCAAAGCACACCTTCTCCGACGCGGAATATGCGAGCCGCCACGGCAAGCTGCGCGATCTGATGGCGCGCGAAAACATCGACGCCGTGCTATTCACGTCGTATCACAACATCAACTATTACGCGGACTTTCTGTATTGCTCGTTCGGCCGCAAATACGGGCTCGTCGTGACGCCGAAGAAGGTCGTGTCGATCTCGGCGAACATCGACGGCGGCCAGCCGTGGCGGCGCACGGTCGGCGACTATAACGTCGTCTATACCGACTGGCAGCGCGATAACTTTTTCCGCGCCGTGCAGGGCGAAATCGATGACAGAGGGCGCGTGGGCCTCGAATTCGATCAGCTTTCCGTCGAAATGTTGGCGAAGCTGAAGGCCGCGTTGCCGTCCGTCGAATTCGTCGATATCGGCGCGCAGACGATGCGCATGCGCATGATCAAGTCGGCGGAAGAGATCGAAGTCATCAGGCATGGCGCGAACGTGTGCGATGTCGGCGGCGCGGCGCTCGCACAAGCCGTGTATGAAGGCGTGCCCGAGCACGAAGTGGCGCTTGCATCAACGCAGGCGATGGTGCGCGAGATCGCGCGACGCTTTCCAGATTCCGAACTGATGGATACGTGGACATGGTTTCAGTCGGGCATCAACACCGACGGCGCGCATAACCCGGTCACCACGCGCAAGGTGCAGAAGGGCGACATCCTCAGCCTCAATTGCTTTTCGATGATCGCAGGCTATTACACGGCGCTTGAACGCACGATGTTCTTCGATCACTGTTCCGATGCGCATTTGCGCCTCTGGAAGATCAATGTCGAAGTGCACGAAGCAGGACTGAAACTCATCAAGCCGGGCGCGCGCTGCTGCGATATCGCAAGCGAACTCAACAAGATCTACGCCGAATACGGCGTGCTGAAGTACCGCACGTTCGGCTACGGTCATTCGTTCGGCGTGCTTTCGCATTACTACGGGCGCGAAGCCGGACTCGAATTGCGCGAGGACATCGAGACCGTGCTGGAACCGAACATGGTCGTCTCGATGGAGCCGATGATCATGCTGCCGCAAGGCTTGCCCGGCGCGGGCGGCTATCGCGAGCACGACATCCTCGTCGTCGGCGAGAACGGCGCCACCAACATCACGGGCTTTCCCTACGGGCCGGAGCGCAACATCATCACGGCCTGAACGCGCGGTGCACGAACCGGCGGCGCGGCCGCCGGGATTTTCGTAGCGCAATCGAATCATCATGTCCGGAGACAGTCGATGAACACGGAAAGAGCGGTAACCGCGCAGGTCGCGATGCCTCAGGCGTCGCGTGAGGAAAGCACGCAAGTCGACCCGAAGCTATTGAAGCGTGCCGCCTGTGCGAGCTTCATCGGCAATTTCGTCGAATGGTTCGACTATGCATCGTATGGCTATCTGGCGACGATCATCGCCGTCGTGTTCTTTCCAAAGACCGATGGCGCCACGAGTTTGCTTGCCACGTACGGCGTATTCGCGATCTCGTTCATCGTGCGGCCGATCGGCGGCATCGTGTGGGGTCATGTGGGCGACCGGATCGGCAGACGCACGTCGCTCTCGCTGTCGATTCTCATCATGTCGTGCTCGACGTTCCTGATCGCGCTGCTGCCGACTTATGCCCAGGTAGGCATGCTCGCACCCGTGCTGCTTCTTCTGGTGCGCGTGGTGCAGGGCTTTTCGGCCTCAGGGGAATATGCGGGCGCGGCTGCGTTTCTCGCCGAATACGCACCGGACAAGCGGCGCGGCATCTATACCAGCATCGTGCCCGCGAGCACGGCGGCGGGCCTGCTGTTCGGCTCGATTCTCGTCGCGCTGATGCATGCGGCCCTCACGAGCGAACAGTTGCAGTCGTTCGGCTGGCGTCTGCCGTTTCTGCTTGCCGCGCCGTTCGGACTGATTGGACGTTATATCCGCGTGAAGCTGGAGGACACGCCGCGTTTCAAGGCGATGGAAAAGAGCCATCACGCCGCGCAAGCGCCGATCGCCGAATTGCTGTCGAAGCATCGCGGTCGGATGCTGATCGCATTCGGCGCGACGTGTCTGAACGCGGTGGCGTTCTACCTCGTGTTGAGCTATATGCCGACGTATCTTTCCACCGAGATGGGCATGAGCGAGACGGCCTCGTTCGTCGCCGCGACGATATCGCTCACGGCCTATATCGGCCTGATCTTCATGATGGGCGCATTGTCCGATCGCGTGGGTCGCAAGTCGATGCTGATCGGCGCATCGATTCTGTTCGCAGTGTTGACGGTGCCGCTTTTTAAAGGCCTGGCAGGCGCGAGCTTCGCGATGATCGTCGCGATTCAGGTGGCCTTCGGCGCGCTGCTCACGATGAACGATGGCACGCTGCCGTGTTTCCTCTCCGAGATCTTCCCGACGCGCGTGCGCTATAGCGGCTTCGCCTTCTGCTTCAACGCGGCCAATGCGCTCTTCGGCGGCACCGCACCGCTGATCGCAACGTGGCTCATCGGCGTGACGGGCAACAGGCTTGCGCCGGCGTGGTATCTCGTCGGGGCCGCAGGCGTCGCGCTTGTCGCAATGCTTGCAAGCCGCGAGACCTCGCATGCGCCACTCGCGGATGACTGACGAATGGAAATAGCATTGCTCGTCATAACGTATGAATAGACTTGAAACGTGACATTCAGAACAAGGGGCACCAGGACGGTGCCCTTTCTTTTTCTATCTAGAAAATCAACCGCAGTTCTTCATAAGAGATGCTTTTCCATGTATTGCGTCTATACGAACGTCCGTGAGCATTCGTCCATTAAAAATGGAACGGAAGTTTTTTCATATGGATGCCTATTTTTATTGACCTATCGACGCAATTTTTTCTTACCTGTAACCTCATTCTGTGAGACGTTCAGCCGCATATAAGTTCGATCACGCCCTGCAGTCGATACGCTCGTTCCGTACGAAGAACACCAACGCAACGACTTGGAGGCTCCGCGATGTCAAACTCATCTGACGCCCTCGACGCTGTGGCTTGCGCCGCCCATGGCGCGTATGCCGTGAAGGATTCAGCGGTGATCAAGCATGTCGGCATTATTTTGTACGACGGATTTTCGCTGCTGGCCGCGGGCATGCTCGCCGAGGCGCTGCATGTCGCGAACGAGCTGCAATCCGAAGGCGCGAGCCATTCTCTGACGTATCGCGTGAACCTCGTATCGGCGCGTGGGGGAACGGTCTCGTGCTCTTCTTCGATGTCCGTCTGGACCGAACAACTCGCCGGCCGTCATTTCGATAGCCTCGATAACCTTTTCGTCGCCGGGGGCAGCGGGGTGGCGCGTGCGTCCGCGGATGACGGTCTCATTGATCTGTTGCGACGTGTGAGTGCGAAGAGCGTGAAGATTACCGCTATCGGGAATGGTCACATGCTTTTGTCGGCGGCGGGCGTGGGTCAGCGCGAATGGCCTTCGATGAAACAGGACATCCATCCCCGCCCGACGACCGACATTCTTCCCGAATACGAGCGCGATCAAGCCTTGATGACGTCGCTCGCGTTACTCAAGAGGGATCTGGGCGCCGATCTGGCCGTGCGCGTGGCGGACCGTCTCGGCTCGGGCGCGGACCTTTCGCTCGCGGGCACGTTGGAGCAGATGTACGACGCGACGCTCGCGGAGAAGGCGCGCGCGTCGGCGCGCTGGCTCGTGCGCAACTGCGCAAAGCCGATCTCCGTGGTCGATGCGGCGCGGATGTCTTCGATGAGCGAGCGCAACTTCCTGCGTCTTTTCAAGCGCGAGATCGGCGTGACGCCCTCGAAGTATCTGCTTCGCGCGCGTCTGGACCTCACATGCAAATTGCTCGAGAGTAGCGATCTGCCGGTCGACAAGATCGCGCGTCGCACGGGGCTCAGCAACGGGGAAAGACTCTCGAAACTGTTTCGCAAGGAATTCTCGATGTCCCCGACTGAATACCGCGCACGAAGCCGGCAGAAGCGTTGAAACATCGGCGGCTATATCGTCGTCGCCTCGTCGCCTACGCCGCGCCGTGCGGTCACGGAACTGCGAAGGCGCGCCTCGAATTGCAGAAGGACCGATTCCTTCGAGAGGTTCGATGCCGCGTATTGCCGGCCGAGCGCGCCGAGACGTTCGCGGAGCGGCTGATCGTCGGCGAGACGAAGAATGGCGTGCGACAACGCTTTCGGCGACTCGGGTTCGATCGCGAGTCCAACCTCGTTCACGACATCCCATAACTCGGTGCCTTGATTGGCCGTTGCAATTACAGGGCGATTGCTCGACAACATCGCGCCGAGCTTCGACGGCATCACGATATCGGCGGCATCTGCGCGCTGCGGAAGGACGTGCATGTCCGCAAGCGCCATCAATTCGTTGAAGCGATCCTTGGGTTGCAGATCGAGAAACTTCACATTCGGCAGATCACGCGCCTTATCGAGCAGGAACGCTTTTGCCGGTCCCGCGCCGCAGATCACGAACATGATGTCCGGGCGCCACATCAGAAGCTTCGCGGCCTCAGCAATGATTTCCAGACCTTGCTTGAGCCCGAGATTGCCCGAATAGAGCACGACTCGTACGCCATGGTCGATGGCGAGTTGCGCGCGATACGAACTATCCCCGCTGTCCGAATGCGCGTGCTGCATGTCGACCCAGTTCGGAAACGTGAAGGCCTTTTCACACGGGACGCCCTTTTGCACGGCGAGCCGCGTCATTGCGGCGGAGGGCGTGGAGACCACATCGGCACGAGACATCAGCCACTTTTCGATGCGTAGCGCGAGTCTTTTCGCAGCTTGGCCTTTCAGTATGCCAAGACGAAACGCGGCATCGACTTCATAGTCCTGAACATGAAGCCAGCATGAAGCGCTGGCAATGCGCGCGGCCAGCAGTGCGACGGGAGACACGAACAAAGGCGGTTCGACGAGCCAGACGGCCTGAGGACGCCAGGCGATCTGTCCTATCGCGGCAGGAATGGCGAAGAGTGCGAAGCTCATCAGATGCAATACGCGCTTCAGGCCGGATGGGCGCTTCGGGCACCAGAACGGAACGCGTATGACCGAGACATTGTTGATGCGCTCTGTCATGTAAGTGCGCGGGTTATAGCCGGACTGCACGCGCCACTCGGGATAATACGGAAACGCGGTGATGACACGTACCGAATGGCCACGCAATGCGAGCCATTCCGCCATTTCGGCGGAATACTTTCCAACCCCGGTGACTTCCGGCGCATAGTTGAGCGAGATCATCAGCACTTTCATCGAGCCACCTTCATTGCTGGAATTGGAGAATCGAGTGCGCGTCGAGTATCGAACAACGAACTTTTAATCGAAGCGCTTGCGAATGAAGCGGCATGGGTTGCCGCCATAGACGCCTTCAGGTTCGAGCGAACGATGCACGACCGACAACGGCGTGACCACCGCCGAACGGCCGATCGTGACGCCCATCTGCACGACGCAATTCGCGGTGATCCACACGCCGTCTTCGATAATGATCGGAGCGACGCGCAGATTCATCGTCGTGCTCATGGCATGCGAGCCGGTCGTGAGGAACGTGCCTTGAGAAATGCAAACATGCGATCCGATGCGAATCGGCGCCTGGTTGTAGATCCACGCATTCACGCCGAACCAGCAGTGATCGCCGATCACGAGATTCCACGGCGCCTTCACGCGCACCGGATGCACGAAACGGCAACCGGTACCGATCTTCGCGCCAAATAACCGCAGAAGTGCAACGCGCAGTCGGGAGAAAGGCACGAGCTTGTTATTGAGGACGCTGGCTTCGACGACAAACCATAACGCCTCGATGAACGACGAACGCACCTTCACATAATTGCCCTTGCCTGCGCGGCTCAGATCGATGATGCGATCTTCATTTGTCTCGCGCAAGGGCGTTTCCTCGGTCGACACGCGTTCGTCAGTAAGCAGTTCCGATGCCATTTGAATGTTCCTGCCGCGATCTATCTTCGAACCGGTCCCTGGTAGGCCACGCCCTGATACCGGCAATCCGCATCCGTCTTGTCGAATCCGTCCCATTCGCAGAACATGGTGAATCCGAGTTCCATCATGAAGCGTTCGAACCTCTGTCTGGAGAAGAAGCGGTGAGGATAGGTACCGTCATACATCGAATTTCGGGCGTGCTGTATCGCGATACGGTCCTGCTGAGCTTCGATGAACGGTGTGCGGTCCACTATGACGAAGGCTGAAAGTGCTGCGGCCCGCTGAAGTTCCGCGAATGGATCTTCAAGATATTGAAGCGACCCGGAATACAACGTGACGTCTATTCCGCTTCGCGCGGATGCGTTATCCAGCGTGGCGAAGAACTTCAGCGTGTCATCCTCGAAATCCGCGCGCCCGACTCGCACATATTCCGCCTGTTCGACGATCGACCACATCATGCCGCTCGCCTTGTTAAGAAACTTTCTGTGCTGGAAATAGAGGCTCCCCAGCGATCCGCCGAAGTCCACGACATGTAGGCCGGTTTGTCTGGCATTCGCCATGTAAAGCAGGCAGCTCAGCAAAGGCCAGCGAAATTCCTCCTGCATGAAGCAGACCGAATCGCGCTCGAATGCTGCTTCGCCTCGTTTGACCCGCAACGCCGAACTGTGCACCTTTTCGAGAATCTGCGGCGCGTCGTAGCCGCCTGCTGCGGCAAGCGCGTCGGACCATGATCCATAGCTGCCGTTGAACTCGGCGTTGAAGCCGAGTCGGCGAGCGATAGGCGCAAGAAAGGAAGCTGGAGTCAGCACGATTCATCCCTCGGGCAAGATTGCGTCGATGGCCGGCCAGCACATCCGGCGTGCGCGAAACGCCTCCAAAGCACTCGCGATAGCCGAAAGCCGCCGGTCATCCGTGAGCGATCCGATACGCTGTTTTCCTCGCGCGATCAGCATCTCTCTCAAGTCCAGATCGTTCATGAGTGTGTGCAGCGCATCGGCCATGGAGTCCGGATTCAGCAGATCGATAAGAAGGCCCGCGTCGCCGACCTGCTCGCGCAGATTCCTGAGGTCCGAATAAAGCACGGGGACGCCGAGCTGGAACGCTTCATAAGGCGGCAGATTCGTCGGGCCGAAATAGGTGGGCATCACCAGAGCGATTGCCTGACGATATAGGCTGGCCACTTCGCGATCCGGCACGAAGCCAGCGAAACGAATTCTGTCGGTCAGCCTGAGATCGGCGGCGACGGACCGGATATGAGCGAGATTGCCGAGATCGCGGCCCGAGAACACGGCGCCCAATCGAATGCCGAAGCGATCTTCCAGACTGCGCAGTCCTCGCAGCAGATAGACGTGATTCTTGTGCGGCCAGAATTGCGCGGGATAGTAGATGTAGTCGCAGTCCAGACCATACTTGGCCTTGATATCGACATGGCGATCCGGCTGGCCAAGTTCGTGCTCGGGTAGCAGCGTACCGGTGGCGGGAGAGAATGGAATCACATGAACTCTATCCGCATCGACGCCATAACGCCGGACGACGTTATCGTGACCGGCCTGTGAATCCACGATGATGCCCGTCGCCTTCTTCAACGCCTGCTGATAAATCTGCTCGCGTCGCTCGAATTCTCCACCGGAGCGGACTTCTGGAAAGTCCACCTCATCACGATGCGCGAGATCCCAGACCGTGAAGAGAAAGCTGAACTGCGCGGTCACCAACGCAAGGTATGACGGACAAGTGAAGTAGACGAGATCGGCGCCCATGTCTCGCAGAGACCGATCGAGCCAGTTGAAATGGATTCGCCGCTTGAATAGCGATGGCGGATTCAACTGACGCCACATTACATGCACGCGGGCGATGAGTCGTTGCCAATGTCTGACCGGAAGGTAATGCGCATCGATGCCGCTGAGACGCAATTCTTCGATCGCCGATCGACGCGTCGTGACGAACGTTACGGTGCATAGCTCGGGCGGCAGACGCTTGAGCAGAAGGGCGGCGTTCGTCGCCTGCTGGAATCCTCCGCCCGTCGAATTGTCCTGCTCGAGCAAGACCACCATCCGGATGGGACGGATCTCGAATCGGTTCACAACGCGATCCGCGCCGCTCGTGAGTTCCTGATACTCGGCGCGGTGGCTAGAGAACCGGGGAATGGCCAGATCACGATCGTAGGTAGCGTTCGCAGCAGCTCTCTTGAACAGCATGTTTTCAGTCCCCGAGAAGGAATGCATGTGTGACGCTGATCGTGTACTCGTCCAACGTTAGCCTGTCGCGCATGCACTGAACCGCTTCTGACTGATCTTGGCAAGACCTTGGCTGAACGATGGGCGCACTTACGCATCTCCGACCCCACGTACAGGGGGAGGAGAGCCGGCCAAAAGCTTGATGATTTCCGCCAATGACGTTTCTCGGGCAGGGCAGCCACTACGATGGCTATCCGGGAATGCATCGCGATTCATCGGAGGACGTCATTGAAAACGCTTCACATCATTCCGTCCATCGAGGCACGGTATGGCGGGCCGGCCGAGGCGCTCAAGAGGCTCGCGACGGAACTCCGGCTATGCGGACACAGCGTGGATATCGTCTGTCTCGACTCTTCGGCACATGCCGATAAGACCGATGACGCTGCGTTCGATCGTGTCGTGCGCCTTGGCCACTATGCGGGCAAATACGCGCTCAGCCTTCGGCTGGTTCGATGGCTGAGCCAGCACGGCAGGCAATACGATGCAATCGTCGTGGACGGAATCTGGCAGTTTCATAGCGCGGCAGCAGTGTTCTCACTGCGCCCGCGAAACATCCCCTATTTCGTGATGCCGCACGGCATGCTGGACCCGTGGTTCAACGCCGGTCATCCGCTGAAGTACGCAAAGAAGCTCGTTTATTGGTTGTTCGTGGAACGGCATGTCGTCGGCGGCGCGAAAGGCGTTCTGTTCACCACCGAAAGCGAGCGCGAGCTGGCGCGCAAAGCCTTTCCGCTGTATCGGGCAAATGAAAACACGATGACGATCGGCACCGCGCCACCGCCTTCGATCGGCGCGACCGAGGTCGATAAATGGCGCGCTTGCAGCTCGGCGGATAACAGGAGGCTGATTCTTTTTCTCGGGCGCATCCATGAAAAGAAAGGATGCGATTTGCTGATTCGCGCCTTTCACGCAATACAGCACGCAGCCGGCGAATATCGACTCGTCATCGCGGGACCGGACAACGACGGCCTTGCTTCGAAACTGCGCCGCGAAGCGGAACAACTCGGACTTGCTGAAAGCATCACCTGGCTGGATATGGTGAAGGGGACTGACAAGTGGTCGTTGTTGAAAGCGGCGGATGTCATGGTCCTGCCTTCCCATCAGGAGAACTTCGGCGTGGTGGTGGCCGAAGCGCTCGCGTGCGGCGTGCCGGTTCTTCTGACCGACAAGGTGGGAATCTGGCAGGAGGTTGTCGCCGATGGCGCCGGCTTCGCGGACGAAGACACGCAGCAGGGTGTGACGCGGCTCCTGATGCAATGGACGCGCTTGCCGGAAACAGAAAAGACTGCGATGAGGGCCGCGGCGAAGCAGTGCTTCGAGCGTCGCTTTCATGTTTCGCGCGTGGCTCAGAACTATATCGCGTTGATGAGCGGTCGAATTGCGTGAGCTCAGGCGCCAATTGCTGTTCTTTTCCGTATGAGACGACCCAATGCCGCTTCAAGAACGATCATTCGCACCCGCATCCGTTTTGCGACAATGCTTTCGTCGCCTGCCATTCGGCGTAGGCGCTTCGGAGGGGCGCGACAGGGAACGTTATCTGCGGGCCGCGCGCTCGGCTGCCTGCAATTCAGTGAGCGCGGCGCTGGGCTTTGCTGTCGTCGTGCTATCGGTATCCTTTACGCTTCCGTATCTCGGACAAGAGCGCTTCGGCATCTGGATGACCATATCGAGCCTCGCCGTCATGCTTCAGGTGCTGGACCTCGGCGTGGCGAACGGACTCGTCAATCTCGTCGCGGATGCCAAGACGTCGGACGATCATGAAACCCTCCAGAGGATCGTCACGCGCGGCATCGTGCTGCTTACCGCGATCGGCGTAGCGGCGGGAGGCGTACTGGTGGGCGTGATGATGCTGCTGGACTTTCAGCACCTGCTCAAGATCGAATCGCCGGAAGTCGCGCGAGAGGCGGTGCTGTCGACTTTCACGTTCATCGCACTGTTTTGCGTGAACATTCCGCTCGGCGGCGTCAGAAAGGTCTTTTTCGGCCTGCAACGGGCATGGGAGCCGCATATGGTCGCGGCGATCGGATATCTTTGCTCGTTGCCGCTTCTCTATCTCTGTGCGCGCTCGCACGCGCCGATGCCCTATCTCGTTCTTTGCACCTACGGCGTGCAGGTCGCGACTGCGATCATTCTTCTGGTGCGGCTTTATATGGAACGCATGTTTCGGCTCCGTCGCGGCATCTGGAGCGGCAGCGGTCTGCGCGACTGCACCGCGCTGATGCGAACGGGCGGCATATTCCTCATTCTTCAGATCGGGATGATATGCGGCAATGCCTGCGATCCATTGATCGTTTCGCATATTCTCGGCGCGAGCGAAGTCGCGAGACTGGCCGTTGCGCAGCGCCTGTTTCAGGCCATCACCGTGGCCATGCTGATGTTATCGGGCCCGTTGTGGGGTCTTTATGCCGATGCAAGATCGCGTGGTGAGAAGAAATTCATCAGAAACACGCTGAAGTTATCCATGTGCGTGACGACGGGCACGGCGCTTTTCATGAGCGCGCTGATTCTCGCGCTGTCGCCGTGGTTGCTGAAGGTATGGACCGGGAATCACCTCGATGTGCCGATCGAACTCCGATGCGCCGCGGCGGTGCTCGCCGTGGTCGAAGCCATGGCCAATGCCTTCACGATCTTTCTCAATGGCGTAAGCGAATTGCGGCCCCAGTTGCTCGCCGTGATCGTTTTTTGCGCGGTTTCGGTTCCGCTCAAGATCTGTCTATTGACGAAGTTCGGCACGGTGGACTGGGTCATCTGGTCGACGATCATCGCCAGCATCGTGGCCGATTACATCGTGTATATAGGGCTTTTCAGAAAGCGGATTCTTGCCCATGCATCGCTTGGGCCGACGGCGTAAATCCTTCCACGCGTATTTCGACGCCATGCTCCAGTTATGGAAAAAGTGGCAGGCCGCCGGCGAAGCGCTGAAAACCAGACGTCGCGCACTGACGAAGATTCTCGTCGCGTGTGGCGGCGTAGCGGGGATGGCTGCGCAAGCGCGTCGTGCAGAAGCAAAGGATTTGCCCGTGCAGCAGGGCGCTTCCGGTTCGATGCAGCTCGCGGAAAATCTTTCACCTGAAGACAGAATCGTCATCGTCAGGAATTCGCTCCTGCAGGCGCGCATGGGCGACGTATCCGGATACATTCTTTCGGAAGGGCCGATTCAGGGCTACGCAAGGCTGCGCCAGTATGCCGGGACGCTCACGCATCTTGTCGTGTCTCAGCAATCGACGGGTCGACGCGATTCGGATATGGCGTGCTATTGGCTCGATCCGGATGACGCATCGAGTGCGGACAACGGCGGCACGATCATCGTTTCGAAGTCGGGAAAGCGCTGGAAACGCGTGTTCGAGGGCGATATCTACGCCAGGTGGTTCGGCGCGCAAGGAGACGGGACGACCGATGATACCGATGCCATCAATCGTGCCGTCGCCTTCGCGGGCTCGCGCTATGCATCGACTGGACGAGCCCAGCGCGTGGTGCTCGATAACGGAACGTATCGCGTGGCGGCCGTGTCTGGAACGCTCGCCATTCCCTGCCATGATGACGGACAGAGTCGAAGCTCGAAGGACAAGAAGCTTTCGCCAGAGCCGGCAATGCGCCAATCGTATTGCGTGGGCGTATGGCCGGGTGTGAGGCTATGCGGAATCAATGCCGTGGTGAAAGGCGCATATCGCTACGGCATGGCAGACGCGCAGCAGCCGATCACCTTCGGCGTGCTGGATGGTCATGAACTGGTGTATGAAAGCGGACTCGAGGATCTCACTTTCATCGACTGCTTTTTCGGCTTCGCCGCCCTTTCGTCGACGCTGGCCTGCTGCACGTTCGAAAAGCTTCGCTTTCTCGGATGCGGAATCGGTATCTATGCCGCCGTGCTGGAACAGTGCATGTTCAGCAGTATCGAAGCGCGGAGAACGGGCGTGCCGATTCTCGTCGGCGGTCAATGGGCCGAACGCAACGACGACTACAACGAGCGCGGCGGCTTCGCGGACAAGTGCACCTTCATCAATGTGCGCAACATCTACGAGCGGGCTTATGGCGATGATGAGCGACGCATCGACACCTGGTTCGACGCCACGTTCTTCAAGACGCGTAACAACGAATCGAGACTCGGCGCGCAACTCAACGCTGCATCGCAGGCGAGGGCGTATCCCTACCGCGGTATCTGCGGATTCTGCATTCGGGTGATGTCGCGTTATGCGCGCCCCTCGAACGAAAACGTCTTCATGCAGATATCGCACGCGATGTCGCCACGGCCCGCCGTGCTCGTCGACGCGTGTCAGTCCGCCGTTTTCAACGGAGTCTATCTGGAGCGCGTCGGCTATCGCGACAATCCGCGGCGAAGCGGGCCTGTCGGCGCGGGCTGGAACGATCCCTATCTGGGAAATGGCGTACTCGTTCCCGGATTCATCGGGACGCTCGATGTCTCGTCCTCCGTCTTTGGTGTCAATGTCCAGCAAGCTTACGGTGCATGCGCCATTCAATCGGACGGCCCGATCGCGCCGGTCCAGTCGTGGGACTGTACGCTCAGGGACGCGCAGGATCGTTTTACGTTGGGCGCGGCGCGCTTCGACGGAGACGTGACCATACGCGGCGGCGCGCTTCGCGCCGTGGAGCAGGTGAGACACGACATCGGCGGATCGGGTCTCTTCAGCATGGACTTCGATTCAGACACTTTCGACACAGGCGTAGCAGTTCGCGTTGATGACAAAGCGCACGCGGTGATCGTGCTCGTGTCGCGCAACGCGAACCCGTCCGGTCACGCATCGACAGGCCTGTATCTGCTGAATCTGTCGCAACGAGGCACGGGCGAACCAGTCCGGACGCTCGTATCGGGAAACGATCTCGTGCGCTTCGCGATCAGCCGAAAAGGAACGCTCAAGCTGATTGCCGCAAGTCCGGGCGCGCATCGCGTGCTCATGCTTGGCAACCGTCCGTTCGAATAGTCACGGGATAGAGCATCGCATTGTTATCGACATGGCTGTCGCTCACGACAACATCTTGGCGATTTCCGTCGCCAATTCGTTCGCGAGCGTGGCGCATGTAAATTAGCCAACGGCGATCGACATAAAGACGTCGTGCGCTGCATCGTTCCTCACATCACTGCGCCTGGCGAGCATGCATTGTCGCCGGTTGCAACGCACCCTACCGGCGAACACATGGCCTCGATGAAGCAGGAAACGCACAGCGATTCGATGCACGGGGACAACGTGTCGATATCGGACTACTTTCGGGTCTTGAGCGACAGCTGGCGTCTGGTATGCATGGTCGCGCTCGGCATTCTCGCGCTCGGCGCCTTTTATGGCATGCTGAATCCCCCGATGTATCGCGCCGATGCGCTCATACAAATCGGCTCGCAGAATTCGAGTTCGTCCGATGCGGAAGCATTGGGCCGCCTTGCCTCGATCTTCGATTCGAAAGTCAAGGCGGGCGCCGATACTGAAATGGAGCTGATCCGTTCGCGGTTGGTGGTCGGCGAGACGGTGCGGCAATTGCATCTGGAAATCAGTGCATATCCGCGCTACTTTCCGCTCTTCGGTCAATGGATCGCGAAGCTGAATGGCGGAACGGGTCATTCGGATGCGCCGCTCGGCTTGCGGCGCTTTGCATGGGGCGACGAAAGAATCGATGTATCGAAGTTCGACGTCCCGCGCGCGGCGATCGGCCGCGAGTTTATCGTCAAGTCGGGCAAGGATCGCTCGTTCGAGTTGATCGCGCCGGATGGAATCGTGCTTGGTCAGGGAACCGTGGGCAAGGAATTGGTGGCGCCTTATGGGGGCGGCGAAGCACGCCTTGTCGTCAACGAACTCTACGCGCCGCCCGGCTGTGAATTCACGCTGACAACGAATTCGACACTGGCGACTATTCTTGCACTGCAGAGCGCTTTGGCGATATCGGAACGGAAATCGCAATCGGGCATGATCGGCATCGCGCTCGAAGGCCGCGATCCTTCGCGGGTGGCCGATATCGTCAATACGATCGCTCAGGAATATCGCGCTCAGGATCTCGCGAGAAGATCGTCGGAAGCGGAGCATTCGCTTCTTTTCCTCGAAGGCCAGTTGCCGAAGCTGCGGGAAGAACTCCAGCAAGCCGAAGATCAATACAACGCCTTCCGCAATAGCAAGGGTACCGTCGATCTCAGCGTGGAAAGCCGGCTTCTATTGCAACAGGTCGTCGATCTCGATACGGCCATGCGCGGACTCATGCAGCAACGCGACGATATCGCGCAACACTACCAGCCTGGCTATCCGGCGCTCACGGCGATCAACGCCAAGATCACGCGGATGCAGCAGGACCGCGAAGCGCTGGGCCGGCGTATCGCGACTTTGCCCGATACCGAGCAAACCGCGTTACGTCTCATGCGAAACGTCCGTGTCGATACCGAGCTCTATACGAGCCTCCTGAATAGCGCGCAACAACTGCGTGTCATCAAGGCGGGAAATGTCGGCAACGTGCGAATCGTCGATCGTGCGCTGCCAGCCGAGAAGGCGATCAAACCCAATTGGCGAGCGCTGCTGTCCTTGTCCGCCGCGCTCGGCATAGCACTTGGCATCGTCGCTGCATTCCTGCGTAAAGCGATGGTCGGCGGCGTCGAGCGCAGCGTGGAGATCGAGCGCGCCCTGGGCGTCCCCGTTTGCGCGGTGGTGCCGCACAGCGAGCGGCAAGTCAGACTTCAGGAAGACATGCGCCGCAGGCTTCCCGGCGTCCACGTGCTGGCCGCGCGATCGCCTTGCGACGTGGCCGTCGAAGGCGTGCGAAGTCTGCGCACCGCGTTGCAATCGATCAGTGGAGCACCGCGCAACAACGTCATCATGATCACGAGCTCGACGCCCGGCGCAGGCAAGTCGTTTCTATCGGCGAATCTGGCCGCTGTGCAGGCTGCCGGCGGCAAGCGAGTGCTTCTGATCGATGCGGACATGCGCATGGGCAACATGCACGCTTCGTTCGCACCGGCCGGTGGTGCGGGGCTCCGCGAGTTGCTGAACGGAGCCGCATTCGATGACGTCGTGCAACGCGACGTCATGGACGGCGTCGATTTGATTCCACGCGGTGGCGATTCGCTCAATCCCGCCGACATTCTCATGAGCCGGCGCCTGAGCGAATTGATCGATGCAGCCTCGATGCGTTACGACTCCGTGGTTATCGACACGCCGCCCGTGCTCGCGGTCACCGATGCGACGCTGATCGGACGTCAGGCCGGGACGACGCTGTTCGTGGTGCGGCACGGACGACATTCCGTCGCTGAAGTGCACGAAGCGTTGAGCCGCCTGCAAAAGGGCGGCGTGAGCGTGAGCGGTGTGCTCTTCACCGATGTTCCCGCCGACCGATCCACATACGGCTCGGGTTACGGGACATCGTATCGATACGGCAAGAGTCGCGGTGAAGCGAATATCCGGACCGTCTGAACACATTTCAAACTGGCGTACGCAAACGAGGAGAAGAAACGATGCCGAACAAAGTCGCGCTGGTCACCGGAATCACCGGTCAGGACGGTTCGTATCTCGCGGAATTCCTGCTCGGCAAGGGATATGAAGTGCATGGCGTGAAACGCCGGTCGTCGCTTTTCAACACCGACCGGATCGACCATCTGTACGAGGACGATCACGTCGCGGAGCGGCGCTTTCATCTTCATCACGGCGATCTGACGGATTCGTCGAGCATGCTGCGCATCATTCAGCGCGTGCAGCCGGACGAGATCTATAACCTGGCCGCGCAGAGTCACGTGGCGGTTTCATTCGAAGAACCCGAGTACACCGCCAACGCGGATGGCCTGGGCGCGCTGCGCATGCTCGAAGCAATACGCATCCTGGGCCTCGAGAAGCGCACGCGGTTCTATCAGGCATCGACTTCCGAGCTATATGGTCTGGTCAGGGAAGTGCCTCAGCGGGAGACCACGCCGTTCTATCCGCGCAGCCCTTACGCGGTGGCGAAGATGTATGCGTACTGGATCACGGTGAACTATCGCGAGGCGTATGGCATTTACGCATGCAACGGCATTCTGTTCAATCACGAATCGCCCGTTCGTGGCGAGACATTCGTGACACGCAAGATCACGCGTGCCGTCGCGCGCATCGCGATCGGATCGCAGGACTGTCTGTATCTCGGCAATCTCGGCGCGCTGCGCGACTGGGGGCACGCACGCGATTACGTCCAGATGCAGTGGCTGATGCTGCAACAACCGGAAGCGGAAGACTTCGTCATTGCTTCGGGCGTGCAATACAGCGTGAGGGAGTTCGTGCAGCAGGCGGCGGCGGAACTCGGCATCAGGCTTCGCTTCGAGGGCAGCGGCGTCGATGAAGTCGGCATCGTGGACGCCGTCACCAGCAAGGAATGCCGGGTCACGCCCGGAACGGTGATCGTGCGCGTCGATCCCCGCTATTTCAGGCCGACAGAAGTGGAGACCTTGCTGGGCGATCCATCGAAGGCGCACGCGAAACTCGGCTGGTCGCCGACCGTGACATTCGCCGCGCTCGTGAAGGAGATGGTCCTGTCCGACTATCAGATTGCCAAGCGCGATGCGCTGATCACCCTCGCGGGATATCGTGCGCTGGAGCATCACGAATGACGACGTGCGATCGTTGAGCGGGCGGCAATACTTCGGAGCGCAAGTCATGGTGACCCGCTGGATATTTTCGCTCGCTGTCTACACGCTTTTCGCCGCGGCACTGGCGCAATACGCGGACCAGGCGCTTACTGCGCTCGCCTCCGGTTCCATCAACGTATGGAACATGGGCGCGGCGGGCATGGAAGAGGCGGGCGCAGTCAAGTATGTGAAGGACGCAAGCATTGCCGTGATCGGCGTTTGCTGGCCGCTTGCACTGAGCTTGAGCCGCTTTCCATACGGCACGCGCACGCTCGTTCTGTTGTTCTTCGCATGGATTCTGTGCGTGGTGTCGGTTGGGCTCGTGCCGTTCATTGCGGGCTCGACGCCATTGTTCTTTCTCGCTGCCGGATTGCGGTGGGTGCTTCTGGTGCATGCGTCGTTCGGACTATTTCTTTTCGCCCGATGGTTACCCGATGGCGTGCGAGGTCAGACGCTTTTCGTAGCCGCATTGCTGGCGCTCGGCGCGCTCGATTTTTATGTCGCGGTTCGGCAATGGATGCTGCTCGGTCAGGATCAGACTGCTTCGTTTGCTGGCGACCGATATACGGGTTTGCTCAGCAACGCGGCGCTCGCCGGGATGTATGCGATTTCCCTCGCATGCATGGCGCTGATTCTCGACCGGGCGCGGCTCGTCTTCCGTTTGATGTTATTGGCCGTGGCGGTGGCGATTGCGGTGTCTTCGGGCACGCGTTTCGCGATGATCTCCATCGCTCCGGTGGCCGGCGTCATGATCTGGGAGATGCTCGACGGCAGGCTCAATCGCAATGGCCGGATGCTTCTCGTGATCAGCGCGCTGCCGATTGCCGCATGCCTCATGATGGGCGGCTACACCCATATGGTCGATGCGGTCGGTCGCGGCGACGTTCTCGCCAATCAACTCGATGAAGGCGGGCGGCTGTATAACCTCGGCAACGTCGCAACCCAGCTATCGGAGGCGAATGCCGAAGAGCTACTGCTCGGACGAGGTCTCGGGGTCGGCACGAACACGGCCTTTACGATGCTGGAGCGCTCGGGTGTCGATCCGGAGCAGTACCGGTTCAATCAGCTTATCGATAACGCTTTCGTCACCATGCAGTTCCAGATCGGCGCATTCGGCATGCTCGTCTTCATGACGGGCGCGGTCGCATTCCTCTGGCGTATTCGTCCGCGTCATTCACGGTATCGGTCCGCGCGCTATCTGGTATTTCTCGGAATCACGATAGGCGCTTGTATGGATATCAATCTCTGGGAACAGTATCCGCTGGTGACGACGCTATTCCTCTGTTTCGGCGACACGTACTGGCGATCTGTGCGCGTGCCGGACCAACCCTACTCTCAAGATCTGGTGCGGAGCGGCCATGCTGGTATTCATCGCACCGTTTAGCGCGGTCGATCGCGAATCGAACAGGGATCTGGGCGCCGCGCGCAAGCTGGAATTCTTCCTGAGCCTCGCGACGCAGCTCGCGCACGACGTCGTGTTGATCAACACGGCGCATGAAAAGGAAGGGTGGTCGCATAGGGAGGTCCGCGATGCGCGCGTCGGCGACAGGAACATTCGCGAGATCACGCTGCGGCGCTATCCCGTGAGAACCATCGGCAAGATGTTGAACCTCTTCGAAGTGGCGGCCGTGAGCCGCGAGCTAGCGAAGCTGGGCAAGCCCGATACCGTGTGGATCTACAACCCGTACGCATTCGAGTCGCTTCTCGCGCGCGCATTGACGCGACAGTCCGGTGCACGTCTCGTCCTTCAATTCGAAGACTGGTTGTTCTCGCGGCGGCGCTGGCACCCCAAGCCGATGCTCGACTTCATCACATGGCGCTTTCTTTTGCCTGCGCCTTCGTTATGTCTTGCGGTCAACGAATACTTGTCCGCGCGTGAATTACAACGCAGCAGTTGCCCGGTCGTGCTGTGTCCGGGCGTGGTATCAGATGGCTTGATCGAAGTCTGCAGACGCCGTCGCCCTTTTTCGCGTGAAGGCACGCGCACGGTCATCGGCTATTTTGGCGGACTGAGCGCCGAAAAGGGTTCGGACGTGGTGCTCGATATGATCCGCCTATCAGGCGAACGGTTTGCCTTTCACGTATGCGGATCGGGCCCGCTGGCGGCGGAGTTCGAACGCCTGCGCGCCGAAGGTCACCCGGTGCGCTTTCACGGCCGGGTCGACGACGAGACATTGCTTACTTTGATCGCGGACTGCGACGTACTGGTCAATCCTCATGCTTCGATCGAAAAGATGAGCAACGGCGTGTTTCCCTTCAAGGTCGTCGAGTATGTTGCGTCGGGACGACTGGTCATTTCCACCGACCTTCCGGCCATCAGCATGAAAGAGATTCACGACGCCATCTGTTTCGCGAAGCCCGAAGCGGAAGCTATCGTTGAGGCACTGGCGAATGCAGAGGAAATCTATTTGCGCAAACTTTCGAAAATCGAGAAGGCAATCGATGCCGTTTCAGCGCTGCTCACGCAAGGGGCGTTCAGACATACTCTGTCGCCGATCCTCGCGAAGCGTGGAACGCAATAGGCATTCGATTGGCAAGTTGGCAACTCATTTCCCGATCATCTTGCGAAGCAGGGGCTTGAGCGCCTCGGGCACTCGCGCAAACGCCGCACGCGACAAACGGAAGCAAAGATACTTTCCCATGACCGATAACATCGTCCGATCGAGCGGAAGCGACTGGAGCGTAGTGTCCGGAAAGACATCATAGTTAGACGGCCGACCGAACCCCAGAAACGTCGAAGTCCGCTCGTCGAGACGGGAGACGAATTCGGTATTGACGATGATCGGCTCGGACTTCTGGATTTCGCTGTCAACCTGAAAGAACACACTCTTCCTCACGAAGTTCTTGTCCGCGACCGGTCTCGCCCGGTGAATGCCGTAAGTGTTATAGATGACGAGCGATCCGCGCGGCATCCTGAAACTCTTGACGGACGACGCGAAGTTTTCCGCGATGAACTCATCCGTATAGTCGCTGTACGCCTTTTCACCGGACCACAAGTGCGAGCCTTCGACATACTGAAACTCGCCGTCTTCGACATCCGACACATAGAAGATGAAAATGATGCCGGGGATCTGCGCGAATTCCCTGTCAGTCTTGTTATCGGTATGCCATTGCATATGATGGCCGCCATAGGTTTCGTAGTATCTCAGCGCCTTGAGCCTGAACTGATCTCCGAGATATCCTTCGCTGACGCCGAAGACGAACCGCGATGTCGCGAAGTCATAGAAAGTCTTCGAAACCGCCAGCAGGTTGGTCAAATAGTATTGTCTCTCCGAGAACACGCCGCTGACCTTGTTCACGTTCAGACTGTGCTTCGTCTCGGTCGCATCACGCTCTATTCTTGCGACGGTTTCGGGCGTCAGCGCGCAAGGGAATGCGAAGTAGCCTTTCTGATTCAGCTCGTCGACCACCTGACCGATATCGACGGAGAGGAATTCGCGGGTGAACAGCGCTTTCTCGAATCGGTCGTCCGCGTGAGCCGGGGCATTTCGCGTTGCTTCCTGAATCTCTACGGCGGTCAAAGGCAAGCTTGCCATTGGATTCTCCGAGTACGTTGCGGGTTGCGCGCGGACATTAAGCGTCGGCGTAGCCCATTCTCTGCACGTTATTCATGTAGTCCGCATAAGTCGCCGCAATGCCATCGCGCAGGGCAATCGTCGGCGACCAGCCGAGCGCCGCCAGCTTCGATACGTCGAGCAGCTTTCTCGGTGTTCCGTCCGGTCTCGACAGATCGAACTCGAGCGATCCGGAAAAGCCGACGACATCGCAGATCAGGCGCGCGAGGTCCGCGATCGCTATGTCCTTGCCAAATCCGATATTGAACAGACCTTCGATGTGGTCGCTATCCAGCAGCGCCAGCACGGCGGATGCCAGATCATCGACATGCAGAAATTCCCGTCTCGGAGAACCCGATCCCCACACCGGCAGAGACTGAAGTCCGTTGAGCTTCGCCTCGTGTGTCTTGCGAATCAGCGCGGCCAGAACATGCCCGTTCTGTAGATCATAGTTATCGTTGGGGCCGTAAAGATTCGTCGGCATCACCGATAGATAGCGCGTTCCATGTTGCTGGCTATACGCCTCGCAGAGCTTGAGACCGGCAATCTTCGCGATGGCATACGCTTCGTTGGTCTGTTCCAGCGCACCCGTCAGCAGATAGTCTTCCCGAATGGGTTGCGGGCAATGCTTCGGATAGATGCAGGAGGAGCCGAAGAAGACCAGTTCGGGCGTGCCGCTCGTGAACGCCGCATGAATCACATTGCTTTCGATGACGAGGTTCTCGTAGAGAAACGATGCCGGCTGCGTCGAGTTCGCGTGTATCCCGCCAACTTTCGCTGCGGCGAGAAGCACGACATCGATATTCTCCTGAGCGAAGAATGCCATCACGGCGCGCTGGTCGAGCAGATCGAGTTCCTGCCTGGATCGCGTGATCAGATGGTGATAGCCGCGCGTGGCGAGACCGCGCAGAAGCGCCGAGCCGACCATTCCGTTGTGTCCGGCGACGTAGATCCGAGAACCTTTATTCATGTTGGTGCTCAATCGTCCATTGAGGTGCGTTGATCGAAACGTGATGTCCCGCAGACACTGGATCCGGAGAGTCCTGACGTGCGATTGTCAGGTTAGCTATGCATATGAACAAGATCGCGTATGTGGCGGACGGTGCCAAGATATTGTCGCTGCCCATACTTATTCCTTGTCGACGACATCGATGACAGAATCGTGAGGGAAACGGCCTCATCGTGCGAGGCCTGCTTCGGCCAACGTCATGGCTTATTCGGCCATCGACATCGGTTGATCGGCGCGCCGGTCCTAAGCTTCGTGGAGGCGTGACGGCCGGTCGCGGGCTCATGGTGTGCCCGGAGGGACGGCTGCCGTGCGCTGGCAGTGCGCAAGGATGCGACAGGCTCTCGTCGGGGATAAAAAAATGGAATCTTTATTGGCAACAGGCAGTGCTGAACTCATCCATGATTCGAATCTCGAAGTCATTACGTCCGCAGGCGTCACGCTGGCTATCATCATCCGTGATTCGTACTCGAAAGAGGGAATCAACTTTCTGACGCCGCAGGAGTTTCCTCAGCAGCTTGCTTACATGGAACATCCCGCGGGAAAACTGATTCATGCACATGTGCATACATGTTTGCCGCGCCGGATCGAGTGCACGCAGGAAGTGCTGTTCGTCAAGCGCGGCCGCATGCGGGTCAGTCTTTACACCGCCGATCGGGAGTTCGTGACGAATCGTATGCTGCAGGCCGGTGATGTCATCCTGCTGGCTTCGGGAGGACACGGGTTCGAAGTCATCGATGACGTGTCGTTCATCGAGGTGAAGCAGGGACCGTATATCGGCGAGCAGGAAAAAGTGCGCTTCAATGAACCCGCAAGTCGAGCTTGAAACCAGAAGAGGCACGCGATGATCCCGGTAAACGAACCCCTGCTCGACGGTAACGAAAAGATCTATCTGAACGAATGCATCGAGAGTGGCTGGATCTCGTCGGATGGCGCTTTCGTCGAGCGCTTCGAGCGAGCCATGGCGAATTACGTCGGACGCAAGCACGCGATTGCCGTGGCGAACGGCAGCGCGGCGCTCGATATTGCGGCCGCCGCGCTCCAACTCGGTCCCGACGATGAAGTGATCATCCCGACCCACACGATCATCTCCTGCGCATCGGCCATCGTTCGCACGGGCGCTCGCCTGCGGCTGGTCGATTCGAGCCCGGATACGTGGAACATGGATGTCACGCAGATCGAAGCCGCGATCACTAGCCGCACACGCGCGATCATGCCCGTGCATACCTTCGGTCTGCCTGTCGATATGGCGCCGGTGCTGGCGCTTGCAAAGAAGCACGGGATCGCCGTCATCGAGGATGCGGCGCAGGCCATCGGCCAGACCTACGACGGGCGCCAGTGCGGCAGTTTCGGCGATATCTCGTGTTTCAGCTTCTACGCGAACAAGCATATTGCGACGGGGGAAGGCGGCATGATCCTCTGCGACGACGATGCGCTCGCCGCACGCGCGCGAAGTCTGCGCAACCTGTGCTTCAAGCCCGAGAGGCGTTTCGTTCACGAAGAGCTCGGCTGGAATTATCGAATGAGCAGTCTCCAGGCGGCGGTCGGGCTTGCGCAGTTCGAAAAGCTCGATGCGCACATCGCGCGAAAGCGGCAACTGGGGCAGCGCTATGAAACGCTCTTGCGCGGCGTGCGAGGACTGGAACTCGCGCCGGTGGCGTGCCCGTATGCCGATAACATTTATTGGGTGTTCGGTCTGATACTCGACGACAGCCTGCCCATCGATGCGGATCAGGCGCGCTCGATGTTGGCCGATGCGGGCGTGAGCGCACGGCCGTTCTTCTGGCCCATGCACGAGCAGCCGGTATTCCTCAAACAAGGCCTGTTCGATGGGGAGCACTACCCCGTCGCCGAACGCATGAGCCGGCGCGGACTCTATTTGCCGAGCGGCCTTGCACTCACCGAGGCCCAGCAAGACAAGGCGGTGGCCGCGGTTAGAAACATGCTGGCCACCTTTCTTTAAGCGACGCCGTTGCAGCGTCGCATTCGACTTCCTCATATACTGCGAGCTTGTTCAGGGAGCGAATCTTCGCTCACCTGAGCGCCGCGCGTCACCAGGCACGTCATCGGAAAGATCGTGCGGAGGCCGTTCGAAAGCTCGCGATACCCTCCGCGCCAATGTCTTGCCACTATCGGTCACGAGAACCATCCGGCCCGGATGCTATCTACAGTCAATGAACGCGACACGTCGACGTCATCGCACGCATCGATGATCTTTCGATATCGCGACCTCGAAAGCCGAGCGCAGCATTTCTTCCGAAGATTATGTGTGAAGGATCACGGAGTTTCTCAATGGAAATCGCAACGAGTTCCAAAGATGCAGTTCGTGCGCAAGAGCCGGGCGTTCAGCCTTGCCGCCGCATCGTGCCGGTCATTCTCGCGGGCGGTTCGGGCACGCGCCTGTGGCCAATGTCGCGCGAGCAGTTCCCGAAGCAACTTATCGGTGTGATCGGAAGGGATTCCCTTTTGCAGGCTACCGTCACACGAATGGAAGGATTCGCGGGTAACTTCGATGTCGACGCACAACCGATCATCGTGTGCGGCGAGGAGCACCGCTTTACGACTGAAGAACAGGTGCGCCTCTGCGGTGTCGATGCACGGATCATCGTCGAGCCCGCGCGTCGGGATACCGCGCCGGCGCTCACACTCGCAGCGCTCGCGGCCATCGCCGATGACGAAGATGCGATCCTGGTGGCGATGCCGTCTGATCATTGCATTTCGAACCTCGCCGCATTGCACGGCGCGATTTCAATCGCGGCGGAGTACGCCGAACGCGGCATGATCGTTACGCTCGGCGTTCCGCCGACGCGGCCCGATACGGGCTTCGGCTATATCCGCATCGGCGAGCCGCTCGACGACGGCGCGCATCTGATTGATCGTTTCGTAGAAAAACCCGCTGCCGAACTCGCCGCGCAATACGTCGCCGCGCAAAGTTATTGGTGGAACAGCGGCATATTCATCGTGCGGGCGAGCGTGTGGCTCGCGGCGCTCCAGCGCCTCAATGGCGAAATGCATGCGACCTGCACCGCCGCGCTGAACGACGGCAAGGCCGAGGGACATTTCATTCGTCCATGCCCGATTCAGTTCGGCCGTGTGCCCTCCGACTCGATCGATTACGCGGTGATGGAACATATCGGCGATGCCCGTTTGCCTTGCAAGGGCGTCGTCGTGCCGCTGGCGGCGGGATGGTCGGATCTGGGCTCGTGGGATGCGGTATGGGACGCGATGGACGAGGACGAGTCCGGCAACGTCGCGAGCGGACGTGTCGTGTTCGAAGGGGCGACGGCGAGTTATGTGCGCTCCGAAGGTGGACGGCTCGTCGCATGCGTGGGAACGGCGAACGTCGTCGTCATCGATACCGATGATGCCGTGCTGGTGGCGGACCGCGCACACGCGCAGGACATCAAGCAGCTGGTCACGCGCATCCGCGAACAGCACGCGCCGGAAGCGCAGATGCATCGAAAGGTGCGGCGTCCGTGGGGCTTCTACGATTCGATTGAACGCGGCGAGCGCTATCAGGTCAAGCATATCGTGGTGGCGCCGGGCGCGAGGTTATCGCTGCAGATGCATCATCATCGCGCGGAACATTGGGTCGTCGTGCGCGGCACGGCGCTCGTGACGCGTGGCGACGACCAGTTTCTGCTTTCCGAAAACCAGTCGACGTTCATTCCCCTCGGCGTACGCCATCGGCTGGAAAATCCGGGCAAGGTGCAACTCGAAATCATCGAGGTGCAATCGGGTTCCTATCTCGGCGAAGACGACATCGTGCGTCTCGACGATTGCTACGGCCGCATCTGACCACATCGACAGAGCTTTCGAAGCCGAGGTATGACATGCGCGATATTCAGGGATTGCTGGCGCGGTTTTTCGATATCGCCATGGTGGTGGGCGGCGCGACCATCGCATCGCGGATCAGGTTCGACAATGTCGCCGAACCGGGCTATTACATGCCGTTCGTCGCCATCGCCGCCGCGTTTGCGCTCGTGCTGTTTCCTGGCTTCGGCGTCTATGAATCATGGCGCGGACGCAGCAAGGTGGTGCTGGCGAGCCGCGTGTCGCTTGCATGGCTGGTCGTGCAGGCCTGCGTGCTCGTGCTGATGTTCTCGCTGCATCGGCTCGACGATGTCTCGCGCCTCTGGTTCGCCTACTGGACCGCGATGTCGGGCGCCTGGATGATCGTAGGCCGCCTTCTCACGCATGCCGTGCTCGCGCGCATGCGTCTGGCCGGCATGAACTTTCATCAGGTCGCTGTGGTGGGCTGCGGCACGCACTGTGAATCGATCATGCGCAGGATCGAGCGCGCGAGCCAATCGGGCTTTCGGACGATCGCGGTCTACAACGCATCGCCCGATATGCCGATCACCTCACGTGCACCGGTCTTCGATGATTTCGATGCATTCGTCCGGCACGTGCGCGAGCAACATGTGCACGAAGTGTGGCTCGCATTGCCGCTATCGCAGGATCGAACCATTCTGCGTTTCGTGAACGAGTTTCGTGAAGATCTCGTGAACGTGCGCTTCATTCCCGACGTGCGCAGTCTTGCGCTTTTCGAAAGCGGCGTGACAGACCTGCTGGGCGTGGCCGCGATCAATCTCGTGGCTTCTCCGCTTTCGCAAAGGGCGTTGCTGCAGAAAGATGTTTTCGACCGGCTGTTCGCGCTCGCTGCGCTGACTGCGGTCGCGCCGCTGCTCATCTGCATCGCGATCGCGGTCAAGCTGAGTTCGCCCGGACCTGTGTTTTTCAGGCAGCGCCGCAAAGGAGCGGACGGCCATGAATTCACCATCTACAAATTCCGTTCGATGCGCATGCATATCGAAGAGGCCGGCGTGCTCAGGCAGGCCACGCGCGACGATCCGCGTGTGACGCGCGTGGGCGCGTTCCTGCGCCGCACGAGTCTCGACGAGCTGCCGCAGTTCTTCAATGTCCTGCGCGGCGACATGTCCGTCGTGGGCCCGCGTCCGCACGCGCTCGAACACGACGATCTGTACCAGAAGGTCGTATCGGGCTATATCCATCGTTACCGGGTCAAGCCAGGCATCACGGGCTGGGCGCAGGTCAACGGCTTTCGCGGGGAAACGGACCGGATAGAAAAAATGGAAGCGCGCGTCGCTCACGATTTGTACTATCTGGGGAACTGGTCGTTCGCGCTGGATATGCGCATCATCATGGCGACGATATTCAAGGGCATGCGCAATAGCAACGCGTATTGATTCGCATGCATCGCGCGAAAGGCGCGATGCACGACATCATCGTTTGCGCGCGACGAAAGTCGCGGACAGATCCTCGGCGCTGAGTTCGCCGCCCATCCATCTCACGCTGTCCAGCACTTCGAAACCGCTCAGATCCAGCATCAGTTCCACTTCCGGTTTGAACATGTAGCGCATGACGTGCGTTTCGAGCACCGTCTCGACGCATTGCGTTTGCCAGTCCGTCATGAGGATCGTGTAATTGACCGCGACGGTGTTATCGTGAGGGCGCATCAGGGGTTCCGCGATGCGTATCACGGCGGTGTCTTCACTCGAAGCGCGTTTAACGCGCACTTTCGGCGGATCGGCAAGCACGGCCGGACCGTACCAGCAATCGAAGAGAAAGAGACCCGAACGCGGCAGATGCGTGGCCGCGGTGTGGCACATCGCCATGAAGTCGGCATTCGTCGTCTGATAGCTCGCGACATGAAACAGCGAGACTACGGCGTCGTAGAGCTCTTCGGTCCTGACGGTGCGCGCGTCGCCTTGCTGAAACTTCAGCCGCTTCGCGACCATGCCCGGCAGCGTGACGCGTCTCGCATCGGCGCGGGCGAGCATATCGGCGCTCATGTCCACGCCGGCCACGCTGAATCCGGTCGCCGCGAATTCCGCCGCATGCCGGCCGGTTCCGCAACCGAGATCCATCAGATTGCCACCGACGATTCCGTGCCGGCCGAGGAGGTCGGTGACGAACGCCGCCTCTGCCTTGTAGTTCTTCTCGTGATAGAAAAGATCATAGTATTGCGAGTATCGCTTGCTGAAGCTCATGTGAGCGACTCCGGCAGAGTATCGTTCGAATCGAAAGCACAGCCCCAAAGAAGTGAATGCTCACGACAGAGGGTAGTCGTCATGCCGTTGTCAGCCGTGCGCGTGACGGATTTCGGCAAGATGTTGGCCGGGTGGCGGACGACACTCAAAACGCCGGTCCTGGCCGCGTGTTGAAGGAATCAATACCTCGATTGGCGAAGATGGTGCATACGGAGACAACGTTTGCGCGCCGTTTGAACGCTTAACATGCTTGGCAATACGAAGCATATAGATGCAAATCGGACTGCAGGTAAGGAATGTCAACGGGCCGTAAGCGCCGCTCGGACGACGCGCCGTTCTCGGCCAAAACCATGCTTTTGCCCGCCACTGCGGAAAGGATGTACCGAATAGAACACTACGCTGCCGGAATCGTGCGGAATATACCGCGTCTTTCTGCAACCGAAAACATAGGGAGATAACGCCATGTCCCACGCGACAGCCTTCGGCGATGCAGAGATCAGCAGCCTCTATCACTCATCGGAAGAGAGAGTGACAAGCCTCATAGGAATTCTGTTGTACGACGGATTCTCGCTTCTTGGCGCAGGCACACTTGCCGAGGCGCTCCATATCGCCAATGAACTGCAATTATCTGGCTTGAGCAAGAGCGTGAAATATAGCGTTCGCCTCGTCTCGGCTCGCGGTGGCGCGATAGCCTGTTCGTCGTCCGTTTGCGTGTGGACCGAGCGGCTGGGCGGCCAGCGGTTTCAGGGCTTCGATGCGCTGTATATCGCGGGCGGAACGGGTGTTACCCGTGCGGCCACGGACGAAGGGCTCATCGAGGTATTGAGGATTGCGTGCTCGCAAAGCCGCGTGGTCAGCTCGCTCGGCAACGGCGACGTGCTGCTCTCTGCTGCGGGCGTGTCGCGGCGCGCCTGGGCTTCGGTGGAGCGCGGCGCATGGAATCCCGGCGCGTCGAAGAGCGGACCATCGACGGAACGCGGCGATGCGCTGATCAATTCGCTCGCGCTCGTCAAGCGCGATCTGGGCTATGACGCCGCGACAGCGGTGGCTGATCGCCTCGCCTCCTGCAACGACCAGCATCTGCCGATCATGCTCAGCACGATCGGCACGACCACGCTCGCGGAAAAGGCCCAGGAATCGGCGCGCTGGCTCGAACGCAACTGCGGACGCGCTATCTCCGTGGGCGACGCGGCGCGTACCGTCGCGATGAGCGAACGCAACTTCCTGCGGCTCTTCAAGCGCGAAATGGGTCTGACGCCTTCGCAATATCTTCTGCGCGCACGCCTCGATCTCAGTTGCGAGTTACTCGCCAAAAGCGATCTGCCGATAGACAAGATCGCGCGCAGAACCGGACTCACCAATGGCGAACGGTTTTCGAAGGTGTTCAGAAAGCAATTCCTGATGTCGCCGACGGAATACCGCTCGCGAAAGAAGAGCGGCGACGCGGCGTGACATCGAACATCCGTCCCCAGCTCGACAGCGGCGACGTATCCACGTCGAGCATGCGCAACGCCTTCCACACGACAGTGGCCACCGTGTCGTAGGCGGGAATGTCCGTCTCGCGTTCGAACGGTTGCGCAAGATGCGCAGCGTGCAGGTTCGTGCAGAACGTGGTCATCGCATCGGGGCGCGCGAATGCGGCTTCGCGCATCATCTCGGCGAGAACGTCGTCGGGCACCTCGGCGAATGCGAAGTTTTCGCTAAGGCCCAGATGCCGCTCTGCCACGCATTCGATGCCGAGTCTTTCGTAATTGCGGATGATGCGCGTCTGCACATCGTCGATATAGGGCGACACGATGCCGAGACGCCGCACGCCCGTCTTCGCGAGGATCTCGTTCAACGCCAGCACGGATGTGGTCGCGGGTATGCCGGTCGCCTGCGTCAACTGACGGCATAGCGCCTCGTCGCGTTCGAAGCCGAGCCAGCCCGCCGAGGTGCCGCTCCAGCCGATCACGTCCACGCGCGCATCGGCGAGTTGACGCGCGGCTTCGAGGATGCGGCTGACGTCGAACTGGCCAAGCGCCGCATCGCGCAGGCTGATCTCCGTCACGGTGAAGCGCGCGAAGTGCGCGCTCACGTGCGGCAGCGCGCTCAGCATCGCGCAGGTAAGCGGTTCGAGCGCCGTGTTGGACGAGGGCGTCAGGATGCCGAGCCTGATACGTTTCGTTTGCATCGCGATGCCTCGCTAATCGGCCAATAGAATCTTCACGCCCTCGGCCGCTTCGTGGCGCAGCGCGTCGAGATCGAGACCGGGAATCACACCGTCATCGACGACCATGCGGCCGTTCACGACGTTGTAGCGCACGCGCGCCGGCTCGCCCGATGTCACCGGCGCCACCGCGAGATCGTGATAGCCGTAGAAGCGGAGATCGTCGATGTCGTACAGCACGAGGTCCGCGGCCTTGCCGACTTCGAGTGTGCCGACCGCATCGAGACCGAGCACGCCCGCGCCGCCCGCGCTGCCCCAGTGAATGGTCTCCTCGACGGTCGTCGCCGATACACCTTGCGCCGCGCGATGCACGAGCCACGCGAAGTGCGCCTCGTTGATCATGCTGCCCGATTCGTTCGACGCGACGCCGTCCACCGCGAGCGACATCGGCACGCCCGCCGCGGCCATCTGCGGCGCGGGGGCGATGCCGCTGCCGAGCCGCGCGTTGCTGACGGGGCAGTGCGCGCAACCGCTGCCGGTTTCGGCGAGCATCGCGATCTCGCTCGCTTCGAGATGCACGAGATGCGCGAACCATACATCGGGGCCGAGCCATTCGTGATCGGCGACGAACTCGACTGGCAGCTTGTCGAAACGTTCGCGGCAAAAGTCGACATAGCGCCGCGTCTCCGAAAGATGCGTATGCATCCGCAGACCCATGCCGCGCGCCGCCCGCGCGATCTCGGGCAACAGCGCGGGCGGCAGCGAGAAGGTCGGCGTGGTGGGTGCGACCACCACGCGGCGCATCGATGCTGGGCGCGGGTCGTGATAACGCGCCTTCAGGCGTTCGATATCGGCAAGCATCTGATCGAGCGTCTCGGGCTTCAGCGCGACCTTCGAAAAGCCGGGATGATCGCCCGCCGCCTGCAACGCGCCGCCGCGACAGAGCACGAACCGCAGGCCGAACGACGCCGCTTCGTCGAACAGCAGATCGCCGGTCTCCGTGGTGCCATCCGCGTGATAGAGATAGTGATGATCGGCGCACGTCGTCACGCCCGACAGAAGCAACTCGGCCATGCCAAGACGCGCGGCGACGCGCGCGAGGTCCGGCGTGAAGCGGGCGAGGCGCGGATACGGCACGGCCGCGAGCCATTCCTGCAGATCCGCGTTGATGCCCGAAGGCACCGCCTTCAACAGATTCTGGAACAGATGATGGTGTGTGTTCACCCAGCCCGGATAGACGACGCAGGACCGCGCGTCGATGACGCGCTCGCCCTCGCGTGCTTCGAGATCGGGCGCGATGGCTTCGATGACGCCGTGACGGATGCGAATGTCGACCTGGCCGAGACGCGCGGCATCGCCACGCAATCCGCTCATCACCGCAACCGGACGTTTGATTAGCAATGCTTGGTGTTGTGTGTTCATGAACGTTTGTCCTGTCATCACGTTTTACTCGCGCACCAACTTGTGCGCAGGCACGACCTCATCTTCGTGCGCGCCGTTGAGCACTGCGTTGAGCACGACCGATACGAGGCACGCGAGCACCACGCCGCTGTGCACGAAAGGCTGCGTCCACTCGGGCATTTGCTTGAAGACCTGCGGCGCCATGACGGGAATCAGCGCGGTCGCGATGGTGAAGCCGACGATCAGCACGTTATAGCGATTGCGCTCGAAGTCCACTTTCGAGAGCGTCTGCACGCCCGCCGCGACCACCACGCCGAACATCGCGATGCCCGCGCCGCCGAGCGCCGCCGCAGGCGTCGAGGCCACCACCGCGCCGAACTTCGGCACCAGCGCGACCACGCACATGAGCACGCCGCTGACCGCGACGACCCATCGGCTGCGCACGCCGGTCAGAATGACGAGCCCCACGTTCTCCATGAACGCGATGAACGGGAACGCAGCGAACATGCCCGCAATCGCGCTCGCGAGACCGTTCGCACGCATGCCGCGCACCGCGTCCTCTTCGCTGATGTTCTTGTCGACGATATCGCCGATCGCGACGAAGAGACCCATCGACTCGACCATTTGCACGACCATCACGACGATCATGGTCAGCACGGGCACCACGGAAAACACCGGCATGCCGAAGTGAAACGGCAGCGGCATCGTGAACCACGGCGCGTCGGCGACATTGCGGAAGTCGCCCATGCCGAGCGCGCACGCCAGCGCGCTGCCCGCGATCAGGCCGATCAGCACCGAGAGATTGCGCAGGAACGCATTGGCGAAGCGGTTGATCGCGAGGATCACGAGCGCCACGAACAACGCGACGCTCAGATACGGCAGCGCGCCGAAGTGCTGCTGCGCATGCTCGCCGCCGCCCGCCCATTGATACGCTACCGGAAAGAGCTGCAGCCCGATCACGGTGACGATGCAGCCCGTCACGACTGGCGGAAAGAAGCGGCGCAAGCGTCCGACGAGCGGTGCGGCGAACATCGTGAACACGCCCGCGCCGATTACCGCGCCGCACACGCCCGCGAAGCCGACGCCCGGACTCATGCCGATCGCGATGACCGGGCCCACACTGCTGAACGCGACGCCTTGCAGGATCGGCAGGCGCACGCCGAACTTCCAGAACCCGACGGTCTGCAGCACCGTCGAGATGCCCGAGCAGAAGAGCGCCGTGCTGATAAGCACGGTGGTGTCGGCGGGCGACATCTTCAATGCGGATGCGACGATCAACGGCACGGCAATCGCGCCGATATAAGCGACGAGCATATGCTGCAGGCCGAGCGTGATCATCTGCCGTTTGGGCAGGACGCGATCGACGGGGTGTTGGTCGGTGTTCATCACGTGTCTCCTGATTTATCTTTATCGGCGGCTTCGTTGGTCAGGCCATGAGCGGGATGGCGAGACAGGCATGAAAGCGCTCGTTCAGCGCGGCGCGGTCGAGTTCGCGTCCGATGAACACCATGCGTGACGAGCGCGGCTCGCTGCCCCACGCCTGCGCCGCGCGCAATTCGACGATGTCGTGCACGCCTTGCAGCACGTAGCGATAGGGCTGGCCTTTCACCGCGAAGATGCCCTTCATGCGGAACAGATTCGTCGCGTCCGATGCGCGCAGTTCGGCAAGCCAGGCTTGCAGCGCGTCGAGATCGACATCTGCCTCGACTTCGATGCCGACCGAAGTCACGGTCTCGTCATGGTGATGATCGTCATGGTCTTCTTCGTGATGATCGTGGTCATGGTGGTCATGATGGTCGTCGGCTTCGACGAGTTGCTGCGCGAACTCATTCGCGCCCACGCCCAGAATGCCGCGCAGATCGATCTGCGCGTAGCTCGATTCGACAATCTCGGCCGTCGCGTTGAGCCCGCGAAGTCGCTCCGTGAGCGTGGCGATGTCCTGCTGTGTCACGAGATCAACCTTGTTGATCACGATGCGGTCCGCGCACACGATCTGGTCGACGGCCTGGTTGTCGCGGCCATCGAGAACGAGGTCGTCGAGATGCGCGGCGATATGCTTCGCATCGACCATCGTCACGACGGCGTCGAGCGTCACGCGCTGCGCAATCGGATCGTCGATGAAGAAGGTCTGCGCGACGGGATAAGGGTCCGCCAGCCCGCTCGTTTCGACGATGATGTGATCCAGCCGTTCGGGCCGCTCGACGAGCATCCTCACGATACGCACGAGGTCCTCGCGCACCGCGCCGACGCAGCACACGCAGCCATTGGTCATTTCATAGATTTCTTCGGTCGATTCGAGCACGAGGCCGCCGTCGATGCCGACTTCGCCGAACTCGTTCTCGATCACCGCGATCTTGTGACCGTGCTTTTCGCGCAGGATGTAGTTGAGCAGCGTGGTCTTGCCCGCGCCGAGAAAGCCGGTCAGCACCGTGACGGGAATCTTGTCGAATGCGTTGTGCGTGGTGTGGATGTGAGTCATTGCATGTCTCCTTTGAGTCTTCGGGTCAGTCAGGCTTCGTGTTCCTTCCAGCGACGCACTCCGTTGCAATCGAGGCCGAACAGATCGAGCACGCGCCCGAGCGTGTGATCGATCATCTGGTCGAGTGAAGCGGGGCGCGCGTAGAACGCGGGCACCGGCGGCGAGATGATGCCGCCCATCTCGGTCACGGCGACCATGTTGCGCAGATGCGCCAGCGTGTACGGTGTTTCGCGCGCGAGCAGCACGAGCGGGCGGCGCTCCTTGAGCGTGACGTCGGCGGCGCGCGAGATCAGGCTCGATGAAAGTCCGCTGGCGATTTCTGCAAGCGTCTTCATCGAGCACGGCGCGACGATCATCCCGAGCGTGCGGAACGAGCCACTCGAAATGGCGGCGGCCATGTCGTCGCATCGATACGTGCGGCTCGCGAGCGCGCTGACATCGGCGAGCTTGTAGTCGGTCTCGTGCGACATCGTGAGAAGCGCACTGCGCGAGATGGTCAGATGCGTTTCGATATCGAGTTCGCGCAGCCATTCCAGCAGCCGCACGCCGTACACGAAACCGGACGCGCCGCTGATGCCCACCGCGATGCGTCGCGTGCTCATCGCGCGGCTCCTTGCAGAATCTCGTCGGCGCGACGCATCGCATCCTCGCCGATGCGCGCGCGTATGCCGTCGAAATGCGAACCGCGCGTCGCGTCGATGCCCATGCGCGAAGTCGTGCCATCCACCGACGAAGAGGGATCGAGCGGACTGCCCGGCAAGCCGCCGACGATGAACACGTCCTCATGCGGCTGGGCATGCGCGGCGATCGCCCACAGCACCTGTGAATCGTCCGTGATGTCGATATCGCTATCGACGGCCACGACGTGCTTGAGATACGGGTCCCAGCCGAGCAGCGCCAGCATGATCTGACGCGCTTCGCCATCGCGCGTCTGTTTCAACGCGACATAGCAATGAAAGTGCGTGCCGGAGTTCGGATAGTGCAGCGCCGTGACGGAAGGAAAGCGCGCCTTCAGCTTCTCGCTCATCTCCGCTTCGCGCGGCAGGCGAGCGAGTGTGAGATGCTCGGCATACGGACCGCCGACGACATCGACGAGCCATGCATCGCGACGGCGCATCATCGTGTCGACGCGCAACACGTTGTTGGTCGAACGGTCCGACGAATAGCCCGTGAATTCGCCGAACGGGCCTTCCTCGGCGCGCGCTTCGGGATCGATCGTGCCTTCGAGCACGAACTCGGCGGCGGCGGGCACGCCGATGCCGTAACGCGGCGTGCGCACGAGTTCGAGCGGTGCGCCGAAAAGTCCACCGGCGATCGCGCGCTCATCGGCTCCGAAAGGCACGCGCGATGCCGCCGCGAGCATGAACAACGGATGCGCGCCGATGACCATCGCGACCTTCAGCGTGTCGCCGCGCGCCTGCGCCGTCTGCAACATGCGCCACAAGTGGCCGCGCGAATGCAGGCTGGTCGCGAGCGCGTTCTTCGCGTGGCGCATCGAGCGGTGATAGCTGAGATTGGCGATGCCCGTCACCGGATCTTCCGCGACGATCACGGCATTCGTGATGTACGGTCCGCGATCGGTGGCGAAGTGGCGGATCATCGGCAGTTGCGCGAGATCGACGGCGTCGGCTTCGATGACTTCATCGAGCACGGGACCGCTTGCGACATGCACCGGTGCGATCGGTGCGTTTGCGCGCTGTTGCCAGGCGTCGAAGAGATCACGCGCATCGACGTCAAACAAGCGGCCGATACGCTCACGCGAAGCGAAGAAGTTGGTCGCCAAAGGCGTGCCGATGCCTTCGACGTTCTCGCACACGAGCATCGGATGCTGCCCGCGCGATGCGAGCGCCGCGACGACCGCCGTGACATCCTGATCGGCGGACAGCGGCTGCGTGAGCGTCAGCACGTCGTCCGGATAACGCTCGCGATACGCAAGCGCGAAGCAATGAAAGTCCTGCGTGGCGCGAAAGAGGTTATCGGCCATCGTGAGCTCCGTTGGAAGGAAGAAGGGGCGCGTGCGCAACCGCGCCCCGCGTGATGTCAGGCTGTCTGCGCGACTTCGTCGCTCTTTACGTAGGTCGCCTTCAATCGCTTCTCCGCTTCGGCAAGGTCTTTCGGCGGTTTGGTCGGCTCGATGCCGACCAGTCGCGCGATGTTGTTGCCCATGTAGTCTTCGAGGCCGTCCTCGTCGAGATCCATGCCCTGCGGCGCGGGACCGCACAGCATCTCCAGTTCGCGCAGCCACATGCCCGGTTCGTTCGGCGGCGAATCGGTGCCGAAGACGATCTTGTTGCGCGGCAACTGACGCGCGAATTCGACGATGCGCGACTGATAGCACCAGCCCGATTCGCAATAGACGTTGGGCGTGTCCATCGCCATCCAGAAGGCTTCGAACGAGTAATTGCCGCCCGTCTGAATCCCGAAGTGACCGATGATGAAGTTCACCATCGGGAATTCGCGGATGATCGGATAGAACTGTGTCGGAATCGTGTAGGGGCCATCGCCGGTATGGATCAGCACGACGACGCCCAGCTCCGCGCATTTCTTCATCGCCGGGCGCAGCCAGTCGAGCGCGCGGTCCGGTCTATAACCATGCATGTTCGCGTGCAGCTTGAGCATCTTGAAGCCGTATTCCTTCACGTGGAATTCGAGTTCGGCCGCGCCGTTCTCCGGGCCCCAGCGCGGGTTATACGTGAAGTTGCCGATGAAGCGGTCCGGATACTTCTGCGTAAGCTCTGCGATATACGACATGTAATCGCGAATGCCTTCACGCCCGCGCCGGTTGCCGTCGCGATAGCCGGTGTTGCCCGGCGGCGGCTGAATAAAGCCCATGTCGATACGGCGCGGCTTGCCGTTGATGATGTACGGGCCGTCCATCATCTTGAGCAGGCGTTCGCCGGTGAAGGGCTCGCCCGTATGCCGCCAGGCTTCGTCGACGAGATTGGTCGGATGCAGATGGGTATCGATGATCATCAGCGCGCTCCTGCGTAGTCAGATTCTTTGCATTGGTCGAGATAGGCCTGTGCTTCCTCGACGCTTCGCGGCGGCGCGCTCGGTTCGATGCCGAGCATGCGCGCGAGGTTGTTGCCGAGATAATCCTCGAGCGTGTCTTCGTCGAGGTTGAGGCCTTGCGGCGGCTCGTGACAGAGCACTTCGAGCAGGCGCAGCCACATGCCCGGTTCGTTGGGCGGCGTGTCCGAGCCGTACAGGATCTTGTGCGTGGGCAATACCTTCGCGAACTCGACGATGCGCGATTGCAGACACCAGCTCGACTCGCAATACACGTTCGGCGTATCGAGCGCCATCTGATACGGCTCGAAACAATAGACGCCGCCGGTCTGCACGCCGAAGTGCGCCATGATGAACGGCACCGACGGAAACTCGCGGATCAGCGGATACCACTCGCTCGGAATGCTGTACGGACCATCGCCGGTATGCAGCTTCACGATGAGCCCGAGGTCCGCGCATTTGCGCAACGCGGGGCGCAGCCAGTCGAGCGCGCGATCCGGCCGGTACGCATGCATGTTGGCCTGCAATTGCACCATCCTGAAGCCGTGCTCCTTCGCATAGAACTCGATCGCGTCGGCGCCGTTCTGCGGGCCGCAGCGCGGGTTATAGACGAAGCAGCCCAGCAGACGGTCGGGATACTTCTGCGTGAGTTCGACGGTATAGGCCATATAGTCGTCGATCGACTCGCGGCCGGAGCGCACGCCGTCGGTCCACGTATAGATGGTGTTGCCTTGCGGCGGCTGAATGAAAGCCTTGTCGATACGGCGTGGCTTGCCGTTGATGATGTACGGTCCGTCCATCACCTCGATCAGGCGCTCGCCGGAAAACGGCTCGCCGTCATGGCGCCAGGCGAGGTCGACGAGATTGGTCGGATAACAGCTTGTGTCGATGATCATGGTCTCGATCTCCTTGAGGGGAACTGGCGTGTCCAGTTGCCGGATCGCGGGCAGGCGCATCGATGGAACGAAAGCTCTCGCGAGCTTGCCCATGCGGCCTTTTGCAAGACGCGATGTGCTTGCGTCTTCCCCTCGCCGGCATCGAGTGTCACACTGATGTGCACTGCTGCTTGCGATGCAGTCTCACAAGTTATGTACGCTCTGTACAATATTTTTTGATCACGATCTTGATACGTTGACGATATGGACATGCGGCTTTTGCGGTACTTCGCGGTGCTCGCCGATGAACTGCATTTCGGCCGCGCAGCCGCGCGGCTGCACATTTCGCAGCCGCCATTGAGTCAGCAGATCCGCATCCTCGAAGAGGAGATGGGCACTGCGCTCTTTCTGCGCTCGCAACATCGGGTCGAACTTACCGAGGCAGGGAAAACACTGAAGGAACAGGCGCCGCTGATCTTCGCGCAGTTCGAGCGCGCGATCGATCTCACGCGCTGCGCGGGTCGCGGCGAAGTGGGAAGCCTCGAGATCGGCGTCATCAGCTCGGCGATGGTCGAGCCGATACCACGCGCGCTCGGCGTGTTCGCTCGCAAGCATCCGCAAGTGAGGTGGACGCTGCACGAGATGACGCCCGCCGCGCAGATTCAGGCGTTGAAGGAACGGCGGCTCGATGTGTGCTTCTTTCGCGTATCGCACGAAGATCCGGAGATCGTCAGCGAAGTGGTGTTGCGCGAACCGGCGGTGGTCGCGTTGCCGTTGTCGCATCCGTTCGCTTCACGCGGGGAGATCGCGCTGCGCGAGCTCGAAACCGAACGCTTTCTGTCGTTCGGTTTGCTGCAGTCGCAACTCGCGCGGTTTCTGCGCGACTGTTGCGTCGAAGCGGGATTCACGCCGCGCATCGAGCAGGAAGTCGTGGAACTGCACACGCTTCTATGTCTCGTGCGCGAAGGGCTTGGCGTTGCGTTGCTGCCTGCATCGGCGCAGCAGTTGTCGGGCGGCGGGGTCGCATTCGTGCCGCTCGCGGCGCCCCGTCCGGAAGTGTCGCTGCATGCGCGTTATCGCGCGGAAACGCCGTCACCCGTGCTGGCGCGGTTTCTCGATACGGTGCGTGAAGTCGTCAACGCCGGGGGCGCGCGTTGACCGTTTGCGCGACGAGTTCGCGTATCGCATCGACGAGCGGCGCGACGCGCGCGGACTTCTCGCGCGGCCATACGGCGTAGAGGTTGTAGTGCGTTGGAATCTCGACGTGCGTCAGTTCGATCAGCCTGCCGTCGCGTTGCGCGTCGGCGGCGAGCAGCCCGCGCGCAAGTCCGACGCCCACGCCCGCGCTCGCGGCGGCGATCAGCCCCGCGGCGTTGTCGAAGACAGCGAGCGCATGTGGCTCCACTTCCGGCAGGCCGGCGGCGGCGAGCCACGGAATCCATGAGCGCATGGTGTAGCCGAGTAAAGGCAGCGCGAGTACCTGTTCCGGCGTGAGCGGCGCCGCGAGTCCTCGCGCGTGCAGCAAGGCGGGCGAGCCCATGACCGTCAGACGGTCGCCGCTGATCAGCGCATTCTCGAAGCCATCCCATTCGCCATAGCCGTAACGCAGCGCGAGATCCACGCGCTCGAATGCGCTGCGATCGTGACGCGGCGCGGACAGCATCGTCAGCGAGGTGCCTGTCAGCGCGCCGAGCAACGCGGGCAAACGTGCGACGAGCCAGCTTTGCGCGAGTTCGGGATCGACGTCGAGCGTGATGGACTGCTTCACCGCGCGCTCCTTCACCGACGACAACGCACGGTCGATCTGTTCGAAGCCATCGCCCAGCTGGTTGGCGAAGAGCGCGCCCGCATCGGTGAGCACGACGCGCGCGCCCTCGCGCACGAACAACGGCTGGCCGACGAACTCTTCGAGCGTGCGGATCTGCTGGCTGATCGCGCTGTGCGTGAGCGACAACTGCCGCGCCGCGCTCGAAAAACTGCCGGCGCGCGCCGCCTGCAGAAAGGCCTGCATCGACTGGATCGAAGGATAGCGCTTCAACATGGGTGTTAGCCGGGCTTACGGATGATCAAAGAAATCGTCGCTGGCGCGCTTGCGTATCGGCTTCCGATAATGAATGCACGCACGAACGACATTCAGGAGACAGCGCATGATCGAAATCATCGTCAACGACGCGCGGCACTCGCTCGACAATGTACCGGAAGACATGCCCTTGCTGTGGGTACTGCGCGATTCGCTGGGTTTGACGGGCACCAAATTCGGTTGCGGCGGCGGCTTTTGCGGCGCGTGCACGGTGCATCTGGAGGGCGATGCGGTGCGCTCGTGCCTGTTGCCCGTCGCGGCTGTAGCGGGCAGACGCATCACGACGATCGAAGGTCTGTCCAGGGATGGCACGCATCCCTTGCAGCGCGCGTGGGTCGCCGAGGATGTGCCGCAGTGCGGCTATTGTCAGTCGGGCCAATTGATGCAGGCGGCGGCGTTTCTGAAGGGCAAGCCTTCCGTCAGCGATGAAACCATCACGGCGGCGATGTCCGGCAACATCTGCCGATGCGGCACGTATGCGCGCATTCGCAAGGCTATCAAGCGCGCGGCGGCGGAGGCCTGAATGCACATCGAACATGGCGCGGCGCGCCGTCGTTTCATGAAGCAGAGTTCGGCGCTGCTCGTAGCGGGACTCGCGATCGGCTTTCGCCTGCCCGAGACGCTGGCGAAGAGCGGCGATTCCCACGGAAAAGACAAGGAATTCGAGCCGAACGCATGGGTGCGCGTCTTGCCCGACGACACGATCAAGCTCGTCGTCCACAAGCACGATTCGGGCACCGGCACGCGCACCGCGCTCGCGGCGATCGTCGCGGAGGAACTGGATGTCGATCCGTTTCGCATCGACGTGATCACGCCGGAGAATCCCTTCTATGCCGATTACATTCATCCCTTGTGGAAGGTTTTTTCGACGGGCGGCAGCACGAGCGTGTCGCTCGAGTACGATCGCTTGCGTCATGCGGGCGCGACCGCTCGCGCGATGCTGATCGCCGCCGCCGCGAAGCAGTGGAACGTATCACCCGCTGCGTGTTCGACCGATAACGGCTTCGTGATCGGCACGGCGACCGGCGCGCGCGCGAGTTATGGATCGCTCGCGATGATCGCGGCAACGTTACCCGCGCCGAAGGACGTGCGCCTGAAGGATGCGTCGCAGTTCAGATACATCGGCAAGTTGCGCAGCAAGCGCGATGCGGCCCAGAAGGTGTGCGGCAAGTTTGCGTACAGCATCGACGTGCGCTTGCCGGGCATGCTCGTCGCGGTCGTCACGCGCGCGCCCGTGATCGATGCGCGCGTGCGCAGCGTCGACGCCAAAGCCGCGCTCGCCGTGCCAGGCGTGCGCCAGGTGTTGCAGATACCCGGCCGCCCGGATGTGCTCGGCGGCAATCAGGCGGGCGTCGCCGTGCTTGCCGACGATTACTGGTCCGCGCACAAGGGACAGGCCGCGTTGCACGTCGAATGGGAAGACAGCGCCTTCGAAAATTTCGACAGCCACGAACTGCCCGCGCGGCAGGCCGCATGGCTCGACGATCCCGCCGCGCGCGTCGTGCCGACCGTGAAGAACGGCGATGCGGCATCGATATTGAAGCGCGGGCCGCGCGTGATTCAGGCGTCTTATTCGATGCCTTACAAGGCGTCGAATCCGCTCGAACCCATCAACGTGACAGCGTGGGCGAAAGACGGCGGCATCGCGTATTGGGGCGGCTTGCAAGTGCCATCGACGGCGCAGGAGGCAGCCGAAGTGATCGGCCGCATTCCGGCGAATCGTGTCGTGTTGCATGAACTCGTTTCCGGCGGCAGCTTCGGTGCGCGTGAATCGAAATACTGGCTTTTCGAAGTCACGTGGCTCGCGCTGCAAACCGGCAAACCGGTCAAGCTGATGAACAGCCGCGAAGACGAAATGCGCGCGCTCTTCTATCATTCGGCGAGCCATCATCGCGCCCGCGCCGTGCTCGACGCGCGCGGCAATCTCTCCGCATTGCAACTGCGCGCGGTGATGCCCGCATCGCCGGAGCAGTGGGAGCCGGGCTATTTCGATCGTGCCGATCGCATGGACTACAGCACCACGGAAGCGATCAGCAAGTACGAGTTCGCGTATGGCGCACCGAATGTCGATATCGGCTGGGTGCGTCACGAAACAGGCGTGCCGACCGGCTGGTATCGCGCGGTGAGTTATATCCCGAACGTGTTCGCGGTCGAGTCGTTCATGGATGAAGCCGCGCATGCGGGGCATCGCGATCCGCTCGACTTCCGGCTCGCGCATATGCAGGATGCGCGGCATGCCGCCGTGCTGCGCGAGGCTGCGGCGCGCGCCGGCTGGGGCAAGCCGCTGCCGCGCGGCACCGCGCTCGGCATCGCGACGAATCGGGCGTACGGCAGCTATATCGCCGTGATCGCGCGCGTGTCGCGGCGTGACGACGGCATCGTGATCGAGAAGCTCACGTGCGTGGCCGATTGCGGGCTTGCGGTGTCGCCGGGCGGCGTGGAAGAGCAGTTGTACGGCGGCCTGATGTGGGGACTCGGACATGCGCTCGCCGATCGCATCGACATCCGGCGTGGTCAGGTTCAGCAGACCAATTTCGATTCGTATCGCGTGATGCGGATGAGCGACATGCCCGACATCGACATCCACATCGTGCAGGGCGATCCGGCGAAACCCGGCGGTGTCGGAGAGTTGTCGAGTCCGTCGGTGGCGCCGGCGGTGAGCAATGCCTTGTTCAGGCTTACGGCCAAGCGCCTGCGCGAGACGCCGTTCGATCTGCGCAAGGGTGTTTGAAGCTAGGAAGTGCGCCGGATGCACTCGATGAAGTATTCGAGACTCGCGCTCAAAACCAGATCCTTGCGATACATGAGGCCGAGCGTGAGGCGCGTCGTCTGCGCGTCGCTGTGCAGGCGTTCCATGCGGCCGAGCGCGATTTCCTCTTCGAGCAGCGGCTCGGGCCATACGCTGATCGTTCCCGCTTCCTGCGCGAGCTGCGCATAGAGCCGCTGCGACGTGCAGATGTTGACATGCGACGGCATCGGCAAGGTGCCGCCGCCGCATAGTTCGCGCCAGAACGCGGGCAGGCTGTCGCGCGTGTGGTAATAGAGCCAGCGCGCGCCCGTCAGGCGCGCAAGCAGCGTTTCGCGCGCGAGCGGATCGCCGCGCGGGACGGCCAGCACTTGCGCCGCTTCACCGACCGGCACCACGCGATATTCCGCCGTGATGTCGCTGTCGGCGACGAACGCGACGCACAGATCGAAGGAGCCGTCGCGCAAGCCGTCGATGATCTGCGCGGGCACGCACTCATGCACGTTGAGGCGGACATCGGGCAGCCGCGCGCGGAATGCGCGTAACGCCTCGGGCACGGCGATCGACGATGCCAGCAACGATACGCCGATCGACAAGGTGCGCTCCATGCCCGACTTCATCTCCTCCAGCTCGCGCTCGGCGCTCACGATCTCCGCGACCACCGAACGCGCGCGGCGCAACAGCGCTTCGCCGTAGCGCGTGAGACGCACGCCCGCGCCGCTGCGCTCCAGCAGTTGCACGCCGAGGCGCGATTCGAGTTCCTTGATGCTCTTCGTGACCGCGGGCTGCGATACGTTCAATGCGTCGGCGGCGGCCATCAGCGTGCCGTGCTCGACGATGGCGACGAGCGTCTGCAATTGCGCGGTCTTGAGGGTTCCCCGTTCCATAAGCGTTGGCTATATGCATGAGAAATTGGAAATCGGCGCAGGCCGGCGTGCCCCTAGTATGCGCAAAGCGGCACGGATGAGAGGCCGAAGTATACAAGGAGACGCAAAGGTGAAAACGAACACCGTCGACATCGATATCGACGAACTGGTCGCCTTGCGGCGCGACATTCACGCGAATCCCGAAGTCGCGTTCGACGAGCATCGCACGAGCGAACTCGTTGCGGCGAAGCTGCAGGCGTGGAATATCGAAACGCATACGGGCGTCGGCGGCACGGGTGTCGTCGGCGTCGTGCATGGACTGCGCGGCAAGGGACGGACCATCGCCTTGCGCGCCGACATGGACGCGCTGCCGATGCAGGAAGAGGGCGTGCCGATGCATCGCTCGCAACGCGCGGGCGTCTTTCACGGGTGCGGCCACGATGGCCACACCGCGATGCTGCTCGGCGCCGCGCGTCATTTCAGCGGCCATCGCGACTTCGCGGGCACGGTGGTGCTCGTGTTTCAGCCCGCCGAGGAAACGGGCGGCGGCGCGAACGCGATGCTCGCCGATGACATTGAAACGCGCTTCGGCTACGACGAAATCTACGCCTTGCACAACGCGCCGCATTTTCCGCCGGGCACGTTCGGCGTGCTCGACGGCGCGATGCTCGCCTCATGCGACGAAGTCGTGATCGACATACACGGCGTGGGCGGACATGGATCGGCGCCCGAGAAAACGAAAGATCCCGTGATGGCGGCCGCGCAACTCATCTGCGCATTGCAAACGGTCGTGAGCCGCACGATCGATCCCAGCGCGACCGCCGTGCTGAGCATCGGCAGCGTGCATGCGGGCAGCGCGCCGAACGTGATTCCATCGCATGCGGCGCTGACGGGCACGCTGCGCGCGTTCGACGAAAGCGTGCGTGCGCAGATGAAGTCGCGTATCCGCACGATCTGCGAGGGCATCGCGATGACGAGCGAATGCGCGATCTCCGTCGCGTTTCGCAACAGCTCACCCGCGACGATCAATCATCGCGAGCAGGCGCAAGCGGCGGCTCGCGTGGCCAACGACATCTTCGGCGCGCCCAGCGTGCTGCGCGATTTCGCGCCGCTCAATGGCTCCGAAGACTTCTCGGAGTTCCTGTTGCGCCGGCCCGGCGCTTATGCGCTGCTGGGTCAGGGCGGCGTGTATTGCCATCATCCCGAGTTCGATTTCAACGACGAGGTGCTGCCGCTCGGCGTGCGCTTCTTCGTAGCGCTCGCGCTGGACCGTTGCGCGGCCTGAATTCCATTTCATCCCTTGTCTGAAGGAGTATTTCGATGAAGCATCATCGAGTGCGCGCGCTTTTCGTGGCCGCCGCCTTGACCGCGGCAGCAGGTGCGTGCGCCGCCGGCACCTTGCGTTTCGGCACCGACCCGAGCTATCCGCCTTACGAATACAAGTTGCCCGATGGCCGTCTCGCCGGACTCGACATCGAGATCGGCAACGCGATGTGCGCCGCGGCGAACGTGAAGTGCGTGTGGGTGGAAAGCAGCTTCGACGGACTGATCGCCGGATTGCAGGCGCGCAAGTTCGATGCGATCAACGCGTCGATGGCGCCCACGGCCGCGCGGCGTGCTGTCATGGACTTCACGCAGCCCGTCTATCCGGCGGACATTCGTCTCGTCGCCGCGCGCGGCAGCGGTCTCGTGCCCGATGCGGTGAAGCTCGCGGGCAAGCGTGTCGGCGTGCTGCAAGGCTCGACGCAGGCTGCGTTCGTGAAGGCGAACTGGGAAAAGCGCGGCGTGATCGTGCGCGAGTATCAGGATCAGGACAGCGTCTACGCCGACCTCGTCAACGGCAGGCTCGATGCGACCGTCGTGGTCGGCTCGGCGGCGCGGCTCGGCTTTCTCGCGAAGCCGCAGGGCGCGCACTTCGAACTTGCGGGGCCGCGTATCGACGATCCGGCGCTGCTGGGCGCGAGCAGCGTGATCGGCGTGCGCAAGGGCGATGGCAAGACGCTGCAGGCGCTCGATGCCGCGCTCGCGCGCCTCAAGCAGGATGGCACCATCGGCCGCCTGGAACAGCAGTATCTCGGCGCGGATCAGGGCGCGAAGTAAGGCGCGTCGCCGCTCAATCGAGACGTGTGCGCGTCGTCAGTCCGCTGGCCTTGTCCCATTGTTCGGGCGTCATGCGCTCCACGGTGACGCCGAAGGTCCAGATATGTCCTTCGGGGTCTTTCGCGCGATAGGTCCTGTCGCCGTAGAACTGCGTCTGCGGCTCCGCGAGAATCGACGCGCCCGCCGCGCGCGCATGCGCGCAATGTGCGTCGATGTCCTCGCCTTCCGCGAGCTGCACGTGAACCGACTGCGTGTTCTTGCCGTCGACTGAACGCGGGCTCTTGTGATCGTCGCTCCACTCGCTGCCGATCATGACAACGGATTCGCCATACGACATTTCGGAGTGCGCGAGATTGCCGTCGGTATCGAGAATGACGAACATCGGCTCGAAACCGAATGCGGCTTCGAGCCAGCGGAACGCCGCCTTCGGGTCCTGATACGAAAGCGCGCTGGACAACCCTTTGCTGCGATACGCATCGACCATGTCGGTTCTCCCGGTCAGGCGGCCAGTGCTTCGTCGACGGTTTCCTCGTTCACGAGCGCTTGCGCGTGTTCGCGGATCAGACGATAAACCGTCTCGCCGGACACGGTCTCCGATTCGAGCAACTGATCGGCGATCGCGCGCAATACCGGCTCGTTGGCCTGCAACAGCGCGAGGCATGCATCGCTCAGATCGTGCAGCAGCGCGTTCGCGTGCTCGATCGAGTTCTTCAGCTGCAAGCCCGCATATTGCTGCGGCAGCGCGGCGAGGCTGAACAGATTGCCGTCTTCGTTGAAGCCGAATTTCGACACCATGTCGAGGCTGATGCGCGACGCTTCCTGAAGATCGGACGCCGCGCCGCTCGATGCTTCGTCGAACACGAGCAGTTCCGCGTTGCGCCCGCCGAGCAGCACCTGAATCTCGTTGCGCAATTCCGTCTCGCGATACAGATGCTTGTCCTGCATCTTCGTGATGAGCGCGACGCCCAATGCGCCGCCGCGCGGCAGAATCGTGACTTCTTCGAGCACGCCCGTGCCGAGCAGCGCGGCGACGAGTCCGTGACCCGCTTCATGCACCGCGACGCGCGTGCGTTCGTCGTCGGACAAGGCGCGCTCCGCGCCGTTGATATCGCCGATGCGCGCGATCTTGATCGCTTCGAGGAAATGCTTCGCGCCGACTTCGCGCTGGCCTGCCTTGCGTGCGACGAGTCCCGCCTGGTTCACGATCATCGCCAGCGTGGCCGGCGAGAGGCCCGTGGTCAGACGCGCGAGCTGGTCGAAATCGATGTCGTCGGTTTTCGTCTTCAGATTGGCCGCGTAGAAGCGCAGGATCTCGGCGCGGTCGTCGACGCTCGGCAGACGCACTTGCACCGTGCGATCGAAACGGCCGGGGCGGCGCAGCGCTTCGTCGAGATTGTCCGGATGATTCGTTGCCGCGACGATGATCACGCCTTCGTTCGATTCGAAGCCGTCCATTTCCGCGAGCAGTTGATTGATGATGCGGTTGCTTTCCGCTTCGACCGGACCGCCGCCGGTATCGGTGCGCTTGCCGAGGCCATCCGCTTCGTCGATGAAGATCACCGTCGGCGCATTCTTGCGCGCGAGTTCGAACAGATGCTTCACTTTCTGGATGCCGACGCCATAGTACTTCGCACTGAAATAGCTGCCCGTGATCGCGATGAAGTTCGCGCCGCATTCGCCCGCCAGCGCCTGCGCGAGGCGCGTCTTGCCGACGCCCGGCCCGCCCGTCATCAGGATGCCGCACGGCGCACGCACGCCCATGCCGGTAAATTGTGCTGGTTCGGTCAGCCATGCGCGCACGTCGTTGAGCGCGGCTTTCGCTTCGCCTGCGCCAATGACGTCATCGAAGCGCAATGTCGGCGACGTGCCGAGCAGTTGCGCGCCGCCGCGCATCTCGCGGCGCATGAACCAGAGCAGGCCGCCGATCATCAGCACCGGCAGCAGCAGGCTCAGCACGTCGCGCGAGCGGTCGAACGTTTCGGACCAGCGCGCCATGCCCACGCGCACATCGGCGTCGGGCAGCCATACGAGCTGATAGGGCGACGCGGCGCCCGGCTTCATGTCGCCGAGCAGCAGCGCACTGGAGAATGCGCCCTTGTGATCGGCGACGTAATACTTCTCGCCCTTCATTGTCGACACGAGGATGGCGTCGGGACTCACGCCGATCGTCGCGACATTACGGTCGCGAATATCGGTCAGCATTTCCGATGCGTCTTTTTCCCGATGCGTCCATGCGGATGCGTCGTGCCGCATCTGATTCGCAATGCCAGTCAACGCCGTGGGCTGCGATTGCGCAGTGCGCGTTTCATTGCGCCAGTGCAGTACGCCCACACCCGCGACGAGCGCGGCGGCGATCACGCCATACGCGATATATCGGCCAACGCGTGACCGCAGCGAATTCCTTGCCGGTTTCATCAATTCTTTCCCAATGGGGCCGCAAGGGCGGCGCCCGTCAATCTATCGTCGGAGGAATGGCATCCGAACGAGTCTGTTCGTGCTCCGGTGGTGGGATGCCCGCCGCATATGGCTTGACGCTCAAGATGGCGAAGCGATCGACCTTGAACCGCAGATCGTCAACCATGCGAGCATGGCCCTTATTCGGGGATTGCTCCGCTGGAATGGTGCCCGTAATGCATGACCATTCGATAACGCGGAACAGCGCGCGAACGAGCGTCACCGCGCCTTGTCGGATTCGGGTCCTTTTTTGTAATTAACGGCAGACGACGAGTCTTCTTGACGACAGTGTAAAAACGACAGATCCGCGCTCGCGGCTCGATGCAGGTTTGATGGTGTATGCAGGACGAGCCAAGGATATCACGGGAAAAATCGATGCTCCATCCGGTAAGGAATACTGCTTGCTTAAGCTAGTCCGCTGTCCGCGCACATGGGGCGCGCGGCGCATTCGAATGGGAAGGAGAAAACATCATGTTGTATTACGCGTTGGTCTTTTTCGTGATCGCGCTGATCGCCGCCGCGCTCGGTTTTGGCGGCATCGCGGCGGGCGCTGCGAGCATCGCGAAGATATTGTTCTTCATATTCCTCGTAATTTTCCTCGTGACGCTCGTGATGGGGCTCATGCGAAGGTGATCGGTGGCATGAGGCGTCGTGACGCGACGCCTCGGTAACGCGCCGATAATGATTCGGCATCCGAATGACCCTATCGCGCCACGATCTCCCGTAACGCCGCCTGCCGGCGCACGATCCAGTTGAACAGCGGCGTCGCCATCAACGTGCTGAGCACGGCCATCAGCACGAGTATCGAGAACAGGCCGGGCATTATCACGCCAGCCGCCAGCCCGATATTGATGATGATCAGTTCCATCAGCCCACGCGCGTTCATCAGCGCGCCGATTGCCATCGCGTCGCCGGGCGGTTCGCCGTTCATGCGCGCGGCCGCCCAGCACGCGATGCCCTTGCCGCCGAACGATGCGATCAGAATGGCGACGGCGGCTAGCATGATGGCTGGGTCCATCAGCATGTCGAGCCGCGTGTTGAGACCGGAGTAGGTAAAGAACATCGGCAACAGAAACACGACGACGAAAGGCTGCAGCATGTCGCGCAGCTTCTCGGTCAGCGGGCCGCGCGGCAGCGCGACGCCGAGCAGAAAGCCGCCGAACACCGCGTGAATCCCGATCGAGTCCATCGCGAACGCGCACAGCGAGAACAGCACCATCACGGCGGCGAGCACGCTGGTGGGCAGCGGCGCATCGGGATCGAGTCCGGCGGCGAGCCTGCGCAGCAACTTGCCGCCGATGAAGATCATGAAGAGCGCGAAGGCCGCGCCGCCGCCGATCGCCGCGTACGCGCCCATCCACGAGCCGCCGAAGCTCGCCAGCACGATCGCGAGAATGCACCACGCGGCGGCGTCGTCGAAAGCGCCCGCGGTCAGCGCGAGCGTGCCGAGCGAGGTGCCGGCGAGCCCGCGCTCGTGAATGATGCGCGCGAGCATCGGAAACGCAGTGATCGCGATCGCCGCGCCCAGAAAGAGCGATGCCTCGTAGAGCCGCGCCTTTTCCGCGAAGAGGCCGGTGATCGTGAGCAGCCACGGCGTCAACGCAAACGCGAGCACGAACGGCGCGACGATGCCGGCGAGCGAAACGCTCATCGCGCTCCTCGCGCGTGCGCGAAAGTGATCCGCGCGAAATTCCGTGCCGACCAGAAACATGTAGAGCCCGACGCCGAGCTGCGCGGCGACGTAGAGCATGCCCATGGTCGCCTTGGGAAAGAGCGCCTGTTGCCAGTGCGGCAGCAGCAGCCCGAAGAGCGAGGGCCCGAGCAGCACGCCCGCGATCATCTCGCCGACGACTTGCGGCTGGCCGACGCGTTGCGCGAGCCGGCCGACGAACTGGCTCGCGAACACGATCACGGCGGCCTGGGCGAAGAAGTAAACAGACAGTTGGGAAGTCGGCATTGTTGGTGCGGCGAAAGAACGGACGACGGCAGTCTGACGGCGAGCCCGGCGGTCTGTCAATGTCGAAGGGGCTTGCCACGCGCGTTTCGTATCGGTATTGTCGAGGGGTTCGACAACGCGCCACGGAAGAGCTCGTCCCCCGCGACGACGCCGACGGAGCAACCGCCCCGGAAACTCTCAGGCAAAAGGACCGTGCGCGCCGGAACATCTGGAGAGCGGCGCTTTCACGCGCCCACCGAAGGGGAGCCCCGGCGATCGACGCAAACGTCGAATGCTCGCGGGCGAAACTCTCAGGTACATGGACAGATGGGGCATCGGTGCCGGCTGCGGTATGTGGCCAAGGCCGGCGATGCTCAATCAATCTGGACCATGTCATGTCACGAATCGCCATCATCGGCGCCGGGATTACCGGCGTCACGACCGCTTACGCCCTCGCGCAGCGTGGTTTTCGCGTTACCGTGCTCGAACGCCATCGCTACGCGGCGATGGAAACGTCGTTCGCCAACGGCGGCCAGCTCTCCGCGAGCAACGCCGAAGTGTGGAACAGCCGCGCCACCGTGCTAAAGGGGCTGAAATGGATGTTCACGCGCGACGCGCCCCTTCTGATGAACCCGCGCCCCAACTGGCACAAGTACAGCTGGATGGGCGAGTTTCTGCGGCATATACCGAACTACCGTGCCAATACGGCCGAGACCGTGCGCCTCGCGATCGCGGCGCGCGAGCATCTCTTTCGCATTGCGCGGGACGAGAACATCGACTTCGATCTCGAACGGCGCGGCATCCTGCATTTCTACGCGACGCGCAAGGAGTTCGACGCCGCCGCGAAGGTCAACGAGATTCTGAAGGGCGCGGGTCTGGACCGGTACGCCGTCACGCCTGAAGAGATCGAATCGATCGAGCCGACCTTGCGCGGCGCGTTTCATGGCGGCTTCTTCACGCCGTCGGATTCGACGGGCGATATCCACAAGTTCACGCGCGGACTCGCGGATGCCTGCGCGCGACGTGGCGTCGAGTTCCGCTACGACACATCCGTGACATCGATCGATGAGCAGGCGGGGCGTCTCACGCTGACCGTCGAACACGCGGGCGAGTCGCAGCCGCTCGGCTTCGATGGCATCGTGGTCTGCGCGGGCGTCGGCAGCCGCGCGTTCGCCGCGATGGCGGGCGATCATCTCAACGTCTATCCGGTCAAGGGGTATTCGATCACCGTCTGCCTCGACGACGCCCGCAGTCGCGACCATGCGCCGTGGGTCAGCCTGCTCGACGACCGCGCGAAGATCGTCACGAGCCGGCTCGGCGCGGACCGTTTTCGCGTGGCGGGCACGGCGGAGCTGAACGGCTTCAACCGCGATATCCGCGCCGATCGCATCGCGCCGCTGGTCGAATGGACGCGGCGTTATTTCCCCGATGTGTCGACGGCGCGCGTGATTCCGTGGAGCGGCCTGCGCCCGATGTTGCCGAGCATGCTGCCGAAAGTCGGGCAGGGCAAGCGTCCCGGCGTGTTCTACAACACCGGGCACGGGCATCTCGGCTGGACGCTTTCGGCGGCGACGGCCGAACTCGTCGCGGAAGCGGTGTTGCAGCGCTTGCCTCGCCAGTCGGCGCGTGAATCGGTGCCGGGGGGCATCGAGCGGAGCGAAGCGCTGCTATAAGCCCTCGCGCGGCGCTCCGTGCGAGAGGCGCGTTTCGCCTCAGCCGAGCGCCACGACCGCGATTTCGACGAGCAGATCCGGCGATGCGAGTTGCGCCTGCACGGTCGCGCGCGTGGGCGCGCAGCCTTCGGGCACCCATGCGTCCCATACTTCGTTCATGCCGGCGAAATCGCGGCCGATATCCGCGAGCCACACTTGCGCGGAGACGAGACGCGTCTTGTCGATGCCGGCCTTGTCGAGAAAGCCGTCGATCTTTTCAAGCACTTTCGCGGTTTGCAGTTTCACGTCGGGGGTGTGATCGGCCGATGTCTGGCCGCCGATGAACACGAGGCCTGCGGCTTTTACGACGCGGCTCATCCGCTGATTGGTGTCGATGCGAACGATATCGTTCATGTGTAGTTCTCCGATTTAAAAAGAGGTGGTTGTTATGCTGGGGGATCCGGCGACAAACCTAGTGCGCCACGAGCCGCGACACGCCCGCGTCCTTAAAAGCCGCATCGAAGCGATCAATGGCGAACGCATCGAGCGAAAGCGACGCCACCCCATCGAGCATCAGCTCCGACACGAGCTTCCCGCATCCCGGCCCAAGCTGAAACCCGCTACCGCAATAGCCGAACGAGTAATAAAGATTCGACGCCTCGCGGCTAGCGGAAATCACCGGCAATTCATCCGCCGTAAACGCTTCGACCCCCGCCCACGCGCGATTCACGCCGAGATGCCGCAGGTGCGGAAAAAGATCAGTAACGGTGCGCGCACTCTTCACGAGCCGGATGAAATCCACTTCGCCATGCCGATTCGCGAGATCCGCGATGCCGATCAGCTTGCCGCCGATCACCACCGTGCCATTGTCGAACTGCTTGAACGAGAGCGGCCGGCCCGTCGCGCCGAGCGTCGCGCGGCAGAACGGCGCGACGCGATGCGTGACCATCAGCATCAACCCTTCGGGATGAACGGGCACCGCCTCGCCCACCTGCCTCGCGAGTTCGCCCGACCACGCGCCCGCCGTGACGAGCAGTTTTTCCGCGCTGAACGTGCCACGCGGCGTGTGCGCGAACCAGCGCGTGCCGCGTTGCTCGATGCGGCGCACCGGCGTGCCTTCCAGAAAGCGCGCGCCGAGCTTTTGCGCAGCGAGGCGGAACGCCGTCGTCGTCCTGAAGGGCAGCGCGTAACCATCGCGCTCGACCCAGATGCCGCCCGTCACGTGCCGCGCGAGCGCCGGTTCGAGTTCGAGCACGGTGTCGCGGTCGATCACTTTCTCATGCGTGAAGCCGTGCGATTCGAGCAGTGCGACGCGCTCGCGGCAGGCTTCGAGTTCGTCGTCGGTTTCGGCGATCTTCAACTGGCCCGACGCGACGAAGCCGCCGTCCTCGCCGATCAGATCGGTCATGCCGTGCCAGATTTCACGCGACATCAGCGCGAGCGGAATTTCCGGCACGGGTCGTCCGAGGGTACGCACGCCGCCCGCGTTCACGCCCGACGAATGGCGCGCCACATAATCGGCTTCGAGCACGATCACCTTCGCGCCGCGCCGCGCGGTATGAAACGCGCTGCTCGTGCCGTGCAATCCGCCGCCCACGATCAGCACGTCCGCTTCCTGAGCTCCGCTTGCGTCATTCACCGGCGAGTTCTCCGAGCGTGAGCGGCTTGATCGGCGGACGGATGCGGTAATAGCCGACTTCGGCGGGCGAGACCCGGCGCGCATCGGCGATGACTTCCGTCACCGTCAGACCACACATGCGGCCCTGGCACGGCCCCATGCCGCATCGTCCAAACGATTTCGCCTGATTAGGCCCGACGCAACCCAGCTCGACGAACTGGCGCAACTCGCCCGCCGTCACTTCCTCGCAACGGCACACGATGGTCCCATCGCCCGGAACGCGATTCACATGGCGCGGGCGATACAGGCTGTCGAGAAACGGCCGGATGCGCATGACGTCCGCGAGCGCGCGGCGCAACGGGGCGGCTTCGGCATCGCGCGCGGCGGTATCGAGCGCGCCGAGTTGCGCCGCCGCCGCGACGCCCGCGAGCGTGCCCTGCAACGCGGCCGCCTGCGCTCCGCCGATACCCGCGCCATCGCCCGCGACGAAGATGCCGGGCACATCGAGTTCGCCCCATGCGTCGGTCTTCGGCGTGAAGCACAGTTGCGCATCGTCCCAGCGATGCCCCGCGCGCAGCGCATGCGTGAACTGCGTGTTCGGCACGACGCCCTGATGCAGCAGGATCACGTCCGCTTCGATGCGATGCGCGACGCCCTGCGTCGTGAAGCAGAGCGCCGCCGCACGTTCGGCCTGATCGGTGCCGGTGCGCGCTTCCACGCGCAAGTCGTCGGCGGCCTCGAAGATCGGCACGCCTGCGTCGCGCAGCGTGCGGATCAGTTGCAGGCCCTTGCTCAGGAAGGGCCACGCGCGCAGCGCCGACAGCAGATGACGCTTCGCGCGCCAGCGGTCTTCGTGACGCGTCGTATCGACGAGTGCGCGGATCGGCACGCCCGCGCGCACGTATTGCCAGCCGAGCAGATACAGCAGCGGCCCGCAGCCCGCGAGCACCGGCGGCGCGGCAGGCACTTCGCCCGCGCTCTTGAGCAGGATCTGCGCGGCGCCCGCCGTCAGCACGCCGGGCAGCGTCCAGCCGGGAATCGGGAAGGGCCGTTCCAGTGCGCCGCTCGCGAGAATCACGCGCTGCGCATCGAACGAGGCGATTTTGCCGTCCTTCAGATAGTTGACGCCGCGCTCGCGCGTGACCTGCCAGACGCTCGCATTCGTCACGTGGCGCGCGCCGGACGTGGCGAACGCCTGAGCGATCGCCGCGCCTGCCGCGTAGTCCGGACCGAGAATCTCCTTGCGGCGCGCGTCCGCCCGGCCGATCGCGCGATAAATCTGCCCGCCGACGGCGTCCTGTTCGTCGATCAGCACGGTTTTCAGGCCCGCGCGCGCGGCGCGGGTGGCCGCGCTCATGCCGGCGGGACCGGCGCCGACCACGACGACATCGACGGCTTCGGGTGCGAAATCAGCGGCCATGGGCGTTCTCCAGCGGAATATCGGTTGCGATCGACGGCGGCAGATCGCGCGCGCCTTCCTGCGAGCGCACGCGCATGCCGGCCTTCACCTCGACCATGCAGCTCTGGCGGCTCGGCACGCCGTCGATTTCGACGAGGCATTCGAAGCACGCGCCCATCATGCAGTAGGGCGCGCGCGGGGCGCCGGAGACGGGCGTCGCACGAAAGCGCGCGACGCCCGCCGCCAGCAGCGCCGCCGCGACCGAACGTCCGGCGGGCACGGTGAGCGGCTGGCCGTTGAACCAGATTTCGATGTTGCCGCCTGCGGCGCCATCGAGCGGCTTGAAGAGCGTGGGATTCGATTGGGCTGTCATGTCGAACTCAATGTGCGGGAGTCAGTTCTTGTGCGTGCTCGAAGCGGCGCGCGGAGAAGCTGGGCAGTTCATCGGGCATCGCCGCGCCCATGATCCACGGCGCGACGCGCAGCGCATGCGCGGCGGCGAGCGTCACGCCACTGTGGCAAGTGACGACGAACGCGCCCGGATGCGCCTGCGATGCGTCGTAGATCGGAAAGCCGTCGGGACTGTAGACGCGCAACGCGGCCCACATGCGCACGAGCCGCACGTGCCTGAGCATCGGGAAGGCGCGCACGCCGCGGCGGGCGATGTCGGCGAGCACTGGCGTCGTGGTGAAATCGTTGAAGCCGACTTCTTCCATCGAATCGCCGAACTGCACGCTGCCTTCGTCGGTCTGGCGCACGTTGAGCGTCGGATAGTGGAGAAACGGCGCGACGCGCTCGCTCACCAGCACTTGCCCGCGATTCGGCGCAACCGGCGCATGCAGCCCGACGAACGGCGCGAGCGCGCGATTGCCGAGGCCCGCCGCGAGCACGACGCGCGCCGCGCGATACGTGCCGCGTCTGCCATGCACCGTGAAGCCGCCCGCTTCCGGCACGACGCGTTCCGCGCGCTCCGCCGACACGAGCTGCACGCCGCGCGCCTGCATCGCCGCGTGCAGGCCGCGCAGCAGCTTGAGCGGATTCACGTGGCCGTCCATCGGCGTATAGCTCGCGCCGATCACGGCCGGCCCGATCTGCGGAATGCGCTCGCGCACTTCGGCGGCGCTGAGCATCTGGTAGGGGTAATCGCCGAGTTCGGCCTTGAGCGTCGAGAGGCGCTTCTCGCGTTCCGCGCGTTCTTCGTCATTGAAGAGGAACTGGAAACCGCCCGGCTGACGCAGCGCGACATCGATGCCGGTTTCGCTCTGCAGCGCATCGGCGAATCCGGGCCAGCGCGTCGACGAACTGCGCGACCATTGCGCGTACGGCGACAAGCCATAGCCTTTGCCCTGAATCCACACGAGGCCGAAGTTGCCGCGCGAGGCGCGCAGGCCGCCGTCGTCTTCGTCGAGCACGGTCACGCGCGCGCCTTCGCGGGCGAGCCCGTAGGCCACGGCCGAGCCGACCAGGCCGCCGCCCAGGACGAGCACATCGGGGCTGGCGGAGCTTGAAAATGTCATCGGGCTTCTCCGATCAGAATGCGATCCAGACCGACCATGCGGTCGAGCAGGATCATCAGCAGGACCGTGCCGACGATCAGCACCGCCGATACCGACGCCACCAGCGGATCGATCGTTTGCGCGATCTGGTTGTACATGGCGACGGGCAGCGTCGTGGTGCCGGGCGTCGCGACGAAGATGGTCATCGTGAGTTCGTCGAAGCTCTGGATGAACGACAGCACCCAGCCGCCCGCCACGCCCGTGCGGATCATCGGCAGCACGACGCGGCGAAACGCGGTGAAGCGGCTCGCGCCACACGAGAGCGCCGCGCGCTCGGCATCGCGATCCAGCCCGACGGCGGAAGACAGCGCAAGCCGCAACGCATACGGCAGCACGATGATCACGTGCGCCGCGACCAGCGACCAGAACGAGCCCGACAGATGCAGCAGCGAGAGAAAGCGCAGGAACGCGATGCCGAGCACGACCGCCGGAATCATCATCGGCGAGAGGAAGAAGCTCGTGAGCGCGGCGCGGCCCGGAAAGCGATAGCGCGCGATCGCGAGCGCGGCGGGCACCGCGAGCAGCACACCGATGGTCGCCGCCGCGAACGCGAGCCGCACCGACAGCCAGAACGCCGCGACGATGTCGCCGTTCTCGATGATCGCGTGGAACCAGCGGAAAGACGCGCCATCGAAGGGCATCGAGATGAAGCCCTTGTCGGTGAAGGCGACGAGCATCACCACCGCGAGCGGCGCGACGATGAAGGTCAGGAAGAACGCGTTGTAGGTGAGCGCGAGCCAGCCGTTTTCTTTCATGATGATGATCCTCCGCTCAGTCGAAGATGTGCCGGAAGCGGCGTTCGGCGAGACGGCTGCAACCCATCACGATCGCGACGTTCGCGATCAGCAGCAGCACCGCGATGCTCGCGCCCAGCGGCCAGTTCAGCGTGCCGAGGAATTCGTCGTAGGCGGCGGTCGCGACCACTTTGAGCCGCCGTCCGCCGATCAGCGCGGGTGTGGCGAACGCCGACGCCGACAGCGCGAACACGATGATCGAGCCCGATAGCACGCCCGGCATGATCTGCGGCAGCACCACGCGGCGAAACACCGCGAAAGGCGAGCCGCCGAGCGAGCGGCCGGCCCATTCCACTTGCGGGTCGAGCTTCTGCATCGTCGCCCAGACCGACATCACCATGAACGGCACCAGCACATGCGTGAGCGCGATGATCACGCCGGTCATCGTGAAGACCAGGCGGATGGGTTCGTCGGTGATGTGCAGCGCCTGCAGCGCGTTGTTGAGCACGCCGTTGTTGCCGAGCAGGATCTGCCAGCCGAGCGTGCGCACGACCACCGAGATGAGCAGCGGGCCGAGCACGATCAGGAGACACAGCGACTGCCACGGCCGCTTCATGCGCGCGAGCACGATGGTCTCCGGCACGCCGAGCACGATCGAAAGCAGCGTGACCGCGAACGCGAGCCCGGCGGTGCGCAGGAAGATCGTGCCGTAATAAGGATCGCTTACCACTTCCCAGTAGTTGCCGAGCGTAAGGGCGGGCGTGACGCCGGCCGTATCGCTGAACACGCGGAACGACAGCATCAGCGTGAGCAGGAGCGGTACCAGCAACAGGCCGATGAAAAGAAGCAGCGCGGGCCCCGACAGCAGCCACGGCGCGGCGCCGGGACGGGTGTCGTCAAGCGTGGCCATTGACGTTCTCCCGGATGTCCTGCGTCAGCACGCGCAGGTCGTCGTCGGTCCAGTCGAGACCGACTTCGTCGCCTTCCTCGGGCGGCGGTGCGCCGTGATTCGGCTGCGCCACGCGCAGCTTGCCAAGGCCGGTCTCCACTTCGAGCAGCCATTGATTGCCGACGAACACGCGCGTCGCGATGCGGCCGCGCAGCCGGGCATCGCCATTGGCGATGTGGACTTTTTCCGGGCGAATGTAGACGTTCACCGCGCCATCGACATGACGGCCTTCGTGCGGTACGTGCATCTGCGTGCCCGCGACGTCGACGATCGCGCAGCGCGGATTGCGCCGCAGCACTTCGCCGGAAAACGCATTGGTGCGGCCGAGAAAGGTCGATGCGAACGGCGTCGCGGGGCGTTCGTAGGCGTCGTAGGGCGTGGAGAGCTGCGAGATCGCGCCGCGATGCATCACCGCGATGCGATCGCTCATCGTCATCGCTTCGACCTGGTCGTGCGTGACGAGGATCGTGGTGATGCCCAGACGCTTCTGGATCGCGCGCAATTCGATGTGCATCTCCTCGCGCAGCTTGGCGTCGAGATTGGACATCGGTTCGTCGAGCAGCAGCAGTTCGGGCTGCATCGCGATTGCACGGGCGATCGCCACGCGCTGCCGCTGGCCGCCCGACAGCTCCTTCGGATAGCGGTGCCCGAGTCCGTTCAGACGCACCAGCGCGAGCGCTTCGGCGACGCGTTCGTCGCGCTCGCGGCGCTTCACCTTGCGCATCTCCAGCCCGAAGCCGACGTTGCCCGCCACCGTCATGTGCGGAAACAGCGCGTAGCTCTGAAAGACCACGCCGATGCCGCGTTTCTCCGGGCGCTCGTGGGTGATGTCGCGTCCATCGAGTTCGATGCGGCCGGTCGTCGGCGTGACGAAGCCCGCGACCATTTGCAGCGTGGTGGTCTTGCCGCAGCCGGACGGGCCGAGCAGCGACAGCAGCTCGCCGCGCTCGACCGCGAGATCGAGCTGTTCGATCGCCGTGAAATCGCCGTAGCGTTTCGAAATGCCTTGCAAAGTCAGAAAGGCCATGCGCGTTGCTCCTTCGTCACGTCAACGGATCGTGGGGCGCGCTTCAGCGCTCGACCGAACGGTTCCAGCGCTCGGTCCACTCGGTGCGATGCTGGTTGATGGTGGCCCAGTCCATCGCGGTGAGCTTCGAGATCTGCTCGGGGCCGTAGGGCACGCGCGCGGCGATTTCCGGCGTCAGCTTCACAGTCTTGTTGACCGGCCCGAGACCGATGTTCTGCGCCTGCAGCGTCTGCACTTCGGGCGTCAGCAGGTACTGCACGAACTGTTGCGACAAAGCGGGCTGCGCGTTCTCCGCTACGACGCACGCCGCCACCTGCAACGCAACCGCGCCTTCCTTCGGGTAGACGAACTTGAGCGGAAAGCCGGTGTTCTGCAAGGCCACCGCGCGGCCGCTGCCGTACGGCGCGAGGATCACGTCGCCGGATTGCATCTGGCCGTCCATCTCGCCGGGCGTCGGCGCCCACGAGAGCACGTTGGGCGCGACCTGCTTCGTCATTTCGGTGAAGCCCGGATCGATGTTCTTCTCGCCACCGCCGGACAGACGCGCGAGCATCACGAGCGTATGCAGGCCGTAGGTGTTGGTGATCGGCGGCACGCCGAGCTTGCCCTTGATGCGCTTGTCGGTGAGCGCCTTCCACGAATCGGGTGGCGGCAGGCCGGCCTTCTTGAACGCCTGCTCGTTGTAGCCGATTCCAGTCGCCACCATGCCGACGCCGATCGACGTGGGCCCGAGCTTCGCGAGCGGATAGACGTCTTTCATGATCGGCGCGTCGTCGAGCTTCGCGCACAGGTTCATCTGCATCGCCTGGTACATGGGGCCGTCGTCCATCACAGCGACGTTGATCTGCTGATGGCCCTTTTGCGCCTGGAGCTTGGCGAGCGTATCGCTCGAATTGCCCGCGACGTAGACGACCTTGACGTCGTGCGCCTTCTCGAACGGCGGAATGATTTTCTGCCGATAGAGCTGCTCGTTCGAGCCGCCGACATTGGCGACGTAAAGCGTGGTTTCGGCGTGGGCAGCGAGCGCTCCGGTGATCGAAAGGACCGCGAACGCGGCGCGGGACAGGACGGACAGACGGCGAGGCAGCGCGCTTCTCATGACGACGATCTCCAGTTCCGTTACGTGGGGAGCGGGCTTGTCTGCCCGTCGATGGAATGCAGTGTCGCGCCGGGTGGTCATATCGTCCAATACGAATAAAATACCTATCTATGCAGCGATGATATGGATCGGGATCGGCCAGAATAGGGAAAATACGGGGGAAAACACGCAATGAATCTGAAACACATCGAGGCGTTTCGCGAGGTGATGGTGTCCGGATCGATGACCGCGGCGGCCAAGGCGCTCTTCACCTCGCAGCCCAATGTCAGCCGGCTGATTTCGCAACTGGAGCGCGAAACGGGCCTGCAGCTTTTTCAGCGCAGCGGCGTGCGGCTGATTCCCACGAGCGAAGGCACCGCGTTCTTCCGCGAAGTCGAACGTGCGTTCGTCGGCTTGCAGGGACTGGCGAACGCGGCGGCGCAGATCCGCAATCTCGGCAGCGGCCGTTTGCGCATCGCGGCAATGCCTTCGGCGGGCATCACGCTCGTGCCGCACGCGATCAAGCGCTTCGTCGAGCTGTATCCGGAAGTCACGGTGTCGCTGCATGTGAACACGTCGGGCACGGTGAATCACTGGACCGCATCGCAGTTCTGCGATCTGGGCGTTGCCGTGTATGTGAGCGAGGCGTCGAACTGCGATGTCGAGCAGCTATCGAGCGTGTCCGCCGTATGCGTGATGCCGGCGAAGCATCGGCTGGCGGCAAAGCGCGTCATCCGGCCGGAGGATCTGGAAGGCGAGTCGTTCATCTCGCTGTGTCACGGCGACGGCACCCGCGCGTTGATGGACGAAGTGTTCCAGCGCGCGGGCGTGAAGCGCGTGCTCGCAATCGAGGCGCAATACACCGCGATGTGCTGCGAGATGGTGCGGCACGGCATGGGCGTGACGCTCGCACATCCGATCGTCGCGCGCGATTTCCGAGGACCGGATATCGCGATCCGTCCGTTCCTGCCGGCGGTGCGCTTCCCGACCTATCTGCTGTTTCCGCCGCATCGGCCGCGCGAGCGGCTTGCGTCGGCGTTCGTCGAGGTGTTGCGCGCGCTGCACGAGGAATTGCTGGCGGAGGTCGTGCCGCCCGCGCGAGGCCGGGCGCGCGCGTTGGCGCGGGCGTGATATCGTCGGCGCACTGTCCACTGTCTCGAAGGAGAACGCGATGGCCGAGCTCGTCAATTGTCTGTGGTTCGATGGCGACGCGCGTGAAGCGGCGGAGTTCTACGCCGCCACGTTTCCGGATAGCCATGTCGGCACGGGACATGTATCCGCGAAGCCGGGCGTGGGGCAGGGGCCTGAACTGACCGTCGAATTCACCGTGCTGGGCCAGAGTTTTCTCGGGCTCAATGGAGGCCCGAATTTCAAGCCGAATGAAGCGGTGAGCTTCATGGTCCACACCGACAGCGCGCAGGAGACGGATCGCTACTGGAACGCGATCATCGGCAATGGCGGCGAAGAAGGGCCGTGCGGCTGGTGCAAGGACCGCTGGGGCTTTTCCTGGCAGATCACGCCGAAGCGCATGCTCCAGATCTTCAACGGCGCCGATCGCGAAGCCGCGCGCCGCGCGATGGACGCGATGATGCAGATGAAGAAAATCGACATCGCCGCGATCGAGCGCGCGGCGGCGGGCGGGTGAACGCTCAGCGGTCGAACTCCTTCGTCTGCTCGGCCTCCTCGTACATCTTGCCGAAGCCGGTCGGCACGATCACCACGGTGCGGTCGGCCGGATCGTGGTGATCGGCCAGCGCGAAAGCTTCGGAAATGATCGTCTGCACGTCCTGACGCAGCATCGTCACGTCGAAGGACAGATGCGCCGCGAACGGGTCCCAGTCGAAGCAGCCGACCACCGCCGATTTCCACGCCTCCGGCGACAGGCTCGACGTGAACTGCACGAGCCCTTCGAACGCGGTGATCGAGTTCATCAGCAAGCCCGAAGGCAGCCGTCCGAGCCTCGCATGACGCGCCGCGAGCGCGCGCTGCGCGGACGCCGCGTTGTAACCGCACGATTCGACGGCATCGGGCGCGGGCGCGATGCGCCGTGCCTCGAACGCGTCGCGAAAGCCCGCGATGCGCATCTCGGTCGCGTATTCGCCCGCTATGCCGCCGAGCAGGATCAGTTCGTCCGGCGATTCGCCGCGCGCGATCAGCTTGTCGATCAGCACGTCGGTGATCGCGCGCGCGCCGCCGCGATTGTCCGACACGACCGACGGCGCGCCGTCGCCGGGCAGATCGACGTTGATCGACGGCACGCCCGCCGCCGCGCATAGCGCATTGAGCGGCGCCGGATTGCGCACCCCGGCGATGAACAGCAACTCGACCCGTTGCGACAGCAGCGTCTCGGTGACACTCACTTCGACCGCCGGATCGCGCTGCGTGCCGACCACGATCGGACACAAGCCGCGGCTACGCGCCTGATCCTCGAAAGTCTGCGCGAGGCCCGCAAAAAAGCGGTTGCGGTAATGCGGCAGGACCATGCCGGCGAGCCCCGATCTCGACAGCCGTAAGCCGCGCGCCTTCATGTTGACGTTGTAGCCGAGCTTGCGCGCGCTCTCCAGAATCCGGTCGGCCGTGGCTTCCTTGATGCGATAACGCGCCCAGGTGCCGTTCAGCACCATGCTCACTGTGGCAGTCGATGATCCCGTCGCCTTCGCGATGTCATAGATCGTCGACTTCCGTCCGGGCTTATTGCTGGCCACCTTGTCTCCTCACTGCATTGTTTTCCCGGACGGTAGCCGTTCCGGAATCAGGAACCGAACTAGGGTTTGTCCGAGTCGACCCTGTTGCTGAATAGATTCAGCATACCCCAACCCGGCGTGCTGAATGGATTTAGCAGCGAATCGATAAAGCCGGCGCATCTGGAATTCCGATCACTCAACTGGGCGCCTGCTCGATGTGCGGACGTCCTTCGGAGGAGACATGTCCAAGCATCTGATTCGCTCGTTGTGCGCAGGCGTGGCCGCATTCGCGCTGGCAGTCGGCATGGCCTCGGCGTCGCCCGACAAGCCGGTCATCGGGGTCGTCGTGAAGATCGGCGGCATTCCCTGGTTCAACGCGATGGACGCCGGCATCAAGAAACGCGGCGAGCAGCTCGGCGTGAAGGCGTTCATGATCGGCCCGACGAGCGCCGATCCCGCGCTGCAGGTGCGCGCGATCGAAGACCTCATCGCGCAGAAGGTCGATGTGATCGGCGTCGTGCCGAACGATGCCGAAGTGCTCGAACCCGTCTTGCAGCGCGCCCGCGCGGCCGGCATCAAGGTCATCACGCACGAGTCGCCGAAGCAGAAGAACGCGGACTGGGACTTCGAACTCGCGTCGGTGAAGGGCTTCGGCGAGGCGTACGCAAAGCGGCTCGGCGAAGCGCTCGGCGGCAAGGGCGAATACGCGGTGTTCGTCGGCTCGCTGACGGTGCCGCTGCACAACGCATGGGCCGATGCGGCCATCGCGTACATCAAGGCCAACTATCCGGGCATGACGCTGGTCGGCGACCGTTACGGCGTCGCGGAAGACGTCGATGCATCGCGCAAGACCGCGCTCGACCTGATGCGCGCGCATCCGAACCTGAAGGCGATACTCGCGTTCGGCAGCCAGGGGCCGATCGGCGCCGCGCGCGCGGTGCAGGAAAAGCAGATGAAGGGCAAGGTGCTCGTGCTCGGTCCGTTCTCGCCGGGGCAAGGCCGCCGCCTCGTTCACGACGGCGTGCTGACCGGCGGCTATATGTGGAATCCCGCGCAGGCCGGCGAAGTGTTCGTGACGCTCGGCACGATGGTCGCGAAGGGCCAGCCGATCAAGGACGGCACCAATATTCCGGGTCTCGGCGTCGTGCATCCCGATGGTCATAACCTGATCGTCGATCAACTGGTCGACCTCAACGAGAAGACCGTCGACGAACTCGCGAAATCGGGCCTCTGAGCGCTCCATGATGCAAGCCGCCGCCGTTGCCCCTGAGCGCACGCCCTTGCTTCAGCTCGACAACATCTCCAAGGTGTTCGGCGGCGTGAAGGCGCTCAAGAGCGTGCAGTTCGATGTCATGCCCGGCGAAGTGCTCTGCCTCGCCGGCGAGAACGGCTGCGGCAAGAGCACGATCATCAAGATCATCAACGGCGTGTATCAGCCCGAGCCGGGCGCGGTGATGCTGATGGACGGCGTGTCGATCGAAGGCCTCGATCCGGCGAAGGCGCGCGAGCTCGGCATTCAGGTGATCTGGCAGGACCTCGCGCTCTTTCCCGAGATGACCGTGGCGGAGAACATCGCGTTCGAGCAGAACCTCGGCGGCCGTCCGCGCTTCGTCAACTACGGGAAGATGAAAGAGGCGGCGCGCAGGATTCTCGCGCGGCTCGGCGTCGGCATCGATCTGAACCGGCCGGTGCGTTCGCTGTCGATCGCGCAGAGGCAGATCGTCGCGATCGCGCGGGCGCTCGTGCGCGATGCGCGCCTCGTGTTCATGGACGAGCCGACGGCGTCGCTGAGCCATGCGGAAACCGAAGCCTTGCTCGCGATCGTGCGTCGCCTGTCGGCGGATGGTATCGCGGTGGTGTTCGTCAGTCATCGGCTCGCGGAAGTGCTCGAAGTCTGCACGCGCGTGACCGTGCTGCGCGATGGTCAGTACGTCGGCACGTTTCCGACCGAAGGGATGACGCAAACCCGTCTCACGGAACTGATGACGGGCCGCACCTTCGATTACGCGGTGCGCAAGACGGATCTCTCATCGGCGCCGGTGGTGCTGGACGTGCAGGGCTTGTCGCGCGGGCGCGAGTACGCGGACATTTCGCTCACGATCAGGAAGGGCGAGATTCTCGGCATGACGGGACGCCTCGGCGCGGGACGCACGGAGCTTGCGTTGTCGCTGTTCGGCATGACGCGCCCGCGCGCGGGCTCGATTCGCATCGAAGGCAAGGCAATCGCGCTGCGCTCGAATCGCGATGCGATCCGCAAGGGCATCGCGTATGTGTCCGAGGACCGGCTTTCGCTCGGACTGGTGCAGCCGCAGTCGATCGGCGACAACACGATCGCCGCCGTGCTCGATCATCTGCTCGACGCCACGCATCTCATTTCCTCGCGCAAGCGCCACGATCTGATCACGGACTGGATCGCGCAACTCGCCGTGAAGATCGGCAAAGCGGACGATGCCGTATCGACATTATCGGGCGGCAATCAGCAGCGCATCGTGCTCGCCAAATGGCTGGCGACCAATCCTCGGCTGCTGATTCTGGATTCGCCGACCGTCGGCGTCGATGTGGGCGCGCGCGCCGGCATCTTCGCGATCATTCACAAGCTGGCGGCGCTCGGCATGGCGATTCTGCTGATCTCCGACGAAATCCCCGAGGTCTATTTCAACTCGGACCGCATCCTGCATATGCGCGATGGCCGCATCGTCGGCGAATACGTGCCGGGCGCGACGACCATGGAACATATCGAGCGAGACGTTCATGCCTGATCTGCGCAAATTCGGGATCGGTTCGATCGAGGCGTTGCTGATCCTCGTCATCGTCGTGATGATGATCGGGCTGAGCCTCACGACATCGACCTTTCTGACGCTGTCGAATCTGTTCGATCTGCTCAATCAAAGCTCCGTCAACATCATCTTCGCGGTGGGCTTGCTGGTCGTGCTGATCGCGGGCGGCATCGATATTTCGTTCGCGGTCGGCGCGTCGGTCGTGCAGTATCTGACCGCGCTGACCGTCATGCGCCTGGGCGGCGGCAACTGGGCGCTCGGCTTCGTCGTCGCGGCGTGCTTCGGTTTTCTGCTCGGCGCGGTCAATGCGACCATCATCTATCGCTTCAAAATCGTGTCGATTGTCGTGACGATCGCCACGTTCAACGTATTCTTCGGAGGCCTGATGTTTCTCACGGGCGGCGTGTCGATCTACGACTTGCCGGACTGGTGGGTCGAGCGCGTATCGATCGTGCATTTCGATACCGCGAGCGGCGCCGCGAATCTCGCGCTGCCCGTCGCGGTGATGGTCGTGATGGTCGCGGCGACGTGGTTCCTGCTGCGCCGCACGACCACCGGCCGTCAGCTCTACGCGATGGGCGACAACCCCGAGGCGGCGCGGCGCGTGGGCGTGAATATCGGCGCGATGCATTACATCGCGTTCGGCTGGCTCGGCATGATGGCGGGCATCGCCGGACTGATGCAGGCGCACTACGTACAGGAAGTGGTGCCCAACGCCATGTACGGCCGCGAACTCGATGTGCTCGCCGCCGTCGTGCTCGGCGGCGCGCGTCTCGGCGGCGGGCGCGGCACGATTCTCGGCGCGATCCTCGGCATCCTGCTCACCGCGATCACCGCGAACGGACTGAACCTGCTCGGCATCTCGCCGTATGCGTTCAAGATGATCATCGGCGCGATCATTCTGGTCGCGATCACATTGTCGAGCGGCGGCTTCGCGAAGCTCGTCGGATCGCGATTCGCGTCGGCTGGCGCCAGGGCATCGTCATGAAAGCGCGATCTTCCGCATCGCTCGTTCCCGCCGATGTCGCCGGCCTGCTCGGCTTTCTCGTCGTCGTGATCGTCGCGATGAGTCTCGCGTCCGATCGCTTTTTCACGGCGAGCACGTTCGTATCGGTCGCGTTCCAGTTGCCCGAACTCGGCTTCTTCACGCTCGCCATGCTGATGCCGCTGATCTCAGGCGGCTTCAACCTCGCGGTCACGTTCACGGCCAATATCTCGGGTCTCGCGATGGCTTACGTGCTGCACACGCACGGCGGCGCGGACGCGGGCGCGCTCGCCGTCGTGCTCGGCATCGCGGCGGCGCTGGCGACCGGCGCGGCATCGGGCTGGGTGATGGGCGCGGTCATCGCGCGGACCGGCGCGAGCCCGATTCTCGTCTCGCTCTCGATGATGATCTTCCTGCGCGGCCTCGGCGAATTCCTCACGCGCGGCGGCGATATCTCCGGCTTTCCGCCGTTCGTGCGCGAGATGGGCAACGGCGTGTTTCTCGGCGTGCCGATTCCGTTGTGGATTTTCATCGGCTGCGCGGTGCTGTGGCATGTCGTGATGACGCGCTCGCGGCTCGGCTTCGCCACCCGCATGATCGGCAGCAATCTTGAGGCGACGCGCTATTCCGGCATTGCGACCACGCGCGCGGTCACGCGCATCTACATGCTGTCCGGGCTGATGTGCGGCGTCGCAGGCGTCGTGATGGCCGCGCAGTTCAACTCGGTGCGCGTGGGGCATGGCGAGGCGTTTCTGCTGATTTCCGTGCTGGCCTGCTTTCTCGGACGCGTCGATCCGTTCGGCGGTTTCGGGCGCGTCGTGCCGGTGGTCATCGCGCTGGTGATTCTTCAGGTGATCGCATCGGGGTTGAATCTGCTCGGCGCGAATCAGCATCTGGCCACCGCGTTGTGGGGCGTGTTCCTGCTGGCGGTGATGCTCATTCGCTGGGCGTGGGCCTACGGCATTTCCAAAACACAGGTCCGCAGGCGCGCGACCGCATCGGAGGGAGTCGCACGATGAACAAGCTTGGCGTACATGCACTGGTATGGGCGGGCGATCTGACGCCGGAATCGACGCGCAAGGTGATCAGCCAGACCAAGGCCGCCGGATTCGATCTGGTCGAGCTTTCGTTGCATGGCCCGAAGGTCATGGACCTGGCGTTCACGCGCGATCTTCTGCAGGAACACGGACTGGATATCGGCTGCTCGCGCGGCCTGACGTTCGACGCGGATGTTTCCAGTGAAGATGCGGCGACCGTCGCGCGCGGCGTCGCGTTGCTGGAGGAGGGCATCACGATTACGTCGGAACTGGGCGGCGGTTATTTTGGCGGCATTCTGTATGGCGCGATGGCGAAGTACTCCGCGCCCGTCACGAAGCAGGGCCGCCGCAATGCGGTGGATTCGCTCAAGCGTATCGCCGAATTCGCGCAGAAGAAGAACGTGACGCTCGGGCTCGAAGTGGTGAATCGCTATGAGAGCAATCTGCTGAACACGGCGTCGCAGGCGCTCGCGCTGATCGACGAAGTGGATGCGCCGAATGTCGTCGTGCATCTCGATACGTATCACATGAATATCGAGGAATCGGATTTCATGCAGCCGGTGCTGGAGTGCGGCAAGCGGCTCGGGTATGTGCATATCGGCGAAAGCAATCGCGGTTATCTCGGGTCGGGCACGATCGATTTTGCGCAGTTTTTCCATGCGCTCGCGATGGTCGGGTATCAGGGCGTGGTGACCTTCGAAAGCTTTTCGTCGACGGTGGTGAACGAACAGTTGTCGAACGCGCTCGCGATCTGGCGCAACCTGTGGGACGACGGGATGGATCTCGCGACGCATGCGCGTGAGTTCATCGCGGGGGGAATCAATGCGGCGGCGAAGGCGCGGGCGCATCATTGAGGCTTGAGGTCGGGCTCTTCCAGCGAAAGCCCGACCCGCCAATCAACCTCTATAGCGACCGCTCGATAGCCTTACCGAGCAAATCAAGCCCGAGATCGATCTCCTCCTCGCTGACAGTAAGCGGCGGCGCGATGCGAAACACGCCCCCCATCCCGGGCAACTGCACGATATTCATGCTGAGGCCCAGATTCATGCACTCGCGCGTGATCTTCGCGCCAAGCCCATCGGCGGGTTCCTTCGTGCGGCGATCCCGAACGATCTCCACGCCGAGCAGCAGACCACGTCCACGCACATCGCCGATGCAGTCGAAGCGCTCCATCAGATCGAGCAGGCCGCGTCTGAGCCGCGCGCTCATCACGTTCGCGCGCGCGACGAGCCCGTCGCGTTCGACCACGTCGAGCACGCGCAGGCCGACGGCCGCCGGCAGCGGATCCGACACGTGCGTCGTGTAGAACAGATAGCCGAGTTCGTGCGCCCGTTCCTCGATCTCCGCCGAGGTCACGACCGCCGCGAGCGGCAAGCCCGCGCCGAGCGTTTTCGATAGCGTGAGGATGTCGGGCGTGACGCCGTCGCGCTGGCACGCGAACATCGTGCCCGTGCGGCCGATGCCGGTCTGCGCTTCGTCGAGGATCAGCAGCATGCCGCGCTCCTCGCACTTGCGCTTCAACGCCGCCATGTAGCCTTCCGGCAACTCGATGATCCCGCCCGAGCTCAGAATCGGCTCCGCGATGAACGCCGCGAGATTGCCGCTCGACTGCCGGTCGATGAGATCGAACGCGTAATCCAGTTCCGCGAGCCAGTCGTACTGGCCGTTGCGCTCGAAGCGCGCGCGATACGCAAACGGCGCGGGAATCGCGAACGAGCCGACCGCCGCCGGACCGACACCCTTGCGCCCCGCGCTATACGTGGCCGACGCGGCATGGCCCGTCATGCCGTGCCACGACTGCGCGAAACCGACGACTTCGTATTTCCCCGTGACGAGCTTCGCCATGCGGATCGCGGCCTCGTTCGACTCCGCGCCGGTGCTGAGCAAAAGCGCGCGATCGAGCCCGGCGGGCGTGATATCGGCGAGACGCGTCGCGAGATCGACGACGGGACGCGACAGCATTCCGCTGAAGAGATGGTCGAGCTTGCCTGCATACTCGCTGATCACCGAGACGATGTCGGGATGGCTGTGGCCGAGCACCGCGCTCATCTGTCCCGACGTGAAATCGAGAATCGCGCGGCCATCGGCGTCGTAGACGAAGCTGCCCTGCGCGCGCTCGATGATCATCGGCTCGAAGGTGCCGCCGTAGCGAATCAGATGCTGCCTGGCGTTGTGCCAAAAAGTTGCGTCGTTGTTCAGGGACACCGTGCTTCTCCTGGCGGATGGTGAGAGGAATTTGCAGTGTAGTCGGCGCTGTGGTTTTATAGAATCGAATAGTTCTAATGCGAGATAGAAGAGGATCTAATATCTTGAGCCTTTCGCTGGAGATCGAATTGCTGCGCTCGTTCGCGGTCATCGCCGAAGTGCGGGCGCTGAGCCGCGCCGCGGAACGCATTGGCCGGACGCAATCTGCGCTCAGCCAGCAGATGAAGCGGCTGGAGGATATCGTCGATCAGCCGCTCTTTCAGCGCACCGGCCGTGGCGTCGTGCTGACGAATCCCGGCGAGCGCCTGCTGGTTCACGCGCAACGCATCCTGCGCCTGCATGACGAAGCCATGGCGGATCTCTGCGGCAAGGGTCTTTCGGGCAGCATCCGCTTCGGCTGTCCGGACGATTACGCCGCCGTTTTTCTGCCGACGTTGCTGCGGCAGTTTTCCAGCCAGCACCCGCATGCGCTGGTGGAAGTCGTGTGCGGCCCGACGCCCCGGCTCGCCGAGCAGTTGAAGAAACGCGCGCTGGATCTCGCGATGCTCTCGCTGCCCGACGACAGCCCCGGCGGCGAGGTCATCCGGCGCGAGCAACTCGTGTGGATCGGCTGCCCGGGGATGGAATCCGCGCACTACGATCCGTTGCCGCTCGCGCTCTCCGACCCGGACACGCTCGATCACATCGCCGCGTGCGAGGCGTTGCGCCGCGTGGGCAAGGCGTATCGCATCGCGTATGCGAGCAGCAGTCTCGCGGGCCTCATCGCGCTGGTGCGCTCGGGTCAGGCTTTCGCGGTCATCACGCAGACTGCGGTGCCGGCGGATCTTTGCGTGCTGAACGCGGATACCGGATTGCCCGCGTTGCCTTGCGTGGGCATATCGCTGAAGTTCGCGCGGGAGCGGCCGTCGCTGTTGACGGCGGCGTTCGCGGAACATATCAGGCTCACGCTGCCGTTGCTGTGAGGGGGGAGCGCGTCCGGATAAACTAGCCGCACACTGTTTTCGCCCTGAACCCCACATGCCGTCTCGCGACCACGCCGAGCAGGACCCCGCACTGCTGCGCCGCCTTCTGCGCGCGAAAGACCGCATGGATGCGTCGTCGCACGAGGACTGGCCGGTCAGGCGCCTCGCCGAAGTCAGCGGCGTCTCGGAAGCCCATTTCGCGCGCTCGTTCAAGCGCGCGTTCGGCCTTCCGCCGCATCGCTATCTGCTGACGCGGCGCATCGAGCAGGCCGTCACGCTGTTGCGCGATACCGATCTTCCCATCACCGACATCGCATTCGTCACCGGCTGGGAAAGCCTCGGCACTTTCGGCCGCATCTTTCGCGACATCACCGGCCGCAGCCCGAGCGCGATGCGCGCCGCATCCCGCAGCGACAACCACGCGATCGATCGCGTGCCCGCCTGCGTGCTGAAGGCCGCGCAGCGCCCCGATCTCAACATCGCAGTTTTGGAGAAGCGGCGGCGCGTCGCGAAAGGTACAGTGCGCCCATCTTCAACGAAGGAGGTCACATGAACCAGGGCATCAGCGTGGCAGGCATCTATGTCGACGATCAGGACGAAGCGCTCGCGTTTTACGTCGACAAGCTCGGCTTCAACGTTCACACCGATGTGCGCAACGGCACCTACCGATGGCTCACCGTGCAGCATCCGGATCAGCCGTCGTTCCAGCTCGGCCTGTTCGCGCCCGGCCCGCCCGTGCACGACGAAGCGACCGCGCAAACCCTGCGCGCGATGGTCGCCAAGGGCGCGATGCCGCCGCTCGTGCTCAATGTCGCCGATTGCCGCGCGAGCTACGAACGGCTGAAAAAGCTCGGCGTGGAATTCACGCAGGAGCCGGTCGATCGCTACGGCAGTGTCGATGCCGGATTCCGCGATCCCGCCGGCAACGGCTGGAAAATGATCCAGGCGGCGCGCAACGAGAGCTAAGACGCCGTCCCATCGGGACGCGATCTGTCCGCGTTCGCGGCAAAGATGAGGTCTGTTCGCACAGCGTTTAAGAACATGACCGATACGTCCCGACCACCGCAACAAACCGCTACCGCCTTGTACGATCCGCCGCGCGACACGGCCTCGCTCGTGCTGACGTGGATCCGCCGCGCGCGCGAATCGCAGATGCTCCACTACGCGATGGCCGACCGCCTGACGCGCTGCGGCCGGCGTCTGGGCCTCGCCGTCATCGGCATCACGGCGGCGACCGGCACGTCGGCGTTTCTGTCGCTGGTCGCGACGGCGATGTCGCCGGACGTGCGCATCGTCATCGGCATGACGAGTCTGAGCGCCGCCGTGCTCGCCTCCTTGCAGACGTTCTTGCGCTACAGCGAGCGCGCCGAGCTGCATCGCCGCGCGGGCGCGCAGTACGGCGCGGTGCGTCGGCGGCTCGAAGCGATCCACGCCGCCGATCCCTGCGTGCGCGACGCCTGCGTGATCGACGCGGTTCGCGACGAACTCGATCACATCGCGCAGACCGCGCCGCATTTGCCGCGCCGATCGGCGAACGCGGCCCTCAGCGAGTCTCGCTGATGCAGCCGATCGCATCGCGCATCGCGCCGAAACGGCGGCGGTATTGCGCCGGCGTGAGACTCACCTTGCGTCTGAACAGTCGGCTGAAAAAGCCCGCGTCTTCGTAGCCGACTTCATTGGCGATAGCCTCGATCGGCTGACGGTCGGTTTCGAGCATCTGCTTGGCTTCCTCCAGCCGCAGCGTATGCACGTACGCGAGCGGCGACATGCCGGTCGCCTGCTGAAAGCGGCGCTTGAACGAGCGCTCGGGCAGGCCGCTCATCTGCATCATCGCGCCGACAGGCGAGGGCTGCGCATAGTGCTCGGCGATCCACGACTGACACCGCGCGATGACCGCATCTTCTGCCTGGCGCGTGCGCGCGAGCCGCGCGAACGGTTGCTGGCCGACGTCATGCCAGTCGACGAGATTGATGCGCGCCGTCTGCATCGCGGTTTCGATGCCCGCGAGCCGCGCGATCAGATACAGCGCGAGATCGAGCCACGAGGTGCCGCCGCCCGCCATGATGAGCCGCTCACCGTCGCCCGATGCGACGAGCGCGCGATGCGCGCGCACTCTGATCGACGGATATTGCCGTGACATGAAATCGCAATACGCCCAGTGCGTGGTCGCATCGAGGCCGTCGAGCAGGCCCGCTTCCGCGAGCAGAATCGCGCCCGAGCATGCCGTCGCGAGGATCTTGCCCTTCGCGTGGCAACGTCGCAGGCACGCGATTTCATCGTCGAAACGGCCCGCGAGCGGCTCGCCGGGCGGCACCAGCAACTCGGGCACGCAGACGACATCGGCGTCATCGCAGGCGTCGAGCGGCGCGTCCGCCGTGATGCGCACGTTGTTGCCGGCGATGAACGCGCCGCCGTGACGCGACACGACCAGCGGCGCGATCGGCGCGCGCCCCGGCGTGCCCTCGACGATGAGACCCCAGTCGCGTCCCGCCGACATGAACATGTCGTACATGCCGTACACCACCGACGCCGACGTCTCAGGCAGTGCAAGGATGCAGATGCGCACGGGTGATCGCTCGTTCATGGCCGTTTTGTCCGGTTAGTTGCCGAAATGGCTTTGGTGTCGCACGCGCGCGGGTCGTATCGTGGCTCCGTCGCAATGTTATTTAAGTGTAAGGAAGGCCGTCGCGCCAGCGCGCGCCGCAGGAACGGGCGCCGCAGCGCGCGTGTTGTATCTCCTTCTTTCATTGGGCATTGCCGGCGCACTTTCTCGACGTGGACCCAGTTGACGGAGCATGACCATGAGCCAGTACCGCACGCACCTGCCGCAGCTCGACGACGCGCTTTTCATGAGCGACGGCGGCATCGAAACGACCTTGATCTTTCACGATGGCATCGAGCTGCCGTGCTTCGCCGCGTTCGATCTTCTGAAGGACGCCGCGGGCACGGCGCGCCTCGACGCCTATTTCCGGCGCTATGCCGCGCTGGCGAAAAGCGAGGGCGTCGGCCTCGTGCTCGAAGCGCCGACGTGGCGCGCGAATGCGGACTGGGGCCGCAAGCTGGGCTATTCCGATGCCGCGCTCGCGCACGCCAACCGGCAGGCGATCGATCTGCTCGTGCGGGTGCGCGCAGCGTTTGAAACGCCGGACACGCCCATCGTCATCAGCGGATGTCTGGGGCCGCGCGGCGATGCGTATCGCGTCGAGTCGCGCATGAGCCGCGAAGAGGCGCGTGCGTATCACCAGCCGCAGATCGACACGCTCGCGGCAACCGACGCGGACATGATCGCGGCCTTCACGATCACGTATCCGGAAGAGGGCATCGGCGTGATCGACGCGGCGCGTGCGCGCGGCATGCCCGTGGCGATCTCGTTCACGCTCGAAACCGATGGCCGTCTGCCTTCGGGCGATGCACTGCGCGATGTCATCGAGCGCGCGGATGCCGAAACGGACGCGTATGCCGCGTACTACATGATCAATTGCGCGCATCCGTCGCATTTCGAAACCGTGCTCGGCGATGGCGGCGCATGGCGCGACCGCGTGCAGGGCATTCGCGCCAACGCGTCACGGCGCAGTCATGCCGAACTCGACGACGCCGCCGATCTCGACGACGGCGATCCCGACGAACTCGGTGCGCAGTATCGCGCGCTGAACGCGTTGCTGCCGCGCATGAATGTGGTGGGTGGGTGTTGTGGCACGGATCATCGGCATGTGAGCGCGATCTGCGGCGCGATGAAGGGGGCGAGGGCGCAGGTCGCGTGAGGCGTTGCGTCGTGAGGCGGCCGGGCGCGGTGCTCACCGCCCACGGCCCGTCCCCTGCGTCAACCGATACCCCGCGATCAACCCCATGTCGTAGGCATTCTCCAGCGCGCGCACGATATCCAGCGGCTTCACGAGTATGCCTTTCCCAAACGCATCGCCGTGGAAATCTACGTCGAAACAATCGGCGGCGATCTCGCTCAACGTGGTCATTCTTTCATCGGTTAGCAGGCTCATTTTTTCCTCCGATCCGGCATGCGATGCATTCTGGAGGCACTGACTTAGCTCTGTGTTAACCGATTTCCTGTCCCATTTCGTGAGGACAGACAACCCACCGGCAACTCCCTAGACTGCGATCGATCGATTAATCGCTTCAGCGAAGGGAATGTCATGGCCTTCACGCCGGAAACCATCGTCATCGTCATCGTTGCGGGGCTGTTCTGCGGCTTCCTCAACACGGTCGCGTCGTCGGGGTCGGCGGTCTCGCTGCCGGTCCTGATGGCGGTCGGCCTTCATGCGGTCGCAGCCAATGCAACCAATCGCGTGCCGGTCCTCGTCGGCGCGCTCGCCGCAACGGTCGGGCTGGCGCGCGAAGGCGCGATTCCATGGAAACGCGCACTCATCGTTGCCGCTCCGCTCACGCTGGGCGCCGCCGTCGGCGCGCTGCTGAGCGAACTCATGCCGAGCCACGATCTCAGGCTGGCGATCGTGGCCGCGGTGGTCGTCGCGCTCATCCTCGTGCTGACGAAGCTCAAGAACCTGCTGACATCGGCATCCGACAGCGACGTCCGGCTGGACTGGAAACCGATGTCCCTGCTGTTCATTGTCGGTATCTGGACCGGCTTCATCGTGCTGGACTCGGGCACCTACATGTTGCTCGTGCTCGTGCTGACGTGCGGCATCACGCTCGTCGAGGCGAACGCGATCAAGAATCTGGCGACGCTCACCACGACGGTCGTGGCGATGGCGATCTTCGCCGCGCATCAGAGCATCGACTGGAAGACGGGCGGCATCATGGCGCTCGGCAGCGTCGCCGGCGGCCTGCTGGGCGCAAGGCTTGCGATCTCCGAGCAGGCGCGGCGCTGGATCGTGGGACTGCTCGTCGTGGTGATCGTCGGCGAGCTGATCCATCTGGGGATGGGGTATTACGCGACCATCGTCTCCTGATCCGCTCAGATCACGAAGAACCCATGCGTGCCGTCGCTTTCCAGTTGCGCGACGAGCCCGTATTCCCAGTCGAGATACGCCTGCATCGCCTCGCGCGCATTGTCTACGCCTTCATACGGACGGCGATAGCGATCGATGCGCGGCGACGCGAGCCTCGCTTCGCCGCTTTCGGTCGGCAAGCCGGCGCGGCTCCAGGCCGCATTGCCGCCTTCTAGGACGTGAACGGGCTGGCGCGTCAACGCCGCGACATCGGCGGCCGCGTAGGACGCGAGCGCGCTCGTGCCGCATGTGAGCACGTAGCGCTTCGCATCGGGCAGCGTGCGCAAGTCGTCATGAGCGGGCGTGAGATGCGAGCGCAGAATCCAGTGCGCAGCGGGAATGTGCGCCTTCACGTAGCTCGCGCTCGGCGCGAAGTCGAGCAGCACGACGCCGCTCGACGCATCGTCGAGCAATGCCGCGAGTTGCTGCGGCGACAGCGTCGGCGCGGTCGCGGTCGCGGGCGCGGGCCGCTGCGGCTGCCACGCGCCGTTTTCGGTGAGATCGCGCGGCGTGGCATCATCGACGACATAGGTTTCGATGTTCATCTGCGCGAGCCACGACGCCGTCATGTTCGCGCGCACGCCGTCGTCATCGAAGAGCACGACGCGCGCGCCGCGCACCGGCGCGAACATCTCCGTTTCCTGCACGAGCTGGCCGCCCGGCGCGCTGCGCAATCCGCTCGCGTGCGCGGCTTCGTATTCGTCGGGCGTGCGTACATCGAAGCGATACGTCGTGCGTGATACATCGCCGGCCCAGCGCGCGGCTTCATCGAGCGAAGTGCGGCGCACGCCTGCGCGCGTTGCGAGCGCGAGCGCCGCCTCTCGCGAAGCGTCGAGATGGTTCGCGTCGCGTCCCGCGTCCGGATCGAAGCGGCGCGCGCTGCCGTGCTCCAGCGTCTGCCCCGCGAGCGTCCAGCCGATCGTGCCGTTGCGCAGCGCGGCCACCGGATTCGGCAGCCCCGCATTGACGAGCGATTGCGCGCCGATGATGCTGCGCGTCCTGCCCGCGCAATTCACGACGACGCGCGTGGCCGGATCGGGCGCGAGCGCACGCGCGCGCAGCACGAGTTCCGCGCCCGGCACGCTGACGCTGCCGGGAATGTTCATGGTGCGATATTCGTCGAAACGGCGCGCATCGAGCACCACGAGGTCGTCGCCATTCTTCAGCAACGCATCGAGCGCTTCGGCGGAAAGCGAGGGCGTATGGCGCTTCGCTTCGACGAACTCGCCGAACGCCTTGCTCGGCACGTTGACGTCGCGGAAGACTTCGCCGCCCGCGCGAATCCAGCCGTCGAGACCGCCCGCGAGCAGCGCGACATCCGTGAAGCCGAGCTCGGCGAGCTTGTCGGCGGCGCGCGCGGCGAGGCCTTCGCCGTTATCGAGCAGGACGATCGGCGCGTTGCGGCGCGGCAGGCGCGCGTACGCATCGAGTTCGATGCGCGAGAGCGGAAAATTCGCCGCGAAAAGCGGATGACACTGTGCGTGCGGGTCTTCCTCGCGCACGTCGAGCAAGGCGATTTCGCGTTTGGCGAGCAGCGTTTCGCGCACGTCTTCGAACGTGCGCACGGGGTAAGGCTTCTTGTCGGACATGAGTGTGTGATGTTCGTTATGGCTGCGTGAGCAGCGCCGCTTCGCCGACGCGGAATGCGGCCAGTTCGTCGGCCGCGCACTGCGCGATGAGGCCGGTTTCCCACGCGAGATAGGCGCGCGCGGCATCGAGATTGCCTTCGTGACGATCATGCACGAAAAAGAGAAAGTCGATGCGTCGCGCGGGCGTGAGATGCAGTTCAGCGCGATCAACAGCGCCTTTCCACCCGTCGATTCCACTCGCCACGATCGACACATCAGCAAAGCCCGCGTCACGCAGATCATCGGCGACGAGGCGGGCGGCAGGGCGCGCGTTCGGATCGGTGAAGAGCACGATGGGCGTATCGTGCGTCGCTTGCGCATCGCGCAAGGTATCGAAGACGCGTGGACGAATCGTCCAGTGCGAACCCGCAGGCCGCGCGTGTTCATGCGCGGCGCTCGCACGCAGATCGAGCACGATGGATTCATCGGCGACATTCGGATGCGCGCTTGCATCGTCATCGCGTGCGGCCTGTGCCTGCTCGCGCGGCGTAAGGCGCGCGGCGATTTCCGCATCGACGGTGGCGGCCTCGAAGCCCAGTTGCACGAGCCAGTGCGCGACGACCGGCGCGCGAATGCCGTCGTGGTCCACGAGCAGCAGACGCGCATGCCGCACGGCCACGCTCTGATCGGTCGCCTGCACGAGCTGACCGCCGGGAGCGTGTTGCGCGAACGGCAGGCCGTCGCGCGCATATTCTGCCAGCGTGCGCACGTCGAGCAGATAGGTCGTGCGCGTGGCGTCGTCGAGCCATGCGCGCGCGGCGCGTTCATCGAGCGCAGCGACGCCGACGCGCTGCGCGAGCGCTTGCGCACGTGCGCGCGCGTCGGAGCCTGCGGGCAGCGCCTCGGCATGACCGCGCGTGCTGCCATGTTCGAGCTCGAAGCCCGCGAGCGCCCATCCTTGCGTGCCGTTCTCGAGTGCGAACACGTCACGGCGAATACCGAGATTGCGCAAGGTCTGCGCGCCGATGATGCTGCGAGTGCGTCCCGCGCAATGAATCACGATGGTCGTGTCGGGCGAGCCCGCGAATGCGTCGATATGCGCGGCGAGTTCGCCGTTGGGCACGCAGACCGCGCCCGGTATCGCCATCTTGCGGTGCTCCTCGGGCGTGCGCCCGTCGATGAGCGCGATCGGACAGCCGCCGCGTTCCGCGCGCCATCGCTGTAACTGGACGGCACTGACATGCGGCGTGCCGTACTCGCGTTCGACGAGTTCGCCGAACGTCTTCGACGGCACGTTGATGCCGCGAAAGAGCGTATAGCCCGCGCGTTGCCAGGCGCTCGCGCCGCCTTCGAGTATCGCGATGTCGTCGTAACCGCGCTGCCGCAGACGCGCGGCGGCCCGCTGCGCGACGCTCGCGCCTTGCGCGGGCGAGCCGTCGTCGAGCAGAACGATGCGCACGTTCGCACGCGGCAACAGACGCGGCGCATCGAGTTCGAGCCGGCTGAAGGGCAGGGGCGTCGCGAAGAACGGATGGCCTTCGCCGAATTGCCCGGCTTCGCGCACGTCGAGCAGCGCGATCTCGCGGCCGTCGTTGAGCCAGTGGCGCAGCGTGGATGCGTCGATGAAGCGAACAGCGTCGAGGGCTAAGGGCATGGATCGGTCAGGTACAAGTGAGACGAAAGGCGCGGCGCAGATCGTCGATGAGATCGGACGGATGTTCGAGGCCCACATGCAGACGCACGACGGGCGCATCGCTGGCGAAGTCGCTATGCGCGCGCAGCCGCGCCGCGGGTGCGACGAGCGCGAGGCTTTCGAAGCCGCCCCACGATGCGCCATGCGAAAAGAGCCGCAGCGCATCGACGAAGGCGCGTGCATGCGTTACGTCGTGACGCGGCATGAACGCAAACGACACGAGCCCGTTCGCGCCGCGAAAATCGCGCTGCCATAGCGCATGATTCGGATCGTCCGGCAATGCGGGATGAAACACGCGCGCGACCGCGTTCTCGCCTTGCAGATATTGCGCGACCGCGAGCGCATGACGCGCGTGCTGCGCGAGCCGCACGCCGATGGTCCGGATGCCGCGCAACGCGAGATACGCATCGTCCGCGCCGACCGACAAGCCGAGCGCTTCGTGCGTGTCGCGCAGGCGTTGTGCGAGCGCGGCTTCGTTCGTGCTCACCGCGCCCTGCATCAAATCGGAGTGACCGCCGGCGTACTTGGTCGTCGCCTGGATCGACACATGCGCGCCGTATGCGAGCGGCTGATGCAGCCAGCCCGCGCTCCACGTGTTGTCGGCGGCGACGATGAGTCCGTGCTCGCGCGCGAACGCGCCAAAGGCGGGCAGATCGATGATCTCGTACAGAAACGAACCCGGCGATTCGACATACACGAGCCGCGTGTTCGCGCGCAGCGCGTGACGCGGCGGGCCGTCCTGCGCAGCGAAGTAGGTCGCTTCGATGCCGAGCCGCGCGAGCAACGGTTCGATGCGTTCGCGCACCGGCCCATACACGCTGTCCTGAATCAGCACGTGATCGCCCGGCGCGAGCAGCGCCAGAAAGGTGAGCGTGATCGCGGACAAGCCCGATGGCGCGAGCAGCACATGCGCCGCGCCTTCCAGCTCGCCGATGGCCGCTTCGAGCGCACGATGCGTCGCGGTGCCGTGGCGGCCGTAGGTCGCGACATTCTCGCCGTCATGACGCAGCCGATGCAGCCGCTCGTAATCCGCGGCCGAGGCGAAGCGCACGGTGCTCGTGCGCACGACCGGCACGTTGACGGGCGCGGCGCCATCGTCGAAGGTGCCGAGGCCGGCGTGCAGAACACGCGTGGACGGGGCGTGAACGCGCTCGTCCATCAGCCGACCGCCTGCGTCTGCCGATGCAGATGCGTCTGGTTGTAGCGCACGATTCTGCCGTCCTCGAAGCCGAGCCGTCCCGACAGCGTTTCGAGCGGCCTGCCGTACAGATGGAAATGCAGCGTCGGACGCGCGCCCGTCACATGGATGCTGTGGATATCGTCGGGCAGGAAGGCGATCGGCGTGCCGGGCTCGACGAGCACTTCGCGATCGAGTTCGATGCTCGCGCGGTCCGCGTCGCTGCGATCATCGGTGCGGCGATACACGCGGTTCAGCTCGCTGCCTTCTACCGCGACGATCACGGCCCACGTATCGTGGTTATGCGGAATCGTCGTCTTGCCCGGCAACAGCGAGTTCAGATACAGCGCAATGCCGTCGCTGCCGGGATTGACGCGATAACGCGTCGATGTATCGCCGCTCGATGCATCGGGCGGCGGGAAATCGTCGCGCGAGAACAGCTCGGGCCGCGCGGCGAGCGTCTGAAGCGCGTCGGCGATATGCGCGAGCGCAGCGCGCGTGAGGCCGTCGCGTTCGAGGATCGCGTGCGTTTGCGCGATGAGCGATTCGACGCGTTCGTGTCGCTCGGTGACAGGCGTGGTCGATGAAGCGGAGATGTGGGTCACGATGGAATCGAAGCGAGTTTCAGGGATGAACGGGTGCGTCGCGCACGGCTTTGCGTGCTGTCGAGAAAGCGCCGCGTGTGTTCGTCGCGCGGCGCATGAAAGATCTGTTCGGGCGCGCCTTCCTCGACGATCACGCCGCCTTCGGTATAGGCCACGCGATCGCTGATGTCCTCGGCAAAGCGCATTTCATGCGTGACCAGCACGCACGTGAGCCCTTCGTCGACGAGTTCGCCGATAACATTGAGCACTTCGCCGACAGTCTGCGGATCGAGCGCGGAAGTCACTTCGTCGAACAGGATCAGCTCGGGTTGCATCGCCAGCGCGCGTGCGATCGCGACGCGTTGCTGCTGCCCGCCCGACAGTTCGCCGGGATACGCGCCGGCCTTGTCGGCGAGCTGCACTTTCGCGAGCAGCGCGTGCGCGGTGTGTTCGGCTTCGGCGCGACTTGCGCCGAGCACGCGCATCGGCGCGATGGTGAGGTTCTGCAGCGCGCTCAGATGCGGAAACAGGTTGTATTGCTGGAACACGAAACCAATGCGCTTGCGCAGCGCGATCTTCTCGTCATCGCGTTTCAGCGCGCCGACATCGACGCCGCCCACGCGCACTTCGCCGCGCTTGGGCGCGATGAGCCCGTTGATGCAGCGCAGGATAGTCGATTTGCCCGAGCCCGAAGGTCCGATGATCGACACGGCCTGATTGCGGCGCACGGTCAGATCGATGCCGCGCAGCACGGCGGCGTCGCCATACGACAGATGCACGTCGCGCAAGGTGACGAGCGCGGGCGCATCGTGGCCTGAAGAATGAGTGGCGGACAAGGCAGCGCGTCCATGGACGAGTGACATCATGTGGCGGATCGTTGTCGCTGCAAAAAAGGAATGCTCATTCTAGAAACGCGGCAAGCCTTTTCGAACCAAGCAATCGTCACAAGGTTATTCGCGCATGCACGATGCTTTTTTCTTCGCGCGTGCTTTGTAAAGCAGATCAGATTCGTTCCCTGTCCGAAGGCCTTTGCGTACGCTGGCGTGTCCTTTCACTACTCCAGCTTTCGAGGCTTCGATGTCATTCGCCGTTCACCTTCGCTCGCTCGTCCGAACTACTGCGCTATTGCTCGCGGGCATCGGCGCGGCCCATGCCGATGCGACGCTCGACAAGATCAATTCGCGGCATGAACTCGTCGTTGGCGTGATGATCACGGGCGGCCCGTTCGGTTCCATCGATCCGGCGACGCAGAAGCTGCGCGGCTTCAACGTGGACCTCGCGCAGGATCTGGCGAAGCGGCTCGGCGTCGGCGTGCAGCTCGTCTCGGTGCAGCCGTCCACGCGCGTGCAGTTCCTTCAGCAAGGCAAGGTCGATATTCTCGTCGCCAACATGGAGTACACGGAGCAGCGCGGCGAGATTCTCGATCATGTCGCGACGCCGTATTACCAGGTCGGCGGCACGGCGATCACCGCGAATTCGAGCGGCATCACGCGCTGGGAAGACCTGCGCGGCAAGCCCGTGTGCATCTCGCAGGGCAGCAGCTATATCAAGCCGGTCGTCGAACGCTATGGCGCGATTCCGCGTGCGTTCCCCGGCGCGGCCGAGTCATTGCTCGCGCTGAAGGGCGGCAACTGCGTGGCCGCGGTGCACGACGCCGCGCCGCTGCTTTATCCGTTGCAGGCGCGCGATCCGGAATGGCGCAACTATCGCACCTTGCAGCCGGAACTGATTCCGTCACCATCGGTGATCTGGGTGCGGCAGGGCGAGAAGGACATCGCCGCGCGGCTCGATCCGATCGTGCGTGACTGGCATCGCACGGGATGGCTCATCGACGAGGAAGCGAAGAACGGGCTGACGCCGCCTTCGCCCGCGCTCGCGCAATGGCGCACGCAGTATGCGTCGACAGCGGTGTCGTCGAAGTGAATGCGTTCATCGAACGAGCGGCGCATGCCGGACTCGATTACCGCTTTCTGCTCGATCACTACGATCGCGTGTCGTTCATCGATGGCATCGCCTTGAGCATCGGCCTCGTCATGGCGACGCTCGCGGGCAGTGCGCTCGTCGGCGTCGTGCTGCTGGTCGCGTTGCGTTCGCAGAGCGCGTCGATTGCGGGTGTGGCGCGCGGCGTGATCGAACTCACGCGCAACACGCCGACCATCGTGCAGTTGTATTGCGCGTTTCTCGTGCTCAATACGCTGATCACGCAAGCCCTGCACGCGCACGGCGCCGACAATCCGCTCAAGCCGTTTCTGTGGGTCGTCATCGTGCTTTCGATCAACAAGGGCGCGTTTCATGCGGAAGCGTTGCGCGCGGGATTCGGGGCGCTGCCGCGCGAGACGCTCGAAGGCGCGGAATCGCTCGGCTTTTCGCGGCGCGCGCGCTTCTGGAGCATCGAGTTGCCGCTGGCGCTGCGCACGGCGTTGCCCGCGCTCGTCAACAATGCGGTCGAACTGGTGAAGGCGTCGGCGATCGCATCGGCGATCGCGGTCGGCGACATCACGTATCAGTCGATCATGATCTGGACGCAGCGCGACAACGTGCTCGCATTGATGCTGCTGATCCTGCTGTTCTTCTACGCGCTCACGGCGCTCGTCAATGTGTCGGGCCGCTGGATCGAGCGCCGGCTTTCGGTGCCTGGTTATGGGCAGGGTTAAGTTCGATGCGCGGGTTCGCATCGGCTCGGGAGCCTATGCGTGCGCCACCATCATCCTGGCGGCGATGGCGCTCTGGCTGCTCGCGCCGCGCGACATCTCCGGCGCGCAGTTGCTCGCGTCGTTCCTGCGCTGGCTGCCCGCGTTGCTGCGCGGCTTCACGGTGAATGTGGGCGTGAGCCTCGGCGCGCTCGCGCTCGGGACGTTGATCGGCTTGCTCGTCGGCGCGCTGGCGTTGCTGAGCGGCGCGGCGGGACGCATCGCGCGGCTCTGGATTCAGGCCTTTCGCAACGCGCCCTGGCTCGTGTTGATCTTCTTCACGACGTATGTGTTTCCATTCGAGTTCACGATTGCGGGCCACGTCGTGCCGTTTCCCGACTGGCTCAAAGTGATCGCGGCGCTCGCGCTGCCCGCGAGCGCGAACATCGCCGAAGTGTTTCGCGGTGCGGTGCAGTCGATTCCGTCTGCACAATGGGACGCCGCCAGCTCGCTCGCGATGTCGCGCAGACAGATCCTCGTGCTGATCGTGTTGCCGCAGTGCGCGCGCCGCATGTTGCCGCCGTGGATGAACGTGTACGCGATCATCACGATGGGCACGGCGCTGTCATCGCTCGTCGGCATCCACGACGTGCTCGACACCGCGCAGATCGCGAGCACGACGGTCGCGCATTCGAGCTTCACCGTGCTCATGTACATGAGCACGCTCGCGATGTTCTTTGCCTATTGCTATCCCGTGACGCTCGCGACGCGCGTGTTCGAGCGCCGTCTGCACGCCTGAGCGACCCGATTCCACTGATGATTGAGCGCCCCTTCGTAGGGGTGGTTTCCGCTTCCGAAACGATGCCCGGTGTGCTACGGTGATTCGTATGTATTACTTGCGACCGGGCGATCGCTGATTGTCGATCGGCCTTCCGAAATGATTCGGATGGAGTGTGACAATGGACCAGCGAGGCGGTGGCTCGCCGCTTTACTCAGTCATCTGCCCCCGATGCGAAACCCTGTCCTCAGTCGATGAGCCCGCGTGCCCGTTTTGCGGTGCGGACCGGCATGGAGCCGTGCTGACCAAGGGGGCCGAAACGGCGGTGCGTGCGGTCGAGGCGGCGCGCGGCGTGACGCGCCATTTCCGGGACTTCGGCGAGAAGCGCCGCGCGGAGCGGATCAGGCGCCCGCGCGAATACGAAGCGCGTTTGCCCGCGCCCGAGAGCGGTGGCGCAGCCGTGCTCGATACGCAACGCGTGTCGAATTCCGTGCTGGCCACGGTGGTGATGGGCGCCGTCGTGATCGGCGCGTGCTTTCTGGTACGCGCGTATTTCGAGCAACACACATCGACGCTACGCGCGAACGCGTTGCCTGTCGCGGTCGTGGGCGCGGTTCGACCGGCGCCGCCGAAGGTCGAAGCGGCCGCCGACAAGCTCGTCGAGAGCCGTCCGGTTGCTGTCGCCGCGCAGGCTCCGGTCGTATCGGCGTCGCCATTGATTGCAGTGGCCGCGTCGAGCAAGGACAGCGTGACCGAAAAGGTCGTTCCCGCACGTTCGGTCGAAAAGAAGAAAGCGCCGGCGGTACGCGCGCAGCGCACGCAGAAGGTCGCCGCCAAACCGGCCGCCGTGTGCTCGCACAAGTCCGATCGTACGTGCGCGAAAAACACGCAACGCGTCGCTGCTGCGAAAGTCGAGCCGAAGCAGAAGCAGGCGAGCAAGCAGCCCCTGCGTCGCACGGAAGTCGCGCGAGCGAAGCCCGCGACGAAGGAAATCCAGAAAGTGGCGGCGATTCCCGCGCCCACGAAACCCGCCATGGTCTCCGACGGTAGCTGGAAGCCCAGCACGAAGAAGAACTGATCAGATCCACTTCGCCTTGCGAAACCATCGAAAGAGCAAGGTGTCGATGGTGACGATCGCCGCGATCACGACCGGATAGCCAAACTGCGTATGCAACTCCGGCATGTGCTCGAAGTTCATGCCGTAGATCCCGGCGATCATGGTCGGCACCGCGAACATCGCTGCGAATGTCCCGAGGCGCTTGGTGATTTCGCTGTCGGCCAGCGCGATCATGCCGAGGTTGACCTGGATCGCGGTGATCACCATCTCGCGGCGTCCCTCGATCGCGCCGACGATCCGTTCCAGATGAACGTAGACATCCTTGAAGTACGCGGTCATGCCTTCGCAGATGCCCGGCACGCGCCCGCCGGTCAGCTTGCCCACGCCTTCGAGCAGCGGTCCGATGTGATGCCGCAACACGACGAGCCGCCGCTTGAAACGGTACAGATCCTCGATCAGTTCGCGTGACTGTCGGTTTTCATGACGCGCGAAAATGCGGTCTTCGAGCACTTCGAGTTCGGCGGTAAGTGTCTCCAGCACGGCGAAATAGCCATCGACGATGTCATCCATCAACGCATAGAGCACGAACGCGGAGCCTTGGCGGAGCAGCGGCGGTTCGCTTTCGCAGCGCTCGCGCACACGCTTGAAGCCGCGCGTCGCGCGCATGCGTACCGAGAGCACGTAGTTTCTGCCGACGAATACATCCACTTCGCCGAACAGCAGACTGCCGTCTTCCTGTTGCTCGACGGTGTGCATCACCGCGAACAGCGAGTCGCCATATTCCTCGATCTTCGGCCATTGATGATGCGCGCGCACATCTTCTACGGCGAGTTCGTGCAGATCGAATTCCTCTTTCATCGCTTCGAGTTCGGCAGGATCGGGGTCCTTGAGCGCGACCCAGACGAAGCATTCCGGCTTCTGCACATAGTCGCTGATCGCTTCGACGGTGATGTCGCCGAGCTTACGGCCATCCTGATAGGCAACGCAGGCAACCAGCATGATCGATCTCCTTGCAGCGGAGGCGTTGATCGGATGCGTGTCTTAAGGATCGACGCCGATATGCATCGTGCATTGGGTCAGCCGACTTTTTGATGACATCGCGCGCGGCACGTTTCTGGCGCCGCGCGGATTTGAAGGAAGAGGTCGATAAGGCCGCGCTTCGCGCGAGACGCGAAGCGCGTGGTGAAGGTTACTTCGCGGCCTGCCAGTGTTCCTCGACACCCTTGTCGGTGATACGCACCTTCGCGAGCAGAGGCGAATAGCCGCGCAGCTTGATCTCGTCGACGGCGAGGCGCTCCGAGCGATAAACCTGCTGCGTGATCCTCGTGCCGTCATGGAATTCGAGCGCATAGCCGTCGATGGGCCCCCATTGGCCCTTCGGCATCGGTTCGATATAAACATTCTGCATCGCGTTTCTCCAGCTTGATTGGAAAGCATCGGGCGGTTCGCCGCGGCGAACGTGCACCTCTTGTACAAGAGGTTAGCGAAGAAACGGCCGCCGGCCGCATCGGCATGTGGCCGCGCGCACCAAATAAAAACCGATACGAATCAATCAGCTAGAGCGACGCTCCCATGATGAGAAAGACGATCCTCCGATGTGCAACCCGCGTCGTGCTGCCATGCAGCGTGAATTTTCGGGAAACGGACCTCAATTCCGTATCGTGAAATTTTCATGACGTGAGCGCGGATGCGTCGGCGGTCAGCACCGACGCAAAGCGAAAGCCGTTTCGCCCCTTGCGCTTCGCTTCGTACATCGCGCGATCCGCGTCGGCGAGGATGGCGTCGGCGGTGGTATCGAAACCCGCCGCGCACATCGCGATACCGACGCTGGTTCCGAGCAGCGCCTCGCCGCCGCCGATTTCGAAGGGCCGGCCGATCGCGCGGCAGATATCCTGCGCGATCCGGCTGCAGGCGCTCGACGACGCGACGCCGCGTGCGAGCAGCACGAATTCATCGCCGGCGAGACGGCAGACGAGATCGCCCGCGCGCGTGGTCTTTTTCAGGCGCGCCGCCACTTGTCGCAACAGTGCGTCGCCGGCGTCGTGGCCGTGCTGATCGTTGACGTTCTTGAAGCCGTCGAGATCCATGAAGAAGAGCGCGAAAGGCTGCTCTTCGTCGCGGGCGGCAGCGATGGAAAGCGCGAGCTGCTCGGCGAGCGCGCGGCGGTTCGGCAGGCCGGTCAGCGCATCGAGCATGACCTCGGAGCGCATCTGGTTCTCGCGCCGCTTGGTCTCGGTGATGTCCTGCGACATGATGTAGAAGCCGACGACTTCGTCGCGCCGGCACTCCGGGACGTAGGTCGCGTTCCAGACCCGGCCGGGCGCGGCCTCATAGACAATATCCTCGTGCGTCACGCGTTCGCCCGCGAGCGCGCGGCGGAACCACGGCAGGCAACGCTCGAAGGTCGCCGCGCCGATCGTGTCGCGCACGGTCTCGCCGCGCAGCGCGGCCGGATCGACGCCGAATACTTCGCGATACACCTGGTTGTTGAAGCGGTAGCGCAGGTCCGTATCGACGTGCGCGATCAGCACAGGCAGGTTGTCCGTGATGGTCTGCAAGGCCGTGCGGCTGCTGGTGAGTTCGCAGGTGCGTTCGAGCACGCGGCGCTCCAGTTCCTGACGGTAATCGCGCAGTACGGCTTCGCTGTGCTTGCGGCTCGTGATGTCCTGCATCGTGCTGACGAAGTGCAGCGGCAGGCCGCGATCGTCGCGGATCAGCGCGACGGACAGATCGATCCACACCGTGCCGCCGTCACGACGGCGATAGCGTTTTTCGAGCGTATAGGTTTTTCGCGCGCCATCGAGCAGATCGTCGACGAGTTGCAGATCGGCGGGAAGGTCCGCTTCTGCGGTGATCTGCTGGAAGGTCATCGCGACGAGTTCGTCGGCGCTATAGCCGGTGATTTCACACAGCTTCGGATTGACTTCGACGAAGCGGCCGTCCAGATCGACGATCGCCTTGCCCGTCGGCGTCTGCTGGAAGATCGCGTGAAAGCGCGACTCGGACAGGCGCAGCTTGCGGCGGTCGACTTCCTGCACCTCGCGGGTTTCACGCGCGGCCTCGCGTTGCACGATCTCGCGTTCCAGCGTGGCCGCGAGATCGCACAGCGCGGCTTGTGCGGCGGCGCTCAGCTTTCTGGGCTTCGTATCGACCGCGCACAGCGCGCCGAGCACGAAGCCCGCGGACGAGCGCAGCGGCGCGCCCGCATAGAAACGGATATGCGGCGCGCCCGTGACATGCGGATTGCCCGCGAAGCGCGCGTCTTCGTGCGTGTCCTCGATGAGCAGCAGCCGTTCGGAATGGAGCGCGTAGGCGCAGAACGACACATCGCGCGAGGTCTCGCAGACGTCCAGCCCGACGCGCGACTTGAACCACTGACGATGTTCATCGACGAGCGACACCAGCGCGATAGGCACCTGCAACAGCTCGGCGACGACGCGCGTTACGCGGTCGAACACGTCTTCGTGGGGCGTATCGAGCAGATCGAGACTGCGCAGCAATTGCAGTCGCTTCGCTTCATCGGCGGGCAAGGGCGCCGCGTGCCATTCGGGTACGGGTTGCAAGGTTCGTCTCGACTCTATGGGTTACGCGAGGAATGTATCGAACCTCATGCAATCCCGATTCGTCGATCAGGGCACGGCTTGCGCCCCAATTCACGGCATGAACGGACCCTAAAGCCCGAGGCAGACTGCGCCCGCCGCGACGACCACGCACGCGAGCCAGCGTTTCGCGTTGACTGTCTCGCGCAGGAACACGCGTCCGATGAGCGCCGCGAACACGACGCTCGTTTCGCGCAACGCCGACACCGCGCCCATCGCGCCCGACTGCATCGCCCAGATCACGATGCCATACGCGGCGATCGACACGAGTCCGCCCGCGAGCGACGAGCCCACGGCCATCGGCGTCGCCTTCACGGGCATCCAGAGCGCCGGCAGGCCGCGTTTCGCGATGAAGATCACCGGCATGAACCAGTAGAACATGAACATCCACGCGGTATAGGACAGCGCTTCGCCATCGGATGCCCGCACGCCGATGCCGTCGATCACCGTATAGACCGCGATGGTCACGCCCGTCGTCAGCGCGGCGAGCGCGCCCGCGCGCGATACGTGGCCGCCTTGCAGCGCGAGCGCCATGATGCCGCCGGAAATCAGGACGATGCCGAACGCGTGCATCGGACCGATCGCCTCGTGCGCGAACAGGGCCGCGCCGAGCGTGACGAGCATCGGCGAGGAGCCGCGCGCGATCGGATACGCCTGCGCGAGATCCCCACGTCGATACGACCGCACCAGGCTCACGTTATAGACGATGTGCACGAGCCCCGATGCGACGATGTACGGCCACGCGGCCCTGGCCGGCAACGGCAGATACCACACCACGAGCGCGGAGAAGACCCCGATGGCGATGCTCATCCACGTCATCGACAGGAACCGGTCGCGATTGCCGTGCAGCATCGCGTTCCAGCTTGCGTGGAGCACCGCTGCAAAAAGGACGACACCGCCGGTGTAGGTGAACATGCGTTTTATGTCGGTTGTGTGACGGATAGTTCATAGAATATCTAACTTGTGGGTCGCTCACAAACCATATAATTTGCGTTGTCGCGTTAGAAAATCTATGACGAATGAGACCGGCATTGCCTTCGCTCAACGCGCTGCGCGCCTTCGAGGCGGCGGGGCGGCTCGGCAGCTTCAAGGAAGCGGCGGCGGAACTGCACGTGACGCACGGCGCGATCAGCCAGCAGGTGCGCCTGCTTGAGGCATGGCTCGGCGCGCCCTTGTTCGAGCGCCATAACCGGCGCGTGGTGCTGACGCCTGCCGCGCGGGCCTATCTCGCGGAAATCGCTCCGCTGTTCGATCAGCTTGCGCAGGCCACCGCGCGCTATGGCCTGTCCGAGGCCGTCGCGCGCACGCTGAACGTCAATGCGCCCGCGACCTTCACCTTGCGCTGGCTCGTGCCGAGGCTGGAGAAATTCCGTGCGCGCCGTCCCGATGTGGAAGTGCGGGTCGAGACGTCGAACGAGCCGGTCGAGAGCCTCAAGGACAGCTACGACATCGTGATCCGGGGCGGTCCGGACACGTTCTATGGCTACGCGATGCGGCCTTTTCTGGAAGAGAAGCGCTTGCCCGTGTGCAGTCCCGCGCTGTTGCGGCGCGTGCCTTTGCGAACGCCTGAAGACTTGCGGCGGCATACGTTGCTGCATACGTCGAGCCTGCCGCGCGTGTGGCCGGACTGGCTGGCGCAGGTGGACATGCCCGCGTTGATGCCTTCGGCGGCGCTCACTTTCGACCACTTCTATCTGACCTTGCAGGCGGCTGTCGATGGCCTGGGCATCGCGATGGGACCGACCGCGCTCGTCGCCGACGATCTCGCGTCAGGCCGTCTCGTCGCGCCGTTCGACGGACCGCGTCTGCCGTCGCGGAGCTACTGCACCTATGTCGCCGATGAAAAGATCGCAGACGATCTGATCGTGCAGTTTCGCGCGTGGCTGGAGCGCGAAGGCGCGGCCTTTGCGAGCGAGCCAGGCGTGTGAGCAGCAGCCTCTTCCGTGGGGCGAATCCGGCAGACGTTTAACTATCCAGTTAGAATATAGTGGTTTACGCTGATGCCCCCGCGGGTTTTCGCCCTGCGCGCGCGGCTGATTCGCACGCCACATTCCTGGAGAAGATTGATGTCTACGAGTGAAGCCCGTCTTTCAGCCACGCTGAGAGCCGGGTGTATTTTGCTGGGCCTCGCATTGCTGGCCACCGGTCTGTTCTTCGTCGCCGGCGGCGCGAAGCTCGCGCTGCTGCACGGCAGCCTCTATTTCGTGGTCGCGGGTGCGGTCATCGTCGTGTCGGCGGTGCAGTTCATGCGGGCGAAGTCATCGGCGGTGCTCGTGTACGCGGTGGCCTTCGCCGGCACGCTGATCTGGGCGCCGCTCGACGCCGGTATCGACTTCTGGCCGCTGGTGTCGCGGCTGATGCTGCCGGCCGGCTTCATGGTGCTCGCGCTGCTCGCGTGGCCTGCGTTGCGCAGGCATGAGACGGGCGAAGCCGCGTCGAAGCGTGCGTACGCTCTTGCCGGCGTCATCGCGCTCGCGATGCTCGTCGCCTTCGTGCAGATGTTCCAGCCGCATCCGCCTGTCGCGTTCGACGGCACGGCCGCGCCGCTCGTGCCCGTCGCGAAGGGCGATGCGCAGAAGGACTGGAGCAGCTACGGCAACACGCCCGGCGGCAGCCGCTTCGTCGCGCTCGATCAGATCACGCGCGATAACGTGCAGAACCTTCAGGTCGCGTGGGCGTTCCATACGGGCGACATCCCCGACAGTCCCACCGGCAACGGCGCGGAAGATCAGCAGACGCCGCTGCAGATCGGCGATCGCATCTACATGTGCACGCCGCACAACAACGTGATCGCCGTCGATGCGGACAGCGGCAAGCAAATCTGGAAGCGAGAAATCGACGCGCACGCGCAGGTGTGGAACCGTTGCCGCGGCCTCGCCTATTTCGACGCGACCCGGCCGTTGGCGCAACCTTCCGTGGCGGGCTCGACGTCCGTGACGCCGGTTTCCGTCGCGGCGGACGCAAGCTGCCAGCGCCGCTTGCTGATGAACACGATCGACGCGCGCCTCGTCGCGATCGACGCCGATACGGGCGCGCTGTGCGAAGGCTTCGGCGAGCATGGCTTCGTCGACCTGAAAGCGGGCCTCGGCGCGGCGGAAGATCCGAAGTATCAGCTCACCTCCGCGCCGACGCTCGCGGGCACGACCGTCGTCGTGGGCGGGCGCGTGGCGGACAACGTGCAGACCGACATGCCGGGCGGCGTGCTGCGCGGCTTCGACGTGATCACCGGCGAGATGCGCTGGGCCTTCGATCCGGGCCGCGACTATCCCAACGCGCGCCTGCAGCCAGGTCAGACGTACGCACGCAGCACGCCGAACTCCTGGGCGCCGATGTCCTACGACCCCGCGATGAACACCGTCTTCATCCCGATGGGCAGTTCGTCGGTGGACTTGTGGGGCGGCACGCGCACGCCGCTGGATCATCGCTACGCGACGTCGATCCTCGCGCTCGACGCGACCACCGGCAAGGAAAAGTGGGTGTACCAGACGGTTCACAACGACCTGTGGGACTTCGATGTGCCGATGCAGCCGAGCCTCATCGACTTCCCGGCGAAAGACGGATCGACGAAACCGGCTGTCGTATTCGGCACCAAGTCCGGCCAGATCTTCGTGCTCGACCGCATGACCGGCAAGCCGCTCACGCGCGTCGAGGAACGCCCGGTGAAAACCGGCACGATCCCGAACGAGCAATACTCGGCCACGCAGCCGTTCTCTGCCGGCATGCCGACGATCGGCGCGAACAAGCTGAAGGAATCGGACATGTGGGGCGCGACGCCGTTCGATCAGCTGGCGTGCCGCATCGGCTTCAAGTCGATGCGCTACGACGGCCTTTTCACCGCGCCCGACACGGACGTCTCACTGAGCTTTCCGGGTTCGCTCGGCGGCATGAACTGGGGCAGCCTGTCGACGGACCCGAACCATCACGTGATCTTCGTGAACGACATGCGCCTCGGTCTCTGGGTGCAGATGATCCCGCAAAAGACCGACAGCGCGCCCGCGAGCAACGGCGGCGAAGCGGTCAACACGGGCATGGGCGCGGTGCCGCTGAAGGGCACGCCGTATGCCGTGAACAAGAACCGCTTCATGTCGCCGCTGGGCATTCCGTGCCAGAAACCGCCGTTCGGCACGCTCTCCGCCGTCGATCTGAAGACGCGCAAGCTCCTGTGGCAAGTGCCGGTCGGCACCGTGCAGGACACGGGCCCGTTCGGCTTCAAGATGCGGATGAAGATGCCCATCGGCATGCCGACGCTCGGCGGCACGCTTGCAACGCAGGGCGGGCTCGTGTTCATCGCGGGCACGCAGGATTACTATCTGCGCGCGTTCGACAGCGCCACGGGCAAGGAAGTGTGGAAAGCGCGTCTGCCCGTGGGCAGCCAGGGCGGTCCGATGAGCTACGTCTCGCCGAAGACCGGCCGGCAGTACGTGCTGATCTCGGCGGGCGGCGCGCGTCAGTCGCCCGACCGCGGCGATTACGTCATCGCGTATGCGTTGAAGCCCTGATCGCCGCCTGGACGATTATCATGGCGGGCGGCGGCACGGGCGTGCATGCCGCCGCTTCATTCGACCCGTCCCCTGACCGATGTTTTCATGCGTCTGACATACCCTTTCGATCGCCGCACGGCGAAGCGCGCACGCCTGCTGGTCCTGTCGATGATGTGCGGCATCGGCGTAACGGCCGCGCATGCGCAAAGCGCCGTCACGCTGTACGGCACGATCGACACCAGCATCGAAGTGACGAATCCCGGTTCCTCGTGGACGCCGCGCATGGATTCGGGCGCATATCGCGGTTCGCGCTTCGGCTTGCGCGGCTACGAGCAATGGAGTTCCGATACGCGTCTGCTGTTCGATCTCGAAAGCGGCTTCAGTTCGGCGGACGGCAGCTTCGCCACGGCCAACACCATTTTCAACCGGCAGGCGTGGATCGGCCTAGGCGCGCCGTGGGGCGAATTGCGCATGGGCCGTCAGTACTCGCCGATCTACATTCCGTTCAAGGGCGGCCTCGACGCCTTCGGCGCGGGCACGATCGCGTCGGGTCTCAACAATCTCTCGAAGATCACGCCGTATACGGATAACGGCATCGCGTACCTGTCGCCAGACTTTCACGGCTTCACGACGACGCTCATGGTCGCATTGCGCGACAGCGGCGACGGCAACGGTCTATCCGGCAACTACGAGACATTCGCGTATCACAACGGGCCGTTTCGCATTTCCTATGCACATCAGCAGACGCAGGGCGACACCGGCTTGCGCGCGAATCTCGGCGGCGTGTCGTACCAGATCGGCAAGACGACGGCCTTCGTGTCGTACTTCAATGGCGATGGCGGATCGCCGCGCTATCACAACGACGGCATCGCGCTATCGATGCGTTATGCCGTGACGCCGCGCCTGCGCGCATCGCTCGGCTACGCGTACGCGCGCGACCGCTCGGGCGGCGACAACGATGCGGACCAGTTCAGCGTCGCGTGCGAGTACGACCTTTCGCCGAAGGTACTGCTCTACGCGAGCGGCGCGATGCTGCGCAATCACGGCGACGCGACCTTCACGCTGCGCGGCGTGAATGTCGTCGGGTTGCCGGCGGCGTATCCGGGCGCGCCGGTTCGCGGCGTGCAGGTCGGCATGATCGAGCGATTCTGACGGACGTGACCGTCACGGCTTGTCGAGGCTTCGCGCGAACGGCTATGCTTGTCGAAAACGGAGCGAGACATGAACGTGACGAACGTGTACCGGGAGAGCGACTGCTCGCTCGATGAATTCTCCGCGCTGCTCGAACGGGACACCGTGCCAAGGCAGGCACTAGCCGCCGATATCCAGCAGCGGATTCCCCTCTACGATTGCGCCGCGCTGCGCGAAGCCTTGAACGATCCGCCGAAGCGCGCGGCATTGCAGGCGGAATGGGCGACGGTGCTTCGCGACGGCGCGGGCGTATTCGTGCTCAAGGCGGCCTATGCGGATGTCGCGCCGGTCGACGAGGCCACCGCGACCTTCGAATCGATCATCCGTAAAGAGCGCGCGCAGGGAACGAGCGGCGCGGATCACTTTGCGAAGGCGGGCGCGAACGATCGCATCTGGAACGCGCAGGAAAAGCTCTGCCTCGAAGCGCCGCGCGTGTTCGCGCGCTACTTCGCGAATCCGTTCATCGAGTGTGCGGCGCAAGCGTGGCTCGGGCCGGCTTTCCAGATGACGTCGCAGGTCAACGTCGTGCGCCCGGGCGGAGAGGCGCAGCAGGCGCACCGCGACTATCACCTCGGTTTCCAGACCGCCGATGAAGTGCAGCGCTATCCGGCGCATGTCCACGCGATGTCGCCCTTTCTCACGCTGCAGGGCGCGGTCGCGCACAGCGACATGCCCGTCGAAAGCGGGCCGACCAAACTGCTGCCGTATTCGCAACGCTATGCGCAAGGCTATCTCGCATGGCGTCGCGCGGATTTTCGCGAGCACTTCGAGGCGCATTACGTGCAACTGCCGCTCGAAAAAGGCGATGCGCTCTTCTTCAGCCCGGCGCTCTTTCATGCGGCGGGCGCGAACCGCACGCGCGACGTGCAGCGCATGGCGAATCTGCTGCAAGTGTCGTCGGCATACGGACGGGCGATGGAAACGCTCGATCGAGCCCGCATGTGCGAAGCCGTCTATCCGGTGTTGCTCGATGAAAAATCCACGGGACGCATGAACGACGCCGAACTCGATGCGGTCATCGCGTCCTGCGCGGAAGGTTATGCATTCCCGACGAATCTCGATCGCGATCCGCCCTTAGGCGGTCTTGCGCCGAAGAGCCAGCAGGCGCTGTTGCGTCAGGCGCTCGATGAAGCATGGTCCGTCGATGCGCTGGCGAACGCGTTGAGAGACAACGCGTGGCGTCGCAGCACGTAGGCAAGCCGCTATTCCTGATACACCGCCGACAGCACGCTTTGCGCGTCGGCGAGTGCATTGTCGAGCTGCACGAGACTCGCATGACGCGCGCCGAGCGGATCGCGATTCGCGATCGCGGTGAGTATCGCCTTGTGCCGTGGCAATGACAGCGCGTGCGTATCGGGATGACGGCTCGTCAGCTTGATCGACTCCGACAACGCGAGCGACAGCATGTGCCCGATGTACATCAGCATGTCGTTATGCGTGGCCGTCATGATCGCGCGATGAAACTCCAGATCCGGCGCAAGCAATGCATCCGGCGTGTCCGCGAGCGACATGCGCTCATAGGCGGCGCGGATGTTCGCGAGATCGTCAGGCGTCGCGTTCGATGCGGCGAGCGCGGCGGCAGCAGGCTCGACGATCCTGCGCACCACGAGCAGCGACTGAAAGAACTCGCCTTCGTGCACGCTGTTGATGGTCCAGAACAGCACATCGGGGTCGAGCGTGTGCCATTCATCGCGCGGACGCACGACGCTGCCCAGACGCGGCTTCGACAGCACCAGTCCCTTCGCGACCAGCACGCGCGTCGCTTCGCGCAGCACCGGGCGGCTCACGCCGTAGGCTTCGCACAGCTTCGCTTCGGCGGGCAGGCGGTCGCCCGGTTTGAGCCTGCCGCTCACGATCTCGATGCCCAGCTCCTGCACGATGCGCGCGTGCATGCTCTTGCGGGGCTGTAGATGGCGGTAGTCCATGTCAGCGCTTCGTCGCGGTGCGTTCGCCGAACGCGCGCTGCGACAGACAGAACACGAGCAGCAGCGCGCCGACCGCGATCTTGGTCCACCAAGAACTGAGCGAGCCGTCGAACGAAATCAGCGTCTGGATGATGCCGAGCAGAAGCACGCCGAACAGCGTGCCGATCACATAGCCGACGCCGCCCGTCAACAGCGTCCCGCCGATCACGACAGACGCGATCGCGTCGAGTTCGAGACCCATCGCATGCAGGCCGTAGCCGGAGAGCATGTAGAACGTGAACAGCACGCCGCCGAGCGCCGAGCAGAAACCCGACAACGCGTAGGCGCCGATGGTCGCCGCATTCACCGGCAAGCCCATCAGCAGCGCGGAATGAGGATTGCCGCCGACCGCATAGAGGGTGCGCCCGAACGGCGTGTAATGCGCGACGAATACCGCCAGCGCAAGCACGACGAGCGCGATCACCGCGCCGAGCGACAGCGACGCGCCGCTCATCACGGGGATGCGAATCTGCGAAACCATTGCGTACCACGGGTCCGTGATGCTGATCGAATCGATGCTGATCAGATAGCAGAGCCCGCGCGCGAGAAACATGCCCGCGAGCGTGACGATGAAAGGCTGCAGGCGAAAGCGCGCGATCAGCCAGCCCATCAGCGTGCCGAACGCGGTGCCCATCGCGAGCACGAGCGGTATCACGACGAGCGGATGCCAGCCCGCTTTCTCGACCAGCGCGGCGGACACCATCGTCGTGAGCGCGATCACCGATCCCACCGACAGATCGATCCCGCCCGACAGAATGACGAACGTCTCACCCACCGCGACGACAATCAGAAACGCGTTGTCGATCAGCAGATTGAGGAAGACCTGCGGCGAGAAGAAGCCGGTGTACATCACCGAGCCGAGCACGGAGATCACGATGAACAGCGACACCGTCGCGGCAAGCGGCAGGTAGCGGCTGCGTACTGTCTTGCGCGGCGGCGCGTCGTTCTTGCGCTGATGCGTGAGCGTAGGCAAGCGCGAATTCATCGCCGCACCTCGCGATCCGCGAGCGCGGGACGGCGCGCGAATTTCGCGACCGTCGCACGGAATTCGCCCGATTGCAGCATCATCACCGCGAACACGACGATGGCCTTCACCACGAGATTGACCTCCGGCGGCACGCCGAGCGAATAGATCAGATACGTGAGCGTCTGAATGATGAGCGCGCCGATCACGCTGCCCGCGAGCGTGAAGCGGCCGCCGGTCAGCGCGGTGCCGCCGAGCGTCACGGCGAGAATCGCATCGAGTTCGAGCAGCAGGCCCGCGTTGTTGCCGTCCGCGCTCTTGACGTTCGAACTGATGAGGATGCCCGCGACGCCCGCGCACAGGCCGCTGAACGCATACGCGCCGAGCGTGAGCCGTCGCGCCTGCACGCCCGCGACGCGCGCGGCGGTCGGATTGATGCCGATCGCCTGCAGGAACAGCCCGAGCGCGGTGCGCGTGATCGCGAGCCAGAGCAGCGCGAACACGAGAGCTACGATCAGTATCGACACCGGCACGCCGAGCAGATAGCCGCCGCCGAAGAAGAAGTAGGGCGAGTAGTAGATCGTGATGATCTGGCCGCTCGTGATGAGCTGCGCGATGCCGCGTCCCGCGACCATGAGAATGAGCGTCGCGATGATCGGCTGCATGCCCGCGCGCGCGACCAGCAAGCCGTTCCACAGCCCGCACAGCAACGCGACGCCGAGCGCGGCCACGATCACGACGGGCAACGGAAAGCGCGTCACATTGCCGGAGATGGAGCCGCCGATCGCCCACGCGGCGACCGCGCCCGCGATGGCGACGACCGCGCCCACGGAGATATCGATGCCGCGCGTCGCGATCACGATGGTCATGCCGAGCGCGACGACCGCGAGCGGCGCGGCGCGATTGAGGATATCGATGAGGCTGCCGTACAGATGATGATCGCGCCATTCGACATGCAGGAAGCCCGGATTGAACGCCGCGTTCAACGCGAGCAGCAGCGCGAGCGTGACGATCGGCCAGCCGAGCCGGTGCTCCATCATCGAGCGGAGCTTGCCGCGTCGCACGGTATCATCCATGTTCGGCTCCGATCATTTCGCATACCGTATCTTCACTCGTGCCCGCCGGAAGTTCGCCGACCTTGCGACGATCGCGCAACACGACGATGCGGTTGGCGACGCGCACCACCTCCGAGATTTCCGACGAGATGAAGAGCACCGCCATGCCGGTCGAGGCGAGCCTGAGTATCTCGTCCATGATTTCCTGCTTCGCGGCGACATCGATGCCGCGCGTGGGCTCGTCGAGGATCAGCAGGCGCGGTTCGGTCGCGAGCCAGCGCGCGATCAGCGCCTTTTGCTGATTGCCGCCGGAGAGCAGGCCGATCGGCATGTCGAGCGTCGCGGCCTTGATGCCGAGCGCGCGCACGAAGCGTTCGGCGAGCGCGTTCTGTTCGGCGCGCGTGAGGCAGCGTCGCGCGCCCATGCGCGCCTGCAACGCGAGCGCGATGTTCTCGCGCAGCGACAGCTCCGCGACGATGCCATCCGCCTTGCGCTCCTCCGGGCAGAACGCAATGCCGTGCCGGATCGCCTGCGCGGGCGTCGCGAAGGAAACCGGCGCGCCGTCCATGCGCAGTTCGCCTTCGTCGGGCTTCTCCAGGCCGAACAGCAGCTTCGCGAGTTCGGTGCGCCCGGAGCCGAGCAGCCCCGCGACGCCGACCACTTCGCCCGCGCGCACGCGCAGATCGAGCGGCTGCAACTGGCCTTTCTGCCCGAGACGTACCGCGTCGAGCAGGGCGTCGTCGGTGGCGTGCGCTTCGGTGTCGTCGGGCGGCGGCTGGCGCGCCTGCGCGGCGGCGAGTTCGCGGCCGAGCATCGCCGCGATGAGCGCCTGCGTGCCGAGTTCGTTCGCGCGCCATTCGCCCACGCGCCGGCTGTTGCGCAGCACCGTGATGCGGTCCGAGATCGCGTAGACCTGATTCAGAAAGTGCGTGACGAAGAGAATCGCGAGACCTTGTTCGCGCAGACGGCGCAGCACCTCGAAGAGGCGGCGCACTTCGTCGTCGTCGAGCGAGGAGGTCGGTTCGTCGAGAATCAATACTTTCGACGACAGCTTCAGCGCCCGCGCGATCGCGACCATCTGCTGCACCGCGACCGAATAGCTCGTCAGCACGCGCGTCACGTCGATATCGAGCCCGATGCGCCCGAGCAGTTCGCGCGCCTGCCGGTTCGTCGCTTCCCAGTCGATGCGAAAGCCTGAGAGCGCGCCGCGTCGCGGAAAGTAGCCGGCGAAGATGTTCTCCGCCACGGAGAGGTTCGGGCAGAGATTCACTTCCTGATAGACCGTGCTGATGCCGAGCTTCTGCGCGGCGAGCGGCGAGTCGGGGCGAATCGCGCGGCCGTCGAGCAGAATCTCGCCGGCGTCGAGGTTCACGACGCCAGTCAGCACCTTGATGAGCGTCGACTTGCCCGCGCCGTTCTGGCCCATCAGCGCGTGAACCTCGCCCGGATAAAGGGTGAGGTTCACGTCCTGCAGCGCATGGACGCCGGCGAAGCGCTTGTCGATGCCGCGCAGCTCCAGTACGGGCGAAGTCATCGGAGATCAGTATTTGCGCTCAGTACTTTCGATTAGGGAATTCCTTCGCCGCGACCTCCATCGGGAAGATGCCTTCCTGTGTGACGATGCGCTTGGGCACGGACTTGCCGGCCTTGATGTCCTTCACGACCGACATCAACTGCGGCCCGAGCAGCGGACTGCATTCGACCGACACATTGAGCTTGCCCGCCATCATGGCTTCGAATGCGCCTTTCACGCCATCGACGGAAATGATGATGATGTCCTTGCCCGGCTTCATGCCGGCTTCCTCGATCGCCTGGATCGCGCCGATCGCCATGTCGTCGTTGTGCGCGTAGAGCACGTTGATCTTCTTGCCCTCGGCCTTGAGGAAAGCCTCCATCACTTCCTTGCCCTTCGCGCGCGTGAAGTCGCCGGTCTGCGAGCGGATGATCTTGAACTTCGGATCGGACTTGATGATTTCCTCGAAGCCCTTCTTGCGATCGATCGCGGGCGCCGAGCCGACCGTGCCCTGCAATTCGACGATATTGATCGGCCCCGCATTGCCCTTTTCCTTCTCGACCAGCCAGCGGCCCGCCTTGCGGCCTTCCTCGGTGAAGTCCGAGCCGATGAAGGTGACGTAGAGCGTGTCGTCCTTGCTGCTGATCGCGCGGTCGGTGAGCACGACGGGAATCTTCGCGTTCTTCGCTTCGACGAGCACGGTATCCCAGCCCGTTTCGACGACCGGCGAGAACGCGATCACATCGACCTTCTGCGCGATGTACGAGCGGATCGCCTTGATCTGGTTTTCCTGCTTCTGCTGCGCGTCGGAGAATTTCAGGTCGATGCCGGCTTCCTGCGCGCTGGACTTGATCGACTGGGTGTTGGCGGTGCGCCATTCGCTCTCCGCGCCGACCTGCGCGAAGCCGAGCACGATGGGCTTTTGCGCGAAGGCGGGGAGCGGAAGCATTGCGCCGAGCGGCGCGGCGGCCATCGCAACTAACACGGTGCGGCGTTTCATGACAGTGGTTCCTCCATCCGTTGGTTTTTAACCTGTCTTGTTCGAATGATTCTGGAATAACCTGTTAATTCGTTGTTCTATTGATCCCGTCGCCATACCACCAATTCCGGTATTTGGGTTTTCCACTGTCGATTCTGCGGGCGGCGAGATAGATTGACTATATGAGGCTATCCGGCCACTTTTTATTCACGTTAACCCGCTTTTTGCGCCGAAACAGTCATACCATCTCGCGCCGCGCGCTGCGCCGCAGCATCGACGAATTCGAGCGTCGGGAAGAACTGGTAACGACCGCGTAACGCCTCGTAAGCACTCGCGAAAAGCGCGTTTTTTTCGCGCGATCGTCAATATGCGCGCTCACGGAAGATCGCTCACGTTGCAATTCGCAACGGTTCTTCATCTTCAAGGAGCGCGCAGCATGAACGTCACCGGCCCGAGCACATCCCACGCGACGCAAGCGGCGTCGCACACGTTGCCCATCAAGCGCAGCACCGATACCCCGAGCGTCGAAACCGGTAACGCGAACGCCAAGACCGCGCCGGTCAATCCGGCGCACCTCGGCAATCACGTCGATACGACGGCGTGAATCATGGCGACATCCTTGCGTTTCGCGCTCGTGTGCGTGGCCGTGGCGGCGTGCCCGTTCCTGCTCGATGGCTGCGCGCTCGCCGCGCTGCCGTGCCGCGTGACATCGGCCGCGCTGAAGATCGTGCCGGTCGTGGGCCATGCCGCGTCCACGCCCTTCGATGCGTGCGCAACAGCCATCGACTGACATGAAGCGAACCTTCATCCGTGGCGCGCTCTGCGCTTGCATGGCGATGCCCGTGCTCGCCGCGGCGCAGAAGCCTTTCGATTTTCGCGGCCTGCCGCTCGGCATTTCGCTCGATGCGTTCCGTCGGGACGAGCCCGCGCGCGCGACGCCGCCCGGCAGCGTCGCCGTGTGCGATACGGATCTCGAAGCGGCCTCGCTCGGCATGGTGCTGCGCGACACGCACAGCCTGTCGATCGCGTGCAAGTGGGCGCATCGCACGCAGGCGGGATGGAGCGCGTCGCAGGCCGTCGTCGACGGCGCGCCTTCGCGCGATCACGTGTTGCGCTTCGCGGCGATGCCGGGCGATGCGTCGCCGCGGTTGTATCGCATGGCGTTCGTGATCGATGCGCGCGTGGTCGATGACTTCACCGAGGCGCTGTCGTCGAAGTTCGGCCGCAGCCGCGTCGAACGCGCGAACGGCTACAGGACGCGAACGTGGGAGAACGCGACGAGTTCGATCACGCTGGAAGCAAACGGCGCGGCGGCCTCGGCGCATGTGATCTATCGCCTGAAGGCCTACGAATCGTGGCTGCGCGAAACGACCGACCGATGGCGTCTTGCCTCGGTGCAGGACACGCCCTGAATCAAAGGAGAGGATTGTTCATGAAACTGGCGTCATTGCCCTGCTCGGCGTTGGTGCTCGCGCTCGCCGCGTGCTCGTCGTCGCGCTCCATCGTGGAGATGCCGACGTATGCGCCGGCCGTCGCGCAACCGGTCAACGTCAACACGCTGGGCGCGATCTATCAGGCGGGGAGTTCAGTCTCGCTCTATGAAACAGCGCGCGCGCAGCGAGTCGGCGACGTGCTGACGATCCGCCTCGCGGAGTCGTATCAGGGCAGCAATTCCGCCGACGCCAGCGCGAGCCGCGCAAGCAGCATCAGCGCCGAGGCCGCGGACAAATCGAGCGGCGCGGCGGCGCGGCTCGCGCGTCTGTTCAACGTCGGCTCGGCGAATACGTCGTTCAAGGGCAACGGCAGCACCAGCAATCTGTCGGCGATGAGCGGCACGCTCGCGGTGTCGGTGATCGGCACCTTGCCGGGCGGCAATCTGGTGGTCGCGGGCGACAAGATCATCGCGATGAGCGGCAATCAGGACCAGTTGCGCTTCTCGGGCATCGTCAATCCGAAGGATATCGAGGCGGGCAATTACGTCGCGTCGAACAAGGTGGCCAATGCGCGCATCGAACAGGCGGGCGTCGGCATGCTCGCCGATTCGACGACGATGGGCTGGCTGCAACGTCTCTTCATGAGCGTGCTGACCTTCTGACGATGCCGACGCGCGCCTCAGACCTCCGCGTGCGCCGCGATGCGCCCGGCCGCAGTCGGATCGCCGTGCGGCACGAAGATATAGCCCTGGCCCCAGACGGTCTGCACATAGCGCGGCTCGGACGGATCGATTTCGAGCAGACGGCGCAGACGCCAAATGGCGACATCGAGACTGCGATCGCGATGCGCGCCGTTGCCGCGCAGCTTCTCGTTCAGTTGCGCGCGCGTGAGCACGACCATCGCGTTCTTGACGAGCGTCTTGAGCAGCGCGAATTCGCCCGAGCGCAGCGCGATGCGCTCGCCGTCGCGGCGCAGTTCGCGCGCGCCGAAGTCCATTTCGAACGGCCCGAAACGATACGCCGGCCGCATCTCGGGCGCGCCCGCCGCAAACGCCGACGCGCTCTCGCGACGCCGCAGGATCGAGCGGATGCGCGCGAGCAGCTCGCGCGTATCGAAGGGCTTGCCGAGGTAATCGTCCGCGCCGAGTTCGAGTCCGATCACGCGGTCGAGCACGTCGGAACGCGCCGTCAGCAGGATCACGGGAATATCGTCGTGGGCGTTGCGCAATTCGCGCAACGCGCTGATGCCATCCTTGCCGGGCATCATCACGTCGAGCACGATCATCGAAGGACGCTCGGCCTGCACGCGGCGTCTCAGATCGGCGCCGTCGCTCAGAACCGACACGTCGAAGCCGTGCTGCTGCAGATAGTCGCGAACGTGATCGCGCACCACGGGGTCGTCGTCGACCATCAGTACATGTGGAGTCATGCAGGGATTCTAAGCGCCGCGCGGATGCGCTCGCGACGGTCGAGAACTTTCCATTTCTTTCCGTTACGGCGTGTTTCATCGCGCGATGCGCGGACGAATCGCGTGTGTGCGTGGCTTCGCGCGGGAATCGCACGCGCGTGCTACGCGCTGTCGCAGCCTGCGAAAACGCCCTCCGTAAGAATCCGTAATGTCGCGCGGCGCGTGCAATGCGCGGGTTGGGAATAACCTCCGAATAGAATTTTGGGATGTCCATATCGGTTCTCATCGTCGACGACGACTCCGCGGTGCGCGACCTGCTGCGCCAATTCTTTAACGCACGAGGCATCGACGTGTCCGTGCTGCACGACGGCGGCGGCCTGCGTCGGCGGCTGGAGCTCGAACGTCCGTCCATCGTCGTGCTCGACATCATGATGCCGGACACGGATGGCCTGCGCGCGCTGCGCGATCTGCGCGCGGCGGGCGAGGACATTCCCGTGATCTTCGTCACGGGCTGCGACAGCGTTCCACAGAAGATCGCAGGGCTGCAATCGGGCGCGGACGACTATCTCGCCAAGCCTTTCGATCCGCGTGAGCTGCTCGCGCGCATCGAAGCGGTGCTGCGGCGGCGCGCGAGTGCGCCGAGCCGTCCCGAGCCCGCGCCGCGCGAACGCTTCGGCCGCTTCGAAGTGGACTTCGTGACGCGCTCGCTGCTGCGCGGCGGCGAACGCATCGCATTGCGCGACAGCGAGTTCGCGTTGCTCAAGGTATTCATCAAGCATCCGTACAAGGTGCTTTCGCGTGTGCTGATCCACGATCTCGTGCATCGCGACGATCTGGCTTTTCGCGATCGCGGGCTCGATGTGCCGATCTGGCGTCTGCGCCGCATCATCGAGGACGATCCGTCGAATCCGCGTCACGTGCAGACCGTGCGCGGACAAGGTTACGTGTTCGTGCCCGACACCGATGGCCCGACATCGAACCGGTTCGGGACCTAGCCGCGATGCGTCTGGGTCTCTGGCAGGCCGCGCGCGCGCCGCGCGGTTTCATCGACACGCTGTTCGGCCGCATGGCGCTCGTGTCCGTGTGCGTGCTGCTCGCGCTGCAAGGCGGCTGGTTCGCGATTCTCCACGTGCAGGGTCCGCACCGCGAAGCCGATGGCTACGCGCGCGCATTGCTGATCGTGCTGGAGGCCGCGCACAACGATGTCGCGCTCGGCGGGCGGCTGATGCGCGAAACGCGCGTGCATATCGTGCCGGTGTGGAACATGCCCGAGCCGCTCACCTTGCGCGATGCCCGCAAGACGCGCCACGCGCATCTCGCGCGTCAGATCGCCGATGGCTTGCCGGAGGGTTCGCAGATCGCCGTCGATATCGATGCGCGCAACAAGTCGCGGCTCTGGGTGCGCTATCCGTCGAGCAATGTGTGGATCGTCACGCCGATCGACTTGCCGCCGCCCGCGCCGTTCATGACGGAGGCGGTCGTGCTGCTCGCCGGCGCGCTGGTGCTCTCGCTCTTCGCGACGTGGCAGTTGCAGCGGCCGCTCGCGCGTGTCGCGCAGGCGGCGCGCCGTTTCGGGAGCGGCGAGCGCCCGGTTCCCGTCGATGAAAACGGTCCGCGTGAATTGCGCGAACTGATCGGCGCGTTCAACCAGATGATGAAGAAGCTCATCGATACGGACGACGATCGCGCCGTGATGCTCGCGGGCATCGCGCACGATCTGAAGGCGCCGCTCACGCGCCTCTCGCTGCGCGCGAGCGTGCTTGCCAAGGACGAGCGCGAGCGCGCGCATTTCCTGCGCGATATCGATTCGATGACGCGCATCGTTCAGCAGTTCCTCGAATTCGCGGGCCGCTCGACTTCGGAAAGCAGCGATACCGGCGTCGATGCGTTCATCGCGGAGCAGTTCGCGTCGCCCGAAGACGGCGATGAGCCTTTGTTCGCGCTGTCGCTCGATGCGGGCGAGGCGTTCAGGTTGCCGCGCACGTTCATCGACCGGCTGATGACCAATCTCGTCGACAACGCGCTGGAGCATGGCGAACCGCCCGTCGAGATCCGCACCGCGCGGCAGGGCGGCGAATGGCTGATCGAAGTGCGCGACCACGGCCCCGGCATTCCCGACGAGCGCCTCGACGACGTATTGCGGCCGTTCGTGCGGCTCGATCCCGCGCGCAGCGGCAACGGACATTGCGGACTCGGGCTCACCATCGTCGAGCGTCTCGCGCGCGAGCAGCGTGGCCGCTGTGAGATCGGCAATGCCGACGGCGGCGGGCTGATCGTGCGCATCGTCATTCCCTTTGAAGAAACATGATGCCTGCTTCGTCCACGCATGCGGCGCCCATGTCGCGCCGCGCCTTCATTCGTGGCGGCGCGCGCGTCGCGCTGCTTTCGACCACGTTCGGCGCGGGCGCGTTGCTGTCGGCATGCGGCGGCGCCAGCGACGATCAGGCGGTGACGGCGACGCCGACACTTGCTTCGATAGAAAACTTCCGCGATGTGGCGGGCATGGGCGAAGGCTATCCAACCGTCGATGGAAACCGGCTGCGGCGCGGCGTGTTCTATCGCTCGGGCGCGCTCACGCCCGATGACGCGGACGCGGTTGCGCTCGCGCGGCTGTCGTTGCGCGCGGTGCATGATCTTCGCGTGGTGAGCGAGACCGCGCTTGCGCCGGATCGCGTGCCGGCGAACGCCGTGCGTGAGACGCATGAAGTCGCGCCGATCGACGCCGCGGCGGCGATGCCTCGCGACGCGGCGGCCGCGAGCGCGTGGATGATCGGGCAGCAACGTCAGCTCGTTACGGACCCGGTCGCGCGCTTGCAGTTCGGGGCGCTGCTGACGCGGCTTGCGCGCGTTGCGGGGCCGCAGGTGATTCACGGCACGGCGGGCAAGGATCGCACCGGCTGGGCGGCGGCGCTGTTGCTCGCCATCGCCGATGTGCCGCTCGACGTGATCATTCAGGATTATCTGTTGACCAACACGGCGGCACAGGCGCATATCGACGCACGCGTGAAGGCGCATGCGGCGCGGATTGGGACGGATGTGCTGACGGTCGCGCCGCTTTATCAGGCGCAGAGCGCGACGCTCGAAGCGGCGTTCGAGGAGATGCATCGCGAGTTCGGCACGTTGAGCAATTATCTGGCGCAGGGTTTGTCGATGAGCAATGCGGACGTGGCGATGTTGCGGGTGAAGTTGATTGCGTAGAGAGGCGTTCAAGCCTCGCCCGCACGCTCCCGATACGCCGCGAACTTCGACATCTTCCCGATTCCCGGATTGAAGCAATTGCACGGATCGAGCTCTTCGTAGAACGCCGCAAGCTGTGGCTTCGCCTCATAAAGATGCCCCACGTTGTGCTCGGCGGGATACTCTGCGCCACGCTCATCGAGCAATTCGAGCATTTCGTGTTCCAGCGCCATGCAGTCGTTGCCTTTGGTAACGATGTAGTCCTGATGAAACACATGACACAGAAAGTGCCCGTAATACAGCTTTAGCACGATAGGGCGCTCGATCTTCTCTGGCAGCTTCTCGAACCACTCGCGGTCGTCGCGCCGTAACGCGATATCGAGCGCGACGATATCCTCGACCTCGCGATGATGCACCGCGCGATAGCGCACCGCCGCGCTCGCCGCCGCGAACCGATGCAGGAACGCCTTGCGGCCTTCTTCCTCGCTGCATTCGAAATATGCGCCGCCGCCGCTCGCAAAGCGCGTCGACAGAAACGCGCGCGCTTCGTCGATGCCTGCTGCGGGCACCTTCAGCATCAGATGATGCTCGTACTCTTCGCGATACGTCGCGAGACGTGCGGGAAGATGATCCGGCAAGCGGTCGCTGACCCACTGCAGCACGCGATCGCTCAGATGCTTCGGCATGAAGCCGAGACGCTCGAACCACGCGTCGCAACGCGTCTTCAGACTGAAGAAGAGCGGCAGCCGGTCCGTGCCGAACTTGTCGACGATGACGAAGAGGTCCTTGCCGTATTTCCTTGCGACATCGAACGCATCGCGATGAAGGTATTCGCCCGCGATCGGCAGATGCGTGAAATTAGCGAGCGCGTGGCGGCGGATGTCCGTCAGCACGCTCGTGTCATTGGTGCCTATATAGAACACCTTCGCGCCTTGCTCGGCCGCGAACGTGTCGAGGCGCACCGCGAAGGTCATCACCTTGCCGGCGGAGCCCGACGCTTCGAAGAGCCGGCGCGGATCGGCGTTGAAGCGCGCGGGCGTGGGCGCATCGATATCGCGGACATGGGTCGCGTAGTCGTGATCCGATGCCGCTGCGCCTTCGCGAACATCGGCATCGGTGAATGCGCCGTTTTCGATGCGCGACAGGATCTCTTCGGGCGTGCCGCCGAGTTCGATGCCAAGATGATTCACGAGGCGCGGCACGCCCGTTGCATCGACGGCGGCGAACACCGCCATCTCCGTATAGGCCGGTCCGCGATGCACGAGCGAGCCGCCCGAGTTGTTGCTGATGCCGCCCAGCACCGACGCGCCGATGCACGACGAGCCGATCACCGAATGCGGCTCGCGTCCGAGCGGCTTCAACGCACGTTCGAGCTGATCGAGCGTCGTGCCGCCGATGCAGACCGCCTGCGTCCCGTCCTTGATCAGATGGACATGCTTGATCCGCGCCGTGCTGACGATGACGACATCGCGATCATAGTCGTCGCCATCGGGCGTCGAGCCGCCGGTGAGGCCCGTGTTCGACGCCTGCGTGATGACGATCGTGCGCGCCGCGACGCATGCGACGAGCACGCGCCATTGCTCGACGAGCGTGCCGGGGCGCACCACCGCCAGCACGCGGCCGGTGCCGAAACGGTAGCCGGTGCGGTAGCGGCGCGTCGGGGCATCGCCGGTGAGTACGTTGCGCGCGCCGACGATATCGCCGAGCGACGCGAGCAGGCTTCTGCGCGATTCGCCGAAGGCAAGGGCGGAAGGAGCGATGACGGACATGGCGGCCTCAAGCGCGGTGCGGTTCCGAAGACGACGATTCCGCCGCCGACGCTGCCGTTGCGCGCTGCGTGAGCGTGAGGATCGCGCCGACGACGAGCGCCCCGGCGACGACGATCAGCCCCGCGTTCGTGCTGTGCGTGACGTCCTTCATCCAGCCGATGATCGACGGGCTGACGAAGCCGGCGAGATTGCCGATCGAATTGATCATCGCGATGCCGGCTGCTGCGGCGGCGCCCGTGAGCACGCTGCTCGGATAGGTCCAGAACACCGGCATCATCGACAACACACCCGCCGTGCCGACCGACAGCGTGATCAGTGCGAGCGCGAGGTTGCCCGTATGGAGCGTGCTTGCATAGAAGCCCGCTGCGGCCGCGACGCCCGCCAAAGCGAGATGCCAGCGCCGTTCGTTGCGACGGTCCGAACTGCGCGCGACGAAAATCATCGACACGATCGCGACCGCATAAGGAATCGCCGTGAACAGGCCGACGTCGAGCGCGTTCTTGACGCCCGCCGTCTTGATGAGCGTCGGCAGATAGAAGCTCACGCCGTAGAGGCCCATCATGCAGCAGAAGTAGATCGCGGCGAGACGCCACACACGTCCGTTCGACACCACGCTCCTCAGCGAATGATCCGCGCCGGCCGGTTCATCGCGTGCGATGTTGGCTTCGAGAAGCTGCTTCTCCTGCTCGTTCAGCCACGACGCCGCGCGAATCCCGTTCGGCAGCATGAACAGCGTGAGGATGCCGAGCACGAGCGACGGAAGCGCTTCGAGCAGAAAGAGCCACTGCCAGTTCGACAGTCCGTGGACGCCGTTGAAAGCCTGCATGATCCAGCCCGACAGCGGACCGCCGACCACGCCCGCCACCGGAATGCCGATCATGAAGAGCGCGTTCATGCGGCCGCGTCGCGAAGACGGATACCAGTAAGTCAGATAGAGCACGATGCCGGGAAAGAACCCGGCTTCGGCGACACCGAGCAGAAAGCGCAAGGTGTAGAACATTGCCGGCGTCTTGACGAACAGCGACGCGGCCGACACCAGCGCCCACGTCACCATGATGCGGCTGATCCACACGCGCGCGCCCACGCGATGCAGCAGGATGTTGCTCGGCACTTCGAACAGGAAGTAGCCGATGAAGAAAATCCCCGCGCCGAGCCCGTACACCGACTCGCTGAACTTCAGGTCGCTCAGCATTTGTAGCTTCGCGAAGCCGACATTGACGCGATCCAGATAGGCCGCGACATAGCAGATGAAAAGAAAGGGCAGGAGACGCCAGGTCACTTTCGCGTAGGTCGCGGTTTCTGACTCGGCGGCGGCGGGAGTTGGGGTGTGCGGGTTCATCGAGAAGTCTCCTGAATCGTGCGGCTTGTCGCCGCTACTGGCTTTGATGGAGCGCATTGTTCCGTGCCAGTAAGAGACTGTCGAGACGTCGAACCACTGGTCCTACCACTTCTTTTTGTCGTGCCAGGAGGCGTTTTCCGCGCGAATCAATGGCGGCGAGGGCGCGCCGGCTTGTGCACGTCCGTGCGCTCACGCGCGGCGCGAGATCACTGCCAGCCCTTCAGACGCAGCGTCGCGCGCACCAGACGCTGCTCTTCCGCCTCGATTTCCCGCATGCAGGCGGTTGTCGTGGTGATATGCGTGCTCGCGGCCTTGCGCGCCTGCTCCGGCTGCTTGCCCAGCACGGCCTTGTAGAGACGCGCGTGCTGTTTGTCGATGACGCGCTTTTGCGCCTCGCGATGGTAGAGGTTATTGACCGACGCGAAGACCGAACTCAGCAGCAGATCCGTGAGCGAACTCAGCGTATGCACGAGCACCGGATTGTGCGATGCCTCGCTGATCGACAGATGAAAGTTGTAGTCGAGCCGCGCACGGGTCGATTCGGCCACGTCGCTCTCGTTGGCCGCGAGCATTTCCTCGTATCGGCGCGTGATGAGCGCGAAATCCGCCTGCGTGCCGCGCAGCGCGGCAAGACGCGCGGATTCGGCTTCGAGCATTTCGCGCACTTCGAAAATGTCGTAGAGCGTGCGTGGCTGGGAGCCGAGCAGATGCATCATCGGCGTGAGCGCGGGTTGCGTGGTCAGCGCGGCGACGAACGAGCCGCGTCCATGCGAGGTTTCGATGATCCCGCGCGTACGCAGCACCTTCAGTCCCTCCCGCACGGCGGATCGCGACACGCCGAGTTTTGCGGTGAGGCGCCGTTCGGAAGGCAGCGCCTGACCGGGCTTCAGCACGCCGTCGACGATCAGCCCTTCGATGCGTCCCGCGACGGCGTCGGCGATCTGCAGCGCGTCTTCCTGGCTCTCGTCATGCATGGTATGCCTCACTGGTCCGACCACTTTGCGAACTTTAGCATTGCCCGCCGATAACGGAAAAGCCTTCGCATGACCCCCAAAAAAAGACGGCCCGCCAGAAGGACACCGGCGAGCCGCAAGAGGGATCGGTCAACAACAGCAACAGCGTGGGCAGATTAGCATTGCTTTCACGCGCGCGATCGCATCGGAAAGATGCGGTAAGGAAAGCGTCAGGGCGTGCGCGCCACCACCATGCGGTCGACCAGCGCGTCAAGCTTCTGCCGCGCGCTCGCGAAACGATCTATGTTCAGACCATTCGTGTCGTAGCGCGCGGTCACGAGAATCTGCCCTTGCCGCAGCAGCGTCAGATCGATCGCCGACAGATACGACATCGGCTCGCTGCTGAACGCGCGCTTGTCCCAGCGCGTGGTCGCGTTATACACGAGCATCGCCTCGCAACCGGGCGGCGACGTGCCGGGGTTATAGACCATCGAGTTGACGCCGCGTCGCTGCAATGCGACTTGCAGACCGGGCACGAAGTCGCCGGTCGCGACCGTCTGATTCAGCTCGATGCACACGGATTGCAGTGCGGCGGGCGCGCCCGTCACCGAAGTCGGCGACGAATAACTCGATGCGACCGTGAAGCCCGCCTGCACCAGAGAGCCCGCTGCATCGGCGGCCGTGATCAGGGTCCAGGTGCAGCCGGAGAGTGCGCCAGCGCCGACAGCGAGGAGCGCGCGCGCGATGAGCCTTCCAATCACATTCACCGCACGATGCGCAGGCGTAAGGTGTTCGGCGCTTCGATCGTCGCGGTCATCGTCGTCACGCGCTTGTCAGTGGTGTCGCGCAGCGCGAAATGCTGACGCGTCGCGGTGTTCACGTCGTGACGCACATCGGGAAAGCAGGCAGCGATATCCGCGCCCAGTTCCTGCAACGGATCGGCGACGATGCCATCCGCGCCCCAGTGCGCGCGCCAGCGGCAGTCATAGGTATGGGCGCTGCTCTTGCATGTGCCTTGACCAGGCGAACCGGCGGGCAGCAGGGCGCGGTCTTTGGCGAGCGTGTCGAAAGCGTGTGCATCGACGATGGTCTTCAGCGCGGAACAGACGTCCGGAAGATCCTCGGCGGAGGCGGACAGCATCGGCACGAAGAGCGCCACGGCGACGAGCGCGCGGCGCAGGGAGAGCAAGTTGGGAGTGCGTGAGAGGTGTGCTTGCATGGCTTGGCGTAGTGTCGAGGGAAGAGGCGGTCTGTCGTGTGCAGACAGCGCGCATCGAGATCTTCCCGCGCCGCGCCGCGATTCGATATGCGGAGCAAAGCGCCAATCCGGCAAGTTATTTCCAGGTATTAATTTGCGAGTGCCGTCATCAAACGAACAACGACACGATGCCGCCGATCGTCACGGCCGCTGCGACCCATTTGCCTGCGGTGTAGAAGCCGTTCGTATCGGTCGCCTGCACTTCGGGACGTTCGAGGCCGAGCGCGCCATATGCGAAGGATTTCACCGACGACGGTGCATCGGTCGGTTGTGAGGTGGCGTCATCGGTCGTGGCGTCGGCAGGGGCAGGCCGGCGCGATTCAGGCGCGTCGGCGTTCGTGTAGGCAGTCGTCGTCGCACTGTTGATCTGCATGGATTCCCTCGTCGTTATCCGGTTCTCGCAAAACCGCGATAACGGCGAGTGCGCGCGCCTGCTTTAAAGCGCGCGCCTTTCCGTTTCTTACCGCCGATGCCTTACATCGGGTGGTTCTGCACGAAATCCTTGTACGCCCAGTAAGCGGCCTTCTTCGTGATGCCGTCGCCCTCGGCGAGTCCATAAGCGCCTTCGCTGTCGTCGTAGAGCTGGAACGCTTGAATCGACTGGATGTTGTACTTCGACGCGACACTCGCGAATTGCGCCATCATCGTGTTGCCCGTCATGTAGCTGGCGATCTGGTTGTACGAGCCGTAATCCGGACGCACGCCGAACTCGTTGATCCAGATCGGCTTGCCCATGTCGTGCAGCGTCTGCAGCACGTCGTGGCAGCCCGTGCCGCCGCATGCGTGGGTGATGTCGCCCTGGCTCGAATACCAGTGCCACGAGGTGACGTCCCAACTCACGGTCGGATGGCCCCAGGTGCCGTCGGGCTGCGAGCCGTCGGCGAGCATCTGGAAGAAGGCGGTGTGCAGCCATGTGCCACCGAGCACGATCTTCGCGTTGCCGTCGACCGACTTCACGCCCGCGATCATGCCGCGAATCACGCCGCGCGCGAGCATGTACGACCAGTTGTTGTACTGATACCAGACGGTGCCGTCGACATTGCCATTGAGCGCCTTCGCCTCCAGTTCGTTGCCGACCTCGTAGTACGTGTAGCGATAGCTGTTCGCGGTCTGCTGGCCGAGCTTGTAGCCGGCGTTGTAGGCGTCGCTTTCGCTGTTGTAGTTGAGCGTCAGGAGCATCACCGGATACACCATCACGCCGCCGTCGGCCATCGTCTTGGCGATGCCGGCAAGCATGTTCGCCGATGTCTGGCTGTAGACGTCGTTTCGATAGATCGTTGCGCCCAGTTCCTGGAGTTGCGCAAGCTGTGTCTGCGGACTCGTGAAGTCGTATGCGCCGCCATTGGTGTTATGGCCGTTCATGCCGTAGAAGATCGAGCCGTTCCCGCTTGCTGCCTTTGCAGTGGACTTCGGCAGCGCGGCGCTCTTGCCGGTCGCGGCGGTATCGGCGGCGCTGTCACTGTCGCCGCCGCCGCCGCATGCGGAGAGCATCGCGCTCATCAGGACTGCCGTGGCGATAAAGCCGCCGAACGAGGAGAAGGATCGATTCTTCATATAAATTAGGATGACGAAAATAATGGTGCGATCTCGCGAAGACGAGAGTGTGCCTTTCCCGGCGATGGACGAGACGATGCGAACACCGGGCCGCGCGCAAGCGCTTCCGATGACTTCGCGAAAGATCTTTAGTGATCCGAATGACCGGCCGCAGTTGAAGAAAGGCGGCCGGCGCGATGAGCGGCGAGCGCTCGATGACCATGGGTCATCGGTAACATGTGCAGCGAGTGTGTTTCGACGAAGTCAAAATTTCTGACTTGAGGGCGATTGATTTCTTACCCGCGGCCAAGTAGTCGCCGGGCTTGAATCAGCGAGGAAAGGTTACTTTGTTCTGATGTAGAAGTAAACCGGACAGCAGAAAAAACATCTTGCCTGTGCCGGGATATGGGGAACGGTCTGTACTGTTTTAATTCGTTCCGCAGCAACGGCTTCTACGTTGAGGGCGCAATGCGCCATGTCTTCGGATCACGTACTGCATCGACCACTTGCCGGATCGCGGCGATGACCAGGTCCGGCTGATCCTGATGAATGTCGTGACCGCTCTGCTTCGCGACGACGACTTTCGCGTCGGGCGTCATCGTTGCCAGATCGTCGCGCAGCTTGCTCATGATCGCTTCCATCCTGTCGGCCGGCCATCCGGCAAACGGCGCGGGAAACGGAATGCCATGGCCGAGGATGAAGAGCGGTATCGGGCGCATCGGTGCGCGTGCTCTCGCTTCGCGCACCTGACGGGTCGAAGCGTCGTCGGCGAGCGGCGCGGTCCACCACTGTTCCGCTTCGGGATACGCGTCGAGCAACTCCTGATTTTTCACGGTGAGCGCTTCGAACGTTTTCCATTGCGCGGGCGGCAGCGCTTCTTGAAAGCGCAGCCAGACGTTCTCGGGCGTCGTGTCGATCAGCACCATGCCGACGACATCATCGGGATACGTGCTGGCATACAGGCGTGCGATGAGACCACCCGCCGAGTGACCGACGAGCACATACGGACCGGGTATCTTCGCGGCCGCGAGCAGGGCGTGCAGATCGTTCACCTTGTCGCGCGTCGTGCGCGGCTGATGCACTGGCGTGCTGCGGCTGGGCACGAACAGCGGACCGTTCGGCTCGCGGTTCGGATCGACTTCGCGCAGTGTGCCGGGGCGGTCATAGGCGCATACCCGTGTGAAGGCGGCGACGCCAGGCAGCACCATCGTCCGCGCGCCTGCGGGCTGCAGTTTGTCGCGGCTCCAGACATCGCCCCGGCTGAGCGCGCCCGCTTCTAGAATCACCGTGGGACCCCCATGACCGCGACATTCCAGATGGAGCGCGCGCCCGCCGATATCGACCGTTCCGGCAAAATCATCGTTCGACGCAGCCGATGCCTGCGTGACAACAGCCAGCACGAACGTCCCGACGATGCGATGGCGGAACACGACGTCCTCCTTGACGAATCGTCGGACCGAGGCCCGCTTCGACCTATGTCGCTACGATTCGATCATGATAGTGCGCAGACGCCGCGCGCGCTCCCAACGCGTTACGGCGCCGCCACGCCCTGCGTCTTGGGGCTATACGTCGTATAGAACGACGAGCCCGCCCAGGCAGGCGCCGGATCGTTATACAGCGGTGCGCCCTGGCTCCAGTTCGCGCCGTCATGCCAGTCGCCGTTGCCGCTGAACTTCGCGACCGCCGGATACGGATACACCGGACGCGATGCCGTCACCTTGCTCGTCGTCGCATCGGTCTGATAGGTCATCACGGCATTGGGCGCGGCGCTCTGTTCGACCCAGCCGGTGATCTGCGAAACCAGATCGATGTTCGGGAAGCCTTCGCCGCCACCGCAATGACCCACGCCCGGCACCAGATACAGGCGCGAGAATTCATTCGCGCTCGCTTCGCCCATCGTGTCCTTCACGGCCTGGTAGTAGCGGATCGTGAAGAGCGGCGAAATGTGCTGATCGGCCCAGCCGTGCCACAGAATCAGCTTGCCGCCCGCGTTCTTGAATGCCGACAAATCGGGACTCGTCGCATCGTTGAGCGCGTGGTTCGTCTGCAGATAGCTCGGGTAGAAACTGGCGTCGTGATAACCGAAGGTATCGATGTTCGGCATCGTCGGCGAGCCGGTGAAGATCAGGTTGTACGCGCCGGTCACGATCATGTAGCTGAAGATGCTCGACACGGGCACGGGCGCGTCCGTCGAGTTCGACGTCGGTACTTCGACGCCGATCCAGTTCGCCTCCGAGCCATACAGCGGCGAGCCGCCGAGCATCAGCGTGCCGGTGTTCGCATCGGTCGGGCCGCTATAGAGCTTCTTCGCGGTGTCGACTTCGGCGGCCGTCAGGCAGTTACTCGTGCTCGACGCGCTGGCCGCGCACTGAATCGTCGCGGGATCGAAATGACAGGTGCGCGGATCGGCGATGAGGCCATCGGCCACGCCCGCCTGACCGCCGCACGCGGCGACGACCGCCTTGTGCAGCACCTGAGCCTTGTCGGCGTACAGCACGGCCTTGCCGGCGCTCGTGCCCGTCGTGCTGTTCGATTCGACGTTCCAGCCGTGATACAGCGAGTTCTGAATCTGGAAATGCGCGGCGGGTGCGCCCGCGACGATGCCGTTGTAATCCGACGGATAACGTTGCGCGGCCATCAGCGCCTCGCGGCCGCCATCGGAGCAACCGACGAAGTACGAATATTTCTGTTCCTGACCGTAGTAAGTCTTGATCAGTTTCTTCGCCGCCAGCGTCGTGATGTGCTGGCCGCGATAAGCGAAGTCGGCCTGCTTTTGCGGATCGGTGGACCATGTGGCGTCCTGTCCGGAATGGCCCATGTCGGTCGCCGCCGTGACAAAACCGCCTTGCTGCACGAGCGGGCACGTGTAGCTGAAGCTGAACGAGGTTTGCTTGGTCGGATCACTCAGGTTGCCGCACAAGCCGCCGCAGCCGAGTTCAGCGAAGCGCTGCGTCCACGAGTCGACCGGCAGCGCGACTTCGAAGGTGTTCGATGGGGCGAGCGTGCCTTTCACCGTGCAGAAGTTCACGCTTGCGCCGTTGACGGTCGCGGCGGTGACCGTGGCTGAGCTGATCGTGCTGCCCGCGCCGCCGATGTCGGTGATATCCGTCGATGCCAGCTTCGAACAGTCGACGACCGGCTTCACGACGGCCAGTGGCGTTTTGGAGGTGCTGTCGCTGCTTGTGGCGTCGCTGCCGCTGCCGCCGCACGCAGTGACGACAACTGTCACGATGCATGCAGCCAATACGGCAAGCAGCCACCTGGATTCCAGAGCTCTCATTGGTTATCTCCCTGACTTCATTTCGATCGCGTACAACAGAGCCTCGCCCGCGCATCGCTGCGCAGGCGAAGAAAGATAAAACTCGATGATTCGTAATCCGAATCAGAAACGATGGATGATACCCACGCCCGCCGCGAACATGCTGCGCGATGCCGACGGCGCGCTCTGGAAGCCGTCGCCGATGGTCGC
>NZ_FCOE02000093.1 GCF_001544915.2 Caballeronia pedi | reverse complement strand
CCCTTCGGCGGCAGCTTCTTGCCATCGAGCGCACCACCAGCGCCGCCGACGATCTCAGCGCCGCCGCCCTCGCGCGGCTTGATCAGCACGTGCTGACCTTCACCGTCGCCGCCGTTGATCGTGATCCAGCGCGAGCCCGCAGGCGTTTCGCCCTTCTTTAGGATGATGAGATTCGCATTCATGACTCTGATTTTCGAGTCACGACAGGCGCGTGCCGCGCGGCGCGAACAGACACAAAGTGTGTTGGCAGATGCGCTCGGCGCGGCACGCAGCAAGGCACCGGCGGAGCGTCGCGCATCCGCCGGGCGCAGGACGGGCGCTAAAACGAGCGCGCGATGTACAGCGGGCAGCCAGGCGCGGACGCCTTCGTCGCGAGATCGCGCTCGCCGCACATGCTCGATTCCGCGTCGAACGACACGCAGCGGCCGCAGCGCTCGCCGGCGGGCAACTCCTCGAAGATCCGCACGACGGTCTGCGGAAGGCCGATCGCCTCCGCCTGCTTCGCCAGCGCCTCACCTTCCGTCGGCTTCGTGTCCGGCATGATGAAGGTGCTCGTGCCGTGCGCGCGCGCCCACGCGACATCGCACAGCATGTTCGCGTAACTGTAGTGGGGATCGATGCCGACCTTTACGACCTTCATGCGGAGCTTGCGCGCCTCAGTCACCTTCTTCGCGCGACCGTTCTCGGTCTCGGATCCGTCATCGATCACAAGCGCCGTCTTCGTGAAGTGGAAGAACACCCAGTCCCGCAGAATCGCGATGCGCTTGCGCTTGCCGTCCTCGATCACGTCTTGCTCGAGCTCATCGGCGTTCGGAAACAGGCACGTGCCCTCGCGCACGCGGAACAGTGCCGTCTGCATGCACTTGTACTGGTTCAGCGTCACACTGAAGCGCGAGCGATCCTCCTCCGCCGTACGCATATCGGAGCGTGAAAGCTGATCGCCCCACACCATCTGATCGTCGCGCAGATCCGCATAGCCCGCCAGGAAGACGCGGCCCGGGAACTTGTTCGCAAAGCGCCGTGCGTCATTGACGTTCGGAAGCTGCTCGACGACACACACGGCGATGCCGAACTGATCCATCAACTCACCGCAGCGCTCGAACGGATTGTCGTTGAAGATCGCCTCGACGTGCACCACCGCCTGCCGCCCATCAGGCATGCGCTTCTTGATGATCATCGCGTTGAACGAACCCATCTGGTCGATGCCGGCGCAATAGAAGCTTGTGCCGTCGCCGCGCTTCTCCCACTTCAGGCCGCGCTTGATGCCCGCCTCCATCGCCGCCAGGCAGTGCACCATCGTCACCGGCAACTGATCGGCGTCGATGTACGGGCGCGCGAGCGTGCGATTCCAGAACGATTTCTTCTGATTGCCCGTCTTCGCGCGGCCGTGCGCCTCGACCATCTTGCGCGGCGTCATCTTTGGCGAGATCGTGCGCGGCAGCAGGAACGAGCGCAGCTTCGCCGGCGCGGCCGCATTGGTTACGATGTACCGACCAACCTGCGGATCCTCGATCCAGCCGCCGCACGTCGGGCACGTCCAGACGTACTCATTCATCGGCGCGCCGGGGAATTGGCCCGTGTTATAGCCGATCGACTTGGTCGGAAAAATGGCCGCCGGATCCGACAGATCCGACAGCGCCTGGCAATGCGGGCACTCCGTGTGCCAGACTTCCTGCGTGCCCTGGCGATACCAGAAATCGATATCGAGCTCGGGCATGTTCGCCGTCGACAGCATCAGCGTGAACTGAATGTCGGAGTCGCCCGTCCGCGCGCGGACCTTGTCGATCTGATCGAGTGCCATCTCCTGCACCTCGTCCAGCGTGACGATGTCCATCGGAATCGACTCCGTCGTCACCTTACCCGTCGTCCACAGGAACAGGAGCAGTGACTCGCCGACCTTCCGCGTCAGCACGTTGCCCTCGCCCACCTGCTTCTTCTTGCCGTCGACGTCGCGGCCGGTCACCAGGTACTTGTAGAGCTCCGGTGCGCTGCGCACCATCCGCATGAAACGGTGCTCGGACTTGTGGATAGCCGTCGCCTGCGCAGGCATGAACATGCCGATGCTCACTGGCTCCCAGCGCACCGCCATGTAGATGTTCGCGAGCACTTCCCACACGGTCAGACCTAGCTGCGTCGCCTTCATGACGACGAGCATCGCGTCTTTCGCATCCGCGCGCGTCTTCGGTATCGCCTCATAGAGCGGGCGCAGCGCCGGCCGGTTGTCGAGCCGAAACGGTTTGCCGTCGACCTTGAGACCGTCCGTGCCGTCGCCCTTCTTACCGCGCGCCAACTCCTCGCACCACTCGATGAAAGACAGATCGCCGATCGAATCCGTATCGGCGCGGTATCCCGTCATCTGCTCGAGCCGCGACAGCATGTCGGATAGCCCACTCGCCACATCGGCCGGCTTACCGGCCTTTCGCCTCATGAACGCCATTACGAGATCCGCGCCTCCATCGTGAGCCCGTAGCGGTTGTTCAGCTCGCGCAGACGATCGATCACCTTGCGCGCCAACTCCGGATCCGCGCGGCCGATCTCCTCGACGATCGTGTCGAACATCGACTGCATGCGATTCAGGTCATAGACCTCCTGCACCGAATGCAGGAAGGTTTCGAGCAGTTCGCGCCGCTGCTTGATCGACGAGGCGAAGAAAACCGGGTTCTTGATCTTTTGCTTGCCGTCGGCATCGCGGACGATCGAGTACTCGCGGATCATCTCCGCGTCCTGGTACAGGCTCTCGAGGCGCGTCATGAAATCGACGTGGACGATCGCGGCCTGGCCTTTGTGGGCGATCGTGTTTGGCGAAGGGACGGCGGGCAGGTGTTTGGCGACCTCCTCGCGCGCGTCCTCAATCGGTTTGACGACTTCCTTGATCTGCTTTTGCGCCAAGCGCAGCAGCCCGGGCGCGGCGTCCGATCCGGATATGCCGCGCACCTCCTTCACGAACTTGAAAAGGGTCTGCCGGGAGATGCCCAGCTTCTCGATCAGCGGATCCCAGTTCTGCGGACCCTCGATCGCCAGGTGTTCGGAAATCGCGCGCAGGATCTCGCGCTTTTCATCATCAGGGATTTTCTTTGGCATACCCCTGATTCTGGTTTCACGACAGCAAACTCAAGTATGCATTGCGAGTATGCAAAGCCCTCGTTTTGCATACTTGGCATACTCAGCGTTCGAAACGCTTTGGCCCGGGCTTTACCGGCTTTTCGGTTTTGTGCCGCGCCGGAATCAGCTTCGAGCGCGTCCGGTAGTCGAGCAGCTTGTAGACGTACTCGCGATCAAGCCCGTACTCCTCCGCCAGCTTGCGCGCGGGCACGCCCTCGAATTCGTGTTGCTCGCGCATGCGCAGTACTTGCGCATCGGTCAGGACGGTCTTTGCCTTCGACGGCTTGCCGGTACGCAGGCGATAGCCGGTTTGCTTGGCAGCGGGCTCCTGGCGCTCCGCCGGAACATCAGCCAGCGAATGCAGCGCGGAGCGCAGCGGTACGACGTGATGAGGAAACATTCAGTGCATGGTGCGCCCTGCGAGCGCCCTAGATTCGGTCAATCGGCCTGCAAGCCAATGCCGGCGCGGAGCGACGCCCGCGCGCGACAGATTTGCAGTCTGTTAGATGCGTTTCGAACGTGGTTGCCATTCATAGACACGCGCGCCGAGCGCGTCGCGCGGACCGCGATCGGCCGGCTCGCGCGGATCGTGGAGCATCACGCCCCACCACAGCCACCAGATCAGCGGCAGGATCATGTTGGGCTCCCGGTTTGAGCGACACAGATCATTCCGCCCAAGCCCGTCGGGCAGTCACCGCGCCCGCACACGTAGCCCATTACCGGTGCGAGCGTGATTCCGCATTTCGGGCAATGCTGCTCACCGAGATTCGGAATCGCATTCGGCGGGATGAACGGCCAGTTACCGCCAGGCAGCGGACCTCGTGCCGGCGAAGCCTCGATTGGCCCGATCGAGCGGCGCATATCGCGCTCACGCTCCAGCGCCTCAACGCGCCGCTGCAGGTCCTCGATCTGCTCTTGAACGGCCGCGCTCACGGCGCCACCGATGCGGCAAGATCCTCCGCCGTGCCGGCAGGCACCGCGAGCAGCGCGCCATCCTCGCCAAGGATCGGCGGACGCGCGCCGGGCGCGAGAATCGCCCACGGGATGCCGCCAGCCGGGCGCAGCGTGTTGCCTTCGACCTTGAAATCGGCCGTCACGCCAGACCGATCGGCGGGATGGATGTAGAACGCGACGCCGTTGTCCGTCACGGATGCGCGAACGCGGAAATCGATCGCGCCGGACGTCGTCAGCGCATCGCGGAAATACTGCTCGAGGGATTGATTCACTTCGGTTTCTCCATAACGCCGGGATCCGCCCGGCCCGGGTTATTCGTGTTCGCGCGCGTCGCGGCGCCCTTCCTGGCGTTCCGCTTTGTGCGTGCGCTTCTTGTGAAACTTGCCGCCGTTCGGGCTGAGCGTGCCGCCGTGCTTATTGAATGGGCGCGCGGTCCAATACTCGAAGCCCGGCCCCTTTCCACCTCTGATGGACCGACTCATGCGCCGTGCTCCGCAGCCGCCTCGACAAGGCGCTCGATGCCCTCATGCCACGCGCCGTAGCGGCGCACGGTCTCCGCGAACTCCTCGACGTCGTGCCCACGGATCGCCCAGCACGGGCGCCCTTCCTTGTCGAATTTCGGCGCGTCGTATTTGTCGCGCGCGTGCGCTGCATGCAGCAGCTCGTGATAGACCAGAACCTCACGCAGGCGCGGCCCGCACGTGTCCCAGTAATCTTTGTCGAGCACGATCAGGAAGTCAGGGAACGCGCCGAACATGCGCTCGAGAAGGAAAAGGAACAGCGGCCGCAGAGAACCCTGCACCGTCGGCAGATAGCACGTGCCGAGTACCGTGCGACCCTGTTTGACTTCAGGGAAGCAGCGGAACAGAAACTCGATGTGCGCCTCGCCTTCGCGAAG
>NZ_FCOE02000040.1 GCF_001544915.2 Caballeronia pedi | reverse complement strand
GGCGGCGCGATTGCGATCGGTCACCCGATCGGCGCATCGGGTTGCCGGATTCTCGTCACGCTGCTGCACGAAATGCAGAAGCGCGACGCGAAGAAGGGTCTGGCGTCGCTGTGCATCGGCGGCGGCATGGGTGTCGCGCTGGCGGTGGAACGTCTGTAAGTCACTGGCAGGATTGGGAAGGGCCAGCGGACGGCACGGAGATCGTCGTCCGCATAACGAAAATGGAGTGAGGAATGGCGAAGCGCATAGCGTATGTAACCGGCGGGATGGGCGGCATCGGCACGAGTATCAGCCAGCGCCTGCTCAAGGACGGCTTCACGGTCGTCGTGGGCTGCGGCCCGAATTCGCCGCGCCGGGTGAAATGGCTCGAAGACCAGAAGGCGCTCGGCTTCGAATTCATCGCCTCGGAAGGCAACGTCGGCGACTGGGAATCGACCAAGAACGCGTTCGACAAGGTCAAGGCCGAAGTCGGCGAGGTCGATATCCTCGTGAACAACGCGGGCATCACGCGCGATGTCGTGTTCCGCAAGATGACGCACGAAGACTGGACCGCGGTCATCGATACCAACCTGACGAGCCTCTTCAACGTCACGAAACAGGTCATCGACGGCATGGTCGAGCGCGGCTTTGGCCGCATCATCAATATTTCGTCGGTGAACGGCCAGAAGGGGCAGTTCGGCCAGACGAACTACTCGACGGCGAAGGCCGGCATTCACGGCTTCACGATGGCGCTCGCGCAGGAAGTGGCGACCAAGGGCGTGACGGTCAACACGGTGTCGCCGGGCTATATCGGCACGGACATGGTGAAGGCGATCCGTCCGGAAGTGCTGGAGAAGATCGTCGCGACGATTCCGGTGCGGCGTCTCGGCACGCCTGACGAAATCGGTTCGATCTGCGCGTGGCTCGCGTCCGACGAATCGGGCTTCTCGACCGGCGCTGACTTCTCGCTGAACGGCGGCTTGCATATGGGCTGACGGGCGGCGGCTTCCCGCGCGCTGTTCAGCGTCGCGGGAAGCCGCCACTCGCCGGATTTATCAACGATGCGGCGAACATGCAGCAGCGCTTTTTTGCGACAACGCAAGACCTGCTTGCTGCGATCGCAGTAAAGTTTTGCGTTTAAAGGCGTTAAATGACCACCACTACTACTACAAAGAAAGCCGCCGAAAGACTCATCAAAAAATATCCAAACCGTCGGCTGTATGACACGGAGACGAGCACGTACATCACGTTGTCGGACGTGAAGCAACTCGTGCTCGATCAGGAAGATTTCAAGGTGCTGGACGCGAAGTCCAACGACGACCTCACGCGCAGCATCCTTCTGCAGATCATTCTCGAGGAAGAGAGCGGCGGCCTGCCGATGTTCTCGTCGGTGATGCTCTCGCAGATCATCCGCTTCTACGGCCACGCGATGCAGGGCATGATGGGCACGTACCTGGAAAAGAACATCCAGGCGTTCATCGACATCCAGCAGAAGCTGACGGAGCAGAGCAAGGGTATCTACGACGGTAACGCGCTCAATCCGGAAGTCTGGTCGCAGTTCATGAACATGCAGGCGCCGATGATGCAGGGCATGATGACGAGCTACATCGAGCAGTCGAAGAACATGTTCGTGCAGATGCAGGAGCAGATGCAGTCGCAGGCGAAGTCGATGTTCAATACGTTCCCGTTCCCGACGCCCACGCCGCCGTCGACGGAGAAGAAGTAGTCTTGGCGGGTGCGTTCGGCGCCCGCTCTGTGAGCGATGCGGGCGCGAGCGCGGCACCTCGCTCCAACTGCCCGCGTCGTTGCGCACGTGTGGCTGAGGGTGTTCAATTCCAAAGCGTCCAGCTTCGTACTCGACCTTTCGAGATTCACCGATATACCGTGCTTTAACTGCTTCCAGTCAGTCATATGCCGGAGATTGCTGTTCGCGATCACATATAATGTGCGTTTGATCCTTCAGCAAGCGGGTCGCGCGGCCAGCCTCGAGCCACGCTTCGGACCGCGTCTCGCCTCTAATCTATGTCTGATCTGGAATACGAGATTCCGGATTGCCCGCTTTGCGGCAGCTCGCAGCGCGACCGGCTGTATGGCGGGGAAACCGGCAATCCCTATGCAGTTTGCGCATGTGCGCAATGCGGCATGGCTTACCTTGCACCGCGCGCGACAGAGCAGCAAGTGCTCTCGCTCTATCAGGACGACAATTATTTTGGCGGCGAAGACGGCGAGGGTTACGAAAGTTACTCCGATCAGGAAGAGGCGCTGCGCCGCACATTCCGGCGTCTGCTGTCGTTTCTGAATAGCCGGGGCAAGACCGGTGGTTCGCTGCTGGAAGTCGGCTGCGGATTCGGCTATCTGCTCGACGAAGCGCGCCCATTCTTCGAACGTCGCTCCGGGACGGATTTCTCGCGCAATGCGGTCGAGAGCGCCCGCCGGTTTGCGGACCAGGTCTGGCTCGGCGGTGCGGACGCCGTTCCCGAAGACGAGCGCTTCGACTGCGTGATCGCGACGCACGTCATCGAGCATACCTACCATCCGAAGCAATTTCTCGATGCGCTGATCGGCAAGCTCAAGCCGGGCGGCACGCTTCTGCTCGCGGCTCCCGACTTCGGCAGTTTCTGGAGGCGGCTCATGGGCAACCGGTGGCCGTCGTTCAAATACCCCGAGCATGTGCTGTATTTCGACGAACGCACGCTGTCTCGACTGATGAAGGAACGCGGGCTCGAGGTGGTCGAGGAAGTGCCGTATCCGCACGCTTTCCCCTTGCCGTTGATCGCCGCGAAGTTCGGTCTCACGGTGCCTCAGGCGCTCAACCGCTACAACATGTGGCTGCCTGCCACGACGGTTGCCTGCATGGGTGTGCATCGTGTCTGACCGGTCCGAGAAAGCCTTGCTGTCGCTGGTGATTCCGCTTTATCGCGAAGCCAGCCATTTTGCCGAATCGCTGAAGGAAATCATCGCGGTCCTCAAGGACATTCCGATTCGCTACGAACTCGTGCTGATCGACGACGGCTCTCCCGACAACACCTGGGAAGTGATCGAGCAGCAATGCGCTCTGTTCGCCGAAGTCAAGGCCGCGCGACTGAGTCGCAACTTCGGCAAGGAAGCCGCGCTCGCGGCGGGTCTCGAACATGCGCGCGGCGATGCCGTAATCGTGATGGACGGCGATCTTCAGCATCCTCCGACGCTGATCCCCGAAATGGTCGCGAGCTGGCGTCAAGGCGCCGATGTCGTCGAGGCCGTCAAACGGGCGCGCGCGAAGGAGAGCATTTTCACCCGCATCAATAGCCGGGCGTTCTATGCGATTTTCTCCAGACTGACTGGCTTCGACTTGCGCGGCGCTTCCGATTACAAGCTGATGGATCGCCGCGTCGTCGAGGCATGGCGGGCGATGGGCGAACGCAATCTGTTTTTCCGCGGCATGAATGCGTGGCTCGGCTTCGAGCGCGCGCAGATTCGCTACGACGTGGACGAGCGGGCAGGCGGCGAGAGCGGCTGGTCGACCATGCAACTCATGCGTCTCGCCGTCACGGCCGTCGCTTCGTTTTCTTCCGCGCCGCTTTATCTGTTGATCGGCACCGGCCTCGGCTTCGCGGCTTTCGCTGTGATACTCGGCGCTCAGACGCTGTTTCGCAAATTGTCGGGGACGGCCGTCGATGGTTTCACGACCATCATCCTTCTGTTACTGATCCTCGGCTGCGCGTTGATGCTCGGCATGGGTTTGATCGGTGTGTATGTCGCGCGCATCTACGAGGAGGTGAAGCGAAGACCGCGCTATGTCATCGCGCAATGGAACGCCGAATGATAACCAGGCAATTCATCCGCTATCTGGTGGCGGGCGGGCTCGGCACGCTCGCCCATCTCGCGATTCTCGCGTGTTGTGTCGAATGGTTCGGCTGGCGTCCTGCGGCGGGGGCCGCGGCTGGCTTCAGCGCCGCCTTGCTCATTTCCTTCGCGCTCAATTACCGATGGACTTTTCAGTCGCAGCGATCGCATTTCGCGGGGCTCTGGCGTTATGTCATCGTGTCGCTGGGCGGCCTGGGGCTGAATACGGCGATGGTCTACAGCCTCGTCGAATACCTGCATTGCAACTATTTCAACGCGCAGCTTTATGTGATCGCTGTCGTCCCGGTGTGCAATTTCATCGTCAATCGCTACTGGACGTTCGATGCGACGAGGCGCGTCCCGGGCTAGTCTCGGTCGCATGCTTGTAAAGAAGGAGAGAGGCAGTTGGCAGTCGAACATGACATTGTCCGTTCGCGCGCACCGGATCCGGCACGCACTGAAAAGCGGGCGGCCTACGGCGTCGGTCGCTGGGAACTGCTCGCATCGGTAATCATCGCGGCGCTCGTCGCGCTTTACGCGTACGCCAATTTTCCCGCTCCCGTTCAGCGCGATGGCGCGCACTTCGTGTTCATGGCGAATAACATCGCGCATGGTCAGGCGCCTTACTGGGCGTCGTTCGAAACGAAGAATCCGCTCGTCGAGATCTACTGGAGCCCGATCCTGCTGCTTCTGGCTCGCGCGCTCGGGCTGGCGGGGGCCGCACGCGTGGCCGAGGCGCTATGGATCGGCGCTACAGGCTTGCTCCTGTTCGGCGTGATCGTGAGCGTGTCGCGCGACCACGCGGAGAGGATGAGCGCAGGCGGACGATCGCGTTCATTCGTTCTGGCGGGTCTCGCGGCGGCTTCGCTGTATGTCGTTCTGGCTTCCGATGTACGCGCAACGGACGATGGACTCAATATCGCGCTGTATCAGGCGTTGCCTGAACTGGCGCTGCTGGCCGCATTGACGCGCATGCCGGCGCGGCATTGGTTCGCCCATGGTCTGCTGATCGGCGTGCTCGTGTTTCTCGCGTGGTTCGTCAAGCAAACCTCGATTCTTCCCGCGGCGCTGCTGATCCTCTGCTGGATGGCGATCGTGCGGCGTCGCGCGCTGCTGCCATGGACGCTGGGGGCGGGTTGCGCGGCCGCGCTTTGCCTCGGCGGCTTCGCGCTCCATCTGATGCTCACCGGGACCCTGCACAATTATCTGTTCAGCACGATGTACTACCGTGCCGGCCTCTCGACGAGTCTCGTGACGGATGTTCTACAGAATGCGCAGCGATCCTTTCTGATTCCGTTGTGGAAGTTGAATCTGGCCCAGTTCCTGAGCGCACACCGCGTATGGACCGCAATCGCGATGATCGCGATGGTTCCATGGGCGTTCTCGTGGCTGCTCCGCACCCGTGAGCAAGCTTGGACGAGACGTCGGATTGCCTTGACGCTCGGCGTCGCGTGGATGATCGGCGCGTGGTTGCAGGCGGTCCTGGCGCTGACGTTCTTTCCGCACTATTTCCTTGCGTGCCTGGCTCCCGTCGCGTTCACGATGGGACTCTTGCTCGCCAATTCGTCCCCGCGAATTTCACTGTCCGGCTCCGCCGTTTCGATCCTTCTGACGGCAGCGCTCGTGTTCAGCTACTCGGGGATGAGAGCGGAGAATGAGTTAAAAAACCAGTGGGCGCCGATCAACCAGTCCACTCGCGAAGTGATGCAGTACATCAAGCCGCAGGACAAGGTGTTTTCCTGGAGCTGTCTGCCGCATGTTCTGCTGGCCCATGAAGCGCCGAGCGCTTATCCCCTCAACATGTGCTGGCCGTACATAGCGGTCGCGCTGCCGGAATCGACGCGCATGCAAATGCTCGCACAGACGCTGCGCACGCCGCCCGACGTCGTCGTGGCGATGCAGGAGCCGCTATCTGTCATCGAGGGAATGAAGAATTTTGCGATGTCCGAGGCGCTGCTTGAACGACTGACGGGACAGCACTACGTGCTGGTACATACCACGGCGCCGATATCGGGGCGCTATGGTTCTCCGGTGAGCGTCTTCAGGCGTCAATGAGCACGACGCGTCGCGTCGTCCGCTCACAGCCCGCCCACGGCGCGCTCCGGGTCCTGCGCCCACGCCGCGCCGAAATCCCCGCGATACGTGTACGACCCATGATGCGCGAGTCTGGAGCCCGCATCGACGAAGACCTTTCCGCCCAGGTCGCGCCAGCGGCGGCAGAACGCATAGTCCTCGGAAAGATAGCGTCCGGTCTCGTGCTCGACCATCACGTCGAAAAAGCGATGGCAGTAGCCATGCAGCGGGGAATCGGGCGGCGCGTCGGGAACGTATTGCAGTTCCGGCATCCGCGCGATCATCGTTTCGAGCACCGAGCGGCGGATGCACATGAAGCCCGTCGGCGCTTCGTCCACTTCCATGAAGCCGTCGCTATCGATCGCCACGCGCGCTCCATTGCGCGAATTCACCGGATAGCGCAGCGCGCGCGTCAGAAACTGCTCTTGCGTGAGGCCGGCGGGAATCTCGCCGGTCCAGTCGATGCGCTTCAACGGATAGACGCCCGCGACGACATCGCGGTCCGCCAGCAGCAGTCGCAGCGCCTGGTCGGGCGTGAAACCGATGTCGGCATCGATCCAGAAGAGATGCGTATGCTGTTTCTGCGCGAGAAAATGCGCGACGGCTTCATTGCGCGCGCGGGTGACGAGGCTTTCGCCGGAGCGGATGCGCATCGAGCCTTGCACGCCTAGACGCCAGAGTTCGTTGGTCAGCGTGAGCATGCTGTTGGCGTAGCCGGACGTCACCTGGCCGGAGTAGCAGGGGGTGATGAAAAGCGGGTTGAAGTCGCGAAGGGCGGAGGAGTCGAGCATCGGGCGATGACGTTGCGTGAGGGAATCGCGATGGTAGGGCTCGACTCGCGCGCGATTGTGAAGAAGTGTCCGAAGTGCTCATCGGCATCGGTTAGGCCGTGTAGTGAGTCCGCGGCAACGCTCCGGGGTAAAATGTCGGATTGGCCCAGTGCGCCCCGCAAAAACATCCTCCCCGTGAAAAATTCTTTAGATTCAACCGCCCGGACGACTCCCGCACCGAAAATCGGCATGGTGTCGCTCGGTTGCCCGAAAGCGCTCGTCGATTCCGAGCAGATCATCACCCAGTTGCGCGCCGAAGGTTACGAAATCTCCGGCACCTATGACGGCGCGGACCTCGTGGTCGTCAACACCTGCGGCTTCATCGACGAAGCCGTGCAGGAAAGCCTCGACGCGATCGGCGAGGCGTTGAGCGAAAACGGCAAGGTGATCGTCACGGGCTGCCTCGGCGCGAAAAAGAGCGCGAGCGGCACGGGCCTCATCGAGGAAGTGCATCCGAAAGTGCTCGCCGTGACCGGACCCCACGCGACCAACGAAGTGATGAACGCGGTGCACGCGCATCTGCCGAAGCCGCACGATCCGTTTGTCGATCTGGTGCCGCCCGCCGGCATCAAGCTCACGCCGCGCCATTACGCGTATCTCAAGATTTCCGAAGGCTGCAACCATCGCTGCACGTTCTGCATTATTCCGTCGATGCGCGGCGACCTCGTCTCGCGCCCCGTCGCCGAGGTGATGCTCGAAGCCGAAAATCTCTTCAAGTCCGGCGTGAAGGAACTGCTCGTGATCTCGCAGGACACGAGCGCCTACGGCGTCGACGTGAAATACCGCACCGGTTTCTGGAACGGCAAGCCGCTCAAGACGCGCATGACCGACCTCGTCGGCGCGCTCGGCGAACTCGCCGCGCAATACGGCGCGTGGGTGCGCCTGCATTACGTGTATCCGTATCCGAGCGTCGACGAAGTCATCCCGATGATGGCTGAAGGCCCGCTGCGCGGCCACGTGCTGCCGTATCTCGACGTGCCGTTCCAGCACGCGCATCCGGAAGTCCTCAGGCGCATGAAGCGCCCGGCCAACGCCGAAAAGGTGCTCGAACGCGTGAAGATCTGGCGCGAGATCTGCCCGGACCTGACCATCCGCAGCACGTTCATCGCAGGCTTTCCGGGCGAAACGGAAGAGCAGTTCCAGACGCTGCTCGATTTCATCGAGGAAGCGGATCTGGACCGCGTCGGCTGCTTCGCGTATTCGCCGGTCGAAGGCGCCACCGCGAACGAGCTCGACGGCGCGCTGCCCGACGAAGTGCGCGAGGAACGCCGCGCGCGCTTCATGGAACTCGCGGAAGCGCTGTCGGCAAAACGCATGAAGAAGAAGGTCGGCAAGACGCTGAAGGTGCTCGTCGACGAAGTGAGCACGGACGGCGGCATCGGCCGCACGGCGGCGGATGCGCCGGAAATCGACGGCGTGGTCTACATCGCGCCGGCAACCAAGGCATCGAAGCGCTACAAGGCCGGCGACTTCGTCTCGGTGAAAATCACCGGCGCCGATGGCCACGATCTCTGGGGCGAGGTCTAACGTATGCCGCAGACTCCGCAAGTGCTTGCGCTCGGCGAGGCCATGGTCGAGTTCAACCAGTCGACGCGCGATCAGCCGAACTATCTGCAAGGCTTCGGCGGCGACGTTTCCAACTTCCTGATCGCGGCGTCGCGACAGGGCGCGTCGACGGGCTTCGTGTCCGCGGTCGGCAACGATCATTTCGGGCAGTTGCTGCTCGATCTGTGGCGCGCGGAAAACGTCGATACTTCCACGGTGCGCGTGGATCACGACGCGCCCACGGGCGTCTATTTCGTGTCGCACGGCGAGAACGGGCATCGCTTCGACTATCTGCGCGCGGGTTCGGCGGCGAGCCGTTACGCGCCGTCGCATCTGCCGCTCGATGCGATCGCGGCAGCCAAGGTCGTGCATCTGTCGGGCATCAGCCTCGCGATCGGCGTGTCGGCGTGCGACGCCGCGTTCGCCGCGATCGATCACGCGCGCACGCACGGCGTGAAAGTCAGCTTCGATACCAACCTGCGCCTGAAGCTGTGGCCGCTCGCGCGCGCCCGCGCGGTGATGCTCGAAGCCATCCGCTCGACGGATATCTGCCTGCCGAGCTGGGACGACGTGACGCTGCTCACCGGCCACGAAGACAAGGACGCGATCGTCGACGCACTTTTGAATCTCGGCCCGAAGGTCGTCGCACTCAAGCTCGGCCGCGAAGGCGCGTATATCGCGACGCCGGACGAGCGGCGCGTCGTGCCGGGCCGCGTCGTGCAGGCGGTCGATGCCACCGGCGCGGGCGACTGCTTCGGCGGCGCGTTCATCGCGCGCATCGTCGCGGGCGACGATCCTTTCGCGGCGGCGCGTTACGCGAACGTCGCGGCGGCCTTGTCGACGCAGGGCTTCGGCGCCGTCGCGCCGATTCCGGACCAGGCCACCGTCGAGCGCGCGCTCGCCGAATAACCCTTCCATGATCTGACGAACACAACTGACGGAGACGGCAACATGCAACGTGAAGTGGTGGTGGTGAGCGGCGTGCGCACGGCAATCGGCGATTTCGGCGGCGCGCTGAAGGACTTCAGCCCGACCGATCTCGGCGCGCGTGTCGTGCGCGAAGCGCTTTCGCGCGCGAACGTCGCGGGCGACGAAGTCGGCCATGTCGTGTTCGGCAGCGTCGTGCATACCGAGCCGCGCGACATGTATCTCGCGCGCGTCGCGGCGCTCGAAGGCGGCGTGACGCAGCACGCGCCCGCGCTCACCGTGAATCGCCTGTGCGGCTCGGGCCTTCAGGCGATCGTCTCGGCGTCGCAATCGATCCTGCTCGGCGATGCCGATGTCGCCATCGGCGGCGGCGCGGAAAACATGAGCCGCGCGGCGTACATCATGCCCGCCGCGCGCTTCGGCCAGCGCATGGGCGACACGCGCATCGTCGACATGATGGTCGGCGCGCTGAACGATCCGTTCGACAAAATCCACATGGGCGTGACGGCCGAAAACGTCGCGCAGAAGTTCGGCATTACGCGCGAGATGCAGGACGCGCTCGCGCTCGAATCGCACCGGCGCGCGGCGAAGGCGATCGAAGCCGGCTACTTCAAGGAGCAGATCCTGCCGATCACGCTCGCCTCGAAGAAGGGCGACACCGTGTTCGAACGCGACGAGCACGTGCGCATGAACGCGACCGCCGAAGACTTCTCCAAGCTCAAGCCCGTCTTCGTGAAGGAAAACGGCACGGTGACGGCGGGCAATGCGTCGGGCATCAACGACGCGGCGGCGGCTGTCGTGCTCATGGAGCGGTCCGTCGCGGAAAAGCGCGGCGCGAAACCGCTCGCGCGCCTCGTTGCCTACGCGCATGCGGGCGTCGATCCGAAGATCATGGGCATCGGCCCGGTTCCCGCGACGCAGAAGGTGCTGGAGCGCGCGGGCCTGACCGTCGCCGATATCGACGTGATCGAGGCGAACGAGGCGTTTGCCGCGCAGGCGTGCGCCGTGTCGCAGGAACTGAAGCTCGATCCCGCGAAGGTCAACCCGAACGGCTCGGGCATTTCGCTCGGCCACCCGATCGGCGCGACCGGCGCGCTCATCACCGTGAAGGCGCTGTACGAGCTGCAGCGCATCGGCGGGCGTTACGCGCTCGTGACGATGTGCATCGGCGGCGGGCAGGGCATCGCGGCGATCTTCGAGCGCATTTGAAGGACTGAAGGATGATGCAAAGCTTGAAAGGGCCGCGTCTTGTCGCGGCCTCGACGATCTCGATCGCGCTGTGCGCGCTCGTGGGCTGCAGTTCGCCGATGCCTTCGGGTTCGACCGGCGTGCTGCCGCGCGATCAGCGCGAGCCCGCGGGCGCCGACGTGCACGGCGCGCAGGCCGCCATCAAGGAACTCGCGCTGCCGCCGCAAAAGCCGCTCACGCCGAATCCGGAATACGCGCGGTTTCCGCGTTACGTCGGCACGCTCGGCAACCGGCAGATCGAGATGAAGCTCGGCGCGAAAACCGACGAGCCGTCCGGCGTGCACGGCGAGTACACGTTCGCCGGCAGCCCGGCCGTGATTCTCGTCGCGGGCGATCGCGACGGTGACACGCTCGAGATCGAGGAATCGAGCGACGGCACGCATATCACGGGCAACTGGGTCGGCAAGTTCGCGGCGGACGGCAGCGTGTCGGGCGAGCGCATGGACCCGGACGATTCGAACGCGCAGCCGTTCGACCTGCGTCCGGCCGTCGCCGGCAAAACCTTGCCGCCGATGGGCGCGGCCAAGGGGCCCGCCGCGCCGTCGCTGGAACCCGCGCCGCCTGCGCCGCCGAAGAATGCCGTGGGCGGCACGAGCAACGTCATCATCGGCGAATGACGCGCCTTCTTCGCGCCGCCGGGTGATTTCCGGCGGCGGTCTCTTCGTTTTCCGCTTTGTTTTCCGTTTTGCATCCAGACCATGACTGATTCCAGCAACAACGCACGCGATCTGCAAACCCGCATCGTGCAGCCCGAGGATCGCATCACGCCCGGCTTCGAGTCGTTCTCGGTGCCGGTCGCGCGCGCCTCGACCGTGGTGTTCCCCGATCTCGCCACGATGCGCTCGCTCGTCTGGAGCGATGATTCCAAATGGCGCTACGGTCTGCACGGCACGCCGACGACCATCGCGCTCGCGCAGCGCCTCGCCGCGATCGAAGGCGGCGAGCACGCGTTGCTGCAACCGTCGGGGCTCGCGGCGATTTCCAACGTCTACTTCGCGCTGGTGAAGGCGGGCGATCACGTGCTCGTTCCCGACAACGCGTATTCACCGAACCGCGACCACGCTGACTGGCTGGCCGCCGATTTCGGGCTCGAAGTGACCTACTACGACCCGATGACAGGCGCGGGCATCGCCGATTCGATCCGTCCGAACACGAAGCTCATCTGGCTCGAAGCGCCCGGTTCGGTGACGATGGAAGTACAGGACGTACCGGCGATCGTCGCCGTGGCGCGCGCGAAGGGCATCGTCACCGCGATCGACAACACGTTTTCGGCGGGCCTCGCGTTCAAGCCGTTCGAGCATGGCGTCGATATCTCCGTGCAGGCGCTGACGAAATATCAGTCTGGCGGCAGCGACCTGTTGATGGGCGCGACCATCACGCGCGATATCGAGCTGCACAAGAAGCTGAAGCGCGCGCGCATGAGAATGGGCATCGGCGTATCGGCGGACGACGCGTCGCTCGTGCTGCGCAGTCTGCCGTCGATGAAGACGCGCTACGAAGCACACGATCGCACCGCGTTCGCGCTCGCGCAGTGGCTGAAGGCGCGCCCGGAAGTCGCAGCCGTGCTGCATCCGGCGCTGGAGGATTGTCCGGGGCACGCGTTCTATACGCGTGATTTCAAGGGCGGCGCGGGTGGTTTGTTCTCGATCGTGTTCGACGGCCGTTACACGTCCGCGCAGGTCGATGCTTTCGTCGAAGCGCTCGATCTGTTTGCGATCGGCTGGAGCTGGGGCGGCGCGCACAGCCTTGCGATGCCGTACAACATTCGCTCGATGCGTACGGCTTCGCAATGGCCGCACGAAGGGGTGCTGGTACGGTTTTATATCGGGCTGGAAGCGGAAGCGGACTTGCGCGCGGATCTGGAAGCCGCGCTTGGCAAGGCGCTCGGCTGAATGACGAACGGCGCCGCGCAGGCGCCGTTCCAGCATCGATCAAAACAGCCGCAACAACCCATCGAGCCCGACGAAGTTGAACGCGACACTCGCCGATTGCCTCACGACCGGCTTCGCGCGAAATGCCACCGACAACCCGGCTTCGGCCATCATCTTCAGATCGTTCGAGCCGTCGCCCATGGCGATAGCGCGTTTCGGATCGATGCCGATCTTCGCGCATGTCTCGACCAGCGTGCGCGCCTTCTCCTCCGCGTTCACGATGTCCCCGACGACCTTCCCGGTCAGCTTGCCATCGACGATTTCGAGCGTGTTCGCGCGCGCGTAGTCGAGCCCGAGGCGCGCCTTCAGACGCTCGGTGAAGAACGTAAACCCGCCCGACACGAGCAGCGTCTTCAGTCCCGCGGCGCGCGCGCCTTCGAGCATGCGTTCCGCGCCCGGCGAAAGCCTGAGGCGCTCCTCGTAGACGCGTTCCAGCGCGCTCGCGTCGAGACCCTTCAGCAGCGCGACCCGGCGCGTGAGGCTCTCGTTGAAGTCCTTGATCTCGCCGCGCATCGACGCTTCCGTGATCGCCGCGACCTCGGCCTTCAGCCCGCAAAAGTCCGCGATCTCGTCGATGCATTCGATCGTGATGAGGGTCGAGTCCATGTCCATCGCGACGAGGCCGAAATCGGCGAGCTTCGCGTCCGGCGCGATGTAGGCGTAATCGAGCGCATGCGCGCCGCAATACGCGTCAATATCGGGGCGCTGGAGCGGATCGGCGTCGAGCAGGCGCAGCAGCGTGTCGTCGGCGCGCCGGGTCTCGCGCGAGCGGGCGAGCGCAGCCAGCGGCCGCAGATGCGAATCGGAAATCGGGGCGAGACTTTGAATGACGAGGTTCATCGGAGGCGGCAGCGCGTGAAGGCGAAACCGCCATTGTAAAGAACCTTCAGCGCTGCACGCGCGCCGGATCGACGTCCCAGTAGGGCGGCTCGCCGAAGCGCGCGCTCAGAAAGTCGATGAACGCGAGCGTTTTCGGGGGCACGAACGCGCGGCTCGGATACACGGCCCAGATCGCCACGGTCTGCGCGAGCGGATAATCGTCGAGCACGGTGACGAGTTCGCCGCTCGCCAGCAGCGGCGCGACGCTCCAAGTCGATTTCAGCCCGATGCCGATGCCCGCCGCGAGCGCATCGCGGATCACTTCGCCGTTGTCCGTGACGAGCCGCCCCGACACGCGCACGTCGATCACGCCGGTCGGCGTCTCGAAACTCCAGTCGCGCTGATCGGCGAGGATCACGCACTCGTGCTCGACGAGATCGGCGGGATGGCGCGGCGTGCCGTGCGCGGCGAGATATTCGGGCGATGCGCACAGCACACGCCGGTTGCTCGCGAGTTTTCTGGCGATCAGCGTCGAGTCCTTCAGCGCGCCGATGCGGATCGCGAGGTCGATGCCTTCATCGACGAGATCGACGATCTGATCGGTCATGCGCAACTCCACGCTCACGCCGGGATACGCGCGCAAAAACGCGGGAATCAGCGGCGAAATGTGCTGGCGGCCGAGTGACGAGGGCATCGTCACGCGCAGGCGCCCATGCGGATGTTCGCGCGCACGCCCGACCGACGCCCGCGCGGCTTCCGCGGCATCGAGCAGTTCGCGCGCGTGCGCCGCGAAAATCTCGCCTTCCTGCGTGACGGACACGCGCCGCGTCGTGCGATGCAAAAGCCGCGTGCCGAGCATGCGCTCAAGCGCCGCGATGCGCGCGCTCGCCACCGCCGGCGACAACCCGAAATCGCGCGCCGCCGACGACAGATTCGCCAGCGCCGCCGCGCGCATGAAAAGTCCGACATCGAGCAGATCGAGCCGCTCGCGCGGTGCGCCTTCCGCCGAAAGATCGCTCGCCATTCGATGGAATTCCCGAAAAATGTTTCAGCGATTATGACGGTTTTCGAGAGGCCGGACGCGCATTAAGATCGAAGCAAATCCACCTTCGACGGAGCAAAAACATGAAAGCCATCGGTCTGACGCGCTATCTCCCGATTTCCCATCCCGAATCGCTCATCGACATCGAACTCGACAAACCCACGCCCACCGGCCGCGACCTGCTCGTGAAAATCGAGGCGATCGCCGTCAATCCCGTCGATACGAAAGTGCGCGCGCCGAAGGACAAGATCGAGGAAACCCCGCGCGTGCTCGGCTGGGACGCGGCGGGCGTGGTGGCTGCCGTCGGTCCCGAGGCGACGCTCTTCAAGGTCGGCGACCCGGTCTACTACGCGGGCGACATCACGCGGCAAGGCGCGAACAGCGAGTTCCATCTGATCGACGAACGGATCGTCGGCGCGAAGCCAAAAACGCTCGATTTCACCTGCGCGGCGGCGCTGCCGCTCACCACCATCACCGCGTGGGAAGCGTTATTCGACCGGCTGCGCGTGTCGGCGGAAGGCAAGGACGCGGGCAAGTCGGTGCTGATCATCGGCGGGGCGGGCGGGGTAGGTTCGATCGGCATTCAACTCGCCAAGCGCGTCGCGAAGCTCCAGGTGATCGCCACGGCGTCGCGGCCGGAGTCGGCGCAATGGGCCGAGGACCTCGGCGCGGATCACATCGTCAATCACTTCGAAGACATTCCGAAGCAGATGAAGGACATCGGCTTTCCGCAAGTCGATTACGTGCTGATCTTCAACGACACCGACAGGCATTTTCCCGCCGCCGCCGAAGTCGTCAAGCCGCAAGGCGGGATCGCGACGATCGTCGAGAACGCGAAGCCGATCGCGGTCGAATTGCTGAAATCGAAGAGCGCGGCGTTTCACTGGGAGTTCATGTTCACGCGCGCGATGTTCAAGACGCCCGACATGATCGAGCAGCACAAGCTGCTTTCCGAAGTGGCGCGGCTGATCGACGCAGGCACGATCCGCACGACGCTCGGCAAGAATCTCGGCAGGATCGATGCGGCGAATCTGCGCGAGGCGCATCGCCTGCTGGAAGAAGGGCGCACGGTCGGCAAGCTGGTGCTGACCGGTTTCTGAGCGCGCGTTGACGAACGTCATCGGGATCGCGCCGCACGCGGGTTTTCCACTAGGATGGCCCGGCATGCGGAGCGCTAGACTGGATCGGCCCTGCAGTACGCTGGCGCTTCGCCGCGCCGGCCTTTCCTAAAAGCGCTCGATACGGAGGTGGCGGCATGAATCGTCGTTTGATCGTTCGTCGCATCGTTTCCGTCGCCGCGCTCGCGATGTTCGCCGCGACCGCCCAGGCGACGCCAGGCATCAAGGTTCTCTCCGAAGCGCCCAATGACGGCCCCATCAAGTACACGGTCAAGATGGCGTCGAAGAATTTCGGCAACGAGCAGGAAACGCGCACCATACGCTCGGGCCAGACCGATGACTTCACCTGGCAGGGCACCGCCGCGAGCGGTGCGCAGGCGGTGCCGGACGGCTGTCCGCAGGCCGCGTCGGTGCCCAAGAGTGCGGACGGACAGGCGGTTCGGCAGGTGCAGATCCGCTTCGCGCCAATGGTCGGCGACAACGGTTCGGCGAACGTCCAGATCAGCTTTCGCGCCTATGCGCCGAAGGGCACCAGCAAGGTGACCGTGGGCGGAAAGAGCCTTCAGTGTCCAGTCGATAACCGCTTTAGTCAGATCGTCCGTTTCACGATGCCGACTTCGACCGGCTCGAAGAAAACCGTCACGCTCGACGACGGCACGCAACTGACCGTCACGGCGAATCGAAAATAAGCGTCAGAGACGCGCCGGTTTATTCCGGCGCGTTTTTTCGAAGCTTCGTTCGCAACTAACCGTCTTTTTTCGCGAGCGCCTTTAATTCGGCTACCGTGCCACGTCTCGTCAGTAAAGCTTACAGATGTGTGGCCACGTCTTGCCAGACATCCGCGCGTGTCTTCAGACGCGGCGCGCATGGCCACGTCCAATCACGCTTGGCACGCTTCGTGCGATTCCCTCCGATACCGCGCCGCAACCGCATGCGCGCAAACAACGCTTCGAAGGTGCCGCGATGCCGCACATGATCTGGAAAGGCGCGATCAGCTTCGGGCTGGTCCACGTGCCCGTGCAACTCTATCCGGCGACGCAGTCGGAGAAGGTCGGCTTCAATCTGCTCGACAAGCGCTCGATGGACCCGATCGGCTACAAGCAGATCAACAAGAGCACGGGCAAGGAGGTCACGCGCGAGAACATCGTGCGCGGCTTCGAATACGAGAAGGGCAAGTACGTGGTGATGTCCGACGCCGAGATTCGCGCGGCCAATCCCGAATCGACGCAGACGGTCGACATTCTCGCTTTCGTCGACGCGCCCGAAATCTCGTTCCTGTCGCTCGACACGCCTTATTACCTTGCGCCGGATCGCAAGGGCGAGAAGGTCTACGCGTTGTTGCGCGACGCGCTGAAGGATACGGGCAAGGTCGGCATTGCCAGCGTCGTGCTGCACAACAAGCAGCATCTGGCGGCGCTGATTCCCGTCGGTCCCGCGCTCGCGCTCAACACGTTGCGCTGGGGCGACGAAGTACGCGACTTCAGCGAATTCAAGTTTCCCGACGAGGACACCAAGAAGGCCGGCGTCACGCCGAAAGAGCTGGGAATGGCGAAGCGTCTCATCGAAGACATGAGCGACACCTGGGACCCCGCCAAATATCACGACACCTTCCGGGACGACATCATGGCGCTCGTCGAGAAGAAGGTGAAGGATGGCAAGGTCGCCGAAGTGACGAAGATCGAAGAAGGCGGCGAGCGCAAGCCGTCCGCCGAAATTCTCGATCTTTCGGAACTGCTCAAGCGCAGTCTGAAGACGGGCGGCACGGCGAAGCGCGCTGGCAAGGCCGCGCAGTCGAAGGAAGAGGACGAAGCGCCCGCGCGCCCGGCGCGCAAGGCGGCCGCACGCCGCAAGCGCGCATGAGCGTCTGACATCACGGCTATATGGCGATGGCTGAGAAACTCGAAACCTATCAGCGCAAACGCAGCTTCGACAAGACGCCGGAACCGTCCGGCGCTGCCGCGAAGCGCAGCGCGCGCGTGAAGAAGTCCGCGCAGCGCGCGTTGTCGTTCGTGATCCAGGAACACGACGCGCGCCGCCTGCATTACGACTTCCGTCTCGAACTCGATGGCACGCTCAAATCATGGGCGGTGCCGAAAGGCCCGAGCCTCGATCCATCGGTGAAGCGGCTTGCGGTTCATGTCGAGGATCATCCGCTGGATTACGGTTCGTTCGAGGGCGAGATTCCCGAAGGCAACTACGGCGCGGGCAGCGTCATCGTGTGGGATCGCGGGACGTGGGCGCCGCAGTCGGGCAGCGTCGACGAGGCCGCGCGCGAGTACGAGAAAGGCAAGCTCAAGTTCACGCTCGACGGCGAAAAGCTGCATGGCGGCTGGACGCTCGTGAAGAGCCACATGCGCGGCAGCGGCGACAAGGAGCAGTGGTTGCTCATCAAGGAACGCGACGACGACGCGCGGCCCGAGACCGAATACGACATCCTCTTGAAGAAACCGGGCAGCGTGCTGTCGACATCGCTCGGCGCGCGCGACAAGAGCGGTGCCGTGCGCGGGCGGACCGAGCGCAAGGCAAGCGCGAAAAAAGCGCCAGCGCGCAAGACGGTCAGCACGACAGGCAATGGACACGCGCATCCGGACATCGTCGCGAATCGGAGCGCCGAGTCGTTGCGCACCTTGTCGCATGAACCGGCGATCGAAGGCGCGCGCAAGGCGAAGCTGCCCGCGACGTTCGAGCCGCAGCTCGCGACGCTCGTCGATACCGCGCCGCCTGGCAACGACTGGGCCTACGAAATCAAGTTCGACGGGTATCGCGTGCTCGTGCGCATCGAAACGATCAAGGGCAAGCGCGCGATTCGCATTCTTACGCGCAACGGCAATGACTGGACCGCGAAGTTTTCGAAGCAGGTGAAGGCGCTGGAGCGGCTCGACATCGAAAGCGGCTGGCTCGACGGCGAAGCCGTGGTGCTCGACCATCGCGGCCTGCCCGATTTTCAGGCGCTGCAGAACGCATTCGACGCGGGACGGCCGCAGGACATCGTCGTGTATTTCTTCGACGTGCCGTATCTGAACGGCTACGACCTGCGCCATGTGCCGCTCGTGCAACGTCGCGCGATCCTGAAGGCGCTCATCGAACCCGTCGACGATCCGGTGCTGCGCTATTCGCAGGACTTCGCCTTTCACGCCGAGGCGTTGCTCAAGAGCGCCTGCGACATGGCGCTGGAAGGGATCATCGGCAAGCGTATCGACAGTACCTATGTGTCGGGGCGCAGCAAGGCGTGGATCAAGCTCAAGTGCAGGCGCCGCCAGGAGTTCGTGATCGGCGGCTATTCGGAGCCGGCGGGCAGCCGCGCGCAATTCGGCGCGCTGCTGCTCGGCGTCTACGACGCGCACGGCAAGCTGCAGTACGCGGGACGCGTGGGCAGTGGTTTCGACCACGCGACGCTCGTCGCGGTGAAGAAGGAACTCGACCGCCGTGAGACGCAACGCATGCCGTTTGCGAGCGAACCGCAGGAACGCAGCCGCACGCCCGTGCATTGGGTCAGGCCCGAACTCGTGGCCGAGTGCAATTTCGCGGAATGGACCAAGGAGCGCATCGTGCGACAAGCCTCGTTCGTCAGTCTGCGCGACGATAAACCCGCGCGTCAGATCGTGAAGGAAGTGCCGGCATCGGCGAAGAAGGTGGCGTCGAAGACCACGGCGAAGAAGGCGGCTGCGAAGAAGGCGGCTTCGGCGGAAGTCGAAGGCGTGAAGATCAGTCATCCTGAGCGTGTGGTCGACAAATCGTCAGGCTGCTCCAAACTCGATGTCGTCGAATATTACGCGTCGGTCGCAGAGTGGATGCTGCCGCATCTGAAAGACCGGCCGGTGTCGCTCGTGCGCGCGCCGGAAGATATCGGCGGCGAGCTGTTCTTTCAGAAGCACAGCGCGAAGCTCGCGATTCCGCACATCAAGCAGCATCCCGATATCGATCCGGGACATCCCGCGCTGCTGACGATCGAATCGGCGCAGGCGCTCGTCGGCACCGCGCAGATGGGCACGATCGAATTGCATACGTGGAACGCGGTGGCGTCGAACATCGAGAAGCCGGATCGCATGGTGTTCGATCTCGATCCGGGCGAGGGCGTCGGCTGGGAACGCATGCTCGAAGCGGCGAAGCTCACGAAGGAACTGCTCGCCGAACTGGGCCTCACGTCGTTCTGCAAGACGAGCGGCGGCAAGGGCTTTCATGTGGTCGTGCCGCTCGCGAAGCAGGCGGGTTGGGACGACATGAAGGACTTCTCGCAGGCGGTCGCGCAGCACATGGCGAGCACGCTGCCCAAGCTCTTCTCCGCAAAGATGGGCATGCAGAACCGCAAGGGCAAGATCTTCGTCGACTATCTGCGCAACAACCGCGGGTCGAGCACGGTTGCGGCGTTTTCGCTGCGTGCGCGTCCGGGGCTCGGCGCATCGATGCCGATCTCGTGGGACGAACTCGACGACGTGAAAAGCGGCGATCAATGGCATATCGGCAACGTGGGCGAGCGGCTCGACGCATTGAAGCGCGATCCGTGGACGGGCTACGACAAGGCGCGTCAACGGCTCACGGCGGCGATGAAGAAGCGGCTCGGCATGAACGGCTCGCGCAAGTGAGCGGTCACACAGGTCACGCAATTCACACAGGGAGACGATCATGAAGCAGGCCAGCACCAGTCCGAAGAGCGCGCCCGAGCGCGCGGGAAAGCAGCACGACGATGCCTCGAACGCGCCGCTGCCGCACGAGGCGGATCAGAACGTCGAATCGCAGCGGGAACATGAAGCGCGCGATGTCGGCAAGCAGGCGCATGAGGATATCGAGCGCGGTCTCGTGGATACCGACAAGCCGTTACGAGGATTTCCTCCGGGGCAAGGCGAAGGCGACGACGCTGAACCGGTGAAGCGGTGAACCGAACGGTGAAAATAGCAGCGCGCGGGCCGCTTGCGTAGAATGAGTCGTTGATTCATGAGCGGTCCGGGGATCAACGTTTGCCGCGTTTTTTCTACCGATGCACGCGCTGCACGACGCACGCGAACCGGTAAGCGCTTCCGATGCCCGCGTCCTTTGCCCGCCTCGCGGCCCGAAGCCAATACAACGGAACATGCCACTCGACCTTCTGTCGCGTTTGAAGAATGAAACCGCCGCGTGTCACGCGCGGCTGGAGAATGCGCTCGACCTGATGCGCGACGATCTGCAGCGCGACGAGTACATCGCGCTGCTCGAACGCTTTCAAGGCTACGTCGCGCCCTGGGAAGACGCGGCGGGCGCGTGCATGCCCGCAGCACTGAAAGGCTTCTTCGATGCGCGCCGCAAGGCGCCGCTCCTCGCCGCCGATCTCGCCGCGCTGACTGGCGAACAGCGGACGGGCGATTGCGTGCAGCAGGCCGATCCGCGCAACGACCTGCCGCGCATGCATAACGTCGCCGAAGCGTTCGGCTCGATGTACGTGATGGAAGGCAGCACGCTCGGCGGACGCTTCATCGCGCCGCACGTGGCGCAGCGTCTCGATCTGACGCCCGGTATCGGCAATGCCTATTTCGATGGTTATGGCCCGCGCACGGGCAGCATGTGGAACGCGTTTCGCGAGACCGCGGCGGCATCGGTGCCGCCGCTTCATCATGACGATGCGGTGAAAGCAGCCATCGCGACGTTCGAAAGCCTGCACGCGTGGCTGTGCCCTGAAGCCGCCGATCTCGCGACATCGCAACCGGTGCAGGGAGCGGCTACATGAGCGAATCCGCGAGCCAGCCACCCATCGGCGCGCGGGCTTTGCACGAAGCATCGCAAGGTCCGCCCGATGCCGAAGCGCGCCGGCGCACGCTCAGCTCGGGCGTCGCGAGCAAGGACTGCGACGCCGAGCCGATCCACGTTCCCGGCGGCATCCAGCCGCATGGCTTTCTCCTCGTGCTCGACGACCATCTTCGCATCGTGCAGGCGAGCGAAAACCTGGCGTCGCTGACCAATTCGAGCGTCGAAGCGTTGCTCGGCGCCTCGCTCGATGCCGTGCTCGGCGAAGCGGGCGCGCAACGCATCGCGCAGGCGGCGGCCACGTCCGCGCTCGAAGACGCGCCGCTCTACATCGGCGCGGTCGAGGTCGCGCCGGCGACGCGCTTCGACGTCACGCTGCATCGTCATGACGGCATGCTGATCGTGGAGATGGAAGGCGCGGCCGCGACGGGCGACGCGTTCGCATCGATGTATCCGCTCGTGCGCACGTTCGCGCGCGGGCTTCAGGACGCGGCGAGCGTGCAGGCGCTCGCGGAACTCGCGGTGCGCGAAGTGCGCGCGATCACGGGCTTCGGCCGCGTGATGCTCTACAGCTTCGACGAAGAAGGGCGCAGTCATGTGCTCGCGGAAGACCGCGATGAAGGTTACGCGTCGTTCCTGCATCAGTTCTTTCCCGCGTCCGACATTCCGCGCCAGGCGCGCGCGCTGTATCTGAAGAACCGTATCCGTCTCGTCGCCGATGTGAACTACCGGCCCGCGCGTCTCGTGCCGAACCTGAACCCCGCGACGAACCGTCCGACCGATCTCACCTACGCGACGCTGCGCAGCTTCTCGCCCGTGCATCTGGAATACATGCGCAACATGGGCACGCATGCGTCGATGTCGGTGTCGATCATCGTACGCGGCAAGCTGTGGGGACTCGTGTCCTGCCACGATCACGACGCGCGCATCGTGCCGTTCAGCACGCGCGTGGCGGTCGAGCATCTCGGACACATGCTGTCCTTGCAGATCGAGGCGAAGGAAGAGCGCGAGGAAGGCGAGTATCTGGCGGCGCTGCGCCGCACGATGGGACGCCTGATCTCGGCGATGGGCGAGCACGACAACTTCGTCGGCGGCTTGCAGTCGGTGCCGAAGGACGTATTGAGCTTCGCGCGTTCGGCGGGCGCGGCGATCGTGTTCGACGACCGGGTCACGCTGCTCGGCTCGACGCCCGACGAGGACACCGTGCGCGCGCTCACGCACTGGCTCGCGGAGCACACCTCCGGCGTGTGGGCCACAGACTCGCTCGCGCGCGACTGGCCGCCCGCGCAGGCGCACCAGGACAAGGCCTGCGGCGTGCTCGCGGTGCCGGTCTCGCAGATCTTTCGCAACTACCTGCTCTGGTTCCGGCCCGAACTGATGCAGACGATCAAATGGGCGGGCGAGCCGGTCAAGATCGAAGACGCCGATGGCGCGAGCGCGCCGCGCACGAACTTTTCGCCGTGGCTCGAAACGGTGCGCGGACATTCCGCGATGTGGCGTCAGGGCGAACTCGAAATCGCCAGCGAATTGCGTGGCGCGTTGCTCAACATCGTGCTGCGCCGTGCCGAAGAACGCGCTGAACTCGCAACCGAACTCACGCGCGCGAACAAGGAACTGGAAGCGTTCTCTTATTCGGTATCGCATGACCTGCGCGCGCCGCTGCGCCATATCGCGGGTTATGGCGATCTGCTGCGCGAGCAGGAAGGCGAGCGCATGTCGGACAAGAGCCGGCGCTTTCTGAACAACATGCTGGATTCGGCGCGCTTCGCGGGCACGCTCGTCGATGATCTGCTGACCTTCTCGCAGATGGGCCGCGCGGCGCTCAGGCCCGCGCCGGTGGATCTCGGCCAGCTCGTGCGCGGCGTCGTGCAGGAGTTCGAGGCGGAAGGCTCGGAGCGGCGCATCGAATGGGTGATCGGCGAGTTGCCGCGCGTGACCGGCGACGCCACGTTCCTGCAACTCGCGCTGCGCAACCTCGTTTCGAATGCGGTGAAATATACGAGAACGCGGGAATCGGCGAAAATCGAGATATTCGCTACCCGAAGCGCCGATGAATACGTGATCGGCGTGCGCGACAACGGCGTCGGCTTCGACATGAAATATGGCGCGAAGCTGTTCGGCGTGTTTCAACGGCTGCATCGTGCGGAAGAGTTCGAAGGCACCGGCATCGGACTCGCCAACGTGCGGCGCATCGTCGAGCGTCACGATGGACGCACGTGGGCGGAAGGGCGGCTGGGAGAGGGCGCGGTATTCTATTTTTCCCTGCCGGTCGTGTTCCGCAGCGCCAGCGTCACGCCGGGGGCGTCAGCCACAAAGCCAAAAAGAGACCATGCTTAAACCGATACTGCTCGTCGAAGACAATCCGAACGACCTCGAACTCACGCTTGTCGCGCTCGGCAAGAGCCAGCTTGCGAACGAAGTGATCGTGGCGCGCGACGGTCAGGAAGCCATCGACTATCTCACTTGCGAAGGCGAATGGAAGGAGCGCGCGCCCGGCAATCCGGCCGTGATCCTGCTCGACCTGAAACTGCCGAAGATCGACGGTCTCGAAGTCCTCGACATGATCCGCTCGAATGCATCGTTGAAGAGTGTTCCGGTGGTCATGCTCACGTCCTCGCGCGAAGAACAGGATCTCGTGCGCAGCTATGAACTCGGCGTCAACGCCTACGTGGTGAAGCCGGTGGAATTCGCGGAGTTCGTCGAGGCGATCAGCGATCTCGGCGTGTTCTGGGCCGTGCTCAACGAACCGCCGCCAGGCTCGACGCGTTTTCGTCGCCCGCCGCCCGCGCAATGACCGCTGCGCCCATGTTCGCGAACTCGCCCAGTCCGATGCCCGCCCAAGCGTCCTTCGAAGAGGACGCCTAGATCATGCAGCCCCTGCATCTGCTTCTCGTCGAAGACAACGCACTCGATGCGGAGCTGACCATCGCCCAACTCGAGCGCGCGGATTACGCGGTCGATGCCGCGATCGTGTACGACGCCGCGACCTTCATCGCCGAGCTGGAGAAAAAGCGTTTCGACGTGATCCTCGCCGACTTCGTGATGCCGACGTTTTCGGGCATCGAGGCGCTCACGATCGCGAGCGAGCGCGCGCCGGACACGCCGTTCATCTTCGTGTCGGGCCTGCTCGGCGAAGAGCACGCCGTCGACATGCTCAAGCGCGGCGCGACCGACTACGTGCTGAAGCAGCGTTTGCAACGCCTGCCCGCCGTCGTGCGCCGCGCGATGCGCGAGAGCGCGGAGCGCGCGCAGCGCATCGCGGTCGAGCGGGCGTTGCGCGAGACGGAGACGCACTTCCGCCTGCTCATCGATGCGCTGAAGGACTACGCCGTCATCACGCTCGACCCGGAAGGGCGCATCCGCACATGGAACGCGGCGTCCGAGCGGATTCTCGGTTTTCCGGCGCAGGACGTGCTGGGCCAGTCCGCCAGCATCTTCTATGCGCAGGAAGACCGCGAAGCGGGCGTGTTCGAGGCCGAACTCGCGACGGCGCGGCGCGAAGGCAGCGCGAGCGACGACCGCTGGCTCTGGCGCAAGGACGGCCATTCGTTTTTCGCCTCGGGCGTGACCACCGCGATCCGCAGCGAGCACGACGAGCTGATCGGCTTTTCGAAGATCGTGCGCGACGCAACCGATGCCCACATGGCCGCCGACGCGCTGCGCCTCGCCAAGGATCAGGCGGAATCGGCGAACCGCGCGAAGGACCATTTTCTGGCGGTGCTGTCGCATGAATTGCGCACGCCGCTCACGCCCATTCTCGCGGCCGTGCGTTTGCTGGAGATGAAGCACTCGCTGCCGCGCGAGGCGCATCCGACGCTCGATCTCATCCGCCGCAACGTCGAGCTCGAAGCGCGGCTGATCGACGATCTGCTCGACCTCACGAGCATCGCGCGCGGCAAGCTGTCGCTCAATTTCGCGAGTGTCGCGCTCGATACCTTGCTGACGAGCGCACTCGACATGTCCGAGGCCGATCTGCGCGCGAAGGGCCTGACGCTCGACACGCGTTTCGACGCGGCGCAATTCGTCGTGCTCGGCGATGCCGCTCGCCTGCAGCAGATCGTCTGGAACCTGATGAAGAACGCGGTGAAGTTCACGCCGGCGGGCGGGCGCATCGACGTGCGGACGTGGAACCCGGACCCGATGACGATCGCCGTGTCGGTGACGGACAGCGGCATCGGCATCAGTGTGGAAGCGCTGCCGCGCATTTTCTCGGCGTTCGAACAGGCCGACGATTCCATCACGCGCTCGTTCGGCGGCCTGGGCCTCGGCCTCGCGATCGCCAGCACGCTGGCGCAGAAACATGGCGGCACGCTCTCGGCCCATAGCGAGGGCCGCGATATGGGCGCGCGTTTTACGCTCACGCTGCCGCTCGCGAGATTGCAGCCCGCGCACGCGGATGAGCCACGCGTCGAGGCCGCGCGCGCGGAGCAGGGATGCGCGCTGAAAGTGCTGCTGGTGGAGGACAACGAGCAGACTTCGTCGGCGATGGCCGAAGTGCTCGAAATGCTCGGCCACGACGTGACGGTTGCCGTAACGGTCGGAGAAGCGCTGGAGCGCGCCAAGGACGGGCCGTTCGATCTGCTCGTGAGCGATATCGGCCTGCCGGACGGCAGTGGGCTGGATATTGCGCGGGCGTGGCAGACCTTGCAGCCCGACAAGCCTTCGGTCGCGATCACGGGTTACGGCATGGACGAGGACATTCGCCGTTGCCGCGAAGCAGGATTTCGCGATCATCTGACCAAGCCGGTGAATTTCTCGCGGCTCGAAGCGCTGATTCAATCGCTCGCGGAACAGCCTTCGAAATAAGCTATCGCACGCGCTCGTCCAAAAAATTTGACAGTTGCGTGCGTAGTCTTGTCGATTGACCGGCTGCCTGTTCGTTGTAGGGTAGAGAGCCGCGCCAGACCGGCGCGCCTCATTTACTACATGGAGCCGATATGTCCACTTCCGCCGTCAAGCCGATTCCCGAAGGCATGCATACGCTGACCCCGCACCTCGTCTGCGCGGGCGCCGCCGATGCGATCGAGTTCTACAAGCGCGCGTTCGGCGCCGTCGAACTGGGCCGCCTGCCCGGACCGGACGGCAAGCTCATGCACGCGATGGTGAAGATCGGCGATTCGACCCTGATGCTCGTCGATGAATTTCCGCAATTTGGCTCGGTCGGTCCGAAGGAACTGAAGGGATCGCCGGTCACGATCCACCTGTATGTCGAAGACGTCGACGCCACCGTGAAGCAGGCCGAAAGCGCCGGTGCGAAAGTGACGATGCCCGTCGCCGACATGTTCTGGGGCGACCGCTACGGGCGCCTGGAAGACCCGTTCGGCCATCAATGGTCGGTCGCGACGCACGTGCGCGACGTTGCGCCGGAAGAAATGAAGCAGGCGATGGGACAACAGCCGTGCGCGTGACGCGCGATTCCACGATTCCACGAACGGAGACCCGCACATGAACAAGATTTCCCCTTGTCTATGGTTCGCCGACGCCAACGCCGAGGAGGCGGTGAACTACTATGTCGGCATATTCAGGAGCGCGCGCATCACGGAGATCATGCGCCATACCGAATCGAGCCCCGGCCCGGTCGGCAGCGTGCTCGCCATTCTGTTCGAACTCGAAGGCGAGGCGTTCCTGGCGCTGAACGGCAACACGGATTTCAAATTCTCGCCGGCATTGTCGATGTTCATCAAGTGCGAAACGCAAGAAGAAATCGACCATTACTGGGACAAGCTGCTGGACGGCGGCCAGTCGCTGGCGTGCGGCTGGCTCACCGATCGCTACGGCGTGACGTGGCAGATCGCGCCGAGGCGTCTGCTCGCGATGCTGCAGGACCCCGATCCGGCAAAGGCCGATCGCACGATGCACGCGATGCGGCAGATGATCAAGCTGGATATCGTGGAGCTGGACCGGGCGTACAACGGCGCGTGATGCGCTTGCGCTAGGCGGCGCGCTTGCGGGGTTTGCGCTCCACCAGCTTCGCCGCCATGAACCGGTGATCGCGCGAGAACAGCCGCCGATACGTCATCAGAACGGCCCCGACCACGCCGAGCCCGGAAGCCGCCGCGATCAGAAACATGATGACGATCTGATAGCGCACCGCCTGCAACGGCGACTGCCCGGCGAGCACCTGGCCGGTCATCATGCCGGGCAGGCTGACGAGGCCGACCACGGTCATCTGATTCAAGGTGGGAATCATGCCCGCGCGCACGGCCTGGCGCGCGGGTCCCTGCGCCGCTTCCCAGCGCGATGCGCCGAGCGCGAGCGACATCTCGACCGCCGCGCGCCCGGCGGTCAGTTCCTCCGTCATGCGCTCGATGCCGAGCGACACCCCCGTCAGCGTGTTGCCGAGGATCATGCCGAGAATCGGAATCGCATATTGCGGTTCGTACCACGGATGAATCCGGATCACGACGAACAGCCCGAACGCGCCGATCAGCCACGAACTGGCCCAGATCGACACGATGCTGTCCGCGCGCTGTCCCGCGTAGGTGCGCCGTCCGCGATCCGAAGCCGCAAAGCCGGCGATGACCGTCATCAACGCCATCAGCGGCAGCACGACATACCAGCGATTGAACGCGAACACCCAGCCGAGCACATAGCCGACCAAAAGCAGCTGCACGATGGTCCTGATCGCGGCGACCAGCAGCTTGCGCTCGAGCCCGAGATTGAGCGCAACCGACAGCGCGCCATTCACGACGATCAGCGCCGCCGCCAGACCGATGTCGACGAGACCGAGGTCCTGATAACCGTTCATCGTGTGCCCTCGCCGAGTACGCCCGCGTTCATCGTCAGATGACGCGTGGCGACGCGTTCCGCCTGCGCCGGATCATGCGATACCCAGATGCAAGCGCGTTCGGGATCTGCGTCGAACCATGCGCAGACGAGCGCTTCGATCGAGCGCGCCGAAGCCGGATCGAGCGATGCGGTCGGTTCGTCGAGCAGCAATACATCGGGTGCGAGTTGCAGCACGCGCACGAGCGCGGCGATCTGCGCCTCGCCGCCGGAAAGATCGCCGGCGAGCTTGTCGAGGAAGTCGGCGCCGCGTCCGGCGGATTGTGCCAGCCGCGTCGCGGTGTCGCGATCGAAGTGTGCATCGCAATACGTCTTGAGCGTGAACGGATAGCGCAGATTGTCCTCGACGGTTCCGTCGAGCATCGCGGGCCGCTGCGCGATATACGCGACGCGCCTTCGATAAGCCGGTATCCGCGCCCGCGCGATGCGCTCGCCGCGCCATGAGACGTATCCGGCGTCGCTCGCATCGAGCAGCGCGAGCGTGCGCAGGAAGACGCTCTTGCCCGAGCCGGACGGCCCGGTGATCGACGCGCGCTGGCCCGCGTAGAGCGCGAAGTCCGTCGGGTGCAGAAGCGTCGTGGCGCGCACGGCGTCACGGCGCACGATGCCGTGCGCCGCGACCAGTTCGATCGAAGGCGTGAAAGCAGGCGATGTCGCGTCGGGCATCGTTCTCGTGGGGCTGGTTTTTATAAGCGGACATCTTACGGACATTCGGCGCTCGGCGGGCACACTATGTGCTGCCGCACCCATAATCAGTAAAACGGATGGAGCCGTCATGGTGCAGGCCCGCACGACCGGAAAAATCGGAAGGATCGTCGCATGGTTTTTTGCCGTTCTGGCGGTTCTGATCGCAATACTGGTGGTCATCTTCCTGACCTTCGACTGGAACCGGCTGAGGCCTTGGGTGGATGACAAAGTGTCGGAGGCGATCGGACGGCGCTTCGAAATTACCGGCGATCTGAAAGTCGGCTGGCATCGTCCGCCGAACGAGACGGGCTGGAAGCGCTGGGTGCCGTGGCCGCGTTTTTCCGCCGAAAAGATCACCATCGCGAATCCGGACTGGACGCGCGAAAAATTCTTCGCGACGCTCGATGAGATCGACTTTCAGGTAGCCGTGCTGCCGCTGCTCGCCCATGACATCGTGATTCCGGCGATCAACCTCGTGAATCCGTCGATCGACATCGAGCGGCTCGAGGACAATCGCAACAACTGGACTTTCAAGTTCAAGCAGTCGACCGAGCCGTCGACGTGGAATCTGAAGCTCGGCGACATCTCGCTCGCGAAGGGCACGATCAGCATTTCCGATCAGGTGACGAAGGCCGAGATGCAGGTCGTCGTCGATACGCTCGGCCAGCCCGTGCCGATCGGCGATGTGATGAAGCAGCAGGAGGCGGCGTCGGCGAAATCGTCGGCGGAGATGGTCGGCAAGAGCGGCGCGGCAAAGCTCAACAAGCAGGCCGACGCGGCCGCGGCCTCCGAAGCGTCGGCGGCATCGGCTGCGTCGGCGGCTGCGGCGGCGAATGCATCGGCGCCGAATCCGGCGAGCGTGTCGGCGAACGCCAGCATCACGACCAAGGAAGGGCCGAAGCCGCCCATTCCTCCTTACGCGTTCGGCTGGACCGTGAAGGGCACCTACAACGGCGGCAAGGTTTCGGGCGACGGCAAGCTCGGCGGCGTGCTCGCCGTGCAGGACGCGCAGCGGCCGTTCCCCGTGCAGGCCGACGTGCGTCTCGGCGATACGCATATCGCGTTCGTCGGCACGGTGACCGATCCCGCGCATCTCGCCGCGCTCGATCTGCGGCTGTGGATTCAGGCTGTGAGCATGGCGCATCTCTATCCGTTCACCGGCGTAACGCTGCCTGAAACGCCGCCGTTCGCGACCGAAGGGCGCCTGACCGGCCAGTTCCGCGAGGACGGCAACGTGTTCCACTACGAGAACTTCACGGGACGCGTGGGCGGCAGTGACATCAATGGTTCGCTCGTCTATGCGGGCAGGAAGCCGCGTCCGCTGCTCAAGGGCGAACTGGTATCGCATCTGTTGCAGTTCAAGGATCTCGCGCCGATCATCGGTGCCGATTCGAACGCGAGCAAAGCCAAGCGCGGTGAGAAGGAAAAGCAACCGTCGTCGAAGGCGCTGCCGACCGAGGAGTTCAAGACCGATCGCTGGAAGTCCATCGACGCCGATGTGAAGTTCACCGGCCAACGCATCATCAAGGACCCGGACCTGCCGATCACCGACCTGTACACGCACGTCCTGATGACCGACGGCGTGCTGTCGTTCGAGCCGCTCAAGTTCGGCGTGGCGGGCGGGTCGATTGCAACCAACATTCATCTCGATGGCAGCGCGGCGCCGCTGAAAGGACGCGTATCGGCGCAGGCACGGCATCTCAAGCTGAAGCAGCTGTTCCCGACCGTGAAGACGATGCAATCGGCGCTCGGCGAGGTCAATGGCGACGCCGCGCTTTCCGCGACCGGCAATTCGCCTGCGGCGCTCGCGGCGTCATCGAATGGCGAGGTGAAGGCGCTGATCACGGAGGGCACGGTAAGCCGGCTCTATATGGAGGCGGCTGGGTTGAACGTGGCGAACGTCGTGTACGAGAAGCTCTTCGGCAAACGCGACGTGAACATCAACTGCGCGGCGGCGGATTTCGTCGTGACCGATGGCGTGCTCGATTCGCGCGTCTTCGCGCTCGATACGGACGATGCGGTCATCAACGTCGACGGCACCATCAACATGAAGACCGAGGATATGGATCTGGGCATTCATCCGCATACGAAGGGCTTCCGCGTGTTTTCACTGCGCTCGCCGCTGTATGTGAAGGGCACGTTGAAGGATCCGAAGGTTGGGGTGAGCGTCGGGGCGCTCGCGGTGCGTGGTGGCGCGATGGTCGGGCTGGGGCTCATCAATCCGTTCGCGGCGCTGATTCCGCTGATCGCGCCGAGCAACAACAAGCCGCTGCCTTGCCAGCAGATGCTCGCCGACATGAGCAAGGCGCCGAGCGCGCCGCCGGCGGGGCAGAAGGAAAAGGCGAAGGCGGCGCCGGCTTATATGTCGTCGGGCGCGGCGGCGGCCAAGGGAGCAACGAAGCCGGTCGCGCCCGCTCCGGCGAGCGCTGCGCAGTATCGGGGCAGTTGAGCTAGTTGTCCCCAGCAATTGGGGAGCACCCTGTTGAAAACGTGCCGGGAAGTGGGCTCAGTGTTTGACGTGGAAGGGATAGTTGCCGGCGCTAGATGATGCGCCACTCCTTGCATGACTTATCCCCAGTGCAAGGGGACAGGGCTGTGGAAAACCGCTTGGCGACTTAATTAGTTTCTTGATTTGACTCGAAAAACCCGGCGTGATGCGGATCGCGCCGGGTTTCTGCTCGCGCGAGGCGGCTGGAGGGACGCGTGATTCCTGGCGGTGGTTCTTCGCCAATGCTGCTCTGAGGGCGGACGAACAACTGGTCCTGGATTGTCTTTCTCGCTGACTGCGTAAATCGATGATAAGTTCTACGGTAATTTGGCGAGTAACCGATCGATGTATGACGGTGGCAGACTGATTGCACCGAAAGCTTCCGAATCACCATCCTGATATAAGAACTTTTGATTTTCCCAAAGAGTCACGGGTAACTCGCCGAAATCAATCACGGTTCGTTCGGCTACCAATTGCTTCGTTACCAAATCATTCAGTCGGATCGTATAGTGTCGGCCAGAAAGACACAGATGTGCGACGTATCGATTGTCAGGTGAATGCTCGGCGGTACAACGCGTTTCATCGATGAGGCTTCTTAGCATGGCTTTATGGCGGTAGTTCCATCCGGCACCAGCGATAACGATGAGAACCATGGCGGCGGCTGAGTGCTTGACTGCTGCGCGCCAGCCCCTGGGTAACGAACAGAGAGCTACGACAAGTACGACAAAAAGGGCCAACAGGATTAGGTAGAACACGCCCAACGTGCGAGTGAAGTCAGCCATATCAGAGCGTTACCTCCAGTGGGGGATCAAAATTTACGACTCTCAAGTCCGAGAAAATGACGAAATCGCCGCCACGGTGGTGTTTATTTTGCCAGTCTCGGAATGAACTATTTCGAATCGGGTAGTAAACGTTTCCTGCCTTCCGCGCGTTGCCTATCGATACAGCCGATTCGAACCAGTCGTCGTCGATAGGCAGGGAAATCGAAGGGATGTTAAGCGCGGTAAGCACATTATCCCGAGGTACTAGAATGACACCTTTCTTGCTCCAATGACCGAGATATTGCGAAACCTCCCCGGTGGCGTCGGTAAAAGTATAGTTATCCTTTACATAGATAAATACGCTGTATATGAACGCTGTTGGTGGGCCGATTTTTCGAATGTGGAATTCCCGTGGTGCGGCATAGAAATTAAATGAACCCAGCGCCCCAGTCAGGTCGTCAGGAAAAGACTCGTCCTTGTGAAAGAGTGCTTTCGCCGATTTGAGCTTGTCGATCCATGTCCCTTCCACTGCGCTGAATTGGAATTGGAACTGTTGGTGCAATTTGAGCATGTCTTCTTTGCATATCTCATTGGTTATAACTGAGAATGAACTTTGAAAAGGAGCTATTTTCTTACGAAAAACACGCATCGCAGCGGGCGAGGTTAGAACTTCCCTTGAACAAAGTATGTTAAATGCTTCCCTTGCACGTGCGAACTTAAGTAACCAATTTAGGGTAATGGTTGTAGTGTCGAACATACTGGCAGGATATGGTTGCCCGTCCTGATTGATAAGGACGCGTTCATCGTCCTGCGTAGGCGAATAATTCAACTGGCCTGCGAACCACCGCTCCATGAGCTTGGCCGATACAGGCATATTGGCTAAACGCATCGCGGCGGGGATTTCCTGGATATCAAAGGGCGGCAACGGTTCTTCCTGAACTTCTTTCCTTTTGGAGGAATCGTCACCGAACTCGCACACTGGCGGCTCTTGATTATGTGAAACGGAAACGTCATAGACTGGATTGCATCCTTCTCGTTGTTTCCAGTCAAGAAAGGAATTCGTTTTCCAATATGAAAGCTCGCATGTACCTATACGCATGTAGATGACTCTGTTACACGGGGAAACGTCACGAAAAAACCCCGCGTGAAGCGGGGCAAATACTTTTATCAACAGTGCAGGCCGTCGCTAGTTCGACGGGCCTACCCGATTAGCTTGAAGGCGCCTTCCAGGAAAAGGAATACGGCTTTTCCTAACTTGTTTGCCCCGACTTCACGAGCTGTCCGCGAGGGTCTTGCCCGCGTCGTCGGCGCTTAGATTTGTTATTTGTAGTTCGATGAGTTGCATGGTCTGTTGTTCGCTGAAAGACCCCTTATGGGGTGATTGCGGGAACAACTATGGGGACATTGCGGGCCGTATACAACCTGTCTGAAACGCCGAAATTTCAACAACTTAGTTGTTCTACTACAAGGTAGGGAGGTGCTGCACAACAACAGAAATCTGTCCACAGTTTCTGTGGACATTCGTGTCGAAAAGCCTCGCGCAATCACGCTAAGTGTTTGGTGAATAACGATTTGTCAGACCTGCGAAAATCCGCGCGACGCAACCGCCACCACTAGATCGAAATCCCCGGTCCACCATTGCTGCCCAGCAACTGCTCGACCGAATCCGCGTCCTCGTAATCCTGTTCCGGCAAGCCATCGAACACGGTAATCACATCGTTCGATACCCCCGCTTCGCGCGCCGCATCGACGATCGCGTCCTTGTTCGCGGGATACTTCACCAGGCGCAGCACCTGCGCAATCTCATCGTCGATCGGCTCGTCGTTCAAGGCGTGTTTTGCGTTCGCGTCGGTCATTGCGAGATCCAAAAATTGAAAGAAGGGCTCGTCAGGTCTGCACCTGGATCGGCTGGCTCGCCATGCCATGACTCGGCGTGCGCGACTTCGGCAGCGGCACGTGACGCCAGCGCGCATGATCGAGATCCTGCGCCGCGACTTCCGGCGCGGGCGGCGAGACAGGCGCGGCATTCACACGCAACGCGGCGCGCGTCGCGGCAGCGGTGGCCGTGGCGTCATCCGTCGAACTCGTGTGCAGCGGCGCGGCATAGCACGAGACCGAAACCAGGGCCATCGACAACAACGTTGAGGTCTTCATCGGGCAACCCCTCCTCACGGAAGCAGCGACAAGCACCAAGCAAAGCCTATGCCGATGCATCGTTACGCTGCTCGCCGTGCGCGCCGGTCCATCCGGACGATACGCGCACGGGCGCGACGAGTGGGCGTCGCGCGGACGTATTTCGAGTGAAATGTGAAGTTGATCCGGCTCGCGCAAGACACGCGCGCACGCGTCGTTGCGCGCCGCGAAATTGCACGGCTGCGCAGTTTCAGCGCGACGTCGGGTTCAAACGGAAGTATGCGTCCAGAAGCGAGGTTTTGTACACGACGCCGAGCAGCAGCGGCTGGGTCTTTTTCTCGATCACCGGCAACCGCTCGCCCTGAAACGCGAGGAAGTGTTGCAGCGCCTCGCCGAGCGACATGTCAGGCGTGAGCACGTCGAATTGCGGCTGAAGGTAGTCCGCGGCGGTCTTGGTTTTGGTGTCGTGCTCGTCGAGCAAGTCGGAGGTGATGTCCTTCAGCGCGACCACGCCGCGAAAGCGCTCGCCTTCATCGACCACGTAGAGATACTTCACAGGATATTCGAGGAACACGCGCGTCATGTCCTTGATGTTCGCGGATAGCGGCACGACGGTATCGGCGGGTTTGACGAGTTCGCGCATCTGCGTCGCGGCGAGACGCACACGCTCTTTCTCCTCACGATTGCGGCGCAGCGTGACTTCGTACATCGAGGTCTGCTCGGACGTGCGCGCGATGAAGTATGCAATCACGCACGAGAGCATCAGCGGCAGCATCACCTGGTACGAGAGCGTCATCTCGAAAATCATCAGGATCGCCATGAGCGGCGCGTGCGTGGCGGCGGCGAGAAACGCGCCCATGCCGACCATCGCGTAGGCGAAGGGCGCGGACGTGTGATCCGGCCAGATCGCGTGAACGCCGATGCCGTAAAGGCAGCCGAGCACCGCGCCGACGAAGAGCGTCGGCGTGAAAATACCGCCCACCGCGCCCGAACCCGCCGTGGCCGCCGTCGCGATGAGCTTGAAGACGAGCACGGTCAAGAGCGCGCCCCATGTCCACGGCTCGTGCAGCAGCGAATTCACGACTTCGTAACCGTTGCCCCAGACCTCAGGCCACCAGATCGAGATCACGCCGACGATCAGTCCGCCCAGCGCGAGGCGCACGGGCAGGGGCAAGGGAAGCGTCGAGAAGCGTTTTTTCGATGCCGAGAGCAACCTCAGGAAGTACGGCGCGAGCACGCCGCACAGCAGCCCGAGCACGACAAACAGCAGCACTTCGACACCCGTGATAGCCGGGAACACCGGCATCTCGTACGGCGGATGATAGCCGGCGAATTCGCGCATCGTGATATTGGCGACGACCGACGAGACGACGATCGGCCCGAAGCTTTCCATGGCCATCGAGCCGAGCACGAGTTCGGTGACGAAGAACGCGCCGGCGATGGGCGCGTTGTACGCCGACGTGATGCCGGCCGCCGCGCCGCACGCGACGAGCAGCCGCAGGCGCGGCGGATCGAAGTGCACCCAGCGGCCGATGAGCGACGAGACGAGCGCGGCGAGCTGGACCATCGAGCCTTCGCGGCCGATGGAGCCGCCGCTCGAAATCGTGATGAGCGAGGACAGGCTGCGCCACAGGCTCTGCCACACGGGCACCACGCCGTCGCCGATCGTGACGGCTTCCATGTAGTCCGTCGTGGCGTTCTTGCTGGCGCGCTTGCGGGCGATCAGCAGACAGAAGCCCGCGATCAGCCCGCCCGCCGCCGGCAGCAGGATGCGTACAGGCCAGGGCAACTCGCGCGCGAGTGCGACGAGCCCTTCGGAATGATTGCCCAGAAGATGCTGCAAGAGCTGAATGCCTTCGCGAAAGACGGAAGTCGCGAAGGCGCCCGCCACGCCGACGACGACCGCCCAGACGAGCATCGTATGCGAGTCCGAGAGACGGAAGAGCCGTTGCGCGCGTGTACGGAGCTTGAGCAGGAATGAGAGCACTTTTGCGAAATCGTGGAAAGCTTAGAAGGAAACGGAATAAGGGAGTCGCAAGGATAGCATTGCGCCGTCGCGCTGCGGCGCGCGTGCGGCGGGCGCAAAAAAGCCCGGCGCGCGCGGCCGGGCTGCATTCGTTGCGCCGGACGTCACCACTTCGGCGCGAACGGCGGATTCGCGTGGCGTTTGCCTTCGTCGAGCGCATCGATTTTCGCGATGTCGTCGGCGTCGAGCTTGAGCGTCTGCGCGTCCCAGTTGGCCTGCTGATGCGCCGGATTCGTCGATGCCGAGAGCACCACGATATTCCGCGACAACAGCCATGCGAACGTGACCTGCGCGGGCGTCGCGCCGTGCTTTTCCGCAATGGCTTTGAGCGTCGCGTCCGTATGCGCGCGGCCTTCGCCGAGCGGCATGTACGCGGTCACCTTCACGCCGAGCTGCTGCGTCGCATCGACGAGCTTGCGGTTCGCGAGAAACGGGCTCACTTCGAACTGGTTCGTGACGATGTCCTTGCCGCCCGGCGCGTTCAGCGCTTCTTCGAGCAGCGGCGCGGTGAAGTTCGACACGCCGTAATGACGGATCAGGCCGAGCTTCTGCGCTTCCTGCATTGCCGCCAGCGTTTCGGCGATCGGCACCGCGCCGTCGGGCGACGGCCAGTGCACGAGCGCGAGATCGATCGTGCCGATATCGAGCTTCGCGTGACTGTCCTTCAGGCTCGCGACGAGCGCATCGCGCGAAAGCCGCTCCCACCAGACTTTCGTCGTGACCCAGATGTCGTCGCGCGGCACGCCCGAGTCGCGCACGCCCTGGCCGACGGCGGCCTCGTTGTTGTAGTACTGCGCGGTGTCGATATGCCGATAGCCGATCTGCAACGCGCTTTTCACGGCGTTCGTGGTCTTCGCGGCATCGACGCGGAACGTGCCGAGACCGAAGGAAGGAATCGTTTCTACCATGCTGGCTCCTGGGTTTGCGTTTGGGGTTTCAAGCGTCCTGATCGAGTTCGGGATAGTGCCTGAAAATGCCCGATTCGTTGAACGGGATGCGCCGTTCCGAATCGACATACGCCGCGATGTTCGGTCTTTGCAGCACCGCGTCGTGAATCGCCGCGACGCGCGGATACTGCGTGCCGAACTTCTTCATCGCACGCGGGAAGGCGTAGTGCAGTCCATCGACGATCTGGAAGATCGAAAGATCGACGTAAGTCGTGGTATCGCCGATCATTTGCGTGTCGCCGTGCGGATTCTGTTTCAGCACGCGCTCGAAGTAGTTCATGAACTTGGGCACGCGCTTGTCGAGAAAGCTCTGCGTGCGGATTTTCGCAGCGTCCTTCTGATCTTCGTAATAGAGATCGGTGGCAAGCGGATGATGCGTGTCGTGCACTTCGGTCACGAAATCGGCGATCGTCAGTTGCAGACCATGCGCGACATAGCGCAGGCCTTCGTCTTTCGGCGCGAGTTCGAGCCTGGGCCCGAGATACAGGAGAATGTTGGCGACGTGCGGCACGATCAGCTCGCCGTCCTTCAGGAACGGCGGCGCGAACGGGATATGCGGCTCGGTCTTGCTGTTCAGGACTTTCATCATCGCGTCGGTGCCGTAGCCGCTCTTTTTCGATGCGCGCGCGACATCGATGTACTGTGCGCCGGCATCTTCCAGCGCGAGCCGCACGAATTCGCCGCGGCCCTGCAAACGGTCCCAGTAATGAAGTTCGTAAGCCATGAGAAAGGGCTCCTGGTTGGGGCATGCCGCGTTCGCGGCGACATGCGAGTGTGCGCTTTTTCGATGAAGCGGCGAGCAACACACGTTCCCGTCGTGCGATAACGCCATGAATCGCCGCAGATCGTGCAAAATCGATGTTTTGCGTTTTCGACGTAGCGGAGAAGGGATGGACAAGCAAGGCTTCACCACAGGCATCGTTCACGGCGACAGAACCGTCGGCGTCGAGCACGGCGGCGTGCGCCAGCCGATCCACACCTCGGTCCAGTACGGATTCGAGCGCGTGGAGGATCTGATCGGCGTGTTCCAGGGCACGAAGAAGGGCGGCTTCAATTACGCGCGTCAGGGCACGCCCACTACCGCCGCGCTCGAACGCAAGATCACGGGTCTCGAAGAAGGCGTCGGGTCGATCTGCTTCAGCACCGGCATGGCGGGGCTGACTGCCGTGTTCCTCACGTTGCTGCGCGCGGGCGATCATCTCGTGTCGAGCCGCTACGTGTTCGGCAACACCAACAGCCTTTTCGGCACGCTGCGAACGCTCGGCATCGAAGTGACGATGGTCGACGCCACCTCCGCCGAAAACGTCGCGAACGCGATCAAGCCGAACACGCGCATGGTGTTCGTCGAAACCATCGCGAATCCGGGCACGCAGATTCCCGATCTGAAGGGCATCGGCGAGCTGTGCGGCGAGCGCGGGCTCGCATATGTCGTCGACAACACGATCACGTCGCCCGCGCTGTTCAGGCCGAAAACGGTCGGCGCGAGTCTCGTCGTCAATTCGCTCACGAAGACCATCGCCGGGCATGGCGCGGCGCTCGGCGGCGCGGTGACGGACACGGGCCTGTTCGACTGGAGCGCGTATCCGAACATCGCCGATGAATATCGCCGCTCGCCGTCGAAGGAGCAAGGGCTTCTGCAGATTCGCAAGAAGGGCCTGCGCGACATGGGCGCGTCGCTGTCGTCGGAGCAGGCGCATTCGATCGCGATGGGCGCGGAAACGCTCGCGCTGCGCGTCGCGAAGTGCAGCGAGAACGCGCTCGCCCTCGCGCAGTTTCTGGAACGGCACGAGGCCATCGGGCGCGTGTTCTATCCGGGGCTGAAGAGTCATCCGCAGTATGAGATCGCGCAGACGCTGTTCAAGGGCGCGTCGTGGCTGCTGTCGTTCGAGCTGCGCAATGCGGAGCGCATGATCGACGTGGTCAATGCGCTGCAACTGCCGGTCAAGGCGACCGGTCTGGGCGATACGCGCACGCTGATCATCCCCGTCGCGCCGACGATCTTCTTCGAGGCCGGCCCGGAAGTGCGCAAGTCGATGGGCATTTCGGACGGCATGCTGCGGCTGTCCGCCGGCATCGAGGATATCGACGACCTCATCGCCGATTTCGATCAGGCGCTGAAGCTCGCGGCGTGAGCCTCACGAAGCGCGCGCGTAGTAGATATTCTGCGGATGCCGCGCTTCGGCGAAGAAGAACCATCGCTCGGCGACGAGCCCGAGATACTGCGTGACCGACGCAAGGCAGAACAGCGCGACGGACTGCGTGCTGATGCCGAGCAGCATCAGCACGAATGGCACGCCGAACGCGCCGACCAGAAACGTCCACTTGATGCGCGCAATCGCTTCGGGCGATCGTCCATGAAAGAACTCGCGCAGATTGAACGCGCCCGCCGTGAAGCCGCGCGATTTCTGCACGACGTTCGACCCCTTGATGCCCGTCGCGCTCTGCACGGTCGACTTCGGCCGCAGACGCGCGTTGCGCTTCAACGCAGCGACGCGCGTCGCGCAGCCCGCGAGCGTCAACGTACATGCGCAAGCCGCAAGCCCCGCTGCGAGCGACGGTGCCAGCCACGCGGCGCATGCCGTCGCGAGCGTGAATCCTGACGCGCAGCCGAGCAGCACGAAGTTGACCATCGTGAGCGGCGTCGCCCATTCCTGCAGGAAGCGCAGGCACGCGTAGATCATCGCGGTGCAGACGAACAGCGCCGCCGACGCAATCACGCCGATCACGCCGATCGCAAGCGACCACGGCGCCCCCAGCCAGTGCGCGATGCCATACAGCGCGGCGCACCCGAGAAACGCGGGCAGACACAGACATTCGCGCGACAGCCACGACGTGCGCCACATCGCGATGGCGCGCCACGCGCGCTCGGGATGCCCGAGGTGAAAGAACGAAGCGATCAGCCCAAGCACGCCGAGCACGACCGACAAGGCCGCGCCGACGACAAAGAACATCTGCGCGGGCGCTCCGGTCAAACCGAGCTTCGCGAACGCTTCGACGCCGACGAGCGCGATCAGCAAGCCCTGCGCGGCGCCACTCAAGGTCGTGAGAAACACGACGGAAAACGCGGGTTTCATGTTTGACTCCGATGAAAGATCAGACGCGCACGGCCATCGACGCGAGATTCAGGTCGCCGTGCGCTTCGAGCGCTTCGGTGTTTTCCTGACTGTGGCAACCGCACGATCCGCCGCTGCCACACGCGTTCACCGGACGTCGCGGCAAATAATGGTTCGCGGGCTTCGTCTCCCATTCGGGCATCAACTGATAGCCGCCGCGTTCCTCGATCGCTTTCGAGACGACCGACTCGGGATCGTGGATATCGCCGAACAGCCGCGCCGATGTGGGACACGCGAGCACGCACGCCGGTTTGCGGTCGCGTTCGGGCAGCGCCTCGTTGTAGATGCGATCCGCGCACAGCGTGCACTTCGTCATCTCCTTGCGCTCTTCGTCGAGTTCGCGCGCGCCGTAGGGACACGCCCACGCGCAGTACTTGCAGCCGATGCACTTGTCGAAGTCCACGAGCACGAGTCCGTCTTCCTTGCGCTTGTAGCTCGCGCCGGTCGGACAGACGGGCACGCACGGCGGGTCCTCGCAGTGCAGGCACGACTTCGGAAAATGAATCGTGTCGGCGAGCGGAAACTCGCCCGCTTCGTAGGTCTGAACGCGATTGAAGAACGTGCCGGAGGGATCGGCGTCGTAAGGGCGCTGATCGGCGAGACTGCCCGCTTCACCGGACGTGTTCCACTCCTTGCAACTCGTCACGCACGCGTGGCATCCGACGCAGACGTTCAAATCGATCACCAGGGCCATTTGAGTCATGATGGTCTCCTTTCAGTTCTGGTTGCTCGTGTTTCGCTTGAGGACGTTGCGCAAGCGCGCCGCGAACTCGCCGCGTCCGGCGAAATAGGTCTGCACGACGCGTTGCACCGCTCCCGTCATGCCGGGCGCTGCCTGCATCGGCGCGAATTGCGGGAGCGTGTGGCGCGCATCGGCCTCGGCGGGATAGACGCGCACGCGCACGTCGTACCACGCCGCCTGTCCCGTGATCGGGTCCGAATTGGAGAAGCGCATGCCTTCGCGCTCCGACGCCGGAAGCTCGTCCGTGATGAGGTGATTGAGCAGGAAGCCACGTTGCGATTCGTTGGCGTCGGGACCGAGGCTCCACGCGCCCGACGCCTTGCCGATCGCGTTCCACGTCCACACCGTGCCCGGCTCGACCGCTTCGCTGTAACGCGCCATGCAGCGCACCTTGCCCCATTGCGATTCGACGTAAATCCAGCCGCCATCCTCGATGCCGTTCGCCTTCGCCATGCGCGGGTTCATGAACAGCATGTTCTCGCCGTGGATCTGCCGCAGCCACGCGTTCTGCGAATCCCACGAGTGATACATCGCCATCGGGCGCTGCGTGACGGCCGCGAGCGGGTATCGATCCAGATTCGTCGTATCGAGTTCGAGCGGCGCGTACCAGAACGGCAGCGGATCGAAATACTGCTCGATGCGCGCGCGCAGATGATCGGGCGGCTGCCTGCCTTGCGTGCGGCCCTGCGCGGCGAGGCGGAACTTCTGCATCACGTCGGAATAGAGCTGGATCAGGATCGGCTCGCCGAACTTGCGAAAACCCTTGTCGACGGCGAATTGCAGATACGGCCCGTTGCAGTTGCGCATGTATTGCAGCGACTCGGGCAGGGTGTAGTGATAAACGCAATCGTGCTTCGCGTACTCTTCCCACTGGTTCGGATTCGGCTCGCCGACGAGCGCGTCCTTGCCGTCCTTGCCGCGCCAGCCGATCAGAAAGCCAACGCCCGACCCCGGCGCGGTCTGATGATTGACGATGAAATCCGGATAGTCGCGATACTTGCGCGCGCCTTCGGGCGTCGTGAAGGCGGGTAGCTTGAGCCGGCTGCCGAGTTCGACCAGCACTTCCTGAAACGGCCGGCATTCGCCCGTGCGCGGCACGACCGGCACGCGCACCGAATCGACGGGACCGTCGAACTCGGAGATCGGGCGATCGAGCATCGACATCGCATCATGGCGTTCGAGGTAGGTCGTGTCGGGCAGGATGAGATCGGCGAACGCGGTCATCTCCGACTGGAACGCATCGCACACGACAATGAACGGAATCCTGTACTCGCCGTTGTCGTTCCTGTCGGCGAGCATCTTGCGCACTTCCATCGTGTTCATCGACGAGTTCCAGGCCATGTTGGCCATGAAGATCATCAATGTGTCGATGGGATAAGGATCGCCGCGCCACGCGTTCGTGATGACGCTGTGCATCACGCCGTGCACCGCGAGCGGATATTCCCACGAGAACGCCTTGTCGATGCGTACGGGCGTGCCGTCGTCGTGAATGAACAGATCCTCGGGCGCGGCGGGCCAGCCGAGCGGGCCGCTCGCGAGCGGCGTATTCGGTTTGACCTGATCGGGATGATTCGGCGGTTTCGCCGATGGCGGCACCGCGCGCGGAAACGGCGACTTGTGCCGGAAGCCGCCCGGGCGGTCGATCGTGCCGAGCAGCGACATCAGCACCGCCAGCGCGCGGATCGACTGGAAGCCGTTCGAGTGCGCGGCAAGCCCGCGCATCGCGTGGAAGGCGATGGGGTTGCCGGTCACGGTGTCGTGCTTCTTGCCCCACGAATCGGTCCATTCGATCGGCAGCGTGATCTTGTGATCGCGGCTCGTCTGGATCATTTCGGCGGCGAGACGCTTGATCGTCGCGGCGGGAATGCCGGTGATGTCAGCGGCCCATTCGGGCGTGCACGATGCCACTTGCTCGCGCAGCAGCGCGAAGGAGGGCGTGACGGGCGTGCCGTCGTCGAGCGTATAGCGGCCGTCGAGCGCGGGTTCGGCGTCTTCGGCGTGATGCGGGACCGCGCGATTCGTCTTCGTGTCCCACCACAGATGATTCTGCGGAAAGAGCGCGTTGGATTCGGGCGCGTCGCCGTTTTTCACGAAGAGGCCGAACTTGTCGCTCGTTTCGTTCGTGTCGAGCAGCTCGGCCGCGTTGGTGTAGCGCGTGACGAACTCGTGATCCCAGGCGTCGGCGGCGATCAGTTCGTGAATCAGCGCCATGAAGAGCGCGCCATCGGTGCCGGGGCGAATCGGCACCCATTCGTCGGCGATGGCCGCGTAGCCCGTGCGCACCGGATTGATCGCGATGAAGCGGCCGCCCGCGCGCTTGAACTTCGACAGGGCGATCTTGAGCGGATTCGAATGATGATCTTCCGCCGTGCCGATCATGAAGAAGAGCTTCGCGCGATCGAGATCGGGGCCGCCGAATTCCCAGAACGAGCCGCCGATCGTGTAGATCATGCCGGCCGCCATGTTGGCCGAGCAGAAGCCGCCGTGCGCCGCGTAATTGGGCGTGCCGAAATTTTTCGCGAAGAGGCCGGTGAGCGCCTGCATCTGGTCGCGGCCCGTGAACAGAGCGAATTTTTTCGGATCGGTGGCGCGCAGATGCGCGAGACGTTTTTCGAGCGTGTCGAGCGCGACCTCCCAGGAGACGGGCTCGAACTGCGCCTCGCCGCGCAGTGCGCCGGGTTTTCGCATCAGCGGCTGCGTGAGGCGCGCGGGCGAGTACTGCTTCATGATGCCCGACGCGCCTTTCGCGCAGATCACGCCTTGATTGAGCGGATGGTTCGGATTGCCGTCGATGTAGCGGACTTCGCCGTCGCGCAGATGCACGCGGATGCCGCAGCGGCATGCGCACATGTAGCACGTCGTGGTCTTGACATCGAGCTTCTCGTTCTGGGTGCGAGCGCCGTGTTCCATGAGTGCTCCTTCAAAAACGATTTCGCGCGAGAGGGGACGTCTCGCGCGATTTGCTACTTCAAGGCATCGGTCAGCCGAACAGCTTTTCGACGCCGAGTGTGATCGCCAGGCCGCCGCCGATCAGCCACACATACAGGATCGCGCCAGTGGCAAGAGCACGCGGGCCGGCTTCGCGAATCTGCGCGATGCGCGTTTCCATGCCGAGCGCGGTCATGGCCATCGTGAGGGCGAAGGTGTCGAGCATGTTGATCGTGCTCGTTGCGGTATCGGGCAGCACGTGCAGCGAATTCACGATGACGAGCGCGAGAAAGCCGAGCGCGAACCAGGGCACCGCGATCTTGCCTTTGCCTTGCGCCGCATCGCCGGCACGCGAACGGTTGATCCAGAAGCCGATCACGAGCAGCACCGGAACCAGCAGCATCACGCGCGTCATCTTGACGATGGTAGCGATGTGCGTCGCCTCCGGGCTCACATTGCTCGCCGCGCCGACGACCTGCGCCACTTCGTGGATGGTGCCGCCGAAAAACAGGCCCGCGCCGAGCGTATCGAGATGCAGCCAGCCGGCGTTGAGCGCGAGCGGGTAGAGGAACATCGAGAGCGTGCCGAACAGCACGACGCTGCCGACGGCCATCGCGCTCTTGTGCGGCTTCGATTGCAAGGTCGATTCGAAGGCGAGCACCGCGGCCGCGCCGCAGATCGCGCTGCCGGCCGCCGTGAGGAGCGCCGTGTCGCGATCGAGCTTCATGAGTTTCATGCCGGCCCACGTGCCGATCACGAGCGTGCTGACAACCACCAGCACCGACACCGTGAAACCCGACACGCCGACTTGCGCAATTTCCTGCAGACTCACCCGCAGTCCGAAGAACGCAACCGCGATGCGCAGGAGTTTGCGCGCGGAGAAGTTGACGCCGGCGGCCCAGCTATCGGGCATGCCGTGGCGCAGCGCGTTACCGTAGATCGCACCCGCGACGATGCCGACGATCAGCGGACTGATCCCCAGTCCGGCGATGGCGGGCAGGGAGGCGAGCCGCGTGACCGCTGCGGCGAACAACGCGACGAAAAGAATGCCGTTGAGCTGTCCTCGCGTGGAGGACGCGGCTGGCGCGAGAGGGCGGGCGGACTGAAGCGTGGACATGAGGGAACCCGTTGGTAAGTTGGATACGTCGATGGGCTAATCCTATTCTCGATATATGAATATGAAAAATCGTGATTTAGAATGTCATGTATCGGCTAAAGTGATACTTACGACAGATGACCCCGGAACAACTGATAACTTTCGCAACAGTCGCGGAGCACGGCAACATCAGCCGGGCTGCGGTGGCGCTGCATCTGTCGCAGCCAGCCGTGTCGGGCCAGTTGCGGCTGCTGCAGGAGGAATTCGGCGAGCCGCTATATCAGCGCGACGGCCGCGGCGTGCGTCTGACCGCCGCCGGTGAACAGTTGCTCGGCCATGCGGAGCGACTGCGCGAAACCTTCCGCGCGGCGCATGCGCTGCGGGATGCATTGCGCGGACTGGAGCGCGGCACGCTGCGGATCGGCGCGAGCACGACGCCCGCGAGCTATCTGCTGCCATATCTGATCGCGGCGTTTCACAAGCGTTTTCCGGAAGTCGTCGTGACGACCATCGACGGCAATACGGCCGATATCGTCGCGGCGCTCGGTTCGCTGGATATCGCGCTGGTCGAAGGCTCGCCCGGCGGCGATCTGCCGCTCGGCACGACGGTTACGTCATGGCGCGAGGACGAGATCGTCGCAATCCTGCCGAACGGCCACCCGCTCGCGGGCAGCGGCGATTCGGTCACGTTGGAAGCGTTGAGCGAGCATCCCCTCGTGCTGCGCGAGCCGGGCTCGGGCGTGCGGCAGATCATCGAGCGCGCGTTCGCCGAGAGCGACGCGCCCATGCGCGTCGCGATCGAAATCGCGGGCGTGGAGGGCGTGAAGGAAGCGGTGCGCGCGGGCATGGGCATCGGCTTCGTTTCGGCGATGTCGATCCGGCACGAGGACAGCGCGTTGCAGCGCATGCGCATCGCGCCGCAGCCCCTCACGCGACGGTTTTCGATCCTGCTGCCGCACGCGGCGACACCTTCGCGCGTTGCGGCGCGTTTCCTCGAATTGTGCGAAGAGCCGGGTTTGCTCGGCTAGGGAATTCCACTATGGCGCGTCGATAGCGGTCTGACGCACCATTCGTTCTCAACACGGGCGCTGCGGCGTCCTTTTTGAAAAACATTTATGGAACCGGTTCCAAGGCGATTTTGGGACCGAAACTGATACCCGATGCAAGCAAACCCGATTTCCGAGATCGATCAGAAGGGCGCCGAAGTCGTGATCGTCGCGAGCGCGTTCGGCGCGGATGCGATCCGGCGCGATGGCCACGCCGTATGGGCTGCCGCTGCGGCGCGCGCGGGCGCGGATGGCTTCGAGGTGCGCCGCGAGTTGTTCGCAAGCGATGCCGATGCAGACCTGGAAGCGTTGGCGCAACTAGGCGAACGTATCCGCGCGCAGGGCTTGTGGGCCGTGTATTCGACGCCCGCCGCGCTGTTCCGCGACGACGGCGCGCTCGATGCCGACGCGCTTCGGCTCGCCATCGACGAAGCAGCGGCGCTCGGCGCGCGCATCGTGAAGCTGCAATTGGGTGGCACTGCGAGCAGCGTCACGACCGATCCGGCCACGCTCGATCGCCTGATGACGGCAATCGCGGCGTCGAAGGCACGCGTCGTCGTGGAAAACGGGCAACCGAAGGCGGGCGGCTCCATCGGCGCGTTCGACGCGCTTTTCGCCGCGCTGCCGGCAGGAAGCGGCCTCGCGATGACGTTCGACACCGGCAACTGGCACTGGGCCGAACAGGACCCGCTCGACGCCGCGAAGCGCCTCGCGCCGCATGTGGCCTATGTGCATTGCAAGGCGGTGATGGGCGAGGGCGCGCGCCGTTTCGCCGCCGCGCCCGCGAACGGCGACGCGCGTTTCGCGACGCTGCTTGCGCATTTGCCGGGCGATGTGCCGCGCGGCATCGAATATCCGTTCATCCCCGCCGCCGATGTCTCGCTCGACGCCGACGCCGCACGCCAGGTCGCGCGCATCTCGGCATTTTGAGCGGCATTTTGAATTAAGCATTTTGCATTCAGCATTCATCTGCAAAGGACCCGACATGCAAGCCAAGCCTGAAGCTCTCGACGTCGTCACCTACGGCGAAGCGATGACGATGTTCGTCGCGGCCGTCACCGGCGATCTCGCGAAGGCCGGTCAATTCACCAAGCGCGTCGCGGGCGCGGACCTGAACGTCGCGATCGGCCTGTCGCGGCTCGGCTTCAAGGTGGGCTGGATGAGCCGCGTCGGCAACGATTCATTCGGGCGTTACGTGCTGGACGTGCTCGCCGCCGAGGGCATCGACGCGCGCCGCGTCACGATCGACGAGCGTTTTCCGACCGGCTTTCAGCTCAAGGGCAAGTGCGAGGACGGCAGCGATCCGGCGGTCGAATACTTCCGCAAGGGTTCGGCCGCGAGCCACCTTTCGCTCGACGATTACGCCGCCGACTACGTGCTCGGCGCGCGTCATCTGCATCTGACGGGCGTCGCGCCCGCGATTTCCGCGACCTCGCGCGAACTCGCGTTTCACATGGCCCGCGAAATGCGTGCCGCAGGTAAGACCATCTCGTTCGATCCGAACCTGCGCCCGACGCTCTGGCCGTCGCGCGAGGCGATGGCCGAAGCGCTCAACGCGCTCGCCGCGCTCGCCGACTGGGTGTTGCCGGGCGTGTCCGAGGGCCTGACGCTCACGGGCTACGCGAAGCCGGAAGATATCGCCGCGTTCTACCTCGACCGGGGCGCGAAGGGCGTCGTCGTGAAGCTGGGCGCGCACGGCGCGTACTTCCGCACGGCGGACGGCGATGCGGGCATCGTGCCGGGCGTGCCGGTCGTCGATGTCGTCGATACGGTCGGCGCGGGTGATGGCTTCGCGGTCGGCGTCGTCAGCGCGCTGCTCGAAGGGCGCGACGTGCGCCATGCGATCGCGCGTGGCAACCGCATCGGCGCGCTGGCGATTCAGGTGATCGGCGACAGCGAAGGACTGCCGACGCGCGCCGCGCTCGACCTGCTCGAAGTACAGGATTCCAACGACAAGACGGCCAAAGCCGCGTTCGATCTGGCCTGAAGCCAGCAACCGAAAGACTCAACCGAATTGCGTTCGGAGACAACCATGCAATCCACGACTCCCAAGCTTGCGGCGCGCCGCTGGTGGGCGATCATGCCGATCGTTTTCATCACGTACAGCCTCGCGTATCTCGACCGCGCCAACTACGGCTTTGCCGCGGCCGCGGGCATCAATCACGATCTCGGCATCGGCAAGGGGCTGTCGTCGCTGATCGGCGCGCTGTTCTTCCTCGGCTACTTCTTCTTCCAGATTCCGGGCGCGATCTATGCCGAGCGCCGCAGCGTGAAGAAGCTCGTGTTCTGGAGCCTGATCCTGTGGGGCGGATGCGCGACGCTCACGGGCATGGTGAGCAACATTCCGTCGCTGATGGCGATCCGCTTCGTGCTCGGCGTCGTCGAGGCCGCGGTGATGCCGGCGATGCTCGTCTTCATCGCGAACTGGTTCACGAAATCCGAGCGATCGCGCGCGAACACGTTCCTGATTCTCGGCAATCCGGTGACGGTGCTGTGGATGTCGGTCGTGTCGGGCTATCTGGTGAATTCGTTCGGCTGGCGCCACATGTTCATTGCGGAAGGGTTGCCGGCGGTCGTGTGGGCGGTGATCTGGTGGTTCATCGTGAAGGACAAGCCGGCGCAGGTGAAGTGGCTGACGGACCAGGAGAAGAACGATCTCGATGCGACCCTGCGCGCCGAACAGGCCGCGATCAAGCCGGTGAAGAACTATCGCGAGGCGTTCAAGTCGCCGGCGGTGATCAAGCTGTGCGCGCAGTATTTCTGCTGGAGCATCGGCGTGTATGGTTTCGTGCTGTGGCTGCCGTCGATTCTGAAGAACGGTTCGACGCTCGGAATGGTCGAGACGGGCTGGCTGTCGGCGGTGCCGTATCTCGCCGCCACCATCGCGATGCTGCTGGCGTCGTGGGCGTCGGACAAGCTGCAGGCGCGCAAGGCATTCGTATGGCCGTTTCTGCTGATCGGCGCGGTGGCGTTCGCGGGATCGTATCTGCTCGGCTCGACCAACTTCTGGGCTTCCTATACGCTGCTCGTCATTGCGGGGGCGGCGATGTATGCGCCGTATGGGCCGTTCTTTGCGATCGTGCCGGAGCTTTTGCCGAAGAACGTCGCGGGTGGAGCGATGGCGCTCATCAACAGCATGGGGGCGTTGGGGTCGTTCGTCGGGTCGTATTTCGTTGGCTATCTGAATGGGGCGACGGGGTCGCCGTCGGCCTCTTACGTGTTCATGAGCGTGGCTTTGTTGCTTGCTGTGTGGCTTACTTTGGCGGTTCGGCCGCAGGCTGCGGTGGGGGCTGGCGTGGTCGTGAGGTCTTGATTTTTTTCGCCGGATCCCGTTAGGGTGTTGGTTTGTTAGCGTTGCCCCTGTGCTGATAGACCAACACGAACTCAGGATTCCACAGAAGCCCAAGCAAACCAAAATGACCCACAAAATCGTAGCCTACAAGATGTTACCCCCCGACGTGGAAGCATACCTGCGCGAGCATGCAGAAGTACTGAACGTCGATCCAAGAGATGAAGCAACCTTCATCGAAGCACTGAAGGAAGCCAACGGAGCCATCGGCGCGAGCATAAGAATCACCCCCGCCATGATCGAAGGCGCAAAAAACCTGAAAGCCCTCTCGACGATCTCAGTCGGCTTCGACCAGTTCGACGTAGAAGACCTCACGCGCCGCGGCATCATCCTGACCCACACTCCCGATGTCCTCACCGAATCCACCGCCGACACTGTCTTCGCACTGATCCTCGCCAGCGCGCGCCGCGTCGTCGAACTTGCCGAATGGGTGAAGCAAGGCAACTGGAACGCGAGCATCGGCGAGGCGCAATTTGGCGTCGACGTGCAAGGCAAGACGCTCGGCATCGTCGGGCTGGGGCGCATCGGCGGGGCGGTCGCGCGCCGTGCGGCGCTCGGCTTTCGCATGAACGTGCTCTACACGAACCGCAGTCCGAACGAGCAGGCGGAAAAAGAATACGGCGCGAAGCGCGTCGAACTGGATGAACTCCTCGCGCAATCCGACTTCGTGTGCCTGCAAGTGCCGCTGACGCCCGAAACGCACGGCCTCATCGGCGCGAATGAGCTGAAGAAGATGAAGCGAAGCGCGATCCTGATCAACGCATCGCGCGGACCGACCGTCGATGAAGCCGCGCTCATCGAAGCGCTGAAGAACGGCACGATTCGCGGCGCCGGCCTCGACGTGTTCGAACAGGAACCGCTGCCCGCCGATTCGCCGCTGCTCGCGATGAACAACGTCGTCGCGCTGCCGCACATCGGCTCGGCCACGCACGAAACGCGTCACGCAATGGCGCGCAACGCCGCGGAAAATCTCGTCGGCGCACTGGACGGCACGCTCACGCAAAACATCGTCAATCGCGAAGTCCTGAAGCGCTGAAAACGCGGGGTCGTGCGGGCATGCGCTAACATGCGCGATGCGAGGAGAACGATAATGACAGCATCGCGCGGCGCTTTTCTGCGCAACGCGAACCCACGACCACTATGTCCGACGATCCCACACTGACGAACCGCCCGGCCACGTTCGGCGCGCGCCGCGCAACCATCACCGATGTCGCGCGCGAAGCCGGCACCGGCAAGACGAGCATCTCGCGCTATCTGAACGGCGAGATGAGCGTGCTCTCGCCCGACCTGCGCGAGCGCATCGAAGCGGCCATCGCCAAGCTCGACTATCGGCCGAATCAGATGGCGCGCGGCCTCAAGCGCGGCCGCAACCGCCTGATCGGCATGCTGCTCGCCGATCTCACGAATCCGTATTCCGTCGAAGTGCTGCAAGGCGTCGAAGCCGCGTGCCACGCGCTCGGCTACATGCCGCTCATCTGCCACGCGGCCAACGAGATCGACATGGAGCGGCGCTACCTGCAACTGCTGACGACGTATCGCGTCGAAGGCGTGATCGTCAACGCGCTCGGTGTGAAGGAAGAACTGCTGCAAGGCTTCGCGCAAGGCGGCATTCCGGTCGTGCTGGTGGATCGTTCGGTCGAAGGCTTCATCACCGATATGGTCGGGCTCGATAACCCCGCCGCCGTACAACTCGCCACGCGTCATCTCGTCGCCGAAGGCTTCGACGAGCTGCTTTTCATCGTTCAGCCCGTCACGCACGTCAGTTCGCGGCGCCTGCGCGAGGCCGCGTTTCGCGAGACCGTCGCGGCGCTCGACGCCAGGGGCTCGACGCTCGTGATCGATCTCGCCGATGCTGCAAGCGCGCTCGCCGAACTCGATACGCGCGTCGCGGCCGCGAAAGCGAAGGGCCGGCGCGTCGCGCTTTTCGCGGCGAACGGGCCGGTCGCGCTGCGCGTCGCGGTGCATCTGAAGGAACGTCATGGCGTGGACTGGCAGGCGAGCGTCGCGCTGATGTCGATCGACGATTCGGAATGGGCGCAACTCGCCGGCATGACGACGGTGCGCCAGCCGACCTACGATATCGGCCGGCGCGCGGTCGAATTTCTCCACGAACGGCTCGGTGGCGCAGCGATGCCCGCGCGCGAATGCCTGCTGCCGGGCGAACTCGTCGTGCGCGCCTCCACGACACGCGCGACTCAACCCGCATCACAAGGAATCTGAATGGTCAGTGTTTCGACGTTGCTGAGCCTCGCGCTCGCGACGCTCATCATCGCAGCGATGCCCATCGTGCTGTACAAGAAGCTGCGCCCGCGTTTTTCCATCGTGCCGCGCGAGGCGATTCTCGGCATCGCGGTATTCGCGCTCTTCGCGATGGTCATCGAACGCGCGCTGCACGGCTTCATGCTGAGCAATCCGCTCACGTCGGCGTGGCTCATGAATCCCGCGGTGTTCGTCATCTATGGCGCGCTCGCGGCCGGTCTGTGCGAAGAGGTCGGTCGTTTTCTGGCGATGAAATGGCTCATCTCGCGTGAGCCGGGCGCGCTCGATCGTCATGGGCCCGCGCTTGGCTACGGCATCGGGCACGGCGGCGCGGAAGCGTGGATCGTCGGCGTGCTCGTGCAGGTGCAATGGATCGTCTATGCGGTGCTCGCCAATCGCGGCACGCTCGACGCGCACTTCGAAAGCGCGCCGCTCGAAGCGCTCGCGCGCATTCATCTGGTGTTGATGAGTCTGTCGCCCGTGTCGGCGGGCATCTTTCTCGTCGAGCGTGCCAGCGCGTTCGTGCTGCAGATCGGCTTTTCCGCGCTGATGTGGCAGATGCTGCGCGAGCGTTCACGGCATGCGCTCGCGTTTCTCGTCGCCGCGCATGCGCTCGTCGGCTTGCCCGCCGCGCTCTTTCAGGCGCGGCTCGTGCCGCTCATCGCCGCGGATGCCGTGTATCTCGTGCTCGGCATGATCGTCGCGGTGGCGCTCGTGCGCTACTATCGGCGTGCTGCCGCACAGGGCGCGTGAAGCGCATCAATCGAATATCGACATCGAATGGACGACTATCAATACGACTGCCCGAGCGCGGACATCGACATGCTCGCGCGCGTGATCAGCGATCTCTTTCCCGAGCAGACGCAGTTCGCCGAGCGACGCGACGACGCGGGCCGCACGTCGCTCGCGATTCACTACGTGGCGATGCGCTTCGGTTCGACCGCGCGGCGCATCACCATCGACGTGCGCTTCGAACCTGCGGCGCTCGCGCGTTATCGGGCGCTGCCGCCGCGCCTGCATGCGCGCAGTTACGCGGTGCTGCGCGCGTATGTGGAAGCGACGCTCGGCTCGCTCGAAGAGGCGTACGCGAACGGCGAGACCGTGCCGCGCGAAGTGGACATCGAAATGGGCGAAGACTTCGCCTGATGCTTCTTCAGGCGTCGCGGTAGACCTTCGCGAAGCGCGCGGCCTTCACGACGCCGTAATCGCCCGGCGCATATTGCATGACCCAGTCGCCCGCGTCGCCGGTGAGGATGTCGCCGGCCGCGGATCGCGCGATGGAGAACGGCGCGTGCATCTCCTTCGCGAGCACGACGCTCGGCCGGTTGCGATACGTGCCTGCTTCGCCGTGCGCGATGCCGCCTTCGGGCACGTACTTCGCATCGAAGCGTTCGCGCGACACGACCCAGCGCTCGCCGCCGCTGCCGGTGACGATCGCATCGCCGCGCGCGTAGCGGTTCGGGCCTTCGAGGCTCATCAACTCGCCCGCAACGGCGGCGAATTCGACGGCGACGGCTTCGTCCTTCACGACGCGGCGCGTGGCGGGATCGGTGGACAGATCGAGCTGGGACAGAGGGAGCATGGTGCGATCCGGTATGGCAGTGACGGTGCGGGATCGTAACGGCATTCGCGCCATTTTGCACCCGGCGGACGAAAAAAAGCCCGCATCGCGCGATGCGGGCTGTTCGGCCCTGCGCTCGTTCAGGGCTTCGTCGTCGAAGCGGCCTCCGCACCTGCCGCATGCGGGCGGCGATGCGCGCGATTCTGGCGCGACTTGCCATGCTCGTCGCGGAAGCTCGTATCGGCCAGCTTCTTCTGCTCGGGCGAAAGGCTCGCGTAAAGCGGTTCGAACGCTTCGACGAGGCGCTTCGTGCCGTCTGCGTTGGCTTGCGTGATCTGCTCGTATTGCTTCATGTCGTCGAGCGCGGACATGGTCTTGCGCTGCGCGATGCGCTGGCGGTACAGATCGGCCATCGTGCGGCCGTTGTCGCGCATCACGTCGGCGAACTTCGACCACTGGTCTTCCTGCTGCGGCGTGATCTTGAGGCTCGAATGCAGTTCCGCGATACGCTCCTCGACGCGCGCCTCGCGCTTGCTGGCGGCCGGTGCGGATGCCGTGGGCTGCACGGCCGGCGCCGATGCCGCCACGGGCGCCGACGATTGCGCGAATACCGGGCTCAATGCGCAGAATGCGGCCAATGCAACGAGTGTTCTTTTCATTCGGGTTACCTTCGATCGATATGGAAAGCGGCGTGCTTCGTAAGCTGCATGAAAAGGCAGCGCGACAGACACGCCATCGGCGGATATTAGTATCACGATTGCATGCGGATTCGGCCGCATTGCCACAACTGCTTACATTCGATACGTCTCTGGAAAATTACGCAGTGGATACCTTGTTGAGCATGCGGGTCTTCGTCGCCATCGTGGAGGCGGGCAGCCTGAGCGCCGCCGCCGAGCGTTTTTCCATCTCCGCGCCGATGGCCGGCAAGCATCTTCAGGCGCTGGAAGCGCGGGTCGACGCGCGGCTCATGGTGCGCACGACGCGCCGTCAAAGCCTGACCGAGATCGGCCGCGAATACTACGCGCGCTGCCGCCGCATTCTCGCGGAGGTCGATGCGGCCGATTCTCTCGCCGAGTCCATGAGCGCGACGCCGCGCGGCGTATTGCGCGTGACCGTGCCGCTCACGTATGGCGTGCAGTTCGTCACACCCGCCGTGACTGAGTTTCTCGCGGCGTTCGCGCAGATCACGGTCGAACTCGATCTTACGAATCGCATGGTCGACATCGTGGAGGAAGGCTTCGATGCGGCCGTGCGTATCGGCACGCTCGCCGATTCGAGCTTCGTCGCGCGCCCGCTCAAGCCGTATGCGATGACCGTCTGTGGATCGCCCGCGTATCTCGCGCGCGTGGGCACGCCCGCGACGCCCGCCGATCTCGCGCGCCACGAGTGCCTCGGCTTCGTGCACCAGGGCCGCGAGGCGGGCTGGCGGCTCGAAGGCGAGGATGAGGCGATGCACGCGCGCCGCACGCAGTCGTCGCGCTTTCGAACGAACAACGGCCAGGCGCTCAGAAAGGCCGCGCTCGCGGGTTTCGGTCTCGTGCTTCAGCCGCATGCGCTGGTCGAGGACGAACTGAAGAGCGGCGCGCTCGTCGCCGTGCTGGAAGACTTCCTGCCGAAGCCTTCGCCCGTGCATCTGGTCTATCCACGCGATACGCGCGCGACGCCCAAGCTCGCGAGCTTCGTCGATTTCATGGTGGTGAAACTCGGCGTGTGATGGCCATCGATCGGCGTTCGATTCGCGCCGTCGTCTCGGCCATAATGCAAAACACAAAGCACCGGATGCCCGATGGCATTCAAAACGCATAACGCAAAACACAAAATGCCAAGGACGACGCACTCATGAGACCGCCGCGCCTCGATCAGCTCGACGACATCGATCGCAATCTGGTCGCGCTCCTGCAGATGGACGCGCGGGAGAGCGTCGCGAATCTTGCGCGGCAACTGGGCGTCGCGCGCACGACGGTGATCGCGCGCATCGCCCGGCTGGAAAAGAACAACGTGATCGCGGGCTACGGCGTGCGGCTCGGGCAGGACGTGCTCGATGCGAGCATTCAGGCGTATGTCGGCATCAAGCTCACGCCGAAGTACGGTCGCGATCTGCAAAAACGCTTCGCGCGCATGCCGGAGATTCAGTTGCTCTGCGCGGTGAGCGGCGAGTTCGATTACGTCGCCTGGCTGCGCGCCGATTCCCCCGACCGTCTGAACGATCTGCTCGACCAGATCGGCGCGCTGGAAGGTGTCGAGCGCACCACGACGTCGATCATCCTCGCGCGCAAGATCGACCGCGTCGGGTAGTCGAACGATACGAATCGTCGAATCATCTCGTCATAATGACGAAAAACCTCGTCGAAGCGCATCATTTTGCGTCTGTGATCAATATTCGCCCGCTCCTAAACTGTGTGAAGAAGCGCATTGGCCAAACTCGCCAAACTCACACACCAAGGAGATGAATATGAAAGTGGCCCTCGTCGGCGCCGGACTGATCGGTCAGAGCATTGCCCATTTGCTGCGTGAAACGGGGGACTTCGAAGTCGTCGCGTTCGATCGCGACGAGCACGCGCTCGCGCTGCTCGATGCGCAGGGCATCCCGACACGCCGCGTCGATTCCGCCGATACGCCCGCGTTGCGCCAGGCGCTGATCGGCTTCGATGCGCTCGTCAACGCGCTGCCTTATTACCTCGCGATCAACGTCGCATCAGCGGCTAAAGCGGCGGGCGTCCACTATTTCGACCTGACCGAAGACGTGCGCGCGACGCACGCGATCCGCGCCATCGCCGACGATTCCGAGCTCGCGTTCATGCCGCAATGCGGTCTCGCGCCGGGCTTCATCGGCATCGTCGCGCACGATCTGGCGAAGCGCCTCGACGACGTGCGCGAAGTGAAGATGCGCGTCGGCGCGCTGCCCGAATTTCCGACCAACGCGCTGAAGTACAACCTCACATGGAGTATCGACGGCCTCATCAACGAGTATTGCCAGCCGTGCGAGGCGATCCGCGAAGGCCGCACGCAGTGGGTGCAACCGCTCGAAGGCGTCGAGCATTTTTCGCTCGACGGCATCGAGTATGAAGCGTTCAACACGTCGGGCGGCCTCGGCACCTTGTGCGAGACGCTCGCGGGCAAGGTCGAGACGCTCGATTACAAGTCGGTGCGCTATCCCGGCCATCGCGACCTGATGAAGTTCCTGCTCGACGATCTGCGCATGTCCACCGACCGCGACGGCCTCAAGACGATGCTCAAGCGCGCGGTGCCGGCGACGGCGCAGGATGTCGTATTGATCTTCGTCACGGTGACGGGCATGCGCCGCGGGCAACTCGTGCAGGACGTGTTCACGCGCAAGATTTTCGCGAAGGACGTATGCGGCGTGCCGATGAGCGCGATCCAGATCACGACCGCGGGCGCGATCTGCGCCGAGCTCGATCTCTTCCGCGAAGGCGTGCTGCCGCAAAGCGGCTTCGTGCGTCAGGAGCAGGTGCCGCTCGAAGCGTTCCTCGACAACCGTTTCGGCAAGCTGTACGAAGGCGCGAACGCGGTGGCGACGGCGCGGCGACTGGCCGCGGCTTAACGGATCAGGCGCGCGAGCAGCGCCTCGCGCGCGTCGTCGTCGGCTTCGGTATTGTCGAACATGACGAGCGTCTGCGCGAGCGCCGCGTCCGGCACGAAAAGCCGCTGACGATATTCCTCCCAATGCGCGAGCTTGTACGCATCGTTCGGATCGCCGCGCGCGACGATGCGCTCGCGCGCCACATCCTCATCCACATGCACCCAGACGACGCGAACGGCCACATCCTCGCCGATGCCGAGCAATGCGCGATCGAACAGCCGTGAAGCGCGCACTTCACGCGTGAGCGGCGCGACCACGGCGACGCTCACGCCGAGCGCGAGATTTTCGGCGGCGGTATCGATGAGACAGCGATATTCCGGATCGCGGAAATGTGCGATGAAAAGCGGGCTGTCGCGATCGTGCGGATTGCCCGTGAGCGCGCCAATTGCCGCCGCGCTATACGCGCCGTAGAGCGTGTCTTTGTCGAGCAGGCAGAAAGGCTCGCCCGTCGCCTGCATGAGCGGCGCGAACAGGCGTTTGGCGAGCGTCGTCTTGCCGGTGCCTGCATGGCCGCAGAAGAAAATCAGATGCTTCACGCCTGATGGACCTCGATAAAAGATCATGCGTCTTTGCGCGCTCGCTGATAGCGGTTCATGAGCGGCGTCGCGGTGATGCCGTGCACGATGACCGAAGCCGCGATCGTCGCGACGACGAGCGGCACGAGCGGTGCGGCTACATCATGCGGCGCATGTTCCAGCGCGTACAGCAGATAGTAGAACGAGCCGACGCCGCGTATGCCGAACCAGCTCATCAGCCGTCTTTGCGGCCCCGCCGCGTCCGAGCCGATGAGCGATGCCTCGACCGCCGCGGGCCGCAGCACGAAAAACAGCGCGACGATCAGCGCGCCTGCCTGCCAGGTGAAGAGGTCGCGCCACATCGTCGCGAGCACGGCGCCGACGATCAGCATGATCGCCACTTCGGCGATGCGCTCCAGCTCGATCGTGAAGCCGTGCACGCGCTCGGCCATGAACGCGTGCGCGCGCGCGGGATCGGCTGCAGCGGCGCCGACATCGTCCGCATCGATCTTGCCGACCGTTTCGCGCGCGGACTTGCCGCCGCTGGTTTTCTGCTCGACACGACGCATCGCGAGGCCAGCCGCGAACACCGCGAGAAAGGCGTACGTGTGCAGCAACTCCGCAACACCATAAGACAGCGCGATCAGCCCGAGCGCATAAAAGCCCTCCGGCCCCAGCGCTTCGCCGTGACGCGTGCGCAGATACGCGACGAGCCGCACCGACAGCGCGCCCAGCAGCCAGCCGCTCGCCAGCGCGCCCGCGATGCCCCACACGGCGAGCAACGCAAAGTTCCAGTGCAGCGCCTCGCCCGGCGTCGTCTCGAACCGGCATATCGCGATGCCCAGCAGCGCGAAGGGCAGCGCGATGCCGTCGTTCAGGCCGCCTTCGCCGGTCAGCGAAAAGCGCAGCAGGTCGATGTCGCCGGGCGCTTCCACCTGCACGTCGTGCGCGAGGACGGGATCGGTCGGCGCGAGCATCGCGGCGAGCAGCAACGCGGGACCCCAACTCAGCCCGAGCGCATAAACGGAGAAAAGTGTGAGCGCGGCGACGGTGAGCATCATCGCGACGAGCCCGAGGCGGACAGGCAGAAACCAGAGGCGATCGGTGGGCGGCACGCGCAATCGCAGGCCGATTGCGAACAGCGACACCAGCATCGCGACTTCGGTGATGCGCCGCAGGACCGTCGCATCGGCAGTGAGATCGAGCGTCAGCAGATTGGCCGCGTCGGGGCCCATCGCGAAGCCGATCGCGAGATAGCACATCGCGGTGCTGATCGGCAGGCGCTTGAATGTCGAACTGGCGAGGCCCATGAAAATGAGCACGCCGCCGACGACGAGAAACCAGATCGTCTCGATCATGAATGCCTTTTTGCTTCGTGTGCCGTAGATCGACAGCACGAGCCATGCCCGTGCCCGATGGACGTGCGTCGGGCAGGGCCTCTGACCGCGCGTCGGCATGCGCGTAAGATGCAATTCGGTTGCGGCGTCTTCATTCGTCATCCGCTTCATTCGCACGGCCGGTTGCGTCGGCGGCGCATACGGCCGGGGGAGAACCAGCATGTCACAGCATTTCGATGCGGTGGTCATCGGCACGGGGCAGGGCGGCTCGCCGCTTGCCGTGCGGCTCGCGCAAAGCGGCAGGCGCACGGCGGTGATCGAGCGGCATCTGTTCGGCGGCACTTGCGTGAACGTCGGCTGCACGCCGACCAAGACGTATGTCGCGAGCGCGCGGGCTGCGCACGTTGCGCGCACGGCGGCGCAATACGGCGTGATGATTGGCGGCGATATCACCATCGACATGGCGCGCGTGAAGGCGCGCAAGGACGAGGTGATCGGCGGCTCGCGCACGGGTATCGAGAAGTGGCTGCGCGGCACGGATAACCTCACGGTGTTCAAGGGACATGGACGTTTCATCGGGCCGCATGCGCTTTCGATCGAAGCGGGCGATGGCTCGACACAGGACATCGATGCCGATCTCGTGTTCATCAACACGGGCACGCGCGCGGTGGTGCCGGAGATCGACGGCCTCGCGCGCGTGCCGTATCTGACCAATTCGACGATCCTGGAACTGACCGAAGTGCCGGAGCATCTGGTGATTGTCGGGGCGAGCTATATCGCGCTCGAATTCGGGCAGATGTTCAGGCGCTTCGGCAGTCGCGTGACCTTGCTCGTGCGGGGCGATCGCATTCTGACGCGCGAGGACGAGGACGTCGCGCGCGCGATGCAGGATGTGTTCGTGCGCGAGGGCATCGAGTTCCACTTCGGGGCGCAGATAGAACGCGTGGAGCCGTCGGCGGGGGGCGTGCGCATATCGAGCGGCGATGACAGGATCGACGCATCGCATCTGCTGTTCGCGACGGGCCGCACGCCGAACACCGATGATCTGGGTCTGGAGCGTGCGGGCATCGCGGTGAACAGGCACGGCATGATCGATGTGGACGGGCAGTTGCGCACTCGCGTTGAAGGCGTCTATGCGCTCGGCGATGTGAACGGGCGCGGTGCGTTCACGCATACATCGTGGAACGATTACGAGATCATCGCTTCGAATTTGCTCGATGGGGAATCGCGCAGCGCCGATACGCGCATCATGGCTTATGCGGTGTTCGTCGATCCGCCGTTTGCGCGGGTGGGCATGAGCGAGGAAGAGGTGCGCAAGGATGGACGCGATGCGCTCATCGCCACGATGCCGATGACGCGCGTGGGGCGCGCACGCGAGCGCGGCGAGACGGATGGCTTTATGAAGGCGCTCGTCGATGCGCGAACGAAGCGGTTTTTAGGGGCGGCGATTTATGGCATCGAAGGGGATGAGGTGATTCATACTTTCATCGATATCATGAATGCGGATGCGCCGTTTTCTACGCTGCAGCGGGCTATGCATATTCATCCCACGGTGAGCGAGTTGATTCCGACTTTATTGGAGGGGTTGGGGCCCTTGGAATGAGTTTGTTGTTGTCTTTCGCCGGTCCCGTTTTCGTGTTGGTTTATTAGCGTTGCCCCTGTGCGGGGCGGCAGTCACTTTCTTTGCTGCTGCAAAGAAAGTAACCAAAGAAACAGCTTGTCCCAGCCGGAACGCTTCATACCGGCCGCGGCACAGGCGCACATTTAGGGCACAGCAGTAGCGAGTGCCCTCGTAGGCCTAACCGGGCTTGGACCGCGCACGGTCTGAAACGCTAGGACGTTTAGCGCGCTGGTTCAGCACGAAAGAGTTCCGGCACAGCGCTACGCGCTGCCGTAGGGTACGCAAGGGAAACCGACGAGAAAAGAGAAACGCAGAAACACACGCAGACCCGATGTACCCATCGGCCGCGAAGCGGGCCGGAGCTATTTTGTGCTGAACCAGTTTGTTCTGTGGTGCGATGTGGCAGACCGTGCGCGGTCCACGCCCGAGGTGGCCTATGAGGGGCACTCACTACCGCTGTGCCCTAGCCGCTCGCCTGTGCCGCGGCCGGTGTGAAGCGTTCCGGATGGGGAAAGCTGCTTTCTTTGGTTACTTTCTTTGCAGCAGCAAAGAAAGTGACTGCCGCCCCGCACAGGGGCAACGCTAATAGACCAACACGAAAACAGGATTCTACGTAACCCTAATCAAACCAGAATTCCAGGAAATTTCAAGCCTCCACCGGCGGCTTGGCCGGTTCCTCCTTCACCCCATGCGCCCCCCGCGTCTCCGGCATCGCAAGCCACACCATCAACACCGCAAGCGCTCCCGCCCCGGCGAGGCCGAAAAAGCTCATCGCAGTGCCAAAGCGGTCCGCGGCAAAGCCCGCCGCCGCTGTGGAAAGCGTAGCCCCCACCCCCGCAGCAAGTCCAAAAAACCCGATCGTCAGGTTGTAATGCCCACGGCCGCCGGCGACATCCGCCGCGATGAGCGGCAGCATCACACCGAACACCGCCGCGCTGATGCCATCGAGCATCTGCACCGGCACGAGCAGATACGGGCTGCTCACGCCCGCAAAAAGAATCGCGCGTACCGGCAGCGCACAAAAACCAAGGATCAGCACCGGCCTGCGCCCCCACTTCTGCGCCTGCCGCCCGACCCACGGTGACATCGCTGCAACGATGAACTGCGGCACGATGATGCACGCCGCAATCACGAGTTGAACGTTGTCGCCCATGTGCGCAGTCACTTCGCCCGCGGCGAGATTGAGCATCGCCGCATTCGAAAGGTGGAAGAGCACCACGCACGCCGCAAAGATCAGCAGCCGTCTGTCCTTCAGCAACTCGCGCAAGGATTCGCGCTCTTCACCCTCGGGCGTCAACTTCGACTTGCCCGGTGACTGTCGCGGCACGACGGGCGGCATGTCGTAATGAATCATGCGCAGCGCGACGATCGCCGGCAACGCGAGCGCGGCCGTCAGGAAGAACACCGAACGCAGCGACAGATACTCGCCGAACGCGCCCATCAGCGCCGCTGTCAGCGCGCTGCCGATCGACGCCCAGCGCGCGTTGCGGCCGAGCCGGTCGCCGAGATCCGCGCGTGAGACGAGGGCGAGCGAGATGGCCGCCATCGCGGGGACGAGCATGCAGCTCGCGAAGCCGTGCAGCACTTCGGCGGCGAACACCGGGACGAAGGTCGGGCTCGCGGCGAGCAACAGCGCGCTCACGATGATCGCGATGATCGCGGAGAGCGCGGCGAACTTCTTGTTGCGCATCGCATCGACGAGCGCGCCTGCCGGCAACTGGCTCGCCATCGCGCTGATCGTGCCGACGGAAAGCATCAGGCCGATCTCGCCCTGCGTCCACTTGTTGGCCGCGAGGTACGAAGCAATGAAAGGGCCGAAGCCGGTCTGCACGTTGGCGACGAAGAAGTTCAGCCAGTCGAGCGCGCGCAGACTGCGTGCAATTACCATGTTGTGAATCGGTTCTCGATCTCGTTATCCGTTATCTGGCCGGGCGGGCACCCGAAGCCGGCGCTTGCGCCGACACGGAGCCGGAAGTCGTCGCGCTCGCCGTGGCCGATCCAGCCGGCGCCGATGCGGCGCTCGCGGTCGAAGCCGGCGCGGGGGGCGGCACGATCGGCGACACGATCTTGATCGGCTGCTCGGGCGCGTAAGTGGGCGCGGCCTTGAGTTGCGCGTCGTTGAAATCCATCTGAAGTTGCCATTGTTTGTTGCGCGACAGCACGTGCAGGTCGCCCCAGTTCGCGGCCACGTGCCGCTTGTCGCCCGCGAGCGAACTGGATAGATCGAGCACGAGCGCCTGCGGCTGAGCCTGCGAATCGACGAGCACATCCACCACCCGCCCGATGCGCGCGCCACTCTTTTGCGTCACCGTCGAATCGACGAGTTGCAGGAGGCTCGCCGGCGCCTCGGCGACGGGCTGCGGCTTCGGCGCCGGTTCGGCCGGCTTGCCCTTCGCGGCCGGCGCGGGCGGCACGAAGGTGATCGGCGCGGTCTTCGAATTCGGCGTGAAGCGGAAGGCCGACCACGGAAAATTCACCTTGCGGTCGCCGACGCCCAGGAAGCCAGACAAATTCACCATCAGGAGCTTGGGCTTCGCGGCGGCATCGACGTACATGTCCACCGCGCGGCCGACGACCTTGCCGTCGGCGCGCTGCACCTCGGCGTCGAGCAGGCCGTGGAGCTGCTCGTGCTGCATGATGCGCGTCGAGATGATCTGCGGCGGAGGCGGCGGTTCCGGCGGCTCGGGCGCCGGGACGACGGCAGGCTCCGGCGGTTTGGGCCTGACGACGCGGCGCTTCGGCTTCGGCGCGGGGGCGGGCTTCACGGCGGACGCCGGTTCCGGCGCCTGCACGGCGGGCAAAGGCTCTTCGGGCTCGCCGGAGCCGGTCTCGTCGGGCGCCGGGATGTAGGAATGCTCGACGATCGGCGCGGGCGTCTGCTGAGGTATGAGTCCGCAAGCGGAGAGCGCGAACGCGGCGGCGATCGAAAGGCTCGTGGTCAGACGCAGCGCGCGCAACGCGCGTCCGATCGCGATGATCAGCGCTGCCGTACGCAGAATCAGGCGTGCGGCGGCATCGACACTGTCACTCCGATGCGAGAAACCGCCTGTCATCGCAAAAGCTCCATGGTTCCGGGTCACCTGCTTGTCTGGTTCGTTATTGGATCGGTGCGGGTCAGAACGCTTCGACGCACATGCGGCGTCGTTCGTTCAGCGGATTGCATCATGCATGCAAAGAACATCGCGTACGGAAGACGGCTTCAAGCGTTCGCAAGTCGCGCGGCCGTGTCGGGCGCGCCCATCTTCTCGGCGGCGTCGCGCGCGGAAAATCCGCCGGCGTCGCGCGCATCGGGCTTCGCGCCGCGCGCGATCAGCAACTCGACGATCGCCACGCGATTGAACATCGCCGCGATCATCAACGCAGTGCGGCCATCGGGCGACGCGCCTTCGACATCCGCGCCGTGATCCAGCAGCGTTTCGATCACATCCGTGAAACCCTTGAACGCGGCGCCCGCGATCGGCGTCTGGCCATTGTCGTTGCGCAGGTTCGGGTCCGCCTCATGACCGAGCAGCACGCGCACGGCTTCGGCGTGGCCGTGATAGCTCGCGAGCATCACGAGGCTGTCGCCCTTGTCGTTGCGCAGGTTGGGCGGCACGCCCTTGCTTAGAAGGGCATCGAGCATTGCGGCGTCGCCACGGCGCGCGACATCGAACACTTCGCTCGCGAACGCGATCATGTCGTCGTCGGGGCCATCGTTCGATTGCGTTGCCGGGTTGCGGTTCGGGTCGTGCTGCATGATTCACTCCGTTTCGATCGCACCGCGTGCGCGGTTCTCGGTTCGTCGGGATGCACTCGGCGCGCCCGGTGTCATGTCGCGCTGGCATTCTGAATGCGTTTCCAATGTATTCAAACTGGCATTCGGTATGCAATGCGCATGCATGCAAAATGCAAGGGCAGACGCGGGATCAACCGGGAGCATACACAGGTTTGCTCGTGCGCCACGCTTTCCGCGCGGCGATGCAGCAGGAATCGCGCCAACCCGACGAGCTTTTGGGTTCGGGCGAACGTGGAGCTTGACGCTTCGTCGCGTGGACCATTAGGCTCGATGCGACTTTCGCTCCCTCTGCGCGCACGCGCTCGAACGCACATGAATCCAGCTTCATCCGGTTCCGACGACACCCCGAATCCCGATGTTTCCGTGCGCCGCCGCGCGCCCGCCGCCGAGCGCAATCGCGATGCGATTCTATCGGTCCTCGCGCGCGTCCTGCCGTCGAGCGGCATCGTGCTGGAGATCGCGAGCGGCACCGGGCAGCACGCCGCGCACTGTGCGGCGGCGCTGCCGGGCATCGTATGGCAGCCGAGCGATCCCGACGCGAACGCACGCACTTCCATTGCCGCATGGCGCGCTCATGCGGGTCTCGCGAACCTGAACGCGCCGCTCGCGCTGGACGTGCTCGATGACGACTGGGGCATCGCGAACGTGGCGGCCATCGTGTGCATCAACATGATTCACATCGCGCCGTGGGAAGCCGCCGAGGCGCTCTTTCGCGGCGCGGGCACGCGCCTGAGCGCGGGGGGCGTACTGTACCTGTATGGCCCCTATCGGCGCAACGGTGCGCACACCGCGCCGAGCAACGAAGCCTTCGATCAGCAGTTGCGCGCGAACGATCCGCGCTGGGGCGTGCGCGACATGGAGGCAGTCGAGACGCTGGGCGAGAAGGCCGGCTTCACGCTCGTGGAGACGGTCGCGATGCCGGCCAATAACTTCAGCGTGGTGTTCGAGAAGCGCGCATAGCTAAGCTTCACTCGGACGCGCCGCGAACATCCCGCGCCAGGGCACCGTCGCCATCAGCGAGGCCGCGACGATCATCCCGCCGCCGATCCAGCCCGCCATCGACACATGCTCGCCGAGCCACACGCTCGCGAAGAGCGCGCCGAACGCGGGCTCGCTGCCCATCAACAGAGAGACGCGCGTCGGACTGCTGCGGCCGATCGCGTAGTTCTGCGCGAAGAAGGCGAACAGCGTGCACGCGCATACGAGATACAGCACCGAGCCCCAGAACATGCCGTGACCGGCGAGCGCGGGCAACGGCTGCCATTGCGACGGCGCGAAGATCAACGCGATCGCCGCGCTTCCCGAAGCGACGACGCCCGCCTGCACCGCCGTCACGGTGAGCGCGGGAAGGGGCGCCGCGCGCAGCACGCGCTTGGTCACGCAGACCGACAGCGCGCGCAGCACGGCAGCGGCGAGGATGAGGCCATCGCCGAGATTGAAGTCGAAGGACAGCGCGCCGTCGCTCGCGAGCAGCCACGCACCCGCGCACGACACGCCGACCGCGAGCCACTCCGCCGCGGCGGGACGCCGCCGAAGCAGCGCCCATTCGACGAGCGGCGTCAACACGACGCACAGGCTGATCAGAAACGCGGCGTTCGCGGCGCGCGTGTGCAGCACGCCGAAAGTCTCGGCGAGAAAAATCGACAGCAGCAGAAGGCCGAGGACGAGCACGCCGCGCAGCGTCGCGGCGCTCGCCTGCCGCAGATGCCGCAAGTGCACGGCAAGCAGACAGAACGTGATGCCGAAGCGCAGCGCGAGCAGCGCCAGCACGGGATAAAACACCAGCGCGTTCTTGACGATGCCGTAGCTGCTGCCCCACACCATCGCAACGGCGAACAGCAGCAGATCGGATAGCGGAAGCAGGCGTCGGGCGGGTGGATCGATGGTCATGCGGCGGCTCCGATGAGGGGAGCGATCATTGTCCAATGATGCAGTCGAGGCGATAATCGGGTTCCGATGCATAGCTTTCTTGTCGCGAACGCACAAATGAACTCAGCCGATCTCTTCGATCTGATGCCCGACATGGCGGTGTTCGCGCGCGTTGTCGACGCGGGCAATTTCTCGGTCGCGGCACGGCAACTGGGCATCACGCCATCGACCGTCAGCCGTCAGATCAAGCGTCTCGAAGAGGCGCTCGCCACGCGCCTGCTCGAACGCTCGACGCGCAAGGTCCGCGTGACCGAATCGGGCTATCACGTCTACCGGCATTGCCGCGACATGGCGGCGGCCGCATCCGGCGCGGTCGATGCCGCGGGTCAGTTATCGGGCAAGCCGCAGGGGCGCGTCGCGCTATCGGCGCCGACGGCTTACGCGAAATCCGTGATTCATCCGCTCGTGGCGGGGTTTCTCGCCGCTTATCCGGATGTCGATCTGCAACTCGTTTTCACCGATCACGACATCGATCCGCTCGCGAGCGACATCGATCTCGTGATCCGCGCGACGAGTCATCCGCCGCAAGGACTCGCCGCGCGGCAACTGGGGCGCGTGCGCTGGCTGCTGTGCGCATCGGCGGGTTATGTGCGCGAGCGCGGCGCGCCGGCGCATCCACGCGAACTTGCCGGTCACGATTGCATCCATCTCGGTGAAACCGCCGACGACCACCGCTGGCGCTTCACGAAGAGCGGCGAGACGGTGACGATCGCAGTGCGCGGGCGCTATATCGCCAATCACGCGGGCGCGCGGCTGGAAGCGGCCGAAGCCGGCCTCGGCATCGCGGCGCTGCCGGAATTTGCCGCCCGCGACGCGCTCGCCGTGGGCCGGGTGCAAACCGTGCTCGCCGATTGGGAAATGCAGGCGCGCGCGTATCAGGGTCCGGTGTGGCTGCTCTATCCGCCCAACCGTTTTCTGCCGCCGAAGGTGCGCGCGCTGATCGATCATCTGCATGCGCATCTCGGCGAGCCGGCGTAAAGCCCGCGCGCGCCGAAACGATCGGCGCCGTGTAGACTGCGAATGGTCGTTCATTGCTCCGCAGGTGATCGCGGCGCTCCATCCGATCTCCTTTTCACCGGAGGCGTTGTACATGCACGCAGCGTTGCCCCAGGGCGAGCAGGAAGCCGGTTCCATCGATACACCGACGCGCCCGCCGCGCGATCTGCGCCGTGTCGACATTCACCCCGATCATTGGTATCCGCTTGCGTGGTCGCGCGAGGTGAAGGCCGGCCGTGCGCACGGCGTGCGCTTCGCGGGCGACCCGATCGTGCTCGTGCGCACCGCATCGGGCAAGGTGTTCGCGCTCGAGGACCGCTGCGCGCATCGGCAGGTGCCGTTGTCGGCGGGCGTCGTCGACGGTGAATCGATCCGCTGCTGCTATCACGGCTGGACCTACGACTGCACCGGCCGCTGCACCGACGTTCCCTATCTCGGCCGCGAGCGTTTGCCCAACGGCGTGCGGGCGTATCCGTGCCGCGAGGCGGGCGGACTGGTGTTCGTGTTCCCGGGCGATCCGTCACTCGCCGAAGCCGCGAAATTCCCCGACCTCGTCTCCGCCACCGATCGCGCATACAAGACGCGCCGTTTTGGGCGCGCGGTGAATTGCCACTATTCCTTCATGCACGAGAACCTGATGGACATGAACCATCAGTTCCTGCATCGCCGGCAGATGGGCAGCATGCGCGCGCGCTCGCTCGGCAGACGGCGCGGCGAGGACTGGATCGAAGTCGACTACACCTTCGCGCGCGAGGCGGGCAAGCAGCCGATCGGCGAGGCGCTCGTGTTCGGACAGAAGCGCGGCGCGAAACCCGCCGACGGCCAGAAGGACGTGATGACGGTGCGCACCGAATACCCGTATCAGACGCTCAAGATCCGCACCAAGGACGACACCATGGTCATGGACCTGTGGATCGCCTATGTGCCGCTCGACGCCGAGCAGCGCACGAACCGCACCTTCGGCCTGCTGTCGATCCGCCGCCCGAAGGTGCCGGTCCTGCTCGACGCCGCCTGGCCGTTGCTCGTATGGTTTACCGAGCGCATCTTCAAGGAGGATCGCTGGATCGTCGAACGCGAGCAGGAAGCGCATGACCGGCAGGGCGCGGATCACAATCACGAGGTCTTTCCGGTCATCAACGAATTGCGCGCGCTGCTGATGGAACGCGGCGTGCCGCATGGCGCCGGCAGGAGCATGGGCGACACGCGCCGGGTCCATTTCATCCAGCAAGTGCAGGATCTGCCCGCTTCCTGACGCGCGCGACGGTGCGACGATAACCCTCTTCGAACCCGATTGCGCCGTTCGCGCGGTGGCGCTATACAGAAAGCAGACCACTACGGAGGACCATCATCATGAACAGCGATCCGACCAAACCGCGCGACGACGCCCCGGAGATCGGAGAAGCGCATCCCGAAGTCGAGCAGTTCGATGCGGCCATTTCGCACGTCGACGAATCCTACGCGGCGGGCAAGATGGCGGCGGGCGCGGCCAAGGGCATCCTCTACAGCATCATCGAAACGCTCGGCACGCTCGTCGGCGATCCGGATCTGCCTTCACACGCGCGCTCAGGCTACGAAGGGCTGCTCGAAACCGCGCGCGAGTTGCGGGCGAAGATCGAGCACTGACGGTTTTGCACGGGCGCATCGCAGGGTAGCTTGCAGGATTCTTTCGACGCGCCGGCGACGCCGGCCGTCTTTCTGGCGCCGAAACTTCCTCGGCGCCGTCTCTCTGGTCCGTTCGGACCGGTCTCTTTTCGAACCCCAATAAACGTCTGAGCGTCTTGCGGCGCAAGGTTCGTCACGGCCTTGTACAGCGGGCCGGACGGCGAACGTGCGCTCTTTGGAGGCTGTCCGGAACGCTCCGATCGACGCCATGTTTCCGTCAGCTTTCTGTCAGTTTGGTGCCGGATTGCCCAATATCTGCGTGCCGGAAAATACTGGTTAACCAGACAGTGAAAAAAAACGACACAAACGCGCGTGTTTCTTTCGCATTCTGTCTGTAAGCCATACACTTGCCTCCGATAAAAGTTACGAGTTGAAACATATCAACGCCGTTACGGCGGCACCGGTTCCAGACTCGCACGGAAGTATCTGCCCAACGCTTGAGGAGAAAAAATGAAGGGTTTCACGATGACCAAGTGCGCACTCGTCGCAGCCACGGCGTTCGCAGCCGCTGCGCCGGCATTCGCGCAAAGCAGCGTCACGCTGTACGGTATCGTCGACGATTCGATCGTCTATCAAAGCAGCCAGACGAA
>NZ_FCOE02000021.1 GCF_001544915.2 Caballeronia pedi | reverse complement strand
GAGTCCCGTGCAATACAGAACTCAGGCCTCGGCTACCCGCTAGAATTTAACCGTCCAACTTCGTGGGGTCAGTTCACTCGCGTGGGGTTTTTCGTTTCTGGCGCTCAGCGCAGGCCGACTTCCCTGGCCCGCGCGACGTTGCATGAGGCGTGTTCCGTGAAGACCACGCGGTTCTGATTGTTGTAATAAACCGAATACCGGTCGACGCCATGCTTCTTGAAGGCGTATTCGGTGCACTGCGAATGCCACGGCCCCCAGTTGCCATCGGGCGGCCCGAGATGATCTTCGACATCCGCCCGCGTCATGCCGATCTTCACGCGGCTCATGTATTCCGTCGGATCGGGTTCCGGGATGAAGGCCGAACACCCGTTCAGGCCGATCAGGGCCATCACCAGACACGCTTTCGATTTGAGCATCGCTTCAGCCTTCGCAAAAGGACTGAAACTATCGGCATCGGACGCGCGGGGCAATCGACCTAGTCTGAAAGTGCGCGCGAGCGCCGTCGCGCCAGTTCCGCGACGCCGATGCACGCCGCCAGCCACGCGCCGCCCGACGCGAATCCGCCGATCACATCGCCGGGAAAATGCACGCCGATCACGATGCGGCTCGTCCCGATCGCCAGCACGATGAAGCACGCCAGCGCGACGATGAGCGGGTCCCGGCGCGTCGGCGCGAGCCTGAGCAGCACGTAGGCGCACATGCCGTAGCAGACGATCGACCCGAACGTATGGCCGCTCGGAAACGCGAAGCTTTCGGGCAGCGGCACTGTGGAGCCGGTGGGGCGGTCGCGGCGCATCATCGCCTTGAGGGCCTGGTTGAGCAGGCCGCCCGCGCTCGTGACCGCCGCGAGGTACACGGCGAGGCCGAAGCGGCGCGTCAGGATGAGCGCCGCGCACATGAGCGCGCACAGCAGCGTGAGGAACCACGGATCGCCGAGATGCGTGAGGCCGGCCAGCCACCGCGCGGCGAGCGCGGGCGTGCCGTCGCGCACGGCGTCGAGCACGCGCTGATCCGCCGATGAAAACGCCGTGCCGTGCGCGATGCGCATCGCAATTGCGATGAACACGCCCGCGCCGATCGCGACCGGCACGCACGCCGCGAGCGCCACCGCGGTCGATGAAACCGGGGTCCGCCGCACGCGCGCGGCCCAGGCCCAGGCACACGCCGCGATCGAGGGAACGACGAAAAGCATGATCGCGATGATCGCGGCCGCATGGCGTTGCGCGAGCGCCGTGTATTCCATGATGTCCTGTTGCTCCCGAATGGGCCGGCGTTCGCGCGAACTCAGGACGCTATCGCGCTGTCCTCGGTTTCGAGCGGTCGTTCCCAGCCGAATGCCTGCACGCGCGCGACGGGTTTGTCCACGACCAGCACGCCGCAGATTCCGCCGGGCATCGGTAGTGTAAGGGCGTGCCAGTGCGGCGGGGCGGCGCGTCCTTGCGCCTGGCCGCGTTGCGCGCGCGTTCTGCCGATGCGCGCTGCCTCGTCCCACATGTCCTGTCTGGCGGCCGCGTCGTGGGCGCCCGCCGTTTCGACGGTCACGCCGAGCCCTATTCTCGCCGATGCCACCGCGATCACGATCCAGATGCCCGAATACGCGACATCGACATGAAGCGCGCCCTCGACAAGCGGATGCGTGACGACAATGCGTTCGTCGGGTTGATCGTCCACGCTCACCTCGTGCGGCTCGCAATTCAGCATGTGCGAGAGCACGAGGCGCAGCGTCGCGCGCGCGACGCCGAAGCGCCGGCCCAGCGCGGAATTCGGATGCAGCCGCGCGCGTTTGCGCTCCGCCGGGCTGAGCCAGTTGCCGATATTCGAGGCCGACGCGAAGCGGAACTCCGACGGCACGAGCCAGAGACAGACCTCGCCGGGCGCGGGCGGTTCGTGGATCTGCACGCGGGATTTGGCGAGATCGTAGTAGCGCCACGGGGCGTCGGTGATGCGCGGCAAGGGTGGGCGGTGAGTGGCGGACATTCGCACGGCGGAGGGGGCGGCGCGGGCAGGCGCCGGAATGCTCCGCATTCAGGGATGAACTCGTATTCTCGGCATTCGTACCTTATGGGACGCTTAGCTGGCTGCATTTTTGAGGAGAATCGATGGAAAAGAATCTCTTCATCGGCGAAGGCTTCGAAGGGCCGGGCGTGAATCTCGCCCGCATCAACGTGCGAGAGGTGCCGAAGTTGTAATCTATTGTGTCTTCAAGTCATTCTGAGCCGAACATGAACGTATCTGAACGCCTTGCACAAGCGGGCCTCAAATTGCCGCCGCCCATCAACCCGCTCGGCTCCTATCGAACGGTCTCCATTTCGGGCAGTCAACTCTATGTCTCCGGTCTGGGACCCTTCGAGGATGGCAAGCCGATCGTCGGAATAGTCGGCGGGGATATGTCTCTGGAAAAGGCGCAGCACGCGGCACGTCTGACGATGCTCATGATCTTGGCTTGCGTCGATCAGGCATGCGGGCTCGACAACGTCGAGAGATGCAGCCGACTGACAGTCTATGTACGTGCCGAACAGTCGTTCATCCAGCACCCGCAAGTAGCCAATGGCGCCAGTGACCTCTTGCTGACATTGTTCGGGCAGGACAAGCTTCCGGCTCGAAGCGCGCTGGGCGTGCATACGTTGCCGATGGGCATCCCGGTTGAGATCGACAGCATCTTCGAATTGAAGCGATGAAGATGGGCCGATTCACGCGATAACCCGCGCCGCGCGAGGCGGGCGCCGATGCGCGCCCACATCTCTGCCGCGCATCGGTAGTCCCGTTCAAGGTCGGTTCAGCCGCTTCAGTCGTCCGGCGTGGAGCGACGGTCGGGATTCATCGAATTGCGGATGGCGAAGAAGCTCTAGCGTGCGCACTCTGCGCCGGTTGACTTGCCACTGACTCCGTGACTATTCTCGCTTCACATGAAAGCGTCGCGGCGAGAAGACCGCGCTCAGGAGACTCAGTTGCGTTTCGACCTACAATCGCTGAAGCTGTTTATCGCCGTCTGTGAGCACGGCAGCATCACGCGGGCAGCAGAATTCGAGAATATCGCTCCTTCGGCTCTCAGCAAGCGCATGTCACAGCTTGAGGACCTCCTCAAGACCGCTCTGTTTGTGCGCAGCAACAAGGGCCTGGAACTGACAGTCGCGGCGGCAGCACTGCTGCAACACGCCCGCACGCTTCTGCGCGACATTCAATATATGGAGAGCGAGCTGCTCGATCACGCCGAGGGCGTGCGCGGTCAGATCCGGCTACACGCCAGCCTCTCGACCATCGTGCAGTACATTGCCAAGGATATCCGCGTGTTTCTGGACGGACATCCCGGTCTGCGCATCGACCTGCAAGAGAGCCTGAGCCCCGCGGTCGTTCGCGCCGTGGCCGAAAACACCGCGGATATCGGCGTGTTCGGCGGCACCACGGTCACCGCTGGGCTGCAGGTCTATCCCTACCGCAGCGACCGGCTAGTCGTCATCATGCCGCCCGATCATCCACTCAGCCGTGCTGGCCGAGTGAGGTTTCGCGAGGTGGCCGAGTATCCGCTCGTAGGGCCTCAGGAAGGCAGCTATCTGAATTCGCTGGTGTTGCGCGCGGCGGCAGACCTTGACCACCCGCTCAAGCTTTCCATCCGGGTCAATGGTTTCGAGCCGGTACGCAGCATGGTCGAGGCGCGGCTCGGTGTCGGGCTGGTGCCCGAGCATCATGCCGAACGGTACGTCAGCTCTGCTCCCCTGGTCGCCGTATTGCTGGACGAACCTTGGGCCGAGCGGCATTGGAAAATCTGCGTGCGCGAGGCGGAGTCGCTCCCCGCGCCCGTCCAGCTCTTTCTCACGCATCTGCTTGCAAGTGCACAGCAGCAAGCCAGTCACGAATAGGCGAGCTTCAACCCCGCTTGCGGCCAGGACAACGCACCCAGACGTCCGGTGCCGGACATCGTGACAAATGCTGTCTTCATATCGGCGCCGCCGAAGCAGATGTTCGTCACCATGCCGTCCGGCACCGTGACTTGCCGCATCACCTCGCCAGACGGCGCGACCACGGTAATACAGCCGGTGACCAACGTGGCCACGCAGATATTTCCTTGCACGTCCACTGCCAGACTATCGAATCGCTGGTAACCCGGAAGCCCGCACACGAGACGCCCGCCGTGCGGGGAGGGATAAGGATGCTTGCGTGCCCTGCCAGGCGCCTCCAGATCGAAAGCCCATAAGCGCGCCGTCTCAGTCTCAGCCACATAGACGACGCGGTCGTCCGGCGACAACCCGACACCGTTCGCTGTGGTAAGCGGATAAGCGACTTCGACAATCATCGACCCGTCGGCTCGACCGTAATAGAGACCGGCGTGATCGCGATCGCGCAGACGGTTCTTGCCAAAATCGGTGAAATAAAAGCCGCCTTCGTGATCGAAGACGATGTCGTTAGGGCCGCACAGCGGATGATCGCCACAACGGTCGTAGAGCGTCGTCAGCGTACCCGTACGCGGGTCGAACCGTTCGATGCGGCCACTCGTATAGCTTGGATGAATACCGGGTCGAGTGCGATTGAGTCCGGCAACGGTACGGAAAAGGAACCCCCCGTTGTTGCAGATGTAGAAGGCACCATCCGGGCCTAAAGCCAGACCGTTCGGCCCTCCGCCTATTTCCGCAAGGACGCTCACCGTACCGTCCACGGATACGCGACTGATGGTCTCACGCTCGATTTCGACCAGCACGATCGAGCCATCAGACATCGCGACCGGTCCCTCGGGGAACATCAAGCCTTCCGCCAGGATGCGGACGTCGCTCTCCATGTTTATTCTCCTCAGTTCAGCGCTTGTCCGCATTCTCGACGAAATGGTTGTCGTATGTGGCCTTCAGGTCGATCGAGGCTTTGCCAATCTCGGGATCGAATGCGGTTAAAACATCGTGTACGGTATGCGCGGCAGCGTCCGTCATCAGGCCATCGCGTGAAATGCAGCTTTGCATGTTGGCGTAGGCACGAGCGAAGACATCCTTCTCGGCTAGCGCATATTGCGGCGGCACGGCGGCGGCGACCTGCTCAGGCGTTGCGTGCGCCATCCAGCGCTCAGCCTCGAGGATCGCATTCGTTACCGCTTGCACGGTGTTCGGATACTTGACGAGAAAGTCTTTGCTTGTGTAGATGGCAGCTTCCGGATAGTCGCCGCCCAGTGTCGCGCGCGTACCGGCCGGGTCTCGCATCACGGCCAACGGAAACAAATCGCCGCTGTCCTGCAGAACGGTGGCGACCGGGTCGTTGCTCATCAACGCGTCGATCTGACCACTGCGTGCTGCGGCGATCGCGCCGGCAGATGAGCCCACACCTATGATGGACACGTCGCTGGGCTTTACGCCAGACTTGCTCAGCAGATAGTTCACGCCCATGTGAAAACTCGATCCGGGCGAGCTCACGCCGATGCGCATGCCCTTGAGGTCCGCATAAGTCTTGACCTTGGCGTGGCTCGCGCGGGTCGCACCAAATACCCAGCCGGGACACGACGCCAAGGTCACGAACGAGACCAGCTTCTGCCCTTTGGCGGCCATGGTTATCGTGTTGGAATAGGCACCCGCCACGATGTCGGCGCTGCCGCCCATCATTGCCTGGAGTGCCTTGGCGCCTCCGCTGAACACGCCGATCTCGACATCCAACCCGGCCTGTTTGAAGTATCCCCGACTGTCTGCAATGACGAACGGCAGGTAAGGAAAACCGACACCCGCCGCCGCCAGATGAAGCTTGGGCTTTTCCGGCACAGGCGCGCCGCTGGCGGCCGACGCATTCGAGACGGCGGCGAAGGTTGCCAATGCGATAGAAACTTGACGCCAAAGCGCTGCCACGATGGTTTGTCTCCGTTGAAATGTCTCTTGCGCGACCGTGTCGTGAAGCGTTCAACCCTGCACGACGTTCTGCCGCTGCTGCCCGAGGCCCTCGATGCCCAGCGTCACGATATCGCCCGGCTTCAGGTAGACCGGAGGTTTTTGCCCCAGGCCGACGCCGGGCGGAGTGCCCGTGGAAATAATGTCGCCCGGCTGCAATGACATGAACTGCGACAGGTATGACACCAGGTAGCGCACGCCATACACCATGGTGACCGTACTGCCGTTCTGATAGCGATGCCCGTTGACTTCCAGCCACATCGGCAGCGTCTGCGGGTCGGGAACCTCGTCTGCGGTAACGAGCCAGGGCCCGGTCGGACCGAACGTATCCGCCGACTTGCCCTTGGTCCATTGGCCCTGACGCTCGGCCTGGAACGCGCGCTCGGACACATCGTTGATGACGCAATAGCCCGCAACATGGTTCATGGCATCGGCTTCGCTGACGTACTTGGCTGTCTTTCCGATAACCACGCCCAATTCCACTTCCCAGTCGGTCTTGAGCGAGTCGCGCGGAATCTCGATCGAGTCGTTCGGACCCACGATCGCGCTCGTAGCCTTCATGAAGATGATGGGCTCCGGCGGGACCGTGGCACCGGTTTCCGCTGCGTGGTCAGAGTAATTCAAGCCAATGCAGATAAACTTGCGGGTGCCACCCACGCAGGAGCCCAGGCGCGGACTGCCTCCCACGCGCGGTAACGACGCGGCATCCAGCGCCTTCAGGCGTGCGAGGCTATCCGGGACCAGAGCGTCGCCGGCAATGTCGGCAACATGCTTCGACAAGTCCCGGATATTTCCCTCGGCATCGAGTAGGCCCGGCTTCTCCTGGCCCGGTGAACCGTAGCGCAACAGCTTCATATAGGTATGCTCGCTTCAATAGGTGGCGCGTCCGCCAGAGAGGTCGAAAACCGCTCCGGTGGTGAAGGAGTTTTCTTCGCTGGCGAGCCAGGCAATCATGGCGGCGGCCTCATTGAGTTCGAGGAATCGGCCGCGCGGAATCTTGCCCAACATGTACTCGATATGCTCGGGCGCCTGCTCCATCGCGCCAGGTGTGCGCGCGACGGCAGGGGTCACGCAATTGACCGCAATGTCGTGACGCGCCAGCTCCTTTCCCAGTGACTTGGTCATGGCGATGACCGCAGCCTTGGCCGAGCTGTAGGCCGCCGCATTCGGGTTACCTTCTTTGCCAGCGACCGAGGCAAGATTGACGATGCGGCCATAGTTCTGGCGGACCATTTCCGGGACCACGGCACGGCAGCAGTGAAAGGTGCCATTCACGTCGATATCCATCACCTGCTTCCAGATATCGATCGGATAATCGATCAGTGGCGCATTCGGGCCAACGATCGCCGCGTTGTTGACCAGGATTTCGATACGCCCCATCGATTTCAAAGTGCCCGCCACAGCCGCTTGCACGCTCGCGTAGTCGGCAATATCGACGCGCTCGAAGTGAACGTCGTGCTCGCTCAATTGGGCACGGGCCTGCTCGATGCCGGCAGGATTGACGTCCCAGACGACTAGCCGGGCACCTGATTCGAGCAGCCGCCGGCCGACTTCCAGACCGATGCCTTGCGCGCCGCCAGTCACGACGGCGACGCGGTCCGTCAGATTGATTTTGTTCGTCTGCAATTTAGTTCCTCACGGTTGAATCACCCATGCCATGTACTCGCGCTCAGGCGCTGGCGGCAACGGTCTGCCCGGCCACGGGGCGCCAGCGCAGCAGGTAGTCTTCGATCATCGATACGGCTGTATCGAGCACGAGAGCGAACACGGTCAGCACCAGGATCCCCGCGATGACCGAGTTGATATCGAACACGCCTTCAGCCAGCAAAATCAGGTAGCCAACGCCTTTCTCCGAGCCTAGATACTCGCCCACCACGCTGCCGACGAAGGCGATGCCGATTGCGTTATGCAGGCTCGAAAACACCCAGCTCGTCGCCGACGGCAAATACACGTGCCTCATCAGCTGACGCGAGTTGGCGCCGAGCATCCGCGTGTTGGACAGCACTGTCGGGCTCACTTCACGGACGCCTTGAAACACGTTGAAGAAGACCACGAAGAAGACGAGCGTCACGCCCAAAGCGACTTTCGACCAGATGCCCAGTCCGAACCAGAGCGCGAAAATGGGCGCAAAGATCAATCGCGGCATCGAGTTCATTGCTTTGATAAACGGATCGAATACGACCGCGAGGAACGGGCTGAGTGCAAGCCAAAGGCCACATCCCAACCCAAGAACCGTACCAATTGCGAACGCAAGCAGGGTCTCGACCAGGGTCGTATACAAATGGCGAAAGACCGAGCCCGTGACGAACCATTCGACAATGCGACGAGCCACACCTATCGGATCTCCAAAGAAGAACGGAGAGAGCCACTTCTGGTAGGTGCCGAGCCACCAAAGGAACAGGACACCGAACAAAATTGCCAGCCGCGTCACCAGAACAGTGAAACTATTGTTTGGACTAAACTCGATTGCGCGCATAGCTTTTCAGGACCTCGCCTCGAAGCACGTCCCAGATTTGGGTGTGCAGTTGAAGGAAACGCTGCGTCATCCGGATCTCCGACATTTCGCGCGGCCGCTCGAGATCGATCTCGAACTCGGCGATCGGTCGCGTCCCGGGTCCCGCCGACAGCACGATGACCCGGTCGGAAAGCGAGATAGCCTCTTCTAAATCGTGAGTCACGAACATCACGGACTTGCGGTCGTTCGACCACAGTCGCAACAGCTCGTTTTCCATGAGGTGGCGGGTCTGGATATCGAGCGCGCTGAACGGTTCGTCCATCAGGATGATGCGGGGATTGAGCGCCAGGGCTTGCGCGAGACCGGCCCGCTTGCGCATGCCGCCAGACATCTGATGCGGGTATTTCTTCCCATGCCCTTGCAGCCCCACTCGCTCAAGCCATCCACGGGCGACACCCAGCGCTTCTTCGCGCGGCATTCCGCGAAAAATCAGGCCGATAGCAATGTTCTCTTCGGCTGTCTTCCATGGCATGAGCGCATCCACCTGGAACAGGTAGGCAGCCTGTGTGTTCAGACCATGGGTTAGTTTCTTGCCGAACACGCTCAGGCTACCCGACGAAGGCCGGGTCAGGCCGGCGGCCACGTTCAGCAGTGTCGACTTACCGCAACCAGTGGGGCCGACAATCGAGACGAACTCTCCGTCCCTTATCGTCAAAGTTCCGCCGGAAACTGCGGTGTAGGTCTGAGCGCGCTTGCCATTGCCGGCGAACGTGCAGGTCACGTTGTCGAAACGTAACGCTTCACGCACTTCGGCTTGTTGGCGGTCGACTGGGACGCTATAGGCTGCGGTGCTCATGGCTGGACCTCCGCCGCCGCCTTTCTGACGAATCGATTGTCATAGGTCGTGGCGAGGTCAATCTTGGCCGATGCTACCGCAGGGTCGAAGGCCGCAAGCACCTCATGCACCGTCTGTGCGCCTTTGGGGGTGATCTCTCCGTTCTGCGCAATGCAGCGGCGGCTGTTCGTGAAGGCCTCGGCATAGAGCGCCTTGTTATCCCCCAAAAACTGTGGCGGCACGTTGTCCGCAACTTGTTGCGGCGTGGCCTTGGCTATCCACTTTTCCGCGCGCACGATAGCATTGGCGACTGCCTGGACTGTCTTGGGATTCTTTTCGATGAAGTCCTGCGTCGCGAATACGCTCGACTCGGGATAGTCCGAGCCGAACACCTTCACGTTGCCGTCCGCCGTACGCATGTTCTCGAGCGGTCTCAGGCTACCATCCTTCGTCAGAATCGTGGCACTTGGATCATTGACGATGAGCGCATCGATCTGCCCGGCACGCACCGCTGCAACGGCACCGGCCGCCTGCCCCACGCCAATGATCGATACGTCCGAAGGCTGCAGGCCCGCCTTGTGCAGGATATAGTTGACCGCCATGTGCGTGCTGGAGCCTGGCGCGCTCACGCCGATTCGCATGCCCTTCAAATCCTTGGGCGACTTGACGTCTGTCTCGTGTTTCTGAGAAACGCCAAAGATCCAGCCCGGGCAAATCACTTGTGCGGCCACCACGACGAGGTGTTGACCCTTCGTCGCCATGGTGATCGTGTTCGAATAGGCGCCCGCCACCATATCGGAGCTGCCGCCTAACAAGGCCTCCAGAGTCTTTGAGCCACCGGAAAATGCGGCGATGGTTACGTCCAGCCCTTCGTCCTTGAAATAACCGCGCTGCTTGGCAACGAGCATGGGCAGGTATGTGATGCCAGTCGACGCCGCTGCAATGTGCAATTCGGGCTTCTCCGGCGTGTCCTTCGCCACTGCCGTGGCTGATGCGCAAACGAGTTCCAAGGCTGCGCACATTGCAACAGCGAGTTTCAGCTTCATGGTTGTCTCCTCCCTTTCTAGGGATGTTGGTGCGAACAACTGCCTTGGACGGACTGGCACTTCGTGATCGGGACGCCGAGATGCCAGCCGACCCAAGGCGCGATCCGCCCTAAACGACTTCTTTGCGCAGGGCTTCGACCACTGCGTCACCCATGTCACGGGTGCCGACGCTTCGGGTGCCTTCCTGGTAGATGTCGGCGGTGCGGTAGCCGGCGGACAGCACGGTTCGCACTGCCCGTTCGACGCGGCCCGCAGCGTCCTCCATCTCGAAGCTTTCGCGCAACATCATCGCGAGCGACAAGATGGCGGCAAGCGGATTAGCGATGTCCTTGCCCGCGATATCCGGTGCCGAGCCATGCACCGGCTCGTACAGCCCTTTGCGGTCGTACCCTAGCGAAGCCGAGGGCAGCATGCCGATCGATCCAGTCAACATGGCCGCGGCGTCCGACAGAATATCGCCGAACAGATTGCCCGTAACGATCACATCGAACTGCTTGGGCCGGCGCATCAGCATCATGGCAGCGGCGTCCACGAAGAGATGGCTCAGTTCGACGTCCGGGTAGTCTCGCCCCACGCGCGTGACCGTTTCGCGCCACAACTGACTCGCTTCCAGCACGTTGGCCTTGTCCACCGAGCACAGCTTGTGGTGACGGCGACGCGCCGCTCGAAACGCCGCGTGCGCGACGCGTTCAACCTCTGACTCGGAATAACGCATCGTGTTGAAGCCCACGCGCTGCCCTGCTGCGTTGGTTTCAAAGCCGCGCGGCTGACCGAAATAGGCATCGCCGTTCAGCTCACGAACGATGACGATGTCCAGTCCGTCAACGACTTCCGGCCGCAGAGTCGAAGCGCCAATCAATTCCGGGAACATATAGGCCGGACGGAAGTTTGCGTACAGCGTGAGCGCTTCGCGCAGTTGCAACAGACCCGTTCCGGGTCGACGCTCGCGGGGAATCTCTGCCTCGTCAGCTACGCCTACCGCACCAAACAGGATGGCGTCGGCCTTGCGCGCCACGTCAAGCGTAGGCGCCGGAAGCGGCACGCCGTGCGCCTGGATTCCGGCCTCGCCGATGTGCGCCTCTTGAGTCTCGGCTTGAGGTGCCACGACTTGCAGCACTTTGAGAGCCTGTGCCACTACTTCCGGACCGATACCATCACCGGGCATGACTGCAATCTTCATCTGAACTCCTCCAGGGTCGTTTTAGAAAGCGCGCGCCTCAATATGCGTCGGCACGGTTGCGCTCGAATGCATCAATGCGGTCTCGATGCGAAAGCGTGTAATCGATCTCGTCCATGCCACGCAGCAGGCACTCCTTGGCGAAGGGCTCCATCTCGAACGCATGCGAGGTGCCGTCGGGTAATGTCACAGTCTGGGCAGGCACATCGACGGAGATTCGGCTACCCGCCTCGCTGGTCAAACTTTCCAGAAGCGGAAGAACCACGGTCTCCGGCAGCACGATGGGAAGCAGCCCGTTCTTCAGGCAGTTGATGAAGAAGATATCGCCGAAGCTCGGGGCAATCACCGCCCGGATTCCGTAGTCGTACAGCGCCCAGACAGCGTGCTCACGCGAAGAGCCGCACCCGAAGTTGTGGTTCGCCACCACGATGCGCGAGTCGCGATACGGCACCTGGTTAAGCACGAACTCAGGCTTTTCGGCGCCGTCTGCGCCAAAGCGCAGCGCACGAAAAAGGAACTGACCGAAATCGTCGGAGCGGGGTTTTTGCAGGAAGCGCGCCGGCAGAATCTGATCGGTATCGCAATTGATGACGACGATCGGGGCTGCGACTGCGTCGAGGTGAGTCAGGCTTTCCATCTCATGCTCCCAGGAGGCGGCGCACATCGATCAGGCGCCCTGTCACGGCAGCGGCAGCCGCCATGGCCGGACTCATCAGATGCGTACGCACGCCCGGCCCTTGACGGCCCACGAAATTGCGATTGGATGTGGAGGCGCAACGCTGTCCAGGCGCGGCGATATCGCCGTTGGTTGCAAGGCACATCGAGCAGCCTGGGAAACGCCACTGGAAACCGGCTTCCTTGAATACGCGGTCCAGTCCTTCGGCCTCAGCCTGCGCTCGTACCTCATGCGAGCCCGGCACCACCCATGCCTCGACGCCAGATGCGATATGGCGGCCCCGCGCGACCTCGGCCGCGCTGCGCATATCCTCGATGCGCCCGTTCGTGCACGAACCGATGAACACCCGGTCGATCGCCACGCCTTCCAGCGCCTCGTTCGGGGCCAAACCCATGTAGTCGAGCGCCCTCGACATCGCGGCGCGCAGATCGGGGTCCGCCTGCAACGCGGGATCGGGGACGCGCCGGTCGATGGCGCAGGCGTACTCCGGTGTCGTGCCCCAGGTCACCATCGGGGCGATCCCGGCAACATCGATACGCACCTCCCGGTCGAAGGTCGCGTCGGCGTCCGTGAACAACTTGCGCCAGTGCGCCATCGCGCGATCCCACCGCTCGCCCTTGGGAGCGTAGGGACGCCGCGCCAGATACGCGAAAGTGGTGTCGTCTGGCGCGATCATGCCGGCGCGGCCACCGGCCTCGATGGTCATGTTGCACAGCGTCAACCGCCCTTCCATCGAGAGACCCGCGATGGCGGAGCCTGCGTACTCGATGACGTGGCCCGCAGCGCCAGCCACGCCGATTCGCGCGATCACGGCGAGGATCAGATCTTTGGCGGTGACACCCGGGCCCGGCGTGCCATCGAGAGTGACGCGCATGTTGCTCGACTTGCGTTGCCACAGGCATTGCGTGGCGAGCACATGAGCCACCTCGGTTGCGCCGATACCGAACGCGAGCGCGCCCATTGCACCGTGTGTCGAAGTGTGACTGTCGGCACAGACGACGGTCATGCCGGGCAAACTCAAACCCTGCTCGGGCCCGACTACATGGACGATGCCGCGACGCGAATCGTCCATGTCGAACAAGGTGATGCTCGACTCGGCTGCGTCACGCTGCAGGGCCTCGATCATGGCGCGCCGCTCGGGGTCGGTCACCGCCGACATGTCGTTTGCTGCGCTGGAAACGTAGTGGTCCGCCGTACCGAAGATTCGCTCGGGCGAGCGTGGCTTGATCCCGCGCTGGCGCAACAGATCGAAGGATTGCGCGGTGACGTCATGAATGAAATGCCGGTCGATGTACAGCAGGTCCTGCCCGTCGTTGCGCGACATCACCCGGTGACTTTTCCAGATCTTGTCGTAAAGAGTCTGTGGATCACCCACCCCTTGTTCGAGTTGCATCGCTTCGTCTCACTCCGTCAATGCGCCGTTCGGGAAGGCACGCCTTCGTTCGGCGAGTCAATGTTGTGCGAGCATCATGCGCCAGACGGGCGGCGCTGTACCTGCTCTTTGGGAAAGGCACCATCGTCAAACGCGATGACGAAGCAACACCCCCGCCGGTGATTTTGAGCCGCTCGGATCGTCGAGGCCGCTCGGCTCGCGATTCGAATCGAATGCGATCAATGACACCTCGTCGGGTAGTGTCGTGCCTGGCTGGGTGCGACTCGATGAACGGCTACATCGACTGATGGGGTACAGGAATCGGCATTGCGCCGGTTCATCGGGAGAAGTCGTTGGCCGAGTATTTTCAAATGAATCATTCGGGACGCGACCGTCCGGACGAGCTCGAACGGTCTATCGTGCATCGAGTCGCGGATGCGCAAGCTGGCGAAAAAAAACCGGGCTCGTTCGCCCTTTTACTGTCTCGACGCGCACGACTTTGTCTCCGCGCACTTTTTTCTGATTAGCATGGCGTAACGCGGATGATTGCGTTACGAACTGAGCAGTAAAGGAAATTTTGACGCCGCAAACATAACGGCTCCATGCTTACAATGTAGATGCAGTGCCGCAGGTCACGACTGCCGGTTTGCGCATTTTTTCTCGTACGCGCGGTTGACCGGTGTTCTTTGCGTTTCTCCTCCAGTCTTACTATTTTCACCTGAGGAAAAGAAATGAAATCCACGAACATCTTCCTTGCCGCGGCAATTTCCATCGGCGCGATGATCGCGACCGTGCCCGTGGTTAATGCGCAAGAGACAGGCGCAGCGACTTCTTCGAAATCATCCGGCAGAGCAGCAAACCGGCAACTCGCGAAGCAGGTTCAGACCACGCTGTACAAGCAAAAGGGTTTGGAGTCGGCCGATATTCACGCTGTCGCTCGCAGCGGCAAGGTTACGCTGGTCGGGATGGCGCCCGATCAGAAGCAGATAGATCTCGCGGGGAAGATAGCCGAAGGCGTACCCGGCGTGTCGTCGGTAACCAACAATCTGACGCTGGACGAAGCCGGGCATTGAAACCGGCTTCAACGCCAGCTTATCGCACGCACATTACCGCTTCGTGAACGGCGCAGGCTTTGCCAGCATCAAGAAGGAAGAACTCGCGATGCAGTTTTCCGCCTGAACGCGGTAGTGAAGCGTATGCAATCCGATGACTATCGCGCGCCAGCCAAGCCCGCGATAGCCTGCTGCACTTCCACCTGCGTGCGCCGCCAGTCCGTCGGCGTCAGCTCATTTGCCGCTGGCGCCGTTCGAATCGACGTTGTCAGAATCTGTACTTAAGCCGGACCTGACCGCCATTCTCAACCTCGTGCGCGGCAACGACCCCGTCGTATTCCAGACGCACATCGAGGCGCTTGGCCGTATACACCTCCACCCCGGCGGAGAACTTGCCTGCGACGTGTGCATTGCTGAGCGTATTGGTGAAGCTGCCGTAATCCGGGGCAGCGGCAAAGGACGCATTGGTCGTGTAGGTATTGCCTGCAATGAAGCTGACTCCGGCGCCGACATAGGCGTCGACTGTCGCTGACCCGATCTGCGCACGCGTCCCGATTCGCAGATTCGGCGTGCCGGTCGCAATGACGCTGTTCGCGTTCTTCACCTTCAGGTTCAGTGCACCCGCACCGCTCTCCGTGTAGCCTGGGAGATTGACATCGTTCAGATCGGCGTCGAGCGCCGGCTCCAGGTAGAAGCGGTCGAACGGGATCTGGTAGGCCGCGCGCAAGTGCATTCCGAGCGTGAATGAATCGGGCGAGGCGGTCGCCACCGCATTGGCGGTCGGGATGACGCGCGAGCTGTTCATCCAGCCGTAGCTGGCGTCCGCCGCACCGGTGAAAGTCCACGGCCCAACCTCGTGCTTCAGCGCGACGACTCCAAGAAGCGCATTGCCGTTGGCGCTCGTCAGGTTGTCGTTGCCGGTGAAGCGGTCGGTCTCGTAGCCAATGGCGCCACCGAGGAACCAGCCGGGCTGCAGTTCGAGCTGACCGCCGACCTTCATCGTCGTACCTTGCCAGCCGAAGCCCGGGAAGGACGCGTCGGCGCTGCGATTTTCCCACATGCCCGAGGCGCGGAACCACACGCAGGAACCCTGCTTTCTCACGGTGGTGTCGTCATCGGCGAACACCGGGCAACTGAAGACGGAGCGGGCGAACGCCTGGCTCGCCTGGTAGCGCGCCGCTGCGATGCCGAGCAGTTCCTGGCCGGAGACGGCGGTCAGCGTCTGCGCATAGCCCTGCGTGCTACCGACGCTACCGAAGGCTCCGAAGATGGGTGCAAAGGCGGGATCGGCACTGTTCCACAGCCGGTCCAGGTTGGCTGCGACGCTCTGCTGTGTGGCCGAAGTACCATTGCTCGCGCCCACGAAATCCGCATCGGTCTTGATCGCGACGGTGTTGCCCTGCATCACTGGCGTGAAGCGGTAGACCGGCGTCGAGGTACCCGCGAGCGTCGCAGCGGGCTGGATTCCGCCGGCCGCCGTCAGCACGGTGCTCGTACTCTTCAGATAAGTCACCGGGTCGACCTGCACCTTGCCCGCAAGCGAGGCGGTACCCGTGATGTTGAGCATATCCGATCGTTTGTTGGCCGGATCGATCTGGACGTTCAGCGCGCCAGTCGGGCTCTGCACGAGATTGCCGGTGAGCACCGGCTTGCCGGTCGACCCGGCGCCGCCGACTTTGAGCGTGCCTGCGTTGTTCACCGTGCCGCCTCCCACGTTCAGCGTGTCGGGTGTGGCAATCACGCCGCCGGCCAGATTGTTGACGACACTGCTGGCGCTACCAACGTCGATGTCGCCGGTGATAGTGCCGGAGTTGTTGACCGTGGTGCCGACGGGCCCGCCCCCGTACACCGTGGGGTACGCCAGGATCGCGTATTTGCCTAAGGTCTGGATGGTGCCCTGGTTGGTGACGACGTTGTTATTGCCCCCAAGCAGACGGATTGCGGCAGCATCGCGATACTCCGGGTCCTGCCCCACTATCTTGCCCGTCGGGAAATTGGGATCGGTCGTGCCGCCCATGACTTTCGAGCCGGGCGCCAGGTTGATCGAGATGCGCCCGGCTGTCTGGCCGTCGCTCTGCGCCAGGATGCCGGCGGAGCCGACGCCCGTCGCCATGACCGTGTCGTTATTCCTGACGTTGACGAAGACCGGGCCGCCCGCGCCCGCGCCACCCGCGCTGCCCTCTCCCATCACATTCGGCAAGTTGACTGCGTTGAAGTTGGAGACCACCAGACCACCGCCGCCGCCGATCGATTGCGCGAAGATCGCTGGCGCGTACCGGCCGGTCGTCGCGACCTTCCCGCCGTTTGCCACGATGACGTTGACGGTGCCGCCATTGCCGCTGTTGGCAAATACCGCGCCGTTCGTGGCGCCACCGTAGCCCTGTGGGGCGGACGGGTCGCCGGCAAAGCCTCCGCCACCGCCGACCGATTGTGCGACGATCCCATACGCACCGTCACCGCTGGTGGCGACAGTGTTATTGGTGTCGACGACAAGAACGTTGCCGCCATCGCCCTTCGCGCTACCGGCGCCGGAGTTCGTGTTCGCGATCTGTCCGCCCACCACGAACCCGCCCCCGCCGCCGATCGACTGCGCGACGATACCGTGCGCGTCGAGTCCGCTCGTCGTCACGTTGCCTTCCGTGTTGACAGTGACGTCGCCGCCCTTTCCCGAACTGCCGTTCTGACCGCCGAAGCTCAATGTCACCCCGTAGACGTCGGCGAGCCGTCCCTGAGGATTCACGATGATTTTGGAGGGATCGAACGTCTCATCGCTGCTCGCGGTCGTCACGACGCCGCCGCCGCCGCCGATGCTTTGCGCGAAGATGCCGACGCCGTGTTTGCCAAGTGTCGTGACCGTGCCGTTGTTGTTGACGCTCACGGTGCCGCCATTCCCGGCGCTTCCGCCATTGCCGCCCACGGCGACCGACAGGCTTTTCAGCGAACCGCTGATCGCCCCCGACATCGCGCCGTTGCCGCCACCGCCGCCTACGCTCTGCGCGTACACGCCAAACGCTTCCACCCCCTGCGTCTCGACTGTGCCATTCGCATTCTGCACGACACTCACCGCACCGCCAGAGCCGGCCGCGCCGCCGCTGCCGCCCACCGCGACCGCGGCCTGCACTTTCGAATCATTGTTCGACTTGCCGACCGAACTCGCCGCGCCACCGCTGCCGCCGCCGCCGCCAACGCTCTGCGCGAAGATGCCGTGGGATTGCGCGCCATAGGTGCCGATCGCGCCGGTGTTGCTGGTGTTCACCGCGCCGCCCTGGCCACCCGCGCCGCCGCTGCCGCCGACCGACACGCCAACGCTGATCTGTGACACGGCGCCCAGAACTTTCGATACCCCATCCGGCTGCGTGAGGAGCTTCTCCAGATCGCCATAAGTCGCCTTGATTTTTTCGCCGACCACTCCGACCTGCAGGATGTTGTTGCCCAGGTTCTGCACATCCTGGTTGAGGCCGAGGCCCTGACCCAGAATGCCAAACAGGGTCTGGGCGTTGGAGATCGTGTCGAGGCCGCCGCTGCCGCCCGCGGCCGCCGCGCCCTTGCCGCCTTTGCCCCCGCCGCCGCCGACGCTTTGCGCGAAGATGCCGGTCGAGGCCGCGCCGCGGGTGACGATGTTGCCATTGTTCGTCGTCGTCACCGAGTTGCCGTCGCCGCCGACACCACCCTTGCCGCCGACACCCACGGCGATAGCATCCTTGCCGCCGCTGGCCGCAGCAGTACCACCGCCGCCTGCGCCGCCGCCGCCGCCCACGCTCTGGGCGAACACGGCATCGGCGCCGTCGCCGCGAGTCGCGATCGAACCGTCGTTGGTCAGGCCGACCGTGCCGCCCGTCCCCCCCGTTCCACCCGTTCCACCCACCGCGATTGACGCGCTGAAGCTGGCTTTGGCGTTAGCCGCCGTTGCGGAGGCATCGCCCGTGCCACCATTGCCGCCGCCACCGCCGATTGACTGTGCGAACACGCCGTGGGCGTCCTGGCCCAGCGTGGCGATCACCCCGGAGTTTTCCAGCTTGACGGCGCCGCCCGTGCCGCCCGTGCCGCCGCTGCCGCCGAGAGCCACGGAGACCGACAGGGCCGCACCTTTGGCAGGCGACGCGGAGTAGGACGCGGCGGTTGCGTCGCCGCCCGTACCACCGCCGCCACCGACGGATTGCGCGAAAACGCCCGTCGCGCTGTCGCCCGCTGTGGTGATCAGACCGGAGTTATCGAGCGCGACATTGCCGCCGGTGTTGCCGGTCCCGCCAGCGCCGCCGATCGCGACGCTGACACTGATTGCAGGAATGTTGGGGCTGCCCGATGCGGCAACGGCACGCGCCGTGGCGCTGCCGCCGGAGCCGCCGCCGCCGCCGATGCTTTGCAGCACGACACCTTCGGCATCCGAACCATATGTAACAACCTGCCCCGTGTTGGTCAGCGAAACCGCGCCAGCCGCGCCGCCTCCGCCGCCTTGTCCGCCAATGGCAACCGAGCTCGACAGGGGGCCGCCGACCGTGAACGCTGTAGCGTTGCCGCCATTGCCGCCGCCGCCGCCGATCGACTGGGCCTTGATACCGGCCGCGTGGTCGCCGTGAGTCGTGACGAGTGCGCCGTTGTCGACAGTGACCTGGCCACCCGAGCCGCCACCGTGGGCATCCCCGCCGATCACCATGGTGATCAGCCCGCCGCCTGTCGACGTCGCGCTGCCGGCGTTGCCGCCGGAGCCGCCGATGCTTTGCGCGAGTATCCCGGCGCCACCGCTCGGGTCGAGGCTGCCAAATACGCTGTTCTGGCCCAGCATGAGTTTCACCGCGCCGCCGTTGCCGCCCTGGCCGCCGTTGCCGCCGATCTCGAAACCCGCACCAACGGTGACGCCGCTGGCGTCGCCGCCGCTTCCGCCGCCACCGCCGATGCTCTGGGCGATCAGCGGGATGCTGCCTTCGCCCGATGCGCTGCCGGTCGTGACAAAGGCGTGGTCCGAGTTCACCGTGACTGCACCGCCATCGCCGCCCGCGGCACCTGCCCCGCCCGTGCCGGACAGCACGAAGCTGACACTACCGCCATTGCCCCCGCCGCCGCCGATACTCTGCACCAGGGCGCCATGCGTATATGGGCCGTTCGTTTTGATTGTCGCCGTGTTCGTCGCGTCTCCAAGGGCCAGCGAAGCGCTCCCGCCGGCGCCTGCCTTACCACCATTGCCGCCTTCACCCACGGTAGTGCCCTGGGCGCCGTCACCGACGCCGCCGGCGCCTCCATTGGCCTGCACCAGCACCCCCTCGCCCCCGATCAACCCGGCAGCAGACTGCCCTGCCGGAACATTCGCGGTGTAATCGATGGAGCCAAGGACGGTGGCGTCCGCGCTGCCCGCATTCCCGCCGTTGCCGCCCGCACCACCCTCATTGCGGATGTTGCCGTCGATGGCAGTGCCACCTTCCCCGCCCGCTCCGCCATTCGCCGTGGCGGTTACGCCGCTGCCCGGCTGATTCCGACTGTTCACCGGTTGCATCTGATCGGAGAAAACGATCTGGCCGCCGCTGCCGAGTTCCGCGCTGGCTGTGCCGCCGATTCCTCCGTTGCCGCCGGTCCCGCCAAAACTGCCGCTTCCACCGAACGCGCCACCAGCGTTGCCGCCCTTACCGCCATCGGCGTCAGCCTGCATCGGAAAGATCTGGCCTATAGGGGTGCTGGCGGTCAGACTGCCATTCTGATATGCAAGTGTCGCGGTACCGCCGGCTCCGCCATCGCCGCCCTTGCCTCCATGGCCTTCCACGAGAAGATCACCCGGAGTGGGCGAGTCACCACCTTCCCCGCCGGCCCCGCCCAGGGCGGACGCTCGAAGGCCGACACCATAGAACTGAATATTGCCTGAGGCGTTGAGCGCTGCCTGACCACCCCGCCCCCCTGCTCCCCCGTTGCCGCCATAGAGCGGCTGTCTGCCCTGGGCGTTGGACACGGCACCCGCTCCGCCGGTACCACCAATTGCTTCCACGCCGAGCGCGACTTCCGGTAGGACACCTTTCGAGTCGGGACCAACCGTGCCGCTGAACTGCACGGAGACCGCGCCGCCATTGCCACCCGCTCCGCCGTCTCCCGTGTGGGCGGAGCCATTGTCGTCATACCCGCCCTGTCCGCCGGCACCGCCGTCACCACCGTTGACGGACCATCCCGCTCCCATCGTGGGGCTGATGATGGTCGGCGCGAAGCCCCCCTTCACCGCAATTCCGCTGTTGACGCTGTTAAAGGAACCACCCGACTGACCAGCGAAGCCATCCTGGCCATCTCCGTTCCAAGAGCCGTCGTCAGCGCCTTTGCATCCCCTTTGCCCCGAGGCGTTCAGGTAATACTGGGGCAGCGGCGCTGCGCCAAACGACTGATTGGAGAAGTTGGTCTGTGCCGGCGCAGCAGGCGGCGCGGGGTTGGCGCTGCTGTTGCACTGGGCGCGTGCCGCGACCGGAACCAGCAGCGTAGCAAGCGACGCCACGGCCGAGGCCAACGCTACCACCGTCCGACGTTTGGTTCCGCAGCCATCGTCTACAAAAAGCGCCGACGTCGCTGTCCGCGCGGACTCACAATTCGATGAACGCTTGAATATGTACACGATCTTCCCCAAACTGGTTGCAGTCTTTTTTTAAAAAAGACATCGAATTTGTCTGCGAGTCGCGCAGAGACTGGTTTTGCTAGCGATCCATAGCGATCGGATAAAGTCCGATTTCTGGACGCTACGAATGACCGGAAGTCGGCACTGGCAAGTGACCCCTACGAAATTGAGTCGCGTGCAGTGTGATTAATCTTTAAATTTCGTCAAAATGTGCGGGCAGAGGCTTTCTAACTTAATACGGGCTGTCGGAAATGAGCTGACCCGCATTCTCAAATTCGGTAAATATCGATGAGAAGACATCAGGCCGAGGCACCCAATGCGCATTTGAAAAAACCTCAATCACTTGCGCTTAGTCTGGATAGTGCTCGTGGTGAATTAGAAATCGATTAGTAGGATGGAACAGCAGGTACCGCTAGCCGGGCTTCGTTCAATTCACGGCGTTAGAGCGCCCGAACAAAGCGAAACTCGGCCCTAGTGATAGTGCTGGCCGGCCCGCTTCCAGAACTTCAAACCAGCGAGGCCGCCCGCGATGGCAAAGCCTGCCCCTACCTGCTTCATGCCGACGCCGACACCCGCAATCAGGTAGAAATGCAGGTTCCTGACTGCGCGCTGGCGCGCTAACAACGCGAGAAGTGCGCAAGGCAGAGCTGCAACGATCACGCCCGTCAGCCACGTCATTGCAAACGCCATTACCGTCATGACCATGGCCTGTATGGCGCCATGTCCTCGAGGCGAGAAGGTCACGAGGAAAACCAATATTTAGAAAGCTACTCCGACCGTGACGCTAAGCAAATAACCTCCCAGCACGCGTTCTCCTGTGGGGAAGCTGACTCCTTTCATATTTGTTCTCATTTTCTTCGTCATGAAACGGCGCTTGATAATCACCCCAATCGCAGCATACCTCGCGTTATCGGAAAAATACCGAGAATGTGACGATGGAATCGTTCGTCGGTACGAACCCGAGTGCCCCTTCGGGGAATTCGAGCTCGTCGTGAGGTCACCCACTCCATACGGTGATTTTCATCAGGATTCCGAATGTCTACGTCGCTGTACTGGCGTGAGTATTGAGAGCGCCAGAAGCAAAAAGGCGCGCGACCACGGGTACGGGTTCGAACTAGCTCCGCCGCTAATCGACCAGTTCGCTGTCGGTCCTGGAATCATCTGCTTCCAAAACCCCCATTAGGTAACTATTACTTGCCAATACACACAAAACGGGCGTGCATTCCTAAAGTGCCTCATCCCAGCTAAAGAACTCCGTAGGCTTTGCCGTAAAAGCGCTTATAAGGTTAGACAAATACGGTAACTTTGTCCCGTCTGTCGACCTTTCGGAGAACTAGAGCGCGAGCGCGCCGGTGCACTGATCCCTTGCACGGCATCCTGCGCGGACTCGCGCCGGGCCACACCGGTCGCGTCCAGTCCGTTTGCGAATTTCCGGACTGGCAGCGGCGGCTTTTTCATCGGTTCGCTTTCTGATTCCCATCGACAACCGATGACGGGATCGGAGCCCTATAGTCACAAGCCCGCGTCGAAACGGAATGACGCACTTATTTCGCATTACTAATCACCATGATATTTCAAAAGAAAATAAGCAATTTTTTGTTCGGTCAATTCTCTCTCGGCAAGTTCTCGGCTGTCACAGTTGCGGTCGGCGCAAGCCTGATGCTCGCAGCTTGCGGCGGCGGAAGCGAAGGCACCGTTGATGCTGCGACGGTCAAGGCCGCCGTTACGCCCGAGGCGACCGCAAAGGCAGCCACCACCGGTTCGATCTTTTATGGCATGAACGGTCACATCACCAACGGCGGCGCGTACGACAACACGCCCTACGCGACGCAGCTGTCGCAATTGCAAGACCTCGGCGTAAAGATTTTCCGCAACGACGTGTACAGCCTGGCATCGGCCAAGGTGCTCGCGACCGTTGCCAAGCAGTTTGCGGCAGGCGGCGTTCAGGTGTATCCGGTGATGCTGCTCGGCCTGGGCTTCGATACCGAGGAAGCAGCCTATAACGCCGGTTACACGATGGGTCAGCAGACGGCGCAGACGTACAAATATGCGTACTACGAAGTCGCGAATGAACTGGACTCAGCCGCGCTGGCCGGAAACTATGACGGCAACGTGTGGTATCAGTACAGTAACCAGCCGTTCATGATCGCGCGCGGTGTTATTCGCGGCATGATCGCAGGTGTGAAATCGGTCGACAGCTCGGCGAAGATCATCGTCGATGGAACGTGGAAGCACATCGCGTTTTTTCAAATGCTCCTTGACGGCTCGCAGCCCGACGGGACGCACGGTCACCCGACGGTCAGCTGGGACATCACTGCATGGCACTGGTACTCCGACCAAGGAGACATCACGAATGCCTGCGGCGGCACGGGATGCCACGACATCCTCGGTATTATCAGTTCGTTCGGCAGACCGGTCTGGATCAACGAGTACGGCGTGCGTCCCGAATACGGCACGAATGACGCCATCGCCTCCTACCTGACCGGCAACCTGATGATGCTGCAGTACTACACGCAGGCGTCGAAGTACAACGTCCAGTCCGTCCAGGGTTTCGAGCTGTACGACTCTCAGGAAGGAAATTACGGAATGGTGCAAAGCGACGGCAAGACGAAGAAAGCTGCGTACACGGCAGTCAAGAACTTCATCGCGAACCACCCCAGATAGCCACACAGCGCTACCGGCGCAAATGGCGCACGGTGGTCTTGCAAGCGGCTTACGCAATCAATCTGTCGAACAGAGGAGCGGCGCGCAGCGTTCCAGGCCGCTCTTCACCCGCCATTACGGGATCAAGAATTCCTTACGCTTCGCGGACGAACACGCGAACGCTCCTCCTTTAGCTAGCCCAACAAAATTCTGAAAGCAATAAGGGTTCTGGCGGCTTGCACAGCCCTTTTTAGCGTCCAACACTTCGACAACAATCCGGCTCGCCAGATAACTGTCCGATATATCGGACCATGCAGTGCTTCGACGGAAGCGGTTTCTCAGTCCAACCCCTCGATCAGGATCTGAACATGAAGCTCGCCACCAAGGGCGCCAAAGCCGCCTTGCTGTTTGCCGCAACCGCCGTGAGCGGACTGCTCGCGCTTTCCGCCTGCACCAAAGTGGCGACGCCCGAGCAGGGTTCATCGGCAGCGGCGCCTGCCTCGACGCTTCAGGCCGTGCTTCAGCGCGGCACGCTGCGCGTCGGCGACTGCCTCACGTTCGCGCCGTTCGGCTTCTACGACAAAGACGGCAATCCGGACGGCTACGACGTCGACCTCGCCAAGGAGCTCGCCAAGCAAATGGGCGTGAAGCTCGAGGTCGTGAACACGACCAGCGCGAACCGCATCCCGAATCTACAGACCGCCAAGGTCGATGTCGTGTTCTGCAACTTCACGCGCAACCTCGAACGCGCGAAGGTCGTCGAATTCACGTCGCCGTACGTTGTCGCCAGCGAAGCGATGCTCGTGAAGAAGAGCAGCGGCATCCAGTCGGCGAAGGACATGAGCGGGCGCACCATCGCCACGGTCAAAGGCTCGACCAACGGCGACGAAGTCCGCTCGATGGGCATCCCCGTCAAGATTCAGGAATATGACAGTTCGCAGGCGGCCATCCTCGCCGTCAAGCAGGGGCAGGCCGATGCGATGATCGAGGACAACAACTTCCTTGCGTATCAGGCGAAGCTCGATCCGGAACTGGCCGTAACGAACGAAGCACTCGTGCCGCTCGAGTACAACGCGTTCGGTGTGAAGGCGGGTGACCAGGCGTGGCTCAACTATCTGAACCTGTTCCTGTTCAACATCAATGCATCGAAACTGAACGCGCAGTTGTACAAGAAGTGGTTCGGCGTCGATCCGAGATATCCGCTCAATCCGCAGTTCTGAAGCGGAGGCGCAGATGAGCTATCAATGGCTGACTCTATGGGGCTACGTCCCCGAGTTTCTGAAGGCGGGCTGGCTGACCTTGCAGGTTACGATGCTGGCGTTCGTGCTGGCGCTCGCGCTCGGTCTGATCGCGGCGCTTGCCGGCATGTCGCCGTCGGCCATCGTGCGGTTCATCGCGCGGGCTTACGTCGAAGCCATCCGCAATACGCCAGTGTTGCTGCAGATTTTCATCGTGTTCTTCGGCTTGCCGTCGATGGGCATTGCGCTCGATGCATATTGGGCCGGTGTCATCGCGCTGGGCGTGAACGTGGGCGCGTATCTGTCGGAAGTGTTTCGCGCGGGCATGCAATCGGTGCCACGCGGACAGATTGAAGCAGCCGGCATTCTTGGGCTGGAACGCGGGCAGATTTTCAAAGAGATCGTGTTGCCGCAGGCAGCGCGTGCGGTGTATCCGACCATCGTCAATTATCTGATTCAGTTGTTGCTCGGTACTTCGCTGTTGTCGGCCATTGCGTTGCCCGAGCTCACCGGCACCGCAACCGTCATCAATTCGCGCACGCTCTTGTATGTCCAGACGTTCGCGGTCGTGCTCGTCGCGTATCTGGTGCTGAGCAATGTGTTGTCGTGGATCGCCAGTCAACTCGGCGCACGCATGTTTCATCCGCCGCTCATCGTGAGGCCGGGTGCGCGTTGGGTTGGATTCACGCTGCGTCGTGCGAATCGTGCATGAGGGATTGAGTCATGTCACTCGAACTGCTGAAAACCAGTCTGTCGATTTTGCTGCAAGGTCTCGTGACGACGCTGCTGCTGTCTGTCGCGGCGATCGTCGGGAGCACGCTCATCGGCCTGCTCGCCGCCGTGTTCCGGTCGTTCGGGCCGTGGGGCACGGACCGAATCGCGAAGCTCTATACGGAGTTGTTTCGCGGAACACCCGTACTCATCACGCTGATGTTCATCTACTTCGGCGTCTCGTACTTCGGCTATGCAATCGATGTCTTTGCAGCGGGCGTGATCGGCTTGAGCGTGTATCAGGGCGCGTATATCGCGGAAGTTTTTCGCTCGGGCATCGAATCAGTGCCGAAGGGACAGTGGGAAGTCTCGCAGATTCTCGGTCTGTCGCGCATGCAGACCTTTGCCTCGGTCGTGTTACCGCAGACCGGACGCATCGTGTTGCCGCCGCTCGTCGGGCAATATCTGTCCCTCATCAAGGATACCTCGATCGTCAGCATGATCGGCATGTCCGAACTGATGCACGGTGGCCAGGCCATCGTGGATCGCATCGGCAAGCCGGTCGAGATTTACGGACTCGTCGCGCTGATCTATTTCGTCGTGTGCTTCCCGCTTTCGCAATGGGTGCGCCATCATGACCGCCGGAGACTTACGTGAGCGATACCATCCAGAACAAGCCCGCCATTTCGCTGTCGGGCGTGAGCAAGGCATTCGGCGCGACGCGCGTTCTCAACGAGATCAATCTCGACGTGCGCGCAGGCGAAGTGCTCGTGCTGATCGGCGCATCCGGTTCGGGCAAGAGCACGGTGCTTCGCATCATGGCCGGACTGGAAACGACGGACTCCGGCCAGGTGTGGGTCAACGAAGTGCCCCTGCACGATCCGAAGCGCGCGCGCGAAATTCGCGGCCACGTCGGCATGGTGTTTCAGCAGTTCAACTTGTTCCCGCACAAGACCGCGCTCGGCAATGTCACCCTCGCGCTGATCAAGGCGCGCGGCATGTCGCCCGCCGATGCCCGCAAACGCGCAATGGAAACGCTCGACCGCGTGGGTCTCGCGGACCGTGCATCGCATTATCCGAGCCAGTTGTCGGGCGGACAGCAGCAGCGCGTTGCCATTGCGCGGGCGCTGGCGGTCGAGCCCGGCATCATGTTCTTCGATGAAGCCACATCCGCACTCGATCCCGAACTCGTCGGCGAAGTGACGGAAGTGATGCGCGGCCTCGCGCGCGACGGCATGACGATGGTCGTCGTCACCCATGAAATGGGCTTTGCGCGCAAGACGGCGGATCGCGTCGTGTTCATGGACAAAGGCGTGATTGCAGAGCAAGGCGACCCGGAGCAAATCTTCGTCAACCCGTCGAACGAACGCACGCGGCAGTTTCTCAGCCGTGTGCTCGACCATTGAAGGGTCAACGAATGGCAGCAACGGAATCGTCACGCGCGCGAGGCGTGGACCGTGTCATCGATATCTTGAGGAAGCTGCATCATGCGCAGCGGCCCATGACGATGCGCGAGCTGATCGAAGCGACCGGCTCGCCGCGTTCGAGCATCTACGAACTCGTCGCCATTCTCACCGAAGTGGGCTGGCTCGAAACATCGGCGGATGGCAGTGTGTTCTTCGGACGCGAGATGCATTACTACGGCTCGGACTACGCGACGCACAACGACCTCATCAGCCGCGCGCATCAGTCCATTCTCGCGCTTGTGCGCAAGTACGACGAGACCACGCAGTTGTGCATGCTCGAAGGGAACAAGTACTCGGTCGTGTTATCGGAGAACAGTGCGCGGCCGTTCAACATCAGCTCGGATATCGGCGTGCGCGTGCCGATTCCGTGGACTGCGACCGGGCGCCTGCTGCTCGGTCACATGAACGCCGACGCCATCCGCACCCTGATTCCCGCGGATGACTTCGTGCTCGACAACGGCGTGTGCATCGATTTCGATGAATTCATGCGCGATGTGCAGAACGCGAAAGCGCTTGGCTACTGCTGCACGGAAGGCCTGTCCAACGCGTTCCGGCTCTGCATGGCCGCGCCCGTCCGGGACCGCGCGGGCATACCGATCGCCGCGCTGTGCTTCATGACGGGCCGCGACACGGACCCCGAACGCCGTCAGTCGATGCTGGACGATCTGCTTCAGTCGGCGCAGGCGCTTTCGCATCGCTGACACGGATACACGGCTTCGGCGTATCGATGAGAGCGAAGCCCAACGCGGTCAAGGATGGCAGTTGCCGCACGATCGTCTCCCTTACTTGCGCGCGCCTCGTTTCACGCCGCGCCCGCCCGCCTGCTTCTCGATCTCCGCGCGCAGCCACTCGCGAAAGAGCGCGACCTGCGGCGCATCGTCATGGCCGGTACGCGTGACGAGCCAGTATGACTGATGCCCGTCCACCTCGACATCGACGATCGGCACGAGCGTGCCCTGCCGCAACTCGTGCCCGATCATATGGCGATCGGCGATCGTGACGCCAATACCGTCGACGGCCGCGCGGATCGCATGGTCGAGCAGATCGAACTCGTAGCCGCCGTGCGTATCGACATCGTCGATATTCGCCGCCTTCAGCCAGTGTTGCCACGTCAGATAGCGCTGATCGCTGGCCGCGAGCACATGCAATAGCGTGAAGCTGTTCAGGTCGATGTCGGCCGTATCGTCCTCGCCGATCAGCGCAGGCGAACACACGGCGATATGCCGTTCGTTCATCAGCAACTGGTTATCGAGACCGTCCCATTCGCCGTTGCCGAAGCGGATCGCGCAATCGAGCGCGCCCGATTCGACCAGATCGTCCTTGCGCTGCGTGGTCAGCGAGATTTCGAGGTCCGGCGCGGCGGCGCGCAAGGATTGCAGCCGCGGCATGAGCCAGCGGCTGGCGAAGGTGGGCGGCGCGTTGACGCGCAAGCGCCGCAGATGCGTTCTTTCCTGAATACTGCGCACCGTGAGCTCGATACGGTCGAACGACATCTTGAGCGCCTGCAGCAACAGGCGCCCCGTCGCCGACAATTCCAGATGATGATGCCGACGCAACAGCAGCGGCTCGCCGAGCTGCGTCTCGAGCTGGCGCACCTGGCGGCTCACCGCGCTTTGCGTCACGTGCAGCATTTCCGCGGCGCGCGTGAAGCTGCCGGTATGTCCGGCGACCTCGAAAGCCCTCAGCGCGTTCAGGGCGGGCATCTTTCGCTTCAAATCGGTCTCCTTTCCTCGCGTTCAACGCGTGCATTCAACACGCATCCAGGCAGGAATGTGCCGCTCTAAGGCAGCATTTTACGAATCGAGGCAAATTATGCCGCTTTGCGGCGTGAAGGCGGTGCGATGCCCTCACGCCTCACGCGGATCAGCCGATCGCCGCGGGTTCGGCCGGCGCCGGAACGCGTTCGACGATCGTGCGCGCGTCGTCGAGAATCATGTCCGCGCCTTTCTCCGCGACCATCATCACCGGCGCGTTGAGATTGCCCGACGTGATGTTCGGGAAAATCGACGCATCCACGATGCGCAAGCCCTCGACGCCATGTACGCGCAGCCGCTCGTCGACGACCGACGTGCGCTCGTCCGGCCCCATCGCGCAGGAACCGCACAAGTGGTAGATCGAGCCCGACTGCTCGCGGAAATACTCCAGCATGTCGGCGTCACTCTGCACGTCCGGTCCCGGCGAGATTTCCTCCGCCGTGATCGCGCTCAACGCGGCCGCGCTCATGATCTTGCGCACGAGCTTGCTGCCCTGCACCGCTTCGCGGATGTCCTTCGGCGTCGTCAGCGCGTTGATGCGGATCTTCGCGGCGTCTTCCACGCGGTTCGACGCGATTTCGATCGAGCCCCGGCTCGTCGGGCGGCACGGGTTGAAGCACAGCAGGAAGCCCGAGTACGGCTCGGGTTCGAGCTGCGCCTTGCTGCTCTTCGGAATGCGATAGGAAAGCGGGTTGAAGTACAACTGCAGGTTCGGCTGCGTTTCTTCGTCATCGCCCTTGAAGAAGCCGCCCGACTGGTTGACGCTCATCGACAGCGGCCCTTTACGCGAGGTCAGGTAGCGCATCCCGGCCTTGATCTTGCCGAACAGCGAACTCAGTTCGTCGTTCAGCGTCGGCACCGTCGCGCGATAGTAGAAGCTCACGCACAAGTGATCCTGCAGATTCTTGCCGACGGCCGGCAACGCGCGCACGACCGGAATGCCGTGCCGCGCGAGCAGCGCGCTATCGCCGAGACCGGAGAGCTGCATGAGCTTCGGCGTATCCACCGCGCCCGCCGACAGAATCACTTCGCGCCTCGCACGAAATTGCAGCGACTCGCCCGCGCGCGTCGCGGTCACGCCGACCGCGCGCTTGCCGTCGAAGAGCACGCGGCTCACGCTGACATTGCGCTCCACGCGCAGGTTCTTGCGTCCCAGCACCGGATGCAGATATTCGAAGCTGCTCGACGAACGCTCGCCATTGCGCGCGTTGATGTCGTAGATGGTCGCGCCTTCGTAGTCCGCGCCGTTGATGTCGCCGGTGATCGGATAGCCCGCCTGCCGCGCGCCTTCGAGGAACGTGCCGCAGATGGCGTGCGCGCCGTCCTTCATCGACGAAATGCTGATCTTGCCGTTCGCGCCGTGGTACTGCGTGTCGCCGGCCCAGTGCGATTCGAGGCGGCGGAAATACGGCAGCACGTCGCGATAGCTCCAGCCCGCGTTGCCCGCCCGCGCCCAGTCGTCGAAATCGTGCGGCTGGCCGCGCACGTAGATCATCGCGTTGATCGAGCCGGAGCCGCCCTGCACCTTGCCGCGCGGGCAATACAGCGAACGGTCCTTCAGTTGCGCTTCCGGCTCGCTGTAGTACATCCAGTTGTATTCCGGGTTGTAGTAGGTCTTCGTGAAACCGACCGGAATCCTGAACCAGAACGAATCGTCCTTGCCGCCTGCTTCGAGCAGCAGCACCGAATGCTCGCCGGACTCGGTGAGGCGATTGGCGAGAATGCAGCCCGCCGATCCCGCACCCACGATGATGTAATCGAATTCCATGCTTTACCTGCTTTCCTTGCGCTGCGTTCAGCCCTTCGCGGGCGCGAGATCTTTCACGTCGGCGGGCCTCGCCGCCATCTGCAGGTGCAGACGCTCGCCCGTGTAAGGCGTATGCGCGCGCACGACCTCCATGTTCAATTCGACGCCCAGACCCGGCTCCGTCGACGGAATGATGTAGCCGTCTTCCCAGCGGATCTTCGTCTTGAGCACCTCGGCGTGAAAGCCGTCCCACGTGCCGATGCTTTCCTGAATCAGGAAGTTCGGCGAGCACGCGGCGATCTGGATGCTCGCGGCCGCGCCGACCGGGCCGTTGTAGAGATGCGGCGCGATCTGCGCGTAATACACCTCGGCGAGACTCGCGATCTTCTTCGCTTCGAGCAGGCCGCCCACGCGTCCGACGTTGAACTGCAGAATCGACGCCGCGCGTGCTTCGAGCAGCTTGAAGAACTCGTACTTCGTCGTGAGGCGCTCGCCCGCCGCGATCGGAATGCTGGTCTTCGCGGCGACTTGCGCCATCGCGCTTTCCTGTCCCGGCGGCACCGGCTCCTCGAACCACAGCGGATCGAACTTTTCGAGGCGCTGCGCGAGACGGATCGCCGACGACGGCACCATCTGCCCGTGCGTGCCGAACAGCAGATCGGCCTTGCTGCCGACAGCCTCGCGCACCTTGCGGCAGAACGTTTCGCAACGGTCCATCACTTCGAGGGAAATCTGATGGCCGGAATACGCGGTGTACGGGCCGGCCGGATCGAACTTCACGGCGGTGAAGCCGAGCGCGACGTTGTGCGCGGCGCATTCGGCGGCGAGATCGGGATCGTCGTAGTCGTATTCGCCGCGCGCGTTCTTCGGATACAGATACGTGTACGAACGCAGACGCTCGTGCACGCGGCCGCCGAGCAGCTCGTAGACGGGCTTCTCCGCCGCCTTGCCGATGATGTCCCAGCACGCCATTTCAAGGCCGCTGACGACGCCCATCATCGTGAGATCGGGGCGTTGCGTGAAGCCGCTCGAATACGCCTCACGATAAAAGCGCTCGACATGATGCGGATCGTGGCCGAGCAGATAGCGCTCGAACACGTCTTCGATGATCGGCGCCATCGCTTTCGGATGGAACGTCGCGGAATAAATCTCGCCGACGCCCTCGATGCCGCACGCGGTGCGCAGCTTCACGAAAATCCAGTACACGCCGCCGATATGCGGCGGCGGCACCGCGACGATATGCGTTTCCAGCGCGGCGATCTTCATTGTTGCGCTCCCAGTTTGTTCAGTCGATGTTTGAAGAAAAGCGCGGCCACGCCGCCCAGCGCGGACATGAACGCGATATAGCCGAAATAGAGCTGATAGCCGTGCGCGCCCGGATAGTTCTGCGTGAGATAGCCGTTGATGAGCGGCAGCACGGCATCGGGCGAATAGCCGATCACCGAGACGAGGCCGATCGCGAGACCCATGATTTCGGCGGGCACCTTGCACTGATCGAGCAGCGACCAGTAGAGGCCGCGAATCGCATACGTCATCACGCCGATGAACAGCACGATCACCGCGATGAGCGCGTGACTGCCGATCGAAGGCGCGGCCATCAGCACGAGCAGCGCGGCGGCCGCCGCAAACAGCGCGAACACGAGCACGGACGTCTTCGAGAAACGGTCGCCGAGAAAGCCGCTGCCGATACCGCCGATCGGGCGCATCCACAGCTTGGCCGTGGTGATGAAGCCCGCCGCGACCACCGACAGACCGATTTCCTTCTCATGCAGATACGCGGAGAAACTGTATGTCGCCCAGAACACCTGATAGCCGCAGAACACGATGGCCGAGAGCAGCCACAGTTGCGGGTTCTTCAGCAGCACCGCGAGATCGCTCAGCACGTTGCGCTTTTCGCGCGCGGCCCGCGCCGGCTGCGCGCCTTGCGGATCGCGCACGAGACCGAGCACCACGCCGAGCCCGATGCACAGGAACGCGTACATGTACACGACGAGCCGGAAGCCCGCCGCCGTCGATTCGGCGTGCGTCTGCGTGGCCCACGCGAACAGGCTGATCGCGATGGTCGCGAGCAGCGCTTCGATCAGGCCGCGACCGCCATCGAGAAAGCCGAAGAAGCGGCCTTGCTCGTCGGCGGCGGCGATCATCTGCACGCGCTTGATGATCGCGGCCCAGAACGTGAGGCCGGTGGTCAGCCCCCAGCAGCCGAAGATCACGATCAGCGAGCCGAACGCCGGCGCGGTGGAATACCAGAGCCCGAGCGCGCCCGTCGCGATCAGCGAAAAGCTGATCAGCACGCGCGGCGCGACGCGGTCCGCGAGCCAGCCGCTCGGCAGATAGCAGACGAGGAAGATCGTGCCGAGCGCGGAGTACAGATAGCCGAGTTGCGCTTCGCTGATGTGGAAGACTTCGAGCATCGTCGGCTGATAGACCTGCCGAAGATACAGAATCGGATAGATGGCGCCCGCGGCGATCACGAGCAGCGCGAGTTGCAGATAGCGGTCGGCGCGCGTGACTTCGCGCGGCGCGGCGACGCTTTCACTGGATTGAGCGGAATTCGTTGACACAGGCGTGCTCCTCAAAGGGCAGCGGCGCGCGGCATGCGGATGCCGCGCGGCTGGCCTTCAATATGTTCTTGTTGAGTTAGGAATTGATGCGGCCCGCAGCGGCCGCGAGAATCAGTACTTCATGACGACGAGACGCGTCTGCGTGAATTCGAGCATGCCGTGCTTGCCGTCGTCGCCGCCGATGCCGGAGCGCTTCCAGCCGGCATGGAAACCCTGATAAGGATCGGCGGGCGTGCGGTTGATGTAGAGCTCCCCCGCTTCGATCGCGTTGGCGACTTTCATCGCCGTGCGATAGTTCTCGGTGTAGAGTACCGAAGACAGACCGAACTGGTGATCGTTCGCCATCGCGAGCGCTTCGTCGAGGGTCGCGTATTTCAGCACCGCGAGCACCGGACCGAAGGTCTCTTCCTGCACGATCTCCATGTCCTGGCGGCAATTCGAAAGCAGCGTCGGCGGATAGAAGAAGCCCTTGCGTTGCGGCACTTCGCCGCCGGTTTCGAGCGTCGCGCCAGCTTCGATTGCGCGGCGGACCATCGCGTGAATGCCGTCGCGCGACGCCTTGTTCACGAGCGGGCCCATGTCGCCCGCGTCCTCGTAGCGGTCGCCGATCCGCTTCGCCTTCATCTGCTCGCGCAGCAGGCCGACGAATTCATCGTGGATGCTCTCGTGAACATAGACACGTTCGATCGCCGTGCAAAGCTGGCCGCTGTGCGTGAGCTTCGAGGCGACGAGTTCGCGCGCGGCCTTGTGCAGATCCGCGTCCGGCTCGATGATGGCGGGCGTCTTGCCGCCCAGTTCGAGCGAAGGCTTCGCGATATTCGCCTTGCAGTACTCGAGCACCTTGCGGCCCGCGTTGACGCTGCCCGTCAACGTGATCATGCCGACCTTCGGATGCGTGCAGACGACTTCCGCCGTCGCATGATTCATCGCGAGAATATTGACGACGCCCGCGGGCAGCGCCGCGCGCTCGACGGCGCGCGCCAGTTCGAAGGCCGACAGCGGCGTGTTGTTGCTCGGACGCACCACGACCGTGTTGCCCGCGATCAGCGCCGGCGCGACCTTGCGCATCAGCGTGTAAATGGGGAAGTTGAACGGGATCAGGCACGCGACCACACCGATCGGCTCGCGATGCAGCACGAGGTTTTCGTTCGGCGTATCGCTCGGAATGACTTCGCCTTCGATGCGGCGCGCCCACTCCGCGTGATAGCGCGTGATCTGCGCGGCGTAGACGGCTTCGTTGGTCGCATCGAGCAGGCTCTTGCCGGACTCCATCGCGAGCGCCGCGCCGATTTCGGCGGAGGCTTCGACGATCGCGCCCGCGAGACGCTGCATGTGCGCGCCGCGCTCGGCGGCGGGCATCACGCGCCACAGACGCTGCGCGTCGGCGGCCTGTTCGACGGCTAGCAACGCCTGCTCGCGCGAGGCGTCGTGCACGTGGCCCAGCAACTCTTCCGTCGCGGGATTCAGGATGGCGGTGACGTCATCGCTCACGGGCTCGATGAAACGTCCGTTCACAAAATTCCGTTCTAACTTCATGTCTGGCGGGTTCCTTTCACTTGAGCGTCGCGTCGCACGGCAGCCGCGATTCCGGGCTACCGCTGCGACAAGTCAACGCATTTGCGGCTCATTCTTCCGTGCGTCGCGCCGCAACGACAAGCGAAGAATTTTCTGGAAGAACATGCAAAAAAATCACGCTCGCTGTTCGAGTAAATGGATTCTCAGTGCCGCTTTCCTCACGCACAATCCGTCGCTCGTGGTCCCGACTGCACCGATGGTTCGGACTTCTTCGAATAAGTAAAAGATTTGAGACTTTCATGAGAATCAAAGCAATATCCCTGGCGGCACTCGTGCATCGCGACTTCAGCGCATGCTCAAAGCAGCGTCACGCTGTTCGGCATCCTCGATGAAGGCTTCGACTACACGAGCAACGTCGGCGGAAATCATGTTTATGAACTCACGAGCGGTTATGCGGCGGGCAGCCGCTGGGGCCTGCGCGGCGTCGAGGATCTGGGCGGCGGCACGAAGGCCGTGTTCCAGCTCGAAAGCGGCGTGAACCTCAGCAACGGCGCGGCCGGGCAAGGCGGGCGCATGTTCGGGCGGCAAGCGTATGTCGGCGTGAGCAATGAGCGCTTCGGCTCGGTGAGGCTCGGCCGCCAGTACGACTCCGTGGTCGACTATCTCGCGCCGACGACGGCCAACGGCAACTGGGCCGGCTATCTCTTCGCGCATCCGTTCGACAACGACAACACCGACAACTCGTTCCGCGTGAACAACACGGTCAAGTACGCGAGCCCGTCGCTCGGCGGCTTCCGGTTCGGCGGCACCTACAGCTTCAGCAACGACACGAATTTCGCGGGCAACCGGCAATACAGCGTCGGGGCGTCGTATGCGAACGGCGGCCTGCTGCTGGGCGCGGCTTACCTGCACGCGGATGGCACTGGCTCGAACGCCAATGGCGCGATCGCGACGAACGACGCGAGCTTCATCGCGTCGCGCATGCAGATTTTCGGCGCGGGCGTGAATTACACGTTCGGCAACGCGACGGCCGGCTTTGCGTACACCAATTCGAGCTATCGCGATCCGGTGACGAACGGGTATATCGGCGTGCCGCTCGCCTCGGACGGCAACACGCTGAAGAATGTCAGATATCAGAACTTCGAAGTGAACGGGAAGTATCAGTTCACGCCGGCTTTCTTCGTCGGCGCGCAGTACGTGTATTCGGTCGAGACATACGATTCGACGGCGGGCACCGTGAAGCCGCGCATCCACTCGGCCGGTCTGATGGCGGATTATTTCCTGTCGAAGCGCACCGATGTTTATGTGCAGGGCGCTTATCAGAAGATCGCGGGCAAATCGACCGATTCGGTGATGGATCAGGCGTTCATTCCCGGCACGCAGGGTTTGTCGTCGAACTCGGAGCAGTTCGTCGCGCGCGTGGCGTTGCGGCACGCGTTCTGACGCAGCGCGTCGACATGCAGGCGGCGTCGCGCCATACGTGCGCCGCATGTCCGGGGGCCGCGCGTCATGCTATCGTCGACGAGTCATTCCGGTGCCGTCATCATGAGTCAAGTGCGCTATCCCCTCGGACCCGATGACCGGGTGCATCTGCTGTGCTGGCTCACGTGCGGATTGCTCGGCGCGTACTACATCGAAGGCGACTGGCCCGATACGTCGTTTCAGGTGCGCGCGGCGCATCGCTGGCTCGACCGGCATCATCGCGCGGCCGAGTGGATCGAAACCGCGCGGCTGTCGGTTGCGGCGCAGGCGCTCGCCGCGCGATTCTCGAAGACGCTCGATGCCGACGCCTCGCGCGGCGACATCGAGCGCATTCTCGAAGGCGAGGATCTTGATTACGAAAGCGCGCTGGTAAAGCGTGTTTATCACGAGTGCTGGGTCGAGCTGACGAGCCGGGGGAAGCCTTCGCATTAACCCGCGCTTTCAATCTTCCTTCAATCCTTATCCCCGCCGCGTTCAATTTTCGTGCCGCATCGCGCGCGTGCCCCGACGCATCTTGCGTTCAGGCATCGGCATTTTTTTGCGCCGCATGAATGTGCGGAACCCCACATTGGCGCTTCGGGCGCGGCGCTAACATCGGCGCGCCTGCTCGCACGTCGATGTTCGCGTCGCCCGGCCGTGACCTGATTCGCCGGGACGACCGCGGCTACACCGTCAGCGGCCCAGAAAACGACCGGAACAATCGACATCGAGCCGAGGTAGCCATGCAGCGCCGCATTCGTCCTTTTCTTCCCCGAATTCGTCATCGTCGCGCGAGGCTGCGGCCGCTCGCGATGTTCATATCGCTAATCGCGAGTCTCGGTCATGCCGCGCCGCCCTTGCCAGCGGGCGGCCAGTTCGTCGCGGGCAGCGGCGCGATCAGCGGCGGCGGTCAGTCGCTCACGATCAATCAGACGTCGACGCGCGGCGTGATCGACTGGACCAGCTTTTCCATCGGCGGCGGACGCCAGGTCACGTTCAACAACGGCGCCGGTGCGACACTCAATCGCGTGACCGGCGGCGAGGCTTCCGTGATCCTCGGCCAGCTCAGCGCAAGCGGCAGCGTGTATCTCGTGAATCCGCAGGGCGTGCTCGTGGGGCCGGGCGGTGTCGTCGCGACGGGCGGGCGCTTCGTCGCGTCGGCGCTGAACATCGACGGCGACGCTTTCATGCAGGGCGGCCCGCTCACGCTCTCGGGCGGCGGCGACGGCATGGTCATCAATCTCGGCAAAATCGGATCGAGCGGCGGCGACGTGTTCCTCGTGTCGCGCACGGCGGCGGTGAACGGCGGCAGCATCAGCGCGCCGCAGGGCACCGTGGAAATCGCGACGGGCAATCAGGTGCTGCTGCAAGATGCATCAGGCGGACAGCAAGTGTTCGTGCAGGCGGGCAGCGGCGGCACTGCGATGAACGGCGGCGCGATCCAGGCGGCGCAAGCGAACCTCCAGGCCGCCGATGGCAACGTCTACGCGCTCGCGGGCAACAGCAGCGCGATCCGCGCAACCGGCACCGCTACGCGCGACGGCCACGTGTGGCTCGTCGCCGACCAGGGCGCGGTGCACGCGAACGGCGCGATCGCCGCGGCCAACGCGGACGGCAGCGGCGGCACGGTCGAGACGCGCGCAACCACGCTCGACGTCGCGGGCGCGAACGTGCAGGCGCGCACGTGGAAACTCGGCGCACCGTCCTTCACGGTCGATCAGGCGAACGCGGATTCACTCGCGCGCAGTCTCGCCAACGGCACTTCGGTCGATATGGAAACCAGCAGCGGCGACCTCAGCGTGGCCGGCAACGTCCAGTGGAACGGCAATGCGTCGCTGACGCTCGGCGCGGCGCATAACGTGACGATCGGTTCGGGCGCGACCATCGGCAACACGGGCAACGGCAATCTCACGTTGCGCGCCGATGCGGGCGGCGTCGACAACGGCGGCAGCGTGACCAACGGCGGCACGATCGACTGGTCCAAGAGCGGCGGGATCGTGAGCGCGCTCTATGACATGAACGGCAGCTACGCGCCGGGCACGGTGCTCACCAACAGCGGATGGACCGCCGCGCCGTATAGCGGGCTCGTCACGCAGTCGACCGCGTACCGGCTCGTGAACACGCTCGCCGATCTGTCGAACGTGTCGAAGGACCTCGCGGGCAACTATGCGCTCGGCAAGGACATCGACGCGAGCGCGACGGCCTATCCCAACTACTTCACGCCGATCGGCCAGACGACGGCCGCGCCGTTCACCGGTCAGTTCGACGGCTTCGGCCACAGCATCGACAAACTCGCGACGCAATCCGATCTCGTGAACGACTACTTCGGCATGTTCGGCGTGATCGGCACGAGCGGCGTCGTGCGCAATCTGAATCTCACCAACGCCAGCACGGGCGGCTACTCGTCCGGCGGGCTCGGCCTGCTCGCGGGGCAGAACAACGGCCTCGTCACCTACGTCAACACGACGGGCGCGGTCGGGCAAAACGGCTTCGGCGGATTCGGCGCGGGCGGACTCGTCGGCGTGAACAACGGGACGATCGAGCGCTCGTCGAGCACGGCGGATGTCGGCTATCAGATTCCGGCGGGCGGGCTGGTCGGCGTCAATAACGGGACCATCGCGCAATCGTACGCAACCGGCACGACGTATGCCGGCAACCACGGCGAGACCGGCGGGCTCGTCGCGTTCAACACGGGACTCATCACGCAGTCATACGCGACCGGCAGCGTCGGCGGGTTCGGCGGCGGCGGGCTCGTGTTCGTCAACGGCAGCACGGGTGTCATCAACGAGTCGTTCGCGATCGGGCAGGTCGGCGGCGGCGGGCCGCCGGGAGACCCGGAAGGCGGCATCGCCGCCTACAACCAGGGCGCGATTCACAACAACGTCTACTGGAACAAGGACACGACGATTCGCACGACTGCCGCAGGCTCGAACTCGGGCACGGTGCCGCCGGATTCGAACGGGCTGTCGACGGCGCAGATGAGCAATGTGTCGAATTACCTCGACTGGAATATTCCTGCGGGCGGCGTGTGGGCGATGCCAGCGGGCGCGACGCATCCGGTTTTGCAGTGGCAGCAGGCGCAGCCTTGAAGCGCGTGCGGCGGGGCGGCGCGGTTCGCCGTCCAGTCCGCTAACTTCCGATCACCACAAACACCTCTCCCACCGGCGCCTTCGACCCGTTCGGCACCGCCGCCTTCAACGGAAACCCATACGTCCCGCGAAAGCTGACGAACCGCCCGACCTGCACGCGAATCCCCGCTCCGACGCTCGCCAGCGACGCGTTGTTGACTTCACCGAATTCGGCGATGCGATTCCACACGTGCCCCGCATCGAAGAACACGAACGGCTGCATGGCCGCGATCCCCGCCGATATCGCTGGCCCGCGCAATTCCGTCTGCACGTTCCAGCCGCGATCGCCTTGCGCGGCATACGGTTCGTAGCCGCGCACGGTGGCATCGCCGCCCAGGCCGAGTTCTTCGCTCGGCAGAAGCGTGCTGCCCGTCCACTGGAACAGCCCGCGCGCCGACACCGAAAAGCCCGACTTGCCGAGCGGCATGTCACGCTGCGCCGACAACTGCATGTACTGATAACGCGGTTTCGCGCCGAGACGCGCTGCATCGTAGGCCTCGTCGTTACTGCTGCTGTCGAAGTAACCGGGACTCGCGAATAGCGATGCATTCAGATGCGTATCGCCAGACGCATCGCTTCGCAGGAGATCGTAGGCGATCACGAACTGATGGATATGTGTGTTCGCGTTGAACACCTGAAAGCCGCCGAATTCGAGGTCGTTGTTCGAGCGCTTGAAGTCGTAGCCGATCTGCACCTGCTGCTGCCACGCGCCGGCGTAATCGAGCGGCGGCAGACGCCAGTCGTATCGGAAGCTGATCTGCGCGCTGAGACCGGTTTGCCCGTAACTATCCGGCAGGCGCGGCGTGCTCTGCGCGTACACGCCGAACAGCTCGATCCGATCGAGCCACGGCAACGGCGCGATCACATTGAACGCATGCGCGATGTAACGCGGCCGATCGGGCCGCCCTTCGATATCCGGATTGCCGCTGAGAAGATCGTTACTCGCGGTCATCTGATAGCCGATGCGCGCATCGATGCCGAACAGATTGCCGTAGTCGAATCCGGCGAGAATGCGATCGCGGCCGAGGTCGCGCACGCCGTCGTTGTTGTAGCCGCCGTAGAGGCGAAACGGCAAGCGGTCTTCGGTTTGCAGCACCACATCGGTGGTATCGTGCTCGGCGCCGGGCGCGTAGATCACATCGACACGCCGGTACGGATTCGCGTTGAGCAACGCAAGGCCGGACGCGATATCGGCTTCGTGAATCGGTTCGCCGCTCGCAAGCGGCATTTCGCGCACGAGCAGCGCATCGGAGAAATAGCGGTTGCCTTTCGGGATCACGCGCCCCGCGCGAAATTCCGCGATCGCGATCGTCACGACGCCATCGCTCACGTCCTGTTCGGGCACGTACACATCGACGAGCGGCTGACCCGCCGCGCGATAGCGCTGCACGACCGCGCGGCGTATCTCCGCGAGTCGCGCGAAGGTCAGTGGCTTGTGCAGATCGATGGAAAAGCCATCGAGAAAATCGGGCGTGAGCAGTGGAACGCCCGTCGACGTGATCGCGCCCGATTGCGTGGAAGCGCGCGCGTTGGTATCGGTATCGCTATCGGCATGCGCGCTTGCGAACGCGATGCCCCGCAGATCGCGAATCGCGACGTCCTGCGACTTGTCATCAGGCTCGGGCGGCGATGGCAATGCGCGCGGTTTCGCGGCGGCCGGAGGCGCGAGCGGCGCCACGTCGCGATACGACTGCGCGGCGGCATCGCGTGCATGAACGAGGCAGACGATCGCAACCGGCAGGACCGTCGCGGCGATGCGTGCGGGTTTCAATCGATCTCCGGCGTGGCTCTCACGTGGGTCGGCTTCGCATGGTATCAGCGGGTCGGCGTTCGATCCACGGCGCGGAACGATTCATGCAGGAAGACGCTCATGGCTCGTCGCAATGCGCGCGTCGCAACGTAGAAATGACACACCCATACATGACGCGCCAAGTAGAAATCACCGCTAGCGCGCCATGCCTGGCTTCCGGACACTCGACGCATCTATGATTCGAAGATGACCGGCTCATCACTAGCCGAAACCGCATTGTCAGGACGATGATGGACAAAACCTCTGCCGCAGACATCACCGGCTCCGATACGCTCGATGCATCGCTCCACGCGCAATGCGCGCGCGAGCCGATTCACATTCCCGGCGGCATTCAGCCTCACGGCGTGCTGTTCAGCGTCGATGCGCACTGCCACATCCTGCAGGTCAGCGGCAACGTCGGACAGTTCGCTAATATCGCGCCCGACGCGTGCCTCGGCCGCGCATTGTCTGCGGTGCTCGGCCAGCACGCGGCCGAACGCGCGAGCGCGGGCCTGAGGCAACTTTCGCGCGATGGCGCGATGTTCCATGTCGGCAACGTGGTCATCGACGGCTGGACGCCGCGCGGGCCCGTCGCGATTGTCGTGCATCGGCATGACGGGCTGCTGTTCGTCGAAGTCGAGCCCGCGCAGGACACCGCCGATGTCTTCTCGACGATCTATCCGCTCGTGCGCTCCTTCGTCAGCGAAGTGCAGTCGATGCGTACCATCGAACAAATCTGCCAGTTCGCGGCGACGGAGATCGCGCGCATGACCGGCTTCGGGCGCACGCTCGTCTATCAGTTCGACGAGGAAGGCCACGGCAACGTGCTCGCGGAAGCGGCCGAGCCGGGCTATGAATCGTACCTGCACCAGCACTTTCCGGCATCGGACATTCCCGCGCAGGCGCGTGAGCTGTATCGCCGGAACCGCATCCGGCTGATCTCGAACGCGAACTACGAAGCCGCGCCGCTCGTGCCCGCGCTGCATCCGGCGACGGGCCGCCCCACCGACCTCACCTACGCGTCCTTGCGCAGCGTGTCGCCGGTGCATCTGCAATACATGCGCAACATGGGCACGCTCGCATCGATGTCGATGTCCATCCTCGTCGACGACAAGCTCTGGGGCCTGATCTCGTGCCATCACGCGACACCGCGCCTGCCGCCGTTCGAAGTGCGCACCGCGTGCGAGCATGTCGCGCAGATCGTGGCGCTGCAGATCGAAGCGCGCGAAACGCAGTCCGAAGCACATTACCGGCTCGAACTGCGCCGCATGCTCTCGAAGCTGCTTTCGTCGATGGCGAACACCGACAGCTTCGTCGATGCGCTCGTCGGCGACGCATCCGATCTGCTCGGCTTCACGCGCTCGTCAGGCGCGGCGGTGATCTTCGAGGGGCGCACGTCGCTCGTCGGCGTGACGCCCGGCGAGCACAGCGTGACCGCGCTGGTCGACTGGCTCGACGAACAGAGCGAGGACGTCGTGCTGTCGGACCACGCCTCGCAGGAATGTCCCGCGCTCGCCGACTCGCCGGACGTAGCCGGTTTTCTGGCCGTATCGATCTCGAAGATCTACCGGAACTACGTCATCTGGTTCCGCCGCGAAGTCGTGCAGACCATCGAATGGGCGGGCGATCCGCGCGCGAAGCTCACGGGCCTCGCCGCATCGCTTTCGCCGCGCGAGAGCTTCGATACCTGGACCGATGTCGTGCGTCACCGCTCGCTGCCGTGGCGTCCCGCCGAGCGCGAGATCGCGCTCGAATTCCGCGCCGCCGTGCTCGGCATCGTGCTGCGGCGCGCGGAGGAAATCGCGCAGCTCGCGACCGAACTCGGGCGCGCGAATCACGAGCTCGAAGGTTTTTCGTACACGGTTTCGCACGATCTGCGCGCGCCGCTGCGGCATATCGTGAGCTTCGCGGATCTGCTCAGACAGATCGACGGCGAGAAGCTTTCGGAGCGCGGCCGCGGCTATCTGGAGCGCGTCGTGACATCGGCGCGCTTCGGTGGCCGCCTCGTCGACGATCTGCTTTCGTTCGCGCAACTCGGCCGCGCCGCGCTGCGCCCGCATCGGGTCGATGTCCACGCGCTCGTGCGCACGGTGATTCAAAACGATATAGACGAACACGCGTCCTCACGCGTGCACTGGACCGTGGACGCGCTGCCGCCCATCGAAGCGGATCACGTCTTTCTGCACGTGGCGTTCGCGAACGTCATGTCCAATGCGGTGAAATTCAGCGCGCAGCGCGAGCAACCGGCCATCGAGATCGGCGCGCGCGAAGGCACGGGCGAGCTGATCGGTCATATCGTCTATTTCGTGCGCGACAACGGCGTGGGCTTCGACATGCGCTATGTCGACAAACTCTTCGGCGTGTTCCAGCGGCTGCACGTGAACGAAGCATTCGACGGCACCGGCATCGGGCTGGCGAACGTGCGGCGCATCATCGAGCGGCATGGTGGCCGCGCGTGGGCCGAAGGCGAGCCCGATCGCGGCGCGACCTTCCATCTGGCGCTGCCGAAGCAGTTTCGCCCGGAAAGCGGCGTGCGGCGCGATACCGCCGCGAGTGCGCTGGCGCGGCTCGCCGCGGGCACGGGCGGCACGGGGCACGACGTCGGCCAGCTCATCAAGCGCTCGGAGCAGGACAAGAAGTAGCGCGCCATGCAAAACGGCCGCGATCTCGTCGATCGCGGCCGCACTTTCCTGCGATGCTGCGCTTAGAAGCGGTGACGCAGACCCACCGTGGCCGCGACCTGATTCTGCGTCGACGACGGCGACAGCGTGTTGATCATCGCGACATTGGCGCCCGCGTTGCCCAGCTCGCCCGACGCATGCTGATACACGCCTTCGACGTACACATCGGTGCGCTTCGAGAGCGAATAGTCGGCCTGCAGCGAAACCGTGTGCCACTTCGGATCGCCGGTGCCGTTGCCGCCCGTCACCTTGCCGTCCGTGAACGTGTACGCCGCGTCGAGGCTCAGCGCCGGCGTCAGCGCATAGCGGCCGTTCAGCTCGAAGTTGTTCAGATGCAGGTTCGTGTTGCCCGGCAGCGCGATCGTCGAGCCGCCTTGCGACGCCGCGAGCAGTTGGTCGTAGTGCGTGTTGGTCCACACGAAGCCGACCGTCGCCGGGCCGAAGGTGTAGTTCACGCCCGCGCCGAAGGTGCGCTGCAGTTCGGCCGTCAGATTCGCGTTATTGCCCTGGCCCGCCGAAACCGCGCCGTTCGCGTTCGCGCTGTTGCGCGAGTTATTCGTCTGCAAATAAGCCGCCCCGAAGTTGAGCGGGCCATTGCTGTACGAAGCGCCCGCGCTCCATGCACGATTGTTCGCGAACTGGCCAGCGTCGTTCGAGAAGCCATACAGGCCGCCGAACTTGAAGCCCGCGTAATTCGCGCTCTGATATTTGACCGAATTCTTGATCGAGAACGAATGATCGAGGTTGTCGTTGTCGAACGGATGCGCGCTCAGGTTATTGCCATAGCCCGCGCCTGCTTCCGAAAACGGCGACACATAATCGACCATCGAATCATATTGGCGGCCGAGCGTGATCGTGCCGTATTGATCGTGTTGCAAGCCGACATAAGCCTGCCGATTGAACATGGTATTGCTTTCGGTGTAACGGCCATTATTGAGGTTGAAGCCGCTTTCCAGCTTGAAGATCGCGTGCAACCCGCCGCCCAGATCCTCACTGCCTTTCAGGCCGAAGTAAGTATCGGAAACCGAGCCGCTGCCTTGCTGCCAATTGTTATGGCCACCCGAATTGTTCGTGTAGACGAGACCTGCATCCAGCGTGCCGTACAGCGTGACGCTGCTCTGCGCGTGGGCTGCCGCTGCGAATGTGCCGAGAATGCCCGCGATGAGAAGGGTTTTTTTCATGGTTCTCTAGTGTCCTGTTTAAAGCGAAAGCTTCCTGAGGTTCGACGGGCCGTATGGATGTCCGCTCGCCCTGAGAAACTGGACACACTTTATGCGACGGGCACGCGAACGTGGATGCATATCGCGCGCAATAATCATTTGCTGATCGTGAGAACAGGCGGGCAAAGTCCTTCATATTCTTTTAAGGTCAACTGCTTAGCGGCAACGGCACGAGCGCCATGCCGGATCGGATGTTGCGGCTGGGCGACGTTATTACTGCGCATTCCGGAGAAGTCCATTGCGACGCGCGTGGTTTATATCGACCGGTGTGATTGCTAAGCTTCCTCGCGTCTACAGAACTCCGAGAAGTCATTCTGAGGACACGGAGCAGTTTCGCGAGAGGAGACTGCTCCGTTTTCACGCGTCTTCACTGAACGGATTCGAATTCCTTCGATCCGGCATACGCGCGCCTGTTGCGCGCCTTTCGATAATTTTCAATATTCAGTTTCCCAAAACATTCTTATGGTCCGTCCGAAGCCAGATCGGAACGACTCGCGTTCCGACGAAGCAGCGACATTCAAGGCGATATGTTTTCCGCGATATCTCGCTGCGATTGAAAAGTTTGCCTGACATTCGCATGTCATAACGATGACAATCCGGGCGTTTCGCGCCGATACACCCGAGCTTCAACAAGTCAACCCTCAGAAATGTAACAGGCTCCCGGCGATTGCGACGGGCGTTTGAGCGATCTTGTGAAGCCTCGTTTCAATTCGAAACAAATTGAATAAGCTTGAATTGCCTGTACGGAACATTGATTGCTTAAATAGAGGTCTCTGCAAATCAAGCCGGAACAGCGATATGAAAAGTAGTACCGACGCAACCACCGTCCCAGCGTTTCGACAGCGACGCCCAGCCCAACTCGCGGAGCGCGAGCTCCAGCATCTGGAAATGATTTTGGCGAATTTCGTCGAACGCAGCGTGACTTCCGAGCGCCTGCCTGCACGGTATTGGGACATGCGCGTCGCGCAACTCGATGCCGAATACGATCTCGTGCCATCGCAGTGTCAGCGCGTGGCATCCCTTCAGCGCAAGCTCGCGTTGCTGGACAACGCACTCGATAACGCGTCGTCCGCCGCGGACGCGCAAGAAGGACAGCAGAGCCGGCGCGCCGCCGCCTGACTGCCGCCTGACTATCGGACGGCTGATCCGTCCCGCATCCTGAAATCAAGGTGCCGCTCGCACCCAATCGTCGACGAAAGCGCGTGCCGCCGTGTGAGCGCTCATCAGTGCGTCCTCGGCGGAGACGAAGTTCGCATAGCGCGCTCTGTCGATGCACAACGGCGAGAACGCAGTCACCGGCCGCCCCGACCGGCTGATGGTCACGATCGCCAGATAATGCACCGCGCCGGGTGGCGGCACGAGCCTGCAACTCGTTTCGATCGCGACTTCGAGCACGAAGCCTTTGTGGTTATACGACCGTATCATCTGGGCACCCCGCCAGGTTCGGACGTCGCAACGCGCGCGCCGTCTGACCCTGCACTAGCATGAGGCGTACCCGTGAAGCGCGGCCTATCGCGCGCGGCGCATCACGCTGCGCACGATGTTCGCGGCAAGATCGGCGCGTAGTTCGGCCCATTTGCCGAGCAGCGATGCATCGTCGGTCAGGAAGTACGGCGTGTCGGCCCATTGCAAAACTTCCCCACTCTTCACGGCGATCTCGAAGATGCGCATGTCGTGATCGTCGCTCACGCCCAGGCGCACGAGTTCGACGAAGGAGCGAACGTCCTTCAGCGCCACATACTGAACGCCGATGCCGTGAAGCACCCCCATCACCGTCTTGCCCATGCGCCAGGCGGCCTCGCGGCTGTCGGCCAGAATGAACGCGACGCCGTTTTCAGGCGTCTCGAATTTCAACCGGTACAGGCGCGACCTACATTGTTCACTGAGTTGCGTGTCCATAAGCTCAAGTCTGCCGCTCGTCACACGAGTCCGCCACTACGGCGCTCGCCTTGAGCCGCGGGCAGCAGGACTCGTTCCCGGTCAGTGATTGATTTCTTCGAGACGCAATCCGTTGGTCTTCGGTCCGAACAGGCCGATCGCGAGCGCGACCAGCAGCATGCAAACGGTGATGCCGATGAACACGCCCGGCACGCCGAAGTCCTTCAACAGGAACGCGATGATGAAGCCCGACATCATCGCGCCCACGCGGCTCGCCGAATACACGATGCCGCTTGCACGGCAGCGCACGGCCGTCGGGAAGAGCTCGGTCTGATACGCGTGATAGCAGACCGAGATGGTTTGCCCCGCGAGCGAGATCAGCACGCCGAACGCCATGAGCGCTGCGGGCGATTTCATCTGCCCGAACGCGAGGCCGCTCGCGATCACGACGAGCGCGCCGCCGACGATCAGATACTTGCGCTGGATGCGATCGGCGTAAAGCATCGCGAGCAGCGGTCCGATCGGCAGCGCGAACGCGATGACGAACGAATACAGCAGACTTTTCGTCACGGTGATGCCTTGCCCGATCAACAACGTCGGCACCCAGTTCGCGAAGCCGTAATAGCCGATCGCCTGACAGAAGTTGAACACGATGAGCATGATGAGGCGCGAGCGATACGGCGCGTGGAACAGCTCGCCGAGCGACGCCCGCCGATGCGCCGGCTGCTCGACCACGGGCTCGGGCGGCGGCAGCGCCGCGCCGGACTCGCGCTCGACCATGCGTTCGATGTTGCCCACCACGCGCTCGCTTTCCTCGATCCTGCCGTGCATCGCGAGCCATCGCGGGCTCTCGGGCACCGTGCGCCGGATGAACCACACGACCACCGCGCCGACCGATCCCGCGAGCACGACGACGCGCCATCCATCGAGACCGAACACCGTCTCCGGCACGAGCCAGTAAGAGAGGATCGCGGCGACGGGCGCGGCGGCGAACATCACCATCTGGTTGAACGCCATCGCGCGGCCGCGCATGTGTTGCGGCACGAGTTCGGTCACGTAGCTGTCGATGGTGATGATCTCGATCCCCACGCCGATGCCCGTCACGAAGCGCCAGAAGATCACGCCTTCGGGCGTCGTCTGAAACGCCATGATCGCCGAGCCGACCGAGTACCACAGCAGTGAGAACGTGAACACGCTGCGCCGCCCGTAACGGTCAGGCAGCCAGCCGAAGAAGAACGTGCCGATGAACAGCCCCGCGAAGGTCGCCGCGATGAAGCCCGCGATGCCCGTGAAGCCGAAGAACGCATGCGTGGTCGTCTGCAACAGGCCGCTTTTCGCCATGCCCGGCGCGATATAGCCGGTAAAGATCAGATCGTAGATTTCGAAGAAGCCGCCGAGCGAGATCAGAAACACGAGCATCCAGAGATGCCGCGTGATCGGCAAACGATCCATGCGCGCGGAGATTTGCGCGCCGGGCGTCGAGGCGACGCGAACGTCGGGCGAAACGAGCGGCTCGGCGAGCGCGCTGAAGGTGGGCTGCATTGCTGTGTCTCCTGAGTGGGCGATGGCGCTGGCTTTTTGTGTGCGCTCGTCGCGATGCTTCATGCCGTGACGTTCTTCTTCAGCCGTCCCAGCACTTCGTCGGTATGCTCGCCGACGCGCGCGAGCGGTTGCCGCACGCCGGGGCGTCGTCCGCCCATCGTGAGCGGCAGCAATACGACGTCGGTGGTGCCGCCGTCGTCGGTCTGCATCGGCACGAGGCCGCCGCTCGCCTTCAGATGCGGATCGTCGAGCAATTGCTCGGGGCGCATGATCGGCGCGTACGGAATACCGGCCGCTTCGAGCTTCGGCGCGAGCTCGTCCGCGCGATGCTGGGAGAGAATCTCGCCGAGCTGTTCCAGCAGATGCGGACGCACCGCGACGCGCATCGCGTTGGTCGCGAAGCCGGGTTCCTGCGCGAGGTCGGACCGTTCGAGCACATCGCACAGCGTGACGAACTGCTTGTCGCTCACCGCGCCGATGAACAACTGCTCGCCTTCGGCCAGCGTGAACACGTCGTACACGCTCCACGCCGATACGCGCGAGGGCATCGGCGGCGGCGCTTCACGCGTCATCGCGTATTGCTGCATGTGCTGCGAGGAAAGAAACACGCAGTTCTCGAACAGCGCGCTCTGCACTTCCTGGCCGCGTCCGGTGAGATCGCGTTCGCGCAGCGCGGCGAGCACGCCGATCGCGCCGAACATGCCGCCCATGATGTCGTTCACCGAGGTCCCCGCGCGCAATGGCCGGCCCGCCGGACCGGTCATGTACGCAAGGCCGCCCATCATCTGCACGACTTCGTCGAGCGCGAGACGCTTTTCGTAAGGGCCGGGAAGGAAGCCTTTGTGCGACACGTAGATGAGTTTCGGATGCGCCTTCGATAGCGTGTCGTAATCGAGCCCGAGCTTCGTCATCAGGCCGGGGCGGAAATTTTCGAGCAGCACGTCGCATTCGCCGATCAGTTCGATCGCGGCTTCACGGCCCTCGTCCGTGTTGATGTCGATGACGACGCTCTTCTTGTTGCGATTGAACGAGCGGAAGAAGCCGATGCCGAGGCCCGGCAGATTGCGCGTCTTGTCGCCGCCGGGCGGTTCGACCTTGATGACTTCCGCGCCGAGATCCGCGAGGATCATGCCGCAGGTCGGGCCCATCACCATATGCGTGAACTCGATCACGCGAATGCCTTCGAGCGGCAGGGTGGAATGATTCATATCGTCCTCAGGCTGCGATTGCAGTGTTCGATTCGTAAGTGACCGGCAAGCCCGCGAGCGCGAGCGCGCCGTGCAGCGCTTCGCCGTCGAGCCAATGCGCGAGCTTCGCGCGCAGGGTGAGAAGCGCCGGTATGTCGATGCCCGTTTCGATGCCCATGTCGGCGAGCATGAACGCGAGATCCTCGCTCGATGCATTGCCGCTCGCGCCCGGCGCATGCGGACAGCCGCCGATGCCCGCGAGCGTCGCATCGAAGCGTGCGACGCCGGTTTCGAGCGCGGCGCAGACGTTGGCGAGCGCGAGGCCGCGCGTGTCGTGAAAGTGGCCGCACCAGAAGCGCTCGCCCGCGATGGCGCGCGCCTTCTCGAAGAGATCGCGCACGGCGCGAGGACCGGCGTAACCGACCGTATCCGCAATGCTCACACGGTCCGCGCCGGCGTCGAGCAGCGCCTGCATATAGCGCAGCACATCGGCGTGATCGACATGACCCTGGATGGTGCAGCCGAACGCGGTGCCGATGCCGCCTTCGATCAGCGTCTTCGCGCCCGACGCATCGCGCGTGGCTCGCATGCGCGCCACTTCGTCGACGACTTCTTCCGGCGTCTTGCGCAGATTCGCGAGACTGTGCGCGCGGCTCGCGGAAAGCGGCACGAGCATCAGATCGGCCTGTGTTTCGATGGCGCGCTCCGCGCCCTTCAGATTCGGCACGAGCACGGATACGAAAAGTCCCGGCAGCGTTTTCGCATAAGTGACGAGTTCGGCGGTATCGGCGAGTTGCGGCAGAAACCGCGCGGGCACGAACGAGCCGACTTCGATTTCGCGCTGGCCGGCAGCGTAGGCGTCGCCGATCCATTCGATCTTGCGAGCGGTCGGCACGACCGTTTGAATACTTTGCAGGCCGTCGCGCAAGCCGACTTCGCGGATCACGGCGCGCTGGGGGAACGCGGGCATGGCTTTGTCTCCGAGTCTTTTGTGTGGTTGGACTCGACTTTAGAGATTCCGTAAATGCCATTAAAGCGGTATTTTGGAAGCCTCATGCTTCCCGTTCGGAACGTCAGAGGAAAACACACGGCCATGCGCGACATCGACCTGAAAACGCTGCGTCTTTTCGTTACCGTCTGCGAGCACCAGAACATTGCGCGCGCGGCGCAGGAATCGCACATCGAGCCTTCGGCGATCAGCAAGCGCATCGCGCAACTGGAGACGTCGCTCGGCGTGCCGCTTCTGTCGCGCTCGCGACGCGGCGTCGAACCGACGCCCGCGGGCATGGCGCTGCTGGAGCACGCGCGCAGCGTGCTGTTCACGATGGAGCGCATCGCCAACGATGTCGCCGCGTTCGGCGGCGGTTTGATGGGGCGCGTGAGCATATGCGCGTCGGCATCGGCGATTGCGGAAGCGCTGCTCGACGATATCGCATCGTTCATGCGCGAGCCCGCCAATCAGAACATCAAGGTCGATGTCGAAGAGCGCCTGTCGCACGATCTCGTGCGGCAACTGCGCGAAGGCGTGGCGTCGGTGGGCGTGTGCTGGGACAGCGTCGATCTGCGCGGCTTGCAGCATCGCGCGTATCGACATGATCAGCTCGCGCTCGCGGTGCCCGCCGATCACCCGTTCGCGCGGCGGCGTACGGTGAGTTTCGAGGAATCGCTGGCTTTCGAGCACGTCGGACTGCCGCCGGCGACCGCCGTGCATACGATGCTGCAGCGCGCGGCGGCGCAGGCCGGCAAGACGATGTCGTATCGCGTGATCGTGTCGAGCTTCGACGCTGCGTTTCGCGTCGTTGCCGCCGGGCTGGGCATCAGCGTCGTGCCGATGGAAGTGGCGGGAACGTATCGGCAGGCGCTCGGCGTCGAAGCCGTGCCGCTATCGGATGCGTTCGCGAAACGGCGCTTCGTTGTGTGCTTCAGGGATTTTGATTCGTTGCAGCCTGCGGCGCGGCGTCTCGTGGAACATCTGGAAACGCGCGCGGCGCGCTAGTTCGGCGCGTCGCAGAACACCGTTTCAGCGTCTTTTTTCTCGATGGTCAGGTTCACCGACCGCGCGCCGCCCGGCCGCGTGCAATGACGCTTGCCCGCGGGCACGGTCAGCAATTGTCCCGCGCGCAATTCGACGGCGCCGTCCTCGAACTCGATGATCAACGTGCCTTCCACTGACACGAAAGTCTCGTCCGAGTTCGGATGGAAGTGCCACTGGAACGGCGCGTCCATCACGCTGATGTGAACGTCGTGATCGTTGACGCTCGCGATGACGCGGTTCATGTAGCCGTTGCGCGCGGCGTCGGCGATTGCGGCGTAGTCGATGATTTCAGTCATTCGGTCAGGCTAGCGCTGCACACGAGACGGCACAAACGAATCCTTTTCGCGTCGATGTGAGCGGGATTCGCATCGTCACATATCGCTCTGCACATTCGCGTGCCCCATGATCGACGCGATATTGCCGATGGCCGGCTGCGCGTACCGCACCGGCGGCGCGTCGAGCGGCAGGGGCGCGGGGCCGGAGTCCGTCGCGCGGGCATAGACCGGCAGTAGCGGCGCGCTCTGCGCGCTGGAGGCGACCGGAAATACCGGGCCGCCCATGATGCCCACGCCGATGAACGGATGCGCCTGCGCCACCGTCGCCAGACCGAAAGTCAGTTTGGCTGCCACTATCGCGTATCTGATCGCTTTCATTTCTCGTCTCCTGAGATGCCGTTGTTTTTCGATGGAACGCATTCTGCACGTCGAGAATGAGCGAAGAATGAGAACGTAACGTCGGATAAATCTGCGCGGACTACACTTCCAGACGTCGTCGCATATTCAAAGGCCGCGAGATGCAAAGCCGCTTCACCGCCATCCTCACCGCGCTCGGCGCCGCCGCGCTGTTCGGCGCGACCACGCCGATCGCGAAAGCGCTGCTCGGCCCGATGCCGCCGTTCATGGTCGCGGGCCTGTTCTATCTCGGCAGCGGTATCGGCCTCGGCGCGGTGTTGCTCGGACGCCGGTTCTGGCGCGAGAAGGACAAAGGCGTGGGCGCACGGGAACTGGCGTGGCTGCTCGGCGCCATCGCGTTCGGCGGCGTCGCAGGACCGGCGTTGCTGATGCTCGGCCTGACGACCACGCCCGCCGCGACGAGCGCGCTTATGCTCAACCTCGAAGGCGTGCTGACAGCGGCGATCGCGTGGATCGTGTTTCGCGAGAACGTCGATCTGCCGGTGTTTCTCGGCATGGCCGCGATCGTCGCGGGCGGGGTCGTGCTGGCGTGGGAACCTGGCGCGAGCGGCGTATCGGCGGGCGCGTTGCTGATCGCGCTGGCGTGCCTCTGCTGGGCCATCGACAACAATCTGACGCGCCGAATCTCCGCTGCCGACGCCACGTTGATCGCATGCGCGAAAGGACTCGTCGCCGGTGCGGTGAATCTCGGCATCGCGCTCGCGATGGGCGCCCATCTGCCGGCACCGCACATCGTCATCGGCGCGATGACGACGGGCTTCGGCGGTTATGGCGTGAGTCTCGTGCTATTCGTGATCGCGCTGCGCCATCTCGGCACGGCGCGCACGGGCGCGTATTTCTCGGTCGCGCCGGTCTTCGGCATCGCGCTCTCGCTCGCGATGTGGCCACACGCGCCGGGCGCCTCGTTCTGGATCGCCGCCGCGCTGATGGCGCTCGGCGTGTGGCTGCACGTGCGCGAGCGGCACGAACACGAGCATACGCACGAGCGGCTGGCGCATGTGCATCGGCATGTGCACGACGCGCATCATCGGCACGCGCACGACTTTCCGTATGCCGGCGATGAACCGCATACGCATCTGCATGTGCATCTGCCGATCACGCATACGCACGCGCACTTTCCGGACATTCATCACCGGCATTCGCACGAGCGCGGCTAGAACACCTTGCCGGGATTGAGCAAGCCGTGCGGATCGAGCGCCGCCTTGATCGCGCGCATCGACGCGATATCGGCTTCGCGGCGCGCGAGATGCAGATACGCGCGCTTCTTCAGACCGATGCCGTGCTCCGCCGAAATCGAGCCTTCGAACTCGCGCGTGACGTCGTAGACGAGGGCGTCGACATCGTCGTGATCCTGCTTTCCTCTGCCGGGAAGATCCACGACGATGTGAATATTGCCGTCGCCCAGATGGCCGTAGGTCATCACGATCGCGTCGGGCCAGCGCGCGCGCAGACGCGCCTCGCATTGCGCCGCCGCATCGCCGACCTGCGCGATGGAGAAGCTCACGTCGTACGCCGCGTAGTTCGGGATGAAGCGATCGTATTCGCCGGGCGCATCGCGGATCGCCCAGAAATCGCGCGCGTGCGCCTCGTTCGACGCGATTGCCGCATCGGTCACGATGCTCGCTTCGAGCATGCCGCCGAGAAACTCCTCGAAGGCTTCGCCGTGCCGCGCGGGGTCGGTGCCGACGCTTTCCAGCAGCACGTAGAACGGATGCGCATCGGCGAGCGGCGCGCGCAGGTTTTTCAGATTCGCGATGACGGTGTCGTGATAGCCCGCCCACATCACTTCGAACGCGGACACGCCCGGCGCGAGGCCCGCCTGCGCGCGCGTGAGCAGCGTGGTGACAGCGGCGAAATCCGGCAGGCCGCACCATGCGGTGGCGGTCGCGGTGGGCTTCGGGCGCAGGCGCAGCACGACGCGCGTGATCACCGCGAGCGTGCCTTCGCTGCCGATCAGCAGATGCCGCAAGTCGTAGCCGCTATTGTTCTTGATCATCTTGTTCAGGCCGCCGACGATCTCGCCGCTTGCCAGAACAGCTTCGACGCCGAGCACCTGATCGCGCATCATGCCGTACTTGATGACGCGATTGCCGCCCGCGTTGGTCGCGAGATTGCCGCCGATCGTGCAACTGCCGCGCGCGCCGAGATCGAGCGGAAAGCAGAAACCCGCCGCGCTCGCCGCTTCCTGAACCACTTGCAGCGGCGTGCCGGCTTCGACGGTCATCGTTGCGGAGATTTCATCGATTTCGACGATGCGGTTCATGCGCTCGAGACTCAGCGCCACTTCGCCGCCGAGCGCGTTCGCACCGCCGACGAGGCCCGTGAGACCGCCTTGCGTGACAACCGGTTGCTCGTGCTTCGAGCAGATCGCGAGCGCTTTCGCGACATCATCGGTGGCGCGCGCGCGGATGATCGCGAGCGGCGTCGCGCCGGGCAGGCCGCTCCAGTCCACGACGCGCCTGTCGCCGAATTCGTCGGGCAGCGCCACGACTTGCGCGCCGAGCGCTTCACGCAATGCCATTACCGCTTCGTTGACTGCCATGCATCGTCTCCGTTCGTTGTTTCGCGTTGTGCTCAGATGCGATAGTGTGAACCAGATTCGGGAGACGACGATGGAACGTGCAGATTTTGACGGCGCGCTGGCGCAGTTGACCGGCGCGGCTGAACTGGTCGCGGCTGCGTCGGGTGAAGCGCTACGCGCGCAGGCGTTCGAGATGCTGGCGTTTTTCCGGCTGCGTCGTGGGCGTGTGGGTGACATTGGCGCGCCGGTCACGTCCAACGATGAGCTGTTCAAGGACACCGCGATCGCCGCGCTCACGATGGCCGGCAGAAAGGAAATGCTCGCGGCGGCCGCGTTGCTCGAACAGGCGCGCGGATTGTTGCGCGGCTGAACGTCCGCTAGAACAGCTCTGTCTCCAGCGGCATCAGATTGATCCACTTCACGGCGGTGCGGCGCTCGATGCCGTCGCCGTGAATCGACCGTATCATCACGCGCTGGCCGCGCGCCTCCCCGAGTACTTCGACGATCCGGTTGCGATATCGCGCAAGCGAGCCGCGTAGCGGCTTGCGCTTCCTGCTCTTGCGGGGGGAAACTGCGGGCATGGACGTGACAGCGATTTATGACGGCCACATCATAACGACGCGCACGCCTTCCACCAAATATTCAACCTCCACACTGCGAACCGCCACACCATGCGTCGAATCACTGTCCGGACTTCGCCCGTTCATGGCCGGGGCGTCTTTGCTCTCGCCGATCTGCCAACCGGCACCTTGCTGCTCGAATACAAAGGTCTGCGGCTCTCGTGGAAAGAGGCACAGCGCATTCACGCGAAATCGGGCGCGGAGGATGGCCACACGTTTCTCTTCGGCCTCGATGACGGCAGTGTCATCGACGGCGCGCGCGGCGGCAATTCCGCGCGCTGGCTGAATCACAGTTGCGCGCCGAACTGCGAAGCGGAGCAGGACGGCGAGCGCGTGTTCATCCGCGCGATCCGGCCGATCGGAAAGGGGCAGGAACTGTTCATCGATTATCGGCTGACCGTGGAGGGCCGGCGCACCGCGGCGCTCAAGCGGCTCTATGCTTGCCGATGCCTCGCGTCGGGGTGTCGTGGGACGATGCTTTCGGCTAGTAGATAGCGGTTGCGTGCTGCTGCTTCTCTTCCAGTGAAACGCGCTTTGCCCGCTTCAGCTCAGCCAGCATTTCCAGCGCGCGTCCCTCATCGCTGGTCAAATCGGCGAGAAACGCGTCATTGTTCTCTTTCACCCATTGCAGCGGCATATCCCACCATGCCAGTTCGAGAAGGCTCTCGCGTACTTTCTCGGAGAATCGAAACCTGACGAGACGCGCGGGAGAACCGACATAAATTCCATACGGTTCGCTTCGAAAATTGGGCGGTACGACGGTACGTGCGCCGATCACGCATCCGTTCTCCACCGTGCTGCCGCCGAGAAACATCGCCTCGTCGCCGATCCACACATCGTTGTGAATGACCGTGTCGGCATACTGCGGTGGCGAAACGTTTCGCAACCCGTCGCCGTACACGCTGAACATCGCGGTCGAGATGGTCCTCATCTCGTGCTGACCGTTCAGCAGAAAGCGCAAACGGAGACCGCCCGCAACGAACTTTCCGATACTCAGTTTCTGAACGCCGGCGTCATACTTGGCGATCGATCCGACACCCAGGCCAGAGCATCGACCAATGGAAAACGTTCCCACCTTCGCCTCTTCGTCGAGCCAATCCTTGAAGAAGTTATTGGGAATCAGGGAGAACGCGCCGTCTCGATATGCCAGCACGATGAAGTGCTTTGCCCACGGATGATCCGCCGAGACTCCAATAAAGTCGTCTGAGGTTGTTACGTTCATTCTCTGAATCCATGCAATAAATTGACCGGGCGGAACTTCGCGCAGATTGCATGGTAGTTTGGGCAACCGTCCATCAAACCTGTGAAAACAGCCGATTCTTGCCCCTTTCTCGATACTTCATCAGGCGAGCGCATCGCTTAGGCATTGCGAGCCGCTGATAAAAAGCCCCGACGGTCCTTGTCCGATATCACCCTTCAGACCGCGCCCCGCGCCGCCGTTAACACACGCAACCGTCAACCAGACTTCGCCACCGACCCAATGAATCGCGACCCATCCGAAAGCACCCTCAAGGCCGCTTTCCTGCGGCACGAAGACACCCTCGCCCCGCCGGAGCGCGCGCTCGGCGAGGACGATCACGCCGTCTACCGCACGCTGCTCGAATCGACCAAGGCGATTCCGTGGAAGATCGACTGGGCGACGATGGAGTTCGCCTACATCGGACCGCAGATCGAGGCGCTGCTCGGCTGGGCGCCGTCGTCGTGGAAAAACGTGCACGACTGGGCCGAACGCATGCATCCGGACGATCGCGAAGCGGTGGTCAGCTTCTGCGTCTCCCAATCGAAAGCCGGAACCGACCACGAAGCCGACTACCGCGCGCTCACCCGCGACGGCGGCTACGTGTGGCTGCGCGACGTCGTGCATGTCGAGCGCAACGAACAGGGCGAAGTGGAAGCGCTGATCGGCTTCATGTTCGATATCAGCGAACGCAAGCGCACCGAGGAAAAGCTCGCGCAGTTGCAGAAGGAACTGGAACGCCTGTCGTTCAGCGACAGCCTGACGGGCGTCGGCAACCGCCGCCGCTTCGACGACGTGATGGCGCGCGAGTGGGACGCCGCGAAAGAAGCGGGCAAGCCGCTGTCGCTCATCATGATCGATATCGACTTCTTCAAGTCGTACAACGATTACTACGGCCACGTTCAAGGCGACGAATGCCTGAAGCGCATCGCGCGCGTGCTCGGCGAGGCGGCCGGTCCGCAACACTTTCTCGGGCGTTTCGGCGGCGAGGAGTTCGCGCTGATCCTCGCGGGCGCCGATGCCGAAGCCGCCATGCGCATCGCGGAGCGCTGCCGCGCGCTGATCGCCGATGAAGCCATCGCGCACGTGCGTTCGCCGCACAATCAGCAAGTGACGGCCAGCTTCGGCGTGGGCACGGTCGTGCCGGGCGAGCGCATGGACGTGACGACCTTCATCAATCTCACCGACGCGCAGTTGTATCAGGCGAAGGACAACGGCCGCAATCGCATCGCGGCCGTGGATCGCGCGGGCATGCAGGGCGAAGCGTTCAAGGCTCAAACGCGTTGAACATCAGACGCGCCCGTTCACCGGAATCGCCGCGCCCGTGATGCATTGCGCCTCGGGCGAAAGCAGGAACGCGATCACCGCGCCGAGTTGTTCCGGCTTCACCCAGCGCGAGAAATCGGCGTCGGGCATGTCGCGCCGATTCGGCGCGGTGTCGATGATCGACGGCAACAGCGCGTTCACCGTCACGCCCTTGTCCTTCAGCTCTTCGGCGAGCGCCTCGGTCAGGCGCAGCAGCGCCGCCTTCGATGCCGCGTAGGCGCCCATCCCCATGCCCGCTTTCATCGCCGCGAGCGCGCCGATATTGACGATGCGCCCGCCTTCGTTCGCGCTCAGTGGCGCGAGCGCCGCCTTCGACGCGTTGAGCGCGGTCTTCACGTTCACATCGAACATTGATTGCCAGGTATCGACGCTGCCGTCCGCGATCGTTTCCCAACTGAACGCGCCGGCCACGTTCACGAGCGCGTGCAGGCCGCCCATTCGCTGAACGATGGTGTCGATGGCTTGCTGCGCCGACTTCGCATCCGTCAGATCGATGCCGGTGACGATGCACGCGTCGGCGAGCGGCGCGGGCAATGCATCCGACGTTGCTCCGTGACCGATCAACGCGACGCGCGCGCCGCGTTCGGCCAGCACGCGCGCCGTCGCGAGTCCCAGACTGCCGAAGCCGCCCGTGACGGCGACGATCCTTCCTTCCAGACTATTCATGGCGTTGTCGCTCCGTTTCATGGCGCCAGAAGAAGGATAGGACGGAACGCGGCGCGCCGCGAGTCAGCTCGCCTGGAAATAGAGCGCTGCGGGATTGTCGACGAGAATCTTGCGCAGCGTCGCTTCGTCGTCGATGCAACGCGCCATCCAGCCGAGCATGTCGGCGTCGGCGGGCGTCGGCTTCACGTTCGGGTGCGGCCAGTTCGACGCCCACAGCGAACGCTCCGGATAGCGCGCGGCCAGCGTGCGCACGAGCGGCGCGATGTCGTCGTAACCGGGCGGGCCGATGCGCGAACTCTCGTAAGGCGCGGACAGCTTGACCCAGCAGCGCGGCCCGTCGAGCAGACGGCATAGCGAGGAGAACGCGTCGCTTGCGATCGTCACCGGGCCGAGAAATTTGCCGATGTGATCGATCACGAGTTTCGCGGGCAGCCGCGCGAGCATCGCTTCGTGTTGCGGGAGCGTGCAGCCGTCGAGCTGAAGGTTGATGTTCCAGCCGAGCGGCGCGATGCGCGCGGCGATATCGTTCAGGCTGTCCCATTGCAGCAGCCCGCCCGGCAGCATCATGAAGCGCACGCCGCGAATGCCGGCTTCGTGCAGGCGTTGCAGTTCGGCATCGCTGATATCGGGCGGCACGACCGCGATGCCGCGCACGCCCTCGCCCAGCTTCCTGATCGCATCGAGCGTGCAGCGGTTGTCGAAGCCATAGCCCGTCGGCTGCACGACGATCACGCGTGTCAAACCCAGCGCGCGCTGGACGTCGCGATACGCGTCGGCGGGCGCGGGCGGCGGTACGAACGTGGCGCTGGGCGCGAGCGGATAGCCGTTCTCGTAAATGTGGATGTGGCAATCGCACGCGCCGGTCGGGAGATTCATCATTGCGTGTGCGCCGGAATGGCGAAGCGCGCAACGCGAAACGCTCGCGGCGCATTCACCGCGCCCTGCGGCGTTCGGCCCTGAAAGAGCGCTTCCGTCTGCGCGACGGTTTCCATCGACTGATGCTCGATCGCGGCGGGCGTGAGGCCGCCGACATGCGGTGTCGCGATCACGCGCGGATGCTGCGCGAGCGCGGGCGACGGCATCTGGTCCGGCGCGCGGCCCACGTCGAGCGCGCAGCCGGCGAGATGACCGCGATCGAGCGCGGCGAGCAACGCGGCATCGTCGACGAGTTCGCCGCGCGCCGCGTTGATGAAGTACGCGCCCGGCTTCATCGCGCCGAAGGTATTCGCGTTCATCAGATCGCGCGTCTGCGCGTTCGCGGGTGCTAGGCACACGACGAAATCCGCTTCGGCCAGCAGCGTGCCGAGATCGCGCTGATGCACGCGCGCATCCTCGATCAACGCGAAAGGATCCGACACGACGATGCGCATGCCGAACGCCAGCGCCAGATCGCACAGATAGCGCGAAATCTGCCCGTAGCCGATCACACCCAGCGTGCTGCCGCGCAATTCGCGGCCCATCTTCGGCGCGGGCGCGCCGCGCTGGTGGTACGCCTCGGCCTGGAAGGTCGTCGCGCGGCCCAGATCGAGCATCGCGCCGATCACCCATTCGGCCACCGCTGGCACGAAGCCCGCGCTCGCCTGCGTCACGAGCACGCCGTGCTCGCTCGCGGCGTCGACATCGATGGTGCGGATATCCACCGCGCAGCGTACAAACGCCGCGAGCTTCGGCAGGGCGTCGAACAGCGCGCGCGGCGCGGGCGTCTGACGATAGCCGATGATCACGTCCGCGTCGCTCGCGGCAGCGGCGAGTTCGTCCGTCGTCAGTTCGCGGCGCTCGGGATTGAACGCGACATCGGCGACGGCACGCAACGCATCGGCCGCGCGTGCGCCGAAGTAATGGTCCAGCATGTGCCGTGGATGGCTGACGAATACCTTGTTCATGTCCTTGTCCTGTATTGCTTTGCTCACGCCGGCGGGGCGACGGATTCGCGTTCGACCAGCGTGATATCGGTGAAAAGCGCCTGTCCGGAATCGAGCACGGGTTCGTCTGTCTGGCGCATCGCGCGTTCCACCATCGCGGCGGCCATCGCCGGAATGGGAAGCTGCACGGTCGTGAGCGCGGGGTTTGAAATCGCCGCGAGAAAATGCCCGTCCATGCCGACCACCGACATATCCTGCGGCACGCGCAAGCCCGATTCGCGCAAGCCCGCCATCAGGCCGAGCGCCATCAGATCGTTCACGGCGACGATGCCGGTCGGCCGGTGCGCGTCGCTCGCGAGTTGCCGCGCGAGCGCGCGGCCGTTTTCCGCGATCATCGAATCGCCGTATTCGTTCACCGGGCCGCTGTCGAGCACGCGCGCGCTGTCCGACAGACCCGCCTCCTCCGCCGCCGCGAGAAAACCGCGAATCTTGTCGCGGCGCGACAGCGTCATGCCCGCGAGCGTCGCGTAACCGAGCCGCGTGTGGCCGCGCGCGATCAGATGCCGTGTTGCGAGCCGCGCCGCCTCGAAGTTGTCCGGCGTGACGTGATCGATGCGCGTCGTCTCGCCTTCGTTCGCGCGGCGGTCATAGCTCACGACGACCATGCCGCGCTCGGCTGCCGTTTCGAGGTGGCGTTCATCGGCGAGCGAGGAAATCACGATCACGCGCCGCACGCCGTGCGACAACAGATCCTCGAAAAACGACGCCTCTTTCGCCGGATCGCGATACGTATTGCCGATCAGCACCCGATACCCATAGCGCTCCTGCGCATACGTCTCGACTTCGCGGGCGATGTAGCCGTACATCGGATTCGCGATCGACGGCACGAGCAGCCCGACGAGCGGCGTCTGTCCGGTCTTCAACTGCCGCGCGAGCGTGCTCGGGCGATATTGCAGCGCGCTCATCGCGGCCTGCACGCGCGCGAGCGTGTCCTGGCGCATCTGATCCGTGCGGCCGTTGAGCACGTTGGAAACGGTGCTGACGGAAACCCCGGCGTGGCGGGCGACGTCCTGAATGGTGCTCATAACGAAGTTCTACTGCCGGCTACAGGCCGAGCCGGGTCGGCAGCCACAAGGAAAACGAGGGCACCAGAATGAGTACCACAAGCGCGATGCACAGCACCATCAGATATTTCAGCATCGGGCGCGCGACGGCTTTCATGTCGGTGCCGGTGATCGCGCAGGTCGCGAAAAGTCCGAGGCCGACCGGCGGCGCGAACAGTCCGAGCCCCATCGCAACGACGATCACCGTCCCGAAGTGCAGCGGATTGATGCCGAGCTGCGTCGCGATCGGCGTGAGCAACGGCCCGAAGATGATCAGCGCGGGCGCGCCTTCGAGCACCGCGCCGAACACGATCATGATGAGCACGGAGAGCAGCAGGAACATCGTCGGGCCGTACTGGTGCGCGAAGGCGATCATCGCGTCGGAGACGAGCGCGGGAATCTGCTCGATCGTCAGCGCGAACGACACGCTCGACGCCGCCGCGACGATGAACAGAATGCCGCTCGCCATCGACGCCGAACGCACGAACACGCGCGCCACCGACTTCGGCGTGAGTTCGCGAAACGCGAGCCAGCCGACCACGAGCGCATAGACGACGGCGAACGCGGACACCTCCGTCGATGTCGCGATGCCCGAGGTCACGCCCTTGCCGATCATCGCGATCATCACGAGTGCGACGAGCGCGCCGCCGAGCAACGGCAGCCAGGCGCGCGGATGCGTCAGCGCATCGGCAATATTGATGCGCCGCCCGTAGATCACCGCGACGATCGCAAGCGCGATGGCCAACACCGCCGCCGGCACGACGCCCGCGAGGAACAGCCCGGCGATCGAGATATTCGCGACGAAGCCCATGATGATCATGTTCACGCACGGCGGAATGGTTTCCGCCATCACCGCGCTGCACGCGAGCAGCGCCGCGGCTTCGTTCGGGTCTTCCTTGCTCTGCCGCACGGCCGGCATCACGACGCCGCCGACCGCGGCGATATCCGCGAGCTTCGAGCCGGACACGCCCGAGAAGAACGCCGTCGCCATGATGGTGATGAGGCCGAGGCCGCCGCGCACGCGTCCGAACATGCGCAGCAGCAGTTCGATCAGCCGCGACGACATGCCGTTGCCTTCCATCAGCAAACCGGCGAGCACGAAGAACGGAATCGCGAGCAGCACGAAGTGGTCGGTGCCGGCCATCACTTGCTGCGAGTAGACGAGCATCGGCAGGGTCGGTTCGGCGAGGAAATACAGCAGCGCCGAGAACGCGAGCACGAAGCCGATCGGCACGCCGAGCGCGAGGCCGCCGACGAAGCCCGCCGCGAGCAGAACGCCCGCCTTCACGGCGTGCGCCGGAACGAAGGCGTTCCACGCGAACAGCGCCGCCGCCAGCAACGCGCAGCCGGCCAGCGTGCCGAGCACGGTCTTGCGCGGCCCATCGAGCGCGTTGGCGAGCGCGAACACCGTCATGAACACACCGCCCGCGACGAGCGGATAGACGTTGATCCACGCGGGCAGGCCGCTCGGCGTCATCTGTCCGTATGAATCGACGAGCAGCAGGCACGACGATGCGCACAGATTCCCCGCGACGCCCGCGATGATCCAGTGCCCTGCATGCACGAGCGCCGGTTGCCAGCTTTTCGGCAGCGCGCCGCGAAACAGATCGACGCCGACGTGCTGGCTGCGCCCGAGCACGGTCGCCGCGCCGAAGAACACGAGCACGATCATCAGCGCGCGGGCGACTTCCTCGGCCCAGTCGACGGGATCGTGCAGGAAGTATCGATAGACGACCGAGACGAACACCACGATCACATCGGCGGCGAGCACGGCCGCGCACAGATATTCGATCCAGTGCATGAGGGCGGCAAGGCCGCGTGCGAGCGCGGTTTCGCGGCCAAAGCCGGGCGCAGCGGCGAGTTGCGCCTCCGGTCCGGGCGTCGCGGAATAACTGGTCATGGTCTTAGCCCCGTGCGGCGGCGATGGCCGTGAAAAGCGGCGCGGTCGCGGGATATTGCTTCGAGAAGCTCGCGTACAACTGCGACTGCATCTCGCGGCGGGCGGTGTCGCGGTCAGCCGGCGACATCGGGAAGAAGGTCATGCCGCGCTTCTTCAATTCCTGCTCCGCGCTCGCGGCGGTCTGGATCGCGGCGATGCGCTGCTTCGCGGTCGCGTCCTGCGCGGCCTTCTGGAACGCGGGGCGCAGGTTCTCCGGAATCTTCGCGAGCGCGCGGCGGCCCATCACGACGACGAGCGGGCTGAACACGTGGTTCGTCTGCCAGCACGACTTCACCACTTCGTCGTACTTGCTCGCGAGCACGGTCGCGCAATCGTGCTCGAAGCCGTCGACGACGCCCGTCTGAGCGGCCATGTACAGCTCGCCGATGGGAATCGGCGTCGGCACCGCGCCCATCAGCCGGAAGGTGTCCATGAAGGCGGGCGTCGGCAGCACGCGCAGCTTGACGCCCTTGATATCCGCGAGCGAATGCGCGGGCTTCTTCGTGAACACGTTGCGCGCGCCGAACGAATAGCCCCACGTGAGCACCGAGCATCCCGCGCGTTTTTGCAGCAGGTCGTCGAAGGACTTGCCGACGCTGCCGTCCATCGCGCGGCCGACGTGATCGAAGTTGTCGAACACATAGCCGAGATCCAGCATGCCGAGCTCGGGCAGCACGGTCGCCCAGATCGACGAGCCGGTGACCATCATGTCGACCGCGCCGACCTTGACCTGCTGCACGACATCGCTTTCCTTGCCGAGCTGGCTGTTCGGAAAATCGTCGATGCGAATCTGGTCGCCGACGCTCGCCTTCAGATTCGCCGCGAGATTCTGATACCAGACGTAGTGCGCGGCGTTCTCGTTGGCCGGCATCGACGATGAAAGCCGCAACGTGACCGCCGGCTGCGCGCTCGCGAACGTGGGCAAACCGCCGCCGACAGCCGCGAGCGAGGCTGCCGAAGCTGTCTGAAGGAAGCGTCGCCGGGAAATCGAATGCATGGTGTGTCTCCTGGATGCCGCGCGTCGCGCTGCGGACTGTATCGATTTAGTGTATCGATACAGTAATCGGCGGCGGTGACATGCACCAATAGGTGTATACCCACTGTATCGATTTAGAACGAAGCGCTCTGGGGAAGACTCAGGCGGCGCGGCCGGCCGCGCGCTGGACGGCGAAAACGGCGACCGCCGTGGTCACGCCGGTGACGAGCACGCCGTACAGGCCCAGCACCACCGCGAGTGCGCGCCCGATGGCGGTTGTCGCGACCACATCGCCATAGCCGATGGTGAGCGCCGTCACGCCGCAGAAATAGAGCGTGCCGCCGAACGACGCGTGGGCGTGCGTCGCGCTGTCCATCGGCGCTCCGAGGTAGAATATCGCCGCGCACAGCGCGAAGAACACGAGCAGCAGCATGCCGAACAACGAGCGCAGATGCCACAGCGCCCGAACGAATTCGAACGTGACGTGCCGGGAGCTGATGGTGTCGGTCTTGAGAAGTTTAGAGAGGCTGTTCATGTACGGTGAATCGCGCGGCTTGGGACGGAAAGCGCCATCGTACCGTTGGCCGATATCCGCCCGGAAGCGTCGGGCCGTCTTATTCAGCCAGCGCCGATCCCGCCTTTCCCGGCGCATTCACGCCGCTTTCGCTTTGCGTGCGGCCCGCGAGCAGCCAAACCGCTGCCGCGATCGTCAGCGCGCACACGCCCGCCACGCCGAGCGACGCCGCAAAGCCGCTCGCGAAGCTGTCGCGCGCGATACGCACGATCGCAGCGCCCGCCGGTCCGCTCATGCTTTCGCCCGCGTGGGCGAGATCGCCGGCGAGCAGACGCGAGAGGAAGGTCGCATCGAGCACAGTGGCGGGATCGGTCAGACTCGACGCGTGCGCGGCCAGCGCGACGTGCGTGCGCGTCGCCAGCACCGCGCCCAGCACGCCCACTGATGTAACGATCGCGGTGAAGCGCGTCGTCGTGCTGATGCCCGAAGCCATGCCGGTGCGGTTCGTCGGCACGCACGCCATGATCGCTTTCTGCGTGTCGCCGTTGAGCACGCCCGCGCCGAGGCCGGTGACGATCATGCCGAGCGCGATCAGCCCGTAGTTCGACATGCCCGCGAAGAAAGCCGTCAGCAGATTGCCCGCGCCGATCGTCGCGAGGCCGAGCGTGAGCAGCGTCATGCCCGGCAGGCGCTTGCCGAGCGACGCGCCGATATGCGGACCGACGACCATCGCGACGGCGAACGGCAACATGCCGATGCCCGCGCGCACCGCCGGCAGGCCGAACGCGTTTTGCAGATAGAGCGGCAGGAACGTCATCATCACCTGCGCGCAGGCGGCGTAGCCGAACATCGCGAGCACGGCGGCAACGAAGCGCGGCTGGCGAAACAGCGCGAGGTCGATCATCGCGTGGGCGCGCGAACGCTGCACGCGCACGAACACGACGAAGAGCGCCGCGCTCGCGATGAGACGCGCGACGGTGCGCCAGTCCGACCAGCCGTCGGCCTGGGCGTCGATCAGCGCCCAGATGCCGAGCGCGAGCGACGCGGCGAACAGCACGCTGCCCGCCAGATCGATCGCGCCCGCTTCGGGGTTGCGCGACTCGCGCATGCCGCGCCAGGCGCACGCGGCGAGCAGCGCACAGATCGGCAGGTTCATCAGGAAGATCCAGCGCCAGCCGGCCCATTGCGTGATGACGCCGCCGACGAGCGGCGCGATGGTCGTCGATACGCCCATGCACGTGCCCCACACGGCCCACGCGCGGGCGCGCGCCGCGCCTTCGTGGAACGTGTTGGCGATGATCGCGAGCGCCGATGTCAGCAGCATCGCCGCGCCGACGCCCTTCGCCGCGCGCGCGATATTCAACGCCAGCGCCGACGGCGCCAGCCCGCACCCGAGCGACGCGAGCAGGAACGCGGCGAGGCCCGCGATCAGCATCTTCTTGCGGCCGATACGGTCGGCGAGCGCGCCCGCGGGCAGCAGGCACGCGGCAAACGCGACCATGTACGCGCTCACGACCCATTCGACATCGGCGAAACCGGCGTGGAAATCACGCGCGATGGACGGCAGCGCCACCGCGACGACGTTGGTGTCGAGCGTGATCAGCGCGCACGTCGCGGACGCGGTGAGCAGCACGAAGCGGGGAGATTCGGGTTTATCGATGATCTTTGACATGACGCCGTGCAGAAAGATGAATCGGGTTTGTCGATGCTAGTTGCGTCTGTGTTTCCTGTCATTGGCATAGAATCGCTGAATAATTATCGAAATCTGGAATAGGACATGCCCGTCGAGTTGCGTCACGTGCGCTGTTTCCTGAGCGTCGCCCGGCATCTGCATTTCGCGCGCGCGGCGGAAGAACTCGGCATCGCGCCGCCCGCGCTCACCAAGCAGATTCAGGAAGCCGAGCGGCTGCTCGGCGTGCGGCTGTTTCATCGGACCAAGCGTTCGGTTGCGCTGACGGCCGCCGGCGAAGCCTATCTGGGCGAAGCGGTCAGCGCGCTCGATCATCTGGCGCGCGCAGCCGAACGCGCGGCGCTCGCGGAGCGTGGGGAACTGGGGAAGATCGTCATCGGCTATGTCGGGTCGGCGGTGTATTCGGGCGTGCTGCAGGCGACCGTGCGCGGCTTTCGGGTGCGTCATCCGCTGGTGGAAATCGGGATCGAGGAAATCGTGATGCGCGAGGCCGGCCCGCTGCTGATGGAAGGGCGCATCGACATCGCTTACGTGCGGCCGCCGGTGCCTTATCCCGAAGGCGTCGAGGCGCGCACGGTGCATCGCGATGACTTCATCGTCGCGCTGCCCGCCGATTCGCCGCTGGCGGCGTCGGAGGTCATCGCGCCGGCGCAGTTGCGCGATCAGTCGTTCGTCGTGCCGGAGCAGGAATCGGGCACGCTCGACGTGGCCCGGCGCGGGCGCTTCACGGCGCGCATCGTCGCGCAGCCGGGCACGCTCGCGGACGTGCTCGCGCATGTGTCGCTGGGCGGCGATGTCGCCGTCGTGCCGCGTTCGCTCGCGCAATGCGTGACGGTGCCGGGCGTGGCGTATCGGGAAATCGCGGGCAAAGCGGTGCCGTCGGAAGTGGCGATGGTGTATCGGCGTTTCGAGCGGGCCCCGGCGGTCAAGGCTTATCTGACGTTCGCGGCTTCATGATCGAAGCGCGGATCGGGCAATCGGTTCGAAGCCGGCGCGATGCGCTTGCGCGAGCGCCCATGCCGTTTCGTGCAGCGCGGCGCGCTTCATCGCCAACGCTTCGCGCATCGCCGCGTGCAATTCGTCGATGGACACGACGCCCGGTGCGCCCGCGATTTCCCACGTCGACACATACGCGTGCTGCTTGACCGAATCCGCGTGCTGAAGCGTCACGCGCGGCAAACCATACGCCATCGCGACGATCCGGCCGTGCAGACTGCTGCCCGCGAATCCCTCGCTGTTCGCGATCAGCGCGCAAATGTCCCAGACGTTCAGCGAATCGACGATCCGCACCGTCGCGTGGCGCATGCGCGCGGCCATGCGTTCGTAGACCGCGAGGTCGTCGTGCCACGGCGCCGCGCCCGCGCGGAACAGCGCGATGCCGAGGCCGGTCGATTCTCCCAGCCGATCCAGTTGCCGTGCGATGCGCGCGAGCGTGCCGTCGTCGCCGAAATCCGCGCTGAACTGGACCGCCAGATAGCCGCGGCGGGTATCGGCATGTGTCCGGATGTGCGCGTCGAAGAGTTCGGCGATCAGCGTCGCCGGGTCGGGGACGAGTTGAGCGTCGATGCCCGCGCGCTTGAGCGTGGCTTGTGTTCGTGTGTCTCTCACGCTGATGGCGTCGGCGGTTCGCAGTTTGGTCAGCACCTCTTCGCGGAAAGCAGCATCGCGTGAATCCAGCGCCGCGCCGCCGATCGCGTTGAAGCAGATCGACTGCGCGTGGGGAAACGTCTCGCGGCCGATCACGTAAGGCGCCAGTGCATCGGTTCCGAGCGCGGCGCGCGCCCATGCGCGCCGGGCGTCGGCGTGAGAGGCGTATCGGGTGATGCAGGCTCGAGCATCCTCGGGCTTCGTCAGCATGACGGCGGCTTCCCACGCGTCGCACGTCAGCAGTTCGCCGCCCGCATGGATCAGGGTGAAAGATTCGTCGCGCCCTTGCGCCGACCGTGCGGCGATCGCGTGGCCGCCATACATGCGCAAGTCGCGCTGCCCGCATCCCCCGAACACCGTTTCGATTTCCGTCGAACGCTCCGCGAGCAATCGCGCGACGACATGCGCGAACAGCATGTCGCCGAAATTGTGACGATCGAACGCGCCGAAAATGATGATCCGGCGCTTCGACGAACAGTGAGCGTTAGCCATTCGGCCAGCTATTTCGAGCGAACCGAGACAGGCACCATGAGCCGGTAATCCATGAGGAACCCTGACATTCTGAAATTAGGAGAAAACGCATGCTCAATCTGGCCACTTCCAATGGACTTCTGTTAGAGTACACACGTAGGTACACACAGGAAGTCATCATGCCCATCACCCGAATTTTCCGCAACGGCAACTCGCAAGCGATCCGCATTCCCGCCGAACTGGCCTATCCGGACACGGAGACTGAAGTCGAGATCGAACGGGTGGGCGACGAACTGCGCATTCATCCAGTGCGACGCTCGCTCGCCGGCGCGCTCGACCGCTTCAAGCGCTTCGATTCCGATTTCATGGCGTCGGGACGCAACGAGCCGGAACAAGACGATCGGGAGTTCTTCTGATGCCGCGCTATCTGCTCGACACCAACATGTGCATCTATCTGATGAAGCACCAGCCCGAACAGGTCGCGCGGCGCTTTGCGCAATGCTACGTCGGTGACGTGGTGATGTCGTCGATCACGTACGCCGAACTGCAATTCGGCGTCGCGACGAGCGCGCGGCCGGATCGCGAGCGCGCCAATCTGGCGTCGCTCGTCGAGTTGATCGAAGTCGCGCCGTTCGGGGAGGACGCTGCCGCCGCCTATGGTCCGATCCGCCACGCCTCGCCGGAGCGCAACCGGGGCGCGCTGGACAAGCTGATCGCCGCTCACGCAGTCGCGCTGGGCGTGCCGATCGTCACGAACAACGTCAAGGATTTCGCGAACTACCCCGGCGTGACCGTTGAAAACTGGCTCAGTGGGGACGCGTAGTTCAGGAGAAACGCATCCTCACGATCGGCTAATTTTCCCCGATCAGACTTCCCTCACACGCTGCACGAGAGGAGGGAAAGATGAAGATCGAACCGACGCCCATCGCCGCCGCATCGCTGATCGCCGGGGACGCGGAGCGCGACGTATCGCCTGAAAGCGCGACCGTCGGACCAACCGCTTCGCCCGAACCGATGTGCTACGAAGATCTCCTGCCCTATCTGCTTCTGCCGATGGCCGGCGCGTACTGAACCGAACACCGCTGGAGCACCCGATGTTCATCCGAGACGGCGTCACCTACGAGTTCCATCACATGGGCATCCCGACGCACGAGCCGCGCGAAGGCGAGCGCTACAGCGCGCAGTTCCGCATGTATACGAGCGATGCCGAGTGCGAACTCATGCGCGTGCAGTACCACCGCTTCGAGGAAGGCAGCTCGCTGCCCGAGTTGCTGCGCACGGCGCCGCACGCGGCGTTCAAGGTGAGCGATCTGGCGAAGGCGATCGAAGGGAAGACGGTTCTGCTCGGCCCATACGAACCGATCGATGGCTTTCGCGTCGCGGTCATTCGGGACGGCGACGCGCCCGTCGAACTGATCGAGACGACGCTCACGGACGAGCAGATCTGGGGGCGGGCGAAGAGCGGCACGCAGGCGTCGATTTATCGTCGGGACTAACGCCGCCTGCCGCGAGAATGACGCATCATCGATGCGCCGAAGTGCTGCGCGACGCTCATCATCGAGCGTCGCTGCCAAGCGCGTTCAGGCCGTCACACGCGTGATGCCGCCGCTCGACAGAAGGCGCACGCGCTGGCCGGCGTAGAACATCTGACCATCGGCGGCCTGGGTGATCGCGCGCAGATCGCCATTGTCGAGGCGCACGGTGATTTCGAGGCCCTTCTGCCGTTCGAGATGATCCTGGACCTGATCGCCCGCCACCGCGCCCGCAATGCCGCCGATCACGCCGGCGAGCAGCGAGCCGTGCCCGCGCCCGACCGCGCTGCCGGCAACCGCACCGAGCAGGCCGCCGCCGAGCGCGCCCAGCGGGCTCGACTGGCCGTTGTTGTTCTCGATCGTCACGCCGCGCACGCTCTCGACGGTCGCCATGCGCACGGTTTCTTCGTGCTGGGTCTGCATGCTGTTGTAGACGTCGGCGGAACTGCCCATCGACGCGCACCCGCTCATTCCCACCGTGCAGGCAACGGCCAGTGCGCAGACCGCGATAGTCGACTTGTTCATTTTTTCTCCTCAGATCGGACGATGTCTTGTTGGGATCGGCCCGCGCTTTGTAGCGCGGCGCCATGAAATGCATCGTAAAGACGCTGAATGAGGCGTGAATGAGGACGCGCGGCGTGCTTGACCTGCATGATTGAAGCGCTTATACAGAACTCTCATCGCTCGCGACCGGAGTCCTGAATGACAAGAAACGCGATTCCCATCGTGGTTTGCGCCGTCGCTCTCGCTGCGTGTTCCACCGACGGCTCCAATACCGCCCCGCCACCCGGCGCCACCACGACGACCCTGCCTTCCGGCGGCGTCTACAAAGGCTCGCTCAAAGGCAGCACGGCCGAAGCCACGCTGCTGATGCTCTTCAACGGCACCGCGTATCTCTTCTACGGAGGCGCGGGCGGCACGGGACTCGCGGGCGTCGCGGTCGCGACCAACGGCGCGCAGTCGGGCGACGGACGCTTCACCAGCAATTCGGCGTTCGACTATCGCGTAGGCAAGGCGCCCGCGTCGCCCGCCGTGTTCAGCGCTAACTTCGCGCAGGCGCCCGCCGTCGATGCAACCGTCGCGAACAAGGACGGCAGCGCGGGACTCGCGTTTTCCGGCAGCGCCGCGTCGATGCTCGACATCGCGCCGAGCCGCGCCAACGCGGGCGGCCTCTACAGCGGGCGCGGCATGGCGCTCGGCGGAACGACACAGACGCGCATCACCGTCGCCGGCGACGGTTATCTGGCCGGCACGACGACCTCCGGCTGCATCTTCAAGGGCACGGTGGCGCCGCACGAAGGCGCGAACGCGTACGACGTCTCGGTGACCTTCGGCCCCGCGCCCTGCCCGATTCCCGACGCCACCGTGACCGGTAACGCCGTGCTCGACGGCCCGCGTCTCCTGGTTGCGTTGCCGAGCCCGGACCGCTCGAACGTGTTTCTATTCGACGGCCGGAAATAGATGCTGCATGAGCGGATGCCCGGCCGCGAAAGTTAGTCGTCCACTGCTTACAAAAGCGTTTTCTATCCTAAGATTGTTCACTGCAGGCAGCGTCGTGGCGTTCACGCCGGTTGCTTTCCGGGCCGCGCGCTTCGGCGAAAGTAGTCGTGTGTTGTTCAGTGCAATTTCCGAAGAGCATGGGACCGGACGCGCCGGCACGCGCGCTCCGTTCTATAACAACAGGAGACAAACCAGATGAACGCAACGCTCAAGCTTTTGCCGTTGGCCGTCGGTGCGATGTTCGCCTGCCTGCCGTATGCGAACGCCGCGCAAGACAACGTCAATACGCTTTCCAATTTCCGTCAGACCGGCAACGCCACGCCGGCGGAAAAAATCCCGCAGGCCGGACCGACCGCCGACGCGCTGCGCAAGAACCTCGAACAGATCAAGCTGCCGCCGGGCTTCAAGATCGAGCTGTACGCGGTCGTGCCGGAGGCGCGGCACATGGCGATCGAGCCGTCGACGGGCGTCGTGTTCGTCGGCACGCGCAAGAATCGCGTGTGGCAGGTGACCGATCGCACCAAGCAGCGCGTCGCGAGCGACGTCGTGCAGTTCGCGTCGTCGGTGACGTTCAAGGTGCCCAACGGCGTGTGTTTCTCGCCCGACGGCGTGCTGTATGTCGTCGAGCAGAATCGCGTACTCGCCTTCCCCGCCGCGCAGTTCTTCGGCGAAGGCGGCCCGGACGTGGCGGCGGCGGTCGTCGTGCCGCAGGGCAAGCTCATTCCGACCGCGTTCGAAAGCTTCAACCACGGCGCGCGCGCATGCCGCATCGGACCCGACAAGAAGCTGTACATCGCGCTCGGCCAGCCGTGGAACGTGCCGCCGAAAGACAAACTCGCCGAACTCGACAAGAACGGGCTCGCCGGCATCATCCGCATGGATCAGGACGGCAAGAACCGCGAAGTCTATGCGCACGGCGTGCGCAATTCGGTCGGCCTCGATTTCAATCCGAAGGACAAGACGCTCTGGTTCACGGATAACCAGGTCGACGGCATGGGCGACGACGTTCCGCCCGGCGAGCTGAATCACGCGACGAAAGCCGGCGAGAATTTCGGCTTCCCGTGGTACGGCGGCGGCAAGGTGCGCACGGTGGACTACAAGGACCAGAATCCGCCGGCGGGCGTCGTGTTCCCGCAGGTCGAGTTCGCCGCGCACGCCGCCGACCTCGGCATGTCGTTCTACAACGGCAAGATGTTCCCGCAGAAGTATCAGGGCGGCATCTTCGATGCGGAGCATGGCTCGTGGAACCGCACCACGCCGATCGGCGCGCGCATCATGTACATCCCGGTCAAGGACGATGGCACCGCGGGCGAGGCGGAAGTCTTCGCGGAAGGCTGGCTCACGCCGACCGGCGAATACATGGGCCGCCCCGTCGACGTGCAGATGCTGCAGGACGGCTCGCTCCTCGTCTCCGACGATTACGCGGGCGCGATCTATCGCATTTCGTATACGGGGGCCAAATGAAGCATGCGCTGACGGCGGCGGTGCTGGCCAGCGTTCTGGCGGCGATGTCGCAGGCGTCGTTCGGCGCGGGCGACATCAAGGCCGGGCGCGCGAAAGCGACGCAATGCGCGGCGTGTCATGGCATCGATGGCATGTCGAAACTGCCGGAAGCGCCCAATCTGGCCGGCCAGACGGAGGAATATCTCGTGAAGGCGCTCAACGATTTCCGCACCGGCGAGCGCAAGAACGAGATGATGACGATGATGGCGAAAACCCTGACCGACGCGGATGTCGCCAATCTGGCCGCGTATTACCACAGCCTCGGCAAGCAGTGAGTACGTCGAATGTTGTAAATGTGTTGCAAATTCGCTGCGGTACAAACCCGATTGCGATTTTTTTTGTTTTAGGTGTTGACGTGGAGACTTAAGGGTTTATACTTACACCTGTCTCCTCCATGTCTCAACCGATGTGGATTCAAGCCCGCTCATCTGAAGCGGGCTTTTTTTTGCCCCTGCATTAGCCGGCGTTGCCGCGCCGCGCATCCAGCGCCTTGCGCGATCGTTCCAGTTCTTCCGCGATCAGCCGTTCGTCAGGCAGCACCGTCTGATATTCGGCCGCCAGAATCTTGTTCGGCAGATTGTCGAGCGCGTAGCGCGCCTCGGCACTGCCCTTTCCCGCGCACAGAATCAGCCCGACCGGCGGGTTTTCGCCCGGCTTCATCCAGTGCTCGCGCGCGTAATTCAGATAGAGATGCATCTGACCTGCGTCCGCATAACTGAACCGGCCGACTTTCAGATCGACGACAACCAGGCACTTCAGCCGTCGATGGAAAAACAGCAGATCGACGCGAAACCAGGTGTCGTCGATGCGCAACCGTCTCTGTCGTCCGATGAACGCGAAGTCGTCGCCGAGTTCGAGCAGAAAATCCGCGAGGCGCCGGATCAGCGCTTCCTCCAGATCCGATTCGGAATACTCGTCCTTGATGTCGAGGAATTCGAGGACGAACGGGTCCTTGATCGCTTCCTCGGGTGTGATCGCATCGTCAGGAGCATGCTCGGCGGCCTGTTCCAGCAGCGCGGCCTTGTTGCGCGACAGCGCAAGGCGCTCGTAGAGCTGGCTGTTCACTTGCCGGTCGAGCTGACGGACCGACCAGCCTTCCCGTAACGCTTCGGTTTCATAAAAAGCGCGCGCCGCGTCGCTCTTTACTGAGAGCAGACGCACATAGGCCGACCACGGCAGCGCGAAGCGGGCGGCGAGTGACGCCAGTCGTACGTCGGCGGTAGCGGACGGCAAGGAGAGTGCGGATTCTCCAGACGCCGTCTGGAGTATTGGCGAAGCCATCGGGGATTTTCCAGACGCTGTCTGGAAAATCGTTTCCAGCGGCCATTGCTGATAGAAGGCGCGCATATTGGCGAGGTTCGCCTTGCCGAATCCCCTGCCAAAACGGCTCGTGAGATCGCTGGCCAGCCGCGCGATCAGCGTGTCCCCGTAGACCGCCCGATGTGCCCCGCCCTGCTCCGATTCGACGATCCGTCGACCGATTTCCCAATACGATGCCGTCATGATCGCATTGACGCTTCGTGCGGCGGCGCGCCGCGCGCTCTCGAGCACATCCACGATGCCCGAGCGGAATTCGTCGTAGTCGTCTGCGGCGATCTCGTGTTTGCTCATCCGTCGAAGCTCTCCGTGCGGTGCGGCCCGTCGGGCGCGCATCAGCGCTCGAATATAGCGGAATTTGCCTCCCCGTCGAGGCATGGCATCCGCACGGAGCTTCGGTCTTGTCGTTTGGGTTGGTCTCCCGACGCGCCCCGCGCGCAAGGCTTGGGGTTTGCTTCGCAGGCTCGTGCATTGCGAGCCGCGGACTTTTCCACAGTTTCCGTGCACAAGGCTGTGGATATCGTTCTGGGTACTGCTGCAACGCATTGATTCGACAACACTTCCATCCGACGCCCGGCAATGCGCCCCGTGCGCGCCGCCGGACTCAGTCGCCCTTCGGCACGCAGGACGCGAGCATGGCGTCGACGCGATTCATCTCGATACTGAAAACCGACTGCGGCGCGGTGGCGCTCAACTCGTCGGAGGCGGAGCGCGGCAGCGCCATCGCGATGGTGGCCGTCGCAAGCAGCGCGACAACCACGGACAGGAACCAGGAAAAGACAGCCATTGCCAACCTCGTCAAGAAGATCTCTCGGAATCGGCGCGCGTGAACGTCAGCGCGTGATGTGAAGAGTACGGCTGCGCGGCGCTTCGCACAGCCCTACGGACGGGGGGACTTGAAGGAGGGTAACTACGGACGCAGTTTCGGCGAGGGAATGGTCGGCACGTTCTGGGCGAGCGCCGCGGCCTCCTGGGCGCGCATCGCGCGGATGAAGCCGTCGCGCTCGCGCAGGCGGCTCCAGTAATCGGCAATCGATGGGGCGAAGCGCTCGTTCAGATCGATCAGCTCCGCGAGCATCAGCGCATAGCCGACGGAAATGTCCGCCGCCGTGAAGCGCCCCGCGCACAGAAACGGCTGCGCGGCCAGCAGCGGCGCGAGCGTGCGCAGGCGCGCGTGAAACCAGCGCGCGTAGTCGTCGACGATTTGCGGCTGCCGACGCTCCGGCGGCTCCAGATGCGTATAGCGCAGGACGAGCGTCTGCGGAAAGGTGAGCGTCGCTTCGCCGAAATGCACGAAATTGAGATAGCGGCCGAAATCGGCTTCGTGCGGCGCGACGTCGAGCACGCCCGGCGAGTGGCGCGCCGCCAGATACTGGCAGATCGCAGCCGATTCGGTCATCGAAAGCGCGCCGTCCTCCAGCAGCGGAATCGTGCCGAGCGGGTTCACTTCCTTGAACGCGTGAGCGAGCACGCGCGGCGGAAACGGCAGCATCTTCAGCTCGTACGGCACGCCGATCTCTTCCAGCGCCCACAGCGGCCGGAACGAACGCGCGCTCACGCAATGATGCAGCGTAATCACGTCGGTATCTCCGCTCAGCCGAGCCAGGACGGCTTGCGCTTCTCGAGGAAACTGCGCACGCCTTCGCGCCCTTCGTCCGATGCGCGAATCCGCGCGATGCGCTCGGCCGTCTCCCCGATCAAGGATTCGTCGATGTCCTTGCCCGCGAAGTCCGCGACCAGCTGCTTGCACTCGCGCACGCCGTTCGGACTGTTCGCTGCGATGCTCGCGGCGATCGCGTCGACGCGCGCATCGAGTTGATCGGCGGCGACGGCTTCATGCACGAAGCCGAGCCGCAGCGCTTCGGCGGCATCGAAGCGCTCCGCCGACACGAAATAGCGATGCGCCGCGCGCGCGCCCATCGCGCGAATCACGTACGGTGCGATGGTCGCGGGCATCAGGCCGAGCTTCGCTTCGGAGAGACAGAAGTGCGCCGCCTGCGCCGCGACCGCGATATCGCAGACCGCGACGAGGCCCATGCCGCCCGCGTAGGCGTCACCCTGAACGCGCGCGATCACGGGCTTCGAGCACGCGTAGATCGTGTGGAGCATCGTCGCGAGGCCGAGTGCATCGGCGCGATTTTCCGCTTCCGAATAGCCCGCCATGCGCTTCATCCAGTTGAGGTCCGCGCCCGCGCAGAACGCCGGGCCGCTCGCGGCGAGGATGACCACGCGCACGTTGGCGTCGTCGTCGAGCGCGCGGAAGGCGGCGGTCAGCTCGACGATGGTCGCGTCGTCGAAGGCGTTGCGCACGTCGGGGCGATCGAGCGTCACGCGCGCGACGTGTCCTTCGATGCCGAGCTTAAGGCGTTGCAGATTCGCTGCGTCGGTCATGGTTGTCTCCTGATGCGCCTGAATTGAGCGTCGCTCAATTTATTCAGACTGACAGCTTTGCCTTTGATCGATTAGTGTCCACGAAAAGCGCTGTCGAGGTCAACTCGAATATTTGAGCATGACTCACAAATCAGTCGCGGAACAATCATCCGACGAGTCCTATGTCCGGCATGTCACCGGGCGGCAACACGCGGACGTAATATAGTCGTATATATTACGGTGCTCGCCGAGCCGCACAGCCACACGCTCGCGGCCATTCAGCGTGCCATCCGACGTCGATCCATAAACAGAATTTCAACTCGATTCAAGGAGCTTTACGTGAAGACTCGTATTTTGCGCGCTTTGCTTTCCGCCTTCGTTCCATTAGCCGCGGGCATCGCCGCAACGTCTGCGCTTGCCGGTGAGGTGCAGGTCGCGGTTGCAGCGAACTTCACGGCGCCCGTGCAGGCGATCGCCGCCGACTTCGAAAAGGATACGGGCAACAAGGTCGTCGCGTCCTTCGGGGCGACGGGTCAGTTCTACGCGCAAATCAAGAACGGCGCGCCGTTCGAAGTGTTCCTCGCCGCCGACGACTCCACGCCCGCCAAGCTCGACAGCGAAGGCGCGACCGTTGCCGGCAGCCGCTTCACCTACGCGACGGGCGCACTCGCGCTGTGGTCCGCGAAGGACGGCTACGTCGACGACAAGGGTGACGTGCTGAAGAAAAATGACTTCAAGCACATCGCGATTGCGAACCCGAAGGCCGCGCCCTACGGTCTCGCCGCGTATCAGACGCTCGACAAGCTCGGCCTGGCTACGGAGATCAAGCCGAAGGTCGTCGAAGGCCAGAACATCTCGCAGACGCAGCAGTTCGTCGCGACGGGCAATGCGGAGCTCGGTTTCGTCGCGCTCTCGCAAATCTACAAGGACGGCAAGATCACGAGCGGCTCGGCGTGGGTTGTGCCCGCTGACCTGCATGAGCCGATCAGGCAGGACGCCGTGATCCTGAGCAAGGGCAAGGACAATCCGGTCGCCAAGCAGTTCATCGATTACCTGAAGGGCCCGAAGGCTGCCGCGGTGATCAAGTCCTACGGCTATCAGCTGTAAATCCGGTTACGGAAATGGTGTGGCCGCGATAATCTCGTGTCCCTGCGGCCACCCGTGCAATCAGAAAACATATGGATTCAAACGACTTCGCGGCCATTCTGCTGACGCTCAAACTGGCAAGCGTCGTCACCGTTCTCCTCCTCCTTGTCGGCACTCCGGTTGCATGGTGGCTCGCCCGCACGCGCTCGCGGCTGAAAGGCGCTTTCGCGGCGGTGGTCGCGCTGCCGCTCGTTCTTCCGCCCACCGTCCTGGGCTTCTATCTCCTGTTGACGTTGGGACCGAACGGGCCGGTCGGCAAGCTGACGGAATCATTGGGCCTCGGCGTTTTGCCCTTCACGTTTCCAGGCCTCGTCATCGCATCCGTTTTCTATTCGTTTCCGTTCATGGTTCAACCGGTACAGGGCGCGTTCGAAGCTATCGGTGATCGTCCGCTCGAAGTCGCCGCGACCCTTCGCGCCAGCCCTTGGGAAACCTTCTGGTCGGTCGCCGTTCCGTTGGCCAAACCGGGTTTTCTGTCCGGCTCGATCCTGGCGTTCGCTCACACAGTCGGCGAATTCGGCGTCGTTCTGATGATCGGCGGCAACATTCCAAACAAGACACGCGTGGTCTCGGTGCAGCTTTTCGATCATGTCGAGGCGATGGAATACACCGCGAGCCACTGGCTGGCGGGGTGCATGGTGATCTTCAGCTTCGTCGTCTTGCTGCTGCTGTACACGTTGAGTCCCCAGACCGTGCGAGGCCGCGAAGGATGAATCACATTCGCGCGACTGTCTGCATCGATCGGGGAGCGTTCCAGCTCGACGTCGATCTCGAACTGCCGGGTCGCGGTGTCACCGCGCTCTTCGGCCACTCCGGCTCTGGAAAGACGACGCTGCTTCGCGCCATCGCCGGACTCGAGCGTGCCCCGAACGGCTACGTCGGACTCGGCGATGTCGTCTGGCAGGACGACGCCCGCGACATCTTCGTACCAACGTTTCGGCGCTCGCTTGGCTATGTCTTTCAGGAAGCAAGCCTGTTCGAACATCTCGACGTGCAGGGCAATCTGAATTTCGGCCTCAAGCGCATCGCGGATTCGGAACGGCGCTTCAAGCCGTCGGATATCACCGAACTGCTCGGGATTGGCGACCTCCTGAAGCGCCGGCCCGCTGGCCTGTCAGGCGGAGAGCGTCAGCGCGTCGCCATCGCGCGGGCGTTGCTGACCGCGCCCCGGTTGCTGCTGATGGACGAGCCGCTTGCCGCTCTCGACCTCAAACGGAAGCAGGAAATCCTTCCGTATCTCGAACGGCTGCACGACGAGCTGTCGATTCCCATCATCTACGTGAGTCATTCGCCGGATGAAGTGGCGCGGCTGGCCGACCATCTCGTGCTGCTCGATGCAGGCAAGGCCGTCGCCAGCGGTCCGCTGACCGAAACGCTGGCCCGTGCAGACCTCCCGCAAGCCTTCGCCGACGATGCCGGCGTGGTGCTCGAAACGGTCGTCGGCGCCCATGACGATGATCACCTGACGCGACTGGATTTCGCCGGGGGAAGCGTCTATGTCGCCATGCGGCCGGAAGCGATCGGCCGGCGGCTGCGATGTCGTGTGCATGCGCGCGATGTCAGTCTCACGCTGGAGAAACCCGCTGCGACGAGCATCCTCAATCTGTTACCAGGCGTCGTAACGGATATCGTACCCACCGATCCCGCCGGTCACGTCCTGGTACAGCTCCACTTGGGCAAGACACCGCTCCTCGCACGCATAACGGAACGGTCCAGGAAGACGCTCGATCTCACGAAGGGCCAAGAGGTCTGGGCTCAGGTGAAATCTGTCGCCTTGCTCGATTGAACTTACCTGGCGTCGTTGTACACGGTCGCGCGCGACACGCCCAAATGCTGCGCGACCGTCTCCATGGACCGGCGCAACTCCAGAAATCCCTCGTCCTTCAGCGCCTGCATCAGCGCCCTGCGTTGGTCCGTGCGTAACGCCTGCGGTGTGGTCGCGAGGCTGATCGCGAACTTGTCGATACGCTCGCGCAGCGATTTCGCGTTCGACGGGTCGAGCGTCTCATTGACGACGCCGTCCTTCGGAACCGAAAACTGCTCCAGCAACGTCGTGATGCTGCGAAAGAGCGTCACGTCGACATTCAGACACAGCGCAGCGAAATAGTGCCCGTCCGAATCCTTGATTCCGATGGACGTGCTCTTGGCCTGACGCCCGTCCGCCAACCGGTTTGCGTAGTTCGCAAGGACTTGAGGATAGTCGTCGTCCGCAAGCCGCGCGAGGCCGAGTTCGGTCGCCGGATCGCCAACCCGCCGCCCGGACAGATTGTTGTGGATTGCCAGGATGGCATGCTTCGGTGTCCGCAGATCATGGACCACGACTTCGGTAAACGGAGCCAGCGTCTCGCCAAGCCCCGCCGCGATGTGCTTGACCTGATCGAGGATCACCTGCTGCTCGCTGGTCAGCTTGATTTTTGCCATTCTGGACGTTTCATCAAAATTTAGGTTTATTGTATAGCGTGGCACGCTTCCTCGGAAAGCTGGTGGATGTCCCTACCGCTGCCCGCAATCGTAATCTTGATTTTTTGTCCAGTTTTGGACATAATTTTCAGAACAGCCGATTTCACCCTGGAACGTTTGCCATGAACACTCCTGAGCTTCCGACCTATGCCGACGTCGAAGCCGCCGCCTCCCGCATCGCGGGCGTCGCGCATCGCACGCCGGTTCAGACATCGCGCACGCTGAACGAAATCATCGGCGCCGAAGTTTTCTTCAAGTGCGAGAACTTCCAGCGCATGGGCGCCTTCAAGTTTCGCGGCGCATTCAATGCGCTCTCGAAGTTTTCGCCCGCGCAGCGCGAGGCTGGCGTGGTCGCATTCTCCTCCGGCAATCACGCTCAGGGCATTGCGCTGTCCGCGAAGATTCTCGGCGTTCCGACCACCATCGTGATGCCGCACGATGCACCTGCCAGCAAGGTCGCCGCCACGAAGGGCTACGGCGCGACGGTCGTTTCGTTCGACCGCTACACCGAAGACCGCGAAGCAATCGGCCGCCGTCTCGCCGAAGAAAAGGGACTCACGCTGATTCCGCCGTACGACCATCCGGACATCCTGTCGGGACAGGGCACCGCCGCGAAAGAACTGTTCGAGGAAGTCGGCGCGCTGGACTATTTGTTCGTACCGCTGGGCGGCGGCGGACTTCTGTCCGGAACGGCGCTCTCGACGCGCGCGCTCGCGCCGCAGTGCGTGCTCTATGGCGTCGAACCGGAAGCCGGCAACGACGGGCAGCAGTCCTTCAGGAGCGGTGAGATCGTGCACATCGACACACCGAAGACCATCGCGGACGGCGCGCAGACCCAGCATCTCGGCAACTACACGTTCGGCATCATCAGACGCGACGTCGATGACATCCTCACCGCCACCGACGCCGAGCTCGTGAGCGCGATGAAGTTTTTCGCCTCACGCATGAAAATGCTCGTGGAACCGACCGGATGTCTCGGACTGGCTGCCGCGCTGAATCGGAAGGATGCGCTCACAGGCAAGCGCGTCGGCGTGATCCTGAGCGGCGGCAATGTCGACCTCGAGCGGTTCTGTGCGCTGACGGCGGAGTGAACGCCATGTCGACCGTATTCGAGAAGCTGATTGCATTGCTCGAACGCGAACAAGCCCGCTTTCGCGTGCTCGAACATCCTGCCGAAGGGCGGTGCGACGTGGTCGCCGCCATTCGTGGAACGGCGCCGGGGCAAGGTGCGAAGGCCATGCTCTGCAAGAGCAAAGCCGACGATCAGGCGCTGGTCCTCGCCATCCTTCCCGGCGACAAAAAGCTGGACTTCAGAAAAGTAGCGGCGGCGGCGGGACTCAAAAAAGCCACGCTCGCGTCACCCGATGAAGCGCAACGTGAAACCGGATGCGCGATCGGCGCCATTCCGCCGTTCTCGCTTTCGCCGTCGATCAAACTGATCGTCGATCCGGCGCTGACCGGTGACTTCGAAGAGATTGCTTTCAACGCCGGACGACTCGACAGATCGATGATTCTCGATTCGGCCGATTACCTGCGGATTGCGAAGCCGCTTCTTCATCCACTGTGCGCCTGAGCAACGTCGCCGTTGCCCGGGGATTCAATGTCCTTCGGGAAACAGCGCCGCTTGCACCATTGCCCTGGCCGCGGCGCCCTTGTCGGCCAGGAATGCGTCGCGATCCTTGCCGACGATCCAGGCGGGCGCTCGCCCGCGGCCGCTCCATGTCGAGCCGCTAGCCGGGTCGCGATATTTCGCGGAGGGTTCATCCGGCTGAGCGCCGGACTTGCGGCCCATCAGTTCGTTGATGGAGATGCCGTACTCGCGCATCTTCTGCACGATCTCGATCATCACCTGGCGCGTCTCGCGCTCTTTGGCTTCAGCCAGTTGTTTATTCAATGCTTCCTGCTGCGCGCGCAGTTGAGCGATTTCGATGCTCTTATATGCCATAGCTTTGGGAATCTATCGCCGATGCTTTAGTCGATCGGCCTAAGGGAATAGTGCCGTAATTATAGGCCGTCTTTCCGCTCGCTCTTTTTCTGCGCCGCACGGTCGCACTCATTTCCAGGCGAGCGCGAGAAAGTTGCGTACCACGGCCGACGAATCATCGCGCCGCGACGCCACCGCCAGTCGCGCGCGAAGTCCTCGCGCCACCAGAGGTCTATAGACGACGCCCGGCACCCGCACCTGCGTGATGGCTTTCGGCACGATGGAGATGCCGAGCCCCGCCGCGACGAGCGTAACAGCGGACGCCATCTGCGGCGCGCGCTGGGCCAGTCGCGGTTCGAAACCCGCTTCGGCGCATGCCGCGACGATGTCGTCGAATAGCGCGCCGCCGGCTTCGCGCGGCACTTGCACGAAGGGTTCGTCGGCGAGTTCCGCGAGACCGATCCGTTTGCGCGACACAAGCGGATGAGCGACGGGTAGCGCGACCAGCATCGGCTCGACCTGCCAGTCCTTCTGTTGCAGGACGTCGGCGATTCGCCTTTCCGGCCGAACGATGGCGATGTCGAGCTGCCCCGCTTCGAGGCCGCCCAGAAGGAGGCCGGAGGCCGCTTCATGCAAGGTCAGTTCAGCATCGGGATACGCTTCGCGAAATTCGCGAATCAGGCCCGATACGTGTTCGTTGAACGCCGCGGTGCCGGTGAAACCTACGCGCAGGTGCCCGGTTTCGCCGCGTGCCGCACGTTTTGCGGCGCGTGCGGCGCGCTCGGCATCGGCCAATACGCGTCGAGCTTCGTCGGCGAATACTCGCCCCGCCTCGGTCAGATCCGCGCCACGCGCAGTGCGCTTGAACAACTCGACGTCGAGTTCCTTTTCGAGCGCCTTGATCTGTTGACTGAGCGGCGGCTGGCCTATCCCGAGAACTTCAGCCGCCCTCGTGAAATTCGCCGACTCGGCCACTGCCAGAAAGTAGCGTAGATGTCGAAGCTCCATCGATTCGATCTCCTTGCAAAAACGTGCGGCATTCGAGCCAGTGGCGAAACATATCGCTCGGCATGGTTTCATATATTGGACATATGAATTGACTTTGGCAAGAATGAGTCTGTTCCCGATAAGCCGAGCACGCACAATGTCTTCGCCCTCATTCTCAACGCTGGTGACACCACAACGCCCCACGCTGCCAATCGGCGTATTGCCGAGTTCGGCGGCGTATCGGCGTATTGCGGTCGCGCTTTTTCTTGCCGGCTTTTCGACGTTCTCGCTTCTTTATTGCGTTCAACCGCTGCTTCCTGCCTTCGCGCAGCAGTTCAATATTGGCGCAGCGGCGAGTTCACTTTCGCTGTCGCTGTCAACGGGATTTCTCGCGCTGTCCATTCTTTGCGCGGGCGCCTTGTCCGAACGTGTCGGGCGACGCGGACTGATGTTCGCATCGATGACCCTCGCGGCGCTGTTCAACATGCTTGCGGCGAGCGCGCCGAGCTGGCACTGGATGCTGACGTGGCGCGCGCTGGAAGGATTCGCGCTTGGCGGCGTCCCTGCCGTCGCCATGGCGTATCTCGCCGAAGAGATCGCGGCTGAGGGACTCGGTTTCTCGATGGGCCTTTACGTCGGCGGAACAGCCTTCGGCGGCATGATCGGTCGCATCGGCATGAGCGCGCTGGAGGAATACTTTTCCTGGCGAACCGCGATGATGACCATCGGTCTCGTCGACCTGCTCGCAGCCGTCGCGTTCGTGATGTTGCTTCCGCCGTCGCGCCGCTTTATCAAGCGCACCGATCTGACGCTTCGACATCATCTCCTGCTATGGCGCGCACAACTTCTGCACGCTCGCCTGCCATTGGTCTTCGCGATCGGCTTTCTCGTGATGGGCGCGTTCGTCACGATCTACAACTACGCCGCGTTCCGGCTCATGGCGAAGCCGTTCAACCTGAGTGCGACGGAATGCGGTCTGATCTTCGGCGCCTATCTGTTCGGCATGGTGTCGTCGTCGAGCGCGGGCGCGCTTGCCGACAGGCTCGGTCGCGCGCCCGTTCTGGTCAGCGGCGTTCTATTGTTCGCCGTGGGCGTCGTACTGACGCTCTTCGTTTCGATCGCCGCTGTCGTCGCCGGCATCGTGCTCATCACGATTGGCTTTTTCGTGACTCACTCGGTAGCCAGCGGATGGGTCGGGCAACTGGCCGGCTCCGCCAAGGGTCACGCGGCATCGCTCTATTTGCTGGCGTACTACGTCGGATCGAGCGTGCTGGGCTCGGTGGGCGGCTCGTTCTGGCAGCATGGCGCGTGGCCCGCCGTTACGGCGTATGTCGGCGTCCTGCTCGCGCTTTGCCTCATCGTGACCCTGCGCATCAGTCGTCAGCCTGCCTGCAGCGCTTCAGTCAAGTGACGCGTCGCACGTTTGCTTGAATGACGCGTTCGTTGCCGGCCGTTCCATTGCGGCGAGGCGCTGAAGCGTCACCAGTCCGAGCACCGCAAGCCCGAGTCCCAGCGTGAAGTCGGCGTGTACGCCCGCGCGGTCGACGATCGCGCCGCCCACCGCCGAACCCGCCGCGATCGCGACCTGGATGATGCTGACGAACATCGCCGAACCGGCTTCGGGCAAGTCCGCCGTGCCACGCTGAATCCACACGCTGAAGCACAGCGGCAGCGCGCCGAACGCGATTCCCCACAGCAGCATTCCCGCAGTCTCGCCGATGGTCGAGTGTTCGAGCAGCAACATCGACGACAGCGCGCCGAGCAGCAGCAGGACCATCACTGCGACGGACTTCTTGAGGTGGTTCGAGACCGCCATCGACATCAACGCATTCGAGAAAAAGCCGATGAGCCCGAAGCCGAACAGCAGGAGCGTGATCGTGCTCAACGAAAAATCCTGTTCGAGCAGCGGCGCGATGTACGTGTAGGTCGAAAAGTGCGCGCCGAATACGAGCGCGACCATCAGCATGCTCATGCGCGTGTGAGGGCGTCGCAGCAGCGTTTTGAAATCGGCGATGCGCAACGCCGACGCCGACGGCAGCGAAGGCACCAGCAACGCTTGCGCGACCAGCGCGACCGCCACGAGTCCCGCCGTGGCGGCGAACGACAGACGCCACGACGCGAACGACGCGATGAATGTCCCGAGCGGCACGCCGATGACCGTCGCGCAGGTGACGCCCGTCAGAATGGTGGCGGTCGCTCTGGCGGCATCCTTGGCCTGCACGAGGCGCGGTGCGGCGGCGGTCGCGAGCGTCCAGAAGCCGCCCAGCGCGGCGCCGAGCAAGGCCCGTCCGATCAGCATGACCGGCATGCTCGTCGAGACGGCGCACACGATGTTCGCAATCAGCAGCACTGCGGTGAGCAGCAGGAAGACGTATCGGCGGTCCATGCGGCCTGCACTGACGATGAGCGTCGGCGCGAAGATCGCCGCCATGACGCCGGGTGTCGTGACCATCAGGCCCGCGACGCCGGTCGATACGCCGAGATCCTGCGCGATCTGCGGCAGCAGGCCGACCGGCAGAAACTCCGCCGTCACGAACGCGAACGCGCTCACGGCGACAGCGATGACCGCAAGCCATTGACGCACCGACGTCGAACCTGTTTCTAACGATATTGGATTTGCAGGTGTATCGATTTGCATGGTGACATTGATGCTGGATAGAAGCCGACCACTTTAGGCCGCGCCCGGTTTGGGAAAAAGCACCGTGCCTTGAACAATGTTGACGGCGTGGCCGAACAATAGGCGTGCGGATGAAGAGCGAACGTAGTTCGCCCTCGAAAAAAGATGTGTTCGGGAAAGAAGGTCGATTAGAGCGAGCCGGCATGACTACCGGCTCGTCCATCGTTTCCGGGGTCAGGACTGCACGAATGCGAGCAGGTCGGCGTTGAGGACGTCCGCGTTGATCGTCAGCATGCCATGCGAAAAGCCGGGATAAGTCTTCAGCGTGCCGTTCTTCAGCAGTTTGATGGACTTCAACGCCGCGTCGGCGATAGGCACGATCTGATCGTCTTCACCGTGCAACACGAGCGTCGGCACGGAAATCGACTTCAGGTCTTCGGTCTGGTCCGTCTCCGAGAACGCCTTGATGCCTTCGTAATGCGCCTTCGCGCTGCCTTCCATGCCCTGACGCCACCAGTTCTGAATGACACCCTGATGAACGGTCGCACCCGACCGGTTGAATCCGTAGAACGGCCCCGCCGGAACATCGACGAAGAACTGCGCGCGATTATCGGCCAGCGCCTTGCGGAAGCCGTCGAAGACTTCGATAGGCAGACCTTCCGGATTGGCTTCGGTCTTCAGCATCAGCGGCGGCACCGCGCTGACGAGCACCGCCTTTGCAACGCGTCCCGACGGCTCGCCGTGCTTCGCCACATATCGCGCGACTTCGCCGCCGCCCGTCGAGTGCCCGATATGGACGGCATTCTTCAGGTCCAGCGCCTCGACGACTGCGAAGGCGTCGGCGGCGTAGTGGTCCATGTCGTGACCATCGGAGACTTGCGACGAGCGGCCGTGCCCGCGCCGGTCGTGCGCGACCACCCGATATCCCTTCTGGAGGAAAAACAGCAATTGCGCATCCCAGTCATCCGAGGAAAGCGGCCAGCCATGATGAAAGACGATGGGTTGCGCGTCCTTCGGCCCCCAGTCCTTATAGAAAATCTCGACGTTATCTTTGGTCGTGACGAACGGCATGGTGATCCTCACTCGTTGGAAGGTTTGGAGCAGGACGCCGGACCAAGCTTGAAGACTCGGCGCCGGCTTCGACGTTCTTGCAGGCCATACAAAGGAGACCGACGACGCTCAGCCGAACTTCACCAGATTGAGCGCTGGCAAAGGACCGCCCGGAAACTGAACGAGGCGCGCACCGACAGCAAGTGAACCGAGATCGATACCGAAGAATCCGAGCCGGTCTATCAGTGCGCCGATTTCAGCTTTCGAGTCCGCATCGTCGCCCGAGTAGAACAGTACACGCTTACCGCCTTCGCTGGATGGATCGCCCGTCAGCAAGTGGGGTTGCAGATGGTTGAAGCCCTTGACGACCCTCGCGCCAGGCACCAGATCGGTGAATACTTCCGACGACGCGCGCGTGCCGAGGTCGACGGGTTTGAACAACGGCGCTTCGATCGGATTGTTCGTATCGACCACGATCCGGCCCGCGAAATCGGGCAAGCCATCGAGCGCGGCAGGCAGCTTCGACCAGTTCACCGCGACGAACACGATGTCCTTCGACGCCGCTTCTTCACGCGTGCCGGGCGTGACGCTCGCGCCGATGGCCGAAGCGCGTTCCCTGAGGCTCTCCGGTCCGCGACTGTTCGACAGCGTTACAGCGATGTCCTTTCGAGCGAGCGCGGTCGCAATTGCTTCGCCGATATTACCGGCCCCGATAATTCCGATGCTATGCATGGCAATGCTCCTTCGACATTCCGATTAGTGGGATTCAAGCCGTCAGACCGCCGTCGGCGACGATATCCGCGCCTGTGATGAAAGCGGCTTCGGGCGTCGCGAGATAGGCGACGACGCTCGCGATCTCGGCGGGCTGGCCATAACGGCCGATCGCCATGCCGGGGCCGACGATCGCGGCGACGGGTCCGTCGGCCGGGTTCATGTCCGTGTCGGTGGGTCCGGGATGCACGGTGTTGACCGTGATGCCCTTCGGGCCGAGATCGCGCACGAGACTGCGATTGAATCCCGTGATCGCGCCTTTCGTGAGCGTGTAGACGGACGCGGTCGGAAACGCCGCATACCGCGTCATCGACGAGCCGATGTGAATCACGCGGCCGCCCTGCTTCATGTGGCGCACGGCTTCCTGAGTCGCGACGAAGACGCCGGTCACGTTGACGGCGAGCATGCGCTCGAAGTCCTCGAACCTGTAGTCCTTGATCGGCGCATTGATCGCCATGCCGGCGTTGTTCACGAGAATGTCGATGCCGCCGAGCTTTTCGACTGTCGCAGCCACCGCCGCGCGCACCGCCGATGGCTCGCCCGAGTCGGCCTGAATCGCAAGCGCCCTGCCGCCCGCGGCTTCGATTTCGCCGACGACCTCGGCCGCGCGCTCGGGCGACGCGCTGTACGTCAATGCAACGGCAGCGCCGTCTTGCGCGAGCCGCTTCGCAATCGCCGCTCCGATGGACCGCGAGCCGCCGGTGACCAGCGCTACCTTGCCGCCGAGAGGTTTCAGATCGTTGCTCATTGCTTCGCTCCTTGCTTGGTTTGGGTTGAAGCAACTATGGCGGCTTCGAAGCTCAAGCGTTAGTAGGAAGCGGCTTGTTATACTTTCAACGTTTGCTTGAAGAAGATGCAATGGAAACGCTCGCCAATCTCGAATCGTTCATCCGCAGCGCGGAGCACGGGAGCTTCTCTGAAGCCGCTCGATGGCTGTCTCTGACGCCGGCAGCGGTGAGCCGCAATGTCGCGATGCTCGAACGCAATCTCGGCGTGCGGCTCTTTCATCGCTCGACCCGCAAGCTGACTCTGACCGAAGCCGGCGAATCGTTCCGGCTGGCCATATCGGACAGTCTGAGTGGCATTCAGGCCGCCATCGCGGGCATCGCGGGTGACGGCGGCGAACCTGCGGGCGTTCTCAAGCTCAGCCTGGCGCCGACTTTCGGCGTGGCGCATATCCTGCCGCTGCTGCCTGGCTTCCTTGAGCGGTATCCGCGCATCAAGCCCGAATGGCACTTCGAGAACCGGCAAGTCGATCTGATCGCGGAGGGGTACGACGTCGCGATCGGTGGAGGGTTCGACCTTTCGCCGACGGTCGTCGCGCGGACACTGGCGCCTGCGCATGTGATCGCGGTCGCATCGCCGGGCTACATGGCCGATAAGACGCCGCCACGCGAGCCTGCCGACCTGCAGGCGTTTCGCGGCATCGTCATGCGTTCCTTGCAGTCGGGCCGCGTGCGCCATTGGACCATGCGCGACGTGACCGGCCGCGAAGCGCCAGTGCGTCTGCAGGAGTCGTTCGTCGTAAACGATCCGTCCGCGATGCGCGGGGCCGCCTTGCTCGGTATGGGTGTCGCCATGCTCGCCACGGCGGACGTGCTGGCGGATCTCGAAAATGGCGCATTGGTCCGACTCGCGCCGCGCTGGTATTCGGATGCGGGCGCGATCTCGATGTACTTCCCGTCGCGAACGCTTTTGCCCGCAAAAACGCGCGCGTTCATCGACTGGGTCGTGAACGCGTTCGAGGCCGAGAAACTCGCGGAACGATTTGCCGGGAGCCTCGATCTTCGGTCATCCCGTTCAGGCTGAATCTACGCGCCCGAACGCGCCTTCAGCGCCGCATACTGCAAGAGCATGATCGTCTTGCCGTCCATGATTTCGCCGCGCTCTATCATGTGCAGCGCCGTTTGCACCGGGACTTCGATCGTCTCGATTTCCTCGCCTTCTTCCTCGACGCCGCCGCCGTCCGACACGCGCATCGAACCGTCGTACTCGCCGAGATAGAAATAGAGCTTTTCCGTCACCGATCCGGGACTCATGAACGCCTCGAAAATCTTCTCGACGTGATGCACGCGATATCCCGTTTCCTCTTCCACTTCGGCGCGAATGCGCTCTTCCGGCGACGCGTTGTCGAGCAAACCGCCGGGCGTCTCTATCAACATGCCGTGGTGGCCGTTGACGAATGCGGGCATGCGGAACTGGCGCGTCAGAAGCACGTTGCCCGTCTTGCGGTCGTGCAGCAGGATGGTCGCGCCGTTGCCGCGGTCGTACGTTTCGCGGCTTTGACGCTGCCAGGTGCCGTCGCGGCGCAGGAAGTCGAAGGTGACCTTTCTGAGGACGTACCAGTCGTCCGAAAGGATCTCAGTTTTGAGGATGCGGACGCGCTCTTTCGTTTCCATCGCTTCACCTGTTCGACATTTAATCGGGCCCATGGTAGCGTGCAGTTTCGTGCAATATCAAGTGAATTCGTGCAAACCCATGTTGACCAGCCAACGCAAGAAAGCGATCCTCGATACCCTCAAACGCGAGGGCCAGGTGCTCGCCAGCGATCTGAGCGCGCACTTCGGCGTCTCGGAAGACACCGTCCGGCGCGACTTGCGCGAACTCGCAGCCGAAGGCCTGTTGCAACGCGTGCATGGCGGCGCGCTGCCGGCGTCGCCTGCCATTGCGCCGTTCGCAAGGCGTCAGGAAATGGAATCGGACGCGAAGCGGCGCATCGCGAAAAAAGCGGCGGAAATGATCGGACCGGGGCAGGTCGTCATCATCGATGGCGGCACCACGTCCGCACTGCTCGTGCGGCAACTGCCCGAGCACCTTTGCGCGACGCTCGTCACGCATAGTCCGAGCGTCGCGGTTGCGCTGGCGGAGCATGCGTCGGTCGAAGTCGTGCTGATCGGCGGCAAGCTCTACAAGCATTCGATCGTCACGGTCGGCGCGGCGGCCGTCGACGCCATGTCGCACATCCACGCCGACATCTATTTCATGGGCGTCACCGGCGTGCATCCGGCCGCCGGCCTCACCACCGGCGATTTCGAGGAAGCGCATATCAAGCGGGCGCTCGCGGCGCGCGCGGCGGAAACCGTCGTGCTGGCGTCGGCGGCGAAGCTCAACGCGGCGTCGGCTTACAGGATCGGGGCGATCGAACTGGCGCAGACGATCATCGTCGAGGATGCGGCTGACGCGAAGCTCACCGAGCCGATCGAGCAAGCCGGAATTACCGTGCTGCGCGCGTGATATGGCGACGTTTTTTTACCGGGTAACGCGCCGAAAAAAACGGGCCGGGTCCTGTAATTGTATTTCCACCCCAACTGGAATAGCGTTGAATGATGTGCCATGTCCGGTCAACAGCGGAGGCCGGTTTTCCGTTAAAGGCATCGTCACAGCGAACAATTTTTCTGGAGAAGGTCGTGAATCGCCTGAAGGCTTTAATCGCGCTGTCGCTGATCGCGAGCGCGGGCGTGACCGCCAATGCATACGCCTGGGCTCGCGTCGGCGTGTGGGTCGGCGGACCCGTGTATTACCCGTATCCCGTCGCGCCGGCGCCGTATTACTACTATCCGCCGCCGCCCGTGGTCGTCGCGCCGTCCGCGCCGGTGCAATACGTCGAGCAGGGCCAGCCTGCCGCCGATCCCGGCGCGCCCGCGCAGCAGCCCGGCCTGTGGTACTACTGCGACTCCGCGAGAGCCTACTACCCGTACGTAAAGCAATGCGCCGGCGCATGGCGCCCGGTTCCGGCGACGCCCCCGCCGTCGAACTGACGCTTCCGGCGCTTTGAAAACCGACGACGAAACGAATTTGCAAGAATCCATGAACTACTCAAGGCTTGCCCTGCTCCTTGCGGGAATCGGCGCGCTCGGCCTTTCGGCCTGCACCGTGATGCCCACCGGTCCCAGCGTGATGGCGCTGCCCGGCAGCACCAAGACGTTCGACCAGTTCCGTGCCGACGACGCCTCGTGCCGGCAGTTCGCCCTCAATCAGGTCGGCGGCGTGGACGCGAATCAGGCCGCGACCAACAGCGCGGTCGGCAGTGCGGTCGTCGGCACCGCGATCGGCGCTGCCGCGGGCGCGGCGTTCGGCGGCGGCTCGGGTGCGGCCATCGGCGCGGGCGCGGGTCTGCTGACCGGCAGCGCGTTCGGCGTCGGCGCATCGCAGGCATCGGGCTACAACGTGCAGCAGCGTTACGACTACGCATATCTGCAATGCATGTACGCCGCCGGCGACAAGGTGCCGGTGCGCGGCGCGGTGCGCACGACCCAGCCTTACGGCTCGTCATACACCACGCCACCGCCGCCTCCGCCCCCGGCCGGCTGGCAACCGCCGCCTGGAGCGTACTGACGGATTCGTCATCGCCGCACGCGCCGGTCATCGCCACCGGCGTTGAGCGGCGCGTCGGGCACGAACGCGGGCGCGACGAGCAAGCCCGTCACCCAGCCGATATAGAAGCGCAGGTCGCTCCAGAACTCCGTTCGTTCGTAGATGCGAAACGCCTGCACGTGCGCGAGCCATAGCGCGACTTGCAGCATGCCCGTCAGCACGAGCCAGGCGAGCGCAATGACACCCGTCGCCCGCGCGCAGCGCCTGAACGTGCGCGCGTCCCATTGTTGCCGCACGATGATGCATCCCGCGATCAGCACGCAGATCACCGGAATCACGCTCGTCACGAGCACGTGCACGCTCCATCCGAATATCACGCCGGCGACAAAGCTGACGATCACCGCGAACGCCGCCACCGGCCACGCGATCCATGACGGCCCGCGCGCGGCCATCCACGCAATTGTGATGAAAAAAGGCGTGATCGCCCATTGCAGCGCCAGCCCGACGGCCCTCGCGAGATTCTCGGCCGCCTGCTCGTTGGAGTGACTTGCCGCGACATACACGGTGATCGCCTCATGCACGCACACGGCGACGACCGCGAAGCTCAACGCCTCGCACGCCGCGAAGGCCGGCGACTTTTCCGCGTGCGCGGGCGCGTCGCCAAGGCCACGCAGGCGCTCCAGAACGGGCTCGACGAAGAACGCGAGAATCGCGCCGATTAACAGCGCGGCGGCCGCATCCGTCAGGGAAAAGTGGCCGAACAGCGAAAAGAGACCTTGCCACAGGAACTCGGGCGCGGCGGCGCACACGGCCACCCACAGCGCGAAGAAGAACCCGTTCGAAGCACTTCTGAGCGGCATGGCCACCTCGATGCGTTTTTATTGCTCAGGCAGCGGCGCATCCTTCACACGATCGATCAACGCCGCGCGCACGCGCTCGCGCAGATCGGCGGGTATCGAGAAACATTCGTAGGCGAGCGCCTGCGCAACGGTCACGACGCGCAATTCTTCGTAGCGCCGTCCGCTGCCGATCATCGCTTCGAACGCGTTGGCGCGCTCGTTGATTTCGATCGGATCGGCATCGACGAGCAGAACGGCGTGCGCGAGCACCGCGTAGAGCGGCTGGTCATTGTCGCCGTCAGGCACGCGACGCCAGTATTGCGCCGTGCCGGCGATCTTGCGCGCGTCGTCGCCGGGGCCCCACGCGAGGTTGAAGCGGCCATCGCAGAACGAGCCTTCGACCGCCTGCCAGTGCGTCAGCACGCCGAGCGAGTTGAGCGCATCGGCGAGAATCCTGCATAGATGCAGATAGACGGTTTCGGAAAGCGTGCCCATCGGCGCGCGCACCGGATAGGCAAGGCTCAGATTGAGAATGCCCGGGCCTTGTGGAACGAGGCCGCCGCCCGACAGACGCAGCCAGACGGGACAACCGCGCCGTGCGAAGGCGTCGCGAGCGTCGGCGAGCGGCGCGTAACGCTGATAGCTACGCGGCACGACCAGCGACACAGGCGCTTCCCAGACGTGCGCGACGGCGTCGCCTGCGGCCGCGCGCGCGAGCAGCGCCTCCTCGGCATCGAGGGGATCGCCGGAAAGCGAGGCGGGATCGAGCAGTTGGAAGAGCATGGAGTCGATGTCCGGGCGCGTCCCGAGCGGACGCCACCCCAGCATGGTAGCCAATAACGGCGACGAACGAGCGCGCCCCGTCGGCGGCCTTCTCCGGCGGGGCGCGGGCGGATCGGGACGCGCTCAGCCGCCCTTTTGCACGTGCTCCTTCAACAACGCGTTCACCTCGTTCGCCTTCTCCATCTGGCTCATGTGGCCGGCGTCGTCGAATACGCGCACGGTCGCGCCGTCCGGTGCATGCTTCGCGTGCGCGGCGGGAATGATCTGGTCCTTTTCACCCCAGATCACGAGCACCGGCTTGCCCGTCGCGGCCAGCTTGCCGCCCGGCTGCGCGCTCTGCCGACCGCCCGCGAACAACCCGCCATTGAGCGAAGTGAGCGCGGTGCTCACGCCGTCGAGCCGCTTGTATTTCAGCAGATCGTCGAGCATCTGGCGGCTCACGAGCTCCGGATTCGCGAACAGCAGTTCCACGACCGGCTTCAGTTCGCGGCGCGACTCCGCCGTCACGAAACCTTCGGTGTACGCGTTGTTTACCTCATCGCCGAAACCGGCTGGCGAAATCAGCGACACCGACGCCACGCGCTCCGGCTGATCGACAGCCATCTGCGCCGCGATGCCGCCGCCCATCGAATGCCCGACGAGATGCGCCTTCTTCAGTTCCAGCGCGTCCATGAACTTGCCGACGAAGCCCGCGAGATCGGCCAGCGTCGTGCCCGGCACTTTCGGCGTCGATTGCCCGTGGCCCGGCAAATCCAGCGCGAACACGCGATTCTTTTCCGCGAGCGCATCGAGATTGAAGAGCCAGTTGTCGAGATCGCCGCCGAAGCCGTGGATGAACAGCACCGCGGGCCTGCTCGCGTCGTCGCCACCGCGCGCGGCGTAGCGCACGCGGATGCCGTCGACATCGACGAAGTGATACGCCGCGGCTTCCTCACCTTCTTCCTCGTCCCCGGCGGGCGTCACGTACGACGACACATAGGCGTCGATATCAGCGTCGCTCACGTCAGCCGACGCGAGCACGCCGAGCAGCGCCTTCACCGGCAGCGTATCGCCCGCTTCCGCCACCTTGCGGCGTAGCAAACCGGCATCGGGCGCTTCGACTGCATTGGCGATCTTGTCGGTTTCGACATCGAGAATCGGCATGCCGACGGTGATCTCCGTGCCCTCCTCAACGAGCCACTCGTTGACCGTGCCTTCCTTCATCGACAAGCCCCATTTGGGCATCACGATCGGTGTGATTGCGGACATCAGTGCTTTCCTCCCTTCATGGTTTTTCGTGCGGCGTCGGCGATCTGCGCGGCGCTCGGAATGTAAAGATCTTCGAGCGTCGGCGAGAACGGCACCGGCGTATGCGGCGCGGTCACCATCTCGATGCCGGCCTTCAGCGCGCCGAAGGCCTGCTGCGCGACTTGCGCGGAAATATCGGTGGCGATGTTGCAGCGCGGATGCGCCTCATCGACGACCACGAGCCGCCCCGTGTTCTCGACCGTTTCGATCACGGTGTCGATATCGAGCGGCGACAGCGTGCGCAGATCGACGACTTCCGCTTCGATGCCCTCTTTCGCGAGCGTCGATGCCGCTTCGAGCGCGCGATGCACCATCAGTCCGTACGTGACGATCGACACGTCACGGCCGTCGCGCACGATGTTCGCCTCGCCGAACGGAATCGCGTACGAGTTCTCGGGCACTTCGCCTTCGAAGCCGTAGAGGTTCTTGTGCTCGCAGAAGATGACCGGATCGTTGTCGCGGATCGCCTGGATCAAAAGACCCTTGGTGTCGTAAGGCGTCGACGGGCAAACCACTTTCAGGCCGGGAATGTGCGTGAATAGCGGCGTGAGCATCTGGCTGTGCTGTGCCGCCGCGCGGAAACCCGCGCCGACCATCGCGCGGATCACGACGGGCGTTTCCGCCTTGCCGCCGAACATGTAGCGGAATTTGGCGGCCTGATTGAAGATCTGGTCGAAGCACACGCCCATGAAGTCGATGAACATCAGCTCCGCGATCGGACGCATGCCGCACGCCGCAGCGCCGATTGCCGCGCCGATATACGCCGACTCCGACAGCGGCGTGTCGAGCAGCCGGTCGCCGTGCTTCGCGTAGAGTCCCTTGGTCACGCCGAGCACGCCGCCCCACGCGTCCTTTTCGCCGTCCGCGCCTGCGCCGCCGACGATATCCTCACCCAGCACGATCACGCTCGGATCGCGGGTCATTTCCTGATCGATGGCTTCGTTGATCGCCATCTTCATGCTCAGTTTGCGGGCCATGATTGTCGTCTCCAGGATTTAGTATTTGACGTAGACATCGGTGAGCAGATCGGCGGCGCTCGGCAGCGGCGCGTCCTTCGCTTCCTGCACCGCGCGATCGATCAGCGCGGCGACTTCCTTGTCGATCGCATCGAGTTCTCCCGGCGCGATCACGTCGGCTTGCGTCACGGCGGCCGCGAATTTCTTCAGGCAGTCCTTGTTCGAGCGGATATCGTCGAGTTCGCCCGGCGCGCGATACGTCTGCGCATCGCCTTCGAAGTGGCCGTAGAAGCGGATCATCTTGCATTCGAGCAGCGCCGGGCCGCCGCCTTCGCGCGCGCGCCGGATCACTTCGCCCGCCGCTTCGTACACGGCGAAGAAATCGGTGCCGTCGACGGTCACGCCGGGAATGCCGAAGCCCGCCGCGCGATCGACGTAGCTATCGACCGCCGTGCCGTAATCGCGCGCCGTCGATTCCGCATAGCCGTTGTTCTCGATCACGAAGATCACCGGCAGATTCCACACGGCCGCGAGATTCAGGCTTTCGAGAAAGGTGCCCTGATTGGACGCGCCATCGCCCGCGAAGGTGATGCCCACTTCGCCCTTGCCGCGAAACTTCGCCGCCAGCGCCGCGCCGCAGATCAAGGGCGCGCCCGCGCCGAGAATGCCGTTCGCGCCCATCATCCCTTTGGACAGGTCGGCGATATGCATCGAGCCGCCCTTGCCGTTGCACGAACCGCCTTTCTTGCCGTAGATCTCCTTCATCATTTCGACCGGATCGACGCCCTTCGCGATGCAGTGGCCGTGTCCACGGTGCGTGCTCGCGATACGATCGCCGTCGCTCAGATGGCTCATGATGCCGACGCCCGCCGCCTCTTCGCCCGCGTACAGATGCACGAAACCGGGAATGTCGCCGCGTCCGAAATCGACGTGCAGGCGCTCTTCGAAATCGCGGATCGTGCGCATCTTGCGATACACGGTCAGCAGTTCGTCCTTAGAGAGCGGCAAGCCGCCCGCATTTTGCGTAGCTGTCATCTCTGTCTCCTTCGGTGGATGGGTCTAACGGGTATTGCTCGTGGGCCGGCGCATCAGCCCGGACGCCGCCGCGTAGCGCATGCACGCGGCGACATCGATGCTGCGAAAGGCGTTTTCCCTGAGCGTGACGGTCACTTCGTCGCCGGGGCCGAAAGCGAGTTCGCGTTCACCGTCGAGCGCGACGATGCCGGTGCGCTGCTTCACGCGATGCGGCACGCCGTCGGTGAGGCGCGTCCAGTTCGCGATCGGCACGGCTTCGATGAGACCCGGCGCGATCGGCGCGTGCAGATCGAATTCACCGAAGCCGCGCGCGGCCAGTTCGATCGCGACGCCGCCCGGATCGTGACGCCCGAGCGGTTCGAGCAGACCCGCGATGGCCGACATGCCGATCGCCTGCGGATCGGCGTACGCGACGTAGACGGCGGCGAGCGTGTCGATCTTCCACAGCGCGCGCGCGCCGATGAAATGCTCGTGCGAGATCACGGCATCGACGAGCGCGATATCGCGGCGCACGCCGCCGTTCGACGCGCGTATCTCGATGTCGAGCCGCTTGTTCGACGCGAGCGCTTCGCCGGACGGCACGCGGCCCGTCGCATAGAGACCGGCGGCAAGTCCCGAGATGGTCGGCTCGCGCATTTCGGGATACGCGTTGTTGGTGCCCGTCGAGAGACCCGCGATCGGCACCTGTCCGCATTCGCGCACGACCGCGCGATGCGTGCCGTCGCCGCCGAGCACGATCAGCGCATCGACGCCGGCTTCGCGCATCATCCGCGCGGCGCGAAAGGTATCGTCGACGCGCGCGGTCACGGGCATATCGAGGAAGTCGACTTTCGCGAGTCCCGCATCCGGACCTTGCTTGCGCGCGAGATGGCGTTGCAGCATGACCTTCAGGCCTTCGCGGTCCGGCATCATCAGCACGCGCCCGACGCCGCACGACGCCAGCGACGAAAGCAGCCGCAACACGATGTTCACGCGATCCGCGAGCTGCAGGCTGTTCGCGTTCGCGATGACGCGCCGAATATCGCGCGCCGAAACAGGATTGGCGATGATGCCGACGAGCGGCGCCGCGCTTTCTCGCATGCCTGTGTCTCCGTTTTTGTGTCGTATGTTTTGTGCGGCGGATAAAGGCAAGCGCCATGCCAATCGGCACGGCGTTTTCAGGCGCGTAAAAGCGAGGGATTACCCGCGGAAAACGGGCGCTTCAGAGGGTGCACGGGGCGCCGCCGTGACAGGTGTCACAGCGGCATGTGTATCGCGGGGTGTACAGGCGTATCGGCGTGCTCAGCGACCGTTCGCGTCGCGCTGATTCGGCGAGCGGATGCCGTAGCGCGCCATGCGCCGATACAGCGTCATGCGGCTCACGCCGATCTGCCGCGCGACCGCGCTCAGGTTCCAGCTTGCAGCGCGCAGATACTGCATCAGCAACATGCCTTCCGGCGGCAGCCGATGCGGATCGAAATCCTCGATGACGCGCGGCGGCGGCGGTTCGACCGGCGCGGCGGCAATGGCGGCGCCGCCGAAGCCTTCCGGCAGGTCATCGACGTCGATCAGGCCGTTCGAGCACACCGCGCGCGCATAACGCAGCACATTGCAAAGCTCGCGCAGATTGCCCGGCCACTCATGCCGATGCAAGCGCTCGCGCGCCGCCGGCGATAACGTGACCGCGCCTTCGAGGAATTTGTCGACGAGCCAGTCGAGATCGGTGCGTTCGCGCAGCGGCGGCAGCGTGAAGCGCGCGCCGTTCAGGCGGTAGTAGAGGTCTTCGCGGAAACGTCCGTCCTGCATGAGCGCATCGAGCGAATGATGGGTCGCGGAAATCACGCGCACATCGACCGATACGGGCCGCGACGCGCCGATCGCGAGCACTTCGCCTTCGGCCAGCACGCGCAGCAGACGCGATTGGAGTTCGCGCGGCATGTCGCCGATTTCATCGAGAAAGAGCGTGCCGCCGTCGGCTTCCTGAATCAGCCCGCGCTTGCCCTTCGCGCCCGCGCCCGAAAAGCTGTTCGGCAGATGCCCGAACAGTTCGCTTTCGATGAGCGTCTCCGGAATCGCCGCGCAGTTCACCGCGACGAACGGCCCCGCGCGCCGCGCGCTCGCGCGATGCAGCGCCTTCGCGAAGAACTCCTTGCCGCTGCCGGTTTCGCCGTTGACGAGCAAGTTGATCGGTGAATCGACGAGCTTCGCCGCGCGTTCCAGTTGGCGCCTGAGCGTCGCATCGCCGCCGCTCAGCGCGGCCAGCGCCGCGGGCACTTCGACGCTGCGTGACGACACCGCGCTCGTCGCGGGCGTGACACACGGCGCGGGCGGCATCACGCTCAGATACAGCAGCGCGCCCGATTTCGCGAGCGGCACCGCGCGCAGCTCGCTCGGCCGCGAATAGACGAAGCGGCCCAGTTCCTCGATGCGCGCATCGAAGAGCGTATCGAACGGCACGCCGATCAACGACGCCACCGGCTCGCTTGCAAATGCGCCCGGCGCGATCGGCCGGCCGATCTCCGCCGCGAGCATCGCGTGCGCGCGCCGGTTGTGGCCGACGATGCGTCCGCTCGCATCGAGCGCGATCAGGTATTCGGGATCGACATCGACGAATTCCGGCGATGTGTTCAGCTTCAGAATCCAGTCCTGCCGATGCGTGCGCAGGAAGTTCGCGTTCTCGATATGTCCCGCGTAGATGCGCACGAGCTGCAGCGCGAGATTCTGGCTGTCGCGGGCTTGCGGCGAGGTGAGCGCGGAGATATCGAGGATCGCGGCGAGCGCGCCGCGCGAATCGAAGAGTGGCGCGGCGGTGCAGGTGAGCGGGATATGCGTCGCGTCGAAATGATCGACCTGATGCACCGTGAGCGCCTGGCCGGTCGTGAGCGCGGTGCCGACCGCGCAAGTGCCCGCGCCGGCTTCGCTCCATTGCGCGCCGAGATACAGCCCCGCGCGGCGCAGCGCGGAATCCGTGTTGGCGTCGCCGAGATAGTCGACGGTCACGCCGGACGCATCGGTGAGCAGCACGACATAGCCCATGCCCGCGACATGCTCGTACAAGGTTTCGAGACCGTGACGCGCGATCCGCGCGAAATCGTCGATGCGCTGCTGATGCTCGCGCAGGCGCGTCTGCGTCAGGATGCGCGCTTCCTGCATGCGCGACGGATCGAGCCCGTACTGATGCACGCAACGCCGCCACGAAGACTCGATGATGCTCTCGTGCGTGCGCAGCGGCGCGGGCGCGGACATGGCCGGTTCCGCCCGCGTGGTCGCCGCGACGACTGCCTCGATGTGCTCGCGTTGCCGCATGTCCATCGTGCTCTCCTTTGCGCGCGAACGCGGGATAAACCGATTCGCACGAGCGTGTCTCAGGCCATATGATGCTCGAATCGGCACAACGCGTCATGCGGCGATAGCGCTGCGCCGCAGCAAAAACGCGTGCGGATACTTCGGCGTATCAGAACCAAAACACAGGAGACGACGGATGGCGAAGATCGCTTACGAAGATTTCGAGCGACAGATCGTGCAGCATCACATCATCAAGGGCAATGTGTACGAGAACGGCGCGGCGCTGGTCGAGCGCGCGAACCGGTGGATCGAGGAGAATGGAGTCGACGTGCTGAACGTCGAGAGCCTCTCGACGTTCGGCGCCGGCGACGATACCAGCGTGAGCCACTGGTACTCGGGCATTCGCGTCTGGTATCGGACGGCGTAGAAGAAGGGATCAACCGCGCCCGACGAACGGCATTTTGGTCGCCATCACGGTGTGGAACAGCACGTTCGCCTCGGGCGGCAGATTGGCCATGTACAGCACCGACTGGCCGACGAACTTCACGTTCATCATCGGTTCGACGGCGATCTCGCCGTTCGCCTGCGGCACGCCCTTCGACATGCGCTCGGACAGCTCGGTGAACGCGTTGCCGATATCGATCTGACCGACCGCGATGTCGTACTTGCGGCCATCGAGCGATGCGGTTTTGGTGAGGCCCTGCACCGCGTGTTTCGTCGCCGTGTAGGCCGCCGAATTCGGGCGCGGCGCGCTCGCGGAAATCGAGCCGTTATTGATGATGCGCCCGCCCATCGGCGTTTGCGCCTTCATCGTGCGAAATGCCTGTTGCAGGCAGAAGAACATGCCGTTCAGATTGATGTCGACGACATTGCGCCATTGCTCGGGCGTCCAGTCCTCGAACGGTCCGGGCGGATTCGTCACGCCGGCGTTGTTGAAAAGCAGATCGACGCGGCCGAAGCGCTCGACCGCCGCCTTGAAGAGGTTTTCGACCGATTGCGCATCGGCGACGTCGGTCGGCACGGCGAGCGCGCGCGCGCCCGCGTTCGATTCGCCGATCACCGCTTCGAGCGGCGCGGGACGCCTGCCTGCCAGCACGACCGACCAGCCGTCGCCGAGCAGGGCCAGCGCCGCCGCGCGGCCGATGCCGCTGCCCGCTCCGGTGACGATTGCGATTCGTTGAGAGTGGTTGGCTGCATCGGACATATCGGCGTTCTCCTGTCGTTATGCGCGCGACACTTGCGCGCGCTGAAATCGGGAGAACATTATCGACGACTCAGCGCTTTTCGGCGCTGCTTTAACGACTACTAGACGCTTCCGTCGTGACCGGACCCGCCGTGTTGCGCAACGCGCTGCCGTCGCAGAAGACGGCGGTCATCAACATCGGCACGACCTGTTTCACCACGGCCGTGCTGCCCGACTCACGCACTTTCTCCTCCACCGTCTCCGACGCCGCGAGCACCACGACGCCGTACGCGGAATCGTTGATCGGTTGACCACTGCCTCGCTTGAACATGTCGTCGCCGTGCTCGTAGCCCAGCACGGCATAGACGCGAAAGCCGTATGCCGTGAGTTCGCTGCCCTGCGTCGGCCTGAAGGCGTTCACGGAATTCGCCTCGACGCGCATCGGTCGCGCGTCGATGGATTTGTCGGCGACGAGCGGCGCGATGAATCGGTGCGCGCTGGACTTGCAATCGAGCTGGCTTTCCAGAGGGGTGGCGCCGCACAGGCTGGGCAGTAGTCCCCCGACCACGGCAGCGAATGCGGTAAGCGTTGCGAGAGGAGCGGTTTTCATGGCGAGTCAAAACCAACGGTTCGTAAGGGCCGACAGGGATGCTCAGGCATCCGGGTCGATGCAATAAGCGAGCCAGCAAATCGGCGAATTGGCCCGCACCTCGCGCACGCGCTGCATTCTTCCCGCAGGGGCTTGGTTTCTAGTGTTGGTTGACTTCTTGACCTTTGGCGTTACGCGCAATCCTCGTGCTCGTACAGCGATTCCTACAATCGCTTTTGTAGTGGCGATACAGACAGGTTCTGCCCTTCGACAGGCGGTGTCTGTACGAGATCCCTCAATCTTCTCTTTTCGATGCGGCGATCCGATGACGGCGCGCGCGAGCCGTAAGCAACAGGAAAACGTCGAAATGGTTATATTCGCGGTTCCGACCTTCGAGGACTTTAAATGACCGCGCTTGCCGATTTTCCGATCACCCGCAAATGGCCTGCTCAGCATCCCGAACGCATCCAGTTGTACTCGCTGCCGACGCCCAACGGCGTGAAAGTCTCGATCATGCTCGAGGAAACCGGGCTGCCCTACGAGCCGCATCTGGTGCGTTTCGATAACAACGACCAGTTGTCGGAAGAGTTTCTGTCGCTCAATCCGAACAACAAGATTCCCGCGATCATCGATCCGGACGGACCGAACGGCGAACCGTTGCCGCTGTTCGAGTCGGGCGCGATTCTCGTCTATCTGGCGGCGAAGAGCGGCAAGTTCATGCCCGACGATGTCGCGAAACGCTATGAGGCGCTGCAATGGCTGATGTTCCAGATGGGCGGCATCGGCCCGATGTTCGGGCAAGTCGGCTTCTTTCACAAATTCGCCGGCAAGGATTATGAGGACAAGCGGCCCCGCGCGCGTTACGTCGCGGAATCGAAGCGGCTGCTCGCCGTGCTCGATCGCCGGCTCGACGGGCGCGACTGGATCATGGGCGACGAGTACAGCATCGCGGATATTTCGGTGTTTCCGTGGGTGCGCAATCTGGTCGGCTTTTATGAGGCGCGCGAACTCGTGGACTTTCACGAGTTCGGGAACGTGGAACGCACGCTCAAGGCGTTTCTGGACCGGCCCGCCGTGCAGCGCGGACTCGACATTCCGAAGCGCAACTGAGTCGGTGCTTCATGCTTCGTGCCCGTTGCAATGCGCGCGGGCATCGGACGCAAACGTATTCGGCACATGAGGGATGCGGTTGTCACACAACCGTCTTGAACCGCCGGTAGATTGCGCTTCTCGAAAAAGTCTGAAGTTTGGCCGCTCGCGCCGAATCAGATTTTCCACGCGCACGTTTCTCCTCTACCGCATATGTCGAAGCTCACTGTCAGGGCGCGCCTCGCGATCGTCACGGGCGCGGTCGCCGCCGTGCTCGTCGCGGTCGGAAGCGTTGGATTATTCGGCGTCCAGCAAGGCAATGCCGCGCTGCGTCACGTGTTCGAAGGGCGCGCGCAGGCGCTGCAAACCATTTCGACCATCGACGAACTCATCACGCAGAGCCAGTTCGCGATCAGCGACGCCGTGCTCGATCCATCGGCGCAAAAGACGCAGGCCGTGGTTGCGTCGACGCAGCGGCGCATCGCGAATATCGATGCCCTGCTCGGCCGCTATCTGCGCTATCCGCTCGATGCCAGCGAAACGCCGCTCGCCAGGCGCCTCGCCAGCGACTGGGCGACGTTGCGCGACCAGGGCTTTCGCCCGACGGCCAACCTGCTCGCCGCGAACAATCTATCGGAAGCGCAGTGGATCGTGACGCAGCAAATCGAGCCGACTGCCGCGCGCGTCAAGAAGGAAACCACGGAATTGCGCGCATTCCAGTTGAACGCCGCGCAGCAGGAGTATGACCACGCGCAACGCGTGAGCCGCGTCGTGCAGTGGACTGTTGCCGCGTGCATCGCCGCAGGCGTGGCGCTCGTCGGATGGCTGTGCTTTTCGATGGCGCGCGCGCTGATCCGGCAACTGGGCGGCGAGCCGGCGCTCGCGGCGAACGTCGCGCGGCGCGTGTCGCAAGGGGACCTGCTGACGGACGTGCCCGTCGCGCCCGGCGACACGCAAAGCGTGATGCACGCAATGAGTCTGATGCGCAGCCAGCTCGCATCGATGGTCGGCGATATCAAGCGCTCGACCGACACCATCGGCATTGCGGCGGCGGACATCACCGAAGGCAATCACGCGCTGTCCGCGCGCACCGAGGAGCACGCGGCGAGTTTGCAGCAGACATCGGCGAGCATGGAGCAGATCGCGTCGACGGTGCGAACCAACGCCGATCACGCGAATCGCGCGCGTGAGCTTGCGAAGGAAGCGTCGGTGCGTGCGAAAGACGGGGAACGCGCCGTCGCCGACGCGATCGCGCGCATGACCGATCTGTCGGCGCGTTCGACGCAGATCGGGCAGATTACCGGCGTCATCGAATCGATTGCATTTCAGACCAATCTCCTCGCGCTGAACGCGGCCGTCGAAGCGGCGCGCGCCGGGTCGCTCGGGTGCGGCTTCGCCGTCGTCGCGGAGGAAGTTCGCGCGCTCGCGCGCCGTTCATCGGGTGCGGCGAAGGAAATCGCGCAGTTGACGCGCGAAGTCAACGCGCATGTCGAGTCGAGCGGTTCGACGGTGAAGCATGCCGGTTCGACGCTCACGGATCTGCTCGCTTCCGTCGATGGCGTGTCCGCGCTCGTCGAAGCCATCGCGACGGCGTCGAGCGAGCAAAGCGGCGGCATCGATGAAGTGAACGACGCTGTCTCGCAGATGGATCGGCTGATGCAGGGTAATGCCGCGCTCGTCAACGAGGCGGCAGCGGCGGCGCTCTCGCTCGATGCGCAAGCGCGCGAACTCAGGCAGACGGTGCAGGCGTTTCAGGTTTGATGCTTCGTTGCCGGTCGCCGTGGTTTCGGCGCGACGCCGATGCGCGAATCACGTGAAAGGACAAGCGAGGTAACACGGCGGGCGACATCCTCGAACGCAGGGTCGCTTTGCTTTACGCAAAGCCATTTTCCGAGAACCTGATGTGGGTGCAAGGCGGGTATTTCCTCGACAAGCGCAGTATGTCGTTCCTGCGAGGTGCATACCAGCAAACCATTCCACGGTTCATCCCGGTCGGCCACAACCAGGCACAGCAGCCCATCGATGTAAGCCGCGTCGCAGCCGAACATTCGTTTTCGGAAATAGGTCTCGTCACCCTCGAGAGGCTCGAGAATCCAGAGTAACGAGTTTCTGACCTTGGATGACATCGAATATTGAACTCGGCCTTCTATCTACGTTCGGGCTCCAAACCGCAGCCAGCTACCTACTTCTCGTCGGCCGGTGAGCGACGCTTCTTGTAACTCACCGCGACCGGCGCCGAAGGTACGGAAGGCGGCACGTAGGGAGACTCGTCAGGACCGAATTCCTGCGTGGCCGCAAATAACGCATCGTTGAGCGTTTCTTCGAGTGCCTGCTCCGATTCAGTATCGACGACTGAACTGCGAGTATTGTCGTCGTGCGGCGAACCGGACAGAGCCCACAGAGCCACGAGTTCTTGCGCTCGTGCATAGGAGCAAGTGATGACACCTCGAACGGTTTCCACCTGCAGTGCGCGCCGAGCCGCAAGCGTCTCTGCGTCGACGTGGTGGTCATCGGCCAACATGAGTGCAGAGATGCCGAGGGAATTTGCCTCGCCCGCCGCCAACCTCGCGTTAGTTGCCACTAGATCACGCCATCGATCGAACCCGCATCCTGACGCCACGGCTTCGAGCGCCTGATTCAGGCGCAACGCGTTCTTGCCGCCAGCCAGTTGCTGCAGAAGCTCCGCCTTCTCTTCCGCGGCCTCGGACGAAATCAAGAAGCGCGCGCTTGCCTTATCTGCCATACCGATAAACCCTCCCTGCAACATCAGAGGCGCCGCGTGCTCATCGCTTCGAGCGAGAAACCCCTTCACACAAGCCGCACGAGGACCTCAGAGTCAGGCAATTGTGCCAATAGGGCAACCACCTTACACCCGATGCAGAGGGGATTCAACTCGCAACACAGGATACGACTGCCCGGCCAGACGCATGCTTGAACAGATCTACACGAAGCTATCGGAGGCGCGTCTGGAAGAATCTCAATACGGCCTCGTTGAATCTGGCATGAAACGCGACACGGTCGAACCCACCATCGTCGACACAGACGCGAGGTACGCTCGCAGCCTGCTTTGGCGTGCACGGTGAGAGGAACGCGAAATGAGCGGCGCCGGCGACCAGATGGTACTCAGGCTTGGTGGGCAGCAGCTTGGAAAGCGCAGGTGTCGTCTCGGGCAACACGCCATCGCCACCATACTCTGACGCCCACAGCTGGATTGGAGCGCTGATGTTCTGCACCGTCGCGGGGGTCGGAAAAGCGTCGAGCGGGTCGGCCAGTACGAACACCCGGATTCGCGGGTCACGAGTCCAGTGTTGCGGCGGCAGTTTTCCCTCTCGGATGGTCTTGCAAATGGGAAGCTCATCAGGGCACGGTATGTCGGCGTGTTGAAAGTCAGGAACGCCTCCGGCCAATACGAGACCCGTAAAGCCGCCACGGGAAAAGCCGAAGAACCCGATATTGCGCGCGTTGATTTTCGACGCTTCGGGCGATGAATCCAGCATATAGTCGATGAGCCGCTGGATGTCGATTGGGCGTTCGACGAACTCCGATGGCTCCGACGCCCGCGACATGTCCGAAGACGTGTCGCCTGGATGATTTATCGCTGCAACAACGAATCCCGCATCAGCGAGCTTCTCGGCAAGGTCGTGGTGACCAAGGCGGGAACCTCCATGCCCGTGCGACATCACTACCAGAGGAAGATTCTCGCCGGTTACGGAGCAGTCCCTTGTTCCCCGCACGAGGGTTGTCCCTACTTCGAATTGTTCGGGGACGTCTGCACACGGCGTCCACACGGCTGCCTGGAGAGCAGGCCCGTTGGGGGCCGCCGGGATGTCGAAAAGCCTGACGCCGGCGCTATGGCAGGTCGAACTCAGGAGACAAAGGAAGACGGACGAAATCAGCTTTCTCATGAGATTCTCGCTTCAAGCCGATATAGCAGCACTCGATTTTCGACATCGTGGATGCACTCACCGACGACATCACCATAGTCAGCTATGCTGATGAATACGTGTTCGACATATAACCGCGTGGTCGAACGACTCGCCAGTCAACGAAGTCTGGACCGGTCATCGCGTTAGCGCGTCATTTGTTTTCGGATTCATCGTTCAACGAATGCCGGTTCCAGACCGTTTCGAGCAGCCATTGGAACAGCGTGTGGCCCTTTTTCTGCGCGGCAGGCATCGGAGTGACGAGCCTGCCGAGCTTATCCTGGCGATAGGCAAGAAGCTGACACATCTGCTTCGCAACCTCGGGATGGTCCTTGAGAAAGGAAGTCATGTCGTCCTTGCTGAGCTGGAACAAGACGGACGGCGTGAGCGTTGCGATAGACACGCGCATCGAGAGCCCGGCGAGCAGCCCGGCTTCCCCGAACGCTTCTCCCGGCCCTATGCGTGCGATTTCGCGGCTACTTTCCGATTCGGCGATGGAGACCGATAGCACGCCAGAATGCACGATCGAGAGACTGTCCGGCACAGTATCCGGTGCCAGAATCTGGTGGTTCTCCTGATACTCGTGCCGGGAGAGACATTTCGCCAGCCTTGTCACTTCCTCGCCAGACAGGCTGTCGAACAGGCTTACCCGCTTCAGCAGCGCCTCTTTCTCGTCGCGCGACGTGACCGCCGGCGCTGGCACACCGAGCGCCCGTAACGCTACGTCAGCCGATGCGAGATGGCGGTAACAGAGGTCGAAGAGCTCGCTCGATACGGCAAGCTTCTGGTTCATGTCGGACACGAAGGCTACGACTTCGTACTGCACCGAGTTTGCGGTGGTGCGCTTCATCCGGGCGTACGGAGCCGGCGTCGCGAGAATGACGTTGCAGCCCGTAAGCGCGCGCCCTAGGGCGTCCAGCACCGTCTTCGGTCGCGCCTCGGGTTCGATCTCGAGAACGAGCGATAGCCCGTGGACGTCTCCCGGCCTGCTGTTGTTGGTGATTTTCGCCTTTGCCGCGACAGCGTTTGGCACGATGAGCGTGTTTCCCTGACCCGTCAGCAAGTGTGTCGCGCGCCAGTTCATCTCGACGACCTTGCCTTCAACGTCATCGATCGTCACCCAGTCACCTATTGCATACGGCTCTGTCGTGTTGATGACGATGCCCGCGAAGACGTCGCTGAGCGTGCTCTGGATGGCAAGGCCCAGCACGATTGCGAGCGCGCCCGAGGTCGCGACCAGCCCGCGTACAGGCAATTCCAGCACGAAGCCCAGGGCGGCCACCGCCGCAGCGAGAAAGACTACGGCGCCGAACACGTCCGAGAAGAGACGCTGCTTTCTCCAGGCGCGCGGCAGCAGGAGCGTGTCGAGCGAGAGAGTGAGCAGACGCGCACCCATCAACCACCAGATGATTTCGAGGACCTGCCCCAACCAGTGCAGCTCGACCACGTCGAGGTATGGAGCCTGCGTAAAGGGACTGAGACCGGACGAAAAGAGTACCCAGCTGAACAGGAAGAAGAGCGCGAGCCGTATGAAGAGTCGCGCCAGGTCGTTCGCGGGCAGCCTGGCACGCCACACGACCACGTCTACAGCGACGATAGCGAGACCTGGAATCAGGGGGTTCGTCATGGCGGCTCCTCTCGAGGAACGACTTCGAGAGAATACACAGTTGGTGCTTTCTGCGCGCTAGCCGCGGTTCTGCGTGGTCGTCCGAGCCTATGCAGAGGGCAAGTACCAGATGACGCCGATTCCGATGCGCAACGCTCAAGTCATGACAGCGGCTTTGGTCAGTGTGACAGCATGTACGCGATTGCGGCCAGCCTTTTTGGCGGCGTACATCTGCGCGTCGGCCGCTTCGACCAGGTGCACTGGTGCGAAGTCTTCGCCCGGCTCGCATGTCGCAACACCGATGGACGCTGTGATGCATTGATATTCGCCTGTGATGTGCTGAAGCTGCAGGCCTTGCACCTCCGTCCTGATTGCCTCGGCTATCGCTGTTGCTCCTTCGGTGTTCATCTTGTGCAAGACAACCACGAATTCTTCACCGCCGTAACGGCTAACGAAATCGACGGACCGACGGGCCACCCGCCGGACACCGTGCGCAACAGCGATGAGTACCTCGTCGCCGGCCGCATGTCCGAGCGTGTCGTTGACTCGCTTGAAGTGGTCGATGTCGATGAAAAGGACAGAAAGAGGCGAGCCACGTCGCCGCGCGCTGTCCCACTCTTGGGCAAGATGCAACTCAAGACTGCGGCGATTTGCAAGCCCGGTAAGCGGATCGGTCGTTGATAAACGTCTGAGTTTTGTTTCCTTGCCGACCTGCTCTCGAAGCACGAATGCAAAGAACCAGGAGGCGAAAACGGCGACGGCACCAAGCGCCACGGCGAGCACGAGGACCGTTGGATCTCCGAGCGTCATTTGTACCGCATCGAGCAACAGGCACATCAGACCAAGGACAAGGCTCGTGCCGAGGGTCCCGATGATCATTGGGTGCACGCCGAGAATCTGCGCAGTCTGGTGCAAAAGGAAATGCGTGCTGGCGCCCGTTTGATTTCTGCGCGGCGAGTTGGGGGGCTCGGGGGTTGCCATGACCGGAATCTCATCAAGTGCCGGTCCCTGATGGGTTCCGGGACCGCCTTCCTGCTTCCGGCCTTTTTGGCCTGAGCAATGGTTGCTTGGTCAAGCAAAATGATAAATGGCCAATTGCATCGCGCCCGCGACAAGTCGCCGCGCGAAATCCTAAAACAGACGTCATTAGAAAGCTCCGTCGATTTTTGGCGCGACAACGCGAACTTTGCAACCGGTTCAGAATGAACGTCGAAGCATCGCGCGAATTTCGCACGCCGCGGGAAATGCGTTACGCATCAATCCGTTGGCCCCGCGATGCTCAGGATATCCACATGCTTGTGCACCGAAACTGTGGACAAGCTACGTTCGTTCTTCGATGCGATGTCAGACGGTGGTGACGCTATGGATGCCCTTCCCTGCTCTTTTGCTGCTCACGGTTTTTCCCCCCGTTCCACCCGCGCGCGACGATTTCCCGCCATCGCGGCGATCGGACTGATGTGCGTCGCGGCCCACGCGCAAACGCAATGTCCCGGCTATGTCGAAACCGATGCCGGCAGCGCGTTCGATATCGCGTCGATCATCCGGGATACGGGCTCGCCGCAATCCGCACTCGACAAGGTGCGTAGCGCGGTGGCGCGCGTCGATGCCGGCGGCGGATGCGCGATCTTCCGCGACCGCCTCGCGTGCGAGGAGACGCTTACTCTCGCGAACAAGGCCATCGCCGCGCTGCAGGCGTGCGCGTCGACACGCGCGCCGAAAAGTACTTCACACGGTTAGCGCAATAAAAAAGCGCGTGCCGCCCGATTCGGCGGCACGCGCTTTTGAGTGCGCCCAAACGTACGTTCGGGCGGCTCGATGGATCAGCGATCCAGGAACGGACGCAGCTTGTCGGCGCGGCTCGGATGCATGAGCTTGCGCATCGCCTTGCTTTCGATCTGACGAATACGCTCGCGCGTGACATCGAACTGCTTGCCCAGTTCTTCGAGCGTGTAGTCCGAAGCCGTGTCGATACCGAAGCGCATGCGCAGCACCTTCGCCTCGCGCGGCGACAACGCGTTGAGCGCGTCATCGATTGCGGCGCGCATGTTCGCGTGCACCGCGGCATCCGCCGGCGATGCTGCGCCCTGGTCCTCGATCATGTCGCCGAGCGTCGCATCGGCATCTTCACCGACCGGCGTTTCCAGCGACACCGGCTGCTTCGCGATCTTGAGAATGCCGCGGATTTTCTCCTCCGGCATTTCCATGCGCTCGGCGAGCACCGACGGATGCGCTTCCTGACCGGTCTGCTGCAGGATCTCGCGCGAAATTCGGTTCAGCTTGTTGATCGTTTCGATCATGTGAACCGGCACGCGAATCGTGCGCGCCTGATCGGCGAGCGAACGCGTCACGGCCTGACGCACCCACCACGTTGCGTACGTCGAAAACTTCCAGCCGCGGCGATATTCGAACTTGTCCACCGCCTTCATCAGACCGATGTTGCCTTCCTGAATCAGATCCAGGAACTGCATGCCGCGGTTGACGTACTTCTTCGCGATCGAAATGACCAGACGCAGGTTCGCTTCGATCATCTCGCGCTTGGCCTGACGCATCTTCAACTCGGCAGCCGTCATGCGACGGTTGATCTGCTTCAGTTGCTGAAGCGGCATCTCGACCACGCTTTCGACGTCGATGAGCTTCTGCTGCTCGGCCTGAATGGCAGGCAAGCTGCGATCGAGCGACGCGCCGTATTGCTTCGAGCCGGCTGCCGCGCGCGCGGTCCATTCGAGATCGGTCTCGTGACCGACGAACGACTCGACGAACTTGTCGCGCGGCATGCCGCAGCGATCCACCGCGATCTGCAGCACGCGACGTTCGATATCGCGCACTTGCGCAACGCGTTGCTGCACGTCCGCGCACAAGCGGTCGATGGTCTTCGCCGTGAAGCGGATCGAACCGAGCTCGCGCTGAATTTCGGCGCGCGCCTTTTCAACGGCCTTGGTCGCAACCGCGCCCGAACCCTTAGGATTGCTTGCCTGTTCCGCCAGTTCGCGCACTCGGGCGAAGATCTCGAGGCAGTCTGCCTTCAATTGCTTCAGACGCGCTTCGTTCGACGCGCCGGCATCGGCGCCGTCGTCATCGTCGTCATCGCTGTCTTCGTCGCTGTCGGATTCGTCGGTGTCCGTATCGATGTCGGACGAGTCGCTTGTTTCGGAAGGCGAAATATCTTCGTCTACCGAATCTTCTTCCTTCAGTCCATCGACGAGTTCGTCGATCTTCAGCTCACCCGATTCGACTTGCGCCGCATCGGCGAGAATGGTCGCGACGGTCGACGGGCACGCCGCGATCGCCTGAATCATCTCGTGCAGACCGTCTTCGATGCGTTTCGCGATGGCAATTTCACCGGCGCGAGTGAGCAGTTCGGTCGCGCCCATTTCGCGCATATACATGCGCACCGGGTCGGTCGTGCGGCCGAATTCCGAATCGACGGTCGACAGCGCGTTTTCCGCTTCTTCGTCCGATTGTTCGTCGGTGACCACGCTCGGGGCGTTATCGCTTAGCAACAGCGTTTCGGCATCCGGCGCCTGCTCGTACACCGCGACGCCCATGTCATTGAACGTGCTGACGATGGTTTCCATCGCCGCGGTTTCAGCGAAGTTGTCCGGCAGATGGTCGTTGATCTCGGCATGTGTGAGATAGCCACGATCCTTGCCCAACTGAATGAGCGCGCGCATCTGACGCTGACGCTCTTCGTTCTGCTCTGCGGTCATCGCGACATCGGGCTGCATCGTGCCGGTCTGGCCCTTCCCTTTGTTCGCCCGCCGGCCTGGTGCCTTGCGCGCCGGTGCGACGATATCCAGCTCCGAATCTTCCCGATCAAAACTTGCCATACTTTCTCCTCGACAGGTTTGCTCGGCGACGACAGATCCCCGGAAGCGAGCGTAACGGCTCGCAATGATATCGATGACAGCTTCGACCACGGACGGCTGCTGAAAATCGCATCGAGCAAAGCACGCAGACCCGCATCCGTACGCGGTTTTGCGTTTTCCAATCGCCCATTAAGGCGCAACCTTAGAGTATATCAGCATTTGCTGCGACGCAGCAGGTTTTTGAATACTTTTTGGGTTGCCGCCCTTCGGCGGTCGCTTTCATTCGAGTAGCGCGCGTGGATGTCTCGTTGCGGCGTGGTCATCGACAGTCTGCTCTGACGAATCATCGAGGCTTGCCTTAGACGCGGCACGCGACATCGCCTGTAACAGCGAACTCAAACGTGAGGGGCGTGACCCGTCTCGTACGGCTTGTCGCATCCTGTCCCTCGAGTTGATAAGTGGGGCGATTCCTGCCCGCTTCAAGCGAAGAAGCGCCTTCAGGTCGCTTAAATGCGCCTCGAAATTGGGGCTCGATTCAGCGGGTCGGGAATGCATTGGAGCCTGCATCGTCGGGACACGGATCGAAGAGTATGAACCGAGAGATTGTTCATCGGCGCATCTGGGGCTCGGCTCCGCGGGAACGATATGTCCGGTATCGATCGCAGCGACGAAGTCCCGCGCCCACGCGCCGGCGTGCACGCGCGGTCGTGACTCGTCGCGATGTCGAATGACGATGGATCGCGCATCGTCGGAGATGCGATAACTCCGGACACCATCGCTGCTAACGAAGGATCGGCCAGCGAGATTCGTGGCTACGTCCGCGGTGCGCTGCGATTCGGCGAGTTTCTGCTCTTGCGCGACGTGAGCATCGCGTTGGCTTCGTACGCGATAAGCGAAGTCGACGGGGGCGCGCAGGAGGGAACGCAGATAGCTGATCGGATGTGTGGCGCGCTTCAAATGACTCCAGCTCGCCTCGACGACATCGGAAAGCAGTTTGCCGTGGGCCTTCGCCTCGCGCATCAGTTTGAAGATAAAAAATTCACGAAATCCCAGTGCCACGAGGCGCTGCAGATCGGCGGGAAGGCGTCCTGGTTGTCTCTTTTGAGTAGTAGGGATTAGATCCTTATATATAGCACCGTCTGCCATCGTGACAGACGGCGGTACGCAAGAAAGGGCGGGACCGGTCGGAATCGAGTCTCCCGGTTGGTCGCTGGATTGCTCTTCGTTGCCGCCGATGGAGTCGACAAGGCCCAGCAATGCGGCCGCCTTCTCCGTCAGATGAAGATAGGCGCGTCCGAACAAGCCTGCCGCACCGTATCGTGTCTGGGGCGGGCGTTTGATGAACCCAGAGAGTTCGAGATCATCGAGGCCGCGATAGAACGTGCGCATGGATTGCTGCGCTCGGCCGGTGAGCAATTCTCGGCGGGCGAAGATCGGGGCGTACGGACGAGAGGCGTCGACGGTGCGTGCCAATGCGGCGAGCAGCGCACGCGCGCGAGCGGGTAAGGCAGCGGTGTGAATCGCGCGATGCGCGGCACGAAAGATCACCCACGGCAGGTTCGAACGATCGCAGGCGAAGTCGTCGAGAGCCTGTTGATCTTCCAGTGGGGAAGATATTTTGAGAGTTTGCGGACGAGAACCAACCTCGCCAGCAACAGAATGTTGCGCGATACGCATGTCAAGTACGTCCATTTCGAAAAATGGAAGACAAACGCTTGACTGCCGATCGCGTTCCGCTAAACTTCGAGATGTGGACTCGTGACCCGATTGGCGTCGGGAAGCGGACCGGGCGATAAGCAGTTAAGCCCGATATTCAAAAGCCTTCGGTTGGCGCCGAAGGCTTTTGTCTTTTTACAGCTTGCTCGTTACATGGAAGCCTCTTCAGTGCTTTAACAGCAAGTCTTTGATTTTCAAGGAAGTTCTACTAGGTTCATGAATCAACGACTGGATCGAATTTGCTAAGTTGTTGATTTAAAACGAAAACCTAGTAGGGCTTCAATCCTGTTCCGATTCGCTCAACGTTTTGTTGATGAATTCGGCAATCCGCTGACCCCAGTGCTCCGCATCGGATGCGTCCTTCTCAAAGAATCGGACGCCGACCACGCCGTTTCTCGTGGACACTTCGCAGACCTTGCGTCTGCCAGAGCGAACCACCGTTGCGCTCGGCGCTGTCGTGCGCTGCTTCTCAGCCGCGAGAGCAACAGCCCGGTCTTGTGTGAAGTTGTCGTCTTCGATCAGCCGGCGAACTGCTTCTACCACTTTGTCCGATTTGCCCGCTTCCGTGAGCGCCGCGAGCTTTTGTGCAGCATTGCTTCCCAACCGCTCAGGCTTTTCCGCGAGGGCGATCTTGGCTGCTTCCGGCAAGGCATCGAATGAAAAGATTCGCGTGACGTGACTCTTGCTCAGCCCGGCACTCTCGGAAATCTCGGTGCGCGACAAGCCGCTCAATTCCTGCAGCCGCTTGAAGTTCCAATACTTTTCGAAGTCGGTCAGCGAAGGCGAGAGCAGATTCGAAAAGAACGCTGCAAATTCGATCTCGCCATCTTCGATTGATGCTACGTTCGCGCGAATCGTCGAGCGCGCGAGTTCGCGATATGCGGCCACGCGGTTGTGCCCGGCGACAATTTCAAAGCGATCATTCGGTAGCGCACGCACCAGAATTGGCGTGGCCAGCGCGTGCTGCGCAAGATTGCTTTTGAGTTCCTGGAATTGCTCCGCGGTCAATTTGCGGCGCCGGCCGGGCACTTCGATGAGCGAATCGAGCGGCACTTCGAACGCCGCCCGTTCCTCCAGTTGCGACTCGAGTTCCTTGATCCGTGCCTGCGCCGTGTTGATGCGATGCTGCGCGTCCATCAAGCGCCCTGGCGACGTACGCGGCTCGGTGCTCACCGGCCGCGTTGGTGCCTCAGTTGGCTTGCTGCCGATGTTCGCAGTCTTGGCGAGGAGTCTGTCCCCGATGCCCATTTATGCCTCCGTCTGATTCCACGCGCGAACGAATTGCGCGTCGAGATGTTCAGCGAGCCGGTCGAGCGGCTCCTTGAATCGGTTGTATGCGGCCGTGCTGCCGTCGGGCTTCGAAAGGTCATAGACCGTCGACAACTGCGCAGACGCGCCCTTCGGCACGGTCGATTCCGGAATTTCGAACGGCAGCACGCGATCGCCGTATGCCTTCTGAAGCCAGCCACGCACGACGCGCGAGACGTCGTCGGACTTCGCCTTGGTCATGATCACGTTGACGAAATCGAATCGCTTCTGTTCGAGCACGCCCGGAAGCTTTTTGGCGATATCGGCGAACAGATGCCAGAACTGCGTGGAACTGGCGAAGTCGAGCGCCTCGGGCGGGCAGGGCAGCAGGATCGCATCCGACGCCAGCAGCGCGTTGATGGTCAGGTAGCTGAGTGCCGGAGGCGTGTCGATCACGATGGCGTCGTAATCGTTCGCGAGCGGCATCAGCCCCTTGCGGACGATTTCCCAAAACTCGAACGTGCTATCGTTGAGCACTTTCGCTGGAATCTCGAATTCGGCGTCGAAGAGTGAAGACGACGCCGGAATGAGATCCAGGTTATGCCAGTACGTCTCCTGCACCGCGTAGTGCAGTGTGTCCCGATCGCCGTAGACGAGCGGAAGAAGGGTCTGATCGTCCGAGATTTCTGCGTCCGGCGCCCAGCCACAAAGCTGCGTGGTGGTTCCTTGCGGATCGCAATCGATGACGAGCACGCGACGCCCGAGCAAGGTCAACGCCTGCGCGGCGGACACGGCGGTGGTCGTCTTGGCGACGCCACCCTTGAAGTTCGCGACGGTCACGATTCGCCCGCGTTTGCCTTCCGGCCGACGCGTTCGCTCCTTCGTCGCTTTGATCCAGGTCAGCGCTTCCTCGAGCGTGAACTCTTTGCTGCGGCCCGCGCCCTTCGACGTGCCCGCGGGCAGATCGCCCTTGGTCGTCAGGTACTGGAACCGCTGCTTGTCGACTCCGCAGAGCGACGCCACCTGGGCGCTCGTGAATGTCGGCGCGCTTTTGCGCGGATACGGCTCCAACATCGCGTCGCGGATCTGATTGAGAATGTCAGTGGCTTGGGCGGCCACTCCCAAGAGCGTTTCGATCGAAACGGATTGATCGACTTCGGGAAGCCGAGCGCTTAGCATGGAGTTCGCAGTCACTGGCGGGCCTGGGTAAGCAAATAATTCTTCGGTTTGTGGAAAACAAGCTGCAAACCGAAGAATAAACGGCGAACCGGTAAACCTCAAGTAAACTCTGAAGTACTTGAGCGACCCCTGCGGGCATTTTTACAACGCCGAACGCTTGTGTAAACACGAACTCACGACGGCTCTGGCGTTTTCCCAGCGATCGAAGCGCCGCGGATCAGCTTTTCGACGCCCAGAAAGCGGCCGACGTCCTCGTTTTTGAGATAGAGGGCGGTGGTCGACACGTCGGCGTGGCCAAGTCCGATACTGACATCGTGCAGCGCCGCGCCGTGTCTCAGAGCGTGCGCGGAGTGAGTATGGCGAAGCCAATGCGTACTGGCGCGTTTCAAGTCCCGCCCGATACCCGGTGTGCGCGCCTCCATGAACACTGCCGCGCTCGCAAAAATACTTTTGAAAATCTTCCCGATGCCGTCCGGTGTCAGCGCTTGCCCGCCGCGCGCCTGAGCCAGAATCGGCGTGCCTGCCGCACAGTCGAGGGGCGCGGAAAGGCCGCGCAATGCGAGATTTTCCAGCACGGTTTCGACAACCGCGGGCGGCAAGAGCACCGAGCGCGAAGCGCCACGACCCTCGTCCACCGCGAGACGCCAGACGGGGCCGGCGACGCCCGACAGCCGCCCGACGCTCAGGGCGTCTGTCGTCGCGGCTGCGAGCTCAGCACGACGCAGACCCGTGGCATACGCGAGCAGCAGCGCCAATCTGTCGCGGTGTTCGGAGAATGAATACTCGGCTCGTTCGACCGAAAGCAGCACACCTTTCCACTGTTCGAGATCGAGCGATCGCGAGGCCGAATCGAACACCGGCGGCGTTGCGACGCGCGCGAAGCCCGCCAACGGGTTGACCGCCAGATAGTCCTCACCGACCAGCCATTCGCACAGCGCGCTCAGAATCGAGCGGGCGGTTTCCCGGCTGCGATCCGAAAGCGGGCCGGCGAAGGGACGCCAGGTGGTGAGGCAACGCTCGCCCCGATGCACCGCGATCCATCGCGCGGCCGGCTGCGGGTTTGGCAGAAACGTACCGATATATTCCGCGCATTCGGCAGCATCGAGCGACGAAAACGGTTTGTCTTTCTCCACGAGCGCCCACAGCAGCAGCCGCTCCGCCTCGCGCCGATACGCACGGCGCGTGTGTTCACTGCTCGATCGGGCATCGAGCCAGGCGGAAATCGCGCGGACATCCGTGTCGAAGCGCGCTCCGGCACCCGCTCGATTCGACCCTTTTGAACCATCCAACCGCGCGGGTACCCGCAACGCCTCCAGCGGAGCGATCACCAGCGCGTCGCGCTCGTCGATTTCGGAACGCCGCGCCGGCGTCATCTCGGCGGCCGGCCATTGCCGACGCGGCACGAGCGCGTGCGGCGAAACCGCGTGCCGCAGCGCTTGCGCGTGGAGTTGCAGCCAGTCGACCACACGTTGCGCGCCCTTCGGACCAAGCTTCGGCACGACGGCGTACCAGCGGTGCCGACGCCGTTCGATCAGTTCGATGACATCCGCGATCGTCGTCAGTCCCGCCGAAGTGAGCCGCGCCGTGATCGCCGGTTCGAACCAGCCGTCGATGGGATGATCCGGACTCGGATCCTGCGCGAGCGATGCCTCCATGCGGGCGAGTGCATCCGCTTGCCGGCGACGCAACCTTGCATTGCGGGCCGCACGCCGATCGAGGGCAGGGGAGGTGACCGGCGGATATGCCTCTTCATACAGCGCCAGCAGCTCGGATTCGCTATAGACCCCGTCCGGATCGATTCCTTCGCGAAAGTCGTCGAGCGTGGGCGCGGCCGTGGCCGGCGGAGACTCGAAAAGCGGAATGCTGCCCGGACGAAGCCGCAGCAGATGCGCCGCTTCGGTGTCGCGGGCGCGTCGGGCAAGGACGGACAACGTGTCGCGCAATGCGTCGATCAGCCGTCGCGTGGCGCGGACATCCGTCCCGGCATCGCCGTACGATGCGTGCAATTGCGCTTCCGACACGCCGTCGAGATAGCCGCGATACAGCGCGAAGTGCTGGCGCGTGAGACGGCTTGGCGTGCGCAGACGCGTGCTATCCGACGTGATATTCATCGGGTTGTCTGTCACACGTTGACCGGAAGTTGTCCTGTCGGGCCTCATTTCCCCTTTCTTTTCAATCATTTGCGGCAAGGTTATCAACCAGCTTCGAATTTGACAAGAAAAATCGCCACATCTGATAAGTCGAATTATCAGGCTCAAAAGAAGGAAGCTCGGACGCGTATGTGCTTTCGTCCTAAGCGCGCTTGAATGTTCATCCGCCCCGGCGCATATTTTCAGCACGCCCACTGCCCGTATCCGCAGGAGAAACGAGCCTATGCTTGATCCTGTACGCCCCGCGTCGAAACCGCCCGAGCAGGATGACGCGTTCCGCCCGAGCTTACCGGAGGTGTACGCGTCGGTGCACGTGCCGACGGGCGGTCGATGGATTCGCCGCTTCCTCGCGTTCGCCGGTCCCGGCTACATGATTTCAGTCGGCTACATGGATCCGGGCAATTGGGCAACCGACATCACCGGCGGCTCGCGCTTCGGTTACACGCTGCTCACCGTCATCCTGCTGTCGAACCTGATGGCGATCCTGCTCCAGGCGCTCGCCGTTCGACTGGGCGTCGCGACCGGACGCGATCTCGCGCAGGCGTGTCGCGATCACTATTCGAAGCCGGTGAATTTCGCGCTGTGGCTCGCGTGCGAGGCGGCGATCGTCGCGTGCGATCTGGCCGAGGTGATCGGCACCGCGATCGCGCTGCAATTGCTTTTTGGCATTCCGCTGATCGCGGGTGCGCTCTTGACCGCGCTCGACGCCTTCCTTTTGTTGCTGCTGATCAACAAGGGGTTTCGCTTACTGGAGGCGTTCGTCATCGCGCTGCTGGTCGTGATCGCGAGTTGCTTCGCGTTGCAGATCGCTGCCGCCGCGCCGCCGCTCGCCGACGTGCTGCGCGGCTTCGTGCCGTCGCCGCGCATCGTCGCGGATCGCGAAATGCTGTACGTGGCCATCGGCATCCTCGGCGCGACGGTCATGCCGCACAACCTGTATCTGCATTCGTCGATCGTGCAGACGCGCGCATATGGCAAATCCGTGCGGGCCCGGCGCGCCGCGATCCGCTGGGCGACGCTCGACAGCACCATCGCGTTGACGCTCGCGCTTTTCATCAACGCGGCGATTCTGATCGTCGCCGCTGCCGTGTTTCATGCGAGCGGTCACGACGAAGTCGCGGAAATCGGCGACGCCTTTCATCTGCTGTCGCCGCTCCTTGGCCTGGGCGTTGCATCGACGCTCTTCGCCGTCGCGTTGCTCGCGTCGGGCCTGAACTCGACCGTCACCGCGACCCTCGCCGGCCAGATCGTGATGGAAGGCTTTCTGCGACTACGCATTCCGAACTGGGCGCGGCGGCTCATCACGCGCGCGATCGCCATCGTGCCGGTGATCGTCGTGACGGCGATCTACGGTGAGAAGGGCACGGGTCAGTTACTCGTGCTGAGCCAGGTGATTCTGTCGATGCAACTGCCGTTCGCCGTCATTCCGCTGGTGCGCTTCGTGTCGGACCGCCGCAAGATGGGCGTCTTCGCGGTCTCGCGCTGGACGAGCGGGCTCGCGTGGCTGGTCGCGGGCGTGATCGTCGTGCTGAACGTCAAGCTGCTCGCCGACACGTTATTGTCGTGACCACGAACACTATATATAAGGAGACGCACGCAATGAGCGGCACGTTCATCGACATCGAGCTTCGCGACGGCACGGCCATTCCCGCTTACGTGACGCAACCCGCCAAGGGCTCGGGCCCGGGCATCATGTTGTTGCACGACGCCGCGGGCCTCGACGATTTCGTCACGCACACGGCCGATCTGTACGCCGAAGAAGGTTATGTCGTGCTTGCGCCGCGGCTTTCCGACCACGATCCGAAGCCTGGCGGCATCGCGGCGGAAAACTTCGCGGCGCTCGTCGATGCGCTGCGCGCGTTGCCGCAACATGCAGGCAAGGTCGGCGTCGTCGGCTTCGGGCGCGGCGGGCGGCTTGCGACGCGCATCGCCGCGCAGGCCGATGTCGACTGCGCCGCCTGCTATTACGCCGACGATTACACCGCCTGCCTCGCCGATATCCCGACGATCCGCTGCCCGATGGTGTTCCACTTTCCTGAACACGGCGCGCCCGACCAGCGCGAACTCGAGGCCGCGTTCGCCGGCAAGCCGCACATCGAGCGATATGCGTATCCGGGCACATCGAACGGCTTCATCGTTTCGGGCAGCGAGCGCTACGACAAACCCGCCGCGCTGATGGCGTACTCGCGCACGCTCGCGATGCTGCGCAACGTGCTCGGTCCGCACTTCGATCTCAATCTTCTGTGGGAACAGCACTGCTATTTCGAGTTCGGCACGCGCGATGTCGACGCCGTCATGCCGACGATGATCGCCGAGCCCTACGTCAATCACGTTCCCACGATGACGGGCGGTGTCGGGCACGATCAGTTGAAGCGCTTCTATCGATATCACTTCGTTCATTCGAATCCGGCAGATACGAAGCTGATTCCGGTGTCGCGCACGATCGGTGCGGACCGCGTGGTCGACGAGTTCGTGTTTTGTGCGACGCACGACCGTGAAATCGACTGGCTGCTGCCCGGCCTCGCACCGACAGGAAAATACTTCGAAGTCCCAATGCTCGCCGTGATCCGCTTTCGCGGCGACAAGCTCTATAACGAACACATCTACTGGGATCAGGCTTCGGTGCTCGTGCAGATCGGCGTGCTCGATCCCGAAGGGCTGCCCGTCGCGGGGCGGCAGACCGCGCGCAAGTTGATCGACGAAACGCTGCCGAGCAACACGTTGATGCCCAACTGGGCGTCGAGCGAGGGCAAGCCCATCTGAGAGTCGGCGCGGCGCACAATTCAACGTCCTTTGCATAAGGGCAATGTGTGCACTACTCTGAGCACAACATTGCGGTGAGCGGGATCGGCAAAGGCGGACATCGACGCAACGATGCGCCGCACTGCTGAGCAAATTGAAACCGTCCGCAAGGCCGGAGATATCATGCGCCGCTCGTCGCTTCAGGCTCGATCGACGCCGCTCGCTCATGCAATTTCACTCGCGTTCGGCGTCTCCATTCTCGTTCGCGCGGTGCCCGCGCTCGGCGCGTGCGACAACAATGCGCCGCAGTCCGGCCAGAGCGCGACGTGCGACACCAGTCAACCCAATCCATCGACCGTGCCGGTCATCGCGGCTGCGGGCAGCGTCAATGTGACGATCAACATCTTGCCGGGCGCCGAACTGGATATCACCAACCGCAACGGACTTTTTGTCCGCAATATGAGCACGGCGACGAACGCCGGCACGTTGCGCGTGAACGGAGACGGCTTCGACGGCATGACCTCGCAAGGCACGGCGGGCGGGCAAAACGTGCTCGTGAATCGCGGCGCCATCTTCACGAGCGGCGTGAGTTCCGAAGCGATGTTCAACAACGCGGCGGCCGTCATCATGCGCAACGAGGCAGGCGGCAGGCTCACGACCAGCGGCGCGAACGCCACGGGCATGGGCGATTACGCCAGCCCGGGCGGCGGCACGCTGATCAACGACGGCGCGATCGTCACGAGCGGCACCGGATCGCCCGGCATGGGCGCGAACACGAACCGCGACACGCTCATCAACAACGGCTCGATCACGACGACAGGCGGATCGGCGAGCGGCATGACCGTAGCCGGGTCGCCCGGCCAGAACGTTGTGACGAACAACGGCACGATCGATGTATCGGGCAATAACGCGCACGGGATCGTTTCGCAGGACGCGTCGCCGGGCGCGATCACGAACACCGGATCGATACTCGCTCGTGGCACGGGCGGGCGCGGCGTGTCGCTCGCGAATCCGGCGTCGGTCACGAATGCGGCGGGCGCGAGCATCGTGAGCCAGCGCGCGAGCGGCATCGTGGCGAACCGGGGCGGCACGCTGAACAACGCGGGCACGATTCAAGGCGCGACCGGCGTGACCATTGCCGGCGGCGCCGAGACCATCGACAACACGGGCACGATTCGCGGCACGAGTGCGGAGGCGATCGTCGCGAGCGGCAAGATCAACGTGTCGGTCACGAACAGCGGCACGATCGCGGGAGGCGCGGGCGTCGCGGTGCGCACCGACACGGGCGCGGACACGTTCAACATGAACGGTGGCGTCGTCACGGGACAGATTCGTCAGGGCGATGGCATCGACGCTTTCACGATGACCGCGGGCCAGGTCGATTTGCTCGATCAGGGCGATGCGCGCGACACGTTCACGATGTCGGGCGGGCGCATCGTCGGCGTGTTCGTGAATGGCGATGTCGCGCAGATCACCGGCGGGCGCATCGGTAGCGTGGACCTGAACGTCGGCAACAATATCTATGGCATGTCGGGAGGGCAGATCGACGGCAACGTGACCGCCGCGCAAAACGACGACACGTTCACGCTCTCGGGCGGCACGATCGGCGGACGTGTGGATCTCGGCAGCGGCAACAACACGCTGACGATCACGGGCGGATCGATCGGGCAGGGCGTCACGACCACGACCGGCATCGATACGCTGACCTGGAGCGGCGGCACGATCGCGGGGCCGGTTTCGCTCGGCGCGGGCGACGACTCCGCCGTCATCCGCAATCTGAACGACACCACGCTCGCCGCGACGACGCGCTTCGATGGCGGCCCGGGCGTCGACGCGCTCACGTTCGACAACGTGCAGACGAGCGGCCTCGCGCGCTTCGCCAACTGGGAGACGGTGAACGCGACGAACAACACGCAACTCACGTTCGACGCCAACGGCCTGACGCTCGGCGACGCCGCGACCGGCACCGGCACGCTCAATCTCGACGCGACGAGCACGATTCTGGCGGGCGGCATCGGCAACACGTCGATACAGCCGGCGATCGCCGGGCAACTCGTCGCGCTGAACAACGCGGGCACGATCGATCTGACCAATGGCGGCCCGGGCACGAGCGACGTGTTCGTCGTGAACGGCAACTACACGGGCAACGCCGGGCGGCTGCTCGTGCAGAGCGTGCTCGGCGCGGATGGTTCGCCGAGCGACAAGCTCGTGATCGCGCAGGGCGCGGGGTCGGGAACGACGTCGATCGGCGTGACGAATGTCGGCGGCACGGGCGGGCTGACGGTGAACGACGGCATTCTGGTCGTGCAGGCGACGAACGGCGCGACGACATCGGCGGGCGCTTTCACGCTCGCGCATTCGATGAACGCGGGCGCTTACACATACTATCTGTTCAAGGGCGGCGTGAACGAGGGAACGGCGGACAACTGGTATCTGCGTTCGAGCGTGCCACCCGCTCCCGCTCCCGCAGTGGCGCCGGCCCAGCCGTCCGCTCCGACGACACCGACCACGCCAACCACGCCAACCACGCCAACCACGCCAACCACGCCCGCAGTCCCCACGCCGACTGCCGCCGCAGGAACACCGCCGCTTCCAGCGCCACCGCCGCCCGGCTCAGCGCCGACGCCGCTCTATCGCATGGAAGTGCCGGTCTACGCCGAACTACCGCCGATCGCGCGCGAACTGACGATTCAGCAAATCGGCACGTTCCACGAGCGTCAGGGCGAGCAAGCGTTGCTGACGGAAAACGGCGCGCTGCCCGCAGCGTGGGCGCGCGTCTGGGGCGGACACGCGACGCAGCACAACAGCGGCGCGGCCGATCCCGAATTCAGCGGCGGCATCGGCGGCGTGCAGATCGGCCACGATATCTATGCCGATACGACATCGGGCGGCCATCGCAACCACTACGGATTCTTCTTCAGCTTCGCGCGCGCGAGCGGCGATATCAACGGCTTCGCGCTCGGCTTCCCGAATTCCGACGTCGGCCATCTGTCGCTCAACGCGTATGGCGCAGGACTCTACTGGACGCACATCGGCCCGAGCGGCTGGTACACGGACGCGGTGCTGCTCGGCAGCTCGCTCACCGCCGATCCGCAATCGAACCGCGGCGTCGGCGCGACGACGCACGGCAGCGCATTCGCGGCATCGATCGAAGCGGGCTTGCCGATTCCGCTGCCCGCGGGCCTCGCGATCGAACCGCAAGCGCAACTCATCTGGCAGCACGCCAGTCTCCACGATATCGACGACGGCATCTCGACCGTGTCCTTCGATGCAGCGAGCGGCTTCGTCGGCCGGCTTGGCGTGCGCTTCTACGGCCACGTCGATGCGGCCGGTACGACCCTCGAGCCGTATCTGCGCGCGAACCTGTGGCGCTATTTCGGCGCGACCGATACCGCGACCTTCGCGGGCACGACCGTCATCCCGACAAGCGTCTCCGCGACCACCGCGCAACTCGGCGCGGGCGTCGTCGCGAAGCTCAGCGCGCGCGGCAGTCTGTTCGCGAACGTCGCGTACTCGACCAATGTCGGGGGCTCGCACCGCAGTGCGATAGAAGGCGGTATGGGCGTGCGCTGGAAGTGGTGAGCCGTTGCATACTATGGTCACGCCATAAAAAGATCTGGAGACGAGCATGACCGATGTGCCCGGCGAAGACCGCGCGCCCCGCTGCCCTTTTCATGACGATGCCCGCGCACCGAACGGCTGCCCCGTGAGCGCGCCCGCCGCGGAGTTCGACCCGTTCGGCGACGGCTATCAACAAGATCCGCCCGAATACGTGCGCTGGGCCCGTGAACAGGAGCCGGTTTTCTGGAGCCCGAAGCTCGGCTACTGGGTCGTCACGCGCTATGACGACATCAAGGCGATCTTCCGCGACAACATCACGTTCAGCCCGTCGATCGCGCTGGAGAAAATCACGCCGACGGGCCCCGAAGCGAACGCGGTGCTCGCGTCGTACGGCTTCGCGCTCAACCGCACGCTCGTGAACGAGGACGAGCCCGCGCACATGCCGCGCCGCCGCGCGCTGATGGACCCGTTCACGCCGGAAGCGCTCGCGCATCACGAACCGATGGTGCGTGCGCTCGCGCGCGAATACGTCGATCGCTTTATCGACGATGGCCGCGCCGATCTCGTCGATCAGATGCTGTGGGAAGTGCCGCTCACCGTCGCGCTGCATTTTCTCGGCGTGCCCGAGGAAGACATGGACACGCTGCGCCTTTACTCGATCGCGCACACGGTCAACACGTGGGGACGGCCGAAGCCGGAAGAACAGGTCGAGGTCGCGCATGCGGTCGGCAAATTCTGGCAGTTCGCGGGCAAGGTGCTCGACAAGATGCGCGAGGACCCGTCCGGTCCCGGCTGGATGCAGTACGGCATCCGCAAGCAGAAGGCACTACCCGAAGTCGTGACGGATTCGTATCTGCACTCGATGATGATGGCCGGCATCGTCGCCGCGCACGAGACCACGGCCAACGCGACCGCGAACGCGCTCAAGCTGCTGCTGCAACACGCGCAAGCGTGGCGCGACATCTGCGAAGACCCGAGCCTCATTCCGAACGCGGTCGAGGAGTGCCTGCGTCACAACGGCTCCGTCGCGGCATGGCGGAGGCTCGCGACGAAGGACGTGACGATCGGCGGCATCGAGATTGCCGCGGGCTCGAAGCTCCTGATCGTCACGTCGTCGGCGAATCACGATCAGCATCAGTTCGCCGATGCCGATCTCTTCGACATCCGCCGCGAAAACGCCAGCGATCAACTCACCTTCGGCTACGGCGCGCATCAGTGCATGGGCAAGAACCTCGCGCGCATGGAGATGCAGATCTTTCTCGACGAACTCACGCGCCGCCTGCCGCACATGCGGCTCGCGGAGCAGCGCTTCACTTACGTGCCGAACACGTCGTTTCGCGGGCCGGAGCATCTCCACGTCGAATGGAACCCGGCGATGAATCCCGAGCGCGCCGATCCATCGGTGCGTGAGGCGCGGGCGGTGGTGCGGATCGGCGAGCCGTCGTCGCATGCGGTGAGCCGCGCGGTGATCGTCGATTCGGTCGATGCGTGCGCGGAGCGCATCGTGCGCGTGCGGCTGGTGTCGGCCAACGGTCGCGATCTGCCGCGCTGGACGGCGGGCTCGCATATCGATGTCGTCTGCGGCGAGACGGGCGTCTCGCGTCAATATTCGCTGTGCGGCGATCCCGCTGACCGGCGCGCGCTGGAGATCGCCGTGCTGCGCGAAACGCAGAGCCGCGGCGGCTCTGCGTGGGTTCACGACAACGTGAAGCCCGGCGCGCATTGGCGCATTCGCGGCCCGCGCAATCACTTCCGTCTGGACGAAACCGCGAACCGGCTCGTGCTGATCGCGGGCGGCATCGGCATCACGCCGATCAGCGCGATGGCGCGGCGCGCGCGTTCGCTCGGCATCGACTACGAGCTGCATTACAGCGGCCGCTCGCGCGCCTCGATGGCCTTGCTTGACGAGATGCGCGCGCTGCACGGCGAACGCCTCTTCGCGTACGTCTCCGAAGAAGGCACGCGCAACGATTTCGCCACGCTCGCCGTGGACGAGGGCACGCTGATCTACGCGTGCGGCCCGGTGCGCATGCTCGATGCGCTCGGCGAGGCGAGCGCGTCGTGGCCTGAGGACGCGCTGAAGATCGAGCATTTCGAATCGAAACTCGGCACGCTCGATGCGGAAAACGAGCAGGCGTTCGAAGTCGAGCTGAAGGATTCCGGACTCGTGCTGACCGTCCCGGCCGATCAGACGCTCCTCACGACGCTCAGGCGCGCCAACGTCGACGTGCAGAGCGACTGCGAAGAAGGCTTGTGCGGATCATGCGAAGTGCGCGTGCTCGCCGGAGACATCGATCACCGCGACGTGGTGCTGACCAAAAGCGAGCGCCAGTCGAACAACCGGATGATGGCGTGCTGCTCGCGCGCGAAAGGCAAAAGACTCGTTTTAGCGCTTTGAGAAATCGCCGGCTTGTCCGGCGGTTTTTCGTTGACGGATGGCATTATGTCGCGGCAATCCGTCAACGATTAACTGTATATGGCTTCATCACGCGGTCATAAATCGGCGTTATGACGGCGAGAATTGTTTCGCGTAAAGATGAATTGGTTATACGCAGTGGTTAATTCGCATATAAAGAGCGACATGAGATGCGCGCTCCGGCGTCCACGACAGAAAAATCCACGCTGACAGTTTAGCTGCGTTTGTATTACGTATTTACCCGCGATTTGCCAAGTGATCATACAACTTGCGCAATTTTCGTCATCATATAGGATGATTAATGAACGTGCGTTCGAGCATTGCTGCAATATTCAGCACGATCGATGCGGGACTTTTTACGTGATCTAGGGTTTATACCTACTAATATGAAATTTTTTACGCATGTTTTGCGTTTAGAATTGTTACTAATTTGGTGCGTCGCACAAGCGCGCACGACCGAATAACTTCCAATATGCCCTGCCGCCGTCGACGCGAATCTTCGCGCAGCGGAATCGCGCATTTGCGATTCACGGCAGCAAGGCGAAAGAGAAGGCCGGTGCTTAACCTGAGAGATTTATCAAAGGCCCATATAAATGGACCATGCAATTGGCCGCACGTTTGCCGCGTCCCGTTCGGGATTTTTTCTGCGGAACGCACTTCGTCTCACGGGCGAGGTCATCCGTAGTCGGCGCGACGCCTTTTGAAGTCGCTCGCTCATGCATCGGCCGGTCGGACATCGCTCCGCACGCGGCGCTGCGCATCAATCCGCCCGAGTTCGAATCGAACTCACCCAGTCCATTCGTAATGGATGCGTTTTCGCGTCGCGAGCATTGCATCGCGAACGAAGATTCCGTTCACGCTTTCGCTGTTTGACGAGGATAGAAAATGACTGACGTAGTGATCGTATCGGCCGCGCGTACGGCGGTAGGCAAGTTCGGCGGTTCGCTCGCGAAGATCGCG